>CAVWDY010000045.1:0-20373 GCA_963753875.1 uncultured Alphaproteobacteria bacterium | reverse complement strand
TCAGCAGAAGCTTTCCGAACAGTAGATTTGGCGCCCGGATTGTCGGCATGCCTGCCTGCCTCACCTGGCGCCGATCGATCGTTTAAATCGAAGTAGCCGAGCGCGTACACTCTCTGGGGTAGGTGGAAAGAGCGGCGCCCGGCTACTCGGCCGCGCGGCGGTGCGGCATTTTCATAACATCATCAATGGTTTAAAAAATCGTCTTCGCCTAGTATGGGAGATGTAAATACCAGCGGATAAAGCCCGAGAATGAAGGCGAACGACGTCATCATCACCGGGCGGAAGCGCAAGCGGGCGCCTTCGGTCGCTGCTTCGAGCAAGGGCACGCCCTGCTCGCGCTTTTCCTTGGCAAACTCGACGATCAGAATGCCGTTCTTGGCCGCAAGTCCAATCAAGACCACCATGCCGATCTGGCCATAGAGATCGAGCGTGAGCCCGGCGAGGACAATGGCGCCGAAGGATCCGACGATACCGATCGCGACCGACGGCAGGACCGGCGCGCCGTTGCCTGATTCACTTTGGCGGGCGCGAGATCATCTCCAACTATTTGCCAGTCTCAATCTGCTCCAGCGCGATGTGAAGGAACTCGTTCATCCTCTTGGCGACCTGCTGCTCCGAAATGCCCTTCTTCGCGAGGTCCTTTGCTACCCTCTGCAAGGTGGCGTTGCTGGTTTGGCTCACCAGATCTTCGGTCACGAGTTCATTTGCGTAGGCAACCGCGGCGTCTCCCGTCAGGCCGAGGTGTGCCGCAGCCCAGTTACCCAGCATTTTGTTACATCTCGCCGTTGCCTTGAATCTCAGCTCTTCATCATGGATGAATTTGGCTTCGAAGCCCTGTTCACGTTTGTCGAAGGTTGTCATGCGTTGAGTCCTGATTATACCCTAATTAGAAGGCGGTCGCTGGGGCTAAGGTGATGTGCATGGACTTGTAGTGATCGAGCCGCGCAACGGCGCTATCGAACTCGGCGCCCGGCAGCGTTTTCGTCAAGCCTTCCTGCATCTCCTCGATCTTGGTCTTGAGTTCAGCGAGATCGACGTCTTCCGCGGATGTCGCCGAATCTGCCAGAATCATGAGTTCCACGTCCGAAAATTCGGCCAAGCCTCCGAACACAACGAACCTGTCGCGGACGGCCCCGGTTATGGTGGTCACGATCCCTGGACGAAGCACCGCAACCACCGGCGCGTGACCGGCGAGAACGCCGAAATCACCCTCGGCCCCGGGCAGGTCGACCTGATCGACCTGGCCGGCAAATAGCAGCTTCTCGGGCGATACAAGACTGAGCTGGAAAGTGGACATTGCGCTTTATTGGCGGCGATGTCGCCTAACCGCGGCGGCGTAGCGGCGGCGGCGGTCCGAGGTCGCGTTCCCAGATTGTCCCATTGTCAAACTGAATGAGCATGCCATCCGGCGAATAAACAGCGCCATAGTCATAGCGTTCAATCCAGATCCTGGTGGCCGGTGCGAACCAATCCGGCCATGCGCGGGACGGCTCGCCGGCTTCATTTAACAGATTCAGCTCAGGGCCGTTCTGGGTGATATAGGCAGGATTGCCAACGAGGCCCATTCGGCACATTTGGGTGCATTTGTATTTGCCGCTGAGGTTGACGGATTGCGCCGACGCCCCGGTTGCGGCGACGGCGGCCAACATACCAACTGCCAATGAAATCGTTCTCATGAAATTCACTCCACTGTTTGGATCACCGGCCCAGTTTGACTCTTTTCAAAACTAGTCCCTCACCGCGCTGCCCGATTGATTTGCATCAAGCAACCCGGCCACAGATGATTCCTTTCGAGCTGGGCTGCTCGCGGGCCAACTTCGAAAGGTTCGGTCGCCTATCGGACTCATTGTCCAAGATCAAAGCGGCAAACGATCGAGGCCCTATTGTGGACTTCAGCATTTGCCGAGCGGCATGAGGGGCGCTGTTAAGGTGTTTGCTAAGAGGCCCGGCTACTCCCTCATCCGGGCCTCGCCTTTTTTTCGTTGCCAATTTTCGCAGCCAAGGTGTCTCCGGCCCCGCCGCCCGAGGACAAACCGGAAAACTGCGAGACCGGGGGAAGAAACGCAGCCCCCCTTACATTTCGTCGCGCGGAGTTGTCAGAGCGATCGGCGCTTGGTGCTCCCTGCCTGCGCGCCGAAGTGCCGGGTTCCGGTGTTCGTGCTCAAGCATCCGGCTTCGTGAGAAAATCGGCATGGGCATTATTTGGCTGCCCGTGCTGCCGGTCCCACTGCTCCCGCCGGCGAGCCGCCGACCTCTCCGGAGCGAAGATCGACGACTGGTGAGGGTGCGGCGATTTGCTTTGCTGCCAGGCGCGCCATTCAACAGGCTGGATTTGCAGCGGCACGCCCAGATCGACGTTGATCCATTCGTCTTCGTTCGTGTGCCTGCAGGGAAACGGCATGGTCGTTGTCGTGCCGTCTTCGCTGACACGAAGTTCAAGATCCTGATTGTAGGGGGCCGTCGAGGCCGGGTGCCAACGGGAGTGATGACGGTGCTCAAGGGCGGCGTGAACGGCGCGATCGGTCTGTTGGATGGCCCGGGCAACATCCGACGCAAGATGTTCTCCGAATTTTTCAATCCTCGTCTTACTCATTCACGCAACCCTTACTTGCGCAATTCGCCTCATGCCGTCGATCAAATCGGAATGCTGCCGGGTAAGAATACTTCCCGATCGTTGGCCAAAATGCGGCGGGCATGACGGCAAGCTGCGCTTCCGCGCCAGCTATGCCATCATGTTGCCGTCAAGCGACAATCGCAGCTTGGTCAGTCGCAAACCTCTATCCGACGCACGCGCCAGCCGTAGGGCGTCATGATCCGCTGCCGCACCAGATAGCAGCCGCCATCACCGTCATAGCTGCCATAATCGTACGGGTATCCGTATGGATAGCCGTATCCGCCGTAGACAAACGGAGCGGCCAGGCCGAGACCTAGGCCAATACCCACAGCGCCCCAACCGGGACCACGCCAACCGCCGCCTCGCCATCCACCGCCATGCCATCCGCCATAGCCGCCGTGGAAACCACCATGAAATCCTCCGCCATGGAAACCACCCCCGCCACGTCCCCAGGCAGACGCTTCCGTTGGTGCAACCAAGCTGGCTGCCGCGACGGCAACTAAAGCGACTATTGTCTTGCTGAACATGATCCTTACTCCTCGAACCGTGGACGCGTGATTGGCGCTCTTCCCTTCGAGGGCAACGGCGCTCGACCGGATGCCATGCGAAACCGTAAGTCGGACGACCGGCCCATCGTTGACGTGCATCAAGTCGGGAATATCACCAATCCGCCGCAATCCGGGTTGACCGGCGCAGGGCGTGCGCCGGGATGGCTGAGCTTGTCGGGTTATGAATCGATGAAGTGCATGGGCATGGCCTCGCCGCCCAACGAAACCATTTTACAGCCGCGACGAAACCGGCCTGAAACCAGGATCTGATCGACTGGCTTCGATCAAACAACGGGGTTCGATCATGTTGGACATCATCATCAACCTGTTTTACCGCCGGTCCTGCAAGACAGCGCTGTCCGCCATTCGAATGCAGAATCATATTTGGGCCTGAGGTGTGAGGCGCGGGCTCGGACTGCGCCATGTTGTGCTTCAACATCGCGCGTCCGCTGGGAGCGGCGCGTCGTCCATCGCGCATCCGATCGGGCCGGACCCCGTTTCTTACACAAGCCAAGTCCTTACATGAGCCAAGTTCTTACATGAACCAAGACCCGCCCCAGACCAAGTGCGGGGCAGGCTTTCGTTCGACAACGAGCCAAGCCGTCGCCTGGCCATTCGTCTTAGATTTTTATACGGAAGCCGGTCATCATCGAGGTCGTGTCGACGCTGGTCCCCGTGCCGGCGAAGCCATACTTGGCACCTGGCGTACCGGGAAATGCGGAAGCCAATCCGTTCGTCACCTTGCCGTAGGTAACGCCGGCGTAGAGATCAAGATGCTTGGTGAGATTGTAGTCGGCGAGGAACGAGACCTGGTCGAAGGTACCTGCGCAGTCTAACCTGCTGGCGCCGCCCAAGGTACAGGCCGCGCCATCTGCCACATAGGAGTTCTGGTTCACGTGATAGTAGGCGCCGGTAAAACTCAAACCCCAGGCCAAATCGTACTTCGCACCCACCCAGAAGAATTGCAGGACTTTGTCGGTGGTGAACGCGTTATTGTCGGGCAGCGTCGCGGTGACCGTCAGCGGATATCCGCCTGCCGCGCCCCCGAAGTCAATCGGAGTACTCGGGTTTGCCTGATCGACATGGGTGTAGCCGGCAAAGAATGTCAACTTGTCGCCGGGGGCTTCGGCCTTTGGTGCCTTGGTCGGATATCCGCCGAGCGAACGCCCGCCGAACTCAAAGGTATATTTGGCCAGGAGCGACCACGCCGTGTTGTCCGAAATGTTGGCGGCGAGAGTCTGGCTGCCGAACGTATCGTTGACTGACGTCTGCAGGTTTACGGCGCCGTGCTCCTTCGTATAGACCGCCTCGGCGGAAAAGCCTTTGTAGAATCCGCCGACAGTGAAGCCATAGCCGCTGCCGAACATGCCGGTGTTCGAGCCGCCGTTGGAATACATAACGCCGGCGTTGATAGGCCCGTATTCGTAGACGTACTTGGCCGCGTTATCCCAGCGGGCCGCTTGCGTGCTGCCCGAGCCGCCATTGGTGCCGGAATAGCCGAGCAGCGAGAAGGCGTAGGACAGGGCCATCGGGTCGTAAGCTGCGATGCCGTCGAGCTGGAATGAATTCTGGCGGCCGATCGTCAGCGTGCCGTATTGCTCGTTGCTGAGACCGCCAAAGAGTTGGCTGTTAAACGCCTGGCCGCAGCGGCCTGTATCGGCATTGGAGTTTTGCTGGGTGTAGACGACGCCGGCATTCTGGATAAACGAGCTGCAACCGTCGGAGAGTTTTCCTGTGAGCGGATCGAAACCCGTGTCGGCCCGGCCGACCGCGCTCCAGCCGAGGCCGAGCGGTTCGTCGAACTTCAGGCCGACATTCGATTGCGTCAGACCGCTTTCGGCAATCGTCGATATCCTCTGCCCCGTGTAGTTCCTGGTGGTCGTGAACGGGATGAATTCAAGACCCGAGACCACGGCTCCAAGGGGACGGCCGTTGGTCTGGTAGGCATAACCGACGTCGAGTGTCGCGAATAAGGTGACGCCATACCATGTCAAACTATCCGGAAGCGGGTCCTTGAACTGCGGCGGGGCGTTAAAGGAAAACAAATCCACATCCGCCGCGTTCGCGGTAGTCACCAGGCTCGCCATGGCGAGCGCAAATACGAGCGTTCTTCTCATTTCCACTTCCCCCAGATTTGACCACTGACACGGACAGGACTTGAATCCCGCCTGGTTTTCGCTATATATGGTTGGATATAGCGCAGATGGACCCCGGTCACAAAGTGCAATTGGGCAACAGTGGGAAACTAAAATCGATTTATAGTCCCTATCGTTACATTGGTGATGCTAGATCACGATCCGATTAGGTTGAATCGGATCATGATCTCATCTCTTTGTTTGAGCATGATCTTTTCGGAAAACCGGTTCCCACTTTTCCGGATCATGCTCTAATCATGACCCTGGACGTCGAACGACGCGGGCGCGGCATTGCTGACGTAGCTTGGCTGTTGTCGCTTGGGTCACGCCCCGGCCGCTTTAATCCGCCGGGCAGAACTCGATCTGCAAGTGAAGGCTTGAACCGTCAAAGGCGGAATTGGGCCGATCGGCGATCGGCTCGCCGTTCAAGTTTTTCGTCGCGCACCCAGGTCAGCCCGCAACGCCAGAAGCTCTTTCCGGGCCGCGCTCTCCGCGGAGCGTTCGATTTTCCGGTAGCGCGCAACGAGGGAAAGACCAAACGGCGTCAGGATAGCGCCGCCACCATTTTTGCCGCCGGCTTGCCGCTCGACGGCAGCGCGCCCGCAGATGCGATTGATCTCGTCGACCAGGTCCCATGCCCGCTTGTAGGACATGTCCATGGCCCGGCCCGCGGCCGAGATCGATCCGCAGGCACGAATATTCTCGAGCAACTGGATTTTGCCGGGCCCGATGCGGCCGTCGGTGTCCAGATCGATGCGAACACTCAGCGACGGAAGCGATGTCGTGGAAGACTTTCGCATGTTTGGCAAACTCATGTTCGTTGATCGGCGACACTAGCTCGTCCGGATCGGCGGCTGCAATGCCGGAGCGTTCGCCCCGGAGTTCGACGAGTTGGCCCGAAGCATGACAGGGTGCATGACGTAACTCTGACAGAAGGTTGACCCGCCACGCTGCGCGCACTGCCGGTGGTTTGTCGTGGGCTCGTAGCAGATTTTGGACTGAAAGCAGATCGGCTCGTGCGATTGCCAAAAAATTTCGGCACCCGGCAGACAAAAGTCTGCCGGCATCGCAAAACCCGTGCGCTTCAAATTCGCTTCAATAGCAAGTGCGCGGGTCGACCAGAACGTATTGTCCTGACGGATATCGGTAATAGCAATTGCCTTGCGCCAGATAATAGCCGGGACGCGCGGCGGCCTGGGCACCAGCGATGGCGCCGACCGTACCGCCGGCGACCGCGCCGGCGATCGCGCCGCCCGGTCGTCCGGTGATAAGGCCACCCAACAGCCCACCGACTATGGCGCCACCGACCGCACCTGCGGCGGGGTCCGGTGGAGGCGGCGGCGGTGGCGCATAAGCCACCGGTGGCGGCGGATAACCGGCCGGCGGTCCGTCCGGTCCGCCGTAATCGTCTACGACCTCAAGGTCAGAAACATAAGCGGGCGGTCCATCCATCGGTTGCGGATAGAAATACCAGACGCCCCCGACATCCCACCACCAGCCATATCGTCCATTGTGGGCCTCGTGACGCCAGCGCCCGCCCTCCCAGGCTTCGCGACCGTGGTAGACGTATCCGCCAAAATTGCGCTCCGGCAGGCGCCCTCGTGCGTAGCGTCCGTCCTGCGGCCCACGGCCTCGGGCTTGTCCGGCGCGTGCGGGACCCGGGCGCGGCGTCTGCACCGCCGGCTTGCTCGCGTCTTTCGACGGCGGCTTGTTCTGGTCTTCCGCCTGCGCCGACAGCGCAAAAACGGTTACGATCGAAACCAGCGAAAGGACGATCCGCGAGCGCCTGGGTGTGCTCATGTTTACACTATCTCCACTGCCATGCGATAATTCTAAAAGGCAAATTGGATCGGCGCCACCCCAAATTGCGCCGATCAAGCGCGTCCGCGGCATTGCAGACGGGGTTCGCGCATTTTGTCTTGTTACAAATCTGTAAGATCGCAGGATTCTAAGCCGGATTTCTTTCCGCGTTCATTTCTGCGTGTTGCCATGCCCGTCAATCGCCTTGTAGAGCTAGGGCTCCAGGCAAAGAGGAAATATCATGAAGAAAGCGCTTACGTTGATCGCAGTGCTGTACTCCGCGGGAGCGTTTGCACAAAGCGACCCTGCACCGGCCGGAGGGAAGCCACCGGCGCACGCGAAGTCGCACGGCGCTCCGAAGTCTATGGCCGAAAAGCTGCTGGCATGTCTGGAAATCGATGATGGGACCAAGGATCGGCTGGACTGCTACGACGCTATCCTTCCGCCGAAGCCGAAGCCCAAATCGGCTCCCGCGAACGGGGTTGTGGACTGCCGCTACGTCAAGGAGGAAGATGAACGGCTGACCTGCTTCAATGGGTTTGCGGAAAAAATACCGAAGTTTTCGCGCTAGACCCTGGATATCGGCGCCCCCTCGAATTCGCTCTTTACGAAACGACGCCGCTCAGCCGATGATCGCGTCGCGCAAAAAACCAAGGCGACGCGCATGAACAAGCTTGTCGCTCTTGCTTTTATTCTGGGATTTTCGGGCGGTGCCGTGCAAGCCATGCCGCTTGCCCCCGGCCAGGCTCCTGCCGATTTGGTCATCCAGGTGGCGGGTGGCTGCGGTGTGGGCTTCCACCGCGGTCCCTATGGCGGATGCCGTCCGAACGGTGAGGCCGTTGTCGTCGTTCCCGGAGCGGTTGTAGTGGCACCCGGCGGCGGTCCATGCGGCGGCAGGGGACGGCATCAGGTCTGTTCCTCGCAGGGGCGTTGCGTGATGGTTTGCAACTGAGGAGACTCGCAGGAATAAGGGCGTCGCTTCCTTCGTAATGGGCTGTAAATCTGCCAGACAAAACGAGGTCGCACGATTCACTTATCGTTGCAGGTCTCCTGAGCGGCGTGCGCGCCATTCCAGCGACACGGAGACCGCCTTCGGGCGGTCCTTTTGTTCGAAGAGAATTGTTCCGCTTCGGCTGGCCCTGTTGATAACCTGCCGTCGCCATTTTCATGCGGCGTGACAGATGCCGGTGGCGTGTTATCGACGGGCGACATATCTCACCCTCACGGAAGAGAACCCATGCGGATCACCCTCGTCGGCTCCCGCCATTTCGGCGTGACGACACTGGAAATGCTGCGCCAACGCGGTGTCGACATCGTCAGGGTTGTCGTTGCGGACGCCGAGGATCGGCTCGCCACTGCTGCCCGCAACGCCGGTATCGCGGTTACCGTGCAGGCCGATCCGAGGCTTGTCGTGGCCTCGGAAATCGCCGGGGGTACCGACCTTATCGTCACCGCGCACAGCCACGCCCGCATCAGCAAGGAAGCCCTCGCCGCGGCAAGGCTCGGCGGAATTGGGTACCATCCGTCGCTGCTGCCGCGGCATCGCGGCATCGCCGCGGTCGAATGGACGATCCGGGAGAAAGACCCGATCGCTGGCGGCACCGTCTACCATCTTGCCGATCGCATGGATGCCGGCGCGATCGCGGCCCAGGATTGGTGTTTCGTCAGGAAGGGCGAAACCGC
This sequence comes from uncultured Alphaproteobacteria bacterium, assembly GCA_963753875.1. GTDB lineage: Bacteria > Pseudomonadota > Alphaproteobacteria > Rhizobiales > Xanthobacteraceae > Bradyrhizobium. The sequence continues at coordinate 11,593 of CAVWDY010000045.1, read as the reverse complement.
CCGGGAGCTGTGGGAACGCGCGCTGGCGCCACTCGGACAGAAATTATTGGGCGAAGTCATCGACTACGCCACGGCCCACGACGCCCTGCCCGGCAAGCCACAGGACGAACAATTTGCGACCAACGCGCCTGGTCTGACTGATTAGCGAGTCTGACTGAGGCTGGGAGCCTGTCCTGGCCCGATTTCGCCCTCTCAAACCACCTGTGATTCCGAATTCAAGTATTTGTTTTTATTCATTAATTTCTTCTTCAATGCAATGCATCAAAGTTTAAACACATTGTCCCGAAAAATGGCCGTCATCATTCAAATAAGGGATATATTTCATGCGTCATCATCGCGTTTTTGGTTTTGTTCTGGTCGCTGCCGCCGGTCTCGGCATTGCTCCCGCCCTCGCCCAGACGCCCTATGATGGGCTGTGGAATGTGACGATTATTACCAAGGCGGGCTCGTGCGAACCGTCCGTAAGCTCGACGCTCACCGTCGCAGACGGTAAGATTTCCGCTGCGGGCGCCGACGTCTCCGGCAGTATTGGCCGGGAAGGACTTGTGCGGGTATCCATCAATGGTGCATATGCGAACGGCCAACTCAATGGCAATGCCGGATGGGGGAAGTGGAATGGAGCATCTGCGGGAGTACCGTGCAGCGGCCGATGGGAAGCGTCGCGGCAGTAAGGCCGGCCAAAAGGCCCCTGCACTCGCGTTTGCGCGACGGCTGATATTCGCCGTTGCCACCTTGCTGGTCGCCTCGGTGTGGGGCTCGGCAAGCCATGCGCAATCGGGGCCGTTCGCCGGCATGGCGGGCAACTGGTCTGGCGCGGGCACGGTCACGCTGGACGACGGGTCGACCGAACGAATTCGTTGCCGCGCGAGCTATGCTGTTGGCGCGGGCGGAAACGGTCTCCAACAGACCCTGACCTGCGCCAGCGACAGCTACAAATTCAATCTGACCAGCAATGTCATGGCGCAGGGCTCCGCGGTTTCCGGGACATGGAGCGAAACCAGCCGGAACCTCAACGGGAACCTTGAGGGACGCTCCGGCGGCGGCAATTTTCAGGTCGTCGCGACTGCGCCCGGCTTCTCGGCGCACCTTTCGCTGACAACGCGAGGCAACAAGCAGTCCGTTGTGATCAAGGCGGAGAACCAGTTCAGGGGCGCCTCGATTTCCCTGTCGCGCAGCTGAGCGCGGAATTGACAGCGGCTCCAGGTCGGTTTCCGTCGGCACGCCGGCGGAAATTTACGTCGAAAATATTCTCGCCGCACCTATACGTTTGGAACAAACGCGGTGACTTCGATCTCGACCTTGGCGCGGGCATCGACCAGGCCATCGATGTAAAGCAGCGTCGAGGGCGGGAAATTTCGCCCGAGCGTCTCGCGCCAGGCCGCTCCAATGCCGGCGCTGGCGGCCTCGTATTCACGCCGGCTCGTCAAATACCAGCTCAGGCGAACGATGTGCTCGGGGCCGGCTCCGGCCTCCGCGAGCAGCCGGATAATTCGACGTAACGCGACGGCGACCTGCCCGGCCATGTCGGGTTGATATTCGCCCTTCTCATCGCCGCCGGTCTGGCCGGCCAGGACGATCCATCGGCCTGGACCATCGACCGCGACGCCGTGCGAGAAGCCGCGCGGTTTCGACCAGTCGGCCGGTTGCAAGATGCGCATGAACATGTCCTCCACGTTTGCGATGGATGGTTTTTCCAGAACGGTCGGACGTCCGCATCGGAATGCCGGGTCCCCGGATTTGCCCCGTTTTTTGACGCGCCCAGATGTGCACCGCACATCTGTGAATGTCGAGCGAGAACTCCGCGGCGCCGATCACGCCCCGCGCTGCCGGATCGAGATTGATGTGCGCGCATCACAGCATCCCGATATTTGCGCGTTGCAAACCCGCACGAGGTCACCGATACCGGCCTGCCCCGCCAACCCTTTGCACCCCGTTTCCCAACATGCCTGGCCTCCTCCGCTGATGGACCGAACACCCTCCAAACCAAGGGCCGCGCTGTGGATGGCGGGTTGGCTCGGCTTGATGCTGGTCATGGTTGTCGCTGGCCGCGAGGCGACGCGCGAACTGAATGTGTTTCAGATCATGGAGTTCCGCACCGTCCTCGGCCTCTTCATGCTGTACCCGCTGATCCGTTTGTACGGAGGCTTCGCGGCGCTGAAGACGTCGCGGCCGTTGCAGCACGTGATGCGCAATCTTATTCACTACACAGCGCAGCTCGGCTGGTTCTTTGCGTTGACCTTGATACCGCTGGGACAGGTGGTCTCGATCGAATTCACCATGCCGATCTGGACCGCCATCCTTGCGGCGAGTTTTCTTGGCGAGCGCATGACGATCTGGAAGATCGCCGCGATCGCGCTCGGCCTGATCGGCGTCATCGTCATCGTTCGTCCGGCGACCGGGGAAATCAATCCGGGCCAACTGATTGCGCTTGCGGCAGCCGTGGGCTTCGGCACTTCCGTCGCCATGATGAAGTCCCTGACCCGTACCGAGGCGACCGTTGCGATTGTTTTCTGGATGCTGGCGATCCAGTCCGCGGTCGGCTTGTTCCCCTCGCTCTACGTCTGGAAATGGCCGTCCCTCTACATCTGGTTTTGCGCGATCGTGATAGCCTTCAGCGGCACGTTTTCTCACTTCTGCATGGCGCGCGCGATGTTGTACGCCGATGCCACGATCGTGTTGCCGATGGACTTCCTTCGTGTTCCCCTCACAGCCGCCGCCGGTTGGCTGCTTTATTCGGAGCGGCTGGATGCTCTTACCGTCCTTGGCGCGGCACTCATCCTGGCCGGCAATCTCTTGAACCTGAAACCTTCGCCTCCCGCTCAGGTCCGCGTCGGAACGTGACCGGTTCGTGCCATCAGTTTGAACGTCCGATTTTTTTTGATTGCCGATCACAATTGTGATCCAGATCACGCAGCGTTTCGTGCGCGTGGAGCACGATCGGCCATCGCCGGTGGACGGTTTGGCAAAAATTGAGCAACGGCGGGAGTTTTCTGGAGCGAAGTGTGGTTTTTTCGTGTAGCCTGCGGATGCAGCATTGCCATCTAAGGATACCCGATTCCACCAGGGGATTTTCCGATGCGCTACCTTACCGTCATTCTTTCCCTGATTTGCATCTTGGTCACCGCGCAAACGGCCAGAGCCGACAAGCGTGTCGCCTTTGTCGTCGGCAACGGCGCTTACAAGAACGTAGCGCAGCTTCCGAATCCGCCGATCGATGCCAAGGCGATGGCGGGCGTGCTTCGTAACGTCGGCTTCGACGTCGTCGAAGGCACCAATCTCACCCGCGACAAGATGACCGAGCGGCTGCTCGAATTCGGCAAGAAGGCGCAGGGCGCCGATGTGGCGGTGTTTTTCTACGCCGGCCATGGCATCGCCATCAGCGGCACCAACTACCTGCTGCCGATCGACGCCGACATCAAATCCGAAATGGACGTCAAGCTGGGCAGCGCGATCAATATCGACCTCACGCTCGACCAGACCATGAGCGATGCCAAGGTCAAGCTGGTGTTCCTCGATGCCTGCCGCGACAATCCGTTCGCCGCCAAGATCAAGTCGAATTCGGCGACCCGCAGCGTTTCCGTGCAATCCGGCCTTGCGGAGATGAAATCCGGTGAAGGCACCCTGATCGCGTTCGCAACCGGTCCCGGACAAACCGCGCTGGATGGCGAGGTCGGCACCAACAGCCCGTTTACCCGCGCCCTCATCGCGCATATCACGACGCCAGGCGTCGAGATCCAGCAGGCGATGACCGAAGTCCGCGCCCAGGTCAACGAGGAAACCAACAAGGGCCAGCTGCCCTGGGGCCACACCAACCTGATCGGCTCGGTCTATCTGAACCCGGCAGCGGCGCCGCCGGCCAATGCCGCCGCAGGGCCTGCGGCGCCGGCCGCGGTTGCCTCGACCTCCGGCGCCAGCGACGTCGAGCTCGAATTCTGGCGCTCGGTCAAGGAATCGAACAAGCCGGAAGAGTTCAACGCCTATCTGAGCAGCTACCCCAACGGTCAGTTCAAATCGCTGGCGCTGGCGAGGATCGCGGCTCTGGAGAATGGCCCGTCGACCGCGACCCGCAATTTGACCGCGGGCGTCGACCCCGCCACCTTCACCGAGGAGGCCAATCAAACCACGGAAGACCAGATCGGCCTCGACAGGGGCCAGCGGCGCGACGTGCAGCGCCGGCTGACCGGTCTTGGCTTCGATACCAAGGTAACGGGCAAGTTCGACGAGGACACCCGCGCGGTGATCGCGCGCTGGCAGGTGGCGCGCGGCTATCCCAAGAGTGGCTTCCTCAACAAGCTGCAGCACAAGGCGCTATTGGCCGAAATCGTCGCGACGACGCAGACAAGCTCCGGCGACGATTCTGAGTCCCGCCGCCGTAGCGGGGGCGGTGGCGGCGGCCGCCATAGCGGCGGTGGAGGTGGCGGCGGTGGTGGTGGAGGCGGTGGAGGCGGCGGTGGCGATCCCGGTGCCTTCATTGGCGGCGTGATGGGCGGCATGATGGGTGGCATGCTCCGACGCTGATCGCCGTTTTCGATTCTGCCAGACGATGGACAGCAAAGAGCCCGGGGTCATCCCGGGCTCTTTCATTGTCCCCCCGGATCTATCTTGTGCAGTCCGCATATCCCTCGATCAGCTTCACCATCTTGTCGCCGCCCGAGGTCAGCCGGCACATTTCCACTTCCTTGCCCGCCGGGACCGGTTTGGCGCAGGTGATCTGCGGATTGTTGCCGAATTTGGTGGTCGAGAATTTGCAGGTCACCATGCAGGACGCGCTGCTGTTCAACGAATTCGTCATCACGACGCTGGCGACCTCCTCCCCCGGCAAGATGACGCAGTTGAATGGTACCGGCTCCGCCGATGCCGGCGCCGATAGTAAGCCAGTAACCAGTAAGAGATGGGGAATGGCCGACCGCGACCGCATGAGGCTTGCCAGGGCTATTTCCCTGCCGCCTTTCTCAACGCGTCGTTGATCCGATCCTGCCAGCCGGGCCCCCATTGCTGGAAGTGCTCAAGGACGTCCTGATCGATCCGCAGCGAGACCAGCTCCTTTACACCTGGCAGCGCCCCCTTCTTCGGCGGCGGTTCCGGCGCCTTCGTGGTCACCTTCTTGAACACAGCCTCGGCTTCGGTACGGGCGTCGTTCAGGGTTCGTGGTCGTCTTGGTTGATCCGCCAAGGCTAAATTCCTTCGAAGAGCGCGGTCGACAAATAGCGCTCGGAGAACGATGGCACGATGGCCAGAATGGTCTTGCCCGCGTTTTCCGGGCGTTTGCCGATGACGAGAGCCGCGGCGATCGCAGCCCCCGAGGAGATGCCGCCCGGAATGCCCTCGTTGCGCGCCAATGCGCGCGAGGTCTCGATCGCGGTCGTGCTGTTGATCTTGACGATCTCGTCGATGACAGAGCGATCGAGGATTTCGGGAATGAATCCCGCCCCAATTCCCTGGATCTTGTGCGGGGAATGCTGGCCGCCGGAGAGCACCGGGCTCTCCTCGGGCTCAACGGCGACGACACGCAGCGATGGTTTGCGGGGTTTCAGCACCTGCCCCACCCCGGTGATGGTGCCGCCGGTGCCTACTCCTGCGACGAAGAAATCGATATTGCCGCCGGTATCGTTCCAGATTTCCTCCGCGGTGGTGCGGCGGTGAATTTCGGGATTGGCGGGGTTCTTGAACTGCTGTGGCATGACGGCATTGGGCGTCGTGCGCACCAGCTCTTCGGCGGTCGCAATCGAACCCTTCATGCCCTGGGCGGCCGGTGTCAGAACGATTTCGGCGCCGAGGAACGCCAGCATCTTGCGCCGTTCGATCGACATCGATTCCGGCATCACGAGCTTCAGCCGATAGCCGCGCGAGGCGGCAACGAAAGCCAATGCGATCCCGGTATTTCCCGATGTCGGTTCGATGAGCACGGTGTCGGGATTAATCGCGCCGGCCTTTTCCATCGCCACGATCATGGCCGCGCCGATGCGGTCCTTTACGCTCGCCGCGGGATTGAAATATTCCAGCTTGGCGAGAATGGTCGCGTTCGACCCGTGCTGCTGCGGCAGCTTCCGCAAGCGCACGATCGGCGTATCGCCGACCGCTTCAACGATGCTGTCAAAAACGCGGCCCCGGCCGGGACGGTGCACTGCACTCTTAGCTGACGATACGTCCATGACATACTCCTCTGACCCGACCGTACGTGGATTTGAAGGCACTTCTTTCATTAGGGGCAGCGCGCGCCAGAGTGCAAGTCTGAAACGTGTGAGTCAAATTTCGCTGCGTTGCAAAATGGAAGTTCCGCTAAACAACTTAAAACCAACGCATTTGTGTTGCGACATCTTCAAACAAATCGGTGTATGTTCAGGCTCAAGGTTCAGATCGCAAGGAGGTCACGATGCCAGCAGTTGCTGAAGTCCTGTCGACCGTCGCGCCTAACCCCGATCCCCGTGGTTGCGATCTGCCCACCTGCCCTGTTTGCGCGGATTCAATGGTGGCTGCTGAGGCGTCAGCCTATCTGGCCGACCACGTCATCAGCTACCTCTGGACCTGCGACAGCTGCGGCTACGGTTTCGTGACCAAGCATTCGATCAGGCGATTTGCCTGTAACTGAGGCGTTCGCTCAGCGCGGAGCAATATCGCCCTTTGCCCACTCGGCGCGCGTGCGTTCACAAAAACTTGCGAAGGTTCCCGACGCAATGGCCTCCCTGATCTCGTGCATCAGGCGCTGATAGTAGGCGATGTTGATTTCCGACAGGAGCATCGCTCCCAAAGTCTCGCCTGATTTGACGAGGTGATGCAGGTAGGCGCGCGCAGTGTTGCGTGTGGACGGCCACGAGCTCTCCTCATCGAGCGGCCGCGGATCGTCGGCGTGTCGGGCGTTGCGCAGATTGATCTGACCGAACCGCGTGAACGCCACCCCGTGGCGCCCGTTGCGGGTCGGCATTACGCAATCGAACATATCGACGCCACGCGCGACCGCCTGCAGAATATCGTCGGGCGTGCCGACGCCCATCAAATACCGCGGGCGCCCCTCGGGCAGGATCGGCGCAACCTCCTCGATCATGGCCAGCATGACCGATTGCGGTTCGCCGACCGCGAGGCCGCCGATCGCATAACCGTGAAAGCCGGTCTCGACGAGGCCCCGGGCGCTGGCCTGGCGCAACTCGGGAACATCCCCGCCCTGGGCGATCCCGAACAGCATGTAGCCGGCAGGCGCGGTTTCGAACGCGCGCTTGCTGCGCTCGCCCCAGCGCAGGGAGAGCTGCATCGCGCGTTCGATATCGCCGCGGTCGGCAGGCAGCCTTACGCATTCGTCCATCTGCATCGCGATATCGGAGCCGAGCAACCGCTGCACCTCGATCGAGCGCTCCGGCGACAATTCCACCATGGCGCCGTCGATGTGGGAGCGAAAGGTCACCGCCCGCTCGCCGACCTTGCGCAGTTCCGACAGCGACATCACCTGGAAGCCGCCGGAATCCGTCAGCATCGGACCGTTCCACCCAGTGAAGGCCTGCAAGCCTCCGAGCGCGGCGATACGCTCGGCGCCGGGCCGCAGCATCAGGTGATAGGTATTGCCGAGCACGATATCGGCGCCGGCGTCGCGCACTTCGCGCCAATGCATGCCCTTCATGGCGCCGGCGGTGCCCACCGGCATGAAAGCGGGTGTTCGCACCACGCCGTGCGGCGTCGTCAGCCTGCCCGTACGCGCCTGCCCATCACGGCCGAGCAATTCGAAATGATTGGCTGATGTCATGTGGTGGGCTTATCACGAAACAGCAGACAGGCATCGCCATAGGAATAGAACCGGTAGCCGCTCTTGATGGCATGGGCATAGGCCCGCTTCATGGTCTCAAGCCCGCTGAACGCCGATACCAGCATGAACAGCGTCGAACGCGGCAGGTGAAAGTTGGTCAAGACAATGTCGACCGCGCGAAAGCGATACCCCGGCGTGATGAAGATCGCGGTCTCGCCGGTAAATGGTGCGATCGTGCCGTCTTCGGCTGCGGCGCTCTCCAACAGGCGCAACGATGTGGTGCCGACGGCGACGATGCGGCCACCTTTGGCACGCGCCGCATTCAGCGCGTCGGCGGTGTCGCGGGAGATGGCTCCCCATTCGGAGTGCATCTTGTGCCCCGCGGTGTCTTCGACCTTGACCGGCAGGAAGGTCCCTGCCCCGACATGCAGGGTTATCCGGTGAATTCCGACACCGCGCCGGTGGAGCGCCGCTTCCAGCGCGGGCGTAAAATGCAATCCCGCCGTCGGCGCTGCGACGGCGCCCTCGATCGTGGCGAACATGGTCTGATAGTCGGCGGCATCGCGCTCGTCGGGCGTGCGCCTGGAGGCGATATAGGGCGGCAGCGGCGGGCTGCCGAGATCGGCGATGGCGGAATCCAGCGCGGGCCCGTGAAACGAAAATGACAGCGTGACCTCGCCGTCCTCGCCCTTGCGTTCGACCTCTGCATCGAGATGGCCGAGCAGGCACACTTTCCCCTCATTGCCGAAGCGAACCACGTCGCCCGGCGACAGCTTCTTGGCCGGTTTGACCAGCGCCTGCCAGCGTGAGCCGTCGAGCCGCTTGATCAGGGTCGCCTCGATCTTCGGTTCGGTGTCGCGGCCGATACGTCGGCCCTTCAACTGGGCAGAGATCACCTTGGTGTCGTTCACGACCAGCTGATCGCCGGGCTCGAGCAATAGCGGAAAATCGGCCACATGGTGGTCGCGCAAAACGCCATCGGGCCGCACGACCAGCATCCGCGCGGAGTCGCGCGGGCTCGCCGGGCGCAGCGCGATGCTGTCGGCGGGAAGTTCGAAGTCGAAGAGATCGGTGCGCATTGGCGTTTCGGACTCATAAGCCGGGCTTGTGAGGCACGGCCCTTCACCTCTCCCGTGGGAAGAGGTCGGAGACTGCGCGCAGCGAAGGCTCCGGGTGAGGGCGTTCGGATCACGCGAGAGCAAAGACCCCTCACCCGCTCGCTTCGCTCGCGACCTCTCCCAGACGGGGAGAGGTGAAGAAATTCAGCGGTCGAAACTTACGCCGCGTCGAGCGCCATATGCGCCTTGACGATCTTGTCCGGGTCCTTCACCGGCTCGCCGCGCTTGATCTTGTCGACGTTCTCCATGCCCGACGTCACCTTGCCCCAGACCGTGTACTGCTTGTTGAGAAAGGAAGCGTCGTCGAAGCAGATGAAGAACTGGCTGTCGCCGGAATCCGAACTCGCCGCGCGCGCCATGGACGTCGTGCCGCGCACATGCGGCTCGTTGTTGAATTCGGCCTTGAGCTTCTTGCCGGAACCGCCGGTACCGGTGCCGTGCGGACAGCCGGTCTGCGCCATGAAACCTTCGATCACGCGGTGAAACACGATGCCGTCGTAAAATCCTTCGCGCACCAGTTCCTTGATCCGCGCGACATGGCCGGGCGCGAGGTCGGGCCGCATTTCGACGGTGACACGTCCCTGGGTGGTGTCGAGGATCAAAGTGTTTTCGGTGTCAGCCATGCTCTCTTCTCTACAGGTTGGGGTGGAAGTTTCCGGTTGTGAAATTGGACCGCGATCGGCCGGCCGGCGATGGCGCCGGCCATTCCTTCAGTAAATGGCATCGGCGTGCAGCGCTGCAATGTCTCCATGACCGCGATCCGGTACATGAGCCGGTCGTTGTCATCGGCCTGTTCCGATTCATAGGTGATCCGGGGATGGCCAAGGATCTCGCCGGCCCGGTTAAAGCTGACAATCACCGTGATGTCGATACCGGGATTGGCGCGGGATGGCGCGGGCGGTTTCCAGCAGGTCCTCAGCCTCGCGAATATGTCGCGAAGGGTATTGACCTGCGCCGGTTCCGCCGGCGCACAGGCTGACGACACAAGCAGGAACGCCGTCGCATACCGGATCCGCCGGGCGCGAGACCGGTCCACGGCGGTTTACTTGATGTCGGATGCGACTTGCACCTTCACCATCTTGTCGGGATCGGTCACGGCGCCGCCTTGCGATCCCGGCGGCGCCTTCTTGAGTTTGTCGATCACGTCCATTCCCGACACCACCTCACCGATCACGGTGTATTGGCCGTTGAGGCTGGGCGCATCGGCGAACATGAAGAAGAACTGCGAATTCGCGGTATCGACGCTGTCGCCGCGCCGCGCCATGCCGACGATGCCGCGCTTGAACGGCACGCTGGAAAACTCCGCCTTCAGATTGGGGTATTTCGAGCCGCCGGTGCCATTGAAATTCTGGCCGTCGCCGGTCTGCGCCATGAAGCCATCCATCACGCGATGGAACGGGACGTTGTTGTAATAGCCTTCGCGCGCCAGCTGCTTGATCCGTTCGGCGTGCCGCGGCGCGAGATCGGTCCGCAGCTTGAAGACGATGCGGCCCTTGGTGGTGTCGACAACGATCGCATTCTGCTTGTCGAGACCAGCGGGAAGCGGCTGTGCGATCGCGGGGGCGACGCAGATCAGCGCGGCGAGAACGGCAAGAATCCGGATCATGAAGACTCCAAGAACGAGGTGAAAGCTAACCGGTGAATTTGGTCTTGAGGCTCGCCGCGACCACTTTCGGCACGAACGCCGACACGTCGCCGCCCATGCTTGCGATTTGACGCACCAGTGTGGCGGTGATCGGGCGGACAGTCGGCGAGGCCGGAACGAACACCGTGTGGACGTCGGGCGCCATGGTTTCATTCATGCCGGCGATCTGCATCTCGAAATCGAGGTCGGTGCCGTCGCGCAGGCCGCGAACCATGATCGTCGCGCCGTGTTTTTGCGCTGCAGCGACGGTGAGATTGTCATAGGTCGTGCATTCGAAGGCGCAACCGGCTTTTGCGGCCACCGGTGCAAACACCGTCCGAACCATCGCCAGACGCTCGTCGGTCGAAAACAACGGCTTTTTGCTTGAATTCACGCCGACGGCGACAATCAGCCGGTCACAGAGGACGACGGCGTGCTTGACCACATCCAGGTGGCCGTTGGTAACGGGGTCGAAGGAGCCGGGGTAAAGCGCGATACGGGGCATAAACCCGTCTACCCCGCCCCGGGCGGCCCCGCAAGCCGATCCGGTTCCCGTCATCGACGCCGATGGCTGAACGCTTATTTTTCGTCGGCCATTGAACCACTTCCGGGGGTGGCGAGTCTCCCATGCATGGCGGCTGTGTTTCGTCCCCAGCGGGGCGACGAAACAAAACTCTGCCGCGACGAAACCACTTTTGCGCTCGGCGAAGGCATCCGGAAACCGGCGCTTTGTAACAGTTAACCAACGAAACGAGGGGCCACCGAGGCCCATGACAGGGGACCGTCATGATCAAAGCTCTTTCAGCAGTCGCTATTGCTGCGTTTGCCGCTGCCGCCCTCACCGTACTTCCCGGATTTGCCCCAAAGGTCGAGGCCAGCGTGCCGCACGCCCTCGCCAAGGGCGACCGGCTGGACATCCATACTGTGGGCACGGGCTGCTCGCAGAAGGCCTGGCCGAATTTTGAGGCTTCCTGCCTGCGCGTCGCGGGTTCCAAGACCACGTCGATTCGGGAAGCCCGCCTGGTCACCGCCGACCGCACGCCGTAGAGCGAGCCAGCCGGCTCAACCGGAGGCTGGACCGTGGCCTCGCCTCCATTGCCGTTCTCGGCTTCCTTGCCG
>CAVWDY010000044.1:0-76215 GCA_963753875.1 uncultured Alphaproteobacteria bacterium | reverse complement strand
CGTAGACGATTACGGCGGACCGGACGGACCGCCGGCCGGTTATCCGCCGCCACCGGTGGCTTATGCGCCACCGCCGCCGCCTCCACCGGACCCCGCCGCAGGTGCGGTCGGTGGCGCCATAGTCGGTGGGCTGTTGGGTGGCCTTATCACCGGACGACCGGGCGGCGCGATCGCCGGCGCGGTCGCCGGCGGTACGGTCGGCGCCATCGCTGGTGCCCAGGCCGCCGCGCGTCCCGGCTATTATCTGGCGCAAGGCAATTGCTATTACCGATATCCGTCAGGACAATACGTTCTGGTCGACCCGCGCACTTGCTATTGAAGCGAATTTGAAGCGCACGGGTTTTGCGATGCCGGCAGACTTTTGTCTGCCGGGTGCCGAAATTTTTTGGCAATCGCACGAGCCGATCTGCTTTCAGTCCAAAATCTGCTACGAGCCCACGACAAACCACCGGCAGTGCGCGCAGCGTGGCGGGTCAACCTTCTGTCAGAGTTACGTCATGCACCCTGTCATGCTTCGGGCCAACTCGTCGAACTCCGGGGCGAACGCTCCGGCATTGCAGCCGCCGATCCGGAAGAGCTAGTGTCGCCGATCAACGAACATGAGTCTGCCAAACATGCGAAAGTCTTCCACGACATCGCTTCCGTCGCTGAGTGTTCGCATCGATCTGGACACCGACGGCCGCATCGGGCCCGGCAAAATCCAGTTGCTCGAGAATATTCGTGCCTGCGGATCGATCTCGGCCGCGGGCCGGGCCATGGACATGTCCTACAAGCGGGCATGGGACCTGGTCGACGAGATCAATCGCATCTGCGGGCGCGCTGCCGTCGAGCGGCAAGCCGGCGGCAAAAATGGTGGCGGCGCTATCCTGACGCCGTTTGGTCTTTCCCTCGTTGCGCGCTACCGGAAAATCGAACGCTCCGCGGAGAGCGCGGCCCGGAAAGAGCTTCTGGCGTTGCGGGCTGACCTGGGTGCGCGACGAAAAACTTGAACGGCGAGCCGATCGCCGATCGGCCCAATTCCGCCTTTGACGGTTCAAGCCTTCACTTGCAGATCGAGTTCTGCCCGGCGGATTAAAGCGGCCGGGGCGTGACCCAAGCGACAACAGCCAAGCTACGTCAGCAATGCCGCGCCCGCGTCGTTCGACGTCCAGGGTCATGATTAGAGCATGATCCGGAAAAGTGGGAACCGGTTTTCCGAAAAGATCATGCTCAAACAAAGAGATGAGATCATGATCCGATTCAACCTAATCGGATCGTGATCTAGCATCACCAATGTAACGATAGGGACTATAAATCGATTTTAGTTTCCCACTGTTGCCCAATTGCACTTTGTGACCGGGGTCCATCTGCGCTATATCCAACCATATATAGCGAAAACCAGGCGGGATTCAAGTCCTGTCCGTGTCAGTGGTCAAATCTGGGGGAAGTGGAAATGAGAAGAACGCTCGTATTTGCGCTCGCCATGGCGAGCCTGGTGACTACCGCGAACGCGGCGGATGTGGATTTGTTTCCCTTTAACGCCCCGCCGCAGTTCAAGGACCCGCTTCCGGATAGTTTGACATGGTATGGCGTCACCTTATTCGCGACACTCGACGTCGGTTATGCCTACCAGACCAACGGCCGTCCCCTTGGAGCCGTGGTCTCGGGTCTTGAATTCATCCCGTTCACGACCACCAGGAACTACACGGGGCAGAGGATATCGACGATTGCCGAAAGCGGTCTGACGCAATCGAATGTCGGCCTGAAGTTCGACGAACCGCTCGGCCTCGGCTGGAGCGCGGTCGGCCGGGCCGACACGGGTTTCGATCCGCTCACAGGAAAACTCTCCGACGGTTGCAGCTCGTTTATCCAGAATGCCGGCGTCGTCTACACCCAGCAAAACTCCAATGCCGATACAGGCCGCTGCGGCCAGGCGTTTAACAGCCAACTCTTTGGCGGTCTCAGCAACAAGCAATACGGCACGCTGACGATCGGCCGCCAGAATTCATTCCAGCTCGACGGCATCGCAGCTTACGACCCGATGGCCCTGTCCTACGCCTTCTCGCTGCTCGGCTATTCCGGCACCAATGGCGGCTCGGGCAGCACGCAAGCGGCCCGCTGGGATAACGCGGCCAAGTACGTCTACGAATACGGGCCTATCAACGCCGGCGTTATGTATTCCAACGGCGGCTCGAACACCGGCATGTTCGGCAGCGGCTATGGCTTCACTGTCGGCGGATTCTACAAAGGCTTTTCCGCCGAGGCGGTCTATACGAAGGAGCACGGCGCCGTAAACCTGCAGACGTCAGTCAACGATACGTTCGGCAGCCAGAACTCTCGCCGCCAACATTTCGGACAACACGGCGTGGTCGCTCCTGGCCAAATATACCTTTGAGTTCGGCGGGCGTTCGCTCGGCGGATATCCGACCAAGGCACCAAAGGCCGAAGCCCCCGGCGACAAGTTGACATTCTTTGCCGGCTACACCCATGTCGATCAGGCAAACCCGAGTACTCCGATTGACTTCGGGGGCGCGGCAGGCGGATATCCGCTGACGGTCACCGCGACGCTGCCCGACAATAACGCGTTCACCACCGACAAAGTCCTGCAATTCTTCTGGGTGGGTGCGAAGTACGATTTGGCCTGGGGTTTGAGTTTTACCGGCGCCTACTATCACGTGAACCAGAACTCCTATGTGGCAGATGGCGCGGCCTGTACCTTGGGCGGCGCCAGCAGGTTAGACTGCGCAGGTACCTTCGACCAGGTCTCGTTCCTCGCCGACTACAATCTCACCAAGCATCTTGATCTCTACGCCGGCATTACCTACGGCAAGGTGACGAACGGATTGGCTTCCGCATTTCCCGGTACGCCAGGTGCCAAGTATGGCTTCGCCGGCACGGGGACCAGCGTCGACACGACCTCGATGATGACCGGCTTCCGTATAAAAATCTAAGACGAATGGCCAGGCGACGGCTTGGCTCGTTGTCGAACGAAAGCCTGCCCCGCACTTGGTCTGGGGCGGGTCTTGGTTCATGTAAGAACTTGGCTCATGTAAGGACTTGGCTTGTGTAAGAAACGGGGTCCGGCCCGATCGGATGCGCGATGGACGACGCGCCGCTCCCAGCGGACGCGCGATGTTGAAGCACAACATGGCGCAGTCCGAGCCCGCGCCTCACACCTCAGGCCCAAATATGATTCTGCATTCGAATGGCGGACAGCGCTGTCTTGCAGGACCGGCGGTAAAACAGGTTGATGATGATGTCCAACATGATCGAACCCCGTTGTTTGATCGAAGCCAGTCGATCAGATCCTGGTTTCAGGCCGGTTTCGTCGCGGCTGTAAAATGGTTTCGTTGGGCGGCGAGGCCATGCCCATGCACTTCATCGATTCATAACCCGACAAGCTCAGCCATCCCGGCGCACGCCACTGCGCCGGTCAACCCGGATTGCGGCGGATTGGTGATATTCCCGACTTGATGCACGTCAACGATGGGCCGGTCGTCCAACTTATGGTTTCGCATGGCATCCGGTCGAGCGCCGTTGCCTCGAAGGGAAGAGCGCCAATCACGCGTCCACGGTTCGAGGAGTAAGGATCATGTTCAGCAAGACAATAGTCGCTTTAGTTGCCGTCGCGGCAGCCAGCTTGGTTGCACCAACGGAAGCGTCTGCCTGGGGACGTGGCGGGGGTGGTTTCCATGGCGGAGGATTTCATGGTGGTTTCCACGGCGGCTATGGCGGATGGCATGGCGGTGGATGGCGAGGCGGCGGTTGGCGTGGTCCCGGTTGGGGCGCTGTGGGTATTGGCCTAGGTCTCGGCCTGGCCGCTCCGTTTGTCTACGGCGGATACGGCTATCCATACGGATACCCGTACGATTATGGCAGCTATGACGGTGATGGCGGCTGCTATCTGGTGCGGCAGCGGATCATGACGCCCTACGGCTGGCGCGTGCGTCGGATAGAGGTTTGCGACTGACCAAGCTGCGATTGTCGCTTGACGGCAACATGATGGCATAGCTGGCGCGGAAGCGCAGCTTGCCGTCATGCCCGCCGCATTTTGGCCAACGATCGGGAAGTATTCTTACCCGGCAGCATTCCGATTTGATCGACGGCATGAGGCGAATTGCGCAAGTAAGGGTTGCGTGAATGAGTAAGACGAGGATTGAAAAATTCGGAGAACATCTTGCGTCGGATGTTGCCCGGGCCATCCAACAGACCGATCGCGCCGTTCACGCCGCCCTTGAGCACCGTCATCACTCCCGTTGGCACCCGGCCTCGACGGCCCCCTACAATCAGGATCTTGAACTTCGTGTCAGCGAAGACGGCACGACAACGACCATGCCGTTTCCCTGCAGGCACACGAACGAAGACGAATGGATCAACGTCGATCTGGGCGTGCCGCTGCAAATCCAGCCTGTTGAATGGCGCGCCTGGCAGCAAAGCAAATCGCCGCACCCTCACCAGTCGTCGATCTTCGCTCCGGAGAGGTCGGCGGCTCGCCGGCGGGAGCAGTGGGACCGGCAGCACGGGCAGCCAAATAATGCCCATGCCGATTTTCTCACGAAGCCGGATGCTTGAGCACGAACACCGGAACCCGGCACTTCGGCGCGCAGGCAGGGAGCACCAAGCGCCGATCGCTCTGACAACTCCGCGCGACGAAATGTAAGGGGGGCTGCGCTTCTTCCCCCGGTCTCGCAGTTTTCCGGTTTGTCCTCGGGCGGCGGGGCCGGAGACACCTTGGCTGCGAAAATTGGCTACGAAAAAAAAGGCGAGGCCCGGATGAGGGAGTAGCCGGGCCTCTTAGCAAACACCTTAACAGCGCCCCTCATGCCGCTCGGCAAATGCTGAAGTCCACAATAGGGCCTCGATCGTTTGCCGCTTTGATCTTGGGCAATGAGTCCGATAGGCGACCGAACCTTTCGAAGTTGGCCCGCGAGCAGCCCAGCTCGAAAGGAATCATCTGTGGCCGGGTTGCTTGATGCAAATCAATCGGGCAGCGCGGTGAGGGACTAGTTTTGAAAAGAGTCAAACTGGGCCGGTGATCCAAACAGTGGAGTGAATTTCATGAGAACGATTTCATTGGCAGTTGGTATGTTGGCCGCCGTCGCCGCAACGGGGGCGTCGGCGCAATCCGTCAACCTCAGCGGCAAATACAAATGCACCCAAATGTGCCGAATGGGCCTCGTTGGCAATCCTGCCTATATCACCCAGAACGGCCCTGAGCTGAATCTGTTAAATGAAGCCGGCGAGCCGTCCCGCGCATGGCCGGATTGGTTCGCACCGGCCACCAGGATCTGGATTGAACGCTATGACTATGGCGCTGTTTATTCGCCGGATGGCATGCTCATTCAGTTTGACAATGGGACAATCTGGGAACGCGACCTCGGACCGCCGCCGCCGCTACGCCGCCGCGGTTAGGCGACATCGCCGCCAATAAAGCGCAATGTCCACTTTCCAGCTCAGTCTTGTATCGCCCGAGAAGCTGCTATTTGCCGGCCAGGTCGATCAGGTCGACCTGCCCGGGGCCGAGGGTGATTTCGGCGTTCTCGCCGGTCACGCGCCGGTGGTTGCGGTGCTTCGTCCAGGGATCGTGACCACCATAACCGGGGCCGTCCGCGACAGGTTCGTTGTGTTCGGAGGCTTGGCCGAATTTTCGGACGCGGAACTCACGATTCTGGCAGATTCGGCGACATCCGCGGAAGACGTCGATCTCGCTGAACTCAAGACCAAGATCGAGGAGATGCAGGAAGGCTTGACGAAAACGCTGCCGGGCGCCGAGTTCGATAGCGCCGTTGCGCGGCTCGATCACTACAAGTCCATGCACATCACATTAGCCCCAGCGACCGCCTTCTAATCAGGGTATAATCAGGACTCAACGCATGACAACCTTCGACAAACGTGAACAGGGCTTCGAAGCCAAATTCATCCATGATGAAGAGCTGAGATTCAAGGCAACGGCGAGATGTAACAAAATGCTGGGTAACTGGGCTGCGGCACACCTCGGCCTGACGGGAGACGCCGCGGTTGCCTACGCAAATGAACTCGTGACCGAAGATCTGGTGAGCCAAACCAGCAACGCCACCTTGCAGAGGGTAGCAAAGGACCTCGCGAAGAAGG
This sequence comes from uncultured Alphaproteobacteria bacterium, assembly GCA_963753875.1. Classification (GTDB taxonomy): domain Bacteria; phylum Pseudomonadota; class Alphaproteobacteria; order Rhizobiales; family Xanthobacteraceae; genus Bradyrhizobium. The sequence goes on along the minus strand of CAVWDY010000044.1, from coordinate 70,125 downwards.
GCATTTCGGAGCAGCAGGTCGCCAAGAGGATGAACGAGTTCCTTCACATCGCGCTGGAGCAGATTGAGACTGGCAAATAGTTGGAGATGATCTCGCGCCCGCCAAAGTGAATCAGGCAACGGCGCGCCGGTCCTGCTGTCGGTCGCGATCGGTATCGTCGGATCCTTCGGCGCCATTGTCCTCGCCGGGCTCACGCTCGATCTCTATGGCCAGATCGGCATGGTGGTCTTGATTGGACTTGCGGCCAAGAACGGCATTCTGATCGTCGAGTTCGCCAAGGAAAAGCGCGAGCAGGGCGTGCCCTTGCTCGAAGCAGCGACCGAAGGCGCCCGCTTGCGCTTCCGCCCGGTGATGATGACGTCGTTCGCCTTCATTCTCGGGCTTTATCCGCTGGTATTTACATCTCCCATACTAGGCGAAGACGATTTTTTAAACCATTGATGATGTTATGAAAATGCCGCACCGCCGCGCGGCCGAGTAGCCGGGCGCCGCTCTTTCCACCTACCCCAGAGAGTGTACGCGCTCGGCTACTTCGATTTAAACGATCGATCGGCGCCAGGTGAGGCAGGCAGGCATGCCGACAATCCGGGCGCCAAATCTACTGTTCGGAAAGCTTCTGCTGAGTCGAGAATTAGAAATGTTCTCCTAAGCGAGTCGGGTCAGCGCTGGCAAAGTAGCGCGCGGATGCCGCTAGGGCGGTGGACGGATCAAGGTCGAGATGGCTGCCGTTAATGACTTCGAAAACCAATTCCGGCAAGGACGGGCCCTAGATTCGAATGAAGAGACTATTGATTGACGTTCGCTCCGAAAGGACACCGCCATGGCCGCGAGGAGTTAGACTACGACATTGTTCCGCGCGCCAATCTCGCGGCTGCGAGCAGCTGACGTTGGGCGGCAAGGGCATCTGCTGACCTCGCCGCTTGGGGCTTTCTCCTTGTCAAACCGGTCCAATCAGGTCAGATTTGAAGGACATCGGCGTGCAAATGTGCCGGTTCAAATCACTCGGGGCGGAAACATGAATAGAATTTTTATTGTATGCGCCGCATTGTTCGGCGTGGCGGGCTTACTCACCGGGCCCAGTATCGCACAGGAAACCAAGCAGGAAACCAAGTCGGCGTCGGGCGTAGCGAAGGTTTCGCCGGTTACTCAAGCTCAGCTCAACGCCGCAGATAAGAACGCGACCAATTTTCTGCTGACCAACGCCAACTACGCTCAGACGCGCTTTCATCCAGCCCGACAAATCGGGCGCGACAATGTGAAGAACCTCCACGTCGCCTGGATTTTCCAAACCGACGTCAAGGAATCATTGGAGACTTCGCCCATTGTCGTCGATGGTGTCATGTTTGTGACGACGTCGTTCAGCCATGTCTATGCGCTCGACGCCAAAACCGGCGTTCAGCTCTGGCACTACAATCACAAGATGGGGCCGGTGACGACGTTCTGCTGCGGTCCCAACAATCGCGGCGTCCAGGTGCTTGGCGACCTCGTCTATCTCGCCACGCTGGACGCTAAACTGGTGGCACTGAATGCAAAGACCGGCGATGTCGTCTGGAAAACCGACATTGCGGATCCGGAGCTCGGCTATAGCGAGACGATGGCTCCGACCGTCATCAAGGACAAGGTTCTGATCGGAACGAATGGCGGTGAATACGGCATCCGCGGTTTCGTGAGGGCCTACGATGCGAAGACCGGCAAACTGCTCTGGACCTTCAATACCATTCCCGAGAATTCGGTCGGCGTCTGGGCGACCAAGGACGCCACGGGACGAGACATGCATCGCGATATCCAGGCCGAAAAGGCTCAACTCGCCAAAACCGGCGATCCCTACCAGAAGCTGGGCGGCGGCGTTTGGCAAAATCCCGCCGTCGATCTGGCAACCAACCGGATCTATTTCGTGGTCGGCAATCCTTCTCCCGATCTCGATGGTGCGACGCGTCCCGGCGACAATCTCTATACGGACTCGCTGGTTTCGCTTGATCTGGATACCGGCAAATATGTCTGCCACTTTCAGTACATCGCTCACGACGTCTGGGATCTCGATGCTGTAAGCCCGCCGGTGCTGGTGGACGTAAGGGCCAAGGACGGAAAGACCATCCCGGGCGTGATCCATGCCGGCAAGACGGGTCACATCTATGTTCACGACCGGAAGGATTGCAGCCTGATCCGGTTCTCCGAGGCCATGGTGCCGCAGGAGAACATGTGGGTTCTGCCGACCAAGGAGGGCGCCCGCATGCTTCCGGGTGCGAACGGCGGTGTTGAATGGTCGCCGATCGCTACTGACCCGTCGCAGGAGCTTGCCTATGCGATCAACCTGCACCAGCCCATGACCTACCGAGTCGAGAGCTCGCCGTATCCCAACGGCAAGTTGTGGCTTGGCGGCGCATTCACGGCGATCCCGGGCGAAAAGCAGTCGGGCAACATCACCGCCGTCAACTACAACACCGGCAAGATCAAATGGCAGGTGAAGACACCGGAGCCGATGATCGGCGGGATTCTCGCCACAGCAGGCGGTCTTGTTTTCACCGGTGAAGGCAACGGCAAGTTCGCGGCCTACAATTCGTCCAACGGCAAGGAATTGTGGAGCTTCCGCGCCGGTGCGGGCGTCAATGCTCCGCCCTCTACCTATATGGTGGGCGGCAAGCAATATGTCGTGGTCGGCGCGGGCGGCAACACCCAGGTCGATTTTCACCGCGGCAACAACATTATCGCCTTTACGCTCGATTGAACGCGCGGGCGTTATATTGGTTACCAAAGCGGGGCCGGTCACGGCCCCGCTTCTGTTAGGGCTTCATTGGAATGGAATTGATGCGCGGCAAGTTGGGCTGGTTGAATCCTGGCGTGGTCATTCTCGGAGCATTGTGGGGCGCAGTCGCTGCGCCGGCCGTTGCCCAAAGCATCGCCGAAAAAGTCGAGGTCTGCGCCAGCTGCCATGGCCAGAACGGCAAGCCGATCGACAAGACGATTCCCATCATCTGGGGACAACAACTCGGATACATCTACATCCAGCTCCGCGATTTCAAACGTGGTGACCGCAAGAACGAGATCATGCAGCCGATCGCTTCATCCTTTGAGAAGGATGACATGCTTGCGATTGCGGAATATTTCTCGAAAAAGACGTGGCCTGACCTGGGCCAGCCTCGCTCGCCGAAGGACGTTTCGGGGCGGGCCCTGAGCGCCAATCATTCGGTCGGTTGCACCGGCTGCCACCTCGATCAATTCCAGGGCGACGGCACCGTGCCCCGGCTGGCGGGCCAGAGCAGGGAATACCTGACCAAAACAATTGCCGACTTCCGCACCCGCGCACGCGGCAACAATCCCGGCATGTCCGACCTGATGCTGGCCACGACGCCTGACGATCTCGCGGCGCTGGAGGAATATCTGTCGGGTCTGTAAGCGGCCCTCAGCGCGGCGTCAGCCGCTCACGCAGCGAAGACAGCACGGTGAGATCCGCGGCGCGTTTTCCGGCTTTGTCTCTGAGAGCCGGGTCGGCGCCTCGCGCCAGCAGTAAATCGGCGATTTCGGTACGGCCGCCTTCGGCCGCAATCATCAGAGCCGTGCGGCCGCGGTCATCTCGGTCATCGATATGCGCGTCGGCGTCCAGCAGATAGGTAACAACCTCAATCGCCCGCGCTTCCGGGACCTTTTCGTCCGCGCCCGCCGCCCACATCAGCAGGGTGAGGTCATTGGAGTAGCGGGCGTTGATATCCAGCTTTCGCGCCAGCAACCGCTTCACGACGTCGAGCCGGGCGCCGGCCGCGGCATAGACGATCGGCGGCTTGCCGGTTTCGTCGGGCGCTCGCTCGTCGGCTCCATTCACGAGCAACGCTTCGACGATCGCGTCGTTGCCGGCATAGGCGGCGGCAGCGACCGGAGAGATCCCACTGCGTCCGGTGAGTTTGACGTCGGCGCCGCGTTCGATAAGCCGTTGCGCGACCGACGTGCGGCCGCCTTCGGCAGCATAATATAGCGCAGTGGCGCCAGCGAGATTGCGTGCATCGATCGGAGCGCCATGCGCCAGCAAAAGGTTGACCATCTCAAGATGGCCGAACCTGGCGGCATGACTAAGTGGCCGGGCGCCAAACCGGTCGCGCGCGTCGACCGACGCGCCGTAATCCAGCAATTCGGTCGTCAGGGCGACACAATTCCCGTCCGCAGCCAAAAATAGCGTCAACGACACTTCGATCGCGGTGATCTGCGGTTTCGCGGCTTGAAACCGGCGACCCAGCTCCTGGCACCGTTCGGAGTCGGCAGCGAGAGTAGTCGACGCGGCGCTCAGTACGGCGATCGCGACCGAGCATAGAAATACGACATGGCGGCACAAAGCGGTCTCCTCCCATAGCAGTTTGTTCGTTGCGGTACGCCAGTGTCCAGGGTGGCACGGCGGCCAGCCGATGCCAAGCAACCAGCCTAGCCACGCTACAAGCCCGTGCCGACGAGGTGATGAATAGGCAAACCGATGGCCGCAACCGGAGGGCGAAGGCAATACCGCACCCGCGAAATGCCGCCCGTAAGGGCTTGGCAATTCAGCAAATCAGTGGCTGTCGGCGATGGTGTGATGGGATTCCATCAGGTCGATGGGGCCGAGGTATTTGTCTGTCAGATGGACGGCACCGACCGAGAGCACAAACGCCAGCGCGAGGGCCAACACAGTCGGAACGACGAATTCCAAGGTAATCACTTTTTGGGTCATCGCGGATACTCACTTTGACCTACCCCACTCGCTAGATGCCACCTTCTGCTGAGTTGGGAAATTGGAAAACCAAGCCAAGCGCGCCACGCCACTCATTTTTTAACCTTCATTCCAAGCTCGACCAGGCGGCGGACCGCCTCCGGTCGAATGCCTCCCGCCCCGGTTGAGCAATGGCCCCCGCGAAAGACGCCGAGAAGTTGGCGGGCCGAGAAAAACAAAGCCGCCAAGCGGAACATGATCGCTTGACGACTTTGTCTGGGGGGCATGTCCGGACGGGGAGATGTCCGGTGGGCGTTGGTAACATCCACGTTCGACCAAGCTCCGTGAACGAGATCGTTTGCCAATCGGGATGGGGGGAGCCTCGCGGCTCTCCTCCCCTCCCACACCACCGGACGTACGGGTCCGTATACGGCGGTTCGCTGGATTAAGCGGCAATAGTTGTTCTATTGACGCCGTAGTTTGGATGTCAGCGATCGTCGCGCCAGCTTCGACTCCTCTGATCGGCGCCAGTCAGGGGTGTCGTTCATACTTGGCACACGACAAAAAAGCCCCGGACGATGCCGGGGCTTTGATGTCGATGGAGAATAAAGAGATCAGTAGCGCGCCACGACCGGGCCGCCCCAATTGAAGTGGTAATTGATGCCAGCCTTGATGGAATTGACCGAATAGTTCGCCATCGTGATGGACTCGACAAATGCCCCAGCCGGCGTGTTTCCGCTCGCGGTCGTGGCGCCGAAATTATAATAATCGTATTCAACCTTCGCACTCCAGCCCGGCGCAAACATGTACTCCAGGCCCGCGCCGAGGGTGTAGCCATCTCGCCCGACGCGACCCGTGCTATCGCCGATTGCACCGGTTACCGGATCAACGACGTCGGCCCGAGCACTCGTCCAGGCGTAACCGCCTTTCGCGTACAGCAATACGCTGTTCCAAGCGTAGCCGATCCGGCCGGTTCCCGTGAATATCTTGTTGAGGTTGGTGCTGCAATCGAACGCAACATTCGGGCAGATGGCCGTCCCGCTGATGTCCGCCCAATCGAAGTTGCCTTCAAGGCCAAACACCCAGCTTGTTCCCGGAGCCTGCCAATTATAGCCTATGACGCCACCAGCGACGCCGCCGGACGTGTCGAAGCGGCCGGTTGTCGAAAACGCAGCCGGGAAAAAGAGACTGTCACTACCGAAGCCCCCACCGCCCTCGGCGCCGATATAGAATCCGCTCCAGTCCACCATCGGATATGGAGCGACCGTCGGCGATTTTGTGTAGGTCCGCGCAGGAAGATCGGCAGCCGAAGCAGGAGCTGCCAAGCCGGCAGCAAGAATACCGATCGTACCAAGCAAGAGCTTATTCATAGGGTGTCCTTCCATTCGATTATGAATTGTAGCTATCAGCATTTCAAAGCAGGTCTTACAAAAATTTTCTTAATTCACGATGCCCGGCCGGCCACACCCGTGGCAAAACTGACTAAAGAATTGTTTATGAATTAAAAGTCTTGGAACCGCGAAGACTCAGGGCTGTTCCCATTACCCGCAATGGAGGAGACAGTTATGAAATACCGATCGATAGGAGCTGCCTGCCTGGCAGTGGCACTTGCGGCCGCGTCCCCTGCACTGGCTGATGGCGGACATGGCGGTGGCGGACATGGGGGTGGTGGACACGGTGGGGGTGGTGGTTTCCACGGAGGCGGACGAGGCTTTCACGGAGGTGGATTTCACGGAGGCGGTGCCCACTTCGCCGGCCGTGGCTATCGGGGCGGATACGGCGGGTACCGCAGAGCCTACGGTGGCTATGGCGGCTATGGCGGCTACGGCTATGATGGACCAGGTATTGTAGGCGGTTTAATCGCAGGCTCGCTACTCGGCGCCGGTGTGGGATACGGCTCCTACGGCTACGGTGGCTATGGTGGATACGGCGGAGATGACGACGACTGACGGCGCCAAGGGCATCCCTTTCCGCAGTTACATCCTAATCGGGATAGGGGGAGCCTCGCGGCTCCTCCACACCACCGTACGTACGGGTCCGTATCCGGCGGTTCGCTGGATTAAGCGGCAATAGTTGTTCTATTGACGCCGTAGTTTGGATGTCCGGCCGGGTAGGCCTCGTTATCCGGTGTTTGTCCATCGGGCCGCGGCTTTGCTCCACGCTTTCTTCAGACCCCACCTCGCGGTGACGCCCTTGGGCTTCGCTAGTCCTTCGCCGTCATCAGGCTGGACAGAGGACTTCCGCCTCCAAGCTGTCGTTCATACTCGGCACACAACAAAAAGACCGCCCGAAGGCGGTCTTTCTGCAGCGCTGATGAAGGCTGAAATCAGGCCACGCGAACGCCCCCGCCCGCCGATCTTGTTACCCAGCCTCATAAATCAATCTACGCGGTGCTGGCGTATACTGTGGAGTCAAAAGACTTGCTCCGCGCGAGAAACCAAACAAGCGTTGCCCAAACGACACAGCAAAGGAATTCACTCCAGGACGACCTCATACGCCAACGCCACGCCCGTTGATGTAGACGGTTTCATTGATCCTTCTTCAGCTTCCGTTTTCCCCAATGATGGGGCTTGCGGTCCGGATTGAATTCGCGAACGCGGTGGCGGTTCAGGGCCGCGCTAGATCGCGAGCCCGACGGTCACGCGGCCGCGCACGGTACGCTTAGCATCCCCGGCAAATGGTTTTCATCTTCGCGTCTATTTTTGAGTTCTCGGCGTCGAGCACATCGACGTACTTCGCCCTCTGGTCGGTCGGAGTTTTGGAAGCTGCTGGTTTGTCTACTGCAATCGGAGCTTCGGATACTGCGGGCTTGTATGGCGCAGCCGAAGCTTTGGACGTTTTGGGCTTGCTGGGTGTGTGCGGCGGCGCAGTCCCGTTATAACAATCGAGGAGATCGCCGGCTCTTTGCATCGGCTGGCATCGCTCGGTCGTTTGCGCACTTGCTACCCCGGAAGACATACACAGCATAAATATCATCGCTGTTGCTCGCATTTTCGTCCCCTTGAAAAAAGCCGGAACCCGAATCCGACCGTACCACGGCTCGGACTGGGTGGGCATCTGTCGTCGGCCATTTTCGCCCATGGCGGCCCAGGTCGCGGGCTTCAGGTCGCGCGCCCCGTAACCTGGAATTAACCGTTCGGGCGCACCTTCGGGGTGACCTTCTGTGGTCACCGTGTGAGCTAGAAAAGCCGTCGCTGATCTCAACCCGGCGGCGGCTTTTTCGCGAGAGGCCCGATGGATTATCAGGCATTCACGAACGACAGCCTCTACGACGGCATCCGCGGCGTTCTTGCTGGGGACGATGCTCTTGAGTACTGGAAGCTAGATGCCGATGGCGTCGCCGCGGCCCCTGCATCCTCGACGTTGAACGACCCGCTGGGACATGACGCGCCCAAAGCTCGGAAAATTCAGAAGGCCGACATTCGATTTGGAATCGGGATCGCTTTTGCCCTCGCTATGCCGATGTTAATCGGCATAGGAATTTACATGGCAACGATGGTCCTTCTAAGCGCGAGTTGATCAAGGCTGGTTACAAGCCCCGCCGCTCGCTTCGTGCCGGGCGGCCAGGGTCGCATGTAATAAGAAGGGGGGCCGCCGACCTTTTTGCTAAGGGTGCGTTCTTTTTCTGCGACCCCCGCGATCTCCAGACTAATTCTGCTTTTCTGACCTGCTCTTGCAGTTGGTCTAATTCGCGTAACTGGGCGGCAAGACTTAGAATGGTTGCGAGGCGCTCCTGAAGAGAAATCATTTGAAATCTCCTACTCAACTAAAACAATTTCGCCAGCTTAGGACATAAATTGCCCTAGAATGTGTCATCATGGCGAATTGAAGCTGCGGCAACTAGGCGCGGGTGCTTTCGTCGAAGGAGGATTATACCGCAAGAGTTCGGCCACGTTTCGCCTGGCAAGATTCGCCAGCATACCGTGGACCAGCTCAGATCTGAAGCGCGTCGGCGCCGAATGCGCCAATGCCAGCCCGAGAATCCCGGACTCACCAGCCGCCTTCCTAGTCGAAACGCTGAGGCTGCTTTACTCGTCATCTTAGCCGAATAGCTTGCCCGCCTTTCGATCGAGGAAATGCAGGCTGGGCAGATGATCACTTCATAGGTGTCGAAAATAATACTCGGCCCCGCTCATCAAAGCTGCACTCTCCCGGTATATAGCTGGGGTTACGCCAGCAAGCATTGTCGAGCGTGCTGTCCCAAGCGCCCCTCTGTCGCCATTTGCTCCATTCGATGTAATCGCAATACTTGCTGTGGGGATTTCCCGCTTCCCTGGTCGCACAATAGATGCTCTGGGCGGGGTGGCCTGGACTGGAGATTACGTGCCGGGCCATCGCGGGTCCTGCCAGCACAGAAAAAAGGGCTGCGGCGGCGCCAATCAGTCTGAATTTCGTCATGCGTTCCTCCCTTTGATTCCGCTGATTACCAAGTATGAGTTTCGCCGTTGGTTCCTAAAAGATTATTGATTGTTCCGGGTGCGCGATCTCGCGTTCCTGCGCGACTATTGATTTACCCACACGGCGCCCACGCAAGGCATCTTTAGACGAGGAAATTTAGAGTAGAGTCCCCCATGGGGGGCAGGAAACCCCACGCCTTTAGGCGGCTTGGGATCGCGGCCTATCCGAGTATAGATTGTTGGGATGGAAGCGTACAGCTTCGGTGCGAGGTTATCTGCACCATTAGATCCAACGCAGTGTGACGAGGCGCTGGTATTGAGCAACGATGCGCCAGCGTTTGTCGGTCGCCGCAGTGACTACATTGCTCCCCCGACGGCGCGAACCAGCGCGCTCAAAGAATGGCAACGTTTCAGCCTTGGTTTAAGCTCACCACAAGCGCATATCGACACGATGACAGAACACATGTAATTTTCAACGCTGAGAAGGCTCCCCGAGGTGGTTGGCAGATAAAAAGGTCGGGAAAGAAAGTCGACGATCTTCTGATCTCTCTCTCGGATGCACTGAAGACGCCAAACATGTCCGAGGCTACCCGGCGCAGCGACACTTCTCAGCGCGAGCCCATAAGGTTCAGGGCTTTGCGTTTCCGAGCCGGCATGAGCGTTCTCTTGATCTTGGAGAACACCCGCCAAGCGAAGCTAAGCAAAACCGGCTGGGTCTTCCGGCAGAATGCAAGTTTTCGGACGTGATCGTCAACATGCCATTTGGCATGCGCGCCCTCCTTGAAGAAAATGACATCGCCGGGGCCATACCGGGTCGGAGGCATCACATCATTTTCAAGGACGATTGAGCCTTCGAGGATCAGTATCGTCTCATCGAGATCGTAGTACCAATGGAACTTCCCTTCACTGCATTGCCAGGCCACGGTCCATGCCTGCCCATCCGCGCTTTTTGACAGAAGAGACGATTGTGCAACCGGATTGCCTCCGATGATCCAAGACGGCTCAATCGGGCTTGGCGTCAAATTCGAGGCGGTGTTGGCAACTTCGATAAGGGTGCGGGAAATCACTGACGTTCTCTCACTTCCAAAGAAACGATTCGTCTATTTTAGTTTAATTCGGCATCTTCGTAGTGGAAGCGACATCGCGTCCAATGCGACACCGTGTCACTGCGAGGGCCGACGAATTCCAAAAGGGGTCGGATATGAAGAGCCCGCCGCTTTCCATGAATACTCGGAGCCGATATACGGTTCCATAGGACTTTCACAGCCGAGAAGCACATTTATCAATGATATTAAGAAAGCGCGGGAGTTAAGAAACCATGACTGATTTCGATTGAAGCCCACAACGCCACTCAAAAACACATCAAGGTGCCGCTGCCTTGGGGGGCACTCGCCGGATCATGTCCGCGTTTGCGTCGGTAATCGACATTCAGCTGACCTCGGCCTTGGTGCCCGCACCACTCACACCGAAGACTGAGGGCGGTGGCCGTCAAGAAGCACGCGGGGTTTTGGTCCAGCGCTCACAGCGAATTTTTGAATTCCGGATCACTCAGCCGCAGTCTGCCGGCCGCTCCTACAGGTGAGATTTCAACTTGCTTGGCGTATGTATAGGCTATCGCATAATGGGCCTCATTGACCCACCATGGACGATTGTATGGGCGACCCTCCGTCCCGTGACTATGGCCGAGCTTCCAACTTATTGTCTGATGCCATTTCAGTATGATTGCAATCATCGGGTAAAAACTAATGATTGGAGCGATCTGGAAGGTAATAAAAAAATAATTTGGAACGAGAAGCTACCAATGCGCGCTTACAGCAACCTTACATGCCTCAGCAAATAAGCCCCTATTGCAAAGGACGTTGTTGGAATGCAATTTTTCATTCTCATAATAAATTGATTTTATGTGGTTTCTGGTGAGCGCGGAGGGACTCGAACCCTCGACCCCATGATTAAAAGTCACGTGCTCTACCGCCTGAGCTACGCGCTCACGTGCCGCGCTGTGTAGGGGTCAGCCGGGTGCGGGTCAATAGCGCGGCAAACCCCAGATATGCCCATGCAAGAACCCGGATTTCCTCGGCAGTTCTGTCGGTTAAGCGATTTTCTTCAAGCGGGCCGCTTGCCGGGAATACCCCCGCCATCAACTGGCTTCGGGGTGAATCTCCGAGGCCACGGGCTGGGATGTGCCGACCACGGTAGGCATAGCCACCGGGCGCAGGCCGATCAGCTCGGCGGTCCGGATGCCGGTATCGCGCCAGAACGCGAACGAATTGAGCCGCGAGCTCTCCAGAATGGCGATCGCGACCGCGGAGAGGAACGGCAGGCTTTCAAGGACCAATACCGCCGCAAAGATATAGATCTCGCGGACTTCCTTGAAACTGTTGGTGACGACGAGCACCACAGCACCAGCCAGCAGCAGCACGCCGATGACGGCTTCCCAGAACGCCTGGAATTCGATCGACATCCGCGACAAACCGCCCTTGGACGTGCGGGCGAAGGCGAGATGTTCGGTGATCAGTCCGTTGGCCACCGCGCGCGACACCGTCCATTGCACCGACATCGCCGCCACCATGGCGCCCAGCATCTGTCCCCATTTCACCGGCACGCGCAGCCGGTAAAGGATCACGAAATGCAGCAGCGAGACCACGAACGCGGCGATGATCGGGAGCGTCAGGATTCTGTCGGGGATGGCGATGTCGGCAAAGGCGACGATCGGCACCCAGATCAAATTGAGGATGGCAACCAGCACGCCGATGCTTTCGGCGCCAAGCCAGTTCAGCCAGCCCAGCGAGTACTCGCGCTTCTGATCGGGCGTCAGCCGGCTCGCACCCGGCAGAAAACGGCGCCAGTGCTTCTTGACGATCTGGAAGCCGCCATAGGCCCAGCGATGGCGCTGTTTCTTGAAGGCCTCGTAAGTGTCGGGCAACAGGCCGTGACCGTAGCGGTGGTTGGTATAGTGCGTCAGCCAGCCGTGTTCGAGGATGGCCAGCCCAAGGTCGGTATCCTCGCAGATGGTATCGCCGGCCCAGCCGCCGGCCATATCCATCGCCGCGCGGCGGATCAGGCACATCGTGCCGTGAACGATGATGGCGTTGGCCTCGTTGCGCTGGACCATGCCGATATCGAAGAACCCGGCATATTCGCCGTTCATGATGTAGTGCATCAGCGAACGGTCGCCGTCGCGATGGTCCTGCGGCGCCTGGACGAGACCGACGCGGGGATCGGCGAACACAGGAACCAGGTCCTTCAGCCAATCCGGTTCCACCACATAGTCGGCGTCGATGATGCCGATGATTTCGGCGTCGGCGTCGGTCCGCTCCATGGCGATGCGGAGCGCGCCGGCCTTGAAGCCTTCAACCTTCTCGGCGTTGATGAACTTGAAACGTTCGCCGAGCGCGCGGCAGTGGTCCTGGATCGGTTGCCAGAACGCCGGATCGGGCGTGTTGTTGATGATAACGACGCATTCGAAATTCGGATAATCGAGCCGGGAGACCGCGTCCAGCGTCTGCTTGAGCATCTCCGGCGGCTCGAAATAAGCTGGGATATGGATCGAGACCTTGGGATGGGCGCCGTCGGCGGCGACGGCCGCGCCTTTGGCGAGCAAGCGGCGCGGTTTTCGGCCAAAGGCGATTGCCGCGATTTCCTCGATCCTGGCCATCGCGATCAACACCAGCGGAACCAGCAGGATCAGGCCGAGCGTCAAGGCAAAGGCCGAGCCGAAAACGAAGTAGTGGCCGGCCCAATAGGCGAACACGGTGGCGGCCCACGCGCCGATGCCGTTTGCCGCAGCTGACAGCGTCAGCGACTGCAGCACGGTCGGCTGGGCAAGCCCCAGGATCGGCAGCGACATCAGGATGCCGACGAGAACGGCGATGGTCGCAAGCTTCCAGTAGTCCGGGTTGACGATCGGGCCCGTCCAGCTGAATTTCGGCTCGCGCGCCGCGTTCAAAATGCCCCAATAGGGGCCGACGCCGCCCTCGAAGAACTTCCAGGGCTGATCGATCGCCTCGACGATATTGTAGTCCATCCCGATCGCTTCGGCGCGAGCCACGAAGTTACGCAGCACGGAGGCCTGCTCGAAGGGACCGGGAACGGCGTTCCTCAAATTGTAGCCGGCGCTCGGCCAGCCGAATTCGGCGATCACGATCCGCTTGCCCGGAAATTGGTCCCGCAGTAGCTGGAACATGGCGACCGCCTGGTCCACGGCTTGTTTGTCGGTGAAGTTTTCCCAGTAAGGCAGCACGTGCGCGGCGATGAAATCGACGGAATAAGCGAGCTGCGGAAAGTCACGCCAGATGTTCCAGATTTCGCCCGTTGTCACGGGAACATTGACTGCCTTCTTCACGCGTTTGATAAGTTCAATCAGGTCATCGACCTTTTGCTCGCCGCGGTAGATCGTTTCGTTGCCGACGACGACACCGATGACATTGCTGTTGCGCCGGGCAAGATTGATGGCGGCATCGATCTCGCGCTCGTTGCGATCGACGTTCTTGTCGATCCAGGCGCCGACGGTGACCTTGAGTCCGAATTCGGCGGCGATCGGCGGAACGAGTTCGACGCCACCGGTGGAGGAATAAAGACGAATCGCGCGCGTGATCGTCGACAGCTTTTTCAGGTCGGCGCGGATTTTCTCGACGGTCGGGATGTTGTCGACGTCGGGATGGGCGGTGCCCTCAAACGGAGCATAGGAAACGCTCGGCAGAATGCCGCGGAAATCGGGGGCCTGTTGCTTTTCCTGGAACAAACCCCAAAGCGCGGCGTGCGCGGCGGTTACAAACAACAAAACGGCGACGACGGCGCGCATCGCGACTAGACCATACGGGGCCTGCATTGGAAGAAAGCGAACCCGTCCCCTAGGTTCGACCGACATGGGAGCGATTCTAAGGATAATCCTGCCATGCGATTTAACAACTGGTATGACGCGATGGCGTTTTAAGGGCGCAGCGTCTCAACCCTCGAAAAATCGCCTCGTTCCAACGCCGAGGGTAGCTATTTTGCCGGCGCGGCTGGTGCGGCGGCGGGCGCCGCAGCAGCGTTGCCGGCGGTCGAGGGCGCGGGAGCGGGGATCGCCGCGGCGGCTTGTGGCTGGGCGCTGGGATTGATCCAGCAGGCGTGAACCCGGTCGTCCAGGCTCTTTTGCACCTTGTCGTCGATTTGCGCTCCAAATCGGGTCAGGCAGCGGAACGTGGCCTGGACATGCCCACCCGGGCAGCCAAACCGGTCGTAAAGGTCGAGATGGCGAAAGGCGGTGTCGAGGTCGTCGCGCCACATCAGGCGAACGACGCGCCGGCCAAGCCAAACGCATTCCGGGTTTCCAGCAGGGCCATTGATCGCTTGTGCCGCTTCGACGAATTCATCGGTCTTGCGCTGGCTGTCCTTGGCGGCATCGGCCGCATTGGCGGCGGGCTTGCCGGACTGATCCGGGGCAGGGGTGCCGCTCTGGGCCAGCGCGCTTCCGATACCGATCATGAGTGCAAGTCCGGGGACGGCCAAGTGGCGCAAGACCGTAGTCTGATACTTTAGCACCCGTTGACGCATAAATTCCCCGATTTTGTTCCTGCCCGCGTCTCGCCGGGACGCGCTTGGTTGATGCCGTTCAAATAGGTCCCGAATGCGGCGGCGACGGTTCCCGGATTCCCATGACGGACATTTCGGATTTTGTCCAGCAAAGTCACAACTTTATCGTGTTGTGGTAAAGCCGCCGGACGAGCAAGGCCAGGCGATTGCGCCTTTACCGCTATTGGCAGACGGCCAGTGACCGGCTAATCGACGATCCCCGTCTGGAGGTTGGAACCGATTTCTCTTCGTACGCCGCTGGCGTTTCTCCTGATATCCCTAGGTGCGATTGCCGCGGTGTGGTGGTGGCTGGCCACGCCGATCACGCTCGCGCGCGCGCCGATCGATCCCAACGCCAAGCTCCTGTGCGTGTCCTACGCCCCCTTCCGCGACGACCAAACGCCGCTGTCACCAACCACGCATGTCTCCGCGGAACAGATCGCCCAGGATATGGCGCAGCTCGCCAAAATATCCGATTGCGTGCGGACCTATTCGATCGAAAACGGCCTCGATCAGGTTCCCGAACTCGCGGCAAAGGTGGGGCTCAAGGTCATTCAGGGAATATGGCTCGGCAGCAACCGGCTCAAGAACCTGGCGCAGATATCGACCGCCATACGCCTGACCAAGGAATATCCGGACACCATTACCTCGTTGGTGGTCGGCAATGAGGTGCTGTTGCGCGGTGAAATGACGTCATCTGACCTTGCCGCCACCATCCGCTCGGTGAAGGCACAGGTCGCCGTTCCCGTTACCTATGCCGATGTCTGGGAGTTCTGGCTGCGCTATCGGGAAGTCTATGAGGCAGTCGATTTCGTCACCATTCATATCCTTCCTTACTGGGAGGATTTTCCAGTCCGCGCGAAATACGCCGCCGCCCATGTCGACGCCATCAGGAGAAGGATGGCGGTCGCGTTTCCCGGCAAGGAAATCCTGATCGGGGAAACCGGCTGGCCGAGCGAGGGTCGGATGCGCGACGCGGCGCTGCCCTCGCGCACCAATCAGGCCCGCGTTGTCTCGGAGATCCTCGATCTCGCCAAGCGCGAAAACTTCCGCGTCAACCTGATCGAGGCCTACGATCAGCCCTGGAAACGCCAGCTCGAGGGCACGGTCGGCGGCTATTGGGGCCTGTTCGACTCGGTGCAGCGAGCGCTGAAATACCCGCCCGGTATCGCCATCAGCAACTATCCGTTATGGAAGCTGCAGATGGGAGGCGGCATGGGTTTGGCTATCCTGGTGTTCGGCGCCGCCTGGTTGACCTTGCGGCGAAGACCCTGGACGCCGCGGCTCGTCTCATGGATCGCCGTCGGGTTATCGGCGACGACGGCCGGGATCCTGTTTGGGGTGGCCACCGACAAGATGTTTTACGAAAGCTACGGTTTTGGTGGCTGGCTCGCATGGGGTTCGCTGCTTTTGGCCGCAACCGCTTCGCCGGTGTTTTGCGCCAACGCATTGATGTCAGGACACGCGCTGCCGACATTTCTGGAGTTGCTGGGCCCCCGTGACTACCGGACCCGATCGGCCCTGGCGGTCATCCTGGGGTTGGTCCTGATCGTGACCACGTTGATCGGCGCTGAGACCGCGCTCGGCTTCGTCTTCGACCCGCGCTACAAGGATTTTCCCTTCGCCGCCCTGACCATGGCGGTGGTGCCGTTCGCGGCGCTGACCCTGCTTAACCGCCCGAAAGAGGGGACACGCCCGGTCGCCGAGGCGGTATTCGCCGGGTTGTTCGCAGGCGCGGCGCTCTACACCGGGTTCAATGAAGGATCGGACAACTGGCAGTCGCTGTGGACCTGCGCCCTCTACTTCCTGCTCGCCGTTACGCTGTGGCAGGCGCGGGCCGTGCAAACCCCAGAATAAGCAGGCCGATCGCAATACCCGACAGCCCCAGATTGTAAAGCACGACACCAAGCCCGGCCGCGATCAGCCCGGCCGTAAGCAGAACGATCGACGGCCGGATGACGTGAAGCGTCGCAATGATCAGCGCGACAATGCCGAACACCGAATGGCGAAACAGGTAAGTCGCGAGCAGTCGGCTCTTGCAGAGCATGGTCTGCAGGCCGGCGTCACACGCCAGCGCCACGCCCGAAAACTCAATCGCGAGGTAGCGCAGATAAAGCGCGTAACCGACGGTGACGAAGCCGACGACCAGCAGCCACTGCACCTGATAGGGCGTTAGCCGAAACGGAGCTTTTTTCACTGGGGTGTTTCCCGGCAAGTTTTCCCGGCAAGTACATCGCGGCCAGCCGCAGGAAAATGCGCCTGACCAATCGCGTCATCTGTCCACGAAAGCGGTACCCACTTTTGCGGAAGGCGCGCAAGGCGAATATGCGGCGCAATTCCGGGCAAGACAACGCTGGGTGCGTAAACGCCCACAAAAATACATGAAAAACTAAACCCAAACTATTGAAATAATGGGAGATATTCGGCCCGACTACCGCGTGCTGAAGATCCGGGACAGAGTGGAAGGCTCGGGTTTTGGGGCCGGTTCGGCGGTCCGCTTAAGCGTATAGTGCCTGTGCATCGCGGGTCTAGCCGCGGAAGCAGGCTTGATGTCGGCGGCTTGAGGCTTGGCATCGGCGCCCGTGGCCGGCTCATCGGCGTTCATGGCCAGGCGCTGGCCTTCGAACACCGCGGTCGCGCAGGGCCGGTCATTTTCGATCATGCCCGCACAGATTTTCGCGGCCGCCGCGGCATCATCGATCGGTCCGGCCACCAGCCTGAGCTGCATGCCAAGCCCGTTGTTGCCTTCCTTGATCACGATGATCGGGCGCAGTTTCGTTAAAGCCGCATTCGACCGCGATTTAAGAAGCCCACGCCAGAGCGCGCGCAAGCCAGGGAACGAATTCGCACCGCCGACATCGACCCCGAATTCGGTCCGCTGGACCGCGAGCTTGGGCGCAGGCGCGGCGGTTTCCGCCTCGGTCACCTCTTCGGCCGGTGGAGTTGAAGCCACCACCTCAGGCATCGGCGCAGCGGTAACCGCCTTTGGCGGCGGGCTGGGCTCGATCAACTTTCCGGCCGCCGGATCGGGCGGCGCCATCATCGATTTCGACGCCACCAGCGGCGTCGGTGGCGTTGCAGCCGGGGCAGCCGGGGCATTTGAAGCCGCTTGCTCGCCGGATGACACCGGAGCCGGGCCGGGCTCTGCCGCCGCGACAACCACGGGCGGCTTTTCTGCCGTGGTGGCCGTCGTCGCCGCCACGGGGGAGACGACGGGCGCGGGCGATGGTTTCTGCGCCGTCGCTGGCGGTTCAGCCGACGCGGCGGCCCCGGGGGCGGCGGGGGCGGCGGTCGTAGCGGGAGATGCCGGGGGCGAAGCAGCTTGCGGCGACGTCACCGTGGAATTTTGCCGTGCAATGGCACCCGTAACCGAATCCAGGCCCTGTTCCAGAACGGCGACGCGCGAGTAAAGCCGGTCGCGATCGCTGTTCAATGTTTCGATCGCGGAGGCCAGACGCCGGGCTTCGCTTTGGCTCTCCTTGGCGATCGACTGAATCTGCTGCGACTGCCGCGCCAGATCGGCCGACGCCATCTGTTCGCGCCGCATTCCGATGGATGTTTGGTTGGCAAGCAGCGCAACGATGACCGCGCCGACCGACGCAGCCGCCCACGATCCGAGCCGCCAAAGCGTACGCCGGTCGAATTCATCCTCCTCGGCCAAAAATCCGGCTACCAAGCCGCCGTTATTCCCGGTCTCGAAGCTGCCCACCCGATTGTCGGAATCCTTTGCCATACGAAGTTTTCGGCCCCCCTAAGGCCCCAACCGAATCACGACGCAAACATTAACAGGAAATGGGCCTTCATCTTGAATCCTGGGGCGTTCTACCCGGGGTCAATTCCGGGTTTCCAAGCGGGACAAAAACGCTTTATGAGGACGGCACGAGGACGGCGGCGCGGCATTCGCCGCAACAGCAAGGGATTCGGATGACCGGCAGGACCAGCCTGACCATCGTGCTCGCGGCCGGCGAGGGCACGCGCATGCGGTCCGCGACCCCCAAGGTCCTGCACCCGGTGGCCGGCCAGTCGCTGCTGGCGCATGTCCTTGGCGCGGCTCCGAAGGGAAGCTCCGCCTCGCTCGCCGTGGTGATTGGACCGGATCACAAGGCGGTCGAGGAAGAAGCCAAACGCGTGCGGCCGGATGCTACGACCTTCATTCAGCGCGAGCGTCTGGGCACCGCGCATGCCGTGCTGGCGGCCCGCGATGCCATCGCCCGCGGCGCGGACGATCTGCTCATTGCGTTCGGCGACACGCCGCTGATCTCGTCCGCGACATTCGAGCGCCTGCGCGCGCCGCTGAAGCGCGGCGCAGCGCTTACCGTGCTCGGCTTTCGCGCCGCCGATCCCACCGGCTATGGCCGGCTCCTGGTCGAGGGTGACCGTCTGGTGGCTATACGCGAACAGGCCGACGCCAGTGCCGCGGAACGCGCGATCACGCTCTGCAATGCCGGCATGATGGCCTTTGACGGCCGCAAGGCGCTCGAAATCATCGACAGGATCGGCAATGCCAACAGCAAGCGCGAATATTATCTGACCGACGTAGTTGCCATCGTTCGGGACCTGGGATGGGAGGCCGTTGTGATCGAAACCAGCGAGGATGAAGTGCGCGGCATCAACACCAAGGCCCAGCTCGCCGAAGCCGAGCAGGTCATGCAGACACGGTTACGCAAGGCCGCGCTCGATGCCGGCGTGACCATGGTCGCGCCGGAGACGGTTTACCTCGCCGCCGATACGACGTTCGGCAAGGACGTGACGATCGAGCCTTTTGTTGTGATCGGTCCCGGCGTCTCGATAGCGGACGGCGCGGTGATCTATTCGTTCTCTCATATCGTGCAGTCGTCGATTGGAAAGAACGCGTTGGTCGGCCCCTTTGCGCGGTTGCGGCCGGGGACATCGCTCGGTGAGGGTGCACGGATCGGCAACTTCGTCGAGACCAAGGCTGCGACGCTGGAGGCCGGCGTCAAGGTCAATCATCTCAGCTATGTCGGCGACGCCCATGTCGGCGCCAATACCAATATCGGCGCCGGCACCATCACCTGCAACTATGACGGCTTCGGAAAACACCGGACCGAGATCGGCGCCGGCGCGTTCGTCGGCACCAACTCCTCGCTGGTGGCGCCGGTCAGGATCGGCAACGGGGCCTATATCGGTTCGGGCTCGGTGATTACCCGCGATGTGCCTGACGATGCGTTGGCTGTGGAGCGCAGCCAGCAGACCAATCGCGAGGGCGGCGCCAAGCGATACCGCGAGGTAAAAACGCGCGGCAAGGCGCCGAAGGACGGTTAATGGCCGGCGTCATTAAGCTTTCGGTTTAACGCTGTTTCAATCCGCAATCATTATTGAGTATCTCGGCATCGTCGATTTTGGTTAAGAGATGCAAGAGCGTATTCGTATTTGGAGATATTGACCCGCATGTGCGGCATTGTCGGCATTCTCGGACGCGGACCGGTCGCAGAGCAATTGGTGGATTCGCTCAAACGCCTGGAATATCGCGGCTATGATTCCGCAGGCGTCGCCACGCTCGAAGGCGATCATCTCGAACGCCGCCGCGCCGAGGGCAAACTGAAAAATCTTGAAACCCGGTTGAAGGCCGAACCGCTCGCCGGTCACGCCGGCATCGGGCATACGCGCTGGGCTACCCACGGCAAACCGACCGAGAATAACGCCCATCCGCATGCCACCGACAACGTCGCGGTCGTTCACAACGGCATCATCGAGAATTTTCGCGAGCTCCGGCAGATGCTGGAAAAGCAGGGCGCAAAATTCGCCAGCGAGACCGACACCGAGGTCGTGGCTCATCTGGTCAATTCTTACCTCCTCAAGGGTGCCTCGCCTCAGGATGCGGTGAAGGCGTCACTGCCGCAGCTGCGTGGCGCCTTCGCATTGGCGTTCGTCTTCAAAGGCCATGGAAATCTGATGATCGGCGCCCGCAAGGGTTCGCCGCTGGCGATCGGCCATGGCGACGGCGAGATGTATCTGGGCTCGGACGCGATCGCGTTGGCCCCTTTTACCGATACCATCAGCTATCTCGAGGACGGCGACTGGGTGGTCCTTACCCGCGAAGCCGGCGTGATCTACGACGCGCAGGGAGCGGTGGTGAATCGCGAGGTGCTGAAATCCGGCGTGTCGTCGTTCCTGGTCGACAAGGCGAATTATCGCCACTTCATGGCCAAGGAGATTCACGAGCAGCCGGAAGTCGTCGGCCACACGCTGGCGCGCTACGTCGACTTGGCGAGCGAGCGCGTGGCGCTGCCGCAAAAATTGCCGTTCGACTTCAAGGACATTCAACGGATCTCGATCACGGCCTGCGGTACCGCGAGTTACGCCGGCCATATCGCCAAATACTGGTTCGAGCGGCTGGCCCGCGTGCCGGTCGAACTCGATGTCGCGTCCGAATTCCGTTATCGCGAGGCGCCGTTGCGCAAGGGCGATCTTGCGATCTTCATTTCGCAATCCGGTGAGACCGCCGATACGCTGGCGGCGCTGCGTTATGCGAAAGCGCAGGGTTTGCATACGCTCTCCGTCGTCAACGTGCCGACTTCCACGATCGCGCGCGAAAGCGAGACCGTGCTGCCGACGCTGGCCGGTCCGGAAATCGGCGTCGCCTCGACCAAGGCCTTCACCTGCCAATTAATGGTGCTTGCGGCGGTCGCGGTGGCCGCGGGCAAGGCGCGTGGCGAATTGTCCGATGCCGACGAAGCCAGGCTCGTGCATGGCCTGATACAAATTCCGCGCCTGATGGCGGCGGCGCTGGCGACGGAACCGCAGATCGAGAAGCTCGCCCGCGATATCGCCAAATCCAAGGACGTGCTCTATCTCGGTCGGGGCACCAGCTATCCCTTGGCGCTGGAAGGCGCGCTCAAGCTGAAGGAAATCTCCTACATCCATGCCGAGGGCTATGCGGCCGGCGAACTCAAGCACGGGCCGATCGCGCTGATCGACGAAAACATGCCGGTGGTGGTCATCGCACCGCACGACCGGGTATTCGAGAAAACCGTCTCCAACATGCAGGAAGTGGCGGCCCGCGGCGGCGGCATCATCCTGATGACCGACGCCAGGGGGGCCGCGGAAGCCACCATCAAGTCGCTGGTGACGATCTTGTTGCCGGACATGGACGCAACCTTTGCGCCGATGGTCTATGCCGTCCCGGTGCAGCTTCTGGCCTATCATACGGCCGTGGTCATGGGCACCGACGTCGATCAGCCGCGAAATCTCGCGAAATCGGTAACGGTGGAATAACCGCGCCGTTCTGATGGTGGCGTCGGGGCTTCAAAAGTCTGGTAGGATGGCTTAGCTGGCATCTGACGACAGCCGCTTCGACTGTCTTGGACTGCCTTGGACTGACCTGGAACCCCGATGAACCCCGACGATTTGCCTTCGCCCGTGCCGCCGGCCGACCCCCCGCCGGAGGTCCACAGCGGCTTGATGGCCCGATTCCGGAACTATTTCCTCACCGGCCTGATCGTCGCCGGCCCGATCGCGATCACCTTCTACCTGACCTGGTGGTTCGTCACCTGGGTCGACGGCCTGGTGCGGCCGTTCGTTCCCATCGCTTACCGGCCGGAAACCTACCTGCCATTCGGCTTGCCGGGCTCGGGGCTGATCGTCGCCGTCATCGCGCTGACGCTGCTGGGCTTCCTCACCGCCAATCTGATCGGACGAACGCTGGTCGATCTCGGCGAGCGGCTGCTGGGGCGCATGCCGGTGGTGCGCGCGATCTATCGCAGCCTGAAGCAGGTGTTCGAAACGCTGTTCTCGGGCAAGGGATCGAGCTTTCGCCGGGTCGGCCTCGTCGAATTTCCTTCGCCCGGCATGTGGTCGATCGTGCTGATCTCGCAGGCGCCGAGCGTGGAGATCGCCAACAATCTTCCCGGCGAGGAGGAGCACATCTCGGTATTCCTGCCCTGCGCGCCGAACCCGACCACGGGGTTCTTCTTCTATGTGCCGAAGAGCAAGATCATCGAGATCGAGATGAGCGCCGAAGACGCCGCGACCCTGATCATGTCCTGCGGCGTGGTGCAACCCGGTTCCGACGGGCAAAAGAAGATTGCCGCATTGGCCGGGATGGCAAATGCCGCGCGGGTGGCGAATGCAGCCTCGCTGCCGCCGGAGACGGCGAGGGTGGAGTGACGTTTTCCTGCGATTTCGCCACTGCCGCTCGGAAGTGGCGAAATCGCACAGGTATGGTATATTGAGAACCATGAGCCCAGGGACAAAAACATTGCTGGAGCGGGTTCAGTCTTGGCCGGAAGAGGATCAGGAAGAGCTTGCCGATGTCGCTCGCGAAATCGAAGCGCGTCGCAGCGGCGTGTATCGGCTGTCCGACGAAGAGCGAACCGCAGTGCGCGCCGGGATGGACGACGCGCGCCGTGGCGATTTTGTGTCTGACGCGGAAATGGACGAGTTTTATCGTTTGCACCATCGTGCATGAAGGTTCGCTTTACCCGGACAGCGCAGCGCGACCTCGTTCAAATTCACGCGTATATTAGTCAGGATAGCCCGGATATCGCCTCGCGTTTTGTCGCTCGTCTTATCGAGCGTTCGCGGAGGCTAGCTGACAATCCGTTTGAGGGTCGAGCAACCGACGAACCAAACGCCCGTGTGATTGTCGCTCCCCGCCTGCGTTATCTCATTTTCTACACGATCGCAGAGGACGAGATCCATATTACCCACATCCGGCATACATCGCGTAGCAGGCCACGTGATTGGGGCCGCTAAAGCCGACGGATTAAGGTTCTGACCTCGCCAGTCTCGGGAGGTGCGAGCGAAGCGAGCCTCGAAGGATGGCAACATGCACGGACTCGCAACCATCCTTCGAGGCCCGCGCAAAGGGCGCGGGCACCTACGGGTGAACGCAATTGCGTTCATCCCGGGGATGACGGTCATTGTCTGGTGCCGTTGGTATGAGAGGGTCTACCCCGCGCCAATCAGCGGTATCGCCTCGTCCCGTTCGAACAGATAGAGCAGGCAGCGCAGCGCCTCGCCGCGCTCGCCTTTCAGTTTCGGATTGTCCTTCATGATGCGCAGCGCTTCGTCGCGCGCCTGTGTGATCAGCTGGGCGTGCACATCCGAGCGCGCGATCCGATAGCCGGGCAGGCCACTTTGTCTGACGCCGAGCACATCGCCTTCGCCGCGCAGTTTCAGATCTTCCTCCGCGATCGCAAACCCATCGGAGGTTTCCCTGATAACCTGGAGCCGCGCCTTCGACATGGCGCCTAATGGTTCGTGGTAAAGCAGCAGGCACGTGGACGCTTCGGAGCCGCGGCCGATCCGGCCGCGCAATTGATGCAATTGCGCGAGCCCGAAATGCTCGGCGTTCTCGATCACCATGATGGTCGCGGCGGGCACATCGACGCCGACTTCGACCACGGTGGTCGCGACCAAGAGACCGATCTCGTGCGCGGCGAATTGCGCCATCACGCGGTCCTTCTCCGTGCCCTTCATCTGCCCATGGACGAGACCGACGCGGTCGCCAAAACGCTCTTGCAGCTTTTCAAACCGCTCGGTCGCATTGGTAAGATGTTCGGTGCCCTCGGCTTCCGACTCTTCCACCAACGGACAAATCCAGTAGACCTGCTTGCCCGCTTTCAGCGCGCGTCCGACACCATCGATGACCTCGTCGAGGCGGCTCATGGGGACCGCACGGGTGTCGATCGGCTGCCGGCCTGCCGGCTTCTCGCGCAGCTCGGAAACATCCATGTCGCCGAAATAGGTCAGCACCAGCGTGCGCGGGATCGGCGTGGCGCTCAGCACCAGCACATCGACGGCTTCGCCTTTGGCGGTCAGCGCCAGGCGTTCGCGCACGCCGAAGCGATGCTGCTCGTCGACCACGGCGAGCGCGAGCGCCTTGAAGACCACGTCGTCCTGGATCAGCGCATGGGTGCCGACCAGGAAATCGATCTCACCCTCGGCAAGCCGGGCCAGGATTTCGCGTCGTTCCCGGCCCTTTTCGCGTCCGGTGAGAATGGCAACCCGCAAGCCGGCACGATCGGCCAGCGCCGTAATGGTCTTGATGTGCTGGCGCGCGAGAATTTCAGTCGGCGCCATCAGTGCAGCCTGCTTGCCCACCTCCGCGACAGCGGCGGCGGCCAGCAACGCCACCACGGTCTTGCCCGAGCCGACATCGCCCTGCAGCAGCCGCAACATGCGGACCGGCTGCCGCAAATCGTCTGCGATCGCAGCCGCAGCCTGACGCTGCGACGCCGTCAGCGCATAAGGCAGCGCGTCGATAATCCTGTTCCGCAGGTGGCCATCGCCGGCGTGGCGGTCACCGGCCGGACGCCGCAATCGGGCGCGCACCAGCGCCAGCGCCAGTTGACCGGCCAAGAGTTCGTCGAAGGCGAGCCGCGACCAATAGGGACCATCGGGCAGGATATCCGTCAGTTCGACCGGCATATGCACGCGGTTCAGCGCTTCCGCGATCGGCGGGAATTTGCACCGGCGGATCACTTCCGGACTGATCCACTCCGGGAGAGGGGGCAGCTTTTGCAGCGCCTGCGCCATCGCCCGCCGCAGCGAGCCGAGCGCCAGCCCCTCCGTGAGCGGATAGACGGGATCGATGCCCGACAGTTTTGCAAAACCTGCTTCATCCACGACGCGGTCGGGGTGCACGATCTGCGGAACCCCGTCGAACAACTGCAAGGTGCCGGAAACGTAACGTTTCGAGCCAACCGGCAAAAGTTTCTCGACATAGCCGGGCTGGGCGCGAAAGTAGGTCAAAACCACGTCGCCGGTGTCGTCGCTGGCATAGACCAGATGCGGCGCGCGGGAATTGCGCCCGGGCGTTGGCCGGTGCCGGTCGACCGTCACCTCCAGCGTCACGACGGTTCCGGGCACCGCATCGCGGATTTTCGGCCGCGCGCGGCGATCGATCACGCTTGAGGGCAGGTGCAGCAGCAGATCGACCAGCCGTGGCGTCTCATCACGGCCGAGCAGATAGCGAAACAGCCTGTCCTGTTTCGGCCCGACGCCGGCAAGGCTCGTGACCGGCGCAAACAACGGATTGAGCAGAGAAGGGCGCATTCGGAAAGCCTAAGACTGTTCCTGCTCGTCATGCCCGGCTTTATGCCGGGCTTCCACGGCTTTTTTTCCAAGACAAAGGGTTAGTCCGCCATTGTCGGCGCAGGCAGGGTCCAGATCATGTGCAGGTGATCAGGCAGCACAACCATCGCGGCAATCGTGAACGGATGATGCCGGCGCGTGTCGCGAAACGCGCTCCGCAACTTTTCGATATGGTCCGTCAATAACCGCAGACGCCGCTCCGCAAGATTGACGGTGAAGAAGAAGCTGCCTCCGGCAAGGAAATTGCGGCGATAGTCGGTCATTGTGTCGTGTTAACATGGGGAGGCGATGGGTATCGCTACGCTCCACCCATCCTACGGCCTTGCGCGTTCCGCGCGATTTGTTGAAGGCAATCAGGCTGATGCTAGCGGTCCAGTCCTCTTTGCAAAAATAATTCTGTTCTCATTTCACCCAAATCAAATCTATATCCTTCGCTGTTCCTGCCCGCTCGAGGGGCGTTTCGCGATCGTCACGAACGTTGGGCACGGGATGCGGTGGACGCGGCAACGTCAAAAGACGAATGACGTTTTCGCGGACGGCAAAGTCGTGTGGTCCTGACGCCTCGACGCCGGCGTCAAGTCTTGCGGACGCAGGTCCGCGAGGCGACGGTGACAAGAAAGCCCGATCACCGGGGAGAGTACGAAATAAGCCGTTAAAACCATTGCGTGCGGGAATGCCGGGTGTTTCCCGGTGTACTCGTGGTGACTAACGCGCGTGCTTTCTACACTACACGCGCGGCTGCGGGTGCAACGGGCACCCGGCATTCCCCACGCCCTCTCCGGGCGGAAGTCTTATCTTAACTCGGGCGCCTCGCGCCGCGAGATCGCAAAACTGCGTCAACAGGTCATTCATGCAATTTTGCCCAGAGAACAACTACTGACATTCGCCGACATCAACGCTATATCACCCCCGCCCGGCAGCACGTCCGGGCTTTTGGCGTTGGATGGGAATTAGCAGATGACGGGAACAACACGATCGAGCGGCGGCCTGGACGACCGCCGCAAGCGGCTCTTGTTTCGCTGCTGGCATCGCGGCACCCGCGAGATGGATCTTATTCTCGGCCGGTTTGCCGATGCCGAGATCACCAATCTCTCAGAAGAAGAATTGGATCAATTTGAATTTCTGATGGACGTGCCCGACCCCGACCTCTACGCCGCGCTGACCGGCAACATGCCGCCGGCGCGGGAATATGCGAATGGCTTGTTCGACCGTATCAAGTCGTTTCGTCCGGCGGATCACGAGGCATGAAGCAGCCAACCCAATCGCCCGCGCAATTGCTCGCGCCCGGCCGTGCGCTGACCTTTGCCAATGTCGCCGAGGGCGCCGAAGGTCTCGTGGTCTCGGATTTGGCGCGCGCGGTCGCCGCGCGGCCTAAGCCGCCGGCGGTCAGCCTCGCCGTGGTGTGCCGCGACGGTCCGCGCATGCAACAGCTGGCCCGGGCACTGGAATTCTTCGCGCCCGATCTGCCGGTGCTGCAATTTCCGGCCTGGGATTGCCAACCCTACGACCGGGTGTCGCCGCATGGCGGCATCCTGGCGCAACGGCTCACCACATTGGCGCGGCTGTCGCGGCTCGCCGGCAGCGACAAGCCGCTGATCGTGCTGACGACGGTCAATGCCATCGTGCAGCGGGTGCCGGCACGCCAAACGATCGCGGCGCAGGCGCTGTCGGTCGCGCCCGGCCATGTCGTGCCGATGGACTCCATCGTCGCCTGGCTGGAGCATAACGGCTACAACCGCTCCTCGACCGTGCGCGAGCCCGGCGAATACGCCGTGCGCGGCGGCATCCTCGATCTGTTCCCGGCCGGCCTCGATCAGCCCGTCCGGTTCGATTTTTTCGGCAACAGCCTGGAATCGATCCGCACCTTCGATGCCGAAACCCAGCGCACGCTTTTGGACATGCGCTCGCTCGATCTGGTTCCGATCTCGGAATTCCAGCTGATCACCGAGACTATCAGACGCTTTCGGATGGGCTATGTCGCAGCCTTCGGCGCCCCTGAGCCCGACGATCACCTGTATGAGGCCGTCAGCGAAGGCCGCCGCCATCCCGGGATGGAACATTGGCTGCCGCTTTTCAGCGAACGGATGGATACGCTGTTCGATTACCTCCAGGACGCGCCGATTGCGATCGAGCCGCAGGGCGAGGACGCCGCGCGCGAGCGTTTCAAGCAGATTTCCGATTATTACGACGCGCGGCGCGAGGCGCTGGAGCATCCCGGCGGCGGCGCGATCTACAAGCCTTTGCCGCCCGACCGGCTTTATCTGACCGAAGACGAATGGACCCAACGGCTGGAAGGCTCCGCGCTGGCGCGGCTGACGCCGTTCGCCATGCCGGAGGGCAGCGCCAACGTGGTCGACGCCGGCGCGCGGCAGGGACGCAATTTCGCGCCGGAGCGCAACGATGGCGCGGTCAACGTGTTCGAAGCCGTCGTCGCCCATGTCCTGGCGTTGCAGGCGAGCCGCAAGAAGGTCGTGATCGCGCTGTGGAGCGAAGGCTCGCGCGACCGCATGGGCAGCATGCTCCGCGATCACAAGCTTCTCAACATGACGAGCGTCAACACCTGGCGCACCGTGCAGGCCACGCCGCGCAACGAGGCGATGCTGGCGGTGGTCGGCATGGAATCCGGATTCGAGACCGACCATGTCGCCGTCATCAGCGAACAGGACATCCTCGGCGACCGGCTGGTGCGGCCACGCAAGGCGAGCCGCAAGCTCGACAACTTTATCTCTGAGGTCACCAGTCTCGCCGCTGGCGACCTCGTGGTTCACGTCGAACACGGCATCGGGCGCTTCGTCGGCCTCCAGACGCTCGAGGTGGCCGGTGCGCCGCATGATTGTCTGGAACTGCATTATGCCGCCGACACCAAACTGTTCCTGCCGGTCGAAAATATCGAACTGCTGTCACGCTACGGCTCCGACCACGCCAATGTTGAACTGGACCGGTTAGGGGGCAGCGGCTGGCAAGCGCGGAAAGCAAAGCTCAAGAACCGCATCCGCGAAATCGCGGGCGAACTGATCAAGATCGCCGCCGAACGACAACTGCATGAAGCGCCGAAACTCCCGGTGCAGCCGCACGTCTATGACGAGTTCTGCGCGCGTTTTCCCTACCATGAGACCGAGGACCAGCTCGGCGCGATCACGGCCACCTTGAAGGACCTCGAAAGCGGCCGTCCGATGGACCGGCTGATCTGCGGCGACGTCGGATTTGGCAAGACCGAGGTGGCGCTGCGCGCGGCCTTCGCGGTGGCGCTCGACGGCAAACAGGTCGCCATCGTGGTCCCGACCACGCTGCTCGCGCGCCAGCACACCAAGACCTTCACCGAACGGTTTCGCGGCTTTCCGGTCAATGTGGCGCAGGCCTCGCGCCTGATCCCGCCGAAGCAACTGACGCAAGTCAAGAAAGGTCTCGCCGACGGGTCCGTCGATATCGTGGTCGGTACCCACGCGCTGCTCGGCAAATCGATCAAGTTCAGGGATCTCGGGCTTCTGATCGTCGACGAAGAGCAGCATTTCGGCGTCAGCCACAAGGAGCGCCTGAAACAATTGCGCGCCGAGGTGCATGTGCTCACGTTGAGCGCCACGCCGATCCCGCGCACGCTGCAACTGGCGCTCACGGGCGTGCGCGAACTCTCCATCATCGCCTCGCCGCCGGTCGACCGGCTGGCGGTCCGCACCTTCGTAGCACCCCACGATCCCCTGATGATCCGCGAAGCGTTGTTGCGCGAGCGCTACCGTGGCGGACAGGCGTTCTACGTGGTGCCGCGCATCGAAGACCTCGCAGGCGTCAAGGACTTTCTCGACAAGAACGTGCCGGAGATGAAGGTCGCGGTCGCGCATGGACAGATGCCGCCGACCGTCATCGAGGACATCATGTCGGCGTTCTATGACGGCAAATACGATATCCTGCTCTCGACCACGATCATCGAGTCCGGCCTCGATATTCCCAACGCCAATACGCTGATCGTGCATCGCGCCGACATGTTCGGGCTGGCGCAGCTCTATCAGTTGCGCGGGCGGGTGGGGCGCTCCAAGCTGCGCGCCTACGCGCTGTTCACGCTGCCGGCGCAGCAGAAGATTACCGCGCAAGCCGAGCGCCGGCTGAAGGTGCTGCAATCGCTGGAAACGCTGGGCGCCGGGTTCCAGCTCGCTTCGCACGATCTCGATATTCGCGGCGCCGGCAACCTGCTCGGCGAGGAACAATCCGGCCACATCAAGGAAGTCGGTTTCGAGCTTTACCAGTCGATGCTGGAGGAAGCGATCCTCAACCTCAAGGCCGGCGTGGCCGAGCCGGCGGCCGATCGCTGGTCGCCGCAAATTACCATCGGCATGCCGGTGCTGATTCCTGAAGATTATGTCGCCGACCTGTCGGTGCGGCTGTCGCTATACCGGCGGCTTGCCGATCTCGATACCGACGAGGAGATCGGCAATTTCGCGGCCGAACTGCGCGATCGTTTCGGCGTATTGCCGGACGAGGTGCGCTATCTCTTCAAGGTCGCCGCGATCAAGGCCTATTGCCGAAGAGCCAATGTCGAGAAGGTCGATGCCGGGCCGAAGGGCGCGGTGATCGCCTTCCGCGACAACAAATTCGCGCAACCGGATCGCCTCGTCTATTTCATCCGTCAGCACGGCCAGGCCGCCCGCGTGCGGCCCGACATGAAGGTGGTGTTCTTCCAGGAATGGGAAACGCCGGAAGAACGTTTGATGGGCACGACCGAAATCCTGCGCCAGCTCGCCAACCTCGCCGAGGACCGCAAGGCGGCTTGAATTAGCAGAGCATGATCCGGAAAAGCGGGAACCGGTTTTCCCTCGCGACAAACGCGAAGCGTTTGCGCGGAGATCATGCTTAAACAAAAGGATAGAGCGGGATGACGATTCGAAGAAAAGTCATCTCGCTCTAGCACGCAGCGCGGCGGCCTTCGTCGTAGAGACGCGCGAGCAGGGATTGCGCTGTATCCGATGGCTGCATGGCCGCAAGCGTGACGATCGGCTCCGACCGCATGTCGCGCTTGCCGTGAGAGGTATGCCGCATCACACTGGAGAGCCGCCGCGCGATCGCGTGCGCCGTGCGCAAATCGGTCTCGGCGAACACCACGATCACCGATCCGTCCTGCTGGATGGCGCCGAAATCCATTTGACGCATCAGGCGGCTCAGGAGCCGCGCGCCATCAAGCTGCGCGCGGGCATCGGCCGGATCGAACGCAAAGCGTGCCACCGACAATCCGCCGCCACGCGCGAGCGCCTGATGGACGGAGCTGGCGAAATCCCGGTCGAACGCAGCTGGCGTCAGCAGTCCGGTTTGCGGATCAAGCAGTCCGCCCGCGTCGATCGAGCGGAGCGTGCGGCTCAGATGGACCTCGAAGGCGTGCTGGCGGATCAGGGGCAAGGCATTGGCGGCAATGCGCGCGGGATCGCCCGCGACGATCTCAAGGTTTGGCAGATCATAGGCCGGCGCCAGCCCGTCGAGCGTCATGACCACCGGCAGGTTGCGGAAGCGTGCATCCTCGGCGAGCACGGTGAGGAAGGCATCGACCACGCGAAGGCTGAAGCCTTCACCGAGCACGATGCCGTCGATGTCACGGGTATTGAGGTGCTTTGCCGCGGCCTCGATGCTGAGTGCGCCGACAATCCCCATCCGCTCACCGAGCGCGACGGAGAGTGCGGGATAGCCCGCGCCTCGCCCGATCAGGAGCACGGTAGCGTCGCGAACTGGATCTGTCTCGGCGATGGTCGGGCGGGCGACCGCGGAATTGGCGAGCCGGCGCATCACGGTTGCGTGCAGTGTCCGGACTCGCAGCGCGGCGCGCAGGCGCGCGTTCAGACGATCCGAATTGCCTCCTCCTTGCGAGAACGGGAGGGCATTATCGGGCAGCGATGTCTCGGGATCGATGGCGATCAGGGGAAGATAAGGCTGCCGTGCCGCGATTTGCTTTGCGAGACTCTGCAAGTCCCGCTCGGCGTGCCCGGACATCGCGACCATGACGGCGGCCGGATGCAGCTCTGCGACGGCGCGCGATGCGTCGGCCCAATTCGTATCGATGATCGGAAACATCTTCGCATCGTCAAGCGCCGCGGTGAACGCAGGCTGCCTGGCAGTCGACACGACGATGATCGGACCTTGGACGGACATCGGGAACTCGGATCAGCACGATCGACGGGAGCCGCGAGCCTAATTCGCCGGGCTTAATGCCCCGTCAACGACGCCATCCGAATTTGGGTTAAGTGGGGGTCGCCCGATCTCGAAATGCTTCCACCATCAGAGGGTTAAGCCCGAGCTCGTTCAGCGCTTCGCGGCCGCGCGCATTGTCCTGGGCGCGTCCGGCAAGGCGGTAACCGCTTAATCGGTCCGGCAACGCCGTCAGCAGCGCGCCCTGGCCAAGCCGCTTGGCCCATTCCTGAAGATCCTGCGACAAAAACCGATAGCCGCCGACTGCCACGATTCCGGAGGGCGGCGAGGTGATACAGATCGCTCCGGTCGAACGGTCGAGCCGGGCCGCATAACCGGTGTCGACGTAATCGCGCGGTGGCGGCGGCAGGAGGGAATCGCTCGGCGGCGGCGCGGGGGCATAAGCCGCCACGGCAACCATCGGCCCCCGCAAGGCCAGCGTTCCCCTCGGTGTCAGGAGAGTTTCGCCCGCGATTGACGTTCCCGGGACGTCGCGCGGCGCGCCGTGCGGCCCCGGCATGATGCGCGCAGGCGTTCCATCCCCGGTACGGCTGGCGCCGAACAAACCGACCTCGCCGAACAGATAAACATCTGTGAACCTCGCCTGGTCGAGAGTCCACAGGGCGCTCGATGCAACCTGTTCCGGCGTGCGCCACAGACCGATCACATTCCGCAGCGTTGGCAGCTGCGACGGCAGATCCATTTCCGCCAGCCGCAGCGCCATCGGTGCCGGCGCGACCAACGTATCGCAGGAATCATCCCTGATCTGCCGTTCAAGGCCGTCTTCGTCAAAGGGGTGATGCAAGGCGAGCCGTCCGCCTGACAGCAGCCAGACAAGGAGCGATGAGGTCAGGCCCGCGAATGACGAGGGCGCGAATGCCGACATCAGGTTTGCACCCTGAGGCACGCGGCCTTCGAGGAAAACCGCCAGTCCGCCGGCGATCAGATTGAGATGGGTCCGAGGTACCGCGCGAAAACCGTCAGCGGTCACGTCGAACGAGATGAGGGCGGCCCTGCGACCATCCTGCGTGACGGCGCGCGTGGTTGTCGATCCGCCGGTCAAGGCAAGGTCGAGCGAGGCCATTCCTTCGGGCAAGTCATCACCGAAGCCGCAGACGTGGCGAATCGAAAAGGCTTCGGCCGCGGCGTTCATGGCGAGGTCGGCATGGTTGACGCCATCGATCTTGCCCGCGGTCACAATCGCCCGCGCGCCTGTGCGATTGAGCGCCATCGTCAACTCCGCCTGCCGCCACAGCTGCGGAAGCAGGGCAACGATCAACCCGGCTCGAAGTGCAGCAAGCACGGTCAGCATGAATTCCACGGTATTCGGCAACTGGATTCCGATAACGGAATTGGCCGGCAAGCCCGCTTCGATGAAGTGAGCCGACAGCGCCGAGATGGCTTGATCGGCCTGCGCGAAGGTCAACCGTTTTGACGCTGTGCCCGTGATGCGCTGCTTGTTGAGCGGATCGAGCAATGCCAGCGCGTCCGGCTGCCGCGCCAGGATCCGGCGAAACAATCCGTCAAGCGTCGGCGATACGGTGGTTTGGATCACTGGGTCACGTGGGTTCTGGAATACCTGGGTTCTCGATCACTTCGGTTCTGGATCACTTGGGTAGGGGCCTTTGCCACCAAGTCTCGGGAAGATACCCCGCCAAGGCGGTGGCTTGAGGACGTTCTATCCGATTCCAGCGGGCGATCCATTGCTCTTGAACGTTAAAAAGCGGGATGGCGTAAAAGTCGGACATCAGCGTGCGGTCCAGGGCCCGCACCGCCGAGACAAAGGCGCGGCGGTCCCGCGCCTCGAGCATGGCCGCGATCATCGCGTCGATGGCGGGGTCCTTGGCGCCCATGTAGTTTCGCGTGCCCTGATTGTCCGCCGCCTCGCTTCCCCAGTAGAAATACTGCTCATTGCCCGGCGAAAGCGATTGATCCCAGTGGTTCTGGACCATGTCGAAGTCGAAGCCGAGGCGGCGCTGATCGAATTGAACGGCGTCCACCGCGCGTACCGATGCCTCGATGCCGGCGCGCTTGAGATCGCGCGCATAGGCCAGCGCGATGCGTTCCTGATCGCGGGTGGTGACCAGAATTTCGAAGGCGAGGGGCGCTTTGGTCGAACGCTGCCGCAACACCGTGCCATCGAGATCGTAGCCGGCCTGCGAAAGCAAATTCAGCGCGCTGCGCAGCGTGGCGCGATTTCGCCCCGAGCCGTCAGTGACAGGAAGGCGGTAACTGCCGTCGAGAATGTCGGCCGGGATCGGCGATGCAAAGGGTTTTAGCAGTTCGCGCTCGCGTTCGTCGGCAGCACGGCCATAGGCCGAGAGTTCGGAGCCTGCGAAAAAGCTCGCCGAGCGGCCATAAAGGCCAAAGAAATAGTTGCGGTTGATCCATTCGAAATCAAACAGCAGCGTCAAGGCCTGGCGCACGCGGATGTCGGAAAACATCGGCCGTCGCGTGTTGAAAACCAGGAATTCGGATGGCTGCGGCATTCCGGTCTTGATCGTGTCGCGGATCACCTCGCCGCTGCGGGCGGCCGGAAAATCATATCCGTCGTGCCAGCGCAGCGGCTCGGTCTCGACGCGGAAGTCATAGAGGCCGCGCTTGAACGCCTCGAACTGGCCGTTGGCCTCGCGATAGAAGTCGAGCCTGATCTCGTCGAAATTCCACAAACCCCTGTTAACCGGGAGGTCGCGTCCCCAATAGTCAGGGTTGCGCGTCAGCGTGACGCTCGCGCCCGGGTTCACGGCGCCGACGCGGTAGGGGCCGGAACCGATCGGAGCCGTCATCGAGGTCTCCTCGAACGTCGCGACATCGATGACATGCCGGGGCAATACCGGCATCAGGCCGAGGATCAGCGGCAGTTCGCGATCCTGGACGCCGCCAAAATCAAACCGCACCGCGAGCGGGTCGATCGCTTCGGCCTTTGCGACTTTGGAATAATACTGGCGATGGTTGGGACGCCCTTTGTCACGTAGCAGCGCCCACGAAAACAGAACGTCCTCCGCAGTGACCTGCTGCCCGTCGGAAAAGCGCGCCCTCGGATCGAGGCGGAATGTGACGTAGCTCCTGGTGTCGTCGGTTTCCACGCTCCTGGCCAGCAGGCCGTACAGCGTGAAAGCCTCGTCATTGCCCCGGGCCATCAGGCTCTCGACCACGAAGCCCCTGATTTGTTGCACCGCAAGTCCCCGGACAATGAGGGGGTTGAGGCTGTCGAAGGTGCCGAGAATGCCCTGAACCAGCCGGCCACCTTTGGGCGCGCCCGGATTGGCGTAGGGCATATGGGCGAAATCGGCCGGCAGCGCCGGCGCGCCATGCATGGCGATGGCGTAGCTTTGTCCTGCAGAAACCCCGTTGATGCCGCACGCAACCGAAAGCCCGAGGCCGAGCAAACCGCAACCCAAAGTGCGGGCGCACCAATGCCCTGGAACCCGCAATCTGGTGCGCTGATTTGATTCGGTATGGCTCACTGGCACATTTTACCATAGGCGTCCGGATCCAGCGCGACATGCACCGAAGACGCCCGTCGGCATTGATCTTTTCGCCCGTGCCTGTATGAAGGCGTGCAATTGACCGAGGGGGCAGCACCTGTCACGCATCCGCCTCAATTGGCAAGGAGACAGCCGCCCAAACGGCTAGGTGTCGGTGCCTGCAGCGGTTTCGGGCGCTCCGGTTCAGAAAGGGTTTTCCGCAATGAATTTCCGTATCTTGGCCGCGCCGGTCTGGCCGCGTGGGCGGGTCTTCGCTTTGGTGGCGGCCACGGCTTTGACTGCCACCTTGCTTGCGCCGGACGCCTGGGCCCAGGCGCCGGCTCCTGCACCCGCGCCGAAAGCCAAGGCAGCCCCGAAGGCTGCGCCGAAGGCCGCTCCTGCGGCACCCGCACCGGCGGCGCAGCAGACCCCGCCTGCGGCTCCGCCAGCTCCGCCAGCCGATCAGCAGGTTCAACTGATCTACGCGCCCTGGACCAAATTCTGCCTCAAGGGTCAGGATGCCAATGCCAAGCAGGTTTGCTTTACCGGCAAGGATGGCCGTATCGAGTCCGGTCAGCCCGTCGTTGCGGCCGTCATCATCGAGCCCGAAGGCGAAACAAAGAAGATCCTTCGCGTGACGCTCCCGCTGGGCATGCTGCTGGGTCACGGCACGCGCATCATCGTGGACAACAACCCTCCGGCGCAGGGCCCTTATGTGATCTGCTTCCAGAACGGTTGCATGTCGGATTACGAAGTGACCCCGGAGTTGCTCGCGAACATGAAGAAGGGGCAGAATCTGGTAATTCAGGCGATCAACTCCAACAACGCGCCGATTACGCTGCCGCTGCCGCTGGCCGATTTCGCCAAGGCCTATGACGGTCCGCCGACCGACCCGAAGGTGTTTGAGGAAACCCAGAAGAAATTGCAGGAAGAGCTTCAGAAACGTGCTGAAGAAGCCCGCAAGAAGCTTGAAGCCAACCCGCCTGCCGGTGCTGCAACCGCCAATCCGGCCGCCAAGTAATTCTTGCTAGTAATTCTTGGGACTTGCAGACGAACAAAAAGGCGCTCGAACCGAGCGCCTTTTTTGTTGGTCAGAACTCACTTTATGCGCCGCGTTTGAGAAAACCCGTTAGTTCAACGACGGATTGCGCGGACGATAACCGCCCGACTTGTCTTTCACGAAGATCTCGGCGACTTGCGAATGCCGGATCGGCTCGCCTGAATCGTCAGGCAACAGGTTCTGCTCGGAAACGTAGGCGACGTATTCGGATTCCGAATTCTCGGCCAGCAGGTGATAGAAAGGCTGATCCTTGTGCGGCCTGACATCTTCGGGGATCGACAGCCACCATTCTTCGGTGTTGTTGAATTCCGGATCGATATCGAAAATCACGCCCCGGAAAGAGAAAATCCGGTGACGGACGATCTGCCCGATCTGAAATTTGGCGGTCCGCGCTTTTATCATGTCTCGTCGAATAGACCATGATTGTGGCCGATGCTAGAGGCAAACGGTCGAATTAACCTTGTGTGGCCGGTCAGTCCCAAGTCCCAAATCAAGCGCCAAATCGGGGCCAACAACGATGAAAAGAAACATCTCCCATGGTCGATATCCTCAACCTCGCGTTGCCCTATTTCGGCGTGATCTTCATCGGGTTTGCCTGTGGCAAGGTCAAGAAACTTCCAGAGCAGGGTTTGGCGTGGATGAACTTCTTCCTGCTCTATGTTTCGCTGCCGGCGTTGCTGTTCGGGATCATGTCAAAAACGCCCTTTGAAGAACTCAACAACCCGCCATTCCTGATTGCGACCACCCTCGGTACGACCATCGCCTTCGCTCTTGCCATGTCCGCGGGCCGGCTGGTGGGACGGCTCTCGTTCCGCGAAGCGACGCTGGCCGGCCTTTCCGGCGGCTACGGCAATATTGGTTACATGGGTCCAGGGTTGGCGCTGGCGGTACTTGGCGCCAAAGCCGCCGCGCCGACCGCTTTGATCTTTTGCTGCGACAGCATTTTCCTGTTTTCGATCGTGCCGCTGTTGATCGCGCTGACCGATGGCGAGGACCGGCATTGGCTGCACACGCTGGGTGTCTTGGTACGGCAGATCGTCCTCAACCCGCTGATCATGTCGGCCTGCGCAGGGGCGCTCGCCGCCGCGCTGCACATCCATCCGCCGGTTGCGATCGACAATACGCTGTTGTTTCTGCAAAACGCCGCGGCGCCGACGGCGCTGTTTGTGCTCGGCGTGACCGTCGCGTTGCGTCCGTTCGGCCGTGTGCCCTGGGAAGTGCCCGCGGTGGTTGCGGTAAAACTTCTGGTCCATCCGCTGGCCGTGTTCGGGCTGATGTTGTTGCTGGGGCCGTTCCCGCAGCCATGGGCGGCCAACGCCGTCCTGATGGCGTCGCTGCCGCCGGCGCTGAACGTCTTTGTCATCGCTCGCCAAAATGAAACCTGGATTGAGCCCGCCTCCGTGGCGGTATTGATCGGAACCTTTGCCTCGGTCATCACGCTGACGTCGGCGATGTGGTTCATTCAGACGGGACGGCTCGCGTTTCCGTAACGGACGGGCTGGGCCGCGGGCTCCGCCACGACGGCGCCAATCCCTCGCGCATGGCAAGACGGCGAAGCGGTCCGAACGAGCCGATCAGATGCATGCCGGCCGCGCGCACCGATTGCATCGGCAGGAACGCGCT
This sequence comes from uncultured Alphaproteobacteria bacterium, assembly GCA_963753875.1. GTDB lineage: Bacteria > Pseudomonadota > Alphaproteobacteria > Rhizobiales > Xanthobacteraceae > Bradyrhizobium. Next base: position 32,136 of record CAVWDY010000044.1, on the reverse strand, counting down.
GAGCAAGGAACGATTGGCGATATCGATGGCGAACGTCCGGCTGACGACGTCGACGCGCCGCGCCGAAGCGTAGCGGTTCAATACCGCCGATGTGCCGGGATCCTCACCCGACGCCAAGGCGTCTCGCACGGCATCGGCGATATCTGCCGCGTCGCGCAGCCCCATATTGAGGCCCTGCGCGCCGATCGGCGGCACCACATGCGCGGCCTCGCCGACGAGCGCAATGCGGGATATCGCAAATTGCCGGGGCTGCTCAATTGCCAGCGGAAACATATGGCGTCCCGGTTCGACCTTCAGACGGCCCAGAATGGAGTGCGATTGGGCCTCCGCGGCCAGCGACAATTCATCGTCGCTCAATGCGATCAGCCGTTCGGCCTCCTTCGGCGCTGATACCCACACCACGCTGGAGCGGTCGCCGGGCAAGGGAACGAATACGCAAGGCCCCTGCGGCGTATGAAATTCCGTCGAGACATTCCGATGGGGTCGCGAATGGCTGACGTTGAACGTCAGCGCCACCTGATCGAGTTCGCGGCGTTTGACGCCGATCCCGGCAGCCTCGCGGCAAAGCGAATGTCGTCCGTCCGCGCCGACCGCAAGGCGCGCTGACAGCGATCCGCCGTTCCCCAAGCTGATCGCGACAATCTCGTCTTCCGGGCGGATCGCCGCAGCTTCATCGTCGAACCGTGTCAGATTGGAAAGCGCGGCAGCGCGCTCTTCCAGAGCCGATACCAAGAGCCTATTCTCGATGTTATAGCCGAACACATCGAGGCCGATCTCGTCACAGGAGAACCGGACTTCGGGTGCACGAATGAGACGACCGGTATCGTCGACGAGGCGCATGACGCGCAACTCGGCCGCCTTGTCCTGGCAGCTCGGCCAGACTTCCAGTCCTCGCAAGAAATCGACCGAACCGCCCAACAGCGCCGTGGTCCGGTTGTCGGAATAGGACATGCGCCGGGCAATCAGGGCGGTGCGCGCGCCGGTTTGCGCCAGCGCAATCGCCGCAGCCAGTCCCGTAGGCCCGCCACCGACCACAACCACATCGTAGGTGATGGATGCATCGTTCATAGCGGAACAATTGACGTTCCCGCCGGCATTTTCAAGCCCGTCATCGCCGTCATGTTTCCACCGAAATAGGCGACGAAGCGCCGCAGCCGCGGATATACAAGTCGAGGCGATTCCTGATAGCACTGCACCGCAAATGGACCAGGCAAACCAACAGGACGCTTTGTCTGCACCGCTGCTAGTGCGGGCCGCGGCGTTTTCCGTGCATATCTTCACCGCATTGGGAGCCGGTGTCGCCCTGATCGCCTTGCTTGAAGCTGTACGCGAGCACTGGGCCGCGATGTTTTGGTGGCTCGGGGTAGCACTTGTGATTGACGCTGTGGATGGTCCGATGGCGCGGCGGCTGGTTGTCGTGCGTGTGCTACCGAACTGGTCCGGCGAGGTGCTCGATCTCGTGGTCGATTTCGTCAGCTACGTCTTTGTCCCAGCCTACGCCATCACCGCCAGCGGCCTGTTGCTACCGGTCGCGGCGCCGCTTTTGGGGGTGGGTATTGCCGTCACCGGCGCGCTCTATTTTTCGGATCGCCGGATGAAGGCCGCGGACAATCATTTTCGCGGTTTTCCCGGATTGTGGAACATCGCGGCGTTCTATCTGTTCCTGCTACATTTGTCGCCGGCGTGGTCGAGCCTGGGGGTAGCCATTCTCATCGTGCTGACGTTTGTTCCGTTCAATGTCCTTCACCCGATCCGCGTCGTGCGCCTGCGCCGGCTGACATTGTCGCTGATCGGCGCATGGACGGTGCTGGTCATGGTCGCGTTGGTCAACGATTTCCACGTCACTATGACCGTCACGGCTGCGCTTTGCGCGATCGCCGTCTACATCGTGGGGTGCGACGCGGCGATCCGTCTCGTCAGATCGCTCAACACATGATCGCGTTGTTGACCAGCCCGGAAGCCTGGGCGGCGCTGTTGACCCTGACGGCGCTGGAGATCGTGCTTGGCATAGATAACGTCATTTTTCTTTCGGTGATCGTCTCGCGCATCCCGCGGCAGCAGGCGAAACGGGCCCGGCAAATCGGGCTGGCGCTGGCGCTGGTGTTCCGCATCCTGCTGCTCAGCCTGCTGGTGTGGCTGATCGGCCTGACGCAACCCATGCTCACGTTGAGTGACATGGCGTTCTCGTGGCGCGACATCATTCTCATCGGCGGCGGGCTGTTTCTGATCGGGAAGGCGACCCATGAAATACATGCCGAGGTGGAAGCGCGTGACGGCGAGAGTGATGCCGCTCCCAGAGGCAGCGCCTTTTTCTGGGTGATCGTTCAGATCATCGTTATCGACATGGTGTTCTCGCTGGATTCGATCATCACCGCGATCGGCATGGCGCAGGATCTCGAAATCATGATCGCAGCCGTCGTCATTGCCTGTTTTATCATGTATGCCTCGTCGAGTCCGGTGGCGCGATTTGTCGCGGAGCATCCGACCACCAAGATGCTGGCGCTGACGTTTCTGGTATTGATCGGCGTTGCGCTGGTGGCGGACGGATTCAAATTTCACATTCCGCGCGGCTACATCTACTTTGCCATTGCGTTTTCGGCGGCGGTCGAACTCTTCAATGTGCTGGCCCGGCGTAACCGCAAAAAGGCCGTTAACTAATCGATCTCCCGAGGTCCGCTGGGATCGCCGAGTTGACAATGCGACCTCGATGGCTTTCGCTCAATCGCAGAACTTACGGGCAAGAGAAATGCCGAGGGAGCTTCCGATATGAGCAAGGCGGTGCGAGTGCACAAGGTAGGGGGCCCTGAAGCCCTGGTCTATGAATCCGTTGACGTGCCCGAACCGGGACCCGGCGAGGTCCGTATCCGCCAGCACGCCGTTGGCCTGAACTTCATCGACGTGTATTACCGCACCGGCCTCTACAAGGCGCCGGGACTGCCGTTCATCGTCGGCAATGAAGCCGCCGGCGAGGTGCTCGCGGTCGGCCCAGGCGTGACCAATTTTCATCCCGGCGACCGCGTCGCCTATTATTTCAATCTCGGCGGCTATGCCAGCGAACGCAACATCCCCTCGGAAAAGCTCGTCAAGCTGCCCGACCACATCACCTACGAGCAGGGCGCGGTCCTGATGCTGAAGGGGCTGACGGTCTGGTACCTGCTGCACAAGACATTCAAGGTCGAGCCGCACCATCGGGTGCTGATTCATGCCGCCGCCGGCGGCATCGGCTTGCTCGCCTGCCAATGGGCGAGGGCGATGGGCGCACACGTCATCGGCACCGTCGGCTCCAAGGCCAAGGCCGATCTTGCGCTCGCCAATGGCTGCGATCACGTCATCCTCTATAACGAGGAGGATTTCGTCGCGCGCGTCAAACAGATCAGCCGGAACGAGCTCTGCGACGTGGTCTATGACGGCGTCGGCAAGACCACTTTTCCGGGCTCGCTGTCATGCCTCAAGCCGCGCGGTCTGTTCGTGAGTTTCGGCAACGCGTCAGGCCCGGTTCCGCCGTTCTCGATTGCCGAACTCAACAATCACGGCTCGCTGTTTGCGACCCGGCCCAAACTCAACGACTACGTGGGCAAGCGCTCGGAACTGCTGGAAGGCGCCGACACGCTGTTTGCCGCCGTCATCAACGGCAAACTGCACGTGCCGATCAACCATGCCTACGCGCTGAAGGATGCGGCAAAGGCCCATATCGATCTGGAAAGCCGGGCGACCACCGGCGCGTCGATTCTGAAGCCGTGAGATTCATCAGGACACCTCCGTTCTTCGTCATCGCGAGGAGCGAAGCGACCAAGCAATCCATAGAGGATATCCAACGGCGGGATTGCTTCGCGCAGCCTGTCATCGGGCGCGCATCCGCGCGACCCGTTGGCTCGCGATGACGATCTAAAACAGTTACGCGACACGTCTTGCCGCGCCCATCTTCGTCAGGATCGCATCCAGGCAATCGATCATGGCGGCGATTTCGCCCTTGGTAACATTAAGCGCCGGCATGAAACGCAGCGCGTCGGGCCGCGGCGCGTTGAGCAGCACGCCATCGTCAAAGGCCTGCGCAACGACGGTTCCGGCGATCGGAACTCTCAAATCGAGCGCAAGCAGCAACCCTCGGCCGCGGACCTCGCCGAGGCCATGGCGCGCGGAGATCCGCTGCAACTCGCCTTCCAGATAAAGGCCGGTATCCGCAACCGATTTCAGGAAGTCCGGCGCCACGACGTGCCGCAGAACCGCGAGCCCGGCCGCACACATCAGCGGATTGCCGTTGAATGTGCCGCCTTGGTCGCCATACTCGAAACAGGACGCAGCCTCCGTGGCCAGCAGCGCGGCGAGGGGAACGCCGCCGCCGATGCCCTTGCCGAGCGTCATGATATCGGGCGCGATATCCGCGTGCTCATGGTGGAAGAGCTTGCCGGTGCGGCCGATGCCGGTCTGAATTTCGTCGACGATCAGCAACAGGCCGTGCGCCGTTGTCAGCTCGCGCAGGTCGCGCAAAAACCGGTCCGTCGCCGGCCAGACACCGGCTTCGCCCTGGATCGGCTCCAGCATCACGGCAATGGTCTTGTCGTTGATCAGGCGCTCTACCGAGGCGAGATCGTTGAGCTGCGCTTTCGGGAATCCGGATACCTTTGGTTCGAACAGGGGTTCAAAAGCCTTCTTGCCCGACGCCGACATCGTCGCCAGCGTCCGGCCGTGGAAGCCGCCTTCGAAGGTGATGATTTCATACGCGCCGTTTCGATGCAGGGCGCCGTATTTGCGCGCCAGCTTGATCGCGCCCTCGTTGGCCTCCGCACCCGAATTGGCGAAGAACACCTGGTCGAAGCAGCTGCGATCGACCAGGACCTTGGCCAGCTTCAGGCTGGGGCCGTTGTAGAAAGCCGGGCTTGGCGTCAGCAACAATTTTGCTTGCGCAGCAAGCGCATCCGCGACGACGGCTGGGGAGTGACCGAGGCAATTGACCGCCCATCCCTGGATGAAGTCCAGATAGCGCTTGCCGCCGTCATCCCACAGAAATGAACCTTCGCCCCGCACGAAGACGACCGGCGGGCGCGCCGTGATCTCCATCAGCGCGTCGAACGGATGCGTGGCATTGGTCATGTCGAACTCCCTGCGGGTTGAGATGAAAAGACAGGCCGAAACGCAAGAAGGCCGCACTTTTTGGGGTGCGGCCTTCTCGAAAACGTTGCTGATCCAGTTGTTCAGCGTTGTCGTCGGACACGGCGCAACCCATCATCGTCGAACGAGCGACGACGGAAAGTGGCGCGGAGTTGGGTTCGGTTCAGGTTCATGGCGCAGGCCGATACAGCCGAACGGCTGGCAATGTCAAGGTGGCATAGCGTTTTCGAGCGAAGCATGCCCTCGGACTTGATCCGGGGTGGATACCGGTTTGCGTGGAGAAAGCGCGTCGACTAACAGCTCAGAAGCCGGCGACGCTACCGTGCAGATCGTATTCATCCGCGCGCTCGATTCTGGCGGTGACGATCTCGCCGACCCGCAGCGGTCGCCGGCTCGAGACATAAACTGCGCCGTCGATCTCGGGCGCGTCGGCCTTCGAGCGGCCTTTCGAGACGGTCGGACCGACTTCGTCGATGATGACCTGCTGCCGCGTGCCGACCTTCCGCTTCAGCCGGCGCGCGGAAATCTTCTGCTGCCGCGCCATCAGCGCGTTCCAGCGTTCCTGCTTGATCTCATCGGGCACGGCATGGCCCAGTGCGTTCGACGACGCTCCGGCGACCGGTTCATATTTGAAGCAGCCGACGCGGTCGATCTCGGCCTCCTCGAGCCAGTCGAGCAGGTAAGCAAAGTCGGAATCGGTTTCGCCGGGAAAACCGACGATGAAGGTGGAACGCAGCGTCAGATCGGGGCATTGCTCGCGCCATTGCTTGATCCGCGCCAGCGTTTTCTCCTGCGCCGCCGGGCGCTTCATCGCTTTAAGGATTTCGGGACTGGCGTGCTGGAAGGGGATATCGAGATAGGGCAGCACCTTGCCGTCGGTCATCAGGCCGATGATTTCGTCAACATGCGGGTAGGGGTAGACATATTGCAGCCGCACCCAGGCGCCGAACTCGCCGAGCGCGTCGGCCAGGTCGAAGAATTTCGCGGGGACCTCGCGGTCCTTCCATTGGCTCGGCGCGTATTTGACGTCCACGCCGTAGGCCGAGGTGTCCTGCGAAATAACCAGAAGCTCCTTCACGCCCGCGCTGACCAGTCGCTCCGCCTCGCGCAGCACGTCGTTGGCCGGGCGCGACACCAGATCGCCGCGCAGCCTCGGGATGATGCAGAAGCTGCAGCGGTTGTTGCAGCCTTCGGAAATCTTCAAATACGCGTAATGCCGCGGCGTCAATTTGATGCCCTGCGGCGGCACCAGATCGAGATGGGGATTATGCACCGGCGGCAGCGCGCGATGCACCGCATCGAGCACGCTTTCATATTGCTGCGGTCCGGTGATCGACAGCACGCCGGGATAGGCGGCCTCGATCTGCTCGGGCTCGGCGCCCATGCAGCCGGTCACAATGACTTTCCCGTTCTCCGCCATCGCCTCGCCGATGGCGCCAAGCGATTCCTGCTTGGCGCTGTCGAGAAAGCCGCAGGTGTTCACGATGACGAGATCGGCGCCATCGTGCTTCCGCGCCAGTTCATAGCCTTCCGCGCGCAGCCGCGTAATGATGCGCTCGGAATCCACCAGCGCCTTGGGACACCCAAGCGAAACAAAACTGACTTTGGGCGCGGCGGCCTGTTGCATTTTCAAAGTGCCTGATTGATGGGCACGAGCTAATCCCAATTGCTCATAATTACAAGGCTTTGAGCGAGCCAGCGGCGTGCTATCAATACTTCGCCGGAATGCGGGTGATCGATGGCCGCCGAGTCGTCTCCTAAAATCGTAATTGTCGACGAAAGCCCGATCCGCGCCGCGATCCTTCAGGAGGGATTGCGGGAGGCGGGCTTTACCGATGTCGTGCACATCAGCGAAATGCAGAGTTTGCTGAGCCGCATCTATGCGCTCGATCCAGACGTCATCGTGATCGATCTGGAAAACCCCAGCCGTGACATTCTGGAACAGATGTTCCAGGTCAGCCGCGCGGTGCGACGGCCGATCGCGATGTTTGTCGATCAGAGCGATGCCGCCTCGATCCAGGCGTCCGTCGATGCCGGCGTGTCCGCCTATATCGTCGACGGTCTGAAGAAAGAACGCCTCAAGCCGATCCTTGACCTCTGCATTTCACGCTTCAACGCCTTTCTCCAAGCTGCAGGATGAGCTCGATCGCACCAAATCCGCGCTTGAAGACCGCAAGGTGATCGACCGGGCCAAGGGAATTCTGATGAAGCTGAAGGGCCTGACGGAAGACGAGGCCTATGTGCTGCTGCGATCGACGGCGATGCGCGAGAAAAAGAAGATCGGGGAGATCGCACAGTCGATCCTGACGGCGTCGGAGTTGCTTAAATGACCAAACCGCTCCACATCGGCTTCATTCCGCTGATCGATGCCGCCGCCCTGATCGTCGCCGTCGACAAGGGTTTCACCGCGGCGGAGGGACTGGACGTCATTCTGGTTCGGGAAGTGTCATGGTCGAACGTCCGCGACAAGCTCAACATCGGCCTGTTCGATGCCGCACACCTGCTGGCGCCGGTCGCGATCGCGTCAAGCCTCGGGCTTGGGCATATCAGGGTTCCGATCGTTGCGCCTTACAATCTGGGCCTCAACGGCAACGCGATCACGGTGTCGCCGGCCCTGCACGCGGCGATCATGGCGGAAATCGACGGCGACCGCTTCGATCCGATGGCGACCGCGCTCGCGCTTTCGCGCGTCGTCGCCGCACGGCGCCGAAGCGGGGCTGAGCCTTTGACCTTCGGCATGACCTTTCCGTTTTCGACCCATAATTACCAGCTGCGGTTCTGGATGGCCGCGGGCGGGGTCGACCCGGACGAGGATATTCGTCTTGTCGTGCTGCCGCCGCCCTACATGGTGGACAGCATTGCCGGCGGCCAGATCGACGCATTTTGCGTAGGTGCGCCCTGGAACTCGATCGCAGTCGATCGCGGCGTTGGCCAGATCCTGCATTTCGTCTCAGACATTCTGGTCCGCGCCGTGGAGAAGGTGCTCGCCATCAGGCAGGGCTGGTCCGATAAGAATCCGGAACTCGTTGCAGCACTGGTCCGGGCCGCTTTTCGCGCTGCCGAATTCATCGAGCAGCCGGAAAATCGAATCGAGGTGGCGCGCATTTTGGCCCGTCCCGAGCACATCGGTGTCGATGCAGACGTGATACTGCGAACGCTGGAGGGCCGCCTGAAGATTTCCGCAGATGGAACCATTCGCGAAAGCAACCGCTATTTGCTGGTGGGGAGGGAAGACGCGCCGCGACCGGATCCCGTCCAGGCTGCGTGGCTGTACGCGCAAATGGTCCGCTGGGGGCAGACAGCGATCAGCCCGGAAGCTCTCACGACCGCAAAGGCCGTGTTCAGACCCGACCTCTACGATGCCGCGTTGGGGCGTGAGGGCAGGCTCAAGCATGCATCCCATGCGGTGGGCGCTTTCGCGGGACCGGCGTTCGATGCCAACGATATCGCCGGTCACCTGGCGGCATTCCGGATCGGGCGCTGGAAATCCTGACACTGGAGCGAGTGAAGCAAAATTGAGCAGTCGCCCCAGCAGGCTAATTTTTAGGCTATCTGCTCGAAATTGGCGGCAGCTCCAGCCGCGAAGTTCCATTCGCGCTTCTTAACATATTGAAAAATAAACATAATTAAAGGCATGCGACGTGGCACGCAACTTGTATGTTGCAGTGCAGCCAGCCGTCGCAGATGCCCGCTGGCTCACGTCCAAGATGGATTTCCGCAGCAACGAGGCTGGTCGGACCGCATCTGGAATCGAGGGCGGCGTCCCCACGCCGAAAGCGATTTCCGCACGGTCACATTCCATTTCCCGTCGACGCCACCAGCGGTGGCCGCAGGAGCTTCGTCACGCGCTATGAAAATTGACACTCTCTCCGTCGAATTTACCGACGAGCAGAAACGCTACCTCGAAGGTTTTGCCACAGGCCTGCAGATCAGCAAAGTCGGGCGCGGCTTCGGGGGCAGCGCCGCGGGCAAGAGCAACGCCGAGCCGATTGGGCCCGACGCCGCGCATTTCAAGGCGCAGGACAGGGTTCTCGCGTCAGGCAAGAAGCTTGCGGACCAGGAAAAGTTCAAACGCGAGGGGCATCCGTTCGATGCCTATCCGCGATTGAAGCAGCAGGCGCTGACCAACGCGCCGCCGTCACCGGCGGATAATTTTCGCTGGCGCTATTACGGCCTGTTTTATGTCGCCCCCGCGCAGGATTCCTACATGTGCCGGTTGCGAATCCCCAATGGCGTGCTCAAGCACTGGCAGTTCGCCGCGATGGCCGATCTCGCCGAGCGATTGTGCGGGCCGTTTTGCCATGTCACGACCCGCGCCAATCTGCAGGTGCGTGAAGTTCCGCCGAAACACGCCGTCGCGCTGATCGAGGGCATCCAGGATATTGGACTGTGCTCGCGCGGTTCGGGCGCCGACAACATTCGCAACGTCACGGGCACGCCGACGGCCGGGATCGACCCGCAGGAATTGATCGATACCCGCGAATATGCCCGCGAATGGCACTTCCACATCCTCAACGACCGCTCGCTAACGGGATTGCCGCGCAAGTTCAACGTCGCGTTCGACGGCGCCGGCAAGATCGCGGTGCTCGAAGACACCAACGACATTGCCTTCGCAGCCGTGGAAGTGAAGGACGGCTTCGGTGTCGAGCCCGGTGTTTGGTTTCGCCTCGGGATTGGCGGCATCACCGGCCACAAGGATTTTGCCAAGGAGACCGGCATCATCGTCAGGCCGGCGGACGCGACGAAGGTCGCAGACGCCATTGTCCGGGTGTTCATCGACACCGGCGATCGTACCAATCGCCTCAAGGCGCGCATGAAATATGTCATTGACGGAATGGGAATGGATAAATTCCTCGTCCTGGTCGAGGAAAAGCTTGGTCACGCCTTCACCCGCGTGCCGGAGGAAGCTTTAGCGCCACGTCCGGCCTTCGATCGGATGGCGCATATCGGCGTGCACCGGCAAAAGCAGGAAGGCCTCAACTGGATCGGCGTTTCATTGCCGCTCGGCAAGGTGACCTGCGAGCAGATGCGCGGTCTCGCCAAAATCGCTTGCGATCTTGGCGATGGCGAAATCCGCCTGACGGTCTGGCAGAACCTGCTGATATCAGGCGTCCGCGACGAGAATGTGGACCTTGCCATCGCGGCCATCGAGGCGATTGGGCTTGCGGTCAAGGCGTCGCAAATCCGCGCCGGGCTGATCGCCTGCACCGGCAACGCCGGCTGCAAGTTCGCCGCTTCCGACACCAAGCGCCACGCCGCCGCGATCGGCGACTGGTGCGACCCGCGGGTCGAAATTGACACGCCTTTGAACATCCACCTGACAGGCTGTCACCACTCCTGTGCCCAGCATTACATCAGCGATATCGGCCTGATCGCCGCCAAGGTTCCAGTCGGCGGGGAAGACGATACGGTTGAGGGTTACCACCTGTTCGCGGGCGGCGGATTCGGCCCGAATGCGGACATTGGGCAGGAGGTCTACCGCGACCTCAAGGCGGAGGACGCGCCGAAGACGGTTGAGAAGTTGCTCAAGGCGTATCTCGCGCATCGCGCATCCCCTGACGAAACATTCCTCACATTTGCGCGCCGCCATGACGGCGAGACGCTGCGCAAGCTAGCCGGTGCGGAGACTTCGACATGAATCAGATGACACCTCCGCCAAGGATCGAGATCATCCCCTCGAGCGCGCCGTTTTCCGAGGCGCAGCGCTCATGGCTGAATGGCTTCTTCGCCGGGCTGTTGACCGATGGCCCGACGCCGCTGTCGGCCGATCAGGGCGCCGCCGTGATGCAGGGATCCGCGGGCGACGGTGACGACGGCGAGGCGCCCTGGCACGACCAGACCATGCCGATCGCGGACCGCATGAAGCTTGCGGAGGGACGGCCGTTGCGCCGGCGCATGATGGCCGCGATGGCGCAGCAGGATTGCGGCCAGTGCGGCTATGACTGCCACAACTATTCGGAGGCGATTGCGAGCAAGGCGGAAGCGCGTCTGAACCTGTGCGTCCCCGGCGGCAAGGAAACCGCCCGGATGCTGAAGTCGCTCTACGAGGAGCTGGACAAAGCGCCGGCAGTTGCAGCCAGCGCGGCAGCAGCACCCGCCGCGGCGACGCCGGCGACCACCGCCGAACCGGGACGTTCACGCGACAATCCGGCGCCGGCGACGTTCGTGTCGCGGCGCCTGCTCAACAAACCGGGCTCGGAAAAGGAAACCTGGCACATCGATTTCGACCTCAGTGGCAGCGGCCTCGACTACGTCGTGGGCGACTCCTTTGGCATCTTCGCGCGCAATGACCTCGGCCATGTCGACCAAATCATTGCCTTGCTCGGCGCTTCCCATACGACCAAGGTGAGAGGCAAGACGCTCCGCGAAGTCTTGACCGACGAAGTATCGCTGGCGCCCGCGCCGGATTCGCTGTTCGAACTGATTTCTTTCATTACCGGTGGCGCGCAGCGCGAGAAAGCACGCGCGCTGGCGCAAGGAGACGATCCCGACGGGGACGCCGCCACGCTCGATGTGATGGCGGCATTGCAGAAATTCTCCGGTGTGCGTCCGCATCCCGAAGCGTTCGTCGAAGCGCTGGAGCCGTTGCAGCCTCGGCTCTATTCGATCTCCTCGTCGCACAACGCCACCCCGGGCAAGCTGTCGCTGACGGTGGACTGCGTGCGCTACGTCATCGGCAAGCGCAAGCGGCTTGGACTGGCTTCGACATTTCTCGCCGAACGCATCAAACCGGGCGATGAAGTAAAGGTCTATGTGCAGAAGGCCCATGGCTTTGCGCTGCCGCAGGATCCAAAGGTGCCGATCATCATGATCGGGCCCGGCACCGGTATTGCTCCGTTCCGCGCATTCCTGCTCGACCGCAAGGCCACCGGCGCGCCCGGCAGGAACTGGCTGTTCTTCGGCCACCAGCGCAGCAGCTGCGATTTCTTCTATGCCGACGAACTGAACGCCATGAAAACCGCTGGACTTCTGACGCGGCTGTCGCTGGCGTGGTCGCGCGACGGCGACAAGAAGTTCTATGTGCAGGACCGCATGCGCGAGGTCGGGCGTGAGTTGTGGTCGTGGCTCGCCGATGGCGCGAACCTCTATGTCTGCGGCGACGCCAAGCGAATGGCGAAGGACGTCGAACGCGCGCTGGTGGATATCGTCGCGCAGCATGGCGCACGTTCGACAGATGAGGCCGTCAGCTTTGTCGGGGAACTCAAAAAGAAGGGCCGGTTCCAGCAGGACGTTTATTAACGGTGGAACCGGTTCCAGTTGCAGAAAATTCGAACGAATAAAATTCTCAGCCGAATCCGTCGAAGAGAATTTTTGCCTGCGAATGGAGTCTGTCAGAGCGTTCGTATCGCTATTTTCCTGACTGTCTTGCCTCCAGCCGCGAACGATATTCCATTATCGTCCATGCTGGGTTGGAGATCGACCATGCGCGAATTATCGGCGGAAGCCCGCTTGCATCTTTATGCGCGTTCGCTCTCCCGGAAAACCGGAACAGGATTTCATTCGGCTGCGCTTTATGGCGCGTTCGCCGTCATTGCGACGATCGTGTTCGGCAGGTTGTCGGTTCACCCCTTTTAGGCGCTAGCTCGCCTTCTTGAACGGCGCCACCTCGATGCCGGCGTCTTTCAACGCCTTCCGGACACCGCGGGCGATTTCGACCGCACCCGGCGTGTCGCCGTGAATGCAAACGGTGTCGGTTCGCATCTTGATCACCTTGCCGGTGATTGAGACGACGGCGCCGTCTTGCACCATCCGCACCACGCGGTCGGCGATCTGTTTCGGGTCATGCAACACCGAACCGGGCTTCTTGCGCGATACCAATGTGCCGTCGTCCTCGTAGGCCCGATCGGCGAATATTTCGTGCGCCATCGCCAGATTGGCGGCTTCGCCTGCCTGCACCAGCTTTGAGTTGGCCAACACCACAAAAATCAGATTGGGGTCGACCGCCTTGATGGCGGAGGCAATCGCGCGTGCGGTCGACTCTTCCTCACAGGCCACATTCGATAGCGCGCCATGTGCCTTGACGTGGGTTACCTTGTAGCCGGCCATGGTCGCGATCGCCTGGAGCGCGCCGATCTGGTAGGCGACCAGGTTTTCGATCTCGGAGGCTCTCATGCCGTAGAACGGCCGGCGGCCGAAGCCATGAATGTCGCGGTAACCCGGATGCGCGCCGACGCTGACGCCGCGCGCTTTCGCAAGCTCCACGGTCTTGCGCATCGTGTCGTAATCCCCGCCGTGAAAGCCGCAGGCGACGTTCACCGACGTGGCGACGTCGATCATGGCGGCGTCATTGCCCATTTCCCACGCGCCAAAGCTCTCACCGAGGTCGCTATTTAAATCGATTGTTTTCATGTTTCTTGTCCGCTTGCTGGTTGGGCGTGGCCCGGATTAGTCCTGCGTCAGCACATCGGCAGGCGATGGAATCTGCCACGTTCTGGCGTCGACCGCGCTGACGGCGGCGCCGGCAACGTTAGCATCCTGCAGCGCCTCGATGTTGAGATCAAAACTCTCGATCGGACGGAGGCGATCGGGCAGCGTGCGCAGCAGCTCGGCGAATTTGCGCGCCTCGGTTTGCGCCTCGGCCATTCTGACCGCCTTGAACCGAAAGGCGGTTCCGGCCGGGATCTGCGCGAACCGTCCAAAATCGGCGGTTATCACGGTGGCGATCTTGGGATAGCCGCCGCTGGTGCCGCGGTCCGACATCAGCACTATCGGCGCACCATTGCCGGGCACCTGGATGCTGCCGTTCACGGTGCCGTCGGAGACGATATTGTGGCCGTGCAGATGTCGTATGGCGAGGCCTTCCAACCGGTAACCCATACGATCGCTGGTCGCCGATATCTTCCATTCGCTGTCCAGAAATAGACTTATGTCGTCGTCACCAAACTCGTCATCCTGCGGGCCCATGACCACGCGGATCGGACCGTTCGGTGGCGGCGGAAGTTCGATCCGGAGCTCGGCAGCGCCGCTCGCAATCGCCACCTGCAATTCATCGCCGGCCTGCAACGGGCGAGGGTAGGGGCTGCCGAGCCCGGCGCGCGCATTCACAGCGAGGCTCCCGAACATCGGCTCGCCCGCAATTCCGCCCTCGATCGCGAGGTAGCTGAATGACCCGCCACGGGCCATTCCGAGCTTCAGGGTGTCGCCAGCTTCGATCGTCACGGATGTATTCCACGCGACCGCGCGTCCGGACACGTCGGCGTTGCGCGGTGCGCCCGAAAGCCCGATGCGAACGGCGCCTTCGCGCGGGGTAAACGCAGCGCCGTACGGTCCAATTTCGATCCCTGGAGCGAACAGGTTGTTTCCGACGAGGCAATTCGCGGCGGCCAGTCCAAGCCGATCCATCGCGCCGCTCGGCGTCAGACCGTAACGCTGGGCACCGAAGCGCCCGCCGTCCTGCACCGAACTTGCGGGGCCAATGGCTGAAATGACGAGCTTACTCATGCGGCGATCAATTCCGCGACGATCTCGCCGTGCTCTGCGGCGCGCTCCTGCTCCGAAAACGTCTTGGCATCGACCACCGAAAACGTCACGCGATCGCCGGGTTCCAGCAGGAAGATCGGATCGCGATGCAATTGGTAGGTTCTGACGGCCGTGCGGCCCAACAGATGCCAGCCGCTGGGACCGGCAAGACATTGTATGCCGGTCTGCACGCCGCCGATCGAAATCGTCCCGGCAGGTGTTAGCAGGCGCGGGTTTTGCCGCCGCGGCATATGAAGCGACTCCTGGAGGCCGCTGAGATAGGACCAGCCCGGGGTAAAGCCGATCATGGCGACGCGGTAGTCGCCGGCGACGTGTCGGGCCACGATTTCATCGGGCGTGGTGCCCAGCGTCTTGGCGACATCCTCAAGGTCGATGCCATGCTCGCCGCCATAGACGACGGGAATGCGCCAGCGCCGCGTGCTTTCCGTTGGCGGGACCGGTCGCAGCGCGAGTTCGATGAGCTTCTTGCCCAGCGTATCGAAATCAGTCTGGGTCGGATCGTAGTGAACCAGCAGGGAGCGATAGGTCGGGACGGTTTCGGTCACGCCGGACGCTGGCTCATGCGCAAGCGTGCGGTCGAGCGCCAGCACCCGCCGGTTCGCGGCGTCATCGATATTGCGGCTGAATTCCACCGTGATGGCGCTGTCGCCACACGGCAAGAGGCGGGGTGGGGAGGGTGTCGCGGCCATGGCCTCATAACTCTTCGGTTGGCGTCATGCTCTATCGCGTTTTGCCGTGAAGTGGAATTTCGCGGAGTTTATCATCGGGCGCGCATTCGCGCGACCCGTTGGCAAAAATAAGCCAGCAGGCTCAATAAATTAATCCGCCGGCCCGTGATAAGATGCGCTGATCACACAGTTGCGATGCATCTCTTTGGCGGCAGTTCGTGACAGCCCTTGACGCGATGGCCGTGCCCCGCAAGATGCCGGCCGGATCCATCCCCACCGGAGTTGCTTTTTCGATGTCCCTGACCCCCGAAGCGATCGCGACGCTTTCCCGCGTTTCCACCGCCACCATCACCACGGTCCTTCTCAAGAAAGGCCTGCGAAACGTCTGGATGCGGGGTTCGCGCCCACTGCGGCCTGGGCAAAAGCGGCTGGTCGGGCCGGCTTTTACGCTGCGTTTCGTGCCCGCGCGTGAGGATCTGGCGACGCCGGAATCGTGGTCGTCGCCGATTTCAACCCGAACGGCGATCGAAGCCATGCCTGAAGGCTGCATCGCGGTGGTCGACGCCATGGGTGTCACCGATGCCGGCATTTTCGGCGATATTTTGTGCGCGCGCATGGTCAAGCGAGGGGTCGCTGCGCTGGTCACCGACGGCGTGGTGCGCGATCTCGAAGGCGTGCTCGGCACCGGCCTGCCCGTGTGGTGTGACGGCTACGCAGCGCCGCCCTCGGTCGCCGGACTGACGTTCGTCGGTTGGGGCGAGCCGATCGGTTGTGGCGGCGTGGCCATCTTCCCGGACGACATTATTGTCGCAGACCAGGACGGTGCCGTCGTGATTCCCAAGGCGTTTCTCGACCTCATTCTGGCTGAAGGCGCCGAGCAGGAGCGAATGGAAGGCTGGATTGTCGAGCAGGTCAACAACGGCGCGGTGCTGCCGGGCCTCTATCCCATGAATGCCGAGACCAAGGCGCGCTACGCGGCATCGAAAAAATAATTCGTTAGCGCCGAACGGAGTGATCGCAGGAGGACGTTTATGGATATCCATCTCGCCGGCTCTCGGCCGACGCGCCGCGCGCCCAAGGAGTACTTCATCGGCACGGTCTGGCAGGACCCAGTCGTTGCCACGCCGGCGCCAGCGCGAGTTGTCGCGAACTGCGTGTCCTTCGAACCGGGCGCGCGAACAAATTGGCATTCGCATCCGCTTGGCCAGACGCTGTACGTCGTCTCAGGTGTGGGACGCGTTCAGACCAAGGGCGAGCCGGTGCGGGAGATCCGGCCCGGCGATGTCGTCTGGATTCCGCCTGGCGAAAAACATTGGCATGGCGGCTCTCCGACCAATGGCATGACCCACATCGCGATGCAGGAATTGCTCGACGGAAGTCACGTGACCTGGATGGAGCCGGTCACCGACGCGGAATTTTCCGCTGAGGTCGGCGAATAGCAGGCCGCACAGCCCGTTAGATACGCTGCGCGGTCCAGGTGCCCGAACACATCGCACCACGCCAGGTACCCGATCCCGATGTAGCGGTGAGGCGGCCGTAACCGACGGCCCGCTTGATTCCGCTGCTAAGCGTCACGCTGATGGTGCCGGCCTCGGCGACGTGACCTGACGCCGTGAACGAGCCGTTGCTGGACCCAACCCGGCCGTTGCTGATCCCGATCGAAACGCTCGCCCCACCGGGGCAGGCTCCATTGGACGACGCGATTTGAACATTCCATGCGCCGTCAAACGTCGCAGCCGCAGCAGGCGTGGCTATCGACATTGCGACAAGCAAGACCATGCGGGAGGCGATGATTGCTTTGCTGAAGTGTCCCATGACGTTCCCCTCTGTTCCGGTGCGATCAAGATCGCAGATCGGCGGGCAGGGCACTGTGATGGGTGTCACAGCGACGTCGGGAGCCGGTTTTGAGCACCCGGCCGCGCGTTCAAGCGAAATAGCGCAGCGCGATAGCCCGAGGATGGCCCGGCGCTCGACGGCTACCTGTCAGTTCAGCCGGCTCCAGGTCTGGCCGCCGCAGAACATGCCGCCAAAGGCGCAGCCCTGTACCCGCAGGGTGTCCGAGCTTTTCAGCGCGATCGTCGAGTCATAGGTACTGCCGGTATTCGGATCGAGAATCCGTCCGCTCCATTTGGAATCCTTGCCGGGCTTCATGTTGATGAGGACCTGCTCACCGTTCTTGTTCGATCTCTGGTCCACGGAGTATCCGCAAAGATTGACGCCGCATTGCTCGATTCTCACCTTGCCCTCTTTCTCTTCCGTCAGCCAAACGCCAAGCGGTGAATTCGCCGATTGAACGGCCGGGGCCGCGGGCGCAGACGGGGTCGGCGCTGGCGCCATTGGGGCCGTCGCGACAACCGGAGGCGGAGCCGGGTTGGCGGCGGGGGCTTCCTCCTGCTGAATGGGAGGTGTGGGCGCAGCGGCCGGCGGCTGGATCGGAGTCGAGGTGTCGGCCGGCGCAACATTTGCGGTGGCGGTCGAAGGCTCAGGTGAAGCTTTCGCAGCCGCAGCAGCCGGTTCGGCCGGCACTGGCGCAGGTGCTGCGGCCGGTGTCTGCGGATCGATTTTCGCCTGTTCGGGCGTCTGCCTGCGTGAGGTGTCCTGATCGTTGCGCGAGCGTTTGCTCCGCCGCCCGGTATTGTCATACACACCGGGGATCGAGACGGTTCCGCGATCCGGGTCAATACGAATGGTCCGTCCGCCATATTCGAATGTGTATTGAGCCTGGGCGGCACTGCTCGCCATCAAAAATGCGGCGATCGCAAAAAGCCATTTCATACTCACCTCCTGAGCAGGCGGAACCTTTATCTCAATCCTACGCCTCGGCCATTCTGCAAACGTGATCTACATCACTTTCATCGTATGAGTCGCGAAATCAGCTGTTTTGGTTCAACGCAGCTTCGTCAGCAATCTAATTTGGGACCGCGCGTACGGTCAATTAAAGGCAAGCCGCGGCACACGGCGGCACGGTCTATTCAAACCAGTCCGCATAGATCCTCGCAAAGCTGCCGTCCTTGATCGCGGTCTGCACCCAGTGATCCACGAAGGCCTTGAGCGCGACGTCGCGCTGCAGCCAATAGGCCTTTTCGGCAAAGTCGAATGGCCTTTCCGGATGCACCGCGCAAAGCACCCCGGCATGCAGCTTTTGCTGATACCGCGTCTCCGATGAATCGGTCATCATCAGGTCGGCATTGCCCCTGGCGATCTCGTCGAAGATGGTGACATTGTCCGTGTAAATTTTGATCTCGGCATTTTTGATGTTGGCCCGGGTAAATCTCTCGTTGGTGCCGCCGGGATTGACGATGACGCGGGTGCCCGGCTTGTCGATATCGGCGATGGTCTCGTACTTGCCCTTGTCGGAGCAGCGCGCGATCGGCGTCTTGCCTTCGCGCATGATGGGCGTGGAAAACATTCCCTTGCTCTGCCGTTCCGGCGTGATCGAGATGCCGCCCATCGCGATGTCGAAATGATCGGCTTCAAAATCCCCGGAAAGTTGGGGCCATGCGGTCCGAACATACTCGACCTTGACGCCGAGTACCTTGCCCAGCGCCTCCGCCATGTCGACGTCGAAACCCCGGAATCTCGATGTCGCCTTGTCGAAATAGGTGAAGGGCAAGTAGTCGCCGGTCATACCGACGCGCAACGTCCCGCGTCGCGTGATCTCGTCGAGCCGCGAGGGCTGTTGGGCGTGCGCCGCGGTCGCAACAAGAACAACTACCGCCGTAAGACAGGAGAAAATCCTAACCATGAAATCGTCTCCGGAAGATGCATCGCCTCGAGAAAGTCCAGGGATGCATTGTGTGCAAAAGTATCGCGCAGCATTGTCTGGGTTCAAGCCGGCTCCGGCGGATAGACTTGCCGCGAAATCCAGCCTATTAGACGCGCCGCGCGGAGGGGATCGCGACCGTGACTATCTCAATGCACCAATCATCCGTTGGGGTCTTCACCCATCTTCTAAGCAATCTGTCCGATCTGCTTGACCAAACGGCCGCTCATGCCGAGGCACGAAAAACCGATCCCTCGATTCTCCTCAACGCACGCCTCTATCCCAACATGTACAATCTGACGCGCCAGGTGGGCGAAGTTAACAGGCACGCAGTTCTCGCCTGCGCTCTGCTGGCTGGCGTTGATCCCCCGGCATTTCCCGATACCGAGCCTGACATTGCCGAACTCAAGGCGCGCATCGCGGCCGCGAGGGATTTCGTGAAAAGGGTGCAGCCCACGCAAATCGACGGCACCGAAGAAAAGGAAGTCGTCTTCACATTTCGGAACGGTTCGCGCAAAAATTTGCCGGTCGATCGCTGCTGCTGACCTTCAGCGTGCCGCTGTTCTTCTTTCACGTGACGACGGCCTACGATATATATCCTGCGCCATTGCGGCGTCGATCACGTCAAGAAGGATTTTCTGGGAACGCCGAGTCTGTGAATCAAGTCTGTGAATCAAGCCTGTGAATGTCGAGTGCTGGAAGATCGACGGCGCTATATTTCGCCGCCATCCCCGCGGACTGCGCTCGCCGCGGCGGCGCGTCCGGCCATTTCGCTCTTGAGCGCCTCGAATCGCTGTCGCGCCTCGCTCGCCTGATCGTCAACGAACCTGATTGCCGCATCCGCTGGCATCGGCCCGTTGCTGACCGGTTGGGAATTTTCACCGATAGTTTCATCCACGAAATATAGGCCATCACCCTCGCGGCGGACGGTCCATTTGAAACGTATAGCTTCCATGGGACCGGGACCAACTTTCGAATAGCCGTCCGCCTCAACCTGTCCCGAAGGTTCAGGCTTTTCGTCAACCTTGGCCCTTTCAGGCTCACGATGGGATCCCGGGTGATCGAGGATGCTGGCGATGGTCGCCAGCGCATGATCGGTCGGGTCGCTCTGATTCAATGTCTCAGTCTCCAAGGTAACGCGTGCGCCGCAAACGGGTCGTGCTGCTCGCCCCGATATCCTTTCCTCGCCCCCGAATGCGGCTGAGTTTTGTCGATTCATCCGCAAACTGGCGGTATTTTTTCCTTCCAGGGCCGCTCCTGTTCGAGCTGGGCGGCCAGACGAAACAATGTCGCCTCGTCGCCGAAGCGTGCGGCGAACATCATCCCAAGCGGCAATCTGGCGGCATTCCATGCCAGCGGCACTGACATCGCCGGCTGGCCGGACATGTTGAACATCGAGGTTGCCGGCATGTAGCGCCGCAGGGTCGGCCGAATATGCGACAGGTCCCGTGACATCGGGTTGAGTTCGCCGATGCGCAGCGGTGGTGTGCAAAGCGTCGGGCACAGAAATACGTCAATAGTCTCGAAAAAGGTTGCGAGCCCGCGCGAAATACGGAACGCGTTGAGTTGCGCGGCCATATAGTCGATCGCGGCGGCCTTGCCGGCGTTGTGCGCGGTCGCAAGCGTCAAGATCTCCATATCGCGGTCGGTCATCGGGCGGCCAAACTGCTGTTCGGCGAGCCGCACAGCAAGCCCCGTATTCGCGCTGACAATGGTCGCCATCACAACCGCCGGATCGGCGGCGAGCGCCGGGGCGCGCTCTTCGATACGATGGCCGAGCCCGGCCAGCAGGGCAGCGACTTGCCGAACCGCTGCCGCAATTTCGGGATCGATGGTCTCGCCATAAGGTGACTTGTCGGTGAAGGCGATGCGGAGCCGGCCGGGATCGCGACCGACCTCCTCGGCGAAAGGCCGCTCCGGCTTTGGTGCCATATAAGGGCTCGACGGCTCGGGCCCGTAAATCGCATCGAGCATGGCCGCGCTGTCGCGCACGCTGATGCTCAACACATGGCCGCAGGAGAATCCGCTCCAGGCTTCGCCGCGCTCGGGACCGACCGGATTGCGCGCGCGGGTCGGTTTCAATCCGAATACGCCCGATGCGGAGGCGGGAATACGTATCGAACCGCCACCGTCGCTCGCATGCGCGACGGGAACAATGCGTGCGGCAACCGCTGCCCCCGCACCGCCGGAAGATCCACCGGAGGAATGTTCGAGATTCCAGGGATTTCGCGTCGGGCCAAACAGGCGGGATTCGGTGGTCGGCATTAATCCGAATTCCGGCGTTGAGCTCTTCCCGAAGATCGTGAGGCCCGCGTCGAGGAAACGCTGGGCGAGGGTGCCGGTATGGCCGGCCATATGGTCCTTGTAGACGTTCGCACCCGACGTGGTACGGGTCCCCTCAAGATACTCCAGATCCTTCAGCAGAAACGGCACGCCGGCGAAGGGGCCAGCGGGAAGCCCCTTATCGATTTGCCGCTTTGCATAGTCGTAGTGTTTTACGACGACCGCGTTGATCTTCGGATCGATTTTGCTGGTCCGCGCAATCGCCTCATCCAGTAATTCACCGGCGCTGACCTGCTTTTTTCGCACGAGGTCGGCCAAACCAACCGCGTCATAGCTGCCGTATTCTTTGAAGGCCATTGTCATCTTCCACGGGGCTGAGACGGTGAGCCGGCTTCGTCAAACGGCAACCGCCTCGTGCAATCGCGCCTCGATCAGCCGAGCACGTCCTGATTGATGACGTTCTGGCGTATCGGTTCGCCGTCGAGCGCGCTCAGGATGTTGCGCGCGGTTTGTTCGCTCATCCGGTCGACCGCTTCCCGGGTCACGCCCGCGACATGCGGGGCAATGATGACATTGGGAAGCTCGAACAACGAATGGGGTACGCTCGGCGGCTCCTGCTCGAAAACATCGAGGCCCGCACCGGCGAGCTTGCCGGAGGAGAGCGCGTCATAAAGTGCGGCCTCATCGACGATACCTCCGCGCGCGGTATTGACCAGATAGGCTGAAGGTTTCATGCGCTTTAGCCGCGCCGCATTGAACATTCCGACCGTCTCCGGTGTCTTCGGGCAGTGGATGCTGACAAAATCGGCGCGCGGCAGCGCCGCATCGAGATCGGCGGCCGTCTCACAACCGGCGGCCTTGATCTCCTCGGCTGACTTGTAGGGGTCGTAGATCAGGACGTTCATTTCCATGGCGAGGCAGCGTTTCGCGGTTCGCGTCCCAATTCGGCCGAAGCCGACAATCAGCACCGTCTTGCCGAACAAATCGTAGGGCAGCTTGCCGAGCCGGGTGCTCCACTTGCCTTCCTTTACCAGCGCGTGCATCTCGACGGCGCGTTTGGCGAGCGTCAACATCATGAACAACGCCTGTTCCGCCACCGACGGGGAATTGGCGCTCCCCGCCACCATCAGGGGGATCTTGCGGCGGCTGAGCGCTGCGACATCGACGGCGTCGTAGCCGACGCCGATCCGGGTCACCACCTTCATGTCCTTCGAAGCCTCGAGCTCGGGTTCGCCGAAACGGGTAGCGCCGAGCGCCACGCCGTGAACCGGCGCGTGCTCCAAAAGCAGCGCCTTGAAATCCGCAGCCGAGATCAAATTGGGGAATTCGACGAGTTCGATATCGTCGCGTTCCCTGAGAAGAGCGCGTCCCGGCAGTGACATCGATTCGGTGATGAAGATTTTCTTCTTGTTGGTCGCCATTCCCGGTTCCTTGCCAGCCCCTTGGCCTTTTCTTCTTGCGCCGCCGTCAAAGGACGGCGGCGGTAAATCGTTTAGCAGGAGCCGATTGTTGTGGTCCACTGCCAATCACGGGGATCGCGGGCGCCGTCCCTGCGGGCGC
The DNA here is from genome assembly GCA_963753875.1 of uncultured Alphaproteobacteria bacterium. Taxonomy (GTDB): domain Bacteria; phylum Pseudomonadota; class Alphaproteobacteria; order Rhizobiales; family Xanthobacteraceae; genus Bradyrhizobium. The sequence goes on along the minus strand of CAVWDY010000044.1, from coordinate 9,273 downwards.
GGCGGTAGACTCGCTTGCTGCGAAAACGATAATGTCCGGATTCGCTGGGAGAGCGCCGTTACCCTATCAAGATCGACCAAGGAGACCGAAGAATGTTCAGCCCGACGCTGGCCGCGCGCGTGCCACCGAGATTGCGCCTTGCGCTTGGAGCACTGGTTGTCACGCTTTTCTGCATCCCCCAGGCGGCAGATGCGCAAGGGTTGGTCAAGGGAGTTCAACAAGGCGCCGAGGCGGGCAACAAGGCGGCCGGACCGGTCGGCGGCGTGCTGGGAGGCGCGATCGGCGGGGTGGTCGGCGTGTTTACCGGGGTGCTCGGGGTCGGGGATCAACAGAAAGGCGAGGCTGCCCCGGCGAACGGCGCCAAGCAAACCGGCTCCGCAAAAACCGCGAAATCCGCCAAGGCCGCGAAGGGCGCGGGCGCGAAGGCAGCCGCAGCCCAGCCGGAGGTCCTGACGCAGCCGGGCGAACCGGCGCTGACCGCCGAGCAAATCGTCGCCAACAGCGATGCGGACATCGACCGGATCAAGACCGAATTGAATCTGACGCCCGAGCAGGAAAAGCACTGGACCGCGTTCAACAGCGCGATGCACTATCTCGGCCACAATGGCGCCGACCGCCTCAATCTTCGCATAGCGCGCGCAAAGCGCGACCCGCCGGACGACATCGTTGAGCAGATGCGTAACGAGGCCCAGTTTCTCAATGACCGCGCTGTGGATCAACGGGCCGTCGCCGACGCTGCCGAGCCGCTCTACATCAGCCTCGACGACAAGCAAAAGGCGATCTTCATTCAGGAAATGGTGCGCCTGAGCCACGAGCGCGGGCTTGACTAGGCCGCAAATGTGTCAGCGCTGAGATCGGCGCGAAGCCTGCCCGCCGCAGGGGTGAATTCCGCGCGAAATCTCCGCCCGCGAATAGCCGGGCACATCAGCCCTGGGGTAGGTGGAAGGCGAGGTACCCGGCTATCCTGCCGCAGCGGTGCGGCCCTTCAACTCGTCATGCAAAATTGAAGAAAAGCTGACCGCTTCGCGCCCGAGATATGGCCAGCTCATGACCTTGTCGGGATTTGGCCTTGAAGAGCACGCCAGACGAGCAACGCGGCCGACGGCGGCTGGCCGGTTGTCGCATCGAGGATGGGTCTCAGGTTTTCGCGAAATTCAGCTCCACGCCGATGCCGTCGGGATCGTAGAGGAAAAATTGCGTATCGCCTGTGCGAGGCACGATACTCTCGCGGAATTTGACGTTCCTGGACCGCAGACGCTTGCGTACCCCTTCAACATCGGTCGCAGCAAAAGCGATATGGTCGAGGCGGCCGGTGTCCTCGTACTTTTTCTCGGTGCCGCGCACCACGATGCCTTCGCGCGGCTTGCGTGTGCCCATCAGGTGCACGGTGGCTACGCCGCCGGAATAAAGCCAATAGCCAGGGAAATCGAGCGGCGGGCGGTCGCCGTTCTCCAAACCGAGCACGTCGCAATAGAATTCCTTGGTGCGCTCAATATCCGCAGGTTCGATCGTGTAGTGTTGCAGTCCGCCGAGCGGCATGTTTTTTCTCCTTGAGAGTAGGGTGAGGCCGGCGCCCGTCATCCGGCAGCCGACGGATTTGATGTCAGGCATCGATCAGGCGGTAACCGCCAGCTCCCTGTCGATCTGCTCGATCGATTTGCCCCGGGTCTCGATCCCGAAGAAATAGTACACCGTCCCGGTCATCAAAAACCAGCAGCCGAGATAAACGAAAGCCAGAGGAATCTCCGGTAATGGCACGTCAGGCTTGAGATAATTGCCCGAGCCCACGATCAGGGCGAGGCCCACCGGCCCGATGATCTTGCCGATCCCGCCAAAGCCATAGGCCGAACCCATGCCCGAGGTCCGTAAGTGCGAGGGCCAGACTTCCGCCGCATACGGGCCGACGATCGCAAAGCCGCCGTCGGCGAAGAAGAACGCCACAGCCAGCAGCAGCCAGAACGCCGATACGCCCATGAACATGGCGTCGTAATTGTACCCGGCGAACATGGTCAGTACCCCTGCGCCGAAGCCCAGCAGGCCGCCCGCATTGCGCCGGCCCATCAGTTCGGAGAAAAACGAGAATGACAGCCGTCCAATGAAGCCGAACACACTGAGCAGGATCATCATCTTGGCGGCTTCCTGCGGCGAGACCTTCAACAGCACCACAAACAGCGCCGGCGCCCACAGCGTGATGCCGTAGACGCCGGTCTGCGCGCCGGCATTGCCAAGCCAGGAAACGATCAGGCTTCGCGGGTACTTGAAGAGGTCGAGCCAGTTGCTCCTGATGATCGGGCCGGCGTCGGCGGCCGTGGGCAAAGGCAATGACGCCGGCGCCATCCGCAGCGCCCAGCCAAGCGACTTGCGCGCGTCTTCGTAGCGGCCCTGGCGGCACAGCCAGCGTGGCGACTCCGGCACCCAGACGCGGACCAACAACACGAGCAGCGCCGGCAACACACCGACCGCAAACAACAGCCGCCAATCGCCGCTGCCGACCAGCGAGCCCAGGACAGCGCCGAGGCCGACACCGAGCGGGATAACGCAGGTCACGAGGCCGCCGACCCAACCGCGCTTGGAGGAGGGCATGAATTCCTGCACCAGCGGCAGATCCACGCAATAGAGCCCGCCGACGCCGACGCCGACGAAGAAGCGCATCACCGAGAGGTAGATCCAGCCATTGTCCGGCGTGAAGTACAACAGGCCGGTCGCGATGGAGAAGTTCAGCACGGTGCCGATAAAGACCTTGCGACGGCCGATGCGGTCGGCAAGCCAGCCCCAGACGTAAGCGCCCATGATGGCGCCAATACCGGAACTCATCAGCACCGTGGCGGACTGGCCGAAGGTCAGCTTCCACGGCCCGATCAGGAAGGCGAGCACAAATCCGATCAGGAAGTAGTCGAAGAACTCGAGCGCATCCCCAATGATGGCGGCAATGAGGATCTTGATCTGGTTACCGGTCAGAGTCGTGCGTCGATCGAGTATCTCGAACATGGCGTTTCCCCTTGGCGCATCTTCTTGGCGCATCTTCGTTTCGAGCCGGGGTCGCGCCTACGCACCGGCGGTGACGGCAAGGCTACAATCTCAGCGTGGCGAGCGAAAGCCCAGCAGGACGCGGGGGGTGCATGCGCAAACAATCAATCGGCCGTTCCCGGCTCCACTTGGCGCAAAATGCTCAAGGCAGATTGGGATCCGAAACCAAAACTGCCTCCGCTTTTAGAGTTTTTGGAAATCCCGTTAAACGACCCAAAAGCGTGGCAAAAACGTGGTTTACGAAATCTGATCCACTCGAACGGAACCGATAACGGCTAAATTATTTAAGGTTTGGCATTAGCCTCGTTCCACGCGTGGGGATGAAAGTCAGCGCCGATGGAAGAGAAGCGAAAGTACCAGCGGACCGAAATCAACGAACCGGCCTACGTTTCGTCGGAAGGCTCGGTCATGAGCTGCATGGTACGAAACATCTCGCCGGAGGGCGCCGCCATCGACGTCGAGAATCCGGCTTTCGTGCCGGCGCACTTTCGCCTGGTAATGGCGAGCGACTCCTCTGTCTACGAATGCAGGATTATTTGGATCCAGCAGAAACGGATCGGCGTGACCTTTGCCGCTGCGCCGCACTAAGCCATTTTGAATCGGGCAAAGAGCCACGCTTTGATCTGGTCCATGACCAGAGCAAGGACGATGGCTGCGACCAATATGCCCGCGACCACCGATGGCGCAAGCGGCGCCATCATGATTCCGCCAAGCGCCAGCGTGCCGACGATCAAGCCGTCCGCGATACTGGAAAGGACGACCAGCAGGCTCGGCCGCGAAGACCAGATACGCTTTCGCTCGCGGACGACATAGAACACGGCCTGGCCGTTGCATGTCAGCGTGACGAACGTCATCGTGCGCAGCGTTTCGATGTCGAGGTGTATCACCCTCGAACCAAATACCAGTATGCCCATGCAGAACGCGAGTCGCAAAGTCCGATGATAATGCCGACGAGGGTCAGCCGGTCGATCCGCCAGGAGTTCGGCCTCCGTGAGGGACGAACATGATCGGTGGTTGACGACATCGCAAGAAAATCGCCGGTGATCATCGAAACACCGACTTTAGGACGTGCGCTTTCTCTCGCTACCGCTGTACGGCAACCAAGCTGACGGAGCTGGTTGAACACGCCAATTGATCATCGCGACCTTCACGGCGTCATTAAGAACCAGACAGCAGACCATGGCATAAATAAATACTGCAAGCGTCTGCCACCAAGGCAAGGGCATGAGTCCAGGTAGTCCCACTAACGTCAGGACGGTGCCCACGATGGCATCCGCAGCGAGCGCCGATATGAAGGTCTTGCTCGGCAACGTCGCCCAGAACCAGTGGCGCTCGCGTGCGGACACGACGGAAAATACGGCAAAGTAGAGCAGGATAAGAAAGCTGAAGGTGTAGAGGGCATTGTTGTTGGTCGCCAAACCGAATTTCGTCCAGCCGATCCACAGTAGGAAGAGCGTTTCAGCGACCATCGCAACACCAAGCACCACCGACACGACGATGAAGCCTCCTATGTTCCATGTTTCGGGCTTCTTGGATGGCCGAACAATGTCGGTGGCAAGGGAGATTTTCGCGAAGTCCGTCAGGAAGACCAACAGCAGCATCGCGAAGGCTGAGACAACGAACTTGCCGGTCACCACGAACGCGATGGCCACGAAGGCAGCCTTGAGGATTGTCCGGCTGATCTTGTTGATTATCCACGTGAGAATACGCTGGTAAATTGTCCGCCCCTGCTCGACCAGCGCCACAATGTTCGTCAGACCGGCCTCGGTCAAAACGACGCTCGCGGCCCCCTTGGCCACATCGGTCGCGGTGCTGACGGCGATTCCAACTTCGGCCTGCCGAAGGGCCGGTGCATCGTTGACGCCGTCGCCCGTCATACCGGTTACGTGCCCTGCGGCCTGTAGGTGCTGCACGACAATGTACTTGTCCTCCGGATACACCTCGGCGAAACCATCCGCACCCGCCAACAAGTCAACGGCCTCGTTGCCGGCCACAGCGCTCGCCGCTTTCAGATCGGCCACGCGCCGGATATTGGGCAACCCGACTCCCTGGCCGATCTCAAGCGCCACCGGCAATGCGTCGCCAGTGAGCATCTTTACCGGAACGCCGAGGTCGAGAAGTGTGGCTATGAGCTGCTTGGCGTCGGGTCGCGGCGGATCATACAGCGACACCAGTCCGACCAAGGCCGAGGCGCCCGTGTCGGGGCCGCGCGCCACCGCCAGCGTCCGGTAGCCCTTCGCGGCCGCCGCGCTGACGCGCACCTCCAGCGCCTCGACTTCCGAGGTCTGAAGTCCGCAGGCTTCGGCGATGGTGCGCACGGCGCCTTTCATCACGCGCAGCCGCCGGCCGTTCTGGTCGACCACGGCCTCCGTCCGCCGGCTTTTCGCATCAAAAGGTGCGAAGGAGATGGGTGTGACGGCGGGAAGGCCGTCGAATACGTGATGCGCTTTCGCGGCTGCGAGGAAAGCGAGGTCAATCGGGTCCTGATTGGCTTCTTGCGATGCAAGAGCGCCCGCGAACAACACATCGGCTTCCGTCGCTTTCTGCAGCGGGATCACGCCGGTGACAGCGAGCTGGTTCATGGTGATCGTACCCGTCTTGTCCACGCAGAGCACGTTCATGGTGGCGGCGTCCTCGGCCGCGCTGAGGCGGGTGACCAGAACACCACGTTTGGCCAGCTCCTTCGACCCGAGCGCCATGCTGACCGTGAACATGACGGGGAGAGCGACCGGCACCGCGCTCATCAGCAGAACAAGCATGAGTGGGATCATTTCAATGAGTGGCGCGCCGCGAATCAGCGACAGCACGACTACGAAGCCTAAAAGCGCGCCAACAATGACGAAGAGCCAGCGGACGATCTTGGCTACGACCTCTTCGATGTGAAGTTTCGGGCGCGCCTCTTGCACAAGTTCCGTGGTGCGGCCAAAGTAGGTCTTCGTTCCGGTCAGCATCACCACGCCATTGCCTTCGCCCCGCCGGGCGATGGACCCCGACGAAAGGACTTCGCCCGGCGCTTTGTCCACGTCTTTCGATTCGCCGGTGAGCGCGGACTGGTCCAGGCTCAACACTCCGGTGAGGAGCTTCACGTCTGCCGGGATGATGTCGCCGGATCGCAGGCGAACGATATCGCCGGGGACCAGCTCGCGGGCAGGAATAACCTGCCAGCTTGAATCGCGGCGCACGCGCGCGCTGACCTGTAAACGTCGCCGCAGTGTCTCAACGACACCTGCAGCACGGTACTCCTGCATAAAGCCCAACACGGCGTTGACAACAAGCAGCGCGCCGACCACAGCGAGATCAGAGTAATTCCCGAGCATGGCTGACAGCACCATGATCAGTTCGAGCATCCACGCCGAGATCCCCCAAAATTTTGCGAGGAATTTGAGGACCGGGTGCCTCCCTTTTTCTGGCACCTCGTTGTAGCCGTGCTCCTTCCGGCGAGCGTCCACCTCCGCGTGGCTCAGCCCGGCGTCAGGGTCGACATGAAGCGCGGCGAGTGTGTAGGAAATCGACGCGGTGGCGATGTCAGGGGGTTCTGGGTTTGGGGACTTCGTCGGCACCGGCGCGGGTTCATTTTTTGGGGAGGCTGTTTGCATAGTGAAGTTTCTCTCTGCCGGTTAACCTCGCCGCCACAACAACCGAAACTTAGGGTCGTAGCGATCCCACCTAGAGGCCACGACGTTGCACTCTGAACGTCAATTCTGATCTCTATTAAACGTTCGTCCGATTCAAAGTCCTGGCACTGTCCGGTTTTTTCTATACCAAGGAAAATCAATGTCTGGTGAGGCTGAGCTTGACAACATCCCCGGGTACCAAATCGGCGGCCGGCAAAATCGTCCATGCACCGTCCCGTCATAATGACTTTTTCTCCACCGGGTTGCACGGTTTACGACAGTTTGCCCGTATTGGGGGCAACCTATGCGCTCATCTGGGAACAGCACGCCCGCTCGTAGGGTGGTGGCCAAGGATATCGGGAATCCAGCTTGTCGCTCGCGGCGAGGACGTCCGCTCAGGGGTCAACAGCGGAAGTTGCTGAGACACGTTGACTGAATTGTCATCCAAAGCAGACATCGGTTAGCTACGCTGGGCAGGTGAGATTTCGGCCATGAGTTTCCGGTCTATTCCGCCAGTTCCGGCCACGGCACGATGGTCGATTTCACCGTCTTCATCGCCATCGCGTCGGCGACGGCGCGGCCGATACCCTCCTCGGAAAACGGATACAGCGTCTGCATCTCGAGCCAGGGATATTTGTCGCGGGTGCGGTAGAGCATGTCGACGCCGAGCGGCAGATCGTTGCCGGTGAAGCCCCATGACCCCAGAACGTTGAGGTCCTTGGTACAGATGCGATGCCACGAGGTCATGATCGAGCCGGCGTCGGTGAACTGGCCCATCTCGACGTAGGTGCCGCCGTCGCGCAGCATCTCGATGCCCTCCGGGCCCGCGCTCGGATGCCCCGAGCAATCCATCACCAGATCGGCGCCGAAGCCGCCGACGATGTCGCGCACGGCCTTGATGCGCGCTTCCGGCGTCGCGCACCTCTTCGATGTCGACGGTGGCTTCGGCGCCGAATTTGCGCGCCAGCGCCAGGCGCGGCGTCTCCGGCGCGCCGACGCAGATGACGCGGCCCGCGCCCATCTCCTGTGCCGCGGCGACCGCCAGAATTCCGATCGGACCGGAGCCCTGGATCACGACGGTGTCGCCCCAGGTGAAGCCGCCGGCTCGTGTCGCGCGATTGAAGGCGCGGATGCAGGAGGTCAGCGGTTCCGACAATGCGCCGAGCCGCAGCGGCATGTCGTCGGGCAGCTTGTAGATCTTGGTGCCCGGCAGCATCTCGAGATCGACATAGACATATTCGGCCCAGCCGCCCCACAGATGCGGCGCCTTGTCGAAGCCGAGATAGCGGCCGTAATAGACCGGCGTCAGGCACTTGTTGGCGCTTTGCGGATAGTGGATGCAGTAATAGCATTGGCCGCACGGCATCAGCGGCGGGATCATCACCTTCGATCCGACCTTGAGCGGCTTGCTCATGAAGTCTTCGGCGAATTCGCGATCCGACCTCGACGAGCACGCCGCCGATTTCATGGCCGAGCGTGAACGGCCACGGCAGCTGCTTCGGCCAGTGGCCTTTCAGGATATGCAGATCGGTGCCGCAGACGCCGCAGGCGCCGACCTTGATCAGCGCCGCCTTCTTCGGAATTTTCGGCCACGGCACGTTGCGAATGACCGGCTGCGCACCCGGTCCGTCATAGGTGCAAACGCGAATCTGTTCCATGAAACTGGCTCCGGCCCTTCGGCGATTGTTGATTGGCAGTTGCGTGGGCGACGGCAAGCCTAGGTGAACCGCGCGGCGATGCCAATCTCCGGCTGGCACGATCGAAGCTGAGAGCCCGATTGACAGATCCGTGATGCGGTCACAGATTGCGCGGCAACTTTAATGGGAATGCAGCGTGCGCAATCGCTGGGCATCCTCGCCGTCGCTGTTCGTGGTTCGCCTCTCGGCGGCCGGACAGCGTCGCGAATGACCCCAGACGGACGCTCTACCTATCAAGGATAGGGTGAAATTCCCCGTATCTGACGCCACGATTAATGTTCTCTTTGATTTTGGAAGTGGCCCCACCAGCCCATGGGCTTTAGACGCTTCGGAGATTTCAGATGTCGAAATCAGCGGCAGAGTCCGTTCAAGTAATTCAACCCGGCAAAACCTACGTTGGAAAGCAGGGCTTTAGATATGGGGCTGGGGCCTCCACCGAGACGGTAGGCGCGAAGCAAATTTGCATGAACGTTTTGCCGATGCCGCCCGGGGCAAAAGCAAAGGTCCACTATCACAAGGGTATTGAGACCATCGCTTATCTTCTGGAAGGCGAATGCGCGGTCTACTACGGGGATGAACTAGAATACCGGGTAATGGCACATGCTGGGGACCAGGTTTACCTCCCTGAAGATGTTCCCCACGCCCCGTACAATCAGGGCACGGCACTCTGCAAATGGCTTGTGGTTCATTCATCCGGCAGTGATCAGGATGGCATCGTTCTGTTGCCAGAGTTGGACCTTTTGCTCGCAAAAAAATAGCGAACCGTAGGCGCCTCTGTCGGCGGCTTCTCTCATTTCGAGCAAGCAAGCCCTGCGATGTTGCCGATTGGCACATCGTGTCGATTTCGGTGCGCCGCGGTATTTGGACGCTGCCGGGGCATAACGGACATTGGTCAAGCCAGCACCGATCAAGCCCGACGTATAGAGGTACGCGCG
>CAVWDY010000043.1:0-363083 GCA_963753875.1 uncultured Alphaproteobacteria bacterium | reverse complement strand
GGTTATTGTAATCAATGGCAACTGGGTAATACATGAAAATTAAAAGTAAACCAAATAATAGGGGCAACCAAATTAATATCCCTTCATAACTATAATCTCCATTAGGATGTCTTATTTTAATACCTGTCACTTTATTTAATGTAGATTCTCATCCCTTGGATATAATGTATGATAATAACTCCTAATATTAAATAAAGTCCAACAAATCCCATCAATACAGCACCCATATAATCGCCTGTTCTATTACGTATTCTCGATATATTGATATTTACAACGAATATCCCTACAAATTTCTTGACTTTTCTCTTTAAATCTCCTTGAAATGAAGATTACTATGTATAAGTAGATAAAAAGTAACATTTAATACTTCTGATCCATTTTTTATCTCTGTAATAAAAAATTCTAAAGAATGTTAAAATTGAAGTTTAAATGTCTGCTTCCTACAGGATATTTATTATTTTAGGGAATACTAACTCATAAAAATATGATTTAAAGCTAGAACTTTAATTTCACAAAAAGAATTCCTTTACGAATTAACTAGAAAAAAAAAAAGGGGGAAAAATTTTAATTTTTCCTTGCTAGGGCTAATCCGCTTCCTATCATTAGTATTGCTGATATTAGTCCTGTTAGTGGTACTCCGGTAGTTTGCATTGGTATTGTTTGCTGTTTGGTTGCTGCGTTTACTGTGTCTGTGTTGTTGGTACGTGTTGTTTGTTGTGGTGCTGTTTACTTGTAGTGTTTCGATGTTGTTGTTTAGTCCGGGGTTGTATCCATCTACAGTGACTGTTGGTTGTATGTTGAATGTGCCTGCGCTTAGTATGTTGAGGTTGAGCCATAGGTATGGGTCACTCCGGCTGCTACGTTTCCGACGGTCCAGGTTAGTGTTCTGGTTGTTGGGTTGTAGTTCACTGTTCCTTGGTCTACGTTTGCTCCTGCGTATTCTACTCCTTCGGGTAGTGTGTAGGTGAATACTACGTTACTTGCGTCTCCTGGTCCGTTGTTTCCTAGTTTGAATGTGTAGGTTACTTTGTCTCCAACTTGTGGGTTGGAGTTTGATGGTGTGATGTTCACGTAGACATCGGATTTGATGTGGTAGGTTTGGTTGTAGATTGGACTCCAGTTGCCTGCTGCATCTACTGCTGCATATTGTAGTGTAGTTGTGTTGTTGATGGTTATTGGACCATTGTAAACGCTTCTTGTGCTGCTTGTTTTGGGATCGCTTCCGTCTGTTGTGTAGTATGTTGTTGCATTTCCACTATCATCTGTTGTATTTAGTGTTACAGTTTGTGTGGTGTTGAACAATCCGCCAACAGGTTCAACGGTTACAGTAGGTGGTATGACGTCTATCGCTGTGATGTTCAGTGTTTGTGTGCTGTTTCCTGCTGCGTTGATTGCTGTGAATGTTACGGTGTAGTTTCCTGGTTTGGTGTAGGTGTGTGTGGGGTTTTGTTCTGTGCTTGTGCTGCTGCCGTCTCCGAAGTTCCATATCCATGAGGTGGGGTAGTTGCTACTGGTATCTGTGAACTGCACATTTAAAGGTGCGTTACCAGATGTGGTGTTGGCTGAGAAATCTGCAACAGGAGTCACAGGGGAGTAGTTAACTGTGTAACCGCTAGATTGTGTGTCTCCCAATACAACTTTGTTTGTCCAGCTGATTCCCTCACCCTGGTTTGAGGCAAGTGTCCATCCATACATGTTGAAGGATGCTGTTGTGGTAAGGTTCTTGAATACGTATTGCACTTTCACAGCACCGTTGTCTATTAAACCTGGCACACTACTTGACTTTATGTTTCCAACGTACAGATCTATGAACATCAAGTACTCCTCAGTGGAGCTGTCACTTGTGTTCTGACCGTAGTAGAGAGGTAGAGACCATACACCCAATGCTCCTGGACCTGGCTTGTAGATCTGTGGTCCGTACTGGAAGTCAGACTTTGTGAAAGTCTCATTCACACCTGTGATGTAGTGATAGTCCGTTGGTGTTGCTGGTTGATATGCACCAGCAACCGCTGGAAGTGTCCATGTGTAACCATTAGAAATGATGGTCACGGAGAAATCATCTGATATTGGTCCCTTCACTGATAACAGAAGTATGATGTTATCGGTGAATCCACGGCCCCCAGTGTTGGTGAGGTAGAACACACCTGATGGGGACACACTCGTGGAGTTAACAACAGTTACCTGACCATAAGCATAGGTTGTAGCACTACTGTTACTGACGTGAAGCTCGTTCAGTCCACCTCCATCTGCTTTGATGTAGTAGGTACCGTTAGGGCCAACGTAATAGGCACTGTCATTGTTGTACTTCACTCCGCCATCGTTGGACACATTGATGAATATGTGCCTGTTGGACGGAAGATCCGTTGTGTTCATGTCTGACTGGCTGGAAATGGTAGTTCCACTTACACTATCTGCTGATGCGCTTCCACAAAGGGCTAATGCTACAAAAAATAGGATTACTATTGGTATTGCGTGTTTTTTCACTTTTTCACCTCCAATTATTTTTATTGATATGTTGAGATTTGCATATCAAGGTTCAAATTTGTTGAACCTTCATATAAACCTTAAGATTCTAACGCCTTTCTTAAATAAAAATAGAAAAATATCTCAGTTTTTGATAAGAATATAGAGATAATCCTCAGAATTAAAACCATTCACACTCTGACTGAAAGATAAAAACTCCCTATGGAATTACCATGTGATCAACTTACATGTGTAGGATTTAAAAAAAATCATAAATACAATGAAAAAAACTTTAAATAACAAGTAATCTTGGAGCTGGTATCATATTGTCCTACATTAAGTTTTCAATAAAATCTGCAGTGACTATTTAATATGTAAATCGAAAAATCAGGCATTCAAAAGAAATAAAAAAGAAAAAATGGGTTATTTTTTCCTTGATTAGGGCTAACCCGCTTCCTATCAGTAGTAGTGCTGATACTACTGCTGTTAATGGCACTCCTGTGGTTTGCATTGGTATTGTGGTCGTGGTTGTTGCTGCGTTTACCGTGTTGTGTTGTTGGTGAGGTTGCTGTTATTGTTGTATTTGTTTTTGGTGAAGTAACGTTTACTTGTAAGGTTCCGATGTTGTTTAGTCCGAGGTTGTTGCCTGCTACTGTGACTGTTGGTTGTATGTTGAATGTACCTGCGCTTAGTATGTTGAGGTTGAGCCATAGGTATGGGTCTCGCCGGCTGCTACGTCTCCTACGGTCCAGGTTAGTGTTCTGGTTGTTGCGTCGTAGTTCACTGTTCCTTGGTCTACGTTTGCGCCTGCGTATTCTACTCCTTCGGGTATTACGTAGGTGAATACCACGTTACTTGCATCTCCTGGTCCGTTGTTACCTAGTTTGAAGGTGTAGGTTACTTTGTCCCCAACTGTGGGGTTGGCGATGGATGGAGTTATCTGCACGTAAACATCAGATTTTAAAACAGTGATGTAACCTGTTTTTGCCACAGTATTACTGCCTGCAAGGTTACTTGCTATTAATTTAACAGTGTAGTTTCCGGGAGTACTGTAGGTATGTGTTGGGTTCTGTTCTGGTTGATGTGCTGCCGTCTCCGAAGTCCCAAAGCCATGATGTTGGGTAGTTGCTACTGTTATCTGTAAAATGCACACTTAAAGGTGCGGAGCCAGATGTTGTGTCGGCAGAGAAATCTGCAACAGGAGTCACAGGTTTGTAATTGACTGTAACTACACATGGGTTTGCATTGTTTACGATTGGGTTGCACCAGTTAATTCCTGTACCTTGGAATGATGCACCAGTCCATGCGTAAGCATTGAATGAAGCCGTCGTGTACATGTTGTTGAGGGTGTATTCAACTTTCACAGCACCATTATCTATTGGCGCTTGCGTAAGACCTGACTTTAGGTTTCCAACGTATAGGTCTATGAACATCAAGTACTCTGCAGTTGAGTTATCACTGGTATCTTGGCCAGCGTAGAGTGGCTGCCATCCTGAAGGAGCAGGTCTTGTTGTCTGCGGACCATATTGGAAGTCAGACTTTGTGAAAGTTTCGTTCACAGCTCCTACAACGTACTGAGGGTTTGTTGGTAGTGCTGGCTGAACTGCACCAAAAACCGAAATTACCCAAGTGTACCCACTTGAGAATATAGTCAAATTAAAATTATCAGATATAGGTCCCTTCACTGATAATAGAAGTATGATATTATCGTTACTTCCACGACCTCCTGTGGTGGTGATGTAAAACACACCGGATTGAGTACCACTGGTAGTATTGGTCACGGTTACTTGACCATACATTGCGCTTGTACTGTTATTGTTACAGATGTGAAGCTGGTTAAGTCCTCCACCTTCAGCCTTGATGTAGTAACTACCATTGCTACCGCCTTGGCTATATGTTGGGTCATTTAAATAGTAACCATAGTCTACGTTGTATCTAACGCCATTATCATTGGATACATTGATATAGACGTGGTTGTTGTTTGTAATGTTGGTTGTGTTGTTCAGGTCAGTTGCTGATGCACTTCCGCACAAACTCAGTGCCATAACACAGACTACTGTCATAAATATTATACTTTTTTTCATATTTTCACCTCCGATTGTTTAATATAATATTTTTTTAATCGACAAGTCCAAATTTACGCGTCAGCATATATAAACTTTTATACTACTGTAAATCAAAGGCCTACAAATTGGGAGTTTTCTTATCTTGACGAAGCTTAGAATTAAGTGAATTTGCAAAATCGAGTAGTTTATACAGTTCCTACAGCCCTGTTACTGCAAAAAGAACGGTAAAAAAAACTGCAAATATTTTAAATAATTCCTATTAATTTTTCCATTTTGCAGCTTTTTTTAGCTTTAAATCCCTATTGAACAAATATTTATCACTTCTCAATATGTAAAAATCTGCAAACTTGAAAGTAAAAACAATAAAAATAATTGTAAATAGACTTAAAAATAGCTTTAAATATTATTAAATGATATTTAGGGTCTTGAAATTAGGTATTATAATTAATTTCGGTATTTTTATGAGAAATATAATAAAACAGTATTTTTCTTATGAAACATAATATAAAAATATTTTGTGCATTGTATGAGTACTCTAATTTTGATTTGATTAAATTTTAAAATAAAATAAAGGTTCTCCTCATTTGAGGAGATTTTTAGATTTTTTCATGTTAAGATTAGTGTTGGGCATTTTTTTGTTTGGTCTTTGTAGTGCCAGTAATATAACCCTCCTTTTTTCCATTTAATTTGCTATAAGACATATTATTTCCAGTTTATGGGTTTTATGCGGTACTTGTTGTGAATCGTGTTACGTAGCCTGCTAGGTTGTTCCCGGATATGTCTGTTATGCTTCCTGTGTGTATTAGTAGTGTGTATTTGGTTCCTTTGGTTAGGGTGTTGTTGGATGTTATTGTTAATATATTGCCGTTGATTGATGTGGTGATTGGTATTATTGTTCCGTTGCTGTTTTGGAGTTCTATCCATCCGGTTCCTGCTTTTATTGATTCGCTGAATGTAACTTTGATTACTTTGTTGGTTGCGATGTTAACGGCGTTGTTTGTTGGGTCAATGTGTTTTTATTGTTGGTGCGGTGTTGTCTGTTGTGAATCGTGTTACGTAGCCTGCTAGGTTGTTTCCGGATATGTCTGTTATGCTTCCTGTGTGTAGTAGTAATGTGTATTTGGTTGCTTTGGTTAGGGTGTTGGTTGGTGTTATTGTTAACACATTGCCGTTGATTGTTGTGGTGATTGGTATTATTGTTCCGTTGCTGTTTTGGAGTTCTATCCATCCGGTTCCTGTTTTTATTGGTTCGCTGAATGTAACTTTGATTACTTTGTTGGTTGCGATGTTCACGGCGTTGTTTGCTGGGTTAACTGTGTTGATTTTTGGTGCGGTGTTGTCTGTTGTGAATCGTGTTACGTAGCCTGCTAGGTTGTTTCCGGATATGTCTGTTACGCTTCCTGTGTGTATGAGTAGTGTGTATTTGGTTCCTTTGGTTAGGTTGTTGGTTGGTGTTATTGTTAACATATTGCCGTTGATTGATTGTGGTGATTGGTATTATTGTTCCGTTGCTGTTTTGGAGTTCTATCCATCCGGTTCCTGTTTTTATTGATTCGCTGAAAGTGATTTTAATCGCTTTATCAGCTGCAACGCTATTCATTGGATCAACCGTACTAACTGTTGGCACTGTTTTATCTATAGTATAATTTCTTGTAACCACGTTTGAAAGATTTCCAGTAGCATCGACTGCTATAAACTTCAAAATGGTAGTTCCTTCACTGTTAAGGTTTATTGGTTCTGTGTAAAGTGTACTGCTTGTTGTTGGATCACTGTCGTTCAATGTGTAGTATAGTTTAGGATAAAGATCCAGCTCATCGACTGCGCTTAAATTAACTATCTGATTAGTAGTGTATAGTCCACTTGGCAAGTCTGATGAAGGTATTGGTGCTGTAATGTCTACTACAGTATATGTTTCATTGTAAACTGGGCTCCAGTTACCTGCAGTATCAACTGCAGCAAATTTGAGCGTTGTTGTAACGTTTACAATAATTGGGGTAGTATATTCGATTCTTGTACTGCTTGATGTTGGATCACTGTTATCTGTGGTGTAATAAGTTTTTGTCGAATTTATGTCCATGGTTGTTAATGTAACATTCTGAGCGACATTAAATGTTCCGCTTACAAGATTTGCTGTTACTGTTGGTATTGTTTTGTCGATTGTGTAAGTTCTTTCAGTTACATTTGAAATGTTTCCACTAGCATCGACTGCAATGAACTTCAAGGTAGTAGTTCCTTCGCTGTTAAGGTTTATTGGTTCTGTGTAAAGTGTACTGTTTGTGGTTGGGTCACTGCCGTCGAGAGTGTAATAGATTTTTGGGTTAGAATCTAGATCATCAACTGCACTTAAATTAACAGTTTGATCGGTATTGTAAGAACCACTTGCTAAGTCTGATGTAGGTACTGGTGCAGTAATGTCTTTAACGGCGGTGATGTAACCTGTTTTTACTTCTTCAACACTGCCAGCCGCATTAGTTACGGTTAGTTTAACGGTGTAAGTGCCCGCGTTGCTGTAAGTGTATGTCGGGGTTTGCTCTGTACTATCCACAGTTCCATCGTTGTCGAAATCCCACGCCCATGTTGCGGCGTAAGAAGACGTGTCATTGAATTGAACAGTTAATGGTGTTGCACCGTTTGTAAATGTGGCTGTGAAGTTTGCAACAGGAACTGGATCCTTAATTGCATAGAGAATACCATCCTGACCTGCGATGTAGAGAACATTAGATCCTAGGGCGGATGCATATGCAGATCCGGTGAGGCTCCATTTTAATGTTCCATCCGGGTTTAATGCAAATATTCTACCTTCTGTTGCAATGTAAATGGTTCCATCGGCTCCAGTAGCTGGTGAACTATAATAATTCCAAGTGTTTTCATAATTCCATTTTAAGGTTCCATCGGAGTTTACTGCATAGATATTTTTTCCCATAGTAAAGTAGATGGTTCCATCAGTTCCAATAGCTGGAGTACTCCATGAAGATCCGCTGCCTGTGTATTTCCATTTTAATGTTCCGTCTGGGTTCAATGCAAATAGATTACTATCTATTGTAAAGTAAATGGTTCCGTCAGCCCCAATACTTGGAGAAGAACGTATGTAACCTGATGTTGCTTTGTATTTCCATTTTAGTGTTCCGTCAGGATTGATCGCATAGATTTTACCGTTTTCCGATGCGATGTATATGGTCCGTCAGTTCCGATAGCTGGAGTGGAATATTGTAGTCCACTGTTGTATGTTCCGCTTTCAACGGTGTAGGTCCATTTTAGTGTTCGTCAGGATTTATAGCATACAAATTGTTGTCACTGCTTCCGATATAGACGGTTCCGTCAGCTCCAATTGTAGGAGAAGCAGATGTACTACTTCCCATGGTGTAATTCCATTTCTGTGTACCATCGGAGTTTAATGCATAGATCAGGTTACTGCTAGTGAAGTAGATTGTTCCATCATTTCCAATGACAGGAGAACCTCCTATACTTTTTGCGTTAGGGGTTGTGTATGTCCATTTGAGT
This sequence comes from uncultured Alphaproteobacteria bacterium, assembly GCA_963753875.1. Classification (GTDB taxonomy): domain Bacteria; phylum Pseudomonadota; class Alphaproteobacteria; order Rhizobiales; family Xanthobacteraceae; genus Bradyrhizobium. Next base: position 355,053 of record CAVWDY010000043.1, on the reverse strand, counting down.
GTTCCATCAGGGTTAATTGCGTAGAAATCACCGTACCCTATCTCCGACGTATATTGTTCCATCGGCTCCAATAGATGGAGAGCCGTAGCTGAACACTCCTTCCACTCAAGGTGTAATTCCATGCTGTGGTGTTGGTCTGTGGTCCAATATAGTTAGATTGACCTGTATTGTTGTTATTTCCCTGGAAATCTGGCCATGGGGTGTCTGCAAGTCCACCTGTCCCGATGATATAGTTTTGTAGGTAGATTGGGCTCCAGTTTCCTGCAAGGTCCAAATCTGCAGCGTATCTGAGGGTCGTGGTAGCGTTTATTGCGATTGGATATTTGTATATTGTACTGCTGGTTGTTGGATTTGTTCCGTTTGTAGTGTAATAGATGGTGCTTGATTCATTGGGGGTTAATGTTACATTTTGTGTGGTGTTGTAGGTTCCTCCAGGTAGATTGTTGCTTACGGTTGGTGCTACTGTGCGAATTTTGACAGGAACACTTACAGTGCAGGCATCTACTGTTACAGTTGCATTTGTAGTGCCGGATACATTACCTGCAGTTAATGTTGAGGTTAAATGTACCGTTTGATGTTGTGTTTTCTGGATTGATTGTTCCTGAATCAGAACTAAAGCTTACAGGTATACCGTCTGGTACCTGACCCGTAATTGGGTTTCCATTACTATCCTGTGTTAAATCTGCTGCTGTAATGGTTGAATTAGATCCTGCTTTGAGTAAGTCTGGCGTTGCGTTTACTGTAAGTACTATCCATGGGTTGTAAGTCACATGAGAAATCTTATGTGCGTCGTATATGTCTGTTTTTCCTGGTATGATGATGCTCATTACGTAAGTTGGATTGTTGGTTCCCCACCAGTTGTATGTGGCATTTGTAGTGTTCTGTGTATTTGATGCATCATGTAGGCCGTATAATCCGTTGTTATATATTCTGTTGAAATGAATACTTGGACTTCCGGATTGTACACGATTCCGTCTCTTTCGTTGCTGCATATATCGTTGGAGTTTATGGTTGGACTTCCGGATTGTACACGGATTCCGTCTCTTTCGTTGCCGTATATCTCGTTGGAGTTTATGGTTGGACTTCCGGATTGTACACGGATTCCGTCTCTTTCATTTTTCGTGATTATGTTTCCTGTAATGGTGTTCAGTATCATGTCGACGGTGCTGGTGTTTCCATCTATAAAAATACCATCAAGTCCATTTTCAGTGACGGTGTTTCCTGTGATGGTGGAGTTAACAAGTGGAGCTATATAAATACCGTATGAGTTGATTGCTCCAGTTATGGTAAAACCGTTGATAACTGAATTATTTCCAGTAGCAAGTATGCTGAAGACTGGATTGTTCACATTCAAAGGCGTAACGGTCACTAAACCAAGAGCATTTAATATTAACTGCTTATTAACAGTCACATTCTCGGTGTAAGTTCCAATACCAACGTTGATGGTATCGCCGTTTGTGGTGTTCACATCGTCAATGGCTTCCTGAATATTATTGTATACTGTGCCTGTGCGAGTATTAACCACATTTCCTAAGACTGTGACACTTACAGAACCGGTGTTAGCTACAAGGTTAGGGTCGCTGGTTATAGTTGTTAAGTTAGGAGTTATGCTGTAAGTTCCGCTTGTTATTACTTGAGTTAATAGGTTCATTGTAGCAGCATCTACCACTTTAAAGTCACCTATATTCCATGTAATCACTCTGGTTGTAGCGTTATAACTTACAGTACCCATATTTGCACTTGCATCGATATATTTGAGCCATCCAGGTAATGTGTAAGTTAGAATGGTTTTGAATGCAGTGCCGGGTCCGTTGTTGCTCACGTTGAAAGTTATATTCAAGTTGTCTCCTATGTTGTGTGTCTCATTATCCACAGTAACTGTGGTGTTAAGATCAGCATCTGGATCCTTGAAAGCGTATAATTTATAATCATAACTTCCAATGTAAAGGGTTCCGTCTGATCCTATGGCTGGTGAGCCATATATGTAGTTACCAGTGGTATATTTCCATTTTAGGGTCCCGTCTGGGTTTATTGCATATACGTTTTTGTCGTTGCTTCCGATGTATATTGTTCCGTCTGATCCTATGGCTGGTGAGCCATATATGTAGTTACCAGTGGTATATTTCCATTTTAGGGTTCCGTCTGGGTTTATTGCATATACGTTTTTGTCGTTGCTTCCGATGTATATTGTTCCGTCTGATCCTATGGCTGGTGAGCCATATATTATTACCATTGGTGGTATATGTCCATTTTAGGGTTCCGTCTGGGTTTATTGCATATACGTTTTTGTCGTTGCTTCCGATGTATATTGTCCCGTCAGTCCCTATGGCTGGTGAACCCATTATGTTGCTATCGGTTGTGTAACTCCATTTTAGGGTTCCGTCTGGGTTTATTGCATACAATTTCCTGTCATAGCTTCCGATGTATATGGTTCCATCAGCCCCAATAACAGGACAGCCGTAGTATATATAGTTTCCAGTTGTGTATGTCCATTTGGGGGTTCCGTCTGGGTTTATTGCAATAGTTTCCGTTATAACATCCAATGTATATTGTTCCGTCTGATCCTATGGTAGGTGAACCATATAGGGTTTGACCTGGGTAATAATTCCATTTTAATGTTCCATTTGGGTTCAGTGCATAAACTGCATTTTGGCCGCAGAAGTAGATGGTTCCATCTCCTCCAATAACGGCTGAGTCATAGACTCTAGTTACTGAAGAATAACTCCATTTTAGTGTTCCATCTGGATTGAGTGCATAGAAAACTCCTCTACTGTTTCCAATGTATATTGTTCCGTCAGCTCCTATAACTGGAGCAGAATATTGTATGTTACCGCTAGTAGTGAAGGTCCATTTAGTGCTGTTTGTCTGTGGGCCGATATAGTCAGATTGGCCTGTGTTGTTGGTATCACCTTGGAATTTAGGCCATTCAGTGTCAGCAATTGGAGTTGTTCCAATAAGGTAATTTTGTGTGCCGACAGGGCTCCAGTTTCCTGCAGGGTCAATTGCTGCATATTTAAGTGAAGCAGTGCTGTTTATGGTAATTGGGCCCTCATAAAGAGTACTGCTTGTTGTAGGGGTTTTCCCGTTAATTGTATAGTAGATTGTACTTGTAGGATCGTTGGTGGTTATTGTCACGGTTTGTGTACTGTTGTAAGTTCCGCCTAAAACATCAGCGCTTACAATTGGTGCTATTGTATCAACTGTGATTGGAGTACCTTCTGTGTATCCATCTACAGTTGCAGTTACATCTGCAGTTCCTGATTTGCTACCTCCTTTCACTGTAACGTTTGCAGTGTTATTTGAAAGTGTAGTATTTACAGGAGTGACTGTTCCTAATGTATATGCAAAGACTACAGATGCGCCATCAGGTATTTGACCGCCAGTAATTTCATTTCCATTGTTATCATGTGTTAAATCTGCTGTGACAACTGAATTTACCCCTGTTTTGAGTAATGTCGGTGTAGCGTTTACTGTAAGAACTATCCATGGGTTATAATTCACATGAGAATTATCATGTGCATCATAAATGTCTGTTTTTCCTGGTGCAGTTGTACCGTTCACGTATGTGGGTGTGTTGGTTCCCCACCAATTGTATGTGACGTTTGCTGTGTTTTCTCCTTTTGCAGTATATTCCAATCCATATGCTCCATTATTACATATTCTGTTGTACTGGATGGTTGGAGATCCGTTTCCTGCGTAAATTCCGTTGTTACTGTTATTTGTGATGTTGTTTTCCGTGATGTTGTTTCTGGCTGCTACTGTGGTGTTGTTGCTATCTTCGATATAGACACCGTTGAGGTTGCTTGTAATGTTGTTTTTCGTGATGTTTGCATTACCATTTCCTATGAAAACACCATTTTTACTGTTATTTGTGATGTTGTTTCCAGTGATGGTTGCATTACCATCTCCTACAAAAATCCCGTTGAGGTTACCTGTAATGTTGTTTCCTATTATGGTGGCATTAACGAATGGATCTATACAGATACCACTTGAGTTAGTTGTCCCAGTTATAGTAAAACCACTTATTATGGAATTAGTTCCATTTAGGGTTATTCTGAAAACAGGACTGTTTGCATCTAACGCTGTAACAGTTACTTTTCCTTGTGTAGCTATTGTTAATTGTTTAGTGACATTCACGTTTTCAGTGTAGTCTTCGTTGTATGGTCCACTACCAACGAGAATTGTATCACCGTTTAGAGTTTCTGTGTCATCTATTGCAGATTGGATGCTGCCATAGGTTTTGTTGGTTCTGGTGTTGGTTACTGGAGTAATGGTAATGAAACTGGTTTTAACTTCACTATCACTATCATAAGGTGATGTTACTGTGAGTTTTACAGTGTAGATACCTGGTTTACTGTATGTGTATGTTGGGTTCTGTTCAGTACTGTCAATGGTTCCATCGTTATCAAAATCCCAAGCCCAGCTAGTTATAGGGCCAGTGGATGCGTCTGTGAACTGTACAGTGAGTGGTGTTCTACCGTTTGTAGGTGTGGCTGTGAAGTCCGCAACTGGTGGAATATAAGTTATGGAATATCCACTTGAAGCACTATTAGTCCAGCTAATTCCTCCCCCTTGGTTTGATGCACCACACCAAGCATAGGCGTTGAATGCTGCAATCGAGTTCAAATGGTTAAAACTGTATTCAATCTTAACTTGGCCATTATCTATTGGAGCAGAATTCAGGTTCCCTGCGTAGAGGTCGATGAACATCAGATACTCTGCAGTTGAGGGATTATTAATGTCTTGACCCGTGTATAGTGGCAAACTCCAGACTCCAATAGTTCCGGGGCCTGGTTTCGCAGTCTGAGGGCCGTATAAAAAGTCTGCTTTTGTAAAGGTTTCGTTCACTGCACCCGTGACGTAATTGTAACTGGTAGGGTAGTTTCCTGTGAATGTCCAGTTGTAACCGCTTGAGATGATTGTCATGGAGAAATCATCAGGAATCGGGCCTTTCATAGATAACAGAAGAATAATATCATCATTATACCCTCGACCGCCCGTCGTGGTAATGTAAAACACTCCTGAGATATTACTGTTCGTGGAGGTGAGTGCAGTCACCTGACCGCCAGCATTACTCGTGTCAGTGGTGATGTGAAGCTGGTTCATTCCCCCTCCATCAGCTTTGATGTAGTAAGTGTCGTTTGGGCCGCTGTAGGCTGCACCGTCTACGTTGTAGTTGACACCGTTATCATTTGAAACATTGATAAAGATGTGTCGATTGCTTGAGAGCGGATTGGCGACGTTGATATAGTTGTTTTTTGTTTGAGTTGTGTTACCGGCTTCATTGCTTGCGGTTAGTTTGACTGTGTAATTTCCTGGCGTGTTATAAGTATGGGTAGAGTTCTGGCTGTTGCTGTCGATGATCCCGTCGTTGTCGAAGTCCCAGGCCCACGAAGTGGGATTGTTGGTGGACGTATCAGTGAACTGAACGCTTAGCGGGGTTGTACCGTTAGTAACGTTGGCAGTGAAATCCGCTACAGGCGGATCAGCTGCTGATACGCTTCCACATAGGGTTAGTATCATAGCACATGTCAGTGCTAAAAATATTGTATGTTTCTTCATTTTTTCCTCCTTTTAATTGTTTATTCGTGGATCATAACAATGTAATAAGATCCATAATTGGGATATACGATGTATATATTTATACGTATCGTTTTGAAGGATGATGTATGATGTTCGATTATGATTTTATTCTTAAAAATTGAAGAAATAATTTAAAAAGAAGTTAGATTAATTCTATTTTATTACATTTTCTAAAATAATTAAAATAAAGAGATTTTAAGCCTTTAAAGGTTATATATATTAAATTCAAGTAATAATAAGTTTATTTAGTGTTCAGGTTTGGAAAAATGGATTTACGTGTATTCAACTTATTTTAGGGTTAAGGAGTTAAAATTAGTTTTAAAATGATTTTATTAAATTTTAAAAAAATAATTTTTGAGTTGTAGTTATAGGTGGGGGTCGCTGACTGTTACGTCGCCTAGAAATAAATCATTTCTAAAAAAAAGTTTAAAAAAAATAAAGTGGTTTAAAAGATTTTTTTGCTGTACTATGTTGTGAATCGAGTCACATAGCCCGCCACGTTGTTACCTGCCAGATCAGTCACACTGCCTGTATGAACAAGTAAAGTGTACTTAACTCCTTTACTCAGGGTGCTGTTTGGTGTTATTGTTAACACACTTCCATTGACAGACCATTTGACTGGTATTGCAGTTCCATTAGGGGTTACGAGTTCTATTGAGTTGTTGCTTGTTTTGATTGTTTCGTTGAATGTGACTTTGATTGCTTTGTCGGCTGCGATGTTTATGGCGTTGTTTGTTGGGTCTACTGTTTTCACAGTAGGTGCAATGTTGTCCACTGTGAAGCGGGTTACATAGCCCGCCACGTTGTTACCTGCCAGATCAGTCACACTGCCTGTATGGATAAGTAAAGTGTACTTAATTCCATGGGTTAGGGTGCTGTTAGCTTTTATGGTTAACACATTACCACTGACAGACCAGGTGATAGGTATCACTGTTCCGTTGTTGTCTTTGAGTTCTATCCATCTGGTTCCTGCTTTTATTGATTCGCTGAAAGTAATTTTGATCGCTTTATCTGCTGCAACGTTTGCAGCGTTGTTTGTTGGGTCTACTGTTTTCACGGTAGGTGCAATGTTGTCCACTGTGAAGCGGGTTACATAGCCTTTTACGTTGTTACCTGCTGTATCTGTTACACTGCCTGTATGGATAAGGAGGGTGTATTTAACTCCGTGAGTTAGGGTACTGTTAGCTGTTACAGTCAATACATTACCGTTGATAGACCATGTACTTGGTATTAATGTTCCATTGCTGTTGGTAAGCTCGATCCAACCAGTACCGGCTTTGATTGCTTCGTTGAATGTGACTTTGATTGCTTTGTCGGCTGCGATGTTTATGGCGTTGTTTGTTGGGTCCACTGTTTTCACGGTAGGTGCAATGTTATCAGTGCTGGTTGTGAAACGAGACACATAACCTGCTACGTTGTTACCTACTAGATCAGTCACGCTACCCGTATGGATAAGTAAAGTGTACTTAATTCCATGGGTTAGGGTGCTGTTAGTTTTTATGGTTAACATATTACCATTTATAGACCAGTTAATGGGTATGGATGTGCCGTTATTGTTTTTAAGCTCGATCCAATCATTACCTGCTTTGATAGGTTCACTGAAGGTTACAGTTATAACCTTGTTCACAGCCACATTACTTGCGCTGTTAATAGGATCCACAACCTTTACAGTAGGAACAACGGTATCTATGGTGTAAGTTTGTGTTTGTGTTTGTGCCCAGTTCCCTGCTGCATCTACTGCTGTGTATTTGAGTGTTGTTGTGTTCGTGATGGTGATTGGGCCCGTATAAACTGTGCTGTTGTTGTTGGGGTCTGTGCCGTCTGTGGTGTAATATATTTGAGGGTTTGAATCCTCATTATCGGTTGCATTCAGGTTAACTGTTTGATTTGTATTGTACAAACCACCAGGTAGGTCTGATGAAGGCATTGGAGCTGTGGTGTCCGTAATGGTAATGTAATTAGTCATTGTTTCAGTAGAACTTCCAGCTGTGTTGGTTACTGTCAATGTAATGGTGTAAGTTCCAGATTTAGTGTATTCATGTGTTGGGTTCTGTTCAGTACTGGTTGCATCGTCACCGAATTCCCATGCCCATGAAGATGGGATTCCAGTAGAATTGTCAGTGAATTGTATTGCCTGTGATGTAGTACCATTAGTGGTGTTTGCTGTGAAATTTGCAACAGGAATATCCTTAAATGCGTACAAATTACCAGTATAACTTCCGATGTAGAGACTACCATTAGCTCCAATTGCTAATGAACCGTCTATACTGTTTCCAGTATTGTAACTCCATTTAAGAGTTCCATCAGAGCTCAAAGCATACACATTACCATTATAACTTCCTATATATACTGTACCATCATTTCCAACAGCTGATGAACCATAAATGACTTTTCCAGTGTTGTAACTCCATTTAAGAGTACCATCCGAATTCAAAGCATACAAGTTACCATCCTGGCTTCCAACGTATAGAGTTCCGTCAGGTCCAAATGTTACGGAACCAAAAATACCATAAATATTTCCTCCAGTATTGTAACTCCATTTAAGAGTACCATCTAGATTTAATGCGAATATTATACCGTTACCATTCCCTAAATACAATATTCCATTAATCCTATAACTGGTGAGCTCCAAACCCAGCTCCCAGTGTTATAACTCCATTTGAGTGTTCCATCAGGGTTTAAAGCATAAACAAAATTGTCAGCACTTCCAAAGTAAATAGTACCGTCCGCGCCGATTGTAGGTGACCCTCGTATGTAACTTCCTGTGGTGTAGGTCCATTTAAGAGTTCCATCAGAGTTCAAAGCATACAACTTATAGTCTGAGTAGGTTCCAAAGTAGATAGTACCATCAGCTCCAATCGCTGGCGAACCCCAAATAAGCCCTCCAGAGGTATAATTCCATTTAAGAGTACCATCAGAGTTCAACGCATACATAATATCATTTGCGTTTCCGAAGTATATCGTTCCGTCAGATCCTATAGTTGGTGCATCCCATATACCGTTTCCGGTGGTGTAATTCCATTTAAGAGTACCATCAGAGTTTAATGCATACAGGTTACCGTCACTGCTTCCGATGTATATTGTTCCATCAGAACCAATTGTAGGGCTGGCAAAATATATGGTTCCTCCAGTGGTGTAGGTCCAAATTATATTATTGGTCTGTGGGCCTATGTAACTGGATAACCCTGTGTCTCCATTGTTTTCCAAATATTTTGGCCATGCTGAATTTGCAAGTCCTTCATTTCCAGTACCATTTCCTATAAGATAGTTCTGTATATACAGTATGCTCCAATTCCCACTTGCATCTAATGCTGCATATCTAAGTGTTGTTGTGGTGTTTAGGGTGATTGGTCCAGTGTATTGTATCCTAGTAATGCTTAGTCTTGGGTCTGTGGTGTTGTTGGTGTAGTAAATGGTTGATGTAGGGTCATCGCAGGTTAAAGTCACTGTCTGAGTGTTGTTATAGGTTCCACTAGTTAAACTAGTATTTACTGTGATATTTGCAGGATCCTTTATGAAGTATATTTTTTTATCGTAGCTTCCGAAGTATATAGATCCATCTGCACCAATCGCAGGAGAACCATAGATATATCCTCCGGTGGTGTAACTCCATTTAAGAGTTCCATCAGGATTTAATGCGTAGAGTTTCTTATCGTAGCTTCCCATGTAGATGGTTCCATCAGAGCCAATGGTTGCTGAACCATAGATATATCCTCCGGTGGTGTAACTCCATTTAAGAGTTCCATCAGGATTTAATGCGTAGAGTTTCTTATCAAAGCTTCCCATGTAGATGGTTCCATCAGAACCAATAGATGGTGAAGCATAAATTCGACCCCCGGTGGTGTAATTCCATTTAAGAGTTCCATCAGGATTTAAAGCATAAAGCTTACCATCGTAGCTTCCAATGAAGATGGTTCCATCTGATCCGATTGATGGTGGACCATAGATATATCCTCCGGTGGTGTAATTCCATTTAAGAGTTCCATCAGGATTTAATGCGTAGAGTTTCTTATCGTAGCTTCCCATGTAGATGGTTCCATCAGAACCAATAGCAGGACTTCCACCATAACTGTAAATGTATCCTCCGGTGGTGTAACTCCATTTAAGAGTTCCATCAGGATTTAATGCGTAGAGTTTCTTATCAAAGCTTCCCACGTAGATGGTTCCATCAGAGCCAATGGTTGCTGAACCACAAATTCGACCCCCAGTGGTGTAATTCCATCTAAGAGTACCATCAACATTCAAAGCATAAAGCTTACCATCATAGCTTCCCACGTAGATGGTTCCATCAGAGCCAATGGTTGTTGAACCATAAATGTATCCTCCGGTGGTGTAATTCCATTTAAGAGTTCCATCAGGATTTAAAGCATAAAGCTTACCATCATAGCTTCCCACGTAGATGGTTCCATCAGAGCCAATGGTTGGAGTGACATAATATATGTAGTTTCCAGTGGTATAGGTCCATAACCCATTATTAGTCCCAGGACCAGTGTAGTTGGATAATCCCGTGTTGTTGATATTACCGCTAGATTTAGCCCATGGCGTGTCTGCAAGTCCTCCAATTCCTGTACCATTTCCAATTACATAATTTTGCACGTATAGTGGGCTCCAGTTTCCTGCTGGGTCAACTGCTGCAAATCTAAGAGTCGTTGTTTTACTGAGTGTGATGGGTCCTGTGTACTGTATTCTTGTGCTGCTTGTCTGTGGGTTTGTAGTGTCGTTAGCGTAGTAGATAGTTGCTGTAAGGTCGTCACTGGTTAAAGAAATAATCTGAGTAGTATTGTATGCTCCGCCAGTCAAATTAGTACTTGCTGTTGGTGCAACCGTGTCTATGATGTAAGTTTGGCTGTATTCTGGGCTCCAGTTACTGGCCATGTCAACTGCAATGTAACGAAGCGTAGTAGCACTGTTCACTGTTACGGGTGCAGTGTAAACATTTCTTGTGCTGCTAGTTTGTGGGTCAGTGCCATCTGTGGTGTAGTAGACTGTGGTGTTCGTAGTGGTATCTGTGCCATTTAAAACAACACTTTGAGTAGTGTTGTACAAGCCGCCTTCGGGATTTGCTGTCACATTAGGTGTGGATGTGTCTATGGTATAGTTCTTGGAGTATTTCTGGCTCCAAACTCCATTCGAGTTCACTGCAGCAAACTGAAGCACAGTTGTGTTGTAGACTTGGATGGGTACTGTGTATGGAATTCTGTTGCTGTTGGTGCTGTCAGTGGGGTTGCTTCCATCAATGGTGTAATATACACTACCTGCTTGGTCACTGGTGAGTGTCACATTTTGGGTACCATTAAAGATGCCTTCATCTGGTGTTGCTGTTACCGTTGGCGGTGTGCTGTTAAATACTGTGATGTAATCGTTTTGTGTTATTGTATTGTTATTGTATGGTCCTGAAACTGTCAGAATGATGGTGTAGTTTCCAGGGGTGTTGAAGGTGTAACTTGGATTTTGTTCCGTGCTGTCAATCACTCCATCATTGTTGAAATCCCAATTCCAACTGGTGATATTGCCTGTGGATGTGTCTGTGAACTGCACCGTTAAGGGATATGCTCCGCTGGTGGTGTTAGTGGTGAAATTAGCCACAGTAGCAGGCCAGTTCACGGTAATGTAATCAGTCTTGGTTAAAGTATTGTTAGCAATGCTGTTACCAGCAGTTAAAGTTACAGTGTAGTTTCCTTGATTGTTGTAGGTCCAGGTTGGGTTTTGCACATTGCTGTCAATTACACCATTGTTGTTAAAGTCCCAACTCCATGTGGTGGGGTTGTTGCTTGAGGTGTCGGTGAACTGCACAGTTAAAGGTGCACTACCTGTGGTAGTATCCGCTGTGAAACTAGCTACTGGTGTTGTGGTAACACCGTTTACTGCATATCCTGATGATCCGCTGTCACTTAAACGGTTGGTCCATCGTATTCCCTGGCCTTGGTTGGAACTCACGGTGTATGCATATGCGTCGAAAGCCGCTAGCTGTCCAGATGACAAACCACTAATAAAGTACTGGACTTTGATCATACCGCTGTCATTGACGGTTTGTCCAGAGAAACTCGTCTGGCCTAATGTGCCAGATCCGAGAATACCTGCGTCGAGATCGATAAACATGATGCCAATGTGTTGGTGGTGTTTGTCATGTCCTGGCTATCAAAGATAGGGTAATAGTTAGCTGTTCCAGCGCAGGGTCTCCATGTTTCTGGCCCGTAAATGAAATCGCTTTTGTTAAAAGTTTCATTTAAGGCTACAGGGTAATAGATAATGTCATTGTATGGGGATAGCTTCCTGTGGGTACTGGTGTCCATTGGTATCCACTGGCAATTATGGTAATTTTGAAGTTGTCAGATATTGTTCCGTTAACTGCTAACATTAGTATTCCATTGTCGTCCCATCATCGACCTCCTGTATCGCTCAAATAGAATGTTCCAGATGTTTCATTTGTAAATACAACACTCCCAGCTGAGTTATTTGTGTTAGTAGTTATGTGAAGTGCGTTTAATCCTTGAGTAGCACTTTGGCTTGGGTTGAAGTAATTGTAAGTATTGTTCTCGTTGGTGCATGTGGGATAGTCGATCAACATGGACGCCGTTGTCGTTTGCCACTGTAAGATTCACATTGTTAGCTGAAGAAATTACAGTTTGATTGGTGTCATTGGCCGCTGATACGCTTCCACATAAGGTTATTATCATAGCACATGTCAGTGCTAAAAATATTGTATGTTTTTTCATTTTTTCCTCCTTTTAATTGTTTATTCGGGATCATAACAACGTAATAGAATCCATATTTGGGATTATGCGAGTATATATTTACTACGTATCGTTTTGAAGGATGATGTATGATGTTCGATTATGATTTTATTCTTAAAAATTGAAGAAATAATTTAAAAAGAAGTTAGATTAATTCTATTTTATCATATTTTCTAAAATAATTAGAATAAAAAGATTTTAAGCCTTTAAAGGTTATATATATTAAATTCAAGTAATAAGTTTATTTAGTGTTCAGGTTTGGAAAAATGGATTTACATGTATTCAAACTTATTTTACAAGGTTAAGGAGTTAAAATTGTTTTAAAATGATTTTATTAAATTTTAAAAAAATAATTTTTGAGTTGTAGTCAGAGTTGTAGTCATAGGTGAGGGCGCTGACTGTCACGTGGCATAGAAATAAATCATTTCTAAAAAAAAGAAAAGAAAAAGGATTTATGCTGTTATTGTTGTGAATCGAGTCACATAGCCTTTTACGTTGTTACCTCCTAGGTCAGTTACACTGCCTGTATGGATAAGGAGTGTGTATTTGATCTCCTTTTACTTCGAGCATTAGTAGGTGTTATGGTTATCACATTGCCGTTGATCGACCATGTGGTTGGTATTATTGTGCCGTTGTTGTTGGTAAGTTCAATCAGCCAGTACCTGTTTTGATTGTTTCGTTGAAGGTGACTTTGATTACTTTGTCGGCTGTGATGTTTATGGCGTTGTTTGAGGTCTACTGTTTTTATGGTAGGTGCAATGCTGTCCACGGTGAAGCAGGTTACATAGCCTTCTACGTTGTTACCAGCTAGGTCAGTTACACTCCCTGTGTCGATAAGTAGTGTGTATTTGATCCATAGGTCCGGTATTGTTCAGCTGTTACAGTTAGCACATTCCCATTTATGAGTATGTGCGTTAGTATTACTGTGCCGTTGTTGTTTGTAAGTTCAATCCCGCCAGTACCTGTTTTGATTTCTTCGTTGAAGGTGACTTTGATTACTTTGTCTGCTGCAACGTTTAGCGGCGTTGTTTGTTGAGTACTACTGTTTTTATGGTAGGTGCAATGCTGTCCACGGTGAAGCACGGGTACATCCTGCCTTTACATTGTTACCCTGCTAGGTCTGTTATGCTGCCTGTGTGGATCACAGTAGTGTGTCTTCAACTCCCGTGGGTTAAGGTGTTGTTCGCTGTTACAGTTGCGCGCATTCCCATTTATGGGTGCTGTAGTCGTATTTGCTCTGCCATTGTTGTTGTCGTGAGTTCGAATCCGATCAGTACCTGTTTTGATTGCTCCGTTGAAGGTGACTTTGATTACTTTGTCTGCTGCAACGTTCACGGCGTTGTTTGTTGGGTCTACTGTTTTCACGGTAAGTGCAATGGTATCGGTGCTGGTTGTGAAGCGAGACACATAACCTGCTATGTTGTTACCTGCAGATCTGTTACACTGCCTGTATGGATAAGTAGAGTGTACTTAACACCGTGATTTAGGGTGCTGTTAGCGTTTATGGTTAGCACATTCCCGTTGATTGACCATGTAATGGGTATGGTTGTGCCGTTATTGTTTTTAAGTTCGATCCAACCAGTACATACTTTGATTGGTTCACTGAAGGTAACGGTGATGACTTTGTTCACAGCTACGTTACTTGCGCTGTTAATAGGATCCACAACCTTCACAGTAGGAATAACAGTATCTATGGTGTAGATTTGTGTTTGTGTTGTTGCCCAGTTTCCTGCCGCATCTATTGCTGCGTATTTTAGTGTTGTTGTGTTCGTGATTGTTATTGATCCTGTGTATGAGGTTCTTGTGCTGCTGGTTTGTGGGTCTGTGCCGTCTGTGGTGTAATATATTTGAGGGTTGGAATCCTCATTATCGGTTGCATTCAGATTAACTGTTTGAGTTGTATTATATGAACCACTGGGTAAGTCTGCTGAAGGTACTGGGGCTGTAGTATCTGTAATTGTAATGTAATCAGTCATTGTTTCAGTAGAACTTCCAGCACTGTTGGTCACTGTTAATGTAACAGTGTAAGTTCCAGATTTAGTGTACGTGTGTGTTGGGTTCTCCTCAGTACTGTTTGTTCCATCACCAAAGTCCCATAGCCATGAAGATGGATATCTCGTGGAATTATCAGTGAACTGTATTGCATTTGATGTAGTGCCGTTGATGTTGCTCACTGTGAAATTTGCCACAGGAAGATCCTTAAAGGCGTAGAGACCACCACGAGTAGTGAAGTAATCAATTCCAATGTAGAGTGTTCCGTCAGACCCAATAGCAGCAGTACTTGACATTTTACCTCCGCTTATGGTTATTGCCCATTTTTGGGTTCCGTCAGAATTATATGCCTGGAGGATACCATTATACCTGCCAACGTATATGGTTCCATCAGCTCCAATGGTCGGAGAAATTAAGGTTATCGCACCACTACCACCAAACTTTGTTGCTGTGTAATTATTAATGCCGTTATCTGTTATTGCACAGAAAGTGGTACCATACCCGAAGTATATGGTTCCATTTTTACTAATAGCTATACCTTGTATAGCCCCGGGGGTGTATGACCATTTTAGGGTTGCGTTATTTCCATTGTCGATTAAAGCGTAGAGACCGTTAATAACGGCATATATAGTTCCATCCGCCCCAATAGAAACAGAGCTTGTTGCATAACCTGCAATACCTGTATAACTCCATTTTAGGGTTGCGTTATTTCCATTGTCAATCAAAGCATACAAGGTGCTGTCATAGCTTCCGATGTATATGGTTCCATCAGCTCCAATAGCAGCAGTGCATGCTATAGTTCCTCCAGTTGTATATGTCCATTTGAGTGTTCCATCTGGATTGATTGCATAGACCTTATCGTCGTAGCTTCCGATGTATATGGTTCTATCGGCACCAACAGTGGGAGAAGACCGTAATATCTGACCTCCGGTGGTGTAAGTCCATTTTAGAACTGCACTGGTCCCATTATCTACTATTGCATACAATTTCCCATCCCCACATCCGAAGTATATGGTTCCATCAGCCATAATAGTAGCAGAACCTTGTATACTACCTCCAGTGGTGTAAGTCCATTTCACTGTCCCGTCTGGGTTGAATGCATAGAATGTACCCTTTGTAGTTCCGACATAAATGGTTCCATCAGAATCCTATAACTGGACTGGAATAACTTGTCAAACCATTAGTAGTGTAATTCCATATTTTGTTATTGGTTTGCGGACCCGTGTAGTTGGATTGGCCGGTATGGTTGTTATTGCCTTGTAATGTGGATTTTGGTGTATCTGCAAGTCCGGTGACGTTGGTTGCGTTTAATGTTGTATTATCGGTTGTGTTATTTCCTGTATCTGTTGCTGAAGCTGCACCGCTAAAGATGATTGCAAGAAACATAACCATTAATAACATTGTTATTTTGGGTTTCATTTTCCTTTTTTACCTCCTTTTTTTTGAGTATTCATTTTCTTTGGATCAGTAAATAAAGTAATATAAGATCCATGAATTGGAATATAACGACATGTTTATATAAACCTATCGGCATAAGGGTGTAGAACTATTGAATGGAGTTTTTGAATTTTTTAAATTAATATTAAATGATATGATGTTGAATTGGATAGTTTTTGAATTATAAAATCAATTTAATTGTAATTTAGGTTATTTGAGAAGAATTTTATTTAATTTTAAAATAGTAAAAAATGAGAAGAGTTTTATGGTTGCTTTGGTTAGGTTGTTGGTTGGTGTTATTGTTAGTGTGGGTTTCGTTGATTAATGTGTGATTGGTATTGGAAAAAGGATTTAAGCACGTCAATTTATTTTGCAGAAATTAAATTTAATTGATTTATCTAGTTTTTTTTTTAAAAAATAAAAATCTCCACCTGCGTATGTCGCCTAAAAATTAGATCATTTCAAAAAAAAGAAAGTTTAAAAAAAATAAAGTGGTTTAAAAGATTTTTTTGTTGTACTATGTTGTGAAGCGAGTCACATAGCCTTTCACGTTGTTACCTGCCAGATCAGTCACACTACCTGTATGGATAAGTAGAGTGTATTTAACTCCTTTACTTAGAGCATTAGTAAGTGTTATGGTTAGCACATTTCCATTTATAGACCATGTGCTTGGTATTACTGTGCCGTTGCTGTTGGTAAGTTCGATCCAATCAGTACCTGTTTTGATTGTTTCGTTGAAGGTGACTTTGATCACTTTATTGGCTGCAACGTTCACGGCGTTGTTTGTTGGGTCTACTGTTTTTACGGTAGGTGCAATGCTGTCCACGGTGAATCTGGATACATAGCCTTTCACGTTGTTACCTGCTAGGTCTGTTACGCTGCCGGTGTGGATAAGGAGTGTGTATTTGACTCCGTGGGTTAGGGTGTTGTTAGCTGTTATAGTTAACACATTTCCATTTATAGACCATGTGCTTGGTATTACTGTGCCATTGTTGCTGGTAAGTTCGATCCAACCAGTACCAGCTTGGATTGCTTCGTTGAAGGTGACTTTGATCACTTTATTGGCTGCAACGTTCACGGCGTTGTTTGTTGGATTCACTGTTTTCACGGTAGGTGCAATGTTATCGGTGCTGGTTGTGAAACGAGACACATAACCTGCTATATTGTTACCTGCCAGATCAGTCACACTACCTGTATGGATGAGCAGAGTGTACTTAACTCCCTTACTCAAGGCAGTGCTTGGTGTTATGGTTAGCACATTACCGTTGATGGACCATGTGCTTGGTATTACTGTGCCTTTATTGTTTTTAAGTTCGATCCAACCGTTGCCTGTTTTGATTGGTTCGTTGAAGGTTACAGTTATAATCTTGTTCACAGCCACGTTACTTGCACTGTTAATAGGATCCACAACCTTTACAGTAGGTGCTGTAGTGTCTATAGTATAGTTTTGGGTGTAAATTGGACTCCAGTTTCCTGTTGCATCTACTGCTGTATATCGTAGTGTTGTTGTGTTGTTAATCTGGATTGAGTTAATGTAAACATTTCTTGTGCTACTGTTTTGTGGGTCTGTTCCGTCTGTGGTGTAGTAAGTTGTGCTGTTTCCGCTGTTATCTGTGGTGGTTAATGTTACGTTTTGTGTAGTGTTGAATAATCCGCCAGTTGAGTTGACAGTTATTGTTGGTGCTGTAACATCTAAAACAGTTATGGAACTTGTTTTTGTACTGTTACCTACATTGTTACTTGCTGTTAACGTTACTGTGTATGTTCCTGGTGTGGTGTAGGTGTGTGTAGGGTTTTGTAGGGTGCTGGTTGTTCCGTCTCCGAAGTTCCAGGTCCAGCTGGTTGCGTTAGTAGAGTTATCAGTAAATTGTATGGATTGTGATGTAGTATAGTTAGTAGTGTTTGTTGTGAAGTTCGCGACGGGAATGTCCTTGATTGCGTAAAGTACACCGGTAGCACGACCTATGACATATAGGGTTCCATCTGATGCAATATTCAGACTCAGTGATCCTCCTGTATGGTATGTCCATTTCACGGTTCCGTTAGGGTTTAATGAATATAGATCGGATCCTGCTGTATCAACACCATAACCTTGGAGTGCTGTTAAACTTCCGAAGTAGAGTGTTCCATCTGAACCAATAAGACAACTACCTATTTCACCATTAACGGTGTAATTCCATTTTGTTGTTCCGTTTGGGTTCTTTGCAGTGATTGTTCCCCAATTTATGGTGTATATTGTTCCGTCTGATCCTACTATCTCTGAGGTTGAAGTTGTTAATGTTTCGCTGCTGCTGGTTCCATCTTCATTAAATGCGGAACTTCCACAGTATATTATCCCATTGGAATCTATTGTAATACTACCTTTGGCATGTTGGGTCCATTTTACTGTTCCGTCAGGGTTGAATGCGTAGAATCCAGGGAATAGATTACATATAGATACATATATTGTTCCGTCTGGTCCTATAACTAGGGGACTTGTGATGTAATGTATAACAGATTCTGTTGCATTATATTCCCATTTAAGTGTTCCGTCTGGGTTTATTGCATATACAACGCCAAAATAGCTCCCTACATATATGGTTCCGTCTGATCCAATGGTTGGGGATCCTCTTATCCCTCCATATGTGTTATATTTCCATAATAGTGTTCCATTAGAATTAAATGCATATAAAGCACCTTCATGACACTCTATATTCCACGTCCCAACATATATTGTTCCATTTAAGCTAACAGTAACTACACTATCTGTCATACTATCTCCAACAGCGTATGTCCAGTATGTTGTGTTGGTTGAGGGTCCTGTGTAATTCAATTGACCAGAAGTGTTAGTACTAGTTTCAATTGTTTCATTTCCTATGATGTAATTTTGTATGTATAGTGGGCTCCAGTTTCCTGCTGGGTCTACTGCTACGTATCGGAGTGTTGTAGTTTTATTGATGGTTATGGGTTCGGTGTATGTTATTCTTGTGCTGCTGGTTCTGGGGTCTGTGCCATCTGTGGTGTAGTAGGTTGTGTCCTTGCTGTTGGAGTCTGTGGTGGTTAATGTAATTGTTTGTGTGGTGTTATAGGTACCATTATTCAGATTAGATGTTACTGTGGGTACTATGAAGTCTAGGGTGTATGTTTGTGTGTATTCTGGACTCCAGATATTTTTTGAGTTGATTGCACTATACCTTAATGTTGTGGTTGTGCTGATAGTGAGGGGTCCAGTGTATTCTGTGCGTGTGCTGCTTGTCTGAGGGTCTGTTCCGTCTGTGGTGTAATAGGTGGTGGTTGCACCGTATGGGTCTATGGTAGTCAATATAATGTTAAGTGTGGTGTTGTATGGGCCAGTGTTGTTGTTGGCTACTGTGATGGGCATTGTGGTGTCCATAACGGTGATGTAGTTGGTTTGTGTTAGTGTGTTGTTAGCTGCGGCGTTTGTTACGGTTAGTGTGACTGTGTAGATTCCTGATGTGGTGTAAGTGTGTGTAGGGTTTTGTAGGTTGCTGGTTGTTCCGTCTCCGAAGTTCCATAGCCAGCTGGTGGGTTTGTCGGTGGATGTGTCGTTGAATTGTACTGTTAATGGTGAGGTTCCGTTGGTGGTGTTGGTTGTGAAGTTGGCGGTGGGTGCGTTTATTGAGAAGTCGTCAACGTCTGTTCCGTACATGCATTGTCCATACCAGGTTACGGTCACGTTGTGTAAACCTGTGTATTCTGATGTGGGGATGGTGTATTGTGTCCAGGCATCTGAAGTTGGGATAAATGATTCTATTAAGTTGTTGTCAATATACACGTAGAATGAGTACGTAGTTCCAGCGGTCTCTTCTCCGTAGCCCCAGAATGTTATGTTGTTTACGTTGGTTAGGTCAACGGTTTGTGTTAGGTTGTCTGCGGTTTGGTTGGCAATATTGTTGAAGTGGGCACCGTATGTTCCGCTGTGGCTGTTGGTTGTTATTGTGGTTGTGGATCCTGCTGTCCATCCGGTTAGGTTTCCGGATTCGAATCCTGGGTTGGTGAAGTTTGCGGTTACATTGGTGGTGTTATTTGTTGTTGTGTTGTTTCCGGTGTCTGCTGCGCTTACACTTCCTAGTGCTGAGATGCAGAATACTGTGAAAATCATGAAAATAAATATATTTTGTTTTGTGTTTTTCAATTATCTTTTACCTCCCTTTCATTTATTTTAGATCCAAAGAAAAAATAATAATAAAAGATCTATAATATTGAATAATGCGAGGTTTATATTTATACGTATCGTTTTTTTGTGGAATTTCCTTAGATCCAACTATTGACTAATCAATTTAAGAAAATAATTGAAAAAGAAGTTATATTATTCTATTTGGATTGATTCTAAAAAATAAAAGTAAGGAATGATTATAGTTCATCATTCCTTTTTTAGTGACTCTAATTGAACCAGCTTGCAACATCCCATCCAGATGTTGATTGTGAATTATTTAGACCGGTTATATTGTTCACTGAGTTGGTCCATCGGATACCGTTTCCTTGGTTTGAGCTCTGGCAGTATGCGTAATCATCGAAAGCAACCATGGAATTTGATGGGAGATTGCTGATTGTGTAGTTGACTTGAAGTGCCCCGTTATTGATTACAGCTTTGTCCAGCCCAAGTTGAGATGATAATGTGTTTTGTCCGATGATTCCAGCGTAGAGGTCGACGAAAATAATGTGGAATGTGTTGTTATTTGAAGTATCTTGGGCCACATCTTGACCTTCGTAGAGTGGATAGTTAGTGGCAGGGCATGGTTTCCATGTTGAACTGTAACCATTGTTACCAGTGAAATCAGATGTATCGAATGTTTCACTAATTCCTTGAACGTAATTAGCATTACTGTATGTTGGATAGCCTGTTTGTATTGGAGTCCATTGATATCCAGCAGAATCTATATGGACTGTGAAGTTATCCGGTATTGTTCCGTTTACTGCAATCATCAATATTCCGTCATCGTCCCATCCACGACCACCAGTATCGGTCAAATAAAACGTACTTGATGCATCACTGGTTTGGTTTACAGTTCCGTAAACGTCAGAAGTATCATTGCTTGAAGCTATGTGTAATGCGTTTAATCCCATTGTTGCGCTTTGACTGGCGCTAAAGAAGTTATAAGTATTGGTCGGGATATTGGGGCCCTGGAATCGAACACCATTATCGTTTGCCACTGTTAAATTCACGTTTTTATTCGTAGATATTTGAGTATATGCGCTCACAGCTCCTACTGTTGCCGCTAGGCAAATAAAAACAACAAGAACTAGAGATAAACTAGGTTTTCTAAATTTTCCCATGTCTTTCCTCCTATTTTATATTTTATCGAAATGTAATTATTTTACATTCGACATGGGAAGTTTACTTTTATTATTATTATATTTTATTATTATATTTTAATATAATTTTAGTGGTAATATTAAATAGCAGCTTATTTTAGTTTTAATCAGTAAATAGAGTATAATAATGTAATTAAGGATTTATTAGAGTTATATATGGGTTTATACTTTTTTTTTTATATGTTATTGGTTTTTGGATGTCTATATCAGGTTATTTTAATTGGGTTAAAATGCATAAAAATTTAGTATGTTGCATGGAGGATTGGAACTTCAAAAAAACGTGATGGATTCTTAATTTAATTAAAAATTATGAAAAATACTGAATTTTATATTTTAAGACTTATTTTAGATTTTTTTCGTGTTTTTGTCTTGTTAAATAATTTTAAATTTAATTTAAACCAATAATTGCCATTGCACATGGAATTCCATAAAACTTCACTTTTCGACATGTTTATTAAGTCATGTGGTATAAATTTGAACAGTTTTAATTTCATATTAAGTAATTTAATTTCATATCAAGTAAAATTAGAGGTATAGAATGATAAGGTATAGAATGAAAATAGAAAATATATTGAAAAATTATTCGTAACTCCTGTCAATTCAACATGTTTATTAGGTCATATCGTATAAATTAAAATAGTTTAATCAATGGATGGAATAAATTAAGGGTGTAACTACTATGAAAAATCAAAAAATCATTATAATAACAGCGATTATAGCTGTGGCCATTATTGGTGTAGTTGGAATTTACATAAGTTATCATGGGTTTAGTTCAACTGGAAAGACCACGGATATGATTGGAAGAAGCGTGACATGTACCTGCTGAAATTAATAAAACCTACGCCATGGCGGATTCAGTTACCGTGCCCCTTTACATGCTTGCCCCGGACAAGATGATTGGATGGAACTCCAACCGAACTGACTGCAAATCAGTACATGCCTGCTGAAGTACCAAAACCTTCCTGTTCTTGAAGGGAGGTAAGCACAACGCCAACTATGATGCAATCATAGCCCAGAATCCGGATGTGGTATTTGTGGGTCATGGTGGAGATAAGGAAACAGTCAATGAAATTCAGGAGAAATTTGGTCAAATTCCGGTTGTGGATGTGGAAGGAGATAACAATCTCACCAATATCGTGCCTGCCATCCAGTTCATGGGAAAAGTTCTAGGAGAAGAAAATAAATCCAACCAACTGGTCAGTTTCTACAATAAAGTTTCAGATAAGGTTAAAAACACTGTTTCCAGTATTCCTGAATCAGAGAAAAAGAAAGTGTACTATGCCAAGGGTGCCAATGGTCTAAGCACATTTGCACCGGGTTCTCCACAGGCTCAGCTTATAACCATCTGTGGTGGGGTGAATGTGGTTCAGTCCCCGGTGAGTAAGGGAGGTATGGGAGTTTCCATGGACCTGGTTTCACAGTGGAACCCTGATGTTATCATTACCAATGATTCACAGTTCTACCAGAACTGTCTACACCAACTCAGTCCTGGCAAAATATAAACGCAGTGAAAAACAAGCAAGTATACCTGGTACCACATCCCCCTTTAACTGGTTTGAAAATCCACCAGGAGCCAACACCATTATTGGCATACCATGGACTGCCAAAGTACTTTATCCGGATAAATTCAAGGATATGGATCTTAAAAACCTTACCAAGGAATTCTACAGTGAATTTTACCATTACAATTTAACTGATGGTGATGTTTCCAATATACTGAGTTCTTCCGGGTTGAACAGTTCTAATATGTAAAATTTGGTGAAATTTGTTTAGGATCGAGGCTGTCAATAATTCCAAATCTGTAAAAAAATAATGGCAAATAGAGCTTTAAATTCAAAATTAAGCAAAATTGTGCAGGTCGAAAATAATTACGGGACAGCCTCGATCAGGGACAAAATAACATTAAATGAAGCACTTCATGGGAGGGTCTATATATTTCATTTAAATTAAGAAATATTCTGATCCCCCCAATTTAAAGTGCATTGAATAAAAAAATACAAAAAGAAGGACATATGAAGGAATTTAAAACACATGTACTGCTGAGGCCTTAAAGTTCATCCAGACCTCCATTCCAATGTTGATTTTCATATCACTGAAGGATTTTCGGGTCATGAAGACTGTAAAAAGTTCTCCCGCATCTATTAAAAGGTGTATCAGTGCTCCGCCATCCACAACTTCTTTTATTTTACCTTTGATCATGTTTCTTGCGCTGGTTTCAACCTTTTCCATTGAGATGGTAATGTCCTCTGGGCGTATGCTCATATAGACCTCACCCTTTTTTTGGGTAACAGAGTATACATTGAGAGATTCTGTTTTTATGAGGGTAACTCCACCTTCAATCTCCTCTGCAATTCCTTTTATCAGGTTTTCAACTCCAACGAAGTCTGCAACGAACTTGTTTTCAGGTTTTCGGAAGATTTCATCGGGAATTCCAATCTGGGAGATACGGCCGTTGTTCATTACTGCAATACGATCTGCAAGTGCAAGGGCCTCATCGAAGTTGTGGGTAACGTGTAGAATGGTTATACCAAACTCTTTGTTGATGCGTTTGAGTTCTCTTATAATTTCCTTTTGTGAATGTTTATCAAGGGAGCTCAGGGGCTCGTCCAGTAGCAGAACGTTGGGCTGAATAATTATAGCCCTTGCAATTGCAGCCCTCTGTTTTTCACCACCACTCAACGTTCTCGGATAACGATTTGAAAGCTCTTCAATGTCCAGAAGTTCCATGAGCTCATTTACCTTACTCT
Source organism: uncultured Alphaproteobacteria bacterium (assembly GCA_963753875.1). Lineage (GTDB taxonomy): Bacteria > Pseudomonadota > Alphaproteobacteria > Rhizobiales > Xanthobacteraceae > Bradyrhizobium. Next base: position 331,244 of record CAVWDY010000043.1, on the reverse strand, counting down.
CTATATCCTCTGCACTGTACTTTCTCAACTTCAAACCGAATGCAATGTTTTCATAAACCGTTTTATGGGGAAAGAGCATGTAATCCTGATAAACGATTCCAACTCCCCTCTTTTCAGGGGAAGTTCTTGTGAAGTTCACGTTGTTGACGTATATCCTGCCTGTATCTGTTGTCCATATCCCTGCAATCAGCTCCAGAAGCAGAGTTTTACCTGCTCCAGATGGGCCTGAGAATGACGAAGTATTCGCCTCTAATCAACATTTAGATTGATATCATGCAGTTCGAATTCTTTCCAGTTCTTAGAGAGATTTTCAATTTTTATCATATAACTTCCATCCACTTATAAGTATTCTGACAACTATGAAAACTGTTATACATATCAGGATCAGCAGTACTGCCAGGGGTTTTGATGAACTTAAACCGAAGTTCAGGAACCTGTTGTAGATAAGGCTGGGTGCTATGAGGGGGTAATATGCAACTACGATAACGGCACCGAATTCACTCACTGCCCTAGCCCATGTCATTATTGATCCTACAACGATGTTTCGAAGGGTTAAAGGTATTGTTATGGTGAAAAAGGTCCTGAAGCTCCCAGAACCCAGAGTTCTTGCTACCTTCTCCATTCGGGGGTCAACGCTTTCAAAACCTTCCCTTGCAGAGTTTATCATGAAAGATGAACTCACAAATAGCATTGCCACAATTATGCCTGGCATGGCATCTACAAATGTCAATCCGAGCTTGCCGAAGGGAATTCCTAGTATACCTTCTGGTGAAAAAACTGTGAGAAGAGCTATACCCACTACTGTGTGGGGTGTAACAATTGGCACATCTACCACGGCTTCTATAAAACTTTGCCAGTGAAATTCGTGTCTTGCAAGGATGTAAGCCAATGGAACACCTATGAGCAATGCTATTACAGTGGCTGCAAGGGCACAGAAAGCACTAACAAATAGGGAGTTTAGCACGTCGCTGTCTTGAAGGTCTGCCAAAACTGCTCCTGGATCCGCAGACGTTATCATGGTTATAATGGGTGTTAGAATAAAAAGTATTGCAAAGGACCCCATAAGTGCAAAGAAAACAGTTGAATATTCTATTTTACGCATTTTTTGGCACCTTTTAATATTTTAGTTCATAGAATATTAAATATTCCTCTGTAAAAATAAAGTGCATTAATTCTTGTTATTTCCAGTGATATGATTGTGGGACTGAGTTTAATATGTAACTACTACATATTAATTTGATTTAAAAAAAGTAGGAATAAAAGAGTTATTTACTCTTTTATCAGTTTTAAATGTTTATCCCATTTTAAGTCATTTTGCCTGTGTTATGTACTGTTGTAGTACGCTTGGAATGTTTGTTGAGTTTGCAGTGGCTATTGCTGGTGTTATTGGGGTCTGGTAGGTGCTGTTTATCAGTTGGGTTCCTTGTGGGCTTATTAAAAGTTGTACAAATTCTACTGCTAGATCGTAGTTCTTTGAATTTTTCACAACTGTTATTCCGTAGACTATCGGTGATAATGTTACTGTTTTTGTCTGGTTGGATCCAAAGTTCTGGACGAGCTTTATTTTACTGTAGTTAGATTCGTATTTAGTGTCGTTAAGACTTAGTTCCCCGGGTAAGCTTACATATTCAACTCCTGAAGATTTCTGCTGTTCTGCAACGTTTTTGTAGATTATTACGTAATCCAGACTGCCGGATTCAAGGGAACTCATGAGATCAACTTCTTTAGGTCGGGACATTATTTTAGAATCAGGGTTTATGTTGGTTGGGGATTTTATGACCCATCCTGTGCCATTCTGTTCGGATGTTATGTCTGTGTGGTTAACTATGAGATTGTTGAATATGGTTGAGTCGTTGTAGTATGAGTTTGCAAGCTGAATCATCATAACTGATCTGTATCCACTTGGATCAGAATTAGGATCACTGAAACCGTATGTAACATCACTTTTTTGGAATATCTGGTACCAGTTCTGGCTGTTGATCTGATCGCTGTACTTACTTTTATTTGTGTAAGCTATGACCAGATCGTTTCTTGCAAATTCAAGGTTCCATGTTGCATAGTTAGGGAACATACGCTGGTCTATTAAACCATAATCTGCTGATCCGATGATATCTGCGGATTTGTTAAGTTCTGTGACCTGTTTAATGGCGTCAACACTCCCGTAGGCTTGTAAATGAACCTCCACATTTGGATGTTCCTTTTCAAATTCCTTAGCAGTCGCGTTCATCACTGAAGATAAGCTGCCTGCATGGTAAATGGTTAGAACGGTCTTTTGGGAAGATTGACCGCTGTAGCTGTTGTATGCATAGATACTTACTCCAACAATGGCTATAATTATAATAATTAATGCTACTAATATCTTTTTATCCATATTAAACCTCCTTCATATTAAACCTCCTTTTTTCATATTAAACTTACTCCACAAAATCGCTATATAGAAATGTATATATAAACATGTCGATTTATGTATGTCGTATGATTACGTTTTGCATTTATTTGAATTAAAAGACTTACAACTTTAAAATTTCAAAGTTATTCATTTTTAATTAAGGTAAACTGGTGCATGTAACTGTTTTATGGAAAAAATTTTATACGTTGTTATAATTAGACATATAAAATGTATTACAATTATATTTATCAATCTAAATTTTGGAAAGGATCAACAATGGAATCAGTTAAATATAGTTACATAGGTGTTGTAAGATCTCCTTTTAAAGAAGTTGGAAGGAATGCCGATACAGCCGATTGGGGCAGGGGATGTTAAAGGTGAGATAAACCTTTAAAAAAGAATATATGGAAGGTCTCAAGGACCTTGAAGGTTTCTCACATATAATCCTCATATACCATTTTCATCTCTCAAAGGGGTACTCTTTAATGGTAAAACCATTTTTAGACAGTAAAAAACATGGAGTATTTGCAACAAGAGCTCCTAAACGCCCTAATTCCATAGGAATGTCTGTTGTTCGTCTGGATAAAATTGAAGACTCAAAGATACATATATCCCATGTGGACATGGTTGATGGTACACCTCTACTTGATATAAAGCCGTATGTACCTAAATTTGATATAAAAAATGGTGAAAAAGTTGTTACCGGATGGGTTGAAGAAAAGAGGGAGAAGCTGCTAATATAAAATCGGACGGTATTTTTCAACTGATAAATAATAGTTAGGGTTTTATAACACAAAAATTTCGAATTTAAGCCATAATTGTCTTTTGTTATGTATATGGGGGCATAACAAACGATATATACATCTATTACAAATATTATAAATCATATGTGAGGTGATAATTTTGAAAATAAGTGCAAGGAACTGTTTTACAGGAAAGGTTGAAAGTGTTGAAGAAGGACAAATCACTGCAAAGGTAAAGGTTAAAATAGAATCTCCAGGGGTAATAACTGCTATAATCTCTAAAGAATCAGTAGAAGACCTTGAAATCAAAGTAGGAGATGAAGTAACTGCAGTTATAAAATCCACCGAGGTCATGGTTTCAAAGGAATAAATTTTTATTTGTTTTTCTTTTTTAAGGACATATAAAACTTAAACACTTTTAGGGCATTTTAAAAATTATAAATTAAAAAAAGTTATAATCAGAATTTTCAGAATTTTTATTCGCTTTTATTTAAATTTAAAAAAAATATTTTCTCCTCATAAGAGGAGAAACTTTTAATTCTTGTTCTATTTCCTTTTTTTAATTTCTAAAGCTTTTGCCAGATTCTTTAAAAAAATAAAAAGAAAACAACAAGAAAACAACAAAAATGGAGGATTTTCGTTGAACGTCAATCAGTTAATTACTTATTAACTTTTAAATCTACGAGATCCCGGATCGCAAGTTCAAGATGACGATGTCGTTCCGCCGCAACACCGACACCTCGCTGCCGGCGAGCCATACCGCGGAACTGACCTTCATCCTGCCGCCGGACTTCGCCGGCGGCGGCGTCAGCAACGTGCCGGGCATACTGATGAAGTCCAACGAGCAGGCGCGCGGCACGCCGCTCGCGGGCCTCGCCGTCAAGGTCACCGACGGCTTCTTCCTGGTGGGTCTGTCAAACGTCGATGCCGACCGCGCGCGCAACCTGCAGCTCCTGAAGGAGCGCTCGTGGTTCGACGTGCCGCTGGTCTATGTCAACCAGCGCCGCGCCATCATCGCCATCGAGAAGGGCGCCCCCGGCGAGCGCGCCTTCAACGACGCCTTCGCGGCCTGGGGCGAGTAGGCTTCTCTTTCTTGGCCTAAGCGATGGTAGCATCTATCGCTGCCACAGCTAGGCTCGGCAATTCTTCCTTCGCCATTCTGGCCAATCGACGTCCTCGCTGTTTACGAGCTGGAGATGTCCGGTGTGGGAAACACGGTCTGTAAATAACACCAAATTCGAACACGCAAATCGTGCGCTTGGCACCAGTAAGCCATCAAATTCGAGAAAGTGCGCAGCGGCCGCGATCGCTTGCGTTGCACCATATTCGAAGGTTTCGTATCGTGAAGTATCGACACCAAGGTTCGCAAGTTCGCGCATATCGACGAGGCGCAACGTGCGCTCCGTCTTCACGGCCAAAATATGAATCTGGTGTTGAATGAGGCTCGGCCACACGGGTTCGAGAGAAAGTCTGAAGCCGACCTCTGTCAACGCGCCGTCGCGCTGTTCGCTTGTGTAAAGAACTTCCAACTCTCCCGGCGCTCCCCATCGACCGTTTGCGGAGGAACCCCTCAACGGATCCCTGCCCTTACGGGCTACGCGCCATACGTCTGAATCGAAGGGCTCGGGGTCGAGTTTCTCCAAGGCGTCGAGTACCGACCGCTCATGGACTCGACCTCCCGTCGACATTAGGTGAAGCTTCCTTCGTCAAGGCTTTCGATTACTGCGAGAATCTTGTCGGCGCCGCCCTGGTTAATGAGATCGATCGCTCGTTCGCCATTCAGCAAACGATGCTTCGAATATAGCCACAGTCGGGTCTCATCGGGCGTATAGAACTCTGAAAGCCGATCTACGACGTATCGCAAATCAGAAATGACGAGCTGTGTCTTGGGATGAGGGAGTGCCTTGCCAGCGGTCCACCGTGAAACTGTGGCGGGAGACACCGACGCGATATTCGCGACATCGGTGCCTTTCAATCCACCTCGATCTCTCAAATCTTCAATGATCTTGGAAACCGCACTTGTCATTTTTTTTGACCGCCCGCTGCCGAATTTAAATTTTTCAAATTGCCTCGGAACGTTGGCATTGAAGAACGAGTCGCGCCACCATCTGTCGCGTGTAAATCGCCCAAGGCGTCCCGCAGATTAACCAATCGCTTTTTTGAAGCTAACATGGCTTTTACTAACGCTTGATCATCCGGGTGTAGTCGAGATGCCAATCGCGCTGCGCGCACAGCCGGGTCGAGATGCCTAAGCAATAGGTGCTCTGCCCGCCGAAGTTCGGGTACGTTTGACAGGTCAGTCAGTTGCCGGCTTCGTTGCGTAATAAAATGGATATGAGGATTTTCGATCATGTCCTCCGGACCGTTGGGGCAACAGTTCGAATCGTTGCAGCCAAACCTTGAACGCGCACCTCTAACCCCAAACAAGGAACCAAGCTGTTCCTGTTTAAAAGAACGATTTAATTCCGGAACATAAATCCACTTGGTTGAGCCTTTACGTTCACCAGGTTTGGATGGTGTGTTCAAGCCACTTGCTCTGAATGTTTCCTTTTGACCGACACCATGGCTCATTCCGCCAACAACTCCAAAAGCTGCTGCGGCGAGTCCTGAAAGGCCGCCTGTGTAATCGGCGACCAACGGTTTTTGTAGTTCATGAAAATGGCGAACCGATTCCATAAAGGACCGCGTCGCAGCGCCAGTAGCAGTAGCGCCAAATCCTGACGCTCTAATCCAAACATTCTCTACAGGGAGATGGCGAACACTCGAGATAAGCAGTTCTCTGCTAGCGGTGTCCCTTAGTAGGGTATTGGTCGCAATTATCTGAAAATCCAGAGCAACGCTTTTTCCGCCAGCGGCCAACAAGGCTTCAAGCTTGCGATGGCCGGTATGACCTATACGAAGAAAGCCGCCTATTTCCGGCGGGCTCGCATGCAGGACGCTCGCTACCATAGCTAAAGCCTCCAAATTTGATCTACACTATGTTTTCTTTTCATATTTGTCAATTGTGAAATCAATAGGTAATTAATTCCTCATTTGATCACTAATTGTCTCTTCTGTTCTCCATAAATAGGATCTTTTTCCTTTGCTTGAAGGAATGTTGCTTGAAGGAATGTTGCTTGAAGGAATGTGGAGGCGCTAGCCTCCGAAAGCAGGAGCATTCTCGGATCAAGATGCCTCGAAGCAACGCGAAAAGTTGACGCAGCTTTTGCACGAGCGAAAACTGCTTTTCAGGGCAAAACGCGCCAGGTGCGGGATGAAGCGGTATGCGATCTTTGCGGCGCTGGGGCCATTGCTCGGCGGGTTCTTGCTGCTGCTGACGACGACCGTGATGTCCGGCTACGGGAGCCACCCGCCGAGCCTGTCGGAGGCGGAAAAGCTGCTCGCGGTGTTCGCAACGACGCTGCAGCACAGCTATCTGTTCGGCTTCCTGCCGGCGCTGATGATCGGCGCGGTGGATGATATTCTGTTTCACGTCAAAAAGAATTGGTCCCGTTGTCCGCATGCTGATCGTGGGCCTGATCGCCTTCGCGGCCGCCGAATTCCTCTACGGCTCGCGCGGACCGGACAGCGGCGTGATCCAATTCATCCTTTACGGGCTGGTCGGCTTTATCCCCGGGACGGTTTCGTCATGGCTGGCGCATGAAGCGATCGACAATCCCGTGACCGCGTGACGCAACTTGCGCTCGGCCTATGCGTTACCCATGTGATGGCGATGTCGAACGAAGAAATCCTCTTTCCGAGCGACGCGCGTTCACGCTCCGGCGCAGATTTTCGCCGGCCGAAACCACGCGGCCCGATCATCGATCAGGACGGGCGTGAAATCCGCCCCGAAACCCTGGGCGAGCAGTTCCAGCGCTTCCGGTTCGATTTCGGCCATTCCAGCGCCAACCCGTTTGGCGACCTGACCCGCGAGCAGCGGCTGGCGCGGCTTGAGGCGCTGGCGAAGCTTCTGGATATCGCCTTCATCCTGCCGGGCACCAAGATCCGTTACGGCATCGACGGCATCATCCGGTTGATCCCCGTGATCGGCGATCTCTTTGCGACCGCGTTCGCGCTGTGGCTGGTGCGCGAGGCGCGCGCGCTCGGCGCGCCCTGGCATGTCACGGCGCGGATGCTCGGCAATGTCGCGGTCGATGGCGTGGTCGGAATGGTGCCGGTCGCGGGCGACGCCTTCGACGTGCTGTTCCGCGCCAACATGCGCAACGTGCGGCTGTTGCGGCGCTGGATGGACAAGCAGCCGCGCTGGCGCATGATATGAAAAAGCAAGCCCTCGGACCTTATCCGAGGGCTTATTGCCTGGCGCGTGAAGTTACGCGGCCTCGGTGTCCGCCTTGTCGCTGGCAGGCGCGGGCTCGGGGGCACGGGGACGGCGCGGCAACGGAAAATCCTGGCTCTCATACAGCGTGCGGATGCCGCTCTGATCGAAGCGGGCCTCGTCGACCTGCAGATAGGCGCCGTTCAGCGAATCCGCCGGCAATTCCTCGATCGCGAACTGCACTGCGGCGGCCGCGGTGTCGAAACGGCGATAGGCAAAGCCCGCCCGCTTTTTCTTGCGGATCGCGGCGGGGAAAAGTTCGGCGGCGGTATTGTAGCTGAAAGCAGCCATGGTCAGGGACCTCTGATCTTTTTAGTGAGAACGCGAACGAAATCGCGAACAGATCGCACGGGCGCAAATCAAGCGGGCGCCGGCACACGTCATTTCAGGACAGACCTTAATATAGGCTCGTTTGCGAGAAATGCAACTCCTGCCGGGCCGGATGATGAATCCGCACCTCGTGGCACCGGCTCAAAGATAAGCCCTGTATTTACAATGGCTTGCGGACCTCACAGCTTGCCGAGCAGCAGCAGGACGATCAGCACGACCAAAATGACGCCGCCAATACCCATTCCGGAATGGCCCATCCCATAGCCATAGCCGCCAAACCGGCCGCTGAACCCGCCGAGCAGGTAAATGATAACAAGGATGATGAGTATTGTTCCGAGCGACATGGCACTCTCCCCAACGGGCGGCCGGCGGACGGAAATCCGCCGCCCCGCCCGAAGAGAAAAGCATATCCCGGCCTTTGGTTCCAGCGATGGAACCGGAAGTGCCTATTTCGGCTGCAGCTTCAGCGCCGCAGAATTGATGCAGTAGCGCAATCCGGTCGGGGCGGGGCCGTCCTCGAACACATGGCCGAGATGGCCGTTGCAGCTTGAGCACAGCACCTCGGTGCGGATCATGCCGTGGCCGATGTCGCGCTCCTCGTCGATATGGCTCTCCGCCGCTGGCTGGGTAAAGCTCGGCCAGCCGCAGCCGGAATCGAACTTGGCGTCGGATTCGAACAGCGTTTGTCCGCAGCCGGCGCAGACGTAGGTGCCGGGCCGCTGCTCATGCTCGTATTCGCCCGAGAACGGCCGTTCGGTCGCCTTCTCGCGCAGCACGGCATACTGCATCGGCGTCAGTTCGGCCCGCCACTCGGCCTCGCTCTTTTCGACCTTTGGCATCGTCTTGGCGTCGGGCATGGAATCTCTCTCCTACTGAGTGTTTTCAAGCGAAGTGGGTACCGGTTCGCGTGAAGAAAACACGATCAACTAATAAATTCTCCGCCCTCAGTTGGTGACCTTTGCGCTGCTCACCAGGGTCGGCTTCTCGATATAATTTTCGGCGAAAATCTTCTTGAGGTTTTCGACCTTCGGAAGATCATTATAGGCGATATAGGGCTGGTTCGGGTGCAGCGTCAGGTAATCCTGATGATAGGCCTCCGCCGCATAAAACCCCTCCAGCGGTCCGACCTTGGTCACGATCGGCTTCCTGTACGCCTTCGCGGCGTTGAGCTGCGCGATATAGGCGTCCGCAACCTTCTTCTGCTCGTCATTGGTGGTGAAGATGGCCGAGCGATATTGCGTGCCGGAGTCCGGTCCCTGGCGGTTCAACTGCGTCGGATCGTGCACCACCGAGAAGAAGATCTGCAGGATCCTGCCGTAGCTGATCTTCTTCGGGTCGTATTTGACCTCGACGGATTCCGCGTGGCCGGTCGTGCCGCTGGAGACCATGTTGTAGTCGGCGGTCGTCTTGCCGCCGCCGGCAAAACCGGACACGGCGTTGACGACACCGGCGGTGTGCTGGAACACGCCCTGCACGCCCCAGAAGCATCCGCCCGCAAGCACGGCGGTCTGGATGCCGCTCGCGGCCTGAACGTCCACGGCGGGCGCGGGGATGATCACGGCGTCTTCCGCGGCGAGCGAAGGCGCGACCGTGAACGCGGTGATCGCGAGCGCGCCGATGGCGGCGGCGCAAAGCGAAAGGCGGCTGAATGGGCTACGGGGCATGGGGGCTTCCTTTTGGGCTCGGCGGATTCTTGAAGCTCGGCGGAAGAACGTCAGTTTAGAGCGGCAGCGGCGGTTCGCAATCGGCCCTCTGCCCGATCTCCCAAGATACGCGGCAAAGCGGGGTTTGTTACCGCCGGATGCACACGAGTTCGTGAGTAAAATCGGTGCATTTCGGGGCATCGGCAAGTTCGACGATGCGATCGCCGACTGCTCAAGCGTGATCGAAAAGATGCCAAAGAACCAGTTTGTCCTGAACGGCCGGGCCGAAGCCCATATGGCCAAAGGCGACCTTGACGCGGCGCTGAAGGATTTCAACACCGTGCTCGGCCTCAACCCCAACAATGCGCGCGCCCATGCGGGCCGCGGCCAGCTGTTCGAGAAGAGGCGCGACCTGGCGCAGGCGCGCGCCGATTACCGTTCGGCCGCCTTTGCGCTGACGCCCTTCGACGAACTCGATACCTCGATCGCCCGGGCCAAGGCCCGGGCCGCGCTTTGCTCGGACCCGGTGGGCTCAATCCACCCTGTACGCGCTGGTTTGCGTGAAATCCCCTGGACTTGCCTATTCCTCATCGACGCCCGGCGCCTGCCTCAGCATGAAATGACCGAACGCGGAGGCGATTGGCTTGGCCGGGTCTTCCTGCCAGGCCTTGGCCTCGAAAGCGACGACGCGCCGGCCCTGCTTGACGATCGTTACGTTGGCGTAGCTGTCCAGCGCCCGGCCGGAGCGCAGGTAGTTGATGGTCAGGCCGATCGGCTTGGGCAGCGCCGACACGCCGCGGTCGCGCGTCACGCCCACAATCGCGGTCGTTTCGAGGAAGGCGCCGGTCATGCCGCCGTGGATGGCGGGCAGGATGGGATTGCCGATGATCTTTGGCGAGAAAGGCATCACCAGCGTGCCATCGTCGCCGATGCGGATGCCGAGACAACGCGCGAACGGGCTGTTGGCGAATGGGCCGGCCGGATCGTCCGGCACATCGAGCGTCGGCGGCGCGTGATGGTCCGTCGGGCTGTCCTTGAGCATGTTGGTCCGGTTCGCGCCGATCATGAAGCAGGCCGTTGCGGTGGCGACGGGATCGTTCTCGGAGTCCTGGTAGGCCGTCGCGCGCACAAAGGCGATCGAGCGGGTGACGCGGTAGCAAATCGAATGTGCCTTGATGTCGAGGCCGGGCGTCGCGGGCTTCTGGTAGTCGATGCGCAGATCAAGCGTGGCGATCGCGCGGGTCGTGTCGAGCGCGAGTTGCACGGCCATGCCGCAGGTCTCGTCGAGCATGGCGGTGACGACGCCGCCGTGAAGAACGCCGGTCTCCGTGTCGCCGACGAAGACTGGGCGGTACGGCAGGCTCGACCAGGCTTCGGCGGGGGCCGCGCGATCGAGCCGAAGTCCGCTGATGTATCCATAGACGGAGCGGCGCTTCCTGATAGCCTGTACGAGTTGGTCAAACGGCAGCGGCATGTTGGATTTCGAGGTCGAGGACATGACCACGTTCTAGACCACTGCGGCGACGTGAGCAAAGATCGCGCGGGAATATTTCCGGTCTGATCCTTCGGTCCGGCGGCATGAGCGGCGAATTGGCAAGCGAAGCCGGGCTGCCCGACGGGCAAATCACCAGGCGCCCCCGATTTTCTGTCTATCCCCCGCGCGAAAAATATTCCGCTTCACGTCCGACCCAAATCAAATTTATACATTCCGCCGTCTCATCCCCCACATGAGGGGCGGCTCGCGATCGTCACGGACGTTGGGAGGAGATGCGGTGGACGCGACAGTGTCGAGCGCGCAAAACCGAATTGCAGGGCGGGCGAAAACCCGTGAGCGATCGGAGCGCGCCGGACGAACGGCACTGATGCGGACGGCGAAGTCGTGTGGTCCTGGCATCCGTTGCTGATGTCAAGTCGCGCGGAGGCGTATCGGCCCAACCGGGCATCGGATGCGCCATCCAATCCGTGCGGCGACGGTGACAAACAAGAACTCGTCGCCGGGGAGCACGAAGGAACCCGTTAAAACCATTGCGCAGGGAAGGCCGGATGATCCCGGCACCACCTGTGGTTTCCTGCCGCGTGCTACCTTTTTTGCACGCGGGCCGCGGGTGCGCGCTGAGCATCTGGCCTTCCCTGCGCCCTCGTTATTCAAGGGGGCACGACGACAGCATCACCTCGGGTGCGATCCGCGCCGCGAGACGGCGCTTGCATGGCTCGTCATTGCCAACGACGCGGCTCGAACTTGCCCGGCTGTTTGAAAATCGAATCCGAAGCCGAAGCGTCGATGCTCGACGACGTCTGGAGCTCAACCAAGCATGAGAAGCAGCCTTTCACCTACGGCTCGGGAGGATTTTTGTTTTGTGGCGGGGAAGTGACGGTTCTGGTCATTGCGAGGCGCGCGAGCGACGAAGCATCCAGAAGCGTCATTCCGGGGCGATGCAAATGCATCGAACTACGATGTGCAATTGCACGTCTGAGGTCTGGTGCTGGCGCACCATCCCGGAATGACAGACTCTGTAATGTCGTCGGCTCGCATCGCCTTCACACCACCACGCTCAGCCGCTTCGCCGCCCGCGTGATGCCGGTGTAGAGCCACCTGGCGCGGCTGTCCTGGAAGGCAAAACTCTCGTCGAACAGCACCACGTCGTCCCATTGCGAGCCCTGCGACTTGTGTACGGTGAGCACATAGCCGTAATCGAACTCGTCGTAGGGCTTGCGCTGTTCCCATGGGATCGTCTCGATGGCGCCGCCGAAGCAGTCGCCGCGCACCGAAACCTTCGTCACCTTGTGGCCGAAATCCTCGTCGGGCGAAAGCCGCATGGTGACGATCTTCGATTTCGACTGCGCGCGCGACTTCACGCGCCACAATCCGCCGTTGAACAGCCCTTTCTTGCGGTTGTTGCGCAGGCAGACCAGCTTGTCGCCGGCGACCGGCAAGGGATCCTCGATGTTCTGCTTCTGCCGCACCCGCATGTTGTAGGCGCGGCGGGTGTTGTTGCGCCCGACCAGCACCTGGTCGGCGCCCATGACCCGGTCCGGATCGAGCTCGGCGCGCGACACGACTTCGCTTTCGCCATAGCGGCCGATCTCGAGCTGCCGGCCCTCGCGGATGTCCATCGACATCCGCACGATCGGATCGTTCTGCGCCTGGCGATGCACTTCGGTCAGCATGGCGTCAGGCTCGCAATCGGTGAAGAAGCCGCCGCCCTGGATCGGCGGCAGTTGCGCGGGATCGCCAAGCACCAGTAGCGGGCAATCGAACGACATCAAGTCGCGGCCGAGTTCGGCGTCCACCATCGAGCATTCGTCGATGACGATCAGTTTTGCCTTCGAGGCCGGCGCGTCGTCCCACAGCTCGAAGCTTGGCTGCTCGACGCCGGATTCACGGGCGCGGTAGATCAGCGAATGAATGGTGGAGGCGTTGTCGCAGCCCTTGCTGCGCATCACCAGCGCGGCCTTGCCGGTAAAGGCTGCGAATTTCACCTCGCCATCGACGCCATCTGCGATGTGGCGCGCCAGCGTGGTCTTGCCGGTGCCGGCATAGCCGAATAGCCGGAACACCGGCGGGGTGCCGTTCTTGCCGGGCTTCGCCTTCAGCCAGTCGGCAACGGCCTTCAGCGCGGAATCCTGATGCGGCGTAAAGGTGGTCATGGGGTCTCAGTAGGGGGAGGGCCGTGCGCGAGGCTACGACTCAACGAAACTCCAAAATTAGCCATTCATACGGCAGGTGCAAGCCGGCTTCCGCCGTACGGAATGGGGCTGCGGCTGGACTTGGCCTCCACGCGGAATACACTTCACGGGAAAACAAGCCGGTCGCGGGAGAGACGTCATGAAATTCGGCATCTTCTATGAGCTGCAATTACCGCGCCCGTGGCTGTCAGCCTTGCAGCGCCGCGAGCAGTTCGTCGGGCCGCTCGACCATCATCATGTGGCCGGCGCCGCGCAACACGACGGTCCGTGAATTCGGCAGTGCGGCGGCAAGCGCCTTGCCGGCCTTTGCGGGAGTCATCATGTCGCGTTCGCCGAGAATTAGCGTGGTCGGGACCGTGATCTTCGCGGCGGCGGCGAGCGCATTCCGGTAGGCGTTGCACGCGGACAGGTCGTTGAACAGCACGCCGGGCCGGCTTTGTTCAAGCACGCGCTGGGCGCCGCTGTGCATCCACAAACCCGGCGCGAGGCTGCCGCCCAGTTCCGCCTGATAGCCAAGACCCCAGATCGAGACCATATCGACGGCGGCGCGATCGTTGGCCTCGGCGGCTTTGAGCAGATCGGGTCCGACCGACATGGTCGCCGCCGTTCCGATCAGGCTGAGCGCGGAGACCTTTGCCGGATGCCGCGCGGCGGTTTCGAGTGCAATCAACGAACCCATGGAATGGCCGACCAGCCGCGCCTTTGCGGCGCCGGCGGCATCGAGCATGGCGGCGGTCCAGTTGGCCATGTCGGCGATCGTGGGCAGTGGCGCGCCGGCTGATCGGCCATGGCCGGGCAGATCGGGAGCCAGCACGCCGTAGCCGTGATGCGCGAACCACCGGCTGTGCAGGGCCCAGGTGGTATGATCGAAGCCGGCGCCGTGCAGCAGCACGATGGTCGGTAGCGAGGAATCGAACTCCCGGCCGCCATTGGCGACGAAGGTATCAATTCCGTTCACGGACAACTGCATGGCTCAGGCCTTTTGCGACATACGGAGCGCCTGGCCGAGGTCATCGATGATATCGGCGGCGGATTCGATTCCGATCGACAGCCGTACCAGCTCTTCGCCGATGCCCGCAGCCTGGAGCTGGGCGGCATCCATCTGCTGATGGGTTGTGCTGGCGGGATGAATGACCAGTGTCTTGGCATCGCCGACATTGGCCAGATGGCTGATCAGCCGCAAGGACTCGATGAACTTCCGCCCCGCTGGCCGGCCGCCCTTGATGCCGAAGCTGACGATCGATCCGGCCCCGCGCGGCAGCAATCGTTTGGCAAGTTCATGGTCGGGATGACTTTCCAGCGAGGGATGCACAACCCAGTCGACCGCCTTGTTGGCGGCGAGCGCCTCGAGCACCGCATGGGTATTGGCGATATGGCGCTCCATGCGAATGCCCAGCGTCTCGACGCCCTGCAGCAGCTGAAAAGCATTGGTCGGCGACAGGCAGGCGCCAAAGTCGCGCAGGCCTTCGGTGCGTGCCCGCATGATGAACGCCGCCTGGCCGAACTGCTCGTCGAAGACGATGCCGTGATATCCGGCATAGGGCTCGGTCAGGACCGGGAATTTTCCGGAAGCCCGCCAATCGAACCGGCCGCCGTCGACGATCGCGCCGCCGATGGCGATGCCGTGGCCGCCGATCCACTTGGTGGCCGAATTCATCACGATGTCGGCCCCAAGCTCGATCGGTCGGCTGAGATAGGGGGTCGCGAATGTATTGTCGATCAGCAGCGGGATTTTCGCGTCATGCGCGATTCTCGCAACAGCGGGAATATCCAGCACTTCGAGACCGGGATTGCCGATGGTTTCGCCGATCACGAGCCTGGTATTGGGTTGGATCGCCGCGCGGAACTGGTCAAGCGCGCGCGGCTTGACGAAAGTGGTCGTGATGCCGAAGCGCGGCAGCGTATGCGTGAGCAGGTTGATACTGCCGCCATAGAGCGAGGAAGAGGCGACGATGTGGTCGCCGGCGTTCAGCAGGGTCGCGATCGCCAGATGCAGCGCCGCCATGCCGCTCGCCGTGCAGATCGCGCCGACGCCGCCTTCCAGCGCTGCGAGCCGCTCCTCGAGTACCGCCGTAGTCGGGTTGGAAATCCGGGTATAGATGTGCCCTGCGCGTTCCAGATTGAACAACGCGGCGGCATGCTCGGAATCCTGAAAGACGTAGGAAGTGGTCTGATAGATCGGGACTGCGCGGGCGCCCGTGACGGGATCCGGATGCTGGCCGGCGTGGAGGCTCAGGGTCTCGAAGGCGGGCGGCTTGGGTGCGGGCATGCTGAACTCGAAAAGCGGTAGGTTCTTCGGCCGTCACGGCCGCGGTACGGTGTGCCATAAAAGCACTTCGATTGTTAGCCCCGGGGGTGGCGCCGAGTGGTGGCCTTTTTGCCGCGCGCAGCCTAAAAGCGCGCTGGTAATCGTCCTTGCTGGCTGGCCCCTGAACCGATGAAACGTATCGCAGCCCTTGCCTTTTACGCCGTTGGCGCGCTCGCGATTGCCTATCTCGCGCTCTACGCCTATGCGGCCTTCACCGGGGGTAGGCTGCAGCCGGGCGATCCGATCCACATCTTTCGCAAACCGGATGCGCCGGATTATTCGTGACGAGCTAATATCACGCCGTTGCGGTGACGCGGGGAGTTTCTCCGGCCCCCGCAGGCGTGATCGGCAAACCGCCATCGGCATATTCGTTCAGCTTGTTACGCAGCGTGCGGATCGAGATGCCGAGGATATTGGCCGCATGGGTGCGATTGCCGAGGCAATGCTTCAAAGTCTCCAGGATGAGATCACGTTCGACGTCGGCAACCGTGCGTCCGACCAGTGCACGGGTCACCTGTTCGGCGGCGAAGGTAGCGTGCGCCACCGCGGGCACGGTCTTCGGCGTATCGAGACGGTCTCCATCCGGCGTCAGAATGGCGTCGACGCCGATCTCGTCACCCTGCGCCATCAGCACCGAACGATGGATGGTGTTTTCCAGCTCGCGAACGTTGCCCTGCCAGCGGTTGGAGGTCAGCACGCGGCGGGCCTCGGCGGAAATCGGCCGCAGCGGCACGCCGTTGGCGTCGGCGTATTTCTTGGCGAAGTGCTGCGCCAGCTCGAGAATATCGGCCGGACGTTCGCGGAGCGGCGGGATTTTCAGATTCACGACGTTGAGCCGGAACAGGAGATCCTCGCGGAAGGTCCCTTCGCGTACGGCGTCGGCCAGGTTGCGGTTCGAGGTCGCGATGATGCGGATATCGACCGGAACTGGCCTTGTGCCGCCGACGCGATCGATGACCCGCTCCTGGATCGCCCGCAGCAATTTGGATTGCAGCCGCACATCCATCTCGGAAATTTCATCGAGCAGCAAGGTGCCGCCGGTGGCTTCCTCGAATTTTCCGATACGCCGTGCAATGGCGCCGGTGAACGCGCCCTTCTCATGGCCGAACAGCTCGGATTCAAGCAGGTGTTCGGGAATTGCCGCGCAATTGATCGATATGAACGGCCGCTTGGCGCGGTTGGAGCGGGTGTGGACATAGCGCGCCAGCACCTCCTTGCCGGTGCCGGATTCGCCGGTGATCATGACGGAGGCGTCGGAACCCGCGATCTGCTGAGCCAGCTTGATCACCTTGGCCATCGCTTCATCGCGGTAAACCAGGTCGCGTGAATCATTGGCAACGGCGGCGAGCACCGCGGCGATCAATTCCGGGTCGGGCGGCAGCGGGATGTATTCCTTGGCGCCGGCATGGATCGCCGCCACGGCCGCGCGGGCGTCGTTGGAGATGCCGCAGGCGACGATCGGCACGTGAATGTGTTCGGCATCGAGCCGCATCACCAGATCGCGGATGTCGAGGGCAACGTCGACCAGCAACAGGTCGGCACCCTTGCCGCCGCGCAACACGCGCATGGCCTGTTCGTGGTCCTCCGCGTGTGTAACGGAGGCGCCGTTGTCCATGGCGATCTTGGTGGCTGTCGTGAGCTGGCCTTTCAGTGTGCCAACGATGAGAAGCCGCATGGTAATCTCCTGTTCGTCTGTTCGCGCCCGTCACGCGCGTATCGTTAAAGAGAGAGCCTCAAGTGCGTTCCGCCTTGATGATTTCCGTCATGGTCACGCCAAGCTTGTCTTCCACCAGAACCACCTCGCCGCGCGCCACCAGCCGGTTGTTGACGTAGATGTCGATGGCTTCGCCGACGCGGCGATCGAGTTCGAGGACGGTGCCGGGCCCGAGTTTCAGCAATTCGCCGACATCCATCTTGGAGCGGCCGAGCACGGCCGAAACCTGTACCGGCACGTCGAACACGGCCTCGAGATCGGCGGCAATGCGCGCGGCATTCTCGTCCTCATTATAGGCCACGTCATCCGCCGCCGGCGGCTGCGCGGCGTTGAGGTCGGGGAGCGGAACCTGTGCGTCGGTGTCACTCATGGTTCATTCCTCTTGGCCATTCTCTTGACCATGGCTCAGCCCTGGTTGCTGGACGCTACGTAGCGCCCGACAAGTTCGTTGATCTTTGCTTCGATCGCCGCGCGCTCAAGCACGACGCCGCCGTCCGCCCACTCGATCCTGCAATCGCCGGTCTCGATCTCCGGCTCGGCCAGAATCACGAGGCGCCCTTCGAAGCCGCTCTGCTTGGCCAGTCGCTCGATTCGCTCGTGCGCCGCTTCGTACAGGGAATCGTTGATCCGGACCACGAGATGCGGCGTCGAAACCAGCTGGGAAAAACAATCGCTCACCAGCGCGGTAACTTCGCCAAGCGGCTCGCGGGCAATCAACGCGCCGCACAGCTTGCGCGCCACCGCGACCGCGACGTCGACGGCCTCGGTTTCCATCCGGGTCTCGATGCCGGAAAAGCGCGCCGCGATGCCCTTGACGGCAATCCCGATCTCTTCCAGCGCCAGCGCGGAGCGGCGGTCGCTTTCCACCTTCGCCTCGCGCAGCGCGGCGTCGTAGCCGTCGCGATAGGCGCGGGCCTCGGCTGAAGCGATCTTCTGGGCGATTTCCGATGGCGTGGCGGCGCGCTCGCGCATCGTGTCGGGCGCCGAGAAATCCATGTCGAACAGGAATTTTGCGGGGGCGGCCATCAATACACCAGCTCGTCGTCGGCGCGGTTCTTGGTCAAGGTGATTTCGCCCTTGGCCGCGAGGTCCTTGGCGAGGTTGACGAGCAGCGCCTGCGCCTCGTCGACATCGCGTAGCCGCACCGGCCCCATCGCGGCCATGTCGTCGAGCAGCATCTTGCCGGCGCGAGACGACATATTGCCGAGGAAGAAGCCGCGGACATCCTCGTTGGCGCTCTTCAGCGCGATGCCGAGCTTGTCCTTGTCGACATTGCGCATCAGCGTTTGCGCCGACCCGGAGTCGAGCTTGACGAGGTCGTCGAAGGTGAACATCAGGGCCTTGATACGCTCGGCGGATTCGCGGTTTTCCTCCTCCAGCGAGGTGATGAAGCGGGTTTCGGTCTGGCGGTCGAAGTTGTTGAAGATTTCGGCCATCACCTCGTGGGCGTCACGGCGCCTCGTCTGCGACAGGTTTGACATGAATTCGATGCGAAGCGTCTGTTCGACACGTTCGATCACTTCCTTCTGCACCGCCTCCATTTTCAGCATCCGGTTGACCACGTCGAGCGCCATGTCCTCGGGCAGGATGGCGAGCACCCGCGCGGAGTGCTCCGGCTTGAGCTTTGACAGCACCACGGCGATGGTCTGCGGATATTCATTCTTGAGATAGTTGGCCAGCACCTCTTCCTGGACGTTGGAGAGTTTCTCCCACATGTTGCGGCCCGCGGGCCCGCGAATTTCGTCCATGATGCCGTTGACGCGCTCGGGGGGCAAGTATTGCTGCAGCAGCCGCTCGGTGGCGTCGAAGTTTCCCATCAATGCGCCGGATGCCGACATCCGCGACACGAATTCGAGCAGCATGTCTTCCACCACTTCGGCCTCGACGGTGCCGAGCGTCGACATGTGGATCGACAGTTCGCGCACTTCGTCGTCGTCGAGCAGCGACCAGATCTTGCCGCCATATTGTTCTCCGAGCGCCAGCATCAGGATCGCTGCACGTTTCGGGCCGCTCAGCGGAGGGGCTTTCGGCCGGCTGCTTTGACGAGCCGCCAGCGAGGAAATGACGCTGGTGATATCGTTGGCATTTGATGCTTGCGGTACGGCCATTTCAGATCACGTAGCGGGTTCGGAGAGCCATTGACGAACAATGGCAGCGGTTTCGTTGGGGTTTCGCTCGGCCAGCTCGCCGACGCGATGTACCGATTGGGCGTGGACCTGGCCCTGAACCTGGGCGACATCGATGAGCTGAGCGGTGGTGTTGCCGTTGGGCACGAGGCTCTGGCCGGTTGCGCCGGCGGCCTGGGCGCTGCCGTCGGTCAGCGCCGGCATCAAACCGTTGCCGATGGGCGCGGCGATCTCTTCGGAGGCGAGGATGCGCTTGACCAGCGGCCGGATCACCATGAACAGCACCACCAGACCGAGCAGCATCATGACGCCGAGCTCGATGACGTACATCACGTCGTCCTTGGTGAACTGCAGCATCCCGAACAGTCCGGTCGGCTCTGCGAGCGGAGCGACGATCGGCGCTTCGGCGAATTTGAGGTTGACGACCTCGACCTGATCGCCGCGCTTCTGATCGAAACCGATCGCCGAACGCACCAGCGATGCGATGCGATCCAGCTGCTCCTTGCTGCGGTCCTGATAGACCATCTCGCCTTTTTCATTCTTGCTGTAGCTGCCGTCGACGAGCACGGCGACCGAAATGCGGTTGACCCTTCCGGCCTCGGTTACTTCGGTCTTGGTGGTGCGGGAGATTTCGTAGTTGTTGGTTTCCTCGGTCTTCTTGCTCTGGTCGCGTGCGGCCGGCGCGTTGTTGTTCTGCTGACTGCCCGGCAGCTCGTTGCCGACGGTGACCTGGCCGTTGTTCTCGGCCGTGGCGCTGGATTCTTCGCGGGTCTGGCTGGAGCGCAGCACCCGGCCTTCCGGATCGAAGCGGTCCGAGGTCTGGGTAATCTTGTTGTAGTCGAAGTCCGCCGAGAGCTGGACGCGGGCACGGCCTGTGCCGACCACCGATGACACGATCGCCTCGATTTCATTGCGCATCCGCTTTTCGAATCCGGCGCGGCGCTCGTCCCCGATGGCGTTGTCGGTGGCGCCGCTGGCGCCGTCGGCCAGCAGTTGACCGGCTTCGTCGATGATCGACACCCGCTGCGGCTTCAGGCCGTTGACGGCGGAAGCGACCAAATGGCGGATGGCCCTGATCTGCTGCGGCTCAAGGGCGCCGCGGACACGCACGACGATCGAGGCCGATGGTTCGGGCGTCTCGCGCGAAAACAGCGGACGCTCCGGCAGCACCAGATGGACTCTCGCCGCCTGGACGCGGTCGATGGCGCGGATGGTGCGGGCAAGCTCGCCTTCAAGCGCGCGCAGATGATTGATGTTCTGGACGAAGCTCGTGGTGCCGAGCGCGTCGGATTTGTCAAAAATCTCGTAACCGACGCCGCCGCCCTTGGGCAAGCCGCCTTCGGCGAGCTTCATGCGCAGCCGCGTGACCTTGTCCTTCGGCACCATGATCACGGCGCCGTCGTTGCGAATTTCGAAGGGAATGGCCTGGCGTTCCAGGTCCTTGATGACCGCGGAAAAGTCCTCGATGCTGAGGTCGGTAAAGAGGGTGGTCATCTGCGGTGTCGTGACGCGCATGATGACAAACGCGAAGAAACCGAGGAGCGCGGTTGTCACCGCGACCATCGCCATCAACCGCGAAGCGCCCAGGCCCCTCAGGAAGCTTACGAGACTCTGCAAAACCAACCGCCCCTCAGATTCGGCTCCAGGAGCCGACTGGGCAATTATTGCCTACGGTATGGTTTCGATATGGTTAACGAAGGTTAAGGGCCGGCCACGAAAGTTCGAAACGGAAAAAATCGGCTTCGCAGGGCGAGGCCGATTTTCTTCAAATGCCGATCGTTTCGGGAAAGCGCCTATTGGCGGTATTGCTGGATCCGGGTGGTGCGCAGCCCGGCAAGACCGTGCTGATCGATGGAAAACTGCCAGGACAGGAATTCGTCGACGGTCAGCGTGTAACGGCTGCAGGCCTCCTCAAGGGAGAGCAGGCCGCCGCGAACTGCAGCAACGACTTCGGCCTTGCGACGGATAACCCACCGCTTGGTTCCGGGTGCGGGCAGATCGGCAATTGTTAACGGACTACCGTCAGGCCCGATGACGTATTTTACCCTCGGGCGATGGGGCTCTGTCATGGCGTACTCACAAACTCTCAACCACTGAACTCACGCTAACAACCTACGCCCAGCAACTTAAAATTTGCCTAAGCCCAAGCCTTCAATACAAATCTCCTTGAAAATGCTCCGATGGAGGCCGTCCGGACGCCGTTTTGACGTCCGGGTCGGCCGGTCCGAAGGCTCCGCACGTCGCCGGCGGGCCGGAAGTCGGTGATTTCAGACGATTGGGGCGTGCCGTCGTCAGTTCACAATGCTCTGGATCTGGTTAACCGTGAAGGTTTGGCCGCCGATCGACAGCAGGGGCGGCGATTGGGTAAGATCGACCGAACTGACGACGCCTTCCACTTGGGTTTTGATGGCAACGCTGTTGCCCGAGGAGTCCTTCGCGGTCGCCGTGAGCTTGTAACTGCCATCGGGCAATTGGGTGCCGTCGCTGCCCTTGC
Organism: uncultured Alphaproteobacteria bacterium; assembly: GCA_963753875.1. GTDB lineage: Bacteria > Pseudomonadota > Alphaproteobacteria > Rhizobiales > Xanthobacteraceae > Bradyrhizobium. Next base: position 309,495 of record CAVWDY010000043.1, on the reverse strand, counting down.
CGTTCCAGGTGAACGGCTGGTTGTTTCCGGCATTCATGGCGTAGGTGCCGGTGAAGACCGTCTGACCGGTGCTGCTGGTGATGTTGATGTTGACGGTCGAATTGGAGGGAGCGCTGAGCTGCCAGGTTGCTGTGCTGTTGGTCATTATTGCAGTGCTGCCATTGACCACCGCCGTCTTGCCGACAAATCCCAGTGCCTGGGTCGATTGAGCGGTCTGCTGCAGGGATACCAGCGTCGCCAGCGAGTCGTTGGTGTTGAGCTGCTGTTGAACGCCCGCGAATTCGACAAGCTGCTGGGTGAACTGGTTGGTGTCCAGCGGACTGAGCGGATTCTGGTTCTGCAATTGCGTCGTCAGCAGGGTCAGAAAGCTCTGAAAGTTGCCCGCGATCTGGGAAGAAGCCAGCGCGTTTGCGGCCCCGGCCGAGGAGCCGGATGAGGAGGAGGTCGGTAACGGCGTCGTTCCCGATACGACCGGGCTGGACGTGGCTGCTGCTGTCGTCATGTCTGTCTCCTCAAACCCTGATATCCACGCCGCTGCTCGGTCCGAGCGCGCGGCCATAGCTTCGTCCCGCGACCGAAGCGGGGATGGTGTCTTCTTCGCTGATCACCAGCCGCTGCGCATTGGGGCTGGCGTCGTTGCCGTTGTTCTGGCCGGAAGAGGACTGGTCGCGCAGGCTGAATTGCAGACCGCCGCTACCCGTCTTGAGCCCCGCGTCATCCAGCGCGCGCTGCAGCTGTGGTGCATCCTGGCGCAACATCGACAGCGTTTCCGGCTTTTCGACCGTCAAATGCGACGTCACCTGGCCGTTGCGATCGATATCGATGCGAACGTCGATACGGCCGAGATCGGCCGGATCGAGCCGGATTTCAAAACGGCTCTTGCCGCTCTTTGCCGAGGCGGCGATCTCCAGCGCGAGCCCGCTCAAGGGTACCGGCCCGTTCGTCGCCGCCGTGACGCCAAATGCTCCGCCCGGTGCAGCCGCGCCTGCCGGGGTATTGGGCTGCGGCTGGAATGTGCCAGTCGGCTGAGTGCTTGGGTCCGGTGTATCCGTGAGCGTATGTCCGGTACTGGCGGCCGGCGAATGTTCGTGGGCCGTTATTGCCGATGTTGAAGAGGCGGCCGCATCTGCGGCAGCCGCTTCAACGGCTGCATTCGTGTTCTCCGGCTTGCCTGCGGTCGACGGTTGTTGCAGCAGGCCGTTTTGAGCTGCCCCCGCGGGGGCATTGGCTGCGGACGGATCGGCCGTACCTGACGTCGTCGTCGAGCCATCGGTTGCCGCGGGCGCTGCCGACGACTTTCCGGGTGCAGCCTTCGGTGTGACGGGCACTGTGGCGGCCACTGCGCTCGTCAATGCGGCAGCATTTGCGGGCGTCGCAATAGCCTGCGTCGCTTGCTGGACCACAGGTGCGGCGACCGTTCCGCCAGCCGCCGCTGAAATCGCGACTTTTGCGGTCGCGGTCCCGGCGGAGGCCGCAGTTGCCGTTGTCGTCGCTGCTGCGGCGGCGGCGTCGGTGACGGCCGCGTTCGGATCGGTCTTGATTTGGGCGGATGAGGCCGCTTGTGCGGAGACCGCTTGTGTACTGGCTGCGATTGCCGCCGCGGCAATCGCCAGCGGCGCTGTGGAATTGCCGGACGTAGTTGCCGCAGGGACATTCGTCGATGCGGTGGTGACCGGAATTGCAACGGCGACCGGGTTCGGCGTCGTCGCGGTGAGAGCGGCCTGCTGGGCCAGAATGGTCAGATCCACCGCGGACGTATCTCCGCTGGCCGACTTGTCGGTCGGCTTCGCGGGATCGGCCTTCGTGGCGCCGGTGGACTTCGTCTGGGATGGCTGGGTTGCACCGGTGCTGGTTGGGCCGCTGGTGTTGGCATTGTTGGCATTGACGTCGGAGGGCGGTCCGGCATTGGTATTGCTGTTCGGATCGTTGCTTGCCGCCTGATTGGACGCGCCGTTTGCCGGCCCCGCGTTATTGGCGGGTGGCGGCGCGTCGTCGGCGCGGCGCTGCGGAGGGGGCGGCGACGGCGCCGTTGCGTTGTCGGCGGCCGTGTTATGGTTGACCAGCGCCCCGAAAAGATCGTTTGCCGGTGCCTGGTCGGGCCGCACCGACCACTGCGGCGCGGCCTGGAACGCTGCGTTGGCTGCGGCTTCTGAAGTGACGCTGAACACAGGGCGGCTCCGGCAATGAAACTGGACCTTTGATCAGCAAGGACCGGGCCATCGCAGGCTCTAAAAAATATATAGCTATTTCAATGTCTTACGGTGATGACGGGCCAATTTTGGTTTGGCGTCGGCGCTCCCTTTTCTGCCCGGCGGCAAGATTTGCCGTTTGCAGCGCAAATGAGAGGTGACCGTGATTGCCTCATGGGAATACGGCCTATATTAAAGAGTGGCTTTTCAGCCGCTTCCATAGGGCGAATACGCTTTGTTAGGGAAACGCTCCAAAGGCCTCTGATCGCAAGGTGGCTTCTTGGTCGCGAAGCGTTTGGCGCTGTCGCGATCGCATCAATGACCGGAACCATGCTCAACAGTCTGGATCTTGAAGGCCGTCCACAGGACACAAGGATCGTCGTCGCCATGTCCGGCGGTGTCGATTCGTCGGTGACGGCTGCGCTGTTGAAGTCGGAAGGGTACGACGTCGTCGGCATCACGCTGCAGCTTTACGATCATGGCGCGGCCGCCCATCGCAAGGGCGCCTGCTGCGCCGGGCAGGACATCCACGACGCGCGCAATGTCGCCGAGCGGATCGGCATCCCGCATTACGTGCTGGACTACGAGAACCGCTTTCGTGAGTTGGTGATCGATAATTTTGCCGAAAGCTACGCGCTCGGCGAGACGCCGGTGCCCTGCATCGAATGCAACCGCTCGATCAAGTTTCGCGATCTGCTGGCGACTGCGCGCGAGCTCGGCGCTTCCGCGCTGGCGACCGGGCATTACGTCGCTTCGCGCCGCATGGCCGACGGATCGCGCGCGCTTGTTTGCGCCGCCGACGCCGACCGCGACCAGAGCTATTTCCTGTTCGCGACCACCCGCGAACAACTGCAATATCTGCGTTTTCCGCTGGGCGACATGACGAAGCCCCAGGCGCGCGACCTGGCGCGGCGCTTCGGACTTGAAGTCGCGGACAAGCACGACAGCCAGGATATCTGCTTCGTGCCGACGGGGCGCTATACCGATATCATCAGCCGGTTGCGGCCCAACGCCATCGAGCCTGGCGATATCGTCGATCTCGACGGCCGCGTCATCGGCAGTCATCAGGGCATCGTTCATTTCACCGTCGGCCAGCGGCGGGGATTGGGCATTGCCTCTACGGCGCCGCTCTACGTGGTGCGGCTGGATGCGGCGAGCCGCCGCGTCGTGGTGGGCCCGCGCGAGGCGCTGCGGATGGATCGCATCGCGCTGCGCGACGTCAACTGGATCGGCGACGGCCCGCTCGATCGCGCGGTCGGCGAGGGCCTCGAGATTTTCGTGCGGGTGCGATCGACCCGTGCGCCGCAGCCGGCGTGGCTGCGCGCGGCCGACGGTGGCGGCTATGAGGTCGAGCTGGTCGCGGGCGAGGAGGGGGTGTCACCCGGCCAGGCCTGCGTGTTCTACGATGCACCTTCCGGCCAGGCGCGCGTGCTCGGCGGCGGGTTCATCCAGAGCGCCACGGCGAAGGGCGTCTCGGAGAAAGGCGCGGCAAGGCGAACTGTCGTAACGCCGCCGCTCGTCGAGGCGATGCGCGGATAGTATTTCAGGGCGGGGGCATGGCTGCAGATATCGACCGCGCGGGGGTCGCGAAGGCTTATGGGCGCTGGGCGCCGGTCTACGATCTGGTGTTCGGCAAGGTATTCGATCACGGCCGTCAATCCACCATCGCGCAAGCCGACAGGATCGGCGGGCGGATCCTCGACGTCGGCGTCGGCACCGGATTGTCGCTGTCGGATTATTCTCCCACCACCAAATTGTGCGGCGTCGATATCTCCGAACCGATGCTGCGCAAGGCGCAGAGCCGCGTGCGGGCGCTGGGTCTTGGCAATGTCGAGACGCTCGCGGTCATGGACGCCAGGAATCTGGCTTTCGCGGATTCGTCCTTTGACGCGGTGGTGGCGCAATATGTCATCACCGCGGTGCCGGATCCCGAAGCCACGCTCGATGATTTCATTCGCGTGTTGAAACCCGGCGGCGAACTCATCCTGGTCAATCACATCGGTGCCGAGAGCGGTCCCCGCCGCGTCTTCGAACTGGCGTTCGCGCCGCTGGCGCGCCGGCTCGGCTGGCGGCCCGAATTTCCATGGGCGCGCCTGGTCAACTGGGCCGCCAAACATGGCGGCGTCAGCCTGGCCGAGCGGCGGCCGATGCCGCCGATGGGGCATTTCTCGCTGATCCGTTACCGCAAAGCCTGAAAACCGTGATCCGCCCGGCAGCCCCGGCGGCAATCCCACGTCCGGCCGAAATAGGCCTTTGTTGCAGGCAACTTGGCCGCACAAAGCAGGCTCCGGCGGGTTTGCTTGACAGGGCCAAGACCTGCTTCTTATATGCCGCGCGTTCGCGACTGCGGCATTTCAGGCCGCGCTTGCCAACGCCGTGGCGGGGTAGCTCAGCTGGTTAGAGCACGGGAATCATAATCCTGGGGTCGGGGGTTCGAGTCCCTCTCCCGCTACCAGATCGCCGCTAAAGCATTGAATCCATTGTTTATCAACATCAGACATCGGCCAGCTCGCTCATGATCTTGTACAATTCCGGCTGGGCCTCGAAGCCGATGCCGGGATAGTCTGGCAACGCGATTTTCCCATCGCGGACATCCATGCCCTCGGCAAATCCGCCGAATGCGGCGAACACGCCGGGATAAGATTCGCAACCGCCCAGGCCCAGTCCGGCAACGAGCGCGAAGGACATCATGTTGCCGCCATGCGGAAAGATGCGACTGCGGGTCCCACCGAGCGACTCGACCATTGCGATCATCTTCGCATAAGCCCCGACGCCATAGGCCTGAGGCGGATCGACCTGTAGAATATCACGATCCCTACGAAAGCCGCCGAAGCTGAAGAGGTTTTCAACATCCTGAAGACAAAACAGGTTTTCGCCGGTGGCAAGCGGCGGATCATACGTTCGGGTCAGTCCCGCAAAGGTCTCGTAGTCCAGCGGCGCACATGGCTCCTCGAACCAGCGCAAGCCAACAGGCGCGAGCGCGCGGGCGTAATCCTGCGTGCGTTCTTTCGAAAACGCCGCATTGGCATCGACGGCGAGATGATCTGCACCCGCCAATAAGCCGATCGCCGTCTCAATGCGCGCGAGATCGTCTTTGATCGCAGCGCCACCAACCTTGATCTTGATGTGGGTGTACCCAGCCTGCAGATGACGTTTCACTTCATCAGACAGCGCAGCAAGATCGCCTTCCGGCCGATACCAGCCGCCGCCGACATAGCAGGGAACGGTCGCGGACGTGACGCCACCGTTGAAACGCTCGGCCAGCACATGCCAAAGCGGCCTATCCAGGACCTTTGCCAGCGCGTCCCAGACCGCAGTCTCGATCGTGCCGATGGGAACGGAGCGCTCTGCGTCGCCGCCCGGCTTTTCCCGCCGCATCATGCACTGGTGAACCTTTCCGGGGTCGATGAGTCCGGCTGCGTCGGTCAATTCTTCCGGCGCTGCCGAGAGGATGCGCGGAATGAACCGTGACCGCATCGCCGCGCCGCAGGCATAACGTCCGGTCGAATTGAAGGCGTAACCTACGACAGGCTTGCCGTTACGGACGACATCGGTCGTGACCGCGACCACCGACGTGGTCATTTCGGAGAAATCGAAGGCAGCGTTCCGCATCGTCGACCCGACGGGGACGGCCTTCTCAGCGATGCCGGTGATACGCAATTCCGACCCGGTCAATCAGATTGGCTGGATGCCGGCTTTGGCAACAACTTCGCGCCATTTCGGAACCTCGTCGGCAATGCGCTTGCGCATGCCTTCAGGGCCATTGGCGATGACTTCAAACCCGCCTGCTCGTAGCTGCTCCGCGACCTTCGGCGTCTTCAGAATCTCAATTGCCTTCGCCGACAGCAGTTCGATAACTTCCGGTGGCGTCTTGGCAGGCGCAAGAAAGCCTTGGAAAGTATCGGCGATGAAATCCTTGTAACCAAGCTCCACCATCGTTGGCACGTCCGGCAGATCAAACCATCGATGAGCACTGGTGAGGGCCAAAGCTTTTAAGTCTCCCGACTCGATAAGCGGATGCGCTGGTGGAAGCGCCGCACAGCAAATCTGCACCGTGCCGCCGAGAATTGACTGAATCGCTGGACCCGCGCCGGAATAGGGCACGTGCGTGATCTGGACCCCACCGACAATCTTGAGCAGCTCCCCTGAAAGATGCGGCGTTGTGCCGATGCCGGGACTCGAATAGTTGAGTGAATTCGGCTCGGCCTTGGCGCGCGCAAAGAGTTCGGCAATCGAATTGATGCCCAGCTTGGGATCGACCAGGATCACATTGGGCGACGTTCCGAGTTCGGCGATCGGCGCAAAATCCGTGTAGGGATCGTAAGGGATTTTGGCATAGAGCCCGGGATTGACGACGTAGGCGCTGGACGTGATCAGCAAGGTGTAACCATCGGCCTCCGAATGGGCCGCGAGACCGATTCCAATATTGCCGCCCGCACCCGCCCTATTGTCGACGATCACCGAGCCCCCGATCGCGTCACCGAGATGCGCACTGATAGTGCGCGCCATGATGTCAGTCGGACCAGCCGGCGCGAATGGCACGATGATCTTGACGGTACGAGTGGGATACCCGGCCGCTTTGGTTGTCTTAGGTCCCAATGAGGAGGTCGCCGCCGCCCCTATCACAAGGCCGGTCGCGCGCAAAACGTCGCGACGGGACGGAGCGGCCGACTTTTTCCCGAACATGCGTTTCTCCCGGTTTCGTTTTGCTTGGCACTCGTCTACGCGAATATTTGGCCGATCCGCGACGATTGGCGCCGTCGCAGATCATCTCGCCGGTCGCTCAACGGATCGCCACCGGATTTATCGGCGAACCGACCGCGCCGGTAATCGGGAGCGCCGGGCCAACAAACATAAAGTCATAAACCTTGTCGCCCAAGCAGGCTTTCGCGAGTTCATCAAGCTTGAAGATCTCACCCATGGTCAGGCCCATGATCGGAATGCAGATCCAGTGCCAGGGCTGATTGACGTCGTCGCAATTGTTGGGGCGCACTTCGACGCCCCAAGTATCGGTCGCGACCGCCGCGACCTGCTTGTCCTGAAGCCAATCGAGTGTCTCAAAGGCCAGGCCCGGCGCATCACCGCCGGGATAGCCGTCCCAATTGCCTGCCGCGAGTTTTTCCTCCATCTGTCCAGTACGAATCAGCAGATGGTCGCCGCGGCCGACCTCGACGTTCTGCGCCTTTGCGCAGTGGTCGAGCATATCGTTGGTGATGGCGAAGCCTTCGGGCAGCCAATCGACACCCTGATGCCGCGCAATATCAAGCAGCACGCCGCGCCCAACCATCTTCTCCTTGGCGTGTTCGATGCCCGCCTTTTCCGCACCGAAGGACGAGACGCTGCGGCAGTCGTAGCCGTTCCACATATTATTTTCGTAAAAGATGTGGCCTAGCCCATCCCAGTGGGTTCCGGCCTGCAGGGGAAACAGCACGATGTCGTCCGCCGAACGAATGCCACGCTTGTCGAGCACGCCCGAATAGGCATCCGTTCCGGTACGCAACATCGTGTGCACCGGATTGAAGCGCCCGACCGGCGGAAACTTGGTCTTGCCGCCTTGCGGCCCCTTGCTGTCGTAGTTCAGCGCGAGCGAGATGACCTGACCTTTGCGCACTAATCCGGCAGCGCGCACGATATCGGCGGGCTGAGTATAGTTCATCGTGCCGATGTGATCTTCCGGGCCCCATTTGCCCCAGTTCTTCAATCGCTTGGCGGCCGCCTCGACGTCTTTTCTCGTCACCTTGAGCGTCGGGTTGAGTTCTTGCTGTTGTTGCTTCATTTGGGCTGTTTCCTCGATTTTGCTATTGCACGAACTGAGCCTGGCGCCGACCGAAAGCCGGCGGCGACAAATGGAATGATGTGCTGAAGCGCGTCTTCGACACGGCCGGGATCGCAGCGCCCGTCAGTTAGCGACTGGATGCGTCCGGCATCGGCCATGGTGTAGAACATCGCGCCCAACATGAAATGGAACCGCCATTCAAGGTCGGCGCGTGGGATATCCGGCAGCGCGCGCCTGAGCGCGCTCAGGAAAGCACCACTTGATTCATCGAATGCGGTGGCGAGGATCTTTCGACTGATCGCTTCCGGCTCTGTCGCCAGTCGTGCGCGCAGTTTGATGAAGGCGCGGCCCCCGAAACGACGGTCGGAACCGATTGTCAGAGCCGGCCGCAGAAAGGCTTCGAGAATGCGCTCGAGCGATGGTGCGTTGTCCAGATTAATCTCGGCCAGAAGCCGCATACGTTCTTCAGCGATCGGCTTGGCGCGCGCCGCAAAGATTTCGCTGAGTAGCTGCTCCTTAGAGCCGAAATGGTAGTGCAATGCGGCAAGATTGACGCCGGCCGCGGTCACGATCGTGCGGATGCTAACCGCGTTCCAGCCGTGCTCGGCGAACAATTGCTCGGACGCGTCCATCAAGCGCTTGCGCACCGAAGGCTTTAACTCCGGGTTCTCCTCACCGCCATGGTCCGCTTGGCGCGCCTTGAGTTTGGTCACGATCAGCCCTTGACTAATACAAACGTTTGTTTCAATAAAACGTTTGTCAACTGAAAGTCAAGCATGTCGCCTTGTCGCGCAGCGCGTTCTCGAACGCTGTGCGGAAATTCTGACCAACCCATTCCGCATGCACTTGACCGTTCATGACATCTTTTTTGGAAGGCCTTATGGCGCGATCGAATTTAGGAAGGCGCTAGATGTCGCCAAGCAATATCAGCACCACACATGGGTGACTGGTCGCGCAATGCTCGCCGCATCATTTTTCAAACCGTTTCGGCTGCAACTCACAATGACGTTCAGATCAACCCGCCCGCTTGTCAGCCAATCCAGCCTTGTGCGACCCGGCCCGTAAACACGCCTGAGAATTTTTCTGCGCATCGAATGGACGACTACCGCATTTTCTATAGGAAGTTGCAAAACCGCATATCAGGATCATGAGAGGGGGGAATGTAGATGTCGAAGGGCGGTATGTGTGTGATTATCACGGGATCGGCGTCCGGTCTCGGTGCGGCAACTGCGACCATTCTCGCAAAGGGAGGCGCTCGTATTGTCGTGAATTATGCATCAAGCCAAACGGAGGCGGAACAGACTGCTGATCTGTGCCGGACGGAAGGCGCCGAAGTCGTTGTTGTCCAAGGAGATGTATCCCGCGATGAAGATTGTAAACGTATCGTCGCGGCTGCGGCGCCGTGGGGGCGGTTGGACGCTCTCATCAACAATGCTGGCACCACAAAACACGTGCCTCACAGCGATCTCGATGGGCTGTCTGCGGATGATTTCCAGCGGATTTTTGCAGTCAACACGATCGGACCGTACCAAATGGTTCGGGCAGCACGGTTGTTGCTGGAGACGGGCGCGAAAGCATCGGGACGTGCGTCGGCAGTTGTCAATACGTCGTCGGCTTCTGCATTCCATGGCGGCGGATCATCGGTTGCCTATGCCGCCAGCAAAGGCGCTCTGAACACAATGACCCGCTCGCTGGCTCGCGCTCTGGCGCCGTTGATTCGCGTCAACACCGTTTGTCCAGGCTACATCGATACGCCGTGGTTTACGAAAGGCCGTGGCGCCGAAGCCGCGGGCAAGGTACGCGACGCGACGATAGCAAAAGTACCGCTCAAAGTTGCATCTACTGCGCAAGACATTGCCGGAGTCGTTTGCTTTTTAGCTACGCGGCAATCGAGCAACATGACCGGCGAAATCGTGCGGATGGACGCTGGCGCACATCTTGTGATGTGACGCAGCGGGGAATCGAACACCGGCATGGGCGTAACCGAGATCCGGCGTTTAAAGCAGCTCTTGGGAAGTAATCGCGCTTTTACTTCCCTCCCGGCGCAAACCAACCAACGCCGACAGCCGTCGCGCCCGTGAGAATTCTGTTCCTCTGCTCTCCATTCAAGCGGATGTTGCGGCGGTCGCCCTACTTGCGCGGGACAAGACGCCAGAGGGGTGAAAGCCTCCCAGAACCGCCCAGGGCGCCGCAACCAGCGCCCATCGCTACTCGGAGGCTATCTCCGTAGAGGATTTTGAAAAAGCCTCTGTGTAAGGCTGCAGCGCCGTCAGATGACAATAGAAGGACGTTTGCGCCGAACGATCGTCAGAAAGGTTCAGTGCGGGAAATGCTCACCCCTGCGCAAAACTTCTTAGCCCATGAGGGTCGATTTTGATGGCCGTTTCCGCCAGAGACAACAGGTACCAACGAGACCCAATAAGACCAAAGAATACCAACACGTACCAATGAGCCCCAACAATATACCAACAGAAGCCAAAAAATTTTCTTGTCACACCCCACGCACTGAAGATGCCAAGCCAAGCTCAAGGCATGATACCGACAGCAATTCGAGCGAACGAAGCCCAGCAGGAGCGCCCCCTAAATTCTGGTCGCGACGGCCCGGCGGCCGTCAAGGCCGCGCCGACGGCGCGCCGCTTTGCGGTCCATTGAGCCTTGACCGCCTCGCGCCCTCGCGAAATTGGCTCGGCATGCGCCCACGGATCGTCGTCGCCGCCGCCGGTGAGAGCGGGATATACCGCTTGACCTGATGTAGTAGGGCGACGAGCGCAAGCTCCGGTGAGGCACGGCTGCGATGTATTGCTGTTATTGCTACCATTGTGCCGCAGTCTGCAAATGCAGCCTCTCTCACTAGCTCTAACTGAGGCACTTGATCGCATGCCCGCAACGTGGGCAGGCCGTTGGGTGGCAGGCGCGGCACCACGCTCTGCCACAGGATGGGCAGGGAGATTGTCCGGCCGGGTCGGTAATATGCAGTTGATCGTCACAGACAAGGCGCGAGCGCCCGATGCCCAAGCCCCAGTCGCTCGGCGGCGGCTCCATAAGACGGACGGCTGGGTGCCAGTCGAGGCGCATTAGCTTCTCGCCCTTGCGGCGCTTGACCAGCACGTGGAAGCGCTGCACCGGCACAAACAACTCAAGTCCCTGCACCCATTCGACGCTGACGCGCAGCGCGTAATTGTGGCGCAGATCGCCGAGCTTGGCAGCGTATTCCCGCTCGATCGCTGCGATGCGGAGCATCTCTCGCTTGCGGTCATTTTCCGCCTTTTCGCCCGCACTGCGGGCAAGCGTTGCGAGCTTTTTTTGCGCCAGGAGATACAGGTCGCTGTGGTACTGATGGATCCGGTTGCAGTCGCGGTCGAGGCGGCGTCGCATGGTGCGCAGAAACGGCTCCACTTCGTTTCGCACGCTATGGTTGATCAATGGCTTTACCCGCCCGTCAAGAACGGACGCGTCCCACGCCGGTCCAGCCGCCCGTCGGACCTCCGGATCGGGGACCTGCCATTCCGCGTCTGCCGCCAGGAGTGAACGCAAACGCGGCGCAAAGGTGTCGATGACGGCGCCCGTTCCTTGATTGAAAGCGAGCCAGACCAGTCCTTCGCGCTTCTCATCGGAGACAGCGGTGTAACGGAAAGCCAGCAGCAGGCAACGCGTCCAGGCCGCCGTGACCTCTTGCAAGCGCCAAACGGCGTTGGGAAATTCGATAGCGTGATCCAGCAGGCGTGCGGGATCGTGGATACGCGGCGGCGGACCGGGAAGCACGAACTGCCGCTCGGCCCAGCGGCCCCTGTCACCGAGCAGCGTGCCGAACCGGTCGAGCCAATCGCCCTCGAAGCCAACGGCCGTCGCCCCGGCCGGAAGCTCGGCCCCGAAACCAAGCCTTACCAATTCCGGCCAGCCCATCACCGCGCGTAGCGGTTCGGGCGCCAGAACTTCCAGACCATCCGGCTCTACCGCCTCGACGGCTGAACCTTGCATCTCCAGCACTTCGGAGACGAAATTACGCAGCTCCATGGCCGCTTCCCCTATGCCGTTTCGAAATCATCGCCGAACAGTGCCTCATCCAGCGCCTTGGCGCCCTCATGCTGTGAACGCGCTTCGTCGAGTTGGCGGGCCAGCATATCGAACGCACCGGCTCGACCGGCTTCGGTCAGTTCGAGCCAGGCGTCGAGCGCCAATTCGGGGAAGTCACGTTCCTCGCCCAGTCCGCCGAGGATAGCGCCGACCTCGCCGACGACCAGCTCAAACATGGAGATCTTCTCCTCGAGCAGCGCCAGCAACTGATCCTCCAGCGTTCCACGCGTGACGAGGTTGAATATGAAGACCTCCCGATGCTGACCGATACGGTCGATACGGCCAATTCGCTGCTCGATCGCCATCGGATTCCAGGGCACATCGAAGTTGATCAGCGTATTGCAGAACTGAATATTGCGGCCCTCGCCGCCGGATTCCGTGCAGAGCAGGACCGGAACGCTGTCCCGGAAGTCGGCGATCGCCGCATCCTTCTGCGGCCCGCTGAGGCTGCCGTCGAACCGCGCGAAAGGCAAACCGGCGATCGAGAGAAGATCCGCCAGGCGGCCGAGCGTCTCCCGGGAATGAACAAAGACCAGCTTTTTCTCGTCCGGGTTGCGATGAAGCAGGTCGAGCAGCGCTTGCTCCTTACCGCCGGTTTCGATCGCAGCCCACCGTTCGGCCAAGGCATGCCACTCGGTGTCGCCGGGGCGGCGCGCCGCGAACCGCGCCACCGCGGCCGCCGCCGCAGCAGGCGACGATCCAGCGGCGCTGAACATGTGGTGCAGCGCCAGCCGGTGCACTCCCGCCTTGGTTCCGGCCGCCAGGCGGCGCGCAGCGGCCGCCAGATCGGCATAGGCCTCGACTTCGCCGGGATGGCCATCGACCTTGATCGTGACCGCGTGACGACGAGGAAGTTTAAGGGCGACGACCGCGCGGGTGTTGCGGATCATGGCGCCGCGCATCAGTTCCCGCAGGCGCTCGGCATTCGCCGGCTCTCTCGGCTTGCCGGGGGTCATGTAAGCCGCACGAAATTCCCTGAGCGTCCTGAACATACCGGGCTTCAACAGCGTCATAAGGTTGTACAGTTCAACCAGGTCGTTCTGCACCGGTGTCGCCGAGAGCAGCAGCAGGAACCGCTTGTTGAGCGCATCGACGAGCTTCCAGCTCTGGCTCGACCGGTCACGCAGATGATGGGCCTCATCGATGATGACGAGATCGAAGATGCCCCCCAGCAGATGCTCGGCGTGTTCTTGTCGTCGGGCCGTCGAAATCGACGCGATGATACGCTTCTGCCCCCAGAACGCATGAGGATCGGCGCGCAGCAGCGGGTCATGCGTGGTCGCGAAAGCCAAGCCGAATTTGGTCTCCAGTTCTTCCCGCCACTGCCCGACCAGCGAGGCTGGCGACAGCACCAGCACACGATCCGCCATGCCGCGCAACGCATATTCCTTGAGCACCATGCCCGCCTCGATGGTCTTGCCGAGGCCAACCTCGTCGGCGAGCAGGACACGGCCGCGGAATTGCTTCAAAACCTTCCGCACGGTCTCGATCTGATGCCACAATGGTTCGACGCCAGTCAGATGCGGAAGACAGAGCAGTTCGTCGAAGCCTTGCGCGAAGCCGAGATGGGTGAAACGCTGGCGCAGCTCCCACCATCGGCCCCCCCGCTCGGGCACCTGCGCGACGGTTTCGAACATGGGCGAAAGGTCGACCTCGGCCGCAAAGGAGATGTCAACGTCGATCTTCGGCAAGGGCTGGATCGAGGGTGCCGCGATCCCGGCGGACGCTGCCGGAGCGGAAGGCGGCGCGAACCTGCGGGAAGCGCGCTCCGGACGAGACGCGGGTGCCGGTTTTGCCTTGCTTCTTGCCGCCGCAGGCTGGCGTTTCTGCGGCAACAGGTGAGCGAGTTCCATGATAGCGTCGATCTGCCCCGCCAACCAGCGCATGCGTTCGATTCCGCCCGGGAAAACCGGAAGCGCTGCCGGCCACTCAGTCAGTTCGTGGCGCACCAACAGCCCCCTGGCCGCCAAACGTTTTCCTTCCTGGAACAGCGCCAGCGCTTGCAACAGGTGATCGGTCGGCGTCGCGCTGTAGCGTTTGGAAATCCGCTTGAGAAACACCAGCGCCCGTTCGGGTCGCTGATCCAGAAGGGCTGCGGTGGCGGCGAGCGTCAGGATGCCCGGATCGCCGGGACAAGCGCCAACCGCCAATTCGGCCAGTTCCAGGAACCCGGAGTGACGCCTCGGATCGTCGAAATATCGCGAGAACCGCTCAACCCAAAGGCCTGCATCGCTCGTCGGTTCGAGCGGAAACAGAGGAAGTTGTGGCGAAGCACGCATGAATGACCCACCATCCCTGGGGCGAGAGAATCATCGACCGCCATGATTTTGAGAAGTCTAGCTGCGCATGTGGTAAGATCAAGACGTCGGAAGCCGCGGGTAACCTCAGTGTGAATTTCATGTCTTCCGAATTCGCCGCGCGACTGCTGCGCGACGAACCGGCCGAGGTGATCTCAAACAATCCTGGCTGGCTTCTTCAGGTCCAAAGACACAAATATTCAGAATTTGTCGTGCCCTCCAATCCGGCAACTTTGTCTCTTGCCCTCGCAAACCCAACCCCGCTTCAATTCAAATAGGAAACCTCGCCGGCTTCTGCAAATCTATGCAAAACTCTGCAGAACCTTTTGCATAAAAATGCATAAAAAAGCAGAATTTTGCATAACTCACACCTGTGCATCTGTGGATGACGCCTGATGCCCCCTTTTTATGTCGCCAGAGATTTTATGCCGCGCGAGAGACTTACAATTCTCGTGCGAGATAGACCTCACATTTTTGTTCCACCAATCAAAGTCCTGCAGGGCCGGCCCATTTCGGCTGCTCTTTCCTGAATTGCCTTTGGAACTTGTCCATTCGTCGCGATGTCTATCAGCTCGTCGGAGGTGGTTGATGCGGCCAAAGCCTCGGAGACACAACCGCAATACAGTGAAATATGGCGCTCCGTGATGCCAATCTCGGTCCTGAATTTGCTCGCATGCTCACTATCGAGACAACTGAGCTTGGAATCTGAAAGAATAAGGTTTTTCGAAAGCGTGGTGACCTGGACATCGCGCTCAAGCCTTGCGCCTACCTCGATAAAATATGCCGTTGCGATGCCGATAAATGCCCATGATGCCAACGTCCGCCATGCATATTGAGGTCTAAATCGGTCCAGCGCCCAGCGAAGGAGGGGTAACAGGCCCGCTCCTAGGAATAGCAGCAGAGCACCTCCAATTGCCTCGCCAAGTGTCGGTCCGTCCAATCGGGCAAAGAACGGATTGCTGAACACCCGGAAAAGGGTGAACACCAAAGCGGCGAGAAAGTAGATTCCGAGCAGAATACCAATCGACTGTCGAGACATCGACATCTTTCGACCTCGCGCCGTTATCCGGGTATCGGACGCAAACATACCACACACATCGCTCCGTTTCGGGAGTTGCTCCATATATTAGAGCCCGGTCCGGCGATCGTGTGTGAACTGCCTTACATTCCCGCGTCAGTAGCTACCGACCAAATTCAATTTTTCGATCAACCTCTAGATAGCCAAAACACCCGGACGTCGTGCCGCCCACACTGGTGGCCCGCGCCGATGGCATGCTGATCGAACGAGGATAGTGCCAAGCTTGGCGCCTACCGACTGCATCGAGCAAAGCGCTTTCAGGGGTAAATCATTCAACTTTGCCACGTACCAGGAAGGACGAGAGCACTGCTACCAATTCCGATTGCCGCTTGACGCCAGCCTTTAGAAATATGCTCTTGAGTTGATTGCGACCTGTTTCCTTGGATATTCCAATTTGTTCGGTGGCGAACTCCAATGACTCTCCGGCGGCCAATCGTCCCGCCAACCGTGCTTCCGCTGCGGTCATGTTGAAAGTTGTCCGTAATTCAGTTTCTGAGGGACGAGGCTGTTTCTCTACGTCGACCAAAATAACAAGGGCTTGGCAGTCCGCGAGGGCGTTCGCCGCCAAGCTGTTAAGTTTGATTGGGTAAGCCAAAATCGGACGCTTACCGCGTCTTGGCAAAGGTATTGGCGGTAATAGACCGCCGCCAATGCGTTGCCACATCAATTCGTGCAGAGCACGATCTAGCGCAGCCGATGCGCTTAAATCTCTGGCGGCGAGTTTCCGGCCTTCAATCCTGACGTCACCGCGCAATAACTCTTCCGCAGATTTGTTAAGCCGATATGCTTCACCATGGCGGTTGAACAAAACGACTGCCTTTCCGCTTGCCTCGAAAGCTTGGAGCGCACCAGCAGCGGTAGCCGCACCCAGCGCACGCGCTAACGCTGCACTTGCCGATAATCGGTTCGACAACTCTGCAAACTGCCGCTTCTCAGCTTCCGAGAAAGGGCCTTGCTCAATGGTACGCTGGATCGACAGGCACCAAAGATCTTCTCCACTTGCCACTCTGACACCTGCGAACCATCGCAGACCGTGCGGGGCCAGGAACTCTTGATAGTATGGATGTCGTTTTATTCGATCAATGTTCGAGATGTCCAAGTCGTCTACAACGCCACGGCGAACCATGGTATCCAAGCCCCGAGTACGCTCGTCTCGCAAATACCAATCGTTTCGAAAGTAGCTTTCAGTAGCAGCCGACATTGACTCGGTGAACGGAATGTTTGGCAGAGCGTCCCCTGAAGAGGGTATAAGGATTGCGCCTTCACTTTCGGTAATTGACGAGACAATATCGAGGGCCTTGACCCACAAGTTGGAGTCCAACGCAGCTTCGGCGAATGCTTTGTCAATTAGATCGGGGTTCCAGCTTTCCATCCGGTCCTATTGGCAAAAACCCAGTGCAGCCTCGGCGTGAGCATATCGGAGAATTAAACCCGGCGCATAGCCCATTTGGGTCATGCAGGATGGTTTCCGTTAGTTTAGGTTTTCGGTAAAGTTAATCGCACCTCAGAGATGCGTTCCAAAACCGACATTGTCTCGGCTAGGAACTAACTTCAGAGGGCGGGCAAGCTCGACTGCGTGTTCGGCGGAAAACAGCGCTGACTAGAGGCTGCGGCGCGGTAGGGAAATTGGTTCTGTCATGAATTGCTGGATTCACTCTTCAAGAGTGCCATCAAATATCGCCGGAATAACGGGTTTCGGCACGGCTCTTTCAACCTATCGTGCTCGAAAGCTTCGGTTTGAGCCGCACGCCGCGACATGGTTCAGTTAACCAAGATATCTCGCTTGCAGATCACGGCGCGACAGGCAGCGACTAATTAATAAGCAATTGGTCGCCGACGCCTCGCCTAAATGGGAGCGAAGCGCGCGCGTCCGCGGGACTTCTTATTGGGTAGGGCGGACACGAACATCTGAAAAACCGATAAGTTTCAGTTGCAAATTTAAAACAACTACAGGTATCTTTGTCCAATATTTGGAAATAATTAATCTTTTTGGGGTGGGCGTTTGAATTTCACACCAAGAATTCCTTTGCACCTAGGTGGGGGGCAATCCGATTTGCAGCTCGAAGGGCATTCGCTCTTCCATCATGACCATGCGGAATCGGATAGTTTTAGTTTCCATTCCCCATCCCAATTCAATCACGCGGACGCTGTTACTATCCCCGATGCCCATCTGTTGTTTTCAGGGGATTATGCTCGTTCGGGAAATGATCTGATCATCTCAGATCACCTTCAGCGTTTTGTGCTGCCGAATTATTTTTCAGGCGAAAAGCGGCCCGTACTGGTCTCCCCCGAGGGAGCCCAGCTGGATTCGAGGTTCGTAGAGGCCCTGACGGGCCACGTAGCGTATGCTCAAGCCGGAGCGGCTGCCCAAGGCGCCAAAGTTGTCGGCCACGTCGTCAATATGACGGGCAGCGCCAGCATCGTGCGCAACGGTGTCGCTGTCGTAGCCAATACGGGCGATACCCTCTACCAGAGCGACGTTGTCCAGACTGGCAGCAACTCTACACTGGGTTTGGTGCTGGACGATGGTACGGCATTCAATTTGTCCGCAAATGCGCGGTTCATGTTGAATGATTTCAACTACGACCCGACCAGCACCTCAAACAATTCGCTGCTCAGCCTTCTTCAGGGTGCAGCCACATTCGTCGCTGGTCAGGTTGCCAAAACAGGTGGCATGGAGGTCGGTACTCCTGTCGCCGTAGTTGGAATTCGCGGAACGGCGGTCCTCTTAGACATTAACTCGGTCGACGGGCAGGTTTCGATCTCCGTTGCCGATCAGCAGGACCGAGAGGTCCACTCCGTGCAAGTTTTCAAGTGTGTCCCAGCGGGACAGCAAGGAGTTTGCAGTGCCGGTGATCTGATCGGAACAATTCTCAGTAACGGCCCATCCCTGAGACTGACGCCCGCTGCCAATTTCGAAGTTATCACCCAGGAAATCGCCAAGACTCCAACCCAGGTTACCCAGGAATTCAGTTCATTTCAGCAGGTCCTGGGCACGTATGACGCTGGAAAGCTGCTATATCCGAGCCTGCCGCAGCACACCGAAAATACAAATCAGAATAACAATTCTAACACCGGTGCCACTAAGGCTGCGATGGGTAGCCCTCCAATGCTTCCCAGCGAGCCTCCGACGACCACGGTCTTTTCAGACGTTAGCAACACAAAAGGCCAAGTGGTTGGCAGCTTGGTGCCTGCAATGTTGCCAATCAATTCAGGAAATGTTGTTGGCAATGCTTCAAACGCGTCACTGAACCCGTCGTCGGACTCTTCGCAAGTCACATTTGGCGCCGTTCTGTTACCGCAGTCGCCTGTCGCGATCACCAATACGGGCGGCACGACCAACCTGCCAAGTGTGACGATTACCGGGACGGCCGGCGTCGCGTATGCCGGGACCACGGTTACGTTGCTCGACACTTACAACGGCGTGACGACCCAAGTCGGTACCACGACGGTTAGCCCTGGAGGTGTGTGGACCGCGAACGTTGCACTCAGAGGAGAAGGCGTTAACAGCATCGTTGCTCAAGATGCCAGTGCAAACAGCACCAGTGCGCCGATTGTGTTTACGCTCGATACCAAGCCGCCAAGCGTTACCATTACGAGTTCCGGTGGTCCGACCGGCCTGGCCACGCAGACGATCTCCGGTAACGTCGCTGCGGCCGCAGGTGAAGCTGCGGTCGGATCGACAGTCAGGTTATTTGACACCCTGAGCGGTGTCACCACCCAGGTCGGCACGGCGCCGGTAGGCGCCGGAGGCAACTGGTCGACCACCGTGAAGCTGTTAGGCAACGGCACCCACAGCGTCGTCGCCCAGGACACCGATGCGGTCGGCAATACCGGGGCCAGCACGCCGGTGACCTTCACCCTGGCGGCGCCGCTGATGGTGACGATCGATCCGGTCGACGGCAACAACGTGATCACCTTCGCCGAGGCCCATGCGGCCGGCGGTGTGCCGCTGAGCGGGACGGTGACGGGGCTTGCGGCCAACAGCACCTTCCAGGTGACGGTCACCGACAATGGCGTGACCAAGAGCTACACCGCGTCCGTGAACGGGGCCGGTACCGGCTGGAGCGCGACGATCCCCTCGAGCGATGCGGTGGCACTGGCCAACGGCGGCGCGACGGTGTCGGCGCAGGTGACCGATGACAACGGCAACCAGGCGACTGCGATCCCCCAGACCGTGACGGTGGCCGAGACCTTGCCGACGGTGACGATCGCAGCGGTCGACGGCAACAACGTGATCAACGCCGCCGAGGCGGCGGCCGGGGTGCTGCTGAGCGGCACGGTGAGCGGGCTTGCAGCCAACAGCACCTTCCAGGTGACGGTCACCGACAATAGCGTGACCAAGAGCTACACCGCGTCCGTGAACGGGGCCGGTACCGGCTGGAGCGCGACGATCCCCTCGAGCGATGCGGTGGCACTGGCCAACGGCGGCGCGACGGTGTCGGCGCAGGTGACCGATGACAACGGCAACCAGGCGACTGCGATCCCCCAGACCGTGACGGTGGCCGAGACCTTGCCGACGGTGACGATCGCAGCGGTCGACGGCAACAACGTGATCAACGCCGCCGAGGCGGCGGCCGGGGTGCTGCTGAGCGGCACGGTGAGCGGGCTTGCAGCCAACAGCACCTTCCAGGTGACGGTCACCGACAATAGCGTGACCAAGAGCTACACCGCGTCCGTGAACGGGGCCGGCACCGGCTGGAGCGCGACGATCCCCTCAAGCGATGCGACGGCACTTGCCAACGGCAGCGCGACGGTGTCGGCGCAGGTCACCGACAGCAACGGCAACCAGTCGGCGGTGGCGAGCCAGACCGTGACGGTGGCCGAGACCTTGCCGACGGTGACGATCGCGGCGGTCGACGGCAACGACGTGATCAACTTTGCCGAGGCCCATGCCGCCGGCGGTGTGCCGCTGCTCGGGACGGTGACGGGGCTTGCGGCCAACAGCACCTTCCAGGTGACGGTCACCGACAATGGCGTGACCAAGAGCTACACCGCGACCGTGAACGGGGCCGGCACCGGCTGGAGCGCGACGATCCCCTCGATCGATGCGACGGCACTTGCCAACGGCAGCGCGACGGTGTCGGCGCAGGTCACCGACAGCAGCGGCAACCGGTCGGCGGTTGCGACCCAGACCGTGACGGTGGACGAGACGGTCCCGACGATCGCGATCAGCCCGGTTGACGGCAACAACATCATCAACAAGGGCGAGGCCGCGGCGGGCGTCACCATCAGCGGCACGGCGACAGCCGGCAGCGCGGCGGTGAACGGCCAGACCGCGACGATCACGATCGTCGACGGCTCCAACGTGGTCAAGGACAGCTATACCGCGACGGTGACCGGCGGGACCTGGTCGGTGAACGTGACGGCGGCGCAGGCCCAGGCGCTGGCCGACGGCAGCTACAGCATCAAGGCCAACGTCACCGATGTGGCCGGCAACGCCGCGGTGACGGCGAGCCAGGCGATCACGGTGGACGAGACGGTCCCGACGATCGCGATCAGCCCGGTTGACGGCAACAACATCATCAACAAGAGCGAGGCGGCGGCCGGGGTCACCATCAGCGGCACGGCGACAGCCGGCAGCGCGGCGGTGAACGGCCAGACCGCGACGATCACGATCGTCGACGGCTCCAACGTCGTCAAGGACAGCTACACGGCGACGGTGACCGGCGGGACCTGGTCGGTGAACGTGACGGCGGCGCAGGCCCAGGCGCTGGCCGACGGCAGCTACAGCATCAAGGCCAACGTCACCGATGCGGCCGGCAACGCCGCGGTGACGGCAACGCAGGCGATCACGGTGGACACCCTTCCGCCAACAGTGACGATAAGCACTCCGGGCACGACGACCAACCAGGCGACGCAGACAATCTCCGGAACTGTGTCGGCTACCGAGGCAGCGGTCGGGGCGACGGTGACGCTCTACGACAATGGCAGCACCACGCCGCTCGGTACCGCGACCGTCGGCAGCGGCGGCAACTGGTCGACCGCCGTGACGCTGTCAGGCAACGGCACCCACAGCATTGTCGCCCAGGATACCGATGCGGCCGGCAATACCGGGGCCAGCACGCCGGTGGTGTTCACGCTGGCGACCGTGGCCCCGAGTATCGCGATCAGCCCGGTTGACGGCAACAACATCATCAACAAGAGCGAGGCCGCGGCCGGCGTCACCATCAGCGGTTCGGCGACGGCCGGCAGCGGCGGTGCGGCGGTGAACGGCCAGACCGCGACGATCACGATCGTCGACGGCTCCAACGTCGTCAAGGACAGCTATAGCGCGACGGTGACCGGCGGGACCTGGTCGGTGAACGTGACGGCGGCGCAGGCCCAGGCCTTGGCCGACGGCAGCTACAGCATCAAGGCCAACGTCACCGATGCGGCCGGCAACGCCGCGGTGACGGCGAGCCAGGCGATCACGGTGGACGAGACGGTCCCGACGTATCGCGATCGCCCCAGTTGACGGCAACAACATCATCAACAAGAGCGAGGCCGCGGCGGGCGTCACCATCAGCGGCACGGCGACAGCCGGCAGTGCGGCGGTGAACGGCCAGACCGCGACGATCACGATCGTCGACGGCTCCAACGTCGTCAAGGACAGCTACACCGCGACGGTGACCGGCGGGACCTGGTCGGTGAACGTGACGGCGGCGCAGGCCCAGGCGCTGGCCGACGGCAGCTACAGCATCAAGGCCAACGTCACCGATGCGGCCGGCAACGCCGCGGTGACGGCAACGCAGGCGATCACGGTGGACGAGACGGTCCCGAGTATCGCGATCAGCCCGGTTGACGGCAACAACATCATCAACAAGAGCGAGGCGGCGGCCGGGGTCACCATCAGCGGTTCGGCGACGGCCGGCAGCGGCAGCGCGGCGGTGAACGGCCAGACCGCGACGATCACGATCGTCGACGGCTCCAACGTGGTCAAGGACAGCTATACGCGCGACGGTGACCGGCGGGACCTGGTCGGTGAACGTGACGGCGGCGCAGGCCCAGGCGCTGGCCGACGGCAGCTACAGCATCAAGGCCAACGTCACCGATGCGGCCGGCAACGCCGCGGTGACGGCGAGCCAGGCGATCACGGTGGACGAGACCGTCCCGACGATCGCGATCAGCCCGGTTGACGGCAACAACATCATCAACAAGAGCGAGGCGGCGGCCGGGGTCACCATCAGCGGCACGGCGACGGCCGGCAGCGGCGCGGCGGTGAACGGCCAGACCGCGACGATCACGATCGTCGACGGCTCCAACGTGGTCAAGGACAGCTATACGCGCGACGGTGACCGGCGGGACCTGGTCGGTGAACGTGACGGCGGCGCAGGCCCAGGCCTGGCCGACGGCAGCTACAGCATCAAGGCCAACGTCACCGATGCGGCCGGCAACGCCGCGGTGACGGCGAGCCAGGCGATCACGGTGGACGAGACCGTCCCGACGATCGCGATCAGCCCGGTTGACGGCAACAACATCATCAACAAGAGCGAGGCGGCGGCCGGGGTCACCATCAGCGGTTCGGCGACGGCCGGCAGCGCGGCGGTGAACGGCCAGACCGCGACGATCACGATCGTCGACGGCTCCAACGTCGTCAAGGACAGCTACACGCGCGACGGTGACCGGCGGGACCTGGTCGGTGAACGTGACGGCGGCGCAGGCCCAGGCCTTGGCCGACGGCAGCTACAGCATCAAGGCCAACGTCACCGATGCGGCCGGCAACGCCGCGGTGACGGCGACCCAGGCGATCACGGTGGACACCCTTCCGCCAACAGTGACGATAAGCACTCCGGGCACGACGACCAACCAGGCGACGCAGACGATCTCCGGAACTGTGTCGGCTACCGAGGCGGCGGTCGGGGCGACGGTGACGCTGTACGACAATGGCAGCACCACGCCGCTCGGTACCGCGACCGTCGGCAGCGGCGGCAACTGGTCGACCGCCGTGACGCTGTCAGGCAACGGCACCCACAGCGTTGTCGCCCAGGATACCGATGCGGCCGGCAACACCGGGGCCAGCACGCCGGTGGTGTTCACGCTGGCGACCGTGGCCCCGACGATCGCGATCAGCCCGGTTGACGGCAACAACATCATCAACAAGAGCGAGGCGGCGGCCGGCGTCACCATCAGCGGCACGGCGACGGCCGGCAGCGCGGCGGTGAACGGCCAGACCGCGACGGTCACGATCGTCGACGGCTCCAACGTCGTCAAGGACAGCTATACCGCGACGGTGACCGGCGGGACCTGGTCGGTGAACGTGACGGCGGCGCAGGCCCAGGCCTTGGCCGACGGCAGCTACAGCATCAAGGCCAACGTCACCGATGCGGCCGGCAACGCCGCGGTGACGGCAACGCCAGGCGATCACGGTGGACGAGACCGTCCCGACGATCGCGATCAGCCCGGTTGACGGCAACAACATCATCAACAAGAGCGAGGCGGCGGCCGGGGTCACCATCAGCGGCACGGCGACAGCCGGCAGCGCGGCGGTGAACGGCCAGACCGCGACGATCACGATCGTCGACGGCTCCAACGTCGTCAAGGACAGCTATACGCGCGACGGTGACCGGCGGGACCTGGTCGGTGAACGTGACGGCGGCGCAGGCCCAGGCGCTGGCCGACGGCAGCTACAGCATCAAGGCCAACGTCACCGATGCGGCCGGCAACGCCGCGGTGACGGCGAGCCAGGCGATCACGGTGGACACCCTTCCGCCAACAGTGACGATAAGCACTCCGGGCACGACGACCAACCAGGCGACGCAGACGATCTCCGGAACTGTGTCGGCTACCGAGGCGGCGGTCGGGGCGACGGTGACGCTGTACGACAATGGCAGCACCACGCCGCTCGGTACCGCGACCGTCGGCAGCGGCGGCAACTGGTCGACCGCCGTGACGCTGTCAGGCAACGGCACCCACAGCGTTGTCGCCCAGGATACCGATGCGGCCGGCAACACCGGGGCCAGCACGCCGGTGGTGTTCACGCTGGCGACCGTGGCCCCGACGATCGCGATCAGCCCGGTTGACGGCAACAACATCATCAACAAGAGCGAGGCGGCGGCCGGCGTCACCATCAGCGGCACGGCGACAGCCGGCAGCGCGGCGGTGAACGGCCAGACCGCGACGGTCACGATCGTCGACGGCTCCAACGTGGTCAAGGACAGCTACACCGCGACGGTGACCGGCGGGACCTGGTCGGTGAACGTGACGGCGGCGCAGGCCCAGGCCTTGGCCGACGGCAGCTACAGCATCAAGGCCAACGTCACCGATGCGGCCGGCAACGCCGCGGTGACGGCAACGCAGGCGATCACGGTGGACGAGACCGTCCCGACGATCGCGATCAGCCCGGTTGACGGCAACAACATCATCAACAAGAGCGAGGCGGCGGCCGGGGTCACCATCAGCGGTTCGGCGACGGCCGGCAGCGGCGTGCGGCGGTGAACGGCCAGACCGCGACGATCACGATCGTCGACGGCTCCAACGTCGTCAAGGACAGCTACACGGCGACGGTGACCGGCGGGACCTGGTCGGTGAACGTGACGGCGGCGCAGGCCCAGGCGCTGGCCGACGGCAGCTACAGCATCAAGGCCAACGTCACCGATGCGGCCGGCAACGCCGCGGTGACGGCGAGCCAGGCGATCACGGTGGACGAGACCGTCCCGACGATCGCGATCAGCCCGGTTGACGGCAACAACATCATCAACAAGAGCGAGGCGGCGGCCGGCGTCACCATCAGCGGTTCGGCCACGGCCGGCAGCGCGGCGGTGAACGGCCAGACCGCGACGATCACGATCGTCGACGGCTCCAATGTCGTCAAGGACAGCTATAGCGCGACGGTGACCGGCGGGACCTGGTCGGTGAACGTGACGGCGGCGCAGGCCCAGGCCTTGGCCGACGGCAGCTACAGCATCAAGGCCAACGTCACCGATGTGGCCGGCAACGCGGCGGTGACGGCGAGCCAGGCGATCACGGTGGACGAGACCGTCCCGACGATCGCGATCGTGTTAGCAACACCAACGTCACGGCTGCAACAACACGGCAACCATCACGTTCGCGTTCAGCGTAGCACCAACCGCGTTTAGTCTGTCAGATACGACGGCTACCGGTGGCACACTGAGTAACCTTCAGCAGATAGACCCGACTCATTGGACGGCGGTATTCACTGGCAGTAGCAACACTCAAATAACAAACGCCTCTGTCACGGTCACTGCGGCCAGCTATCAAGACGCCGCCGGCAACCCCGGTAGCGCAGGAAGCAGCGGCAATTTTTCGGTCGATACCGTTGCCGGTTCATGGGCGAATTCCAGTGGGGGAAGCTGGGCCGACGCCGCAAACTGGAGTTCAGGAACGGTTCCCATCAAGCTCTACAAATGCTCTTATTACTCCGTACAGCTCGACGCCTTATACCGTTACGGTTCTTCCCGGCACGACGGCGGTCGTGAACTCCCTTACCGTAAGCGACCCCAATGCAACGCTGTTGGACGAGGGCACGCTTTCGGTCCTGTTCTCGCTGGTGATGAGCGCCGGTTTTCTCCAGGTGTCGAATGGAGGATCGCTCTCGATTGGAGGAACCGGAGCCTTCGCGGTGGATTTTACCGGAACGGGCGGCAATCTGGTGCTTGGGTCGTCACCCGGCTTCACCGGAACCATCGACGCGGTATCCAACGCAGACGGAGCGGTGGCGATTACCGGTGGCGGTAATGTAACGATCAGTTGGGCGACGCTATTGATTTGACAGCGTCAGGAGGCACTCAAACTAATCCAGCGAATTTAAGCGTCGGCCTCACCGGAGCCATTACCGGTGCGGCGAACGGCATCGCGGCCCTTCAAAATGCATATGGCAACATCGCTATTGCCACATCCGGGCCCGTCATCGGCCAGGCGGGCCGGGGCATCTCCGCCGAAGAAGGCGCCACCGGCATTGGTAGCATTCTGGTCAACGGCTCCGGAAATGTGACCGGCACCGGCAATGGCAACAGTGGAATCTTTGCCGAGATACTTAACCCCGCAGACGGCAACGACGTAAACGTCGATCAGACCGGAAATATCAGCGGTGGCTACGACGGCATTCGCGCGACCACATACGGCAATGGAAATGTGACGGTAGTCACCGGTCCGAACGCGCTCATCAGCGGTGGCTACGACGGCATTCGCGCGGCCACATACGGCAATGGAAATGTGACGGTATTCACCGGTCCGAACGCGCTCATCAGCGGTGGTCAGCAGTATGGGATCATTGTGCTATCATACGGCACGGGAAACCTTTCCATCTCGACGACGACCAACGATACCGTCACATCGAACAGCGCCGGCATCGTCGCTCAAAGCTGGGCAACGTCGATCCCGCAAGTTGGCGGAATTACCACCAGCTCGATCTCGGTCATAGCCGCCGGGACAATCAACTCGGGTTCGGCACTTACTGCGACAAGCAACGTGTCGGCGGGAATTATCGCGGGATACGTCGGAGTGACTTCCGGTCAGGGCGCATTTAACGCCGCGGTTTTCGGAAATGTTCTCGTCAACAATTCCGCCAATATCAATGCCGCAGGCGGCGACGGAATCCGTACCTTTAATTTCGGCAACGGCAACATAACCGTGAACGATCTTGCGGGGACAACGATTACGGCTCCGGGTCGGGGTGTTTTGGCCTCAAACTACGGCATCGGCAGTGTCTTAGTCTCGACGGTTGCAGGCGATATCATCAACTCCGGCTCGTCGGGCATTCAAGCAGGCAATTTTGCAACGGCAATTCCTGTAAGCGCGGCTAGCAGCGTCAGCGTGACGGCCTACGGCACGATCAACTCCGGTACATACCTGAACGGCACCGGTCAGCCTCCGGGCATTAATGCTGGCTACAACCCGGGCAGCAGCGGAATCTCGAATACCAATGTCAATGGTACAATCATCGTCGACAACTTTGCCAATGTTTCAGCAGCGGCTGGCACTGGCATCGGCGCAACCAACTACGGCAATGGAAGTGTCACGGTAACGGATGAGGTGAGCACGACGGTTTCGGGCGCCCAGAACGGCATATCCGCAGCCTCGCGAAGCACGGGTTCCGGAAGCGTGACGATCAACGTCGGTGCCGGCGCGACAATAACGGCCGGCGCTCTCTACGGTTTGACGGGAATTGCGGCCAACGAGAGCAACGCTGGAAATATTTCGATCACAATGTCGACCGGCGATGTCATCAATTCCGGAGGGACCGGGATTGGAGCGGGCAATCAGGCGACAAGCGCCCCGGCCACGAGTCAGATATCCATAACGGCTGTCGGAACCATCAACTCAGGCTTCAATGGCGGCGGCGTGAGCCCGGCGGGATCTGGGCGGGGTACACCCCCGGAGGCGTAGGGCCGTCAATAGTAACGTACAGGGCAACGTCGTTGTCGATAACAGCGCCATCATCAACGCGGCTTCCGGCGTAGGAATAGGGCTCTACAATTGGGGTGTCGGAAATCTGACGGCCACGCTCGAAAATTCTTCTGCGATCACTGCGCCGGTGACGGGCGTGACCGCCTATGCGCTGGGCGGCGGAAACGTTTCGATCGCCAATCACGGCACCATTACGGTTGCGGGTGGCGTAGGAATTTCCGCGGGAACGGGCAACGGGGTTGCCAACAGCGTCAGCGGAGTGGTCACGATCGTCAACACCGGCTCAGTTACAGCGCTTGGTTCGGTAGCGAGCCCGGTCATCCAGATCAACAATGCCAGCACGAACGGCGCGGTCTTGACAAATTCCGGAACCGTTACCGCGCAGCTGCTTTCGACCAGCAGCCTAAATCTGGCTGTGGCTGCCTATAACGGCAGCGTCACCATCAACAATTCGGGCAACATATCGGGTAACGTCGCGTTGGCGACGGCAACCTTCAACAACAATAGTGGGGGCATCTGGAATGTCGGCGGATCGAATTCATTCGGCAGCAACGCCAACGTCATCAACAATGCCGGAACCATCAATATTGCTGACGCAAGTTCCTTTACGGCGTCCGGAACCCTCGCATCCCTCGCATTCAACAACTCGAACGCAGTGAATTTGCTGGCGGATTCGTATGCCTATATCGGAGGGGCTGTCGCAGGCATCAACGGGACCAACGGTACGTTCTCGATCGGAGATCTTTCGCATCTGGAATTCGCAAGCTCTGTCGCCGCGGGACAAACGGTTTCATTTGTCGATGGCAATGGCTGGCTGACGCTCGATAGTCCGTCGACGTTCAACGGCGACATCGCCGGACTTGCGATCGGCGACTCGATTATTTTCCAGGGAATTTCGGTTGCCGGTGCTGCGATCAGCGGGTCGACCCTGACGGTGACGGAGCAAAATAGCCAAATTCTGACGTATCAGATAGCAGGCGCACTTGCGGGCACGACGTTCAACGTGCTGTCCACCAACGAAATTCTGCTGGTACCGACAACGGCGACCACCCTGACAGGTTCCTCTGCCCCGCTCTCCTTCGCGCCTTTAACGGCACAATTCTATATTCTGTCCAACGAGACGATCTCGGGGGCAGGCGGCGTCGGCTTCAATGTTGCCTCGACCGACAGTACCTCTGGAGATTATCTCACTGTCGCAATCAATCAGGGGTCATCGGTATCGGCGCTGTCAGGCTCGTTTAACGGCGTCAATCTTACGACGAGCGGAGCCAACATCGCGCTCATCAACGCGGGCACAATCACCTCGGCCGGGGGCAGAGGGATCAATACGAATTCCGGAACAGGTTCTACCACTATTGCCGACAAAGGCAACGTGTCCGGCGGCGCGATTGGAATAGGGGCTAGCACCACTGGTAGTGGACCGCTCAATATCGTCGTAGGCAGCGGCGTAACGATCACCGGCACATCACTTTACGGAATCTTGGCGGGTTCGCTGTCAGGCGTCGTGGACATTAACACCTCGCCTGGAGATACCATCAATTCCGGGAGCCTCGGTATCAACGCCTTTAACCAGGCATCCTCGATCCCACAGACAAACAACAGCGCGATTTCAATTTCGGCGTACGGCACCATCAATTCGGGTAGCAATCCTACTTCCGGTGGTACGGAGCCCGGGGGCATTGCGGCCGGCTACCGAGGAACAAGCGGGGCGACGTTGACGCCAACGACAACAGTCTTTGGCAACGTTAACGTGAACAACTTCGCCAACATCAACGCTGCCGCCGGATATGGGATCGATGCCTACAATTATGGTGTGGGCAATATCACGGTGTCGGACGGTCCGGGCACGACAATCACCGCCACGGCGGCCGGCACGACCGCCGCGGGTTTCGCCCAGTACGGCATTGGCGCGTTCGGTTATGAGGCAGGGAATACCACCGTTACCGCTGCATCAGGGTCGACGATCAATTCGGGTAACGTGGGAATATACGCCGTGAATCAGGCGACGGCCATTTCTGCGGCTGCACCAAGCTCCGTCACGGTAGTCGCGCTCGGCACGGTCAGTTCCGGCGTGAACAGCACCAATGCGGGTTTCGCCCCCTCCGGAATCGGGGCGGGTTTCAATCCCAACGCGGCCTCGGCATTTGACGCAAACGTAAATGGTAACGTATTCGTCAACTTCGGTGGAACCAGCATCACCGCTGCGGCCGGCGATGGGATAAAAGCCTTCGACTATGGCATCGGCGACGTCACCGTTAATGTCGGATACAACGCGAGCATCACGGCTACGCATAGTGCGACCGCCGCGTCTGACAATGCTCCGTACGGCATCGGGGCATTCAACTTTGGCCCCGGTGACATCGCCGTAACAACGTCGAGCGGGGATATCATCACATCCGGCAGCTCGGGAATTGAAGCGATCAATCAGGCCACGGCGATTACCGCCGCTGCCGGCGCGCTTGTGGCGGTGTCGGCCGCGGGGACCATCAACTCCGGGACCATTCTGACCAATAGCGGAGCACAACCTTCCGGAATATCAGCGGGCTTCCTCGGAGGGACGAGTGCGGCGTCAAACCTGAATGTGAACGGCACCATCATCGTCAACAACGCCGCCAATATCACTGCAACTGCCGGCTGGGGCATCGATGCCTTCAACTACGGAAATGGCGACGTCACGGTCAACGACTTCGGAACGACGATATCCGGCGCGCAATATGGCATTGCCGCCTACGCGGAGAGCGGGGGCACTGGCAACGTCGCGATCAATGTCAGTTTTCCGGCGCGACCGTAAACGCGACGTCGATCGACGGAATCCTGGCGTACAGCTCCGATGTTGGCAACATCTCGGTGATAACTGCGTCTGGTGACACCATCAACGCCGGATCCAGCGAATATCGACGCTGTCAACGTAGCTACCGCGATTGCACCGTCGGCAAACAGTTCGATTGTCGTTACCGCCCATGGAACAATAAATTCGGGAACAACTTTGACGACGGTCGGCACTCCGCCGGCTGGGATAGCTGCGGGTTATCTTCCGGCGGTTCGCAATTCCCACAACGTTTCCTCTGACCGCATTAAATGGCGATGTTGTCGTCAATAATTTTGCAAACATCAACGCGGCTGCGGGCGACGGGATCCGCGCCTTTACCTTCGGAATTGGCAATGTCACCGTAAATGATGATGCGGGATCGATCGTACTTGGCGGTAATACTCCAACCATCGGCTATGAAGTCGGAATCGATGCGGGCAACTCGGTTCCGGCAATGTCGACGTCTCGACCGTCGCCGGTATTTTGATAGATTCCAGAAATGGAGGCTCGGGTATCGTTGCGCTGAACAGGGCCCCCGGGCCTTGGCCGGGCAGCACATTTTCTGTACCGTCAACCAGCCACGTTTCCGTATTGGCCTACGGAACAATTGAATCCGGCAGCAGTACTAACCAGTAGCGGCGATCCGGCCGCCGGAATTCTGGCAGGTTACAATCCAAATAATACCGACACTCTCAATAGCAACATCCACGGCAACGTCTCGATCGACGACTATGCTTCAATTCTGGCGCCCGCAGGCACGGACGGCATACGGGGTGTCAATTACGGCACCGGGACCGTAACAATCATTGCCGAGGCGGGAGCAACGATTACCGCCGGCCGCTATGGCATCGCTGCGTTCGGCTTTGATGGCGGCGACGTGAGCGTCACGAATTATGCAACCGTGACTGGCGGCACGGCGGCGATCGACGCTCAGGCCACGGGGAGCGGCGCAGTCCTGATCGACAATTACGGCACCATCACCGGGGCCGTCGTATCGAGTGCCGCAGCGGAGACGACCTTCCACAACGAGGCAGGCGCGACCTGGACCGCCAGCGGCAGCAGCTCCTTCACTGGACCCAACCTGCTGATCAATGACGGAATGATTGCCCTCAACGGCACTGCGGTGACGGTCGGCGGCCTCTCCAACACGGGGATGGGGTGGATCAGTCTCGTTAACGGCGCGTCCCTGGAGGTCGGCACGGCCGGCGGCGCCGCGGCGGGCAGCATTACCGTCGACAGCGGCGCTATGGCGACATTGGCTGGTACATTGAATTCGGCGACCTTTGCGGACAACGGCACCGTCGCCGTCGCTGCTGGCAGCTTCCTCACGTTGTTGGGTAGCTTGAGCGGTTCCGGTCAGATCGACATAGGCAGCAACGCAAGCTTCTCAATTGCTGGTTCGGTTGCCCCTGGTCCAGCGCCCGCCATCGCCCTCCAGGGTGCAGCTTCCGCGTTGTGGCTGTCCAGCCCTTTGCTGGACAGCACGCAGACCTTTGCTCCTGCCATCAGCGGCCTCAGCGCTGGCAATGCAATCCTCTTCCAGGGCACCGTAACTAACGCGTCCTACAACAGCGGCGTACTCACGTTGCTTAACAATACGACGGCTGTGGCGCATCTCAACCTCTCAGGAAATTACCAGGGCGCATCCTTCTACGCGGTCAACATCAATCCCGGTCAAACACAGATCGGCATCTCGGTCGGTGGCGATACCTCGACGGCGCCCACAGGCACCACCGCGGCTGACAACTACGTCTGGAGCGGTGGCGTCGACGGCAGCTGGGATGTGGCCGCGAACTGGCAGGACACGACGGCGGCCCAGAGCCCCGCGAGCGTTGCGCCCGGAAGCAACGACAACGTGACGATCAGTTACCCGGCCACCATAGGCACCGGCCTGAGCGACGTGGTTACGGGGATCGGCAATTCGGCGTCGCTGACGGTCGACGGCCAAGTCGACCTCGCCGGCCAGTTCACGACCGGAAGTCTCGTAATGGGAAATGCGGCTTTCCAGGACGGGCTGGCGCTGGGGAGCGGCGCCTCTCTGTTGGTAACCGGGGCTGTTACGGCCGCTACTGGCACGTCCAGTTCGAGTTCGTCCTACTGGATCAGCGGTGGTTCCCTCACGGTCGATGGCGCGTTCACCTATGCAATGGGAACCGCGATGTTCATATCGAACGGCGGCCATGTGAAGCTCGCGGGAACAACCAATTTGACTGGCGAGATCAACGTCGATTCGACATCGTCGATCGAAATCGGCACGGCCGGCGGCACGGCGGCAGGCAGCATCGCTGTCGATAACGGCGTGACCACGACCTTGTCCGGCTTTTTGGTTGCACCGACCATCGTCGACAATGGTACGATCGCCATTCCCACGGGAACTACGCTGACGTTGTCGGGCGCTCTTGCCGGAGCTGGCCAAATCGATATCGAAAACGGTGCGAGCCTGACCGTCGGTTCCGCGGCGGCAGCGAGCACGACAGCGACCATCCTCTTCCAGGGCAATGGCACGCTGACGTTGTCGGGCGCTGATCTCGACGCCTCGTTGAAATTCGCACCTGTCATCAGCGGCCTTGATGCCACCGACAAGATCGACTTCCAGGGCGCCGTGACCAGCGCGTTCTGGAATAACGGCGTTCTCACCTTGGAAAACGGAACGACGGCGGTTGCCTACCTCAATCTGCCCGGGAACTATTCGACGGCGGTGTTCACCGTGACCGCGCTCAGCGGCGGCATCAGCCAGATTGTCGATCCACCGGCTGCTCCTGACACCGTCGCTAGCGGCGCGGTCCTCGAACTCAGTGCACCGACCGCCGACAGGGTCGTCTTTGCCGACACCGCGGGTACGCTCGTGCTTGATCAGCCCGCGAGCTTCCAGGGCCAGATTGCAGGAATTTCCGGAGCCGGCGATGTCCTGAATCTCAAGGGCTTCAATGCCGGTTACACGACCGCCGATGCAGTCTTCAATCCGCTCAACGACACAACTGTCCTGACAATTGCGGATGCATCGGGTCATCAGTCCGCATCCCTGACCTTGGACGGCAATTATTCGTCCTACGTCTTCAACGTGGTGGCCGATCCGAACGGCGGCGTGGATGTTGCGGGGACCGGTACGGTCACTATCGACGCCGGGGCGACCCTGGAGCTTGTTTCCGGAGCGTCATCCGGTCAGACCGTGGTCTTCAGCAGCACGACGGGAATGCTGAAGCTCGACCAGGCCGAGAACTTCAACGGCGTGGTTTCCGGTTTCAGCACAACCGATGGAACGCTGGCAAACTCCGACCAGATCGATCTCGCGGACATCAATCACCACTCGTCGAGTTTCAGCGAGCAGTTCAACTCGACCACCGATACGCTAACAGTCACCGATGGCACGAAAACTGCCGTGATTCATTTCACAGGCAATGTCGGCAATCTGAGCTTTGCAGACGACGGAAATTTGGTTGGCGGCGTGAGCGGCACGAGCGGTACGATCGTCTACGACCCGCCCAGCACCAGCCAGAGTGTTGGTGCCGTTGTCATGCATGATCCTGGTCAGGGTGTGACCCCCGTGACAATGCAGGATCCCGGCCCTGCGCCGAGCAGCACGATCGTCGCAACCGCGCCGAACCAGACGTTGAGCGGCTTTGCCGCCAGCGATAACTTTGCGTTCAATTTCGCCGGGGTCGGCCACGCCACGGTGGCGGATTTCCATCCGCTGTCCGATACTCTCCAGTTCGGCAATTCGATATTCGCGAGCGCGCAGGCCGCCCTGAACGCCACGCAGGATGACGGCCACGGCAACACGGTCATTTCCGTCGACAGCCATGACTCCATCACCCTGGGCGGCGTTCAAAAGGCGCAACTGCATGCCGCTGATTTCCATATCGTCTAGCGCGATCCCGCGCGAAACGCGGTCAATTCTGAGACGGACTAGGAAATTGCGAGGGCTCAACGAATGAGGGAGCGGTCGAGAAGGGATTTCGAAGGATTGGTAAATGAACAGCCTAGCATTATTGCCCATTCTGTTCGAAATGGCGATCGCCCGACTGTTTCGCCCGTTCTCATAGGTGCGCGATTCAGGATGAGCGTACTGGGTGCAGCGCGAAACCCACGCCTTGCCGAAAAGGAAGGTACCATCGTCGGCAGCAGCCGAATTAACAGCAGCATTCGCGTTCTATTTGATGGCCGCAAATCGCCGATATCGCTGCACCGGGACTATATCGAGCAAATCCCGTCGGAAGCGGAGTGAGCGAGGAACATCGGTGGCAGTCAAAACCCCGGTTGCCGGCTCCTCGATTGGGATGCACCTTTAAAAAAATACAAGTAGGCCTGCGGCTGCGGGATTCGTTGATCTTGATCAAGAAAATCAGTGTCAAAAATGGACCGCAAATAAATTGGCGACGCGTCAAACGGGCTTTGATCCACGTCAACATCCAGGAATTCTAACGCTGCAGCTTAGCCAAAATTCCAAAGAGTGATTTGCAGAGGAGGAGATTTCATGTCGCCTGGCAGTAATCCGGATAAGACCGCGACGCCGTGAACAATCCAGTCGTTGCTGCAAAGTTCGAAGTCGATCTTACCCGCTATCTTGATCCAACCGGTAAGCTCGTGCAGGAGTTGCCGAAAGATGCGCAGGACCCTGCGACCCTGACCTTGTTGCTTCGTGCGCTGGTGCGGACGCGTGCCTTCGATGCCAAGTCGGTGGCATTGCAGCGCACCGGCCGGCTCGGTACCTACGCCTCTTCGATTGGCCAGGAGGCTGTCTCGGTCGGCGCAGCGAGTGCAATGCGTTCGGACGATATCCTGGTGCCGAGCTTCCGGGAGCATGGCGGCCAACTATGGCGGGGCGCTACGCCGGTCGAGCTGTTCCTGTACTGGGGCGGCGACGAGCGCGGCAATTTTTTTGCCAACGCTCCCCATGACTTTCCAAATTGTGTGCCGGTGGGCAGCCACGCGCTGCACGCTGCGGGCGTGGCACTTGCCATCAAGCTTAGAAAAGAACCACGCGCAGTGGTTTGTATCTTCGGCGACGGCGCTACCTCCAAGGGCGACGTTTATGAGGCCATGAATTTCGCCGGCGCCTGGAAACTGCCCGTCATTTTTCTGATTTCCAACAATCAGTGGGCGATCTCAGTGCCACGGACTTCACAGTCCGCGACGCAAACCTTGGCTCAAAAAGCCTTCGCGGCGGGGATTCCGGGTGAGCAGGTTGATGGCAATGACGTGATCGCAGTGCGCGCGGTCGTGGGGGCAGCTTTGGAGCGCGCGCGGGCGGGCCAAGGCCCATGCGTCGTCGAAGCTCTCACCTACCGGCTTGGCGATCATACGACATCGGACGATGCCAGTCGGTATCGCAGAGATGACGAAGTGACGCCGCATTGGCAGGAAGAGCCGATCAAGCGGCTTCGGCAGTATTTGACAACGGCGGGGCTATGGACCAAGTCTGACGAAGACAAGCTCCTCAAAGAGGTCAATGCGGAGATCGAAACCGCAGCAGAAGCCTACCTTGCGACACCATCGCAAGATCCCTCGGTCATGTTTGATTACACTTATGCTCAGCTTCCTGCCGATCTTGCGGCGCAGAAGCGGGCAGTATTGAGCAGTCTTTCGGCCAACCTACCCCAAGCGGCGGAGTGAAAAATGTCTGAAACGACACTGGTTCAAGCCGTCAATCTCGCACTCGCGCGCGCCATGGCGGAAGATGAGCGCGTGATCATTTTAGGCGAGGACGTCGGTATCGACGGCGGCGTCTTCCGGGCCACCGATGGACTATTTGCGCGCTTCGGTGCGGACCGCGTGCGCGACACACCGCTGTCGGAAATGGGCATCGGAGGCATCTCGGTTGGTCTTGCTACCGCCGGCTTCAAGCCAGTCGCGGAAATCCAGTTCAGCGGATTTATATTTCCGTTGATCGATCAGATCAACAATCATGCTTCGCGGTTTCGCACCCGTACACGGGGGCATATGCAGTGTCCGATGATCGTGCGAACGCCATGTGGCGGCGGGATTCACGCGCCCGAACATCATTCCGAGAGCCCGGAATCGATGTTCACCAACATTCCAGGGTTGAGGGTGATCATCCCATCATCGCCACACAGGGCTTACGGTCTGTTGCTGGCCGCAATCCGCGGTTCAGACCCGGTCGTCTTTATGGAGCCGACCAAGCTTTACCGCGGCGCGCGCGAGGAGATGCTGGACGATGGCAAAGAACTCCCAGTCGATCGTTGCTTCGTGCTGCGCGAGGGGCGCGACGTGACGCTCGTTGCGTGGGGCGCAATGATACCTGAGGCGCTGAAGACCGCGGAGGAATGGGAAGTCAAGGGCGTCAGCGCTGAAGTGATCGATGTCGCAACGTTAAAGCCTCTCGATGCCGAAACTATCGTCAACTCAGTCAAGAAGACCGGCCGCTGCGTGATCATACACGAGGCGCCGTTGACGGGCGGCTTTGGCGGCGAGATTGCCGCCCGAGTTGCGGAAGGCGCCTTCAGTTCGCTGCTTGCGCCAATCGAGCGCGTCACCGGGTACGATACGATCATGCCCTTGCTCAAGCTCGAGAACGTTTACCTGCCGGACGCGGCCCGTATTGGCAAGGCGGTCGATCGCGCGATGGCTTACGCATGAGTACGTTCAACCTCCCGGACTTGGGCGAAGGCCTGCAGGATGCCGAGATCGTCGCATGGCACGTCGCCGAAGGCGATCACGTTGTGGTCGACGAGCCCCTGGTTTCCGTCGAAACCGAGAAAGCCGTGGTCGAGGTTCCCTCGCCGCGTTCGGGATACGTCAAGCGTCTGCTGGGCAAGCCGCACGAGCGCTTGAAGGTCGGTTCGCCCTTGGTCG
Organism: uncultured Alphaproteobacteria bacterium; assembly: GCA_963753875.1. Taxonomy (GTDB): domain Bacteria; phylum Pseudomonadota; class Alphaproteobacteria; order Rhizobiales; family Xanthobacteraceae; genus Bradyrhizobium. The sequence goes on along the minus strand of CAVWDY010000043.1, from coordinate 272,111 downwards.
AGTTCGACGAGGCGCCGCATGTCGACACCGGGACTGTAGTTGGCCAGCTGGACGCAAAGCCCGAAAAACGGCCGTCGGCGATGCCGGCCAGCGCTATCCCTATGAGGCCAACGCCTTCCGCATCGGCGCCCCATAGCGCAAAGGTTTCCGCTTCGCCAGCTATTCGGGCGCTGGCGCATCAACTCGGTGTTGATTTGACGCAGATCGTCGGGAGCGGACCCCAGAGCACGATTACGCGTGCGGATGTCGAGAAATCCGCGCCTGGAGCGGGAGAGCTCTCTGGTATGCGGCGGAGCATGGCTATCAATATGGCCAAGGCTCACGCTGAGGTGGTCCCTGCCACCGTGTGGGATGAAGCCGACGTTGGGTCTTGGTGGTCCGAACATAATGATATCACAATCCGCCTGATCCGTGCCGTCGCGGCTGGCTGCGCAGCTGAACCGATTCTCAATTCATGGTACGACGGCCAGGCGATGACCCTTCAGACTCTTGGCCGGATCGATCTGGGTCTCGCAGTCGATTCTGAAGCCGGACTAATCGTTCCGGTCGTTCGCGATGCCGGCAAACGTGAACCGTCAGTGCTGCGCGCTGAGGTCAATCGGCTGAAAACGGCGGCGCGTGCGCGCTCGGTGCCGCTCGCCGATTTGCGCAAACCAACGATTACGCTATCCAACTTCGGCATGATGGCCGGATTGCAAGCCACCTTGGTCGTGGTTCCACCTCAGGTGGCCATCGTGGGAGCTGGGCGGGTTTTCCAGCGGGCGGTGCCGCGCGAAACGTCATTCGCCTTCACGCACGTGTTGCCCTTGTCGCTTACTTTCGATCACCGGGTCGCCACCGGTGGTGAGGCGGGACGCTTCTTAAAGGCGATGATCGACGATTTACAGAAAAGCATATGAGCGGATCAAAGTCCTGCTTCTCGTATGCCGCATGGGGATGGCGCGGCGGCGCGCTTCCTGCGCGCGGTGATCACGGATCTCGAAAGCTGACCAGCAGGGGCTGCCATGGACGATATGTTTCGATTCGCAGATGACTTTGGGCCTGCCCGGATCATTCATATTTATCGGCCCAGTCTTGCATTGAAAGCCATTGTCGTCATCGACAACACCGCTTGCGGTGCTTCCATCGGCGGCGTCCGCCTGGCCCCCGACGTGTCCGTGGAGGAATGCTTCCGGCTCGCGCGCGCGATGACGTGGAAGAACGCGGCCGCCGGCCTGCCGCACGGTGGAGGCAAGGCCGTCATCTTCGGCGACCCTCGCATGGCGGCGACAGCGAAGGAGCAGATGATCCGTGCCTTTGCAGGCTCCATCCGCGATATCGCCGACTATATCCCCGGGCCGGACATGGGCACGGACGAGCAATGCATGGCCTGGGTCAAGGACGAAATCGGCCGAGCTGTCGGGTTGCCCAGCGCGCTTGGCGGAATTCCGCTCGATGAGATCGGCGCGACCGGCTTCGGGCTGGCGGCCTGTGTCGATGTGGCACGCGAATTCATCGGCCTCGACCTGAAGGGAGCGCGCATCGCCGTGCAGGGGTTCGGCGCTGTCGGCAAACACGCGGCGCGTTTTCTTGCCCAGAAAGGTGCCCTCCTCGTCGCTGCCAGCGACACAGGTGGCACATTGGCCGATCCATCGGGGCTCGACGTTGGCGCACTGATTGCCCTTAAGGAGGCTGGACAATCGCTGCACGATCACGGCAACGGTTCGAAGCTTGCTGCCGATGCGATCCTCGACGTCGATTGCGACATATGGATACCGGCGGCGCGACCCGATGTGGTGCGCGCCGACAACGTTTCGCGGCTACGGACCCGTTTGATGCCGCAAGGCGCCAATATTCCGTGCACGCCGGAAGCCGAGCAGGCGCTGCATGAACGCGGTGTGCTGGTGGTTCCGGATTTCATTGCGAACGCCGGTGGCGTGATCTGTGCCTCGGTCGAGTATCGGGGCGGGACGCAACGCGCGGCCTTTGACTATATCGATGAGCGAATTCGCGCCAACGTGCGGGCGGTGCTGGAAGATAGCCGACGCCGCAAGGCGCTTCCGCGCGCTGCAGCCGTCGCGCTGGCCGGGCGCCGAGTACGAGAAGCCATCAAATCGCGGCGTTGGCGCTGAATACGAAGAGCTTAGCGCCGGAAGCTGCGGCAAGTGCTGCTTTCCGAACATGAGTGAGGGAGAACTCGCATGACTCAACATAGCATCCCGTTAGGCAAGATCTTCGGGATTCCGATTGGTTTGGATTACTCCTGGTTTGTGATCTTTGCGCTGCTCACTTGGATGCTGGCGGGTAGCTACTATCCGGAAGAATTCAAGCACTGGTCGCCGTTGCTGTACTGGTTGATGGGCGCGGTAACGGCCATCATGCTCTTTGCGAGCGTGCTGCTCCACGAACTCGGGCACTCTGTGGTGGCGCTGCGATACAAAATTCCGGTGCGCAGTATTACACTTTTCATCTTCGGGGGTGTTGGTCAGATCGGAGCGGAACCGCCCAGCGCCATCGCCGAGTTTTTTATTGCGATCGCAGGTCCGCTCGTCAGTCTCGTGCTGGCTGTCTTTTTCTACGCGGCGCAGTCATTGGTTGCTGGCGTGGAGCCCCTGTTGGGTCTGGCCAAGTATCTGGCCTACATCAATATGGCCTTGGTGCTGTTCAACCTGATACCCGGGTACCCACTCGATGGTGGTCGCGTCTTGCGGGCCATCGTGTGGGCGATCACGGGAAACATAGACCGGTCGACCCTCATCGCAGCAAGCGTCGGTCGGTTCTTTGCCTTCGTGCTCATCTTTGCCGGTGTCTGGCAGATGCTCAACGGCAATTTTGGTGGGCTTTGGGTTGCGTTCATCGGCTGGTTCCTCGACAACGCGGCTTCCGTCCAGATACAGCAGACGATGTTTCGGGGTTTACTGACGGGCCATCGCGTTTCGCAAGCCATGAGTACGCATTGTGCCATTATTCCGGAAGACCTGACGCTCCAGCAATTGGTAGACGAGCAGATCCTCGGTAGCGGACAACGTAGTTTCCTGGTTAACCGAGGAGAAAAAACCGTTGGTTTGATAACCTTGCATCGGATCACAAAAGTGCCGCGTCCCGAATGGGCGACGACAAGCGCCGCTCGGGTCATGCTTCCCTTCGAACAGTTAAAATGCGTCGATCCAGATACCGAGCTGTGGTCTGCCCTCCAGATGATGGACCGGAACGGAGTCAACCAGATGCCCGTCATCCGGGATCAGCATGTCGTGGGCATGTTGAGCCGGGAAGACGCCATAACTTTCCTGCGTACGCTCCAGGAATTTGGAAGCTCGCCGGCACAACAACCAAAACCTGGGAGGTCATAGCCGCGGCGGCCAGCTCGCAGCTATCCCGCGGGCGGTGGCTCCTCTTCTTCGTTCTCCGTGAGGATTGCGATAATTTCTGATGCGACGCCTTGTACGGCCTCGCCCGCGCCGAACACATCCGGATCGCCTTCTAGCCACACTGATGCTTGTTCGATGTCTGCGATTGTCGGTCGCAGCGACATGATCGCCAGCATCTCCGCAGAATCTATATCGCCCAAGAGGCCCTTGATATCACCTCGCGTCGCCAACGCGGTTCCGCCTGAATTGGATTTTGGCATCGATGCCTCCCGAGTTAAGCGTTTGCTGACCAAAATGACCAGATTGAGCATCGGTTGTCTTGATCAAGATCAATCGGGCTTGACCGGCACGGCGCTTGATTAGTCCTGATCGTCGACGCCTGAAGGTCCCGAGCGACGCTTCGTGAGCTAGACTGTCGTGGGTAAACTAATGTTCAGGCCGCTGCGCGAGGCGCTCCCATGGCATCGGAAAGCGGATCGGACGAAACCAGCGGCTTGATTGCAAGCCCACGCGGTCCGCGGTCGGTACGCGTTTTCGTCGCACTGAAGATTGCGCCTGAGATTGCCGACGAACTCGCGCAGATAGCGCGGGAACTGGAGCGATTTCCGGTTCGCCTCATCGCTCCTGCCGACATTCATCTCACGCTGGTGCCGCCGTGGAGCGAGGTCTCAATACCGGATGCGGCCGGGAAGCTTCGTCGCGTCGCCGACAGGTTTGGCGATTTCACCCTGGAATTTGGGCGTGTCGGATTCGGTCCGGAGCCGAGACGTCCGCGTTTTCTGTGGGCGGAATGCGCGGCCGGGCCCGATCTATCGCAACTGCGCGCCCAGCTTCTTCTGGCGTTTGAGCAAACGGACGAGCGGCCGTTTCGGCCGCATGTCACGCTGGCCCGGCTTCGCGGCAACGGAGCCGCCATCGCGCGGAAATATCCGATCGACCGGGATCTCGCGCTGAGGCAACGCGTCGGCTCGCTCGAACTGATGCAATCGCCCCCTCCGGGCGAAAGTGGCTACAAGGTTCTGGCGTCTCCGCGGTTCGGCGGAAATCCGGAATTTTCCGCGGGCGCGCGAGGCCTTTAAGCGCCGGTTATGCGCGTCGCCGCCGCATCAATGCTTCGCGGTCGGCCGCGGGATGATCTTATCTGCCGCCATTCCCTCTGGCTCGACGATCAGCACGGGAACCCGTCGTGCCGCGGCAATCGCGGAGGCCGCTCCATCGGCGAAGGCGCTGCGGGTCATGACAATCAGCCGCTCCTGACTCTGGCGGAAGGCGAGCGCGCAGGCCGCCGGATCGGCCAGTCCGATACCGGCCGCCGCAATGCGTTTGATGGGGAGGCCGGTATCAGCGGCGAGCTTGCGTATGCCGGGATCCTCGGCATTGCGGCCATCCGCTTCGATGATGACCAGTTCCTCCTTCGCCGCCAACGCGATGGCCGCAGCCACATGAAGGCTTGGATCGTCGGACGACGTCACGATCGCGGCAACGGGTCCCTTCGTTCGAACGATGTGGGGCGGGACAAGCATGACGGCCGCGGCTGACCGGAAGGCTGATTCCAGCAGCCATGAGAATTGATGGGTGGCCTGCTCGGCCGGACTCCGGGGCTCGACGATCATGACGATGTCGTCGCGCCGCGACACCGACGCGAAGGTTTTGGTAATCGGTCCCCGAGCGACCTCGAATTGGTATCCCGTGGGGAGGCGTTTTGCCGCGCCCATAAACTTTCGCTCGATGCTGCGTGCGGCAAGTTCGAAGTCGCGCGACAGCCGATCGAGGTCGATCATGTGCCAGCCACCGCCGAGCGGCCTGAACTCGCGTGAGAAGGGAATGCTCGCCAGGTCACGCAGACTGGTGTCTTCGAGGAACAGCCCAAGGAGATCGAGATGAAGCAAGTCGGCAAGTTCGACGGCCAGCCGCATCGTACGGTCATGCGCGCCCGGCTGCAGTCCGAGCACGAGCCGCCTGAAGCTGTGAGGTTCCTTCGACATGACTAACTGGCGGGTGCTCCGTTGCCGGTGTTCTGACTGGTGAAATTCCTCCGGATGCTGGCGAAGGCCCGCAGCCGATCCTCAACTCGTCGATTGACGCTATCGAGCGGATAAGCCCCGTCCGCGTCGCGCACGCCGGCGGAAAGCCCGGTCAAGAGCGCAATCCCCTCATTGAAAGTAGCGATCGGATAGACGGCGAAGCGGCCAGCCGCACAGGCCTCAGTCACATCCTTGCGCAACATCAGGTGTTGGACATTTGCCTGCGGGATCAGAACGCCTTGCGTGCCAGTCAGGCCGCGCTTCTCACAAATGTCGTAGAAGCCCTCGATCTTCTCGTTGACGCCGCCGATGGCTTGAATTTCGCCATGTTGGTTCACAGATCCGGTCACCGCGAGGTCCTGCCGCAGCGGGACGTCCGCGAGCGCCGAAAGGAGGGCATAGAGTTCGGCAGACGACGCACTGTCTCCCTCGACGCCGCCATAGGACTGCTCAAACACCAAACTGGCGAAGAGCGACATTGGGGTGTCAAGCGCGTATCGCCCTGCGAGGAACCCGGAAAGAATGAGGACGCCCTTCGAGTGGAGCGGTCCGCCAAGTTCGACTTCGCGCTCGATATCGACGACCTTGCCGCTGCCGGGCCTCACCTGGCAGGTGATGCGGGTGGGCCGCCCAAAGGAAAATCCGCCGAGCTCGGTGACGCTCAGACCATTGATCTGGCCGACATGCGTTCCCGCGGTATCGATCAGCGCCACCTTTTCGAGGATGGCTTCCTGCGTCCGGTCGCGCAGGCGGGCGGCGCGCCGGATGCGGGCCGTCAAGGCGCTATCGACGTCGGCACGCAAGATCACGCTGCGGTTGGCTTCTCGTGCGCAAAAGTCCGCCTCGATCAAAATATCCCGCAGCTGCTCTACGACCAGTGAAAGCTTGTTGGAATGTTCAGTCGAGCGCGCCGCATGTTCGAGCACGAGGGCCACTGCGTCACGATCTAGCGCGTTCAGACCTTCGCGCTGCGCGAGGGTCGCGAGCAGCCGCGCGAGGATTGCCTCGTTCTCGGGCGTTCGCGGGAGATCGTTTTCGAAATCGGCAAGAACCTTGAAATGCTCCGCCATTTCGGGATCCAGGGCAGCGAGCAGAAAATACAGCAGGCGATCGCCAAACAGGATGACTTTTAACTTGAGCGGGATCGGATCTGGCTCCAGCGACACCGTGCTGGTCAGGCCCAGAAACCGGCCAATATCTTCGATCGCGATCTCACCTCGCCGAAGCGTCCGCTTAAGCGCTGTCCAGGCGAACGGTTCCATCAGCACGCTCCGGACGTCGAGCAGGAGATAGCCGCCGTTGGCGCGATGGATCGCCCCGGGCTTGATGAGGCGAAAGTTCGTCAACAGCGCGCCGTGCAAGGCGACATACTCGATGCGGCCGATCAGATTGCCAAGCGCAGGATGTAGCTCCTCGACCATTGGAACCGACCTGTCGATGTCCTGAGTGACGAGGACATTCACTTCGTAGCGATCGAATGGACCGCCGGTTCTGATATCGCGCGCCTCGCTGCCGTCATCCTCGCCCTTGATGACGAACATGCCGAAGTTTTCAATCAGATCGGCGCGAACCGTCTCGATGTGTTGCACTACCCTCGGAATGTCTTTGAAAGTGTCCTTGGTGTCCTCGATCAACTGGTCGACCGCGTATTTCGCAGTGTCGCGGCCGAGTTGACGCGCTTCATCGCGCCGCTCTGTCTCCCATCGCGGGATTTGGCGGACAATATGCTCGAGCTCCTTCTCCAGCGCCTCGATGACGGCCTGTACTCCGTGGCGCTTGGCTTCAGGCCACTTGCTGAATTCATCGGGCGGGACCACCTCGCCGTTCTTGGTCGGTGCCAGCGCAAAGCCGAGCGGCGTCCTCAAGATAGCGATATCCTTTTCGGCGGCCTTGTCGCGGAGCGCGGAAAAGGCCTCGCCTTGCCGCTTCTGGAATGACTCGTCGATGGCGGCTTGGCGCCGCTGATAATCCTCGCCCTGGAACACCGCGGGCAGAGCCGATTTGAGATCGTCGATTAGCTTGTGCATCGCGTCGTGAAAATTGCGTGCACGGCCCGCCGGTAGTTCGATGGCGATCGGCTTGTCCGGATCGACGAAATTATTGACATAGACCCAGTCGGAAGGTCCGGGCTTTCCCGCCGTCTCCGCGGCCAGCATGGCCTTGATGGCGTCCTGCATTCGGGCACCGTTGGGACCGATCACGAACAGGTTGAAGCCAGTCTTGCTCACTTGCGTTCCAAACCGGATCGCTTCGACAGCGCGGGCCTGGCCGACAAGCCCGTCGACCGGCTGCAACTCTGCTGTCGTTGAGAACGTCAGGCCCGATAGATCGGTGGGACGATAGAGTTGTTCGGCCGTTAACGGCCGAACGGCTGTCTCTGCAATAGTGACGGCAGCGTCCACGTGATGATGCTCCTGACCCGATAGCGCATTTCAGGCGAAATGGCTGCGCACGCCTTGACGTGCATCAAGGTTGGTCGTGCATCGGCAGACGGGTCATCATCGCAAGATATCGACTGCGGCGGTCCAGGGCAGCCGCAAGGCATCGGCCATGGCGCGGCAGGTAATTTTGCCATCGTGCACATTGAGCCCGTCTTGCAGATGCACGTCCTCGATCAAATTCACGCGGTCGCCGCATCGCATCAGAATCGGAACACAGCCGCCGCTACCACGCAGGTCCAGAGTCCGGAATCATCGCCCTGAGCTGAAGCTGTGATCGACAGACTTTCGATGATCATCTGGGTATGTTCGTAAAGCTTCTTGCGCTCGTTCCAGGCGGCACTGGGATCGAACTCTATACCGAGCGTCGAGGCCAACATAGAGGCAGCGAGGTCTTCGGCATAATCCCCGCTTTGATCGGCCGTCATGCCGCTACCGTGATGCTCAGCGATATAGCCGTACATATCGGGATCTGCCGGCCGCGCCAAACCGATGCTGGCGTGAATGCGGCGGCCCGGCTCGTTGGTCTCTGAGCGGGCGAGGACAGAGAAGGTAATTTCGCCCGGCTGCAGTGTTGCGACGCCGACCTCGCGCGAGATTAGCTTGCAGTGAGGTGGCAGGATTGACGAGATTGAGACGAGGTTCTGCTGCTCGATATCGGCATCGCGTAAAGCGAGTTCGAATGAGGTTAGCTGATGGCGGTGGACGCCGATGCCCTTCGTCAAAAACACGGTGGTCGGCACTGGGAACATATCTTGGGGCCTCGCAACAGATGTTTCGGGCAGTTTTATATTCAACGTGCTTCCGACCGTATGACAGCGACGAGCGCTAGATACTCATAGACCATTGTGGCTGCTGCGAGCGAAGTGATCTCTGCCACGTCGTAGGCCGGGGCGACTTCGACCACATCCATCCCAGCGAAATGCAGTCCATTCAGGCGCCGGAGGATCGATTGTGCCTGCCACGATGCCAGTCCGCCTATCTCGGGCGTGCCGGTGCCCGGCGCAAAGGCCGGATCCAGCGCATCGATGTCGAAGCTGAGATAGCTCGGTGCATCGCCGACGACCGAGCGAATACGCTCTGCGACCGCGTAGGGGCCACGCTCATGAACTTCTTCCGATGAGATTATTGTGACGCCCTGCGCAACCGTCCAATCGAAAACCTCGCGTTGAACCGGTGAGCGAATTCCTATCTGGATCATTCGGCGGGGATCGACAAGCTGTTCCTCGATGGCATGATAGAATACCGAACCATGTGCATAGGACTGACCAAAATTGTCAGGCCAGGTATCGACATGGGCGTCGAAATGAATGAGCGCGAGTGGGCCCTTGCGCCGCGCCAAGGCCCGCAGCAAGGCGAGCGTGATACCGTGCTCTCCTCCGAGCGCCACGAGGTGGTCCATGGCGGCGGCCTGCTCCTCGATGGCCTTTAGGCTCGCAGGAATATCACCGAGCGCGATACGAAAATCACCGATATCCGACAACATCAATTTCGAAACATCAATCCACGCAGTGGGATGCGCACCGTCAACCAGCATTCGGCTCGCCTGGCGAATGGCCTGCGGTCCGAAGCGCGCGCCACTGCGGTTGGTCGTGCCGATATCGAGCGGGATGCCTGCGATCGAGATCGCCGCATCGCGCTCGCGGCGCCCCAGTCCAAGAAATCCAGGCGGGACGGCGAAGGTGGGAGGATCACTCGACATACTATTCAGCCTCCATCGAACTTCTTACCGCGCGGTCTCAACGAAATGGCAGTGGTATCTCGGCATTGGCCGACGGTGGCGGCAAGACTCGCGCCGAAGCCGCACGCCAGTGGGGCAAAAAGGGCGGAGGCGGGATCATCAACGCTGCGCGCGTCACAAAAGTGGTTATGAGGCAGGCTCCTGAATACGGCAGGCAATTTCGGCTGGCGCTCGGATACCTCAGACCCGGCTCTGAGGTCCGGGAAGATCGGACCACTCGAGGCCGAGTGCTTCACAGACTTGGCGAACTGAACGCGGGTCGAGTTCATGGCGCGAACCGACGAGAGACAATTCAGCTGTCCGCCCCTCGCGATGGATCATCAAAGTGCCGTGACCCTCTCCGCGTCCTTCGTGCTGCGTATCGAAGCTACACCCCTGTTCGATTAACCACTTTCGGAACGTCGCGCTTTCCATCAGTTCTCTCCACTCAATTAACGGCTTGCTGTGCTTTGCTCACACGATGGTCCTCCAGCGCCTTCTCAAACGCCGAGAGCCGGTCGGAATAGCTTCCTGACAACACTTCCCGCTGCGTAATTGCGCAAATGGCGCGAGGCGTTTTGCCCACGATAGCCGTCATCTGCGCAAAGGCGCGTTCGCTACCGTTGCCTCCAAGGGTACAGAAGAATGCGACTTTCGGTAATTGGCTGGCAGTCGCCATTAAATATGCGCGAACCGGGGAGCTTAGCGACCAAGCCCATACTGGAGTGCCGATGACGACCAAATCATACGACGATACCTCGTGCTTTTTCGGCAGGATTGTGGAAGGACGCTTCCGGCTCGCTTCCAGCAACGACCGTATGTAACCAAGTAAACCAGTCCGGGGTTCGGGCTCGGTGATTTCCTCGATGTCGCATTTGAGGGCTTCGGATAGAGCCTTAGCGATCCTCCGCGTTGTTCCCGAGCGCGAATAGAACACGACGAGGATTTTTGAGGCGCCCATTTGAACAATTCCTTACGCCGGTGTTGCACAGAATACGCAGCAATGAAGTTGACTCAGGTCTTGCGTACTCCGGGGCCGTGCCGATTGGTTTCGATGGAGGCGAGGAGGCTGGATAAGCGGGCCTCGGCCGCGGCATCGTCTGCCTGCGCGACGGCGGTCGCGGTTCCTCGCTCGGGGCGAATGAACAGGCTGTTGAAGGTTTCAAGATCAATCTGCTCGTCACCCTCCACCATGGCGCCCCTACCGGGTCCGCGTGGGCCGATCTCATCTTCAACAGTAACGGTCATTCGCCAACCGTCGGACGGATGGGCGGGCGTGATTTCCAACGTTGCAACAGTGGCGACTTCGCTGAGGTCTTCGCGCTCCTCATCGCCAAGGTGAAGGTCTGCGCGAGCGGGAATCTGGCGCACTTCGGTTGTGCGGCGTGCCAGAGTCTTCAGAGATGAGGGGGAGACCCGATGCTCGGCAATGACCCAGTGAACGATCTGTTTGGGATCGATGTCTACGGGAAAAGGTTCCATTCGCGATACTCCGCGCTGTTGTCCCCTATTACTGCAAGCGGCGGTCACTCCCGTTGATCTGGCTCAAGAAATCAATCTTCGGCGGAAGTTCGATCAATATCCAATCGGGCGCGCACAGCTCGGGTTCGAAGCGAGCCAACGTTACCCGGGATTTCAGAAAGCGCAGGGCCCGCGCCTCCCATCCGTCGGACCGAAGTCTCCTCCGGGGTACTCGGACAGAACAGGCCACGGGCCCTTCCGCCATGCTTCATCGGCAGACTGGTTCATGACGTAGGCAGATCCACGCCCGTAGACGATTCACTGCCGTGTTTCGCCAATCTTGCCTCCACACAACGGCGAATGATCCAAGCGCTGGAACTTGCGGATAGCCTTGACCTGGATCAAGGCTAATCGTCGGTGATGCTATCCTGAAGTGGTACGGACGTCGTGGGAAAGGACGAGCCGGCCGCCTGGATTGAGCGCGATGCTGGTCCCGAACCGCAGAGATTCCCGCTGGAGCATCTGTAGCATCCATTCCCTGTCCTGCCGCGAGGGGCGATTAAGCTGGAAGTGCCTGATTTGAAGAGGGGTGATTTCGAGCGCCGCGAGATTTCCGGTCCTCGGCTCGATATCTGCGAAATACATAAGCGCCAGGTCACTGCGATATTCTTCGTACCCGCGGATGCCCTCATAATCATTGAGGAAATCGCCGCAACCATGGAGAATGAGCCGCTTATTATAGACCTCGATGGCCTTCGCGTGATGCGACGAATGGCCATGAATGATGGATACGTTCGCTTGGTCGATGAGTGTGTGTGCGAAGAGGCGTTGATCTGCGGGGATTTGATAGCCCCAATTCGATCCCCAATGGAGCGAAACAACCACCAAGTCGCCGGGCTTCTTGATAGTGACGATGTATTCCGCGACGCGGAGCGCGTCCGCCTCGGAAAGACGTGTCAGGAGGTTGATGCCGGGAATGTCCGTTGTGGCGGCCCAACTGCGGGGAATGCCGCTCGTCACACTGCCGAAGGAAAAGACAAGTACCCGCGCCTTGTTGGCAAGATCCAACGTTGCCGGCGCCGCGGCCTCGAAGGCGTTTCGACCCGCGCCGGCAGCTTTGATCTTCAGGCGTTCCAGCACTGCTAACGTCTGCAACAGACCGCTCTGCCCCCAATCGAGAACGTGATTGTTGGCGAGCACACAGCAATCGATGTTTGCGGCGGAAAGGCAGTCTGCATTCTCGGGACTCATGCGGTAATTGATGCCCTTTCGGGCGTAGTCGTCGCTGCGGGTAATGGCCGTTTCCAGGTTAATGATACGAGCGTCAGGCCGCATCCGATCCAATTCATCCAGTGCTGCGCCCCAAACGTAGGCAGGTTCGGCGCGGCGGGGGATTGGGCCATTGGCTTGCTCAGCAAGGCTGACATAGTCCTTTGCCGAAGCTACGTAGTCTTCGTGGAGCTTGGGGTCGCAGGGGTGCGCGAGCACCTGATCGATGCCGCGTCCCGTCATGACGTCGCCGCACAAGAACAGCCTCACGGACCGCCGTGGCGAACTGACATTTGATTGCGCCGCAACGCTCATAGCCAAATCAGTTTGGCCAAAGATTGTGCAGCGGCTTTGGCGTGGCGGCCTTGGCGTCCTCAAGTTCCCCCGCGGGCAAACGCGCTGCAAGTGCGGCAAACACCGCGCGAGCGGCTTCCTCCGCATCGATGGCGGGGTCGCGATGCACACTGTCATGAATGCGCTGGAGAAAGGCGCTTCGACTGTTAGCTGCCAGGTGAGCGCCTGGATGCCATCCCTCATAATAGAGCCCGCGCAACAATGGCGGTAGTTGCGCTCCGATGTATATGGCCTCATCTCGCGGAAGGCTGTCACGCAACGCATGCAGTGTTGCCAGCAGAACCAGATAGACCCGCTCGCGGTCATGCCAGCCGAGACGGCGCGCGACGTCATCGACCCAGGCCTCTGTCTCAGATACGGCGACGCGGAGATCTTGAAGGGCTGGCATGACTATCTCCCTGATTTTTCGCCATTCTCCGCCAACGGGGGCGCGCGTATTTGCGCGAGATCAAGTGATGCTGCTTGGTTTATTGCTTTCCTGCCCCCCTTTCAGGAGGCGCTGGACGGATGATCACGGGTTCTGCCTTGCCGGCTGAGCAGAGGGGGAAGTGGGAACATTTTCCGCATGATGCCGACGTCGGACTGCGGGGATGGGGCGCGACACCCGCCGAAGCGTTCGAGCAGGCGGCTTACGCACTCACCGCCGTCGTCACCCGCGCCAAGGTGAATCCGAAAGCCGCCGTTCGGTTGACGTGCGAGGCGCCGGACCTCGAGTTGCTGTTCGTCGAATGGCTCAACGCCATCATCTACGAGATGGCGGTTCGCAAAATGCTGTTCGGACGTTTTGCCGTCCGAATTGAAAATGATCGCCTTGAAGGGACGCTATGGGGCGAGCCGGTCGACGTCGAACGGCACGCTCCGGCCTGTGAACCGAAGGGCGCGACCTATACCGCGCTGAAGGTCGCCAAGGACACCAACGGCATTTGGTCGGCTGCTTGCATAGTCGATGTATGATGGAGGTCTGCGATGGACCCTGCACGATTTACCCGTGTCGACAGCACGACGTGGCGCGTCGAGCCGTCAGGAACGATGCGCGTCCCGGTAATCATCTACGCCGACGAGAATCTGATCCGGGACATGGATGACAAGGTTTTCGAACAGGCAGTGAACGTGGCGAGGTTGCCCGGGATCGTGCAAGCCTCGTATGTTATGCCGGACGCACATTGGGGTTATGGCTTCCCGATCGGCGGTGTGGCGGCGTTCGATCCGGACCGCGACGGCGTGATTTCCGCCGGCGGCGTGGGCTTCGATATTTCCTGTGGCGTACGTACGATGCTGACGGGGCTGTCAGTGGCCGACATTCTTCCAGTCCAGAAGCAACTCGCCAATTCACTGTTTCGCCAGATCCCGGCCGGAGTGGGTAGCGAGAGCGCGATCACGCTGGACGCGGCTGAGATGGAAGCCATGCTCTCGCAGGGTGCCCATTGGGCGGTCGCGCGCGGCTGGGGAGAGATGCGCGATTTTGAACGGATCGAGGAACAAGGACGGATGGCTGGTGCACGGCCGGACTGCGTGTCAGACCGCGCCAAGGAACGCCAGCGCCGGGAAATGGGAACGCTTGGCTCCGGCAATCATTATCTCGAGGTCCAGGCGGTGGCCGAGATTTTTGATACGGCTACTGCCGGTATCTTTGGACTGAAGCAGGACGAAATTGTCGTCACCATTCACTGTGGTTCGCGCGGCCTCGGCCATCAGATCGGAACCGAGTTCCTGAAAGAAATGGTCGTGACTGCGGCGGAGGCCGGCATCGATCTTCCTGACCGCGAACTCGCCTGCGCGCCGATCAATTCGGAGGTCGGTCAACGCTATCTCGGTGCGATGCGGGCGGCGATCAATTGCGCGCTCGCCAATCGCGAAATTCTCGGCCACTACGTCCGCCGTATCTTCGCGCACTTCTTTCCAAACAATGAGCTGCGCCTCCTGTTCGATGTCTCGCACAATACGTGCAAGGTCGAGCGCCACCTGGTGGACGGAAAGTGGCGCGATCTGTTCGTGCATCGCAAGGGCGCAACCCGAGCCTTTGGACCTGATCACGAGAGCTTGCCCGCGGCACTGCGCTCCGTCGGCCAGCCGGTGCTGATTGGCGGCAGCATGGGCACAGGCTCATACGTTCTGGTCGGCGCAGCGACGAGCGAGACCAAGGCGTTTTCTTCGGCCTGTCACGGAGCGGGCCGTGCGCTCTCCCGCCACGCAGCGCTGAAGCAATGGAGCGGGCGCAAGATCGTCGATGATCTCGCCTCACAGGGAATTCTGATTCGGTCGCCGTCGACACGCGGTGTGGCCGAGGAAGCACCCGGTGCCTACAAGGACGTCGGTGCCGTCGTGGCTGCGGCTGAGCACGCAGGGCTCGCTCGAAGAGTGGCGCGCCTGAGACCGCTGGTCTGCATCAAGGGCTAACATTATCTAATGCGTCCGCTATTGCACCCAATGTTGATCAACGGACGAACCGGCGATCCGGCGCTCTATATCGAGACGCTGTTCGAGCAGCGGGCGATCCTGTTCGACCTTGGCGACATCACGTCATTGTCGCCGCGAAAGATCCGGCGCCTTGAGCATGTGTTCGTTTCGCACGCGCATATCGATCATTTCTTCGGTTTTGATCGTTTGTTGAGGGTGCTCGTCGGCCGGGACAAGCGGATCAATCTTTATGGGCCGGCCGGCTTCGTCGATCGCGTTCGCCACAAGCTGCAGGCCTATCTCTGGAATCTCGTCGATCGCGAACCCGGTGATCTTACTTTCGTGGTGACCGAAATCCGTTCCTCTCTTGCCACTCAAACAGTGCGGTTTCGTCTCAAGACAGCCTTCGCCGCCGAAGCAATCGGCACGGGCCGGATCGACCAAGGCATCCTCGTCCAGGATCCAACTTTCCGGGTTTCGACGGCGGTGCTGGAGCATCGCACGCCATGCCTGGGGTTCGCTATCGAGGAACCCGCTCACTTCAATATCTGGAAGACCCGGCTCGCGGGACTGGGGCTTCCGGTCGGGCCTTGGTTGCGCGACCTCAAGCGTGCGGTCATCGAGCACAGGCCGGATGATTTTCCCGTCCGGATCAGCCCTTCCATGAAGAGCTCAAATGAGCACGACCTGCCACTCGGTCAGCTTCGTGATGTATTGACTGTCACGCCGGGTCAAAAGATCGGGTACGTCACCGACGTCGCAGATACTGTGGACAATCGCAAAGCGATCGTCGAATTGGTCAAAAACGCCGACCTCCTGTTTATTGAAGCTGCGTTTGCGAGAGCGGATGTCGCTTTAGCGACCGAGCGTGCCCATCTGACCACCGAGGCGGCCGGGCAAATCGCCCGCCAGGCGGGAGTGCGTCGGGTTGAGCCGTTCCACTTCTCCCCACGTTATGCCGGAGAGGATGAGCGAATGCAGAATGAGGTCGTGGCGGCCTTTGCCGGGCACCACCGATGAAAATGGATCCATGACGCGGGGCAGACCGTGATCGCAGGATGGTTTTTGGCGAACGCTTCGGATTCACGGCGCTGTAACGGCCGGCTTCACCAACTCTCCCAAGTCGGGCTCGCCGCACCCCGACAATATGCTCTTGCGGACCTCATCCCGCAGTCGCACTACCGAGCCGAAATCCGTGCCCGATGGCATCACTGGCTCGCCGATTTCTACGGTGACCGCAGCGAAACCATTGGTCGCTACGCAGCAGGGATCGCGTCCCGCGAATGGTGCCCCGGCAGGACGGGAAGGTTTGCCTCGGCGACGCGGACCACTTGACCGCGTCAACAGCGGTCGAATTGGGGTAAGTAGTCAGGCCTAAAAGCACGTCCCTGATATGCATCGTTAACCCCCTCAGACGTTTGGTGGGGCAGGTCGTAACTCGCTTTTTCAGTCGCCAGATGTTCAGACCGATTATGCCCGCGGTCGAACGGAATTATTCGCATGAAACCTGCGGCGTCCGATTGCGGATGCTGCAAGTTGTCAACTTATGCAATCGTCAGGCGATCGTCGACGGACGCGACCCCGGCTGCCGACCACGCCGCATTCTCAACCGCGCGACGTTCGTCCCAATTGTCGACCTTCCCTTCCAGGACGACCTTGTTACCGCTTTGGACGGTTACGCGGATGGCCTTCGCTTCAACTTCCGCATGCCTCTTGAGCGCGGATTCGATTTTGGTCTTCACGTTCGAGGTATCGACGCCGGGTTTAATGGCGATCTTGTTTGTCACGCCGCGCACCCCGGATAATCTCCGCACGTCATCTTCGGCCGCTCTTCGCTGATAGTACCAGTCGACTGTCCCGCTGAGCGTGACCCAGCCGTTGTCCTGGACCAAGACGTCCACGGCGCCGGAAGGAATGTGAACATCCCAACTAATGATGTCGATCGCCCGCTTGGCGATCTGATCATCCGCGGTTTTGTTCTGGTAGGGGTAACGAACCTCGATATTTTCGGCGATGGCATGGACGCCTTTGATGCGGCGCACCGCAGCAATCGCAGCAAGCTTTTCCGCATAGCTGTTGACGTGCCCGGTTAAGGTCACGACATTCTTTTCGACGACGACGCCGATATGTTCGCCGTTGAAGCTCGGATCGAATTCGAGTTCATCAATGATGTCTTGCCGGAGCTGTGTGTCAGTCATGCTTACTCTCCTTGGATAGAGCGTATTTTCAACACCACTCTTTCAGTTAGGGCCGCTACGACATTGATTCCGATCAAAACCGAGAGCTACGCCAGTTTGCTTGAAAATCGCAGCAATCTGCCGCGCTCCTGCTTAGGAGCGATCTCCTTGTGTCGCGCGGAGCCGCGATCGTCGTACTGGATCCAAGCGTCGTCGAAGGCGCTCCGACCGATTTCCTGTGCGTGCGCGGGTGGCGGATATGAAGCGATGCCGGAAGACTGTCGATCTGTCGTTCTGGCAGCTCGATCAATTACCGGCCTTCACATCGTCATACGCGGATATATCTGCGTGGAACATTTGACGTAGATCAACGCTGCCGTTCCTCTGCGATGATTTACAGTTCCAATGTCCTGGAGAGGTACGGAATTCCTTGCAGCCCATTCGCGGTGACATGCGATGATTACATTTAACGTTGTCAAAGAGCAGCACGGCTGGGCCATCCGGATGGATAAGCGCATGATGACGCCTTTCTGGTCGAAAGATTTGGCGATCCGGGAGGCGAACTGTTTGGCCCGCGCCATCCGCTGCCATGGTGAGCGCGCGGAAGTAATTGTCGAGGGTGCCGTCCCGAGCGAGCCGCTTACGAAGACCACGGACACAAGATCCGTCTCGGCTTGAGGCGCTCCCGAAGGATGGTGGGAGTGTGGGATGCTGGCGTGGCCAGCGGCCAGGCCCACGGTGAAGGGGCCGCAAGACCATGCTTGTCGAGATCGATGACTTCGGCCGACGCAGACCGCGTCTCGAGAGTGCGCTGAGCTTGCGGTTTCGGCGATGGCTGCGGACACGTGGACCACCGCCGCCGTGGGACGACGGAGTTCCGATCCGGGCCGAGCTGTTTAGTGTCGAGCGGCTTGAAGAACACGCGCGCAGCCTTGCCACCGCGCAAGCCGTGATGCCCGATCACGTGAAGGGCCCCTCATTGACGACGAGGCTTGCCGATAATGAGGCTGTGCTTCTGGCGGCCTACCGCGACGTCGCCAAGGCTATCGATGCGGGGGCGGCCATCACCCCCACGGCCGAGTGGCTGATCGACAATTTTCATGTGGTGGAGAAGCAGATCCAGGAGGTCCGGGTCGATCTACCGCCCGGCTACTATCGGCAGCTGCCCAAGCTCGCCAGCGGACCATTCGTGGGGTATCCGCGCTTGCTCGGCGTGGCCTGGGCGTACGTGGCCCATACCGACAGCCTCTTCGACCCGGAGATGCTGCGCCGCTACCTGCGCGCCTATCAGGAAGTGCAGCCGCTGAGCATTGGCGAACTGTGGGCGGTGGCGACCACCCTGCGCATCGTGCTCGTCGAGAACCTCAGGCGGATCGCCGAGCGCGTCGTCGACAGCCGGGCCGGACGCGGCGCCGCGGACGTTGTGGCAGACCGGTTGCTGGGGACTGGCGGGCGCGTCGTCGAACCAGCCGAGGCCGTCTTTCCGCAGCATCCACAGACAACGTTTCCAGACAGTTTTCTCATGCAGTTGGTCCATCGGTTGCGCGATCAGGATCCCAGCATTGCGCCGGCGTTGGAGTGGCTCGACGAGCAACTGGCCCGGCAGGGAACGACCGCCGAAGCCGTCGTCCGTGGCGAGCACCAGAGGCAGGTCGCCGGCAGCGTCACAGTGCGTAACATCATCACCAGCATGCGCCTCATCACCGATGTCGATTGGACCGAGCTGTTCGAGCGCGTGAGCCTGGTCGATGACGTATTCAAGGCTGGTGGTGACTTCGAGCAAATGGATTTCCCGTCGCGCAATCTCTACCGCAACGCAGTCGAACACCTCGCTCGCGGCAGTGAACTCACCGAATTGGAGGTGGCCCACGC
The DNA here is from genome assembly GCA_963753875.1 of uncultured Alphaproteobacteria bacterium. Classification (GTDB taxonomy): domain Bacteria; phylum Pseudomonadota; class Alphaproteobacteria; order Rhizobiales; family Xanthobacteraceae; genus Bradyrhizobium. Next base: position 253,052 of record CAVWDY010000043.1, on the reverse strand, counting down.
GGCAGTGGAGACGGCGAGGCGCGCGTTCGAGGCGAGTGCCGATGACGGCAACGTCCGCCTGACAGATCCCGGCTACTACTTGATCGCAGGCGGGCGAGCCGGGTTCGAAGCGGCGATCGGTTTCAGGTCGTCTCCGCGGGGCTGGCCGCGACTGGTCTATCGCGCACTGGGAATCGGCGGTTATGTCGGCTCCGGCGCGATCGTCGCAGCCGGCCTGCTGGCCGTTCCGCTGTCTGTCGCCGCATCGGGTGGTCTGGAATGGAGATGGCTGCCGCTGCTCGGGATTCTCGGAATCGTCCCGGCGATCGACTTGGCCGTTGCTGTCGTCAATTACCTCGTCACCCGAGGTTTCCGCGCCACCTTGCTGCCGGCGCTCGAACTGCGTGGCGGTGTCCCCGCGGACCTGCGCACTCTTGTCGCTGTGCCGACGCTGCTGACCTCGCTCAACGAAATCGAGGAGCAGATCGGCCGGCTCGAGATCCACTACCTGGCAAGCGCTCAGGGCGATCTTCATTTCGCGCTGTTGTCCGATTGGCGCGATGCGCCAAGCGAGCACGAGGACGGTGACGATGAGCTGCTGACTGCTGCGAAAGACGGCATCGCGAGGCTGAACCAACGCTACGGACCTGCACCGGGCGGCGACCGTTTCCTGCTGTTGCATCGGCGGCGCGTGTGGAGCGAATGCGAAGGCTGCTGCATGGGGTGGGAACGAAAGCGCGGGAAGCTGTGCGAGCTCAATCGGCTCCTGCGGGGCGCTAAGGACACCACATTCGTGGCGCCCTCCACTGTGCCTAACAATGTGCGGTACGTCATTACGCTCGATGCGGACACGCGGCTCCCGCGCGAGACGGTCGGACGGCTCATCGGCAAGATGGCGCATCCTCTGAACCGGCCGCGTTTTGACGCAGATCTGGGGCGAGTCGTCGAAGGCTACGGTATCCTGCAGCCGAGGGTCACGCCTGCACTACCGGTGGGGCGCGAAGGCTCGCTCTTTCTGCGCGTGTTCTCCCGCGCAACCGGCATAGATCCCTACGCCGCAGCGGTCTCGGACGTGTACCAAGACCTCTTCGGTGAAGGCTCATATACGGGCAAGGGTATCTACGACGTGGACGCCTTTGAGGCGGCGCTACACGGACGCGTGCCCGAGTCAACGCTCCTCAGCCATGATCTGTTCGAGGGGATATTCGCCCGCGCCGGCCTGGCCTCTGATGTCGAGGTCGTGGAGGATTTTCCCCCTCGCTATGACGTTGCCGCTCTTCGCCACCACCGCTGGGCGCGAGGCGACTGGCAGCTGCTGCCTTGGCTCTTCGGACCTGGGCCCAGATGGGCCGATCATCGGCCGCTGTCGGGGGTTCCCGCGATCGGCCGCTGGAAGATGCTCGATAACCTGCGGCGGTCGCTGGCTGCGCCGGCGGTTGTCGTGGCCCTGATCGCAGGATGGGCCATGCCGCTTGAAGAAGCGGCGGTCTGGACCGCTTTCATTCTATCGACGATCGTCCTGCCGCCACTTATTCCGGTGATCGCAGAGATCGCGCCGCGCCGCCCCGGCGTGATGCTGCGCAGTCATGTGCGGGCTGTGGGCGCGGACCTGCGCCTTGCACTTATCCAGTCTGGCCTGATGATCGTCTTCCTGGCGCACCAGGCTTGGCTGATGGGTGACGCCATCGTTCGCACCCTGGTACGGCTCGCGGTGACGCGCCGCAACCTTCTCGAATGGGTCCCCGCGGCCCACGCGGCGTTCGGGCCGCGTCCACGGATGCTGCATTTCTATCGCCGGATGTCGGGGGCGTTGGTCATCGGTGCTATGGCCATTGCCGTAGCTTGGTTCTGGGGGCGGCAAACGTGGCCGTTGGCCGCCGTGTTTGCAGGCGCCTGGTTAGCCTCTCCGACCGTCGCACTTTGGGCGAGCCTGTCGCCTCGGGTCTTGGGTCGCCGTCCGCTGGCCGAGGCCGACGCGCATGGTTTGCGCCTGGTCGCCCGGAGGACGTGGCGCTTCTTCGAGGCCTTCATCACACCGGCCGATAACATGCTGCCGCCGGACAACTTCCAGGAAGCTCCGGAGTTGGTGGCAGCCCATCGCACATCGCCGACCAATATCGGCCTCTATTTGTTGTCGGTAGCGTGCGCGCGGGACTTCGGATGGATCGGGACCCTCGAGGGTGTGGAGCGGCTCGAGGCGACGCTCGCGACCATGGATCGGCTGACGAAGCACCGGGGCCACTTCTTCAATTGGTACGATACACGTGACCTGCGTCCGCTCGATCCGCAGTACGTGTCCTCGGTCGACAGCGGGAACCTTGCTGGACACCTGATCGCGCTCGCCAACGCATGCCATGAGTGGAGCACCTCGGCCATGCCGGAGCGGCAGCGCATGCAAGGCGTGGCGGATGTTCTCGACCTGGTCCGGGACGAGGCTCGCCGGTTGCGCGGCCTGCGCAAGTCCCAGGCAGTGTCATGGCGGCGGCTCGATGACGAGATTGCACGACTAGCGTCCAGCCTGCTTCAGGCGAGCGCCCGCGCCATTGGTATCGAACAGCGGCTCGCGGAACTTTCCGAACAGGCCGCGATCCTGGCCGACGCCGTCCATCAGGCCGTTCTCGAGGAAAGCGACCAGGCGGGCGCGGACCTGCAGTTCTGGGCGGATGCAGTAGGAGCCTGCATAGAAAGTCACCGGCGCGATTTTAGCGCGACTAGCGCAGCCTCGCTGGAGGCGCGGCTGAAGTCGCTGCAGGAAGCCGCGCGGTTGACAGCGCTGTCGATGGAGTTCGACTTTCTGCTCGACCCCGACCGGCTGCTGCTCTCAATCGGATATAGGGTGCCTGAGGGCGAGCCCGATCCGCGCTGTTATGACCTTCTCGCCTCGGAGGCGAGGCTGGCAAGCTTCTTGGCCATCGCCAAGAGGGACGCACCGGCGCGGCATTGGTTCCGGCTAGGCCGTGCGGTGACTGCGGTAGCAAATGGCGCAGCACTGATCTCGTGGTCGGGCTCGATGTTCGAGTACCTGATGCCTTCCATCGTCATGAAGGCGCCAACCGAGAGCTTGATCGAGCAGACCAATCGGCTGATTGTCCGCCGCCAGATTGAGTATGGAGCGACGACGCGGGCGCCGTGGGGCGTGTCGGAGTCCGCATACAACGCGCAAGATCTGGAGTTCACTTACCAATACTCCAACTTCGGCATTCCAGGTCTCGGCCTGAAGCGAGGGCTGGCGGACAATGTCGTGGTCGCTCCCTACGCCACCGCCTTGGCGAGCATGGTCGACCCTCAGGCCGCCGCGCGGAACTTCGAGCGGCTCGAGGCCCTCGGCGCCCGCGGCCGTTACGGTTTCTACGAGGCGCTGGACTTCACGCGAGCCCGGGTCCCGGACGGAGATCGCGTTGCCATTGTGCGTGCTTTCATGGCCCACCACCAAGGCATGACGATCACCGCGATCGCCGATGCCCTGCTGGACGGCGTGATGCGAAACCGCTTCCATGCTGAGCCGATCGTTCAGGCGACAGAGTTGCTTCTGCAGGAGCGCGTGCCACGCGAGGTCACGGCGACTCCACCGTTGGTCTCGGATGCGATGTCGGCGGCCAGGATCCGCGAGATCGAAGGACCCGGCACTTGGCGAAAGGCCAGCCCGTACAGCGCCACGCCGGCCACGCAGCTGCTGTCGAACGGCCGCTACTCCGTGATGCTTACGGCGGCCGGGTCTGGCTACAGCGCCTGGCGCGACCTGGCTGTGACCCGCTGGCGAGAGGACGCCACCTGCGACGATTGGGGCTCGTACGTCTTCTTGAGGGAGATCGCGAGCGGCAAGGTCTGGTCGGCGACCTACCAGCCGATCGGTACCGAGCCTGAAGCGTACGAGGTCACCTACAACGAGGATCGCGCCGAGTTTACGCGTCGGGACGGGGCACTGGTGACCAACCTGGAGGTGCTGGTTTCGGCCGAAGACGATGCGGAAGTGCGCCGCGTGACCATCTCCAACCTCGGCGACCAGCTGCGCGAGATTGAGGTGACTTCCTACGTCGAACTGGCTCTGGTGTCGCAGGCCGCGGACGTGATGCACCCCGCGTTCTCAAAACTGTTCACCGAGACCGAGCATCTCGCCGGCCTCGGCGCCATATTGGCGACCAGGCGGCGGCGGGCACCCACGGAGCCGCAGGTCTGGGCTGCGCACTTGGCGGTTGTCGACGGAGTAGCGGCGGGCAAGCGCGAGTTCGAGACCGATCGCGCGCGATTCCTGGGTCGCGGCGGCAGTATTCGTGCGCCGGGCGCAGTGATGGGCGGCCGGCCACTCTCCGGCTCGACTGGTGCGGTGCTCGATCCGATCTTTGCCCTGCGCCGCCGGGTACGTATCGCGCCGGGCGCGACGGCACGGATCGACTTCTGGACGATGGTCGCCTCCTCACGCCAGGAGATCCTCGATCTTGCCGACAAGCACCACGATGTCGGCGCCTTCGAGCGCGCCGCCGCGCTCGCCTGGACGCAAGCCCAGGTGCAATTGCACCACCTCGGCATTACTCGCGGCGAGGCCGGGCAATACCAGCGTCTGGCGGGTCATCTCGTCTACGCGGCGCCCGTGCTCCGCGCGCCGTCGGAAACCATCGAAAGCGGGAGTGGTGGGCAGCCGGGTTTGTGGGGCATGGGCATATCTGGCGATCTACCGATCATCCTGGTCCGCATCTCCGACATCGACCAACTCAGTGTGGCGCGCGAGGCGCTCCAGGCGGTGGAATATTGGCGGATGAAACGGCTTGCGGTGGACTTGGTTATCGTCAACGAGCTCGCCTCCTCCTACGTTCAGGATCTCCAGACCGCGCTGGAAACCCTGGTGAGGGCCGGCCAGTCCCAGCCCCAGATTGGAGAAGATGGGCCAGCCGGGCACATCTTCATGCTGCGCGCCGACCTGACCTCGCCGGAGGCCCGGGGCCTTCTAGCGTCCGTCGCGCGTGTTATCCTGGTCGGAGCGCGCGGACGGCTCGCCGATCAGCTTGAGCGCGCGCCCGTAGCCAGGCCTTTGCCCCGGGTCACAGCACTGCGCGGGCTGCCCGCTTCCGAGCTTCAGATCTCGCGACGGCCGCCTGGCGTGGAGTTCTTCAATAGCCTGGGTGGCTTCGCCGAGGGTGGCCGCGACTACGTGACGATCCTCGGCCCGGGCCAATCGACGCCAGTGCCGTGGATCAACGTCATCGCCAATCCTACCTTCGGTTTCCTGGTGTCCGCGGAAGGCGGCGGTTACGCCTGGTCAGTGAACAGTCGCGAGCATCAGCTGACGCCTTGGTCCAACGATCCAGTCACTGATCAACCGGGCCAAGCTTTCTATCTTCGGGATGAGGAGACTGGACGTCTCTGGAGCCCCACGGCGCTGCCGATCCGGGACGAAGCGGCCACCTATTCGGCGCGCCATGGGTGGGGTTACAGCCGTTTCGAGCACACCTCGCACGGCATCGCTGTGGAGCTACTCGAGTATGTGCCGCTTGCCGATCCGCTGAAGATCTCGCGCTTGAGAATGCGCAACCTTTCGGGCCGCACCAGACGGCTGTCGGTGACGGCTTACGTGGAATGGGTTCTCGGTGCGTCCCGCGGCGCGGCCGCGCCATCGATAACCACGCGCATCGATCCGGAAAGCGGGGCGATGATTGCAAGCAACCTGTGGAATCCGGCCTTCGCGAGGCGCTCCGCTTTCGCGGACCTGGCCGGGCGCCAAACGAGCTGGACAGGTGATCGCCGGGAATTTATCGGCCGCAACGGCGCGCTCGCTTGGCCGGCGGCCCTGATTAACGGGACTCCGCTGTCGGGGCGGGTCGGCTCCGGACTCGATCCCTGCGCCGCTCTCCAGACCACGATCGAGATCGCGCCGAACGGAGTTGCCGAAATCGTCTTCTTCCTTGGCGACGCCCACGACGAGGCGGAGGCGCAAGCGCTGATCGCGCGCTACCGTCAGGCGGACCTGGACGCCGTGCTCACCGAGGTCCGTGGATTTTGGGATGAGATCGTCGGCGCAGTCCAGGTCAAGACGCCGGACCGGTCGATGGACATCATGCTCAACGGCTGGCTCGCCTACCAAACGCTCGCCTGCCGCGTCTGGGCGCGATCGGGTTTCTACCAAGCCAGCGGCGCCTATGGTTTTCGGGACCAGTTGCAGGACTGCATGGCGCTCGCCACAATCCGCCCATCGATAACCCGCGAACATCTCCTCAGAACCGCGAGCCGCCAGTTCGTCGAGGGCGATGTCCAGCACTGGTGGCTTCCGCACTCAGGCCAGGGCGTGCGCACGCGCATATCGGACGACCGCGTGTGGCTCGCCTACGCCGTCGCGCACTATGTGAGAGTCACCGCCGACGCCTTCGTACTCGATGAAGTCGTCCCCTTCCTGACGGGCCAGGCGCTGCGGCCAGACGAGAGCGACAGCTTCTTCCAGCCTACCGTCTCGGACGAGACCGCCAGCCTCTACGAGCATTGTGCCCATGCGCTGGACGCGAGCCTGGCGGTCGGCAACCATGGCCTTCCGCTGATCGGCGGCGGCGATTGGAACGACGGCATGAACCGCGTCGGCGAAGGCGGCCGGGGCGAGAGCGTTTGGCTTGGCTGGCTGTTGCACGCCGCTCTCGATGCCTTCGTAACCATCGCCGACGCCCGCGGTGACGCGGCGCGGGCGGCGAACTGGCGCAAGCACATGCTGGCGCTGACGACTGCCTTGGAAAGTGAAGCTTGGGACGGGGACTGGTATCGGCGCGGCTGGTTCGATGACGGCACTCCGCTAGGCTCGGCGACCAACGAAGAGTGCCGCATCGACTCTATTTCCCAATCCTGGGCGGTGATCTCCGGCGCGGCGCGGCCCGACCGCGCGGCCCAAGGTATGAGGGCCGTCGACCGCGAGCTAATTCTGCACCACGATGGGTTGGCGTTGCTGTTCTCGCCGCCCTTCGATCGCTCGCCGCTCGACCCCGGTTATATCAAGGGCTATCCGCCAGGCGTCCGCGAGAATGGCGGCCAGTACACCCATGCCGCCCTCTGGTCCGTGATGGCCTTTGCAGGCCTCGGAGATGGCGACAAGGCGGCAGCGCTCTTCTGGATGCTTAATCCGATCAACCACGCCCGCACGCGCATCGACATGCACCGCTACAAGGTGGAGCCCTATGTCGTCGCCGCCGACGTCTACGCCGCACCCGGCCATGTCGGGCGTGGTGGCTGGACCTGGTACACCGGCTCGGCCGGCTGGATGCAGCGCGCCGGCGTCGAGTGCATCCTTGGACTTCGCATCGAAGGCAGTGTTCTGCGTCTTGACCCCTGCATTCCCAAGTCCTGGCCCCGTTTCGAGATCACGCTCCGCCACGGCGCGTCACGGTACGAGATCGTGGTCGAGAACCCGCAAAGTGTGCAGCGAGGCGTCGCGGCGGCGGAGCTCGATGGCGCGAAGATCGCCGCGCGGCCGCTCTCCTTCCCACTCAAAGACGATGGCGCCATCCATCGGTTGCAAGTCCGGCTGGGCTAACCCAACGTGACCGCGGCGGGTGGACCGCCGTGCCGCGTGCGCATCGAGCCACGCAGTTGGCGCTGAAGCCATTGTGGAGACCGGCACTAGTCCGGCCGCAACAAGCGATGGCGAGCGATATCCTCGCGAGTCCACATGGCGAGCCCGGCCCGATCATCGACGGTGTCGATCACCATCACCGCATCCGGGTCCGTGAACGATATCCGGCCAGGCGGCCCGGCTTTGGCCGTCGCCTCGATGATGACATCGTTCAAGAATCGTTCGACATCCGGCGTGTGCAGTTCAAATTTGGGCCCGCGCCGATGCAGGCGCGCGTGAAACGACTTTCCAGCCAGGCCCGGTAGCCATTCGAGCACAATGGATTTCGCATTGTCCTTGAAGTCCTCCGCAGAAGAAAAATCGAACGTCCGCATCGCCGGCGCCACCCGCGCGATCGCATCATAGAGCGCCGGGCGTTCCCCGGTCAGACGCTCGACGGCTTCGAGAACCGCCATCGGATCGTCAACTTTCATCACCAGCACGTTGTGGTACGGACCGCGCTCGGCTGGCCCAATGTCCTGCAAGGCGCGGAGCGCCCGCCTGAAACCCTCCTGGTAGATCGTGACAATAATGTTCCAGTCTTTCACGCGCCGCCTCCCTGGGATCGCTGGCCGGCAAAGACGATCATGCACGGTGGCTTCGCGTGCGATCGATCCGCCGGCTGCGGTCGTCAATGCGCGCGCTTGTCCGCCAACGCCACTCCGCTTCGGCGAAGGCAGTCTCGATTTTACAGCAGGTCGGAACGAGGCAAACTGGGGTGGAGGATCCGGCCGCATGAGTGACACCAGCCTCCCGAGGCGATCGCCTGGCCGCAGTCGGTCAAGGTCGTCTAGAATCTGATGGGCATCAAATAAAGCCGCTGTCCTCACCGTCCGTTTCGGGGCGGTCGGTGAGGCATCGCCCTTGTTTTCCCGCTCATCTACGTTTGGTATGGCATCTGTAACAGGATGTCCTCCGGTTCCAGGCATCCAATATTGATCGGGAGGCAAAAAATGCTCTTTAATAATCTCATCGACGGCGAATGGATTGCCGACGGGGCGCGATCGCCCAACATCAATCCGTCCGACACCAATGATGTGATCGGCGAAGCCGTGCGCGGCACACGTGCGCAAGCCGACGCCGCGGTTGCCGCCGCCAAGGCCGCGTTTCCGGCGTGGTCGCGGTCTACGCCACAGGCGCGCTACGACATCCTGAAGAAGGCGTCGGATGAAATCCTGGCCCGCAAGGACGAATTGGGGCGGCTGCTTTCCCGCGAGGAAGGCAAGACCTTGCCGGAAGGCACCGGCGAAGCCGCGCGCGCCGGCCAGATCTTCGCGTTCTTCGCCGGCGAATGCCTGCGCATGGCGGGCGAGAAGCTCGCCTCGGTGCGCCCCGGCATCGAGGTCGAGATCACCCGCGAGGCGCTCGGCGTCGTCGGGCTGATCACGCCGTGGAATTTCCCCATCGCGATCCCGGCATGGAAGATGGCCCCGGCGCTGGCCTATGGCAACACCGTGGTGATCAAGCCCGCCGATCTGGTGCCGGGATCGACCTGGGCGCTGGTGGACATCCTGCATCGCGCCGGCTTGCCCAAGGGCGTGCTCAACCTCGTGATCGGACGCGGCTCCGAGGTCGGCGCCGCGCTGCTTGAACATCCCGATGTCAACGCCCTCAGCTTCACCGGCTCGGTGGTGACGGGCCAGAAGATTGCAGCGGCCTGCGTCGCATCCCGGCCGATGAAGAAGTTCCAGCTGGAGATGGGCGGCAAGAATCCGCTGGTCGTTCTGGACGATGCCGATCTCAAGGTTGCGGTCGAATGCGCCGCCAACAGCGCGTTCTTCTCCACCGGCCAGCGCTGCACCGCGGCCTCTCGCCTGATCGTCACCTCGGGCATTCACGGCAAATTCGTCGCGGCGCTGACCGAGCGGCTGCGCGGTCTCAAGATCGACAATGCCGTGAAGCCCGGCACCGACGTCGGACCGGTGGTCGATCAGAGCCAGCTCGACCAGGATCTGAAATATCTCGCCATCGGCAAGGACGAGGGCGCCAAACTGGCCTTCGGCGGCGAGCGCCTCAAGCGCGATACGCCCGGCTTCTATCTGCAACCGGCGCTGTTTACCGACGTGACCAACACCATGCGGATCGCGCGCGAGGAAATCTTCGGGCCGGTCGCGGCCGTGATCCGCGTCAACGACTACGCGGAGGCGCTGGCCACAGCGAACGACACCGAGTTCGGCCTCTCAGCCGGCATTTGCACCACCAGCCTGAAATACGCCAGCGACTTCAAGCGCAACGCCGAGGCCGGCATGGTGATGGTGAACCTGCCAATCGCCGGCGTCGACTATCACGTGCCGTTCGGTGGCCGAAAGGGCTCAAGCTACGGTGCGCGCGAGCAGGGCCGGTACGCGTCCGAGTTCTACACCACGGTGAAAACCGCCTATACGCTACCTTGATATCGATACGGTCGATCCGTCGATTCTTGCGGGTGGCGCCGGCGGCGCAGGATGGAGACGTCTTGCATGAGCCGAAGGACCAAGTGATTTGGCGCCACCTGCCGGTCCGGCAAAGTTGACGACGAGAACCGAGGTCTGAACTGCAATCGAAGCTATTTCGAGTTCATCGTCCAACGTATTTCGGCGGGCGCTTTTCGAAGAAAGCCTTCATGCCTTCGGTTTGGTCATCGGTGGTAAATGCATATCGGATAGCCTGACGCTCGAATTCCAGGCCGGCGTCGAGGGTTGTCTGATAGGCGGCAAGAACGGAGGCTTTGGCGAGTTCCGTCGAGCGCGGTGGCTTTCTCGAGATCAACTCGGCGATCGCCAGCGCCCGTGGAAGAGCCCGGCCCTTCTCCACGACCTGCGCAACGAGACCGGTTCGCAAAGCCGTAGCCGCATCGATGGGTTCGCCGGTGAGGATCATCAACATGGTGAGAGATTTGCCTGCGACACGCGTGAGGCGCTGGGTTGCGCCGTCGCCGGGCAAAATTCCAATATTGATTTCCGGTTGTCCAAAGGTAGCTCCCTCACCGGCGATGATGATGTCAGCGAGCATAGCCAGTTCATGTCCACCGCCGTAACAGATGCCATCGACCGCGGCGATCAATGGTTTTGTGAAGTCGGAAATATCTTTCCACGCGTTGCGCCGAGTTCGATTGTCGATGGCCTCAAAACCCCTCTGCTGCATTTCCTTGATATCGGCCCCGGCCGAAAAGAACCCTTCGGCCCCGCAGATCACGACGCAGCGGACGCTGCCGTCCTGGGCCGCGGCACGGAACGCAGCGGCAAGCTCCGCGATCAGCTCATTGCTCAGCGCGTTGCGCTTCGACAGTCTGTTGAGCGTGAGCTGAAGCACGTGCGGAAAGGGAGTGCTGCGAAGAACCAGCTCTGAAAGATCGGCCAAATTAACCTCCAAAATCCTACTCCGGCAGTTTACACTGAAATCGATTTCTGCAATAGCGTTTTGGATGCTGGCCGGGGCTACTTGGCCTTAACACGCCCAAGGGGATTGTCATGGGATCAGGGGTGTCGGGACCCGATATTTTCCTCGAGGCGCTGGATCTCTGTCCGAAGAAAATCCTGGAGGATGAGCCGACCCTTGGGGTGAACTTTCCATATGTGACGTCGCCCTCGGGCGCCTGGGAGGTTCTTCCTGCGTCGGTTTCTGCGGGTTACCGTGGCGAGAATTGGAGCCATGGCAATTGGTTTTGCGGGTTCTGGGTCGGACTTTTGCTCGTTGCCTATCTGCGAACCGGAGCTGAAAAGTATCTGAGCATCGCCGACGAACGGCTTTTGCTTGTTGCCCCTCGGGCCAAGGACGGAAATACGCACGACATCGGGTTCATTTTCTATCCGAGCGCGATCGCGGCCCATCACATCACTGGAAAAACCGCCTATGCGGAGCTTGCGGCACAGGCGGCGGATCAATTGCGGCGGCGGCTGATCATGACGCCAAAGGGCAGCTATATTTCGGCTTGGGGACCGCTCAATGACGAGCGCGGCCGGCGTTCGTCCGCCATCGATACGATGGCAAATCTGCCGCTCTTGTATTGGGCAGCACGCTACAGGGACGATGCCAGCTTCACGCTCGCTGCCGAAGCGCATGCGTTGATGACGCGGGATGCCTTCATTCGTCCCGATGATTCCACCTATCACGCGGTAGAATACGACCTTGAGACCGGCGATCGCCGTCGGGGATTTACGTTTCAGGGATATGCGGATGAATCCTGCTGGTCACGCGGCAAGCTTGGGCAATCTATGGATACGTGCGGACCGCCGAGGCGACCGGCAAGCGCGTCTATCTGGATCTTGCCGAACGGCTAGCTGAATATTTCATCGCGCGGACTGGGCCGACATTAATTCCATTCTGGGATTTCGACGATCCGGCGATTCCGGATTGCCCACTCGATACCTCAGCTGCGGCAGTCGTGGCGTCGGCCGTGCTGGATATGGCAGCGCTTCATCCGGACCCTCAACGAGGAGCGATATGGCGCAAGCATGCGCTCGATATCCTGACGGCGCTATGCGAGCGCCATCTGGCGACGGAGGTTGCGCATCGCGGGCTGCTTCGGCATGGCTGCTATTCCCGACCCCACAATCAGGGGATCGACAGTGCCGTGCTGTTTGGAGACTTTTTCTTCACCGAGGCGCTTTGCAGCGCGGCCTTGCCTGGAAAGCTGAGAGCAGTACCAAAACGCCTTATATCGTAGGCTTTATCGGCCCTGTTTGGTGCGCGCGGAACGTCCGGGCGGTTTCGACGTCGATGAGCGTATGATGAGGCGGTAAGGGACCTGAACGCTCCGAGGGATAGGCATGCCGGCGATGGCATTGATGAGATAGTCTGCTGCGCCGCGTCCAATTTCCGTTGCCGGTACACTGATTGTTGTCAACGGCGGATCGACCTGTGCGGCGAGTTCGACATCGTCGAAGCCGGTAATGGACAAAGTCTGCGGAATGCTGAACCCCATATGTCTCGCTTCCGCCATTGCTCCGATCGCGAGCGTGTCGGTTGTGCAAATGACGGCCGTCGTATCCGGATGATCGTTAATGAGTTGCCGAAGAGCGCTACGACCCTGCGCCAGCGAGTGGTCGGCTCGAATGATCTGGCTCGGTTGCAAGGTGATTCCGGCGTGCGCCAAAGCACGCTGAATTCCGTCGAGCCGGGCGCGGGAGCGATCGTTCGACGGCGGAATGTTCACGATCGCGCCGAATGCAACGTGACCAAGATCCAGCAGGAATTTCGTCAGCTCCCGGGTTGCGGCCTCGTTGTCGACTCCGATCGCCGGAATGCCGGCCTGAGCCTTGGCGACGTAGGTCGTGATAACGGGAACGCCGGCTTGTCGAATCAGTGTCCTTAATTCCGCACCATGCGAGCCGCCGACGAGCGCGATGCCATCGATGCCGCGCTCGATGAGGCTTTGCATTTCTTGCACCTCGCGCCGCTGGTCGTATTGGGAATTTGCTATCAATAAGGTGTATCCGCTTTCACTCAGGCGATTCTGCATCGCCTCCACGCCTTCGGCAAAGATGCTCAGTCCCAGCGTCGGCACGATTGCGCCGATGGTTCGCATGCGGCCGGATTTGAGGGCGCGCCCGGCGCTGTCGCGCGTGTAGGAAAGATTGGCGATCGCCCTTGCAACCTTGTCGCGCAGCTCGGCTCGCACGATTTCCGGATGATTGAGAACACGGGAAACGGTTGCCGGAGAAACGTTGGCTTCTCTTGCGACGTCATCAATCTTGGCCCTCGAACTCTGACGGTTAAGCGGGGGCTCGGCAATTGGCTTTTTGATCATTCATTGCGTTCGAAAAGATGCGCTTCCGTTGGAGGGCGACTATGTCCGATACTCTGTTTCAGGTCCACCTTCTCCCTCTACCGAACCGTGCAACGCGAAGGAGCCGTCGGCAGCCGCCCTTGACTCCTGTGTCGAGGCCAGTAATCTGAAATCGATTTCAGGAGCGGGCGGGGATATGGTGCGCCGCCCGCGATGCAGAAAGTTGACGAAAAATATGGTCGATCTCCTGAAGGGCATTCGAGTTCTGAGCTTCAATCATTTCTTGATGGGTCCTGTTGGTGTCCAGTTTTTGGCGGATTTGGGGGCGGACGTCATCGCAGTGGAACCCCCGGATGGAGCGTTCCAGCGAAAATGGGGCGGCGCCGACAAGCAGGTCGACGGGCAAACGATGTTGCTGCTGGCCGGCAACCGGAACAAGCGCAGTCTGACACTGGACCTCAAGCAGCCCGAAGCCATCACGATCGCAAAAAAGCTGATCGCGACATCCGATGTCATCGCCGAGAATTTTCGGCCCGGCGTCCTTGATAAGCTTGGTCTGGGCTTCGAGGAGGCCCGTCGTATCAAGAAGGATATCATCTATGCCGCGGCGTCGGGATATGGGGCGGATGGCCCGTATGTGAATTGTCCCGGACAGGATCTGCTTGTTCAGGCGCTTTCGGGGCTTGCAACAATTACCGGCAGTCGGGAGCATGGCCCCCGAGCCGTTGGTGTGTCGGCCGTAGACCACCACGGCGCGGCATTATTCGCGGCCGGAATTCTTGCAGCCTTGGTTGCAAAGGCGAGGACAGGCAAGGGGTGTCGCGTCGATGTCAGTCTGCTGTCCGCGGCGCTCGACCTGCAAATGGAATCCTTTACCTGTTACCTCAACGGTCAGGTGCCCGACGATGTTCGTCAGCCGGGACCGATCGCCGGCTGGTATTACGGGGCGCCTTACGGGATCTACGGCACACGGGACGGTTACGTCGCCATTTCCCTCGGCTCCCTCGACGTCTTGGGCGATGCTCTCGGACTGGCGCTGGCGCAGCGGATTCCTGACAGTGAAGCTTTTGCCAGGCGTGACGAGGTGGCCTCCGCGATCGCCGCGAATCTCGCAGGTCGAACTACGGCCGATGTCCTGGCTGTGCTGTCAGCGCGTGGAATTTGGCATGCGCGTGTCAACGATTATTCGGACGTCGTCGTCGATCCGCAGGTCACGCACAATCGCAGTTTCCAGACTGTGGAGGGTGCAACAGGCGCGCCGATCACGCTCGTCAGCCATCCTATTCGATACGATGGCGAGGTTCCGTCAATTCGTCTGCCGCCGCAAAAGCTCGGCGCGCAGTCCGACGATATCCTGAAGGAGATCGGCTACGATACCGAACAAGTTCGGGCCCTGCACGCGAAGGGCGTCATCGGCGCCAAGCCATAACAACTACAAATCAACAAAGAATGGCCGGGACCGTTGAATGGTCTCGGCGAATGCAAAGGGGAGAACGTCTATGAGTTTACGAAACCGGTATGAGGCGGTTTCTGGTGTTTGCGGGGGCCGAGATGCTCGAGCGTGAGCAGCAGGCGGCGGGTGGAGCCGCGCGTCAGCTCGATGCGTCCGGCGATCTCGGCGAGCGTCATGGCGTCATGTTGTGCGTCGAAACATTCCAGCACCGACAGTCCGCGCACTGACCGGGGCGCGCTTTGGATCGGGCTCTTCCAGACCAAGTTCAAGGCGCATCATGAAGTCGGTCCAGCGTTTGCGGTCTGCTGTCACCGCCGTGACCACCGTTGTCAGTGAATTGCCCTGCAAGCCATAGCCGCTGAAAATCTCGGTAACCTCCCGCAGCTCCCTATCGCGTAGATTGTCGATCTCCCATTCTTCTCGAGCTCGCTCGGATCCATAACGTTCGGCGTCCGTCCGGGCAGCGAGATAACTCCCAAGACCCATCGCGATCGCACCCGCCACTATCTCCGCAAGCCCGGCGGTCACAATCACTTTGGTTGGCGAAACCGCAGCCGCCAGGCCTGCGGCCAGCGCGAACGGAACTGTCGAACCGTCCGCCATGCCGATGACGACATCCCGTACGGTCTCGGTCGCCGTGAAGTGCTTTTCGATATGTGGGACGGTAGGCATTCGATGACACCTGGTGGCGCGAACCGCGCACAGCAAAAAAGCAAAAAGCGTCTGCTTGGCGATGACGGCCTAGCTAAGCTGGCACCGCCATGCGGAGGCAGATTTGAGATGCATCAATAACGGCTGCTCCGGAACAAGGCAGTAGGAAGGTGCCGCGAAGTTCGATGCAGCGCCGATGGGCTTCTCCACCCGATCCGTTCCCCTGCTGCTCATCGCAGAAGGTGCGATCGTCGAGGAGGCCGTGGACGCTGATAAAAAACAGTACCGCTGAATGCAGACCTGGCCACTTTTGCAATCGATTTTGCTCTTGACGCTCGCGAACGGGGCGCCCGTCGTCGCGAAAAAAGTCTTGGGAGCCCGTCTTGCGTTTCCGCTGGATGCAGGCGCGCGTTTCTTTGACGGGCAGCCATTGTTAGGGCCTTCGAAAACCGTTCGCGGCGTGGTGATTTCGGTTGTCACCACGGCCGTTGTCGCGCCCCTGCTTGGCCTGAGCCTCGCGGCGGGTGGCCTTGTGGCGGCCTTGGCCATGACCGGCGATCTGTTTTCCAGCTTCGTGAAACGCCGCCTGAAGTTTCCCTCCAGCAGTCAGGCAATCGGGTTGGATCAAGTGCCCGAATCTCTCTTGCCGCTGCTGGTGTGCAAAGAAGCGCTCTCGCTGACATCTCTTGATGTGGCGATTGGTGTTTGCATCTTCGTGCTCGGCGAACTGATCTTGTCTCGCCTGCTTTACGGTCTGCGTCTCCGTGACGAGCCGTACTGATTCCGCCATCAGTCGCAGGTGAGACGATGCAGGGTGATCTCCGGCGGACAATTGAAACGCACGGCGACGATGCTCGATCCGGCACCCGTGGAGGTATAGCCGGTCATGGTACCGTACCGCCAGGCTCCCGCTCCCATCCGCCGCGGCAGCACCGAGTCGAGTGTCAGAGGTATTGCCCCTGGCAGGCAGATCTGGCCTCCATGCGTATGTCCGCTCAAGAGCAGATCGAAGCCGGCATGCGCGGCCTGGCGGAAGATTTCGGGCGTATGCGACAGCAGGATGGCGAATGCGCCTTCGGGAATCTGCGCCCCGGCCTTTTCAATATTGTCGACCCTGAAGTAATGCGCATCGTCGATTCCGGCGAGATATATCGCCTGATCGCCGCGTCTGATTACCTCGCACTCATTTTGCAGCATTCTTATGCCCATGGCCTCCAGCCCTGGCAGCATCTGGATAGTGTCGTGATTGCCGAGCACACCAAAGACAGGCTGCCTTAGGTGACCCACTACGCGTGCCATGCCTTTCAACGCAGCATCGTACGCGCCGAAGGTCTTGCCGCGATAGTCGCCTGTCAGGACGCACAGGTCATATCGCAGTCCGGAGACGAGTTCGCCCAGCCGCTGCATCGCCAGCTGATTCATGTCGACATGGGTGTCGCTGATGTGAAGGATGGTGAAACCGTCAAAGCGCCGCGGCAACCTGGCGGATCGGATGTTGTTCGTCCTTACAACAAGGCGTTCCGCATTCCTGCGCCCGCGCCAGTACAGACCGGTCAGCTTCAGTATCGCTCGTATGACCGAATGAACAGAATACCAATTCTCGATGTGAAAAAAATTGAGGCCTTGACCAAAGATTTGGGCTTCGTGATCGGTTTCAATTCCCAGACGCTGTCGCGCGTATAGCCGTCCCAGGCGTTGCTCCAAAATCGGGAGGGGATCCTTTTCGCCGGGCGCTTCTTCCTGTCTGGATTTCATCTCGCGGACCTTCAGGATTTCATGCTTCAGGGGAGCGGGCTCGGTCATATCCTCCCGGTTGCCCCGTTTTGGCTGCGCTGCCTATTGCCGGTCACCCCGGCAAACCGTGCTTGGCAGGAACGGCGGATGGCCGGTCTCCGTATTCAATAAGCATACTCTTAACGCATGAGAAGAAATTCCGGACCTTGCACTAGGTCAAACGGCGGGCGTCGCTGGCGTATTCGGGGCGTATCAAAGCCTCGAAATCGCCAAAAGAAGCTTACCCGGAGAGGCAGCCCGCGCTCACAGAAAAGCACGATTTCATTTTCCGATGTCTCTGCCATAGCGAGGCCGGCCTCCGTGTTGCGGTCTTGCCTGTCGGCGCACCCCATTCGCGAGCAATTCGCCGGCAGATGAGGCATTCACCGGAGAGGCATTCACCGAAAAGTGGCTGGTACGATGGGTGAAGTTCAACTCATCGCATGCCTTTGCTGCGCGCCGAATGCTTGACGGATGCCGTCACCGCAGCTTAGCTGACGCCAACAAATACCAAGACGGCTTGGTCCAAAAAGGGCCCTGGGGAGAACGAATGATGCGCGGCAAATCACCGACGTTTCTATTGGCCATGGTTGTCCTCGGGACGCCCGTCGCCCACGCGCAATACACCGCAAAGGATTGGCCGGACGGCCCGAGCAAGCAAAGGTTCGTCGACACCTGCAACGGCTGCCACGACATCAATCGGGTTCGTATCGGCTATACCCCGGACGGCTGGCAGACAGTTGTACGCATGATGCAAAATATGAGCGCACCCGTGCCCGCCGAAGAGTGGGGTGCGATGACCGATTACCTCATTAAAAACTTCCCGGAGCGCAAGCGTCCCGAAGCGGTCATCATCGATGGTCCCGCGAAGGCCGAAATCAAGATGTGGGACGTGCCCACCCTGGGCTCCCGTCCGCACGATCCGCTGGCCGCGCGGGATGGTTCAATCTGGTGGAGCGCTCAACTTGCCAACAAGCTCGGCCGGGTCGATCCGAAGACGGGCGCGATCAAGGAATATACCCTCAAGTCGGCGTTCACCGGCCCCCACGGGCTGGTCGACGACAAGGCCGGCAACATCTGGTTCACCGGCAATCTCGCTGGGCTGATTGGCAAGCTCGATCCCAACACCGGCATTGTTACCGAATACCCGCTGCCGGATCCGAGTGCGAAGGACCCCCACAGTCTCGCTTTCGACCAGAGTGGGATTCTTTGGTTCAGCGTGCAACAGTCAAATTTTGTCGGTCGGCTAGATCCGGCAACCGGCGCGATCAAGCTTCTTACTTCACCGACGCCGAAATCGCGCCCTTACGGGATCCAGATCAATGCCCAGGGCATTCCGGTGTTTGTCGAATTCGGTACCAACAAGATCGCCACCATCGATCCGAAGACGCTCGCGATCAAGGAGTACACGCTGCCGAATGCGGATGCCCGGCCGCGGCGTCTCGCTATCGGTCCCGATGGCATGATCTGGTACGCCGACTTTTCGCGCGGGTATATCGGCAAGCTTGATCTGGCAACGGGCGCGGTCAAGGAGTGGCCGTCGCCGAGCGGACCGAAGTCCGAACCCTATGGCATGGTCTTTACCAGGGGCGCGGTGTGGTACAACGAATCCGGGGCCAAACCGAACACGATCGTTCGCTTCGATCCGGGTACGGAGAAATTCCAAAGTTGGGCCATCCCCGGCGGCGGCGACATCGTGCGCAATATGGATGTCTCGCCCGACGGCAACCCCGTCATCGCCAACAGCCTGACAAATCAGGTTGGGATGGTTCGAATCAAGTAGCCGGGCCTTTCCTCCGCTGTCTTCCTTTGGTAGTTGAAACCGAGCCTCAACGATGGGCCGTCTGATCATCGACACCGGATCGGACGGCCGCGCTTGTTGGTTGCTTGTTTTTGCCGAGATGTTGCGTTGCCGGGGTCCGGTGTTCCGCCGCTACTATATTCCATACATTGACCGCATGCGCGGCGAACGTTCAGATGATGGTGCGAGCGCAGCCCATCCACTCCATCTTGGCATTGGCAGTGCAGGTAACGCCGCGTGCGAGGAAATGAAATGAGCGCCAAAGCCTCTTTAAGCACGGACAGTTCCGAATTCGATTACGTCATCGTCGGTGCGGGCTCGGCCGGATGCGTGCTCGCCAATCGCCTGAGCGCGGACGGAAAAAATTCGGTGCTGCTGCTCGAAGCAGGCCCAAAGGATACCAACCTCTGGATTCACGTGCCGCTCGGCTATGGCAGGCTGTTCAAGGAGAAGACTGTCAACTGGATGTACCAGACCGAGCCGGAGCCGGGACTGGACGGGCGAAGCGTGTTTCAGCCGCGCGGCAAGGTTCTGGGCGGATCGAGTTCGATCAACGGCTTGCTCTATATCCGCGGTCAGCACGAGGACTACGATCGTTGGCGTCAGCATGGCAACAATGGCTGGGGTTATGACGACGTCCTGCCCTATTTCAGGAAGGCCGAAGACCAGCAGCGTGGCGCGGATGATTTTCACGGCATCGGCGGTCCGCTGCCGGTTTCCGATTTGGGGCATCCCGATCCGCTCTCCGCGGCCTTCATCACTGCCGCGGCCGAGACCGGCCTGCCGGTCAATCGCGACTTCAACGGCGCCTCGCAGGAAGGCGCCGGATTTTTCCAGACCACGACACGGCACGGAAGACGGGCGAGCGCGGCGGTCGCCTATCTTCGCTCCGCCAACGGCCGCAACAACCTGCGTGTCGAGACTTCCGCGCCGGCGCAGCGCATCGTGTTCGATGGACGCCGTGCCGTCGCGGTCGAATACCGCCGGGCAGGGGCCTTGAGAACGGCGCGGGCGCGCAAGGAAATCCTGGTTTCGGGTGGGACGTTTAATTCTCCGCAGCTGCTGCAGCTTTCCGGCGTGGGCCCGGCGGATCTATTGCGCAAGCATGGCATCGATGTCGTGCTGGATGCGCCAGGCGTCGGGCACGATCTGCAGGATCACATGCAGGTCAGGGTGGTCATGCGTTGCTCTCAGCGCATCACGCTCAACGATGTCGTCAACAGCCCCGTTCGCAAGATTCTGACCGGACTGCAATATGCGGCGTTCCGGACTGGCCCGCTGACGATCGCCGCCGGCACGTCCGGGGCATTCTTCAGGACCAATCCTCGCCTGGCGACGCCGGATATCCAAATTCATTTCCTGCCGTTCAGTACCGACAAGATGGGAGAAAAGCTGCATTCGTTCTCCGGATTCACCGCGTCGGTCTGTCATTGCGCCCCGAGAGCCGTGGTTCGCTTCGCATCCGCAGCGCCGACCCGCGGCGCCTCCGGAAATAAGGATCAACTACCTCGCGACCGAGGTCGACCGCACCGCCAATGTCGAAGGCCTGAAGATCTTGCGGAAGATCCTGCAGGCCCCGGCGCTCCGCCCCTACGTCGTCGAGGAGGTCGATCCCGGCGCAAAGGTCGTGAGCGACGAGGCGTTGTTGGCTCATTGCCGCGCGCGCGGCAGCACGATCTATCATCCGACATCGACGTGCCGCATGGGAAATGACCCTCTCGCCGTCGTCGACCAGCGGCTTCGCCTTCGCGGGATCGAAGGTCTGCGCGTGGTCGACGCCTCGGTCATGCCGGACCTTGTGTCGGGCAATACCAATGCCGTGGTCATCATGATCGCGGAGAAAGCATCCGACATGATTTTGCAGGATGCGCGCTAGCGAAAGGCGCGGTGCGGGTTGCGTTTGCATTCCGGTATCGGCGCGTTCTATCTTCCGGGTTCAACGGTCAGCCGCAATTCCTGCGGAGGCATCGATCTGGAGCGTGAGTGGTGGCAATTCGAATACGGATCGGCACGCGCAAGAGCGCCATGGCATTGGCCCAGACCGAGGAAATTGCCCGGCGTCTCGTCGCGGCGGTTCCCGATATCGATGTCGAAATCGTCAAGTTCGAAACCACGGGCGATTCCGACCAGACCAGCAAGCTCCTGCGGCACGGTGGCAAGGGCGGCGCGTTTGTGGCCGAAATTCGCGATGCCGTGAGGTCGGGAACATTGCACGCCGCGATGCATTCGCTCAAGGACATGCCGGGCAACGAGGACACCCCGGGGCTGGTGATCGGCGCCACGCTCAAGCGCGATTCCGCGAGTGACGTTCTGGTGCTGCGGCCGGGGCTTTCGATCGAGCAATTCAGGCGCTCGCGCGGCAAGGGTTTCAAGATCGGCACCAACGCGGTGCGGCGCGCGGCCTATGCACGCCGGCTGTTTCCGGAAGTCGAGGTCATTCACTATCGCGGCGCCGCCGACACGCGCGTGCGCAAGCTCGATCGTCTGGAAAAGCAGCGGCTTCCTGACGGCGGCGAAGCAGGTCCCGCGGACGCGCTGATCATGGCGCGCTCCGGGCTTGAGCGCGTGGGCCTCGCCGGCCGTATCGCCTATGAATTTTCGATCCAGGAGATGCTGCCGGCGGTCGGCCAGGGGATCGTCGCGGTGGAATGCGCCGTCAACGATTGGCAAACGCGGGGTATTCTGGCTGCGATCGACGACCTCGCCGCGCACCGAAGCGCCGACGCCGAGCGCGAGGTGCTGTGGGTGCTCAACGGCCACTGCAACTCGCCGATCGCTGGATTTTCCACCATACAGGGCACGCGGATGACATTGACCGCCTCTGTGCTGGACGAAGCGGGCGGCCTGTTCATCGAGGCTTCGCGCTCCGGGCCCGCGAACCGCCCGCGCGAACTCGGTCGCGCGGTCGGGCTTGAGCTATTGGCGAAGGGCGCGGCTGATATCATCGAGCGCAGCCGGCCGCAGTAGCGCTTCACCCCTTATAATCCCGCACCCGCTTCAGCATCTGTTCGACATGCGCGATCGGGGTCTCCGGCAAAATGCCGTGGCCGAGGTTGAAGATCAGCCGACCGCCGGCGAAATTCGTCAGCACGTCGTCGACCGCGCGATCCAGCGCAGCGCCGCCGGCGATCAGCGCCAGCGGATCGAGATTGCCTTGAATGGCGACGCGGTTCTGCACGCGCTCGCGGATCAATGATGGCTCGGCCGTCCAGTCGATACTGACGGCATCGACACCGGTCGCTTCCACATATCCCGGCAGCAGCGCGCCGGCGCCTCTGGGAAAGCCGATGATCTTCGCATCCGGGGCTTCTCTGCGCACGCCCTCGACAATGCGGCGGGTCGGCTCGGTCGACCAGCGCGCAAATTCGCGCGGCGGCAGCACGCCGGCCCAGGTGTCGAAAATCTGTAGCGCGTCGGCGCCGGCCCTAAGCTGCCCCAGCAGATACCGGATCGAGTTCTCGACCAGCACGTCGATGATTTTCGCGAACGCCTCGGGGTGGCGATAGGCCATCATCCGCGCCGGTGCCTGATCCGGTGTGCCTTGCCCGGCCACCATGTAGGTCGCGACCGTCCATGGCGCGCCGCAGAAGCCGATCAGCGCAATTTTCGGTTCGAGTTCGCGGCGGACGCGCCGCAGCGCCTCATACACCGGCTCTAGCTTGCTGAAGTCGGCATGCGATGCCAGCGTTGCGACTTGCTCCGGCGTGTCCAGCGGATCGAGCCGCGGACCTTCGCCAGCTTCGAATCTCACGGCGCGGCCGAGCGCATAGGGGATGACAAGAATATCCGAAAAGATGATCGCGGCATCGAAGTTGAAACGGCGGATCGGCTGCAGGGTGACTTCGGCGGCGTATTCCGGCGTGAAGCAAAGATCGAGAAAGCCGCCGGCCTTGGCGCGCAATTCGCGATATTCCGGCAGATAACGGCCGGCCTGCCGCATCATCCAGATAGGCGGTACCGGCTGCCTGCGGCCGGAAATCACTTCAAGGAGGGGTTTAATGGCCTGGATCTGGGTCAAAGGCTGGTTCCGCAGGGTGATCGGGAAGCGAGATGCTGCTCCTGATACACTGTGGACACGGACCAGGCCAAGATGCGATCGCCATTTTACCCGCCTGCGCCATGGGACGGCGGGCGCGATAGATGGGTCATGGCAGCGCAAGCAGCGAGGCTGCTTGCGGTCACATCTGCCGCGGGCTCACGGGGACGGAAATCGCGGGCTTCGGGTCGCAATATCAATAATGTGGCGGCGGTTCGTTGGTGGCATCAGGCGCATGAGCCTCGGCCTCCTGCAGGCGCTGGTTCAGATTTACGAGCTGGCGCGTCAGCGCGTCGATCTTGAGCCACTGCGCGGTGATGGTCTTGTTCAGCGTCTCGATGGTTTCGTCCTGAAACGTCAGCCGGGTTTCGAGTGCGTCGATGCGGTCGCTGAGCGTCTTGATGTCACTCATCGGAATCATGTTCCATTCGGCGCTCCCGCAACCCGTGACCGAGCGCGACACGGTCGTCAAACACGAAACATTCGCCGTGCCAGCGGCTCTCCGTTTCCGGCACGCCTTCCAGATATTTCAGGATTCCGCCCCTGAGGTGATAGACTTCCGCGAAACCGCGCGAGAGCAGATAGGCGCTGGCCTTTTCACAGCGGATGCCGCCGGTGCAAAACATCGCGACTCTCCGATGCTTCGCCGGGTCGAGATGGTGAGCGACAAAATCCTTGAATTGCCCGAAGCTCTTGATGCCGGGATCGACGGCGCCTTCGAAGCTGCCCATCGCCACCTCGAAGGCATTGCGGGTGTCGATCAGGAGCGTGTCCGGTGCCGCGATCAAATCATTCCAGTCGGCGGGATCGACGTAGATGCCGACCCGCCGCGTCGGGTCGGTCTCCGCATCGCCGAGGGTCACGATCTCCTTCTTCAGCCGGACCTTCAGGCGGCCAAACGGCATCGCCGTAGCACTTGAGAATTTCAGTTCGAGATTGTCGAGCCGGCCGCCGAACAGGCCGCCCTCGCGCAACGCGTTGACCAGTTCGCCGATGGCCTCCGCGCTGCCTGCAAGCGTGCCGTTGATGCCTTCACGGGCCAGCAACACACTGCCTTTCAGTCCGAGATCTGCGCAAATCGCCCGCAGCGGCTCGCGCAAATCGCGAAAATCCGGCAGGGCGGCGAATTGATAGAAGGCTGCGACTTTGTAGGGCATCGCGGTGGTTTATCAGGGGGTCGGCGGAGGGGAAAGGCTGGGGGCAACCCGGATATTGAGGTATGCACCTCCCACCATTGCCCAGTACCGGATGAATGTGCCAATAACCCCCGGCAAACCCGGGCCGGATATCGGCCGAGGAAAATGCAAGAGAACAGCGACAAAGTGAGCAATTTGGCATGAGGAATTTCCATCTCGCCGGCCGGTCGACGGTCCACTCCCAGAACGCGATGGTGGCGACCTCGCACCCGCTGGCAGCGCTGACGGCGATCGAGGTGCTGCGCTCCGGCGGCACCGCCGCGGACGCCGCGGTTTCGGCATGTGCGCTGCTCGGCGTGATCGAGCCGCAATCGACCGGGATCGGCGGCGATTGCTTCGCGCTGATCCAGCCGAAGGGCGAGGGCAAGATCGTTGCCTATAACGGCTCGGGCCGCGCGCCGATGGCCGCGAAGGCGGAATGGTACCTTGAGCGCAATATGCACGCGATCCCGCTGACCTCGGCGCACGCCGTCAGCATCCCCGGCGCGGTCGACGCCTGGGCGACCATTCTGCGCGACCACGGCAAGCTTGGGCTCGATACCTTGCTGCAGCCGGCGATCAAGGCCGCGGAGGAAGGCTATGTCGTCGCGCCCCGTATCGCGTTCGACTGGAAGAACGGCTTCGAAAAATTGAAGAAGGGCACCAACACCGAGCGCTATTTGCTGCCGCATGGCAAGCCGGCGGTTGCCGGCGACGTCGTCCGGCAGCCTGAGCTCGCTCACACGCTGCGGGCGATCGCGAAGGGCGGCCGCGACGCGTTCTACAAGGGCGCGATCGCCGAGGACATGGTCGAGACCTTGCGCGGCATCGGTGGCCTGCACACGATGGACGACTTCGCCGCGCACACCACCGAAACGACGGTGCCGATCGGCACCATGTATAAAGGCTTCGACGTCTGGCAGTGCCCGCCCAACGGGCCGGGCATCACCATGCTGGTGATGCTGAACATCCTGTCGCGCTTCGATCTCACGAAATTTCCTGCGATGAGCGTCGAGCGATTTCATCTCGAAGCCGAGGCCGCGCGGGTCGCCTACATGATGCGCGAGCAGCGCATCGGCGATCCCGCCTTTGTCAATGTCGACGTCGCCGGGATCTTGAAGGAATTCGCCGACGAGTATGGCCCCAAGATCCGTATGGACCGGATGCTCGATTTGCCGAAAGTGTCGCCGCCGATGAATCCGTCGACGATTTACATCACGGTAGTGGACAAGGACCGCAACGTCTGCTCCTTCATCAATTCGATCGCGCACTCCTTCGGCTCGGCGATCGTCTCGAACAAGACCGGCGTTCTCCTGCAAAATCGCGGCGCCGGCTTCCGCATTCAGCCCGGCCATCCCAACTGTATCGCGCCCGGCAAGCGGCCGCTGCACACCATCATTCCCGCCCTCGCGACCAGGAACGGCCGCGCGGTGATGCCATATGGCGTGATGGGCGGGCAGTACCAGCCGGTCGGGCAGGTTCATGTGCTGACCAACATGCTCGACTACGGCTGCGACGTGCAGGAAGCGATCGATATGCCGCGCGGCCTGCATTATGAAAATGTCTATCAGCTTGAGGACGGCGTTCCTGCCGCTATCGTCGAGGGCCTGAAGAAGCTCGGGCATCAGACCACCAAAGTGGTCCCGCCGCTCGGCGGCGGTCAGGCGATCTGGATCGACTGGGACAAGGGCACGCTGACCGGCGGTTCCGATCCCCGCAAGGATGGTTGCGCGCTCGGATATTAAACGTTGCCACTTCCCCCTCGATTATCAGGAAAGTCCAATGGTACGTCACTCGCAGTTTCGAAGTCTCTTCATCGCCTTCGCCATCGCCATGGCTGGCGCCTTTCTCATCGTTGCACCAACCATAGCGTCGGCCCAGACCGCAGGAAAAACCATGACCACAGCTTCGGGCTTGCAAATTATCGATAGCAAGGTCGGCACGGGCGCTTCGCCAAAGCCCGGCCAGATCTGCGTGATGCATTACACCGGATGGCTTTATGAGGACGGCAAGAAGGGCAAGAAATTCGACAGCTCGGTCGATCGCAACGAGCCGTTCGAATTTCCGATCGGACAACGCAAGGTGATCGCCGGCTGGGACGAAGGCGTCGCCTCCATGAAAGTCGGCGGTAAACGCACGCTGATCATTCCGCCCGCGCTGGGTTATGGCGCCCGCGGCGCCGGCGGCGTCATTCCCCCGAACGCGACGCTGATGTTCGAGGTCGAATTGCTGGATGTGAAGGGCTGAGCTGCGCAAGAAGAAGACCGGCTCTCTGGGCCGGTCTTTTGGATTTGAGTTCGACCTGCGTCGATCTGAGGTTCTTTGTCCGCCGCAGCGGCCCCGCCCTGCGGCGGCCCTGCGGCGCGGGGCGGCTTCCGGGTGAATGCGCGGTCTGCTACATTGAATGCCTGTTGGGGCTTCAAATAAGCGTCAGGCTTCGAACTGACGCGGCGCTGCAGCGCCGCAAGGAAATCCGCAAGATCAAGAACCCGTGATCGGAGAGGAATCGTGAAAGAACTCACTCAATCGTTGGGGCGGCGCGCCGTCATCAAGGGCGCGGGACTGGGCCTCGTTGCCGGAGGCATCTCTGCTGCGCTGCCTGCTCAAAACGCCGACGCGGCAACGGAAGGCGGCGATATCTGGAGCAGCGAATACTGGACCAAGAAGGGCGACGTGTCCTTGTGGATGTTTCGCAAGCGGCTCGGCGCGCCCAAGGCCGGCGAGCCGTCTCGGCCGGTCCTGTTCTTCGTGCATGGTTCGTCGGTCACTTCGCGGGTGTTCGATCTCAACGTGCCCGGCCATGGCGAGTACTCCGTCATGAACGAGTTCGCCCGTTACGGCTTCGATTGCTGGACGATGGATCACGAAAATTACGGCAAGTCCGGGCGTACCTCGGGCAATTCCGACATCAAGAGCGGCGTTGAGGATCTGAAGGCGGCGGTCGAAGTCGTCGCCCGCGAAACCGGCCGGCAGAAATATCATTTCCTCGGCGAATCCTCCGGCGCGCTGCGCGCCGGCGCCTATGCCATGGTGGCGCCCGAGCGCGCCGACCGGCTGGTGCTGGCCGCGTTCACCTACAAGGGGGAGGGATCGCCGACCCTGACCAAGCGCGCCGAGCAGCTCGATTACTACCGCACCCACAACATGCGCAAGCGCGACCGCGACATGATCCGCTCGATCGTCACCCGCGACAAGCCTGGCACCAGCGATCAGGCCGCGGTGGAGGCGCTGGCGGATGTGGAAATGCAGTTCGGCGACCAGATTCCGACCGGCACCTATCTCGACATGACCGCGAATCTGCCGGTGGTCGATCCCCGCAAGGTGTTGTCGCCGGTACTGCTGGTGCGCGGCGAATATGACGGGATTGCCACGGTCGCCGATCTCGAGGAGTTTTTTAATTTGCTGCCCAACGGCGACCGCCAGTTCATTATCCTTCCGGGTACCGCCCACTCGCTTATGCTCGCGATCAATCGGGAGTTGTTCTGGCACGTCGCGCGGGCGTTCCTGACCATGCCGACGCCGATCGCGACGTAAGCGCCCACGATGCGGTCATCGGGCATGTGAGGCCCCGTTCGGGGGATGCGCGAAGCGCGAACCAGGAGAATCCCGGGATTCGGGGAGCGCTCGTTGCAAGAGCGCCCCGTCGTCGGGTTGCGGAAGGCGTATGAGGGAAAGTCGGCCGCGTGAGTGTCCGAGGGCTGCGTCTAGTAAATCGCGCGCAGTCCGACGCCGCCGTGGGCGGTGTTGCCGACGGGTTGCGGTCCCAAGGTGCCGTTGACGAAGAGGTCGCCGACCCAGCCCTTGGTGATGCGATGTTTTGGCTACTTGACGTCTTGACTTTGGTCGCTTCGATGAACCGCTTGCCCGGACAGGCGGGCAAGGGTTGCAACACTCACTTCGACGCGGTCTTGGTGTCCATATTGACGACCTGAACGCGACGGTTGATCGGGTCCATCGGTGCGTTCGGATCGATCGGCTTGGTCTTGCCGTAGCCGACCGTGATGAGATCGGTGCCGTTGATGCCGTACTTCTCGGCGAGGTACCGCTTGATCGTATCGGCGCGACGTTCGGAGAGGTCCTGATTGTAGGCCTCGCTGCCGATCGCATCGGTGTGGCCGGCGACCACGAAGGTCGAACCCTTGAGGCTGGGGTTCGAGAGCGCCTTGCCGAGCTCCTGCACGGAGGACAACGAGGCCTTGCTGATCTCAGCCGAATTGTAGTCGAACTGAACATTGAGATCGATCTTCGGTTTGGTCGATGCGATTTCCGCGATCTCCTCGCGCTCGCCGAGCGAGAGCGATCGGGTTTTTCGGTTGCGCAAGCCGTCGACGAAGCCGATTTCCCTGGCCTTGACCGAGGGATCAACCTGCGGTGCTCCAACCGAAAGGCCGCGCGTCAGCGGCTTCGGCTGCAACGCATTCAGGATTTGATCCGCGGAGACATTATTGTCAGCGGCGATGGCAAGGCCGGCCGTCATCGACAGCGCGGCCCCGAACGTGATCGCCGTTAAACCGGAAAGTCTGAGAAAGCTGGTCATTGTCATAATCCTCGCTGTTACGCTTGAAGGGCGTCTTGATGTTAGACGATATGGCGCGAGGATCGGTTCGAATGTGATCTAAGTCACATAGCTGAATCCAGCGGGGGTTCCGCTGCTCAGGCCTGGGCTGGCTCGGCGTCTAGCCGCTCGTTTCACCTCACCGGTTGCGCTTCCGGGAATTTGCAGGAAGCCACGACGATCTCCCGGCGCGGCCGATACATTCTCACCAGCGCCGATGTGCGAACAAAGAATCGGCCAGATGCGTTTGTAAAAAGGCTCGGTCGCGTCAAAAAGTAGAGTGAGCGAAGTAACCTGACCCTGTTTCAAACACAGAAAAGACAAAGCGAGTATCAGGGGCATCGTCCGATCACGTCGGGGCACTTGGGAACCTCGGTATCGGTGTTGGTCGGCGCGGCCATCATCGCTGTCGCTATTTTGCTGTCCACATTGATAACGGCGGTGGGCACGCGGTTCGTGGGCCTGGAAAGCCCCACCGATGACAATGTGTGGCTGATCGACCGCCTGACGGGCAGCGTTTACAGGTGCAAGGCGTCGGAACGCGGCAAGGCGGCGTGCGAGGCTGAGATCGCGACGGGGAGTATCGGGGAGCATCCGAAGCGCTGAACCCCGGCGATTTCCATCTCTTGAAACGCGCGAATCCGGCTACATTGCCGCGCGATGTCCCGCGCCGATAAATCCATTTCCCTGACCAAGGCCGCGGCCAGGCATGTGTGGCTGCGCGCCCAGCGGCTCGACACGAAGGCGCCGTTCGGGGAAGGACCGCGCGCAACGGCGGCGGCCGTCGAGCACCTCGGCTACGTGCAGATCGACACCATCAACGTCATCGAGCGCTGCCACCATCATATTCTCTGGAACCGGATTCCCGAATATCGGCGCGCTGATCTGCGTCAGGCCCAGAGCGTCGACAAAAGCGTGTTCGAATACTGGACCCATGCGCTGTCCTATGTGCCGGCCAGGGACTTTCGCTTTTTCATACCGGCCATGAAGGTTCACCGGCGCGAGGGTCACAAATGGTTTGGCGAAGTCACACCGGCGGATCTGCGCAAGGTGATGCGGCTTCTCAAGAAGGATGGCGCGCTCACGATCCGCGACATCGAGGATGACGTGCTGGTGGAGAAGGTACATGCCTGGGCCAGCCGCAAGCCGTCGAAACGGGCATTGCAACTGGCCTTCTACGAAGGCCGGGTCACGATCTCCGAACGCAACGGCATGCTCAAGACCTATGAGCTGATGGCGCGGCATTTCGGCTGGGACAGGCCGCCGAAATCGGCTTCCGCGCGCGAAATCACCGGCTATCTGCTCGACCGTGCCTTGCGGGCGCAAGGGCTCGTGAGTTTGGATTCGATCTGTCATCTCGACGCGCCGAACAAACCTCTGGTCCGGCGTCTGATCGAGGCCAGAGTTCGCCACAACGAGCTGTTGCCAGTCGCGCTCGAAGGCGCAGGCAAGCAGGAACATTGGGCTCGGCCAGAGACGCTGGAGCCCGCGGGCCAGCCGGCTTCTGAACTCGTGCACATCCTCTCGCCGTTCGATCCGCTCATGATCCAGCGCAAGCGGACGCATCTTTTCTTCGACTACGAACATCGCTTCGAGGCCTATGTACCAAAGGAAAAGCGGCGCTTCGGCTATTTCGCGCTGCCCGTTCTGGTCGGTGACGACATCATCGCCGCGCTCGATCTCAAGACCGATCGCCAAAACCGGAAACTGCTGCTGCAGAAATGGAACTGGGTCGGCACCGGCGCGCCGAAGGGCGCGCGGAAGGATCTCAAGCGCAAGATCGAGGACGAGCTGCACCGTTTTGAGCGGTTTCAGCTCGCGGAGTGATGGAGCGGCTGACGGGGATCACCAGTTGCATCGTGAATAAAATCGCCTCACCGCGCGTCATGCGTTGAGACGCCAAACTTCAAATCCTCCGTTTTCCAATGCCAGGTGAGCATGCGACGCTTGAGCGCTGGTATGAAGTCGTCTCGGCGCGGCCCGGGAGGCATAGGCCCTTTCTTCCCACCCACCCAAGATGCTATGAGCCCCGGCGCGGCCCAGTCGCTGCCACAAGAACAAATTCGGGGGAAACTCATGACCGCCACCACCATCACCGCTTCCACCGCCGGAAAGAGCGAACTCGAGACCTCGACGATCCGCGCGATCTCGTGGCGCCTGATTCCATTTCTGGTGCTGGCGTATTTCTTTTCCTATCTCGACCGCGTCAATCTCGGCTTCGCCGCGCTGACCATGAATGCCGAGCTGAAATTCTCCCCGATCATTTTCGCCTGGGGCGCCGGCATCTTCTTCATCGGCTATTTCATTTTCGAGGTGCCGAGCAATCTGGCGCTGGAAAAATTCGGCGCCAGCCGCTGGATCGCGCGCATCATGGTGACCTGGGGCATCATCTCCGCCCTGATGGCGCTGGTGTCGGGTGTCTGGAGCTTTTACTCCCTGCGTTTCCTGCTTGGCGTCGCCGAAGCCGGATTTTTCCCGGGCATCATTCTCTATCTGACCTACTGGTACCCGGCAGAATATCGCGCGCGCTTTCTCGCCGCCTTCGCCATCGCCGTTCCGGTGTCCTCCGTGATCGGCGCGCCGATCTCGGGCCTGCTGCTCGGGCTCGATGGCGCAATGGGGCTGAAAGGCTGGCAATGGCTTTTCGTCATCGAGGGTATTCCCTCCGTCCTGCTCGGCATCGTCACCTGGTTCTATCTCACCGACCGGCCGGCAAAGGCCGATTGGCTGACGTCTGCGCAGAAGGCCTGGCTCTCCACCAAGCTGGAAAGCGAAATCGCCGCCAAGAGGGCCGCGCAGCATCTCACGCTGGGGCAGGCGTTGTCGTCGCCGAGGGTGATCACGCTGAGCCTGATCTATTTCGGATTTGTCGGCGCGCTCTATGGCATGCAGTTCTGGCTGCCGCAGATCGTCAAGGCGTTCGGCTTTTCCAACGCGCAGACCGGTTTCGTCACCGCGGTACCCTATCTGTTCGGCACGGTTGCGATGATCCTGTGGGCACGGCATTCGGATGCCACGCGCGAGCGCGTGATGCATGTCGGCCTGCCGCTGCTCCTCACCGCGGTGGCGCTCGGCGTCTGCGGTTACATGGATAACCCTTACGTCACCATGGTCGCGCTGGTCGTGGCCGCGATCGGCATCTTCGGCACCTTCGCGGTGTTCTGGACGCTGCCGACCGCGTGGCTCTCCGGGACCGCGGCGGCCGGCGCGATCGCGCTGATCAATTCGGTCGGCAATCTCGCCGGCTTCGGCGGGCCCTATCTGATCGGCTGGGTCAAGGAAGCGACAGGGAGCACTTCGACGGGGCTGTTGGTGCTCGCGGTGCTGCCGCTGATCGGCGGGCTGCTGGTTTTCCTCGGCGGCCACGAGACCAAGGTGGAGTTCGCTGAAGCGGGGCAGCTGAAGTAGTCGCGGCTGCCGGACCCATCCACCTGCCCGGCCTCTATGCGCTCTGGTTCCGCAAGAGTCTTGAAGAAAGCGGTAGAAGCGAGCATCTTGATCCTGCGCCGCAACATCAAGACACACCCCAACCCGCATTTCCGCTTGCTGCGGCGGCGGAATAATTGAAGATTGGAGCATGATCCGGACCCGGAGGGCCGCGTTGGCGCAAAGTGGACACCGGTTTTCCCTCGCGACAAACGCGTAGCGTTTGCGCGGAGATCATGCTCGGATAAAGAATCGCGTAGACTGAATCGAGCACTGGAATGACGCTGATTGCCGAACATATCGAGCCGGACACACGGGAACGCATTCTCGTGGTGGCGGAGCGTCTGTTCCGCCAGATCGGCTACCAGAAGACCACGGTCGCCGACATCGCCAAAGAATTGCGGATGAGCCCGGCCAACGTCTATCGCTTTTTCGATTCGAAGAAGGCGATCCACGAAGGCGTCGCGCGCAGCCTGATGGTCGAGGTCGAGGTCGAGGCGGAGCGGATCGCCAACGCGTCGGGTCCGGCGG
The DNA here is from genome assembly GCA_963753875.1 of uncultured Alphaproteobacteria bacterium. Lineage (GTDB taxonomy): Bacteria > Pseudomonadota > Alphaproteobacteria > Rhizobiales > Xanthobacteraceae > Bradyrhizobium. Next base: position 220,383 of record CAVWDY010000043.1, on the reverse strand, counting down.
CACCTCGCCTGCGCGAGCTGCTGACGACCGTCCATCGCATGAACTCGGAGCGCTATGTCGGCGATTCCAAGCTGCACGAGATGGTCGCTATTGCGATGGAGGAAAGCTGGGAGGTTTGCGTAGCCCACATCGAGCGCGTCACCGAGAGCATCGGCGCCGTGATCGGGCAAGGGATGGCGTCAGGTGAGTTCGAGAAGGCGGACGTGCCGCTCACAGCCTCGTCGCTTCGCTCCTCGCAATGACCTTTAAACCGGAAGAAAGATACCAACGTGGACGCATCAAGCCCGAAGGACCTGCATTACTACGAACCCCGCAACGGCCACGGCCTGAAGCACGATCCGTTCAATGCCATCATCGCGCCGCGCCCGATAGGCTGGATCTCGTCCCGCGATGCCAAGGGTAACGTCAATCTCGCGCCCTACAGCTTCTTCAACGGGTTCTGCTACACGCCTCCCATTATCGGATTCTCCTCGACCTCCTGGAAGGACAGCGTCGCCAATATCCAGGAGACCGGCGAATTCGTCTGGAATCTCGCGACCATGGATCTGGCGAAGCAGATGAATGCAACTGCCGCGCATGTCGCCCACGACGTCAGCGAATTTACGATCGCCGGGCTGACGGCGGCGCCATGCAGGCTCGTCAACGTCCCCCGGGTCGCGGAGAGCCCGGTCTCGTTCGAATGCAAACTGTCGCAGATCGTTCAGCTGCAGGCCGCCGACGGCAGGAAGATGCAGGCCTGGCTCACGCTTGGCGAGGTCGTCGCCGTCCACATCGACAAGGCCATGATCAAAGACGGCGTTTATCAGACCGCGCTGGCGCGGCCGATCGTGCGCGCCGGCCGCCGGGGTGATTACTTTGAGATCAGGCAAGACGCCATGTTCGAGATGCCGCGGCCGGATTGATCTTTCCCTCTTCCCGCGAACGGGGCGAGGGAAGTGGCGTTCACAATTGCGTTTTCGGAACTGGAGCCGGATCCTGCCGTTATCAAACGGCTCTCCGGCCGCATCAATTTCTCTTTATTTCCAAAGCGAAGTGTTCACCCGATTCCCGCATCTTCCGGTACAATAAACCGCCGCGCCGCCGACCATGAGGACATCGCCATGAGCACCTTCCGCCGCGATTTCATCACCAAGCCGATCTTCTCCTGGGCGCGGGGCGTATTGCCGGCCATGTCGGATACCGAGCGCGAGGCGCTGGAGGCCGGCGATGTCTGGTGGGACGCCGACCTCTTCACCGGCAATCCCGACTGGTCGAAACTGCTCGGCCAGGCGCCGGCGACGCTGACGCCCGAAGAGAGGGCTTTCCTCAACGGCCCGGTCGACGAGCTCTGCGCGATGCTCGACGACTGGAAGATCAACTGGGAATGGCGCGACCTGCCAAGCGAGGTCTGGGACTTCATCAAGCGCAACAAATTCTTCGGCATGATCATCCCGAAAGAATATGGCGGGCTCGGCTTCTCGCCTTACGCGCATTCGGAAGTGGTGCGAAAGCTTTCGTCGCGTTCGCTGGCCGCCGCCGTCACCGTGATGGTGCCGAACTCGCTCGGGCCGGGTGAACTCCTGATGCGCTTCGGCACCAAAGAGCAGCAGCAGCGATGGCTGCCGCGGCTTGCCGATGGCCGCGACATTCCCTGTTTCGGACTGACCAGCCCTGAGGCCGGCTCGGACGCCGCGTCGATGATCGACTCAGGCGTGATCTGCACGGGCAATTTCGAAGGCCGCGAAGTGCTGGGCTTACGTCTCAACTGGCACAAGCGCTATATCACGCTTGGTCCGGTCGCGACGCTGCTGGGGCTCGCCTTCAAGGCCTATGACCCGGATCATCTGGTCGGGACCGAGGGCGAACTCGGCATTACCGTGGCGCTGATCCCAACCCATCTTCCCGGCGTTTCGATCGGGCATCGTCACCTGCCGGCGATGCAGGTATTCCAGAATGGCCCGAACTGGGGCAAGGATGTCTTTATCCCGATGGACTACATCATCGGCGGCGAGGCACGTCTCGGCCAGGGCTGGAAGATGCTGATGACGGCGCTTGCCGCCGGACGCGGCATCTCGCTGCCGTCGCTGTCGGCGGCGGGTGCAGCCTATGCGGCGCGCACCACCGGCGCCTATGCGCGGATTCGCGAGCAGTTCGGCATCTCCATCGGCAAATTCGAAGGCATCGAGGAGCCGCTCGCCCGCATCGCGGCGACAGCCTATCTGCTCGACGCGGCGCGGCGGCTGACTTGTGCTGCGCTCAATCAGGGCCATCACCCGGCGGTGATTTCCGGCATCATGAAGCTGCAGGCCACGGAGCGGATGCGGGTCGCGATCGACGACGCGATGGACATCCACGGCGGCAAGGCCGTGATCGACGGGCCGCAGAATTACCTGGGAAATCTCTATCGTTCGGTGCCGGTCGGCATCACGGTGGAGGGCGCCAATATCCTGACCCGCAACCTGATCGTGTTCGGGCAGGGCGCGATCCGCGCGCATCCTTATCTGCTGGAAGAGATGAACGCGCTTGGCGAGGAGGATCGAGCCAAAGGTCTCGACGCCTTCGACCAGGCGTTCTGGAAACATGTCGGCCACAGCGTGGTCACGTTGTTCCGCGCCTGGGGCCGCAGCTGGAGCGGCGGGATGTTCGTAGCTGTGCCCGAGGCCGGCGAAGCGACCGGATTTTATCGCCAGCTCTCGCGCTACTCGTCGGCCTTTGCGCTCTGCGCCGACATGGCGCTGTTGACGCTGGGCGGCGCGCTCAAGCGCAAGGAAATGCTCTCCGCGCGGTTCGGCGACATCCTGTCCGAATTGTATCTGCTTTCTGCCGCGCTGAAACGCTGGCAGGACGAGGGACGTCAAGTAGCCGACTTTGCCGCGCTTGAATGGTGCATGGAAAGCGGTTTCCGCAGCATCGAGAACCGTTTCGCGGAAATCCTGGCGAATCTGCCAAATCGTTTTGTCGGTCTCGTCCTGAAATTCCTGATCCAGCCGTTCGGCGCCCGCGTGCTCGGTCCTTCCGATCGCGTGGTGCACGAATGCGCGCAGCTGGTGCTGGAGCCGTCGGCGGCGCGCGATCGCCTGACGCCGGACCTGTCGCATGTCGACGACGACCGAGGCGTCGCGCGGCTGGAGAAGGCATTCCTTCTCGTCACCGCTGCGGAGGACATCGCAAAGCGAATGCGCGCCGCGCATCTTCACGACTGGAAAGAGGCGGTTCAGAAGGGCGTCATCACCCAGGCCGAGGGCGACCAGCTCGCCGCGGCGCATGAAGCGGTTGCAAAGGTAATCGAGGTCGATGATTTCGCGCCCGAGGCGCTGTCGCCGATCTACAAGAAGCCCGCTGACGTGCACAAATTCTTTGGGGAGCTTGGTGAGCAGAGGGCGGCAAGCTGATGGCGCGGCCGGTCTTTATTATCGACGGCAGCCGGACGCCGTTCCTCAAAGCACGCAGCGGACCGGGGCCTTTCACGCCGGTCGATCTTGCCGTTCAGTGCGGCCGCCCGCTGCTGGCCCGGCAACCCTTCGCGCCCACGGCCTTCGATCAGGTCATCCTCGGCTGCGTCAATGTCATCGCCGACGAGATGAACCCCGCCCGCGTCGCCGCGCTGCGGCTCGGCATGGGGGAGGCGATGGTGGCGTTCACGGTGCAGATCAATTGCGGCTCCGGCATGCAGTCGATCGACACGGGTTACCGCTATATCCGCGAGGGCGTTTCGGATTTGATTCTGGCGGGCGGCTCGGAAGCGCTGAGTTATGCGCCACTGGTGTGGCCGCGGCAGGGCGTGCGCTGGTTTGCAGGCCTTGCCGGCGCCAAAGGGATACTCGGCAAGATCGCCGCGATCGCCAAGGCGCGTCCGGCCTTTTTCAAGCCGGTCATCGGTCTCGAGCGCGGCCTGACCGATCCCATCACCGAGCTCAACATGGGACAGACCGCCGAAGTGGTCGGCCATCTCTTCGGCATTACCCGCGCGCAGTCGGACGCCTATGCCGTCGAAAGCCACAAGCGGCTGGCCAACGCGCAAGCGCAGGGTTTCCTCAAAGGCGAGGTCGAGACCGCGTTTGCGCGCGACGGAAAATTCTACGATCACGACGATGGCGTGCGGCCGGATTCCACGCCGGAGAAACTGGCCGAGCTGAGGCCGGTGTTCGAGCGGCCCTGGGGTCAGGTGACCGCCGGCAACTCATCGCAGATCACCGACGGTGCATCCTGGACCATCCTGGCTTCGGAAGACGCCGTCAAGAAGCACGGCCTGACGCCCAAGGCCGCGATCGTCGATAGCCAATGGTCGGCGCTTGATCCCTCGATCATGGGGCTCGGCCCGGTGCTGTCGGCGACCGAGCTCTTGAAGCGCAATAAATTGTCGCTTGGGGATATCGAGACCTGGGAATTGAATGAGGCGTTCGCCACCCAGGTGCTGGGCTGTCTTGCGGCCTGGAACGACGAAAAATTCTGCCGCGAGATTTTGGGTCTTGATGGGACGGCCGGGCAGATCGACCACGCCAGGCTGAACGTCGATGGCGGCGCCATCAGCCTCGGGCATCCCGTCGGCTGCAGCGGCAACCGCATCGTGCTGCACCTCGTCAATGCGATGAAGCGGCTCGGCACCAAACGCGGCATCGCCACCGAATGTATCGGCGGCGGGCAGGGCGGCGCGATGTTGATCGAGATGGTATAGGGACCACCATGGACAGCAAAATCATGGACGTGCTCGCCGATCGCGTGCTTGAGCTCGGGCCGAAGCCGGATGCGAATGGTCCTTATCGTCATTTCAAACTGACGCGGGATGCCGACGGCATCGCCTGGCTGCTGTTCGATCGCGAAGGCGCCAGCGCCAATACGCTGTCGGCCGACGTTCTGGCGGAACTTGATTCCGTGCTCGCCGCGCTGGAAAGCGAACGGCCCGCGGGGCTTGTCATTCGCTCGGCGAAGACCTCCGGCTTCATCGCCGGCGCCGATGTCAACGAGTTTCGCGGCGCGACCGATCCGCGCCCGGTCGAAACCGCCATCGGCCAGGCGCATGCGGTGATTGACCGCCTCGAAGCCTTGAAGATTCCGAGCGTCGCCGTGATCCACGGCTTCTGCCTCGGCGGCGGGCTGGAAGTCGCGCTCGCCTGTCAGTCGCGGATCGCGATCGACGGTGCGCGCTTTGGCTTTCCCGAAGTGATGCTCGGCCTGCATCCGGGTCTCGGCGGCACCGCGCGCTTCACGCGTCTTGTCAACCCGACGCAGGCGATGACGCTGATGCTGACCGGCAAGACCATCGACTCGCGCCGGGCAAAGTCGCTTGGGCTTGTCGATGCGGTGGCGCAGGAGCGGCATGTTCGCAATGCCGTGAAGGACGCGGTGTTCGGCCGCCTCAAGCGCGCCCGCCCCGGCCTTCTCAACACCATTCTGAATTCAGGCCCCGCGAGAGGTTTTCTTGCCTCGCGGATGCGCACTGAAGCCGCAAAGGCGGCGTCGCCCGAACATTATCCCGCACCTTACGGGCTGATCGATCTCTGGGAAAAGCACGGCGGCGACAAGGCCGCGATGCTGGCCGCCGAGAGAAGCTCGTTCGCCCATCTGATGGTGACGGCGACGGCGCAAAACCTGATCCGGGTGTTCTTCCTGCGCGACCAGATGAAGAAGCTTGCCGGCAGCGGCAACAAGATCAGCCATGTTCACGTCATCGGCGCCGGTGCGATGGGCGGTGACATCGCGGCCTGGTGCGCCAATCAGGGCTTGCGGGTGACGCTTGCCGACATGAAGCCGGAGCCGATTGCCGGCGCCATGAAGCGCGCCGCCGATCTGTTCGGCAAGATCATGCGCAAGCGCACCGATATCCGTGACGCGCTGGACCGGCTCGTCCCCGATCTCGACGGCCAAGGCGTCCGCACCGCCGATCTTGTCATCGAAGCCGTGCCGGAGAAGCTGGAGTTAAAGCAGAAGGTCTATGCCGGCCTCGAGCCGAGGATGAAACCCGGCGCGATCCTCGCCACCAACACCTCGAGCATCCCGCTGCAGGATTTGCGAGCGACATTGAAGGCGCCGGAGCGGCTGGTCGGATTGCATTTCTTCAATCCGGTCTCACGCCTGCAACTGGTTGAGGTCGTCAGCCATGACGGCAGCGATCCGCAACTATTGAAGGAAGCGCTGGCCTTTGTCGGCGCCATCGACCGCCTGCCGCTGCCGGTCAAGAGCTCGCCGGGCTTTGTCGTCAACCGTGCGCTGACGCCTTACATGCTGGAAGCGATGGTGATGCTCGATGAGAGGATCGACCAGGTCACCATCGATGCGGCCGCGGAGAAGTTCGGCATGCCGATGGGGCCGATCGAACTTGCCGATCAGGTTGGGCTCGACATCTGTCTCGCGGTCGGCGACATGCTGCGCTCGAAATTCGGCGATTTGCTGCCGCCAACGCCGGCATGGCTGCGTGACAAAGTGGCAAAAGGCGAACTCGGCCGCAAGACCGGCAAGGGGTTCTATGTCTGGAAGGATGGCAAGGCCGTCAAGGCACAGGCTTCGTCGAGCGCGGTCCAGCCGACCGCGCAAATGATCGACCGGCTGGTCCTGCCGATGTCCAATGTCTGCGTCGCGTGCTTGCGCGAGGGCATCGTCGACAATCCCGACACCGTCGATGGCGCGATGATCTTCGGCACTGGTTATGCGCCGTTTCGCGGCGGTCCGTTGAATTACGCGCGAACCCGGGGCGCGGAGAATGTGACCTCGACGTTGCGCGCGCTCGCCGCGAAGTTCGGCGGCCGGTTCACGCCGGATGCCGGCTGGGATAGTTTCAAATAACGCCACATCGATTCGACGGGGCCTTTCAGACATGACCGACACGCAAGCCGTTCACGCCCCGCCGGTCACGGAAACCGAACCCTGCGGAGATCTTTGTATCCGTACCCTGGCCATGCCGGCCGACACCAACCAGAACGGCGACATTTTTGGCGGCTGGCTGCTCAGCCAGATGGACATTGGCGGCGGCGTCTTCGCATCCAAGATCGCGAAATCGCGCACCGTTACGGTTGCGATCGAGGCGATGAATTTCCGCAAACCCGTCTATGTCGGCGATCTGGTTTCCGTGCATGCCAATCTGGTCAAGATCGGCAGGACATCGATCACGGTCCACCTCGAGGCCTGGGTTCTGCGCCGCAAGGAGATGCAGTCGATCCTGGTGACCGACGGCAACTTCACCTACGTCTCGATCGACGATCAGGGACAACCCCAGGCCGTCCAGCACGACCAGCCGCCGATTTCGGCCTGACCATCTTCGTGACGGCAGGTCCGGCTTCGTCTTGGCAGGCCCGGCCCGACCGAAGCGCGTCACGTCTCCGGTGTGACAGCGCGAAAGGACAATCGCTCAATCTCCGGCCACCAGAAAATTCAACGTATCGGAATCGCGCGGCGCGACGCAGGTGATGGCGAGCCCGTCCGCGACGACGAAGCCGACGCCGTATGTTTCCTCGGCAGCCGCGGCAAGGGCCCGGCGCAGATTGCGTATCAACGCAGCGGTGTCCTTGCCGGTGAGGAGGTGCCCGCCTCGGGACATGAGTTCGAATGCATCGTCGCCCGGCATCCCGGACGAATTGAACTGAAACGACATCGCGGGTTTCCCCTTCCAGATCGGCCCGGTAAAACACGCCGGACGCGCTGTCGACAGGAACCCAGGCCGTTCGGTCCGAACGACGCGCAGCTCAGCGGCACGCTTGTGGCGCTTGGCGGCCTGGTGCCGTTCGTGCTGGTGGGGGAAGGGGGCCAGGCTCAAGGGGCCTGGCGCTGGGGTCGAAAGATCACCGCTGCCGAAGCGCGCGAGAAGGTTGCGCGCCGACCCAACATTCGCGTCGGGCTTCAATAGCCCCCACCGCCTCCAGCCCTTCGATCAGGATCCTCGTCCATTGGAGGAAACGGGTTGTCTGACCTGCGATCATGAATTGCAGGGCTCCTTTGGGTCATCTTCTTATGTTTCTTTATTTCCTTGCTGCCGTTGGTCACGGCCTTGGCTGGCGTGGCCACGGGAACCATCCCCAGCGCCGTCGCGTACATGGCCAGTATCAAAAGCCTCATCGCGAATCCGCTCATACGCCTCTCCCGATGTGGTTAGGGCAATCCTGTGCCGATGCCCTCTGTCACACCGCGCCGGAACAAATATTCCCGGGGCAATCCACTAATTCGTGAATTCCTTGCGGATTTTGGAGCGGCCTCACCCCTGAGGGAACCGGACATTCGGCCTTGCCGGAGCTTTGAATGACGGGCGTTTGTCAGGCCTTGTGTACCGCGTTCCAAACCAATGCGAATGCCGACCCAACCAAAAATCCAACGCCTGCCGTAACAATGAGAAGAATGGCTGCCCTTGCGATCTCAAACGGTTCGATCACATAGATGGGCTTGATAAAGTGCATCCAGAAAACAAAATCGATGACCGGTTGAGCCAATTTCAGCGCGACCAGCGCTGACCAGCACAGATGCCAACCGCCCATCAATGCACCAAGGACCAGGCCCGCTTTGCCGACGCTGACGTGCACGCTCATGACCGGCTCCTATCGTTGAAAAATCAGCGTCCCATCGAATGCCTCGAGATTTCTTGCGATAGATCAAACTCCGCGACGCCGTCGCACCGCGAGACGTCTTAACCAGGATTCGCCTTTCCGCCATCGGACCGCCCGTGCGGCAAATCTGCCGCGTTGACCGGATGACGGAACGGCCGCACCATAGGGCACCTTCGCCTCCTCAAGGTGCACTGTGACCGTCCTTTCTCACCGCCAGACCGAGATATTGAATATCGCCCGCGCCCATGGCCGGGTGATGGTGGAGGATCTTGCCCGGCGTTTCGAGGTTTCGGCGCAGACGATCCGCAAGGATCTCAACGATCTCTGCGATCACCGCTCGCTGACGCGGATTCATGGCGGCGCCATCATTGCCTCCGGCGTCGAGAACCTCGCCTACGAGGCGCGCCGCTTCGTCGCCGCCGAGGAAAAAAAGGCGATCGGCGCGGCGGCGGCGGCGCTGATCCCGAACGGCTGTTCGCTGTTCATCAACATCGGCACCACCACCGAAGAGGTCGCCAGCGCGCTTACCTCGCATGAGGATCTGCTGGTCATCACCAACAACCTCAATGTCGCGATGCTGCTGTACCGGCACCCGCGCATCGAGGTGATCGTGGCCGGTGGCGCGGTGCGCCGCGCCGACGGCGCGGTGATCGGTTCGACCGCGATCAGCCTGATCGGCCAGTTCAAGGTCGACTACGCCATCATCGGCGCTTCCGCGATCGACGAAGAGGGCGCGCTGCTCGATTTCGACTATCGCGAGGTGCAGGCAGCGCAAGCCATCATCGCCAATGCGCGCAGCGTGATGCTGGTGGCCGACGCCACGAAACTGCGGCGCAGCGCCCCGGTCCGCATCGCCGATATCAGCCAGATCAATACATTCGTCACGGATGCGGCGCTGCCGGCGCGGCTTGCCAACATCTGCCAGACCCGCGGCATCCAGGTGATCGAGGCGATGCCTGCCAAGGCTGCGGCCGATTTCGATGAGCCGGGCGCCGAGCCGGCTTCGGCCGCGACGGGCCGGCGATAGTTCCCCTTTCGCTATTGCTTTCATATTTGATTGTGATCTAATTCAAAACGAAAGTAAAATCGCCAAAATGAATAGGCGAACGCTGGGGAGCGCCTTTGGATCGGATTTTCGACCTCGCGATCATTGGGGGCGGCGTCAACGGCTGCGGTATCGCGCGCGACGCCGCCGGGCGCGGAAACTCTGTTTTCCTGTGTGAAATGAATGACTTGGCTAGCGGAACCTCGTCCTGGTCGACGAAGCTCGTGCATGGCGGGCTGCGCTATCTCGAATATTACGAGTTCCGGCTGGTCCGCGAGGCGCTGATCGAACGCGAAATCCTCTGGCGGATCGCGCCGCACATCATCCGCCCGCTTCGTTTCGTGTTGCCGCACCATGACGGGCTTCGCCCGGCCTGGCTGTTGCGGCTCGGACTATTCCTTTACGACCATATCGGCGGCCGACATTTGCTGCCGCCGACGCGTTCGGTCGATCTCAGCCGTGACGAGGTCGGAAAGCCGCTCGTTCCCAACCGTTATCGCAAAGGTTTTGAATATTCCGACTGTTTCGTCGACGACGCACGGCTTGTGGTTCTCACCGCGCGCGACGCCGCCGATCGCGGCGCTGAAATCCGCACCCGCAGCCGCGCGGTTGATATCCGGCAGGTGGATGGAATCTGGCAGGTCACGGTCGAGAACAGCTTCAGCGGCGCGCGCTCGACCATCCGCGCCCGCGTGCTCGTCAATGCGGGCGGGCCGTGGGTCGAGCAGGTCTTGGCGTCGGGCTCGGGCGTCAACGCGCGCGCCAAGGTGCGGCTGGTGCAGGGCTCCCACATCGTCGTGCGTAAACTTTACGAACACGACCGCGCCTACATGTTCCAGAACAGCGACGGCCGGATTGTCTTCGTCATTCCCTATCAGGACGATTTCACGCTGATCGGCACCACCGATCGCGATTACGACGGCGACCCGGCCAAGGTCAAAGCCTCGAGCGAAGAGATCCAGTATCTCTGCGATTCCGTCAGCGAATATCTCGCCAAACCGGTCAAGCCTGAGGATGTCGTCTGGACCTATGCCGGTGTTCGCCCGCTCTATGACGATGGCGCCAGCGAGGCCAAGGCCGCGACCCGCGAATACGTCTTCGAGATCGATACGCCCGGCGGCGCGCCGCTGCTGTCGATCTACGGCGGCAAGATCACCACCCATCGCCGCCTCGCCGAGGAGGCGCTCGAAAAGCTTGCCCCCTATCTGAACGGCACCAAAGCGCGCGAAGGCTGGACTGGAAAATCGCCGCTGCCCGGCGGCGACATGGATGTCTCGGCGGTCGCGACGCTATCGGCGGAACTTGCGCGCAACTTTCCATTCCTCACGGCGGCGCATGCCAACCGGCTCGCGCATGCCTACGGCACGCGCGCCAGCAAGTTGCTCGGCAACGCGAAATCCGCCGGCGACCTCGGCCAGTGGTTCGGCGCCAGCTTGACGGAGGCCGAAGTCAGGTACCTGATGCGAACGGAATGGGCTTGCACCGCCGAAGACATTGTATGGCGGCGATCCAAGCTTGGATTGCGGCTGACGCCTTTGGAAATTGCCGCCATTGACGACTGGATATCAGCCCGTCGTGTCTCTCCTGAAAGCCCCTTGCTTGAAGCGGGAGGGCGGACATGAGCGTTGAGCTGGAACGCGTCACGCGGTCGGTCGAAGGCATTGCGACCATTCGCGATGTCTCGCTGACGCTCGAGCGCGGCACCCTGAGCGTGCTGTTGGGCCCGACGCTGTCGGGCAAGACATCGATCATGCGGCTCCTCGCCGGCCTCGACAAGCCCACATCAGGTCGCGTTCTGGTCGATGGCAAGGATGTCACCGGCGCCGATGTGCGGCAGCGTTCGGTGGCGATGGTCTATCAGCAATTCATCAATTACCCCTCGCTGACGGTCTATGAAAACATCGCCTCGCCGCTGCGGGTGCAGCGCAAGCCGCGCACTGAGATCGAAAAGCGCGTGCGGGAGGCGGCCGGGCTCCTGAAGCTCGAGCCGTATCTGAACCGCACGCCCCTGCAATTGTCCGGGGGCCAGCAGCAGCGCACCGCGATTGCGCGCGCGCTGGTGAAGGGCGCCGATCTGGTGCTGCTCGACGAGCCGCTCGCCAATCTCGACTACAAGCTGCGCGAGGAATTGCGCACGGAATTGCCGCGCATCTTCGAGGCCTCCGGGGCGATCTTCGTCTATGCCACCACCGAGCCCTCCGAGGCGTTGTTGCTGGGCGGCCGCACCATCTGCATGTGGGAAGGCGAGGTCCTGCAAGCCGGTGAGACGCCGAAAGTCTATCGCCATCCCGATACGTTGCGCGTTGCGCAAGTGTTTTCCGATCCGCCGCTCAATATCGTCGGGATCGAAAAGAAAAATGGCTCGGTGCAATATGCCGGCGGCGTGCAGGCGCCCGCTGCGGGACTCTACGCAAAGCTTGACGACGGCCCCTACCGGGTCGGCTTCCGCGCCCACCAGCTAGAGGTGGCCAACGGGACCCCGGGCCGTCACGCCTTCCACGCCACCGTGACGGTCACCGAAATCACCGGCTCGGAAAGTTTCGTGCATCTCAACCGCGACGCCTCCAACTGGGTCGCCGTGCTGCAGGGCGTGCACGAATATCCGCCCGGACATGTGCTGGACGCGGTGCTCGATCCGAACAATGTCTTTGTGTTCGACGCGGCCGGCCGGCTGGTCGCCTCGCCGGGCGCGATGTGAGGGAAATGCAGCATGGCCCGCATTGACCTCGTCGATCTCGCGCATTCCTACAGCGGCAACGACGCTGCCCCTGAATCCTTCGCGCTGAAGCCTGTCACGATGACCTGGCGGCAGGGCGGGGCCTATGCGCTGCTCGGGCCGTCGGGCTGCGGCAAGACCACGCTGCTCAATCTGATCTCGGGGATCGTCACGCCGTCGCGCGGCAGGATCCTGTTCGACGGCGTCGACATCACGCCGCTGTCCACCCAGAAGCGCAATATCGCGCAGGTGTTCCAGTTTCCGGTGATCTACGACACCATGACGGTCGGGCAAAATCTGGCGTTCCCGCTGAAGAATCGCGGCGTGCCCAAGGCGGAGATCGACGCGCGGGTGGCCGAGATCGCCGGCCTGCTCGACCTCACGCCCTATCTGTCGCGCAAAGCCCAGCGGCTGACGGCTGACGCCAAGCAGAAAATCTCGCTCGGCCGCGGACTGGTCCGCTCCGATGTCGCGGCCATCCTGTTCGACGAGCCGCTCACGGTGATCGACCCCGAACTGAAATGGCAGCTAAGGTCGAAGTTGAAAGCGCTGCATCGCGCGCTCGATTTGACGATGATCTATGTCACCCACGACCAGACCGAGGCGCTGACCTTCGCCGACACCGTGGTCGTGATGCATGACGGCCGCGTGGTGCAGAGCGGGACGCCGGCGGAGTTATTTGACAAACCCGCGCATACTTTCGTCGGTTATTTCATCGGCTCGCCCGGCATGAACATCGTGCCCGCCGACGTCAGGGGACGCGAGGCGCGGATCGATGGCCACACCATTGCGCTGAACCGCAGCTATGACCGCCTGCCACGGGAAGCGAAAATCGAGATTGGGGTGCGGCCGGAATTCGTCGATGTCGCGCCACCGGCGCCGGGTCTGCTCGCGGCCGACATCGAGCGGATCGACGATCTCGGCCGCGTTCGTTTCGCCCGGTTGCGGATCGGCGACGCCAAATTTTCCGCGAGGGTGCCGCCGGGGTTTTCCGTGCCCGGCAATGCCGCCGGCCTGGTGTTCGATCCGTCGCATGTGCACGTCTACGCCGACAGTCTCCTGGTCGAGGGGACGGCGTGATGGACAAGACCGTCAACCAGAGGGCCTGGTTCCTGGTGCTGCCGGTATTTCTGGTGGTCGCGTTCTCGGCCGTCCTGCCGTTGATGACGGTGGTGAATTATTCGATGCAGGACACCTTCGGCAACAACCAGTTCTTCTGGAACGGCGTCGGCTGGTTCAAGGAACTGCTCGATCCCTCGACCGATCTCGGTGAGCGGTTTTTGGCCTCACTCTGGCGCAACCTGTTTTTCTCCGCCGTGATTCTCGCGATCGAGGTGCCGCTCGGGATCGTGGTCGCGTTGTCGATGCCGCGGCAGGGCTGGAGCGTGGCGGCGTGTCTCGTGGTCCTGGCATTGCCGCTGCTCATTCCATGGAACGTGGTCGGAACGATCTGGCAGATCTTCGGCCGTCCCGACATAGGTCTGCTCGGCTATGTGCTGAACCATCTCGGGATCAACTACAACTACGTGTCCAACGATTTCGACGCCTGGGCCACCGTCATCGTGATGGATGTCTGGCACTGGACCAGCCTGGTGGCGCTGTTGTGCTACGCCGGGCTGAAGTCGATTCCGGAAGCCTATTATCAGGCCGCCCAAATCGATGGCGCGTCGCGCTGGGCGGTGTTCACCGCCATCCAGCTGCCGAAAATGAATCGCGTGCTCCTGATCGCGGTGCTGCTGCGCTTCATGGACAGTTTCATGATCTACACCGAGCCGTTCGTGGTGACCGGTGGCGGGCCGGGCAATTCGACCACCTTCATTTCCATCGAACTTGTCAAGATCGCGCTCGGGCAATTCGACCTCGGCAAGGCGGCCGCGCTGTCGCTGGTCTACAACCTGATCATCATCATCGTTTGCTGGGTGTTCTACACCGTCATGACCAATGCCGGCGCCGAGCGCCGGGCCGAGAAGGGGGTCGCGTGATGCATTCGATTCCCGGGCGCCGCCTCATTCTCTCGCTGTTTCTGATCTTTCTGCTGCTGCCGATCTACTGGCTGGTCAATATGAGCTTCAAGACCAATGGCGAGATCGTCTCGACCATGACGCTGTGGCCGCATCAGCCGACCATCGCCAACTACATGCGTATCTTCACCGATGAGAGCTGGTACTCCGGCTACATCAATTCGCTGAAATATGTGGTCATCAATACCGTGATCTCGATCTCGGTGGCGCTGCCGGCGGCTTACGCGTTTTCGCGCTATCGCTTCCTCGGCGACAAGCACCTGTTCTTCTGGCTGCTGTCGAACCGGATGGCGCCGGCCGCGGTCTACGCGTTGCCGTTCTTCAATCTCTATTCGGCGATCAATCTGTTCGATACGCCGTGGGCGGTGGCGCTGGCGCACTGCATCTTCAACGTGCCGCTCGCGGTGTGGATTTTGGAAGGGTTCGTTTCCGGCGTGCCGCGCGAGATCGACGAGACCGCGTTCCTGGACGGCTATTCGTTCCCGCGCTTCTTCGTCAAGATCCTGATGCCGCTGATCGCGAGCGGCATCGGGGTCGCGGCATTCTTCTGCTTCATGTTCTCCTGGGTCGAATTGCTGCTGGCGCGGACACTGACTTCCGTGGACGCCAAGCCGATTTCCGCGGTCATGACCCGTACCGTCTCGGCGGCCGGAATGGATTGGGGGCTGTTGGCGGCGGCCGGCGTGCTGACCATCATTCCCGGCGCACTCGTGATCTGGTTCGTCCGCAATTACATCGCGCGCGGCTTCGCGCTCGGCAGGGTGTAGCGCATGACTCCGAAGAGTGGATACCGGTTTTCGGACAAGGTCATGCGCAGGCGTGAGGAGTAGCCCATGGAAAGCATCGCATGGATGGCCTGGACGCTGCCGACCGCGATCTTCTTCGCGCTGCTCGCGGCAACGCTCGCGGTCATGACGTGGCTTGCGATCGCCTATCCGGAAGCGGAGCGCGTCGGCATCTTGCGGATTCCGACCACGCGCGGCGATCGCTTGTTCATTTCACTGATCATGGCCGCCGTCATCCATCTGTTGTGGATCGGACTTGCAGGTGTCGACACCGTCGCGACGCTGCCGGTCGGAGAAGGAATTGAATTGTCGAGCCTTTGGTTCGCCACCCTGATTTCGCTTGTTTCGGCGGTTGCAATATTCCGCACCGTCTGAGGGAAGCGAAAATGAGCAGATCCGGGATCAACCCGGGCCTGAATATGTCTGTCGCTGCAACGGAGGAACCACCATGCGACACTTGGAGATGAGCAAAGGTCCTGCGAGAGGGACACGCATCCTGATGATGACAAGCGCGCTCGCGCTGATGGCAGCATCACCTGCGATCACCACGCCTGCTTTCGCGGACGAAGCTGCCGCGAAGAAATGGATCGACACCGAATTTCAACCTTCGACGTTGTCCAAAGACGATCAGATGAGGGAAATGCAGTGGTTCATCAAGGCCGCCGCACCCTTCAAGGGGATGGAGATCAACGCGGTCTCCGAAACCCTGACCGTGCACGAATATGAATCGAAGACCTTGGCCAAGGCGTTCGAGGAGATCACGGGCATCAAGGTCAAGCACGACATCATCCAGGAAGGCGATGTCGTGGAGAAGATCCAGACCCAGATGCAATCGGGCAAGAACGTCTACGACGGCTGGATCAACGACTCCGACTTCATTGGAACGCATTTCCGTTACGGTCAGGCCGTCGACCTGACGGACTGGATGGCCGGCGACGGCAAGGACGTGACCAATCCGGGGCTCGACGTCAACGACTTCATCGGCAAGTCGTTCACCACGGCGCCGAACGGCCACCTCTACCAGTTGCCCGACCAGCAGTTCGCGAACCTCTACTGGTTCCGCTACGACTGGTTCTCCAATCCCGAATACAAGGCCAAGTTCAAGGCCAAGTATGGCTACGACCTCGGCGTTCCCGTGAACTGGTCGGCCTATGAGGATATCGCCGAATTCTTCACCAACGACGTCAAGGAAATCAACGGCGTCAGGGTCTATGGCCACATGGACTACGGTAAGAAGGATCCATCGCTGGGATGGCGCTTCACCGACGCGTGGCTGTCGATGGCCGGCAACGGCGACAAGGGCATCCCGAACGGGCTTCCGGTCGACGAATGGGGCATCCGCATGGAAGGCTGCCGTCCCGTCGGCTCCTCGGTCGAGCGCGGCGGCGACGTCAACGGTCCGGCGGCGGTCTATTCGATCGTCAAATATCTCGACTGGATGAAGAAATATGCCCCGCCGCAGGCGCAAGGCATGACCTTCTCCGAATCGGGCCCGGTGCCGGCGCAGGGCGCGATCGCCCAGCAGATCTTCTGGTACACCGCCTTCACCGCCGACATGGTGAAGCCCGGTCTGCCGGTCATGAATGCGGACGGCACGCCGAAGTGGCGGATGGCGCCATCGCCGCATGGCGCCTACTGGAAGGACGGCATGAAGCTCGGCTACCAGGACGTGGGTTCGGCGACGTTGCTGAAGTCCACCCCTGTTGACCGTCGGAAGGCTGCCTGGCTCTATCTGCAGTTCATCGTGTCCAAGACGGTGAGCCTGAAGAAGAGCCATGTCGGTCTCACCTTCATCCGTGAGTCCGACATCTGGGACAAGTCGTTCACCGAGCGTGCGCCGAAACTCGGCGGGCTGATCGAGTTCTACCGCTCGCCGGCGCGCGTGCAGTGGACTCCGACCGGCAACAACGTGCCGGATTATCCGAAGCTCGCGCAGTTGTGGTGGCAGAACATCGGCGATGCGTCGTCCGGTGCGAAGACGCCGCAGGCGGCGATGGACTCGCTGGCGGCAGCGCAGGATTCGGTGATGGAGCGTCTGGAGAAATCCAAGGTCCAGGGCGACTGCGGACCGAAGCTCAACAAGAAGGAAACGGCCGAGTACTGGTTTGCGAAGTCGGCCAAGGACGGCAACATCGCGCCCCAGCGCAAGCTCGCGAACGAGAAGCCGAAGGGCGAAACCGTCGACTACGACACGCTGATCAAGTCGTGGCCGGCCTCGCCGCCGAAGCGCGCTTCGCTGAACTGAGCGCGAGTAAAGAACAGAAGGCCGGGAGCGATCCCGGCCTTTTTTCTATCGTCATTGCGAGGAGTGAAACGACGAAGCAATCCATTCTTGAGCTGCGGCCCGATGGATTGCTTCGCTTCGCTCGCAATGACGTCTAGACTGCGCCATCGTCCGCCGGCTCAGGAGTTTCGCCATGCGCATGATTTTTCGTTGCGATCCGGCATTGTCCGATCATCTGCCGCGGCCGGTTCCGGCGCGCGGCGCGCTTCCCGATTGGCTCCGGGCGATGCCGGCGCACGCGCCGTCGGAAATCCATGGACGGGAAATCCGCACCGTGAAGCAGTGCCCGCCCTTTGTCGACGCGATGACCCATGGCGTCTTGATCCTGCTTCCCTGCGACGTGACGGTCGATCGTGGTTCGTTTTCGTGGGCCTGGAATATTCCGGAGCCATCGACTTCGGGACATCCGCGCAGCCCCTTAAGCTTTCATGTCGCGGCGCAGTTTCCGGACACGCCCTTTGCGAGGAACGGGCAGGCGGCGATCAAGTTCAACAGCTTCTGGACCATCGAACTCGAGCCCGGCTGGTCGTTGTTTGCCACCCATCCTGTCAATCGCGACGATCTGCCGTTTCGCCTGATCACGGGACTGGTCGATGCCGATCGGTTTCATGACGGCGGCATCAATTTCCCGGGCGTTTGGGTGCAGCCGGATTTTTCCGGTGTCCTGCCGAAGGGCACGCCGGTGGCGCAAGTCTTCGCGGTGCCGCGCGCGGCGCCGCAGCTCGTGTTCGAGAGCTTTGACGAGGTTCACAAGGAAGCCTACGAGAAGACCGTCGCCGAGGTGCTGGCCGCGCCCAATGTGTATCGCAAACATTTTCGTGCGCGGCGGGGCCGGCTAACCACCACCGAGTGATTTGCGTAGCAACGCCCCATCCAGCCACAGCCGGCCGTGAGGCGCCGAGGTGAGCGCCATCGCGATGGTGCCGAAGCTCTCTTGGCGCAGGCGATAGGCTTGCGCGTAGGCGCGCATGGCGCCGTCGAGATCGCCGGATTCCTGCAGCACCACGCCGAGATTGAGCGCGGCTTCCGCGTGATCGGGCTTTATCTCGATCGCCTTGCGGTAGGCCTGCACGGCGCCGCGATAGTCGCGCAGATCCTGGCGGGCGAGGCCAAGATCGAACCAGACGGAAGCGGGAGCCTCACCTTGCACGGCGCGTTCCAGCAACGAAGCCGCGGCGGCATGGTCGCCGTCCTCCCATGCCAGCCGTCCCAGCCGTGCCGCGGCCTCGCTATTCTCTGGGATGACGTCGAGGATGGCGCGCCACGCCTGCCGCGCCTGCGGCCGAAGACCGGCCTGGTCGAGCGTTCGGGCCTTTTCGAGAAATGTCTCCCGCTGTGGTGCGATCGCGATCGCCCGATCGAGATGCGACAGCGCGACGTCAAAATCCCTTGTGGTGCGCGCGATGCGTGCCGCGAGCAGGTGCGCGGCCGCGTTGTCAGGCCGTTTTGCCAGGCTGGCCTCGAGGTGACCGCGCGCCGCTTGAATCTCGCCTTTGGAAAACAGCACCGCGGCAAGGAGATGGCTGAGCATGGGCTCGCCGGGCGCGCGGCTCAAACCTTCCTCGCAGAGCTGACAGGCCTCCTCGCGCCGGCCCGCGTTGAACACGGCCGTAGCGCGGCGAACGATTTCCTCTGGCGTGTGCTGGATCATGTGCAGCACATTATATGCGTCATTGCGAGCGAAGCGAAGATTCCATAGCAACCTCGCCCCGCTTGCGGGGAGAGGTCGGATCGCCTCGGCGATGCCAACGGGTCGCGCGAATGCGCGCCCGATGACAGGCTCCGCATCGTCCGGTGCGATCCGGGTGAGGGGGACTCTCTGCGAGTCCGAATATGTCGAGAGAGCCCCTCACCCCAACCCTCTCCCCGCGAAGAGCGGGGCGAGGGGGCGCATCGAGTTTCTTACTGCGCGGCCTGAAGCGTGTCGCCCAGCGTCGGATAATCCGTGTATCCCTTGGCGCCGCCGCCATAGAACGTGGCCTTGTCGGGTACGTTGAGTGGCGCGCCGCGTTTGAAGCGTTCGACCAGGTCGGGATTGGCGATGAACAATTTGCCGAACGCGATCAGGTCAGCCTCGTTGGCGGCCAGCACCTTGTTGGCGAGCGCGAAATCATAACCGTTGTTGGCGACATAGGCGCCCTTGAAGCGTTTGCGCAAGCTTCCGTAGTCGAACGGCGCGATGTCGCGCGGGCCGCCGGTGGCGCCCTCGATGACGTGAATGTAGACAAGCTTCAACGCATTGAGGTGATCGACGATATGGTCGAACAGCGGTTGCGGGTTCGAGTTGGAGATGTCGTTGGCCGGCGTCACCGGCGAAATGCGAATGCCGGTACGCTCGGCGCCCGCTTCCGCGGTCACGGCCTTTGCGACTTCGAGCATCAGCCTGGCGCGGTTCTCGACGGAGCCGCCGTAAGCATCGGTGCGCTTGTTGGCGCCGTCCTTGGCGAACTGATCCAACAGATAACCGTTGGCGCCATGGATTTCGACGCCGTCAAAACCCGCGGCCAGTGCGTTGGCGGCGCCGCGTTTGAAGCTCTCGATAATCCCGGGGATTTCCGAAAGCTCCAGCGACCGCGGCTCGGAGATATCGGTGAAGGTGCCCCCGACGAATGTCTTGCCCTTGGCGCGGATGGCCGAGGGCGCGACCGGCGCGCCGCCATCTGGCTGCAACGAGGTGTGCGAGATGCGGCCGACATGCCAGAGCTGGAGGAAGATCCGGCCGCCGCGCGTGTGCACGCGGTCGGTGACCTTGCGCCAGCCGGCGACCTGTTCCTTCGCGTAGATGCCGGGGGTGTCCTGATAGCCCTGGCCCTGTTGCGAAACCTGGCTCCCTTCGGTGATCAGGAGACCGGCGGAGGCGCGCTGCCCGTAATACTCGACGGCCAATGGACTGGGCACCAGGCCTTCGACCGCGCGGTTGCGGGTCAGCGGCGCCATCACAAGGCGGTTGGGAAGCGTGACCGGGCCAAGTTTGAAGGGCTTGAAGAGTTTGGACGGCGTGCTCATTTTTGATGCTCTCGGTGAATGGGAGGGCGGGAAACACTGAGGTGTGCATTCCTGCCGCCCGCGGCAATGCCTGCGAGCTATCACGATATCGCAGGCTAGCTCCGCGCGATACCGCCGGGGTCGCTGATATCGGTGTAGAGCAAGCGTGTCCGCATAGGAGGATTTGGTTGAGTTCGAAACGATGGAGTAAGGACGTTTCCCTCGGCCGGCGCTATGGTGGTTGAATGATACTGTCGTTGCGGGTTCAGCACGGAACGACCGCGATCTATTCCGTCATTGCGAGCGAAGCGAAGCAATCCATTTCGAGATAGATGAGAAGCTGGATTCTTCGTCGCGGAGCCTGTCATCGGGCGCGCATTCGCGCGACCCGTTGGCTCCTCGCAAAGACGGGGAGTTAAGTCCGGCGACACGGGCGGGTGGCCTCTACCGCACGCTCACTGCACCCTGCGTTGGAGGCGGTGCGCGGGGCCCGCGCATCCGCGCCAGCAAATCAGCGGTGGGCCAGGAATCGGCGGGCAGGCCGTATTTGATCTGCATCGCCTTGACCGCGCCGCGGCTTTGCTGGCCCATCACGCCGTCGACCTTGCCGACATTATAGCCCGCGCGCACCAGCAGTTGCTGCAGCTCGCGCAGCTCGTTGAAGGGCAGTTGCGCGACCGGGGCGGCGGGGCGTTGCATCGGCGCCGCGCCCGCGATGCGGGTGGCGAGATAGCCGGCGGTGGTCGAATAGATCAGCGAGTTGTTCCATTCGGTATAGGCGGCGAAATTGGCATACGCCAAAAATGCCGGCCCAGTCCTTCCCATCGGCAGCAGCAGCGAGGCCGGCATGTCGTCATTCGCCAAGGGCCTGCCGTCCGGATAGGTGACGCCGAGCTGCGCCCATTTGGAGCGCGGCAGCTGGATCGTGAGGTCGGCCTGATCCCAGGGAAAGTTCGATGCAGCGGACACGCGCACTTCCTGCAGCCAGGGTTCGCCGCGCCGCCATTTCAGTCCGTTGGCGATATAGTTCGCGGTCGAGCCGATCACGTCCTCCGGGCTGCGCAGGAGATTGCGGCGGCCACCGTAATCCACCGCATAGTTGAAATAATGCGTCGGCAGGAATTGGGTCTGGCCGAGTTCGCCGGCCCAGGAGCCGATCATCTCGGCCGGCGCGAGGTCGCCGCGGTCGATGATCTTCAGCGCGGCGATGGTCTCGCCCACGAACCGCTCGGAGCGGCGGCAGTCATAGGCCAACGACACCAGCGAGCGCAGCGTCGGCAGATTGCCCATATTGGCGCCGAAATCGCTTTCAAGCCCCCAGAACGCGGCGATTACGGCTGGCGGCACGCCATATTCCTTCTCCGCGCGCGCAAACGCTGCCGCGTAGGTTTTGATCCGCGCCTGACCCTGCTGCATCCGGTAGGGTGCGGCCATGCGGCCGGCGAATTCGGTGAACGCCTGCCCGAACACGCGCTGGCCGCGATCGCGATTGACGATGCCCTGGTCGTAGACGAGATAGGGCGCGGCTTCCGCGATCGCCCGCTGCGACACGCCGGCGGCGACGGCCTGTTGCTTCAAATCAGCGAGGAAGCGATCGAAGCTTGCGCCGTTGTGGCAGGCGGCCGCGCGCGGGGAGGGGGCGGCAGGCGGTCTGGCTGGGGCCGCAAATGGCTGGCCGAGAGGCGCGACCGATTGAGCCGACCCCGGTAGCGATCCAGATAGCATCGCCAAGAAAATACCGCCGAGCAAGAATTGTGGTGTCGAAATCGTCCGCATGCCGTTACCGATTGGGCGTGAATGAACGCGATGAGATCCCCTCGTAGCATCATTCGGGTCCCGCCGTCTTGCCTGGCATGCCGGGATGTCCGGCCCCAGGGAAGGTTGTGTCGAAGGACTTCGCGCGCCATCATATCAGGCGCCAGTTTAGCCCGCGACTCGTGCCCGCGAACTCAATATAGTCCCATCGTCGCCAGCGGCAGGATGAAATTTCGATCAATCAATCGACGGTTTCCAACGGGCGACAAATTTCTTGTCAAGGCGGGACGCAGGACTCTTCATGGACCATTTGCGCGGCAAGGCCATCATTGCATCGGGCTTCCATACGGCCAAGCGCGGCGACATCGACAGTTTTCAGAACGCGCTGATTTCCATCGGCCATGACGGCGCAATTCTCTCCGTCCTTCGCCCGCACGACGACGGCTACGATGAGCAGAGGGACAGACAGAAGGCCGCAGGTCAGCTTGTGACCTTGCCGGAAGGCTCCTATTTGCTGCCGGGCTTCGTCGACCTGCATATTCACGCGCCGCAATACCCGCAACTCGGCAGCGCACTCGACGTCCCGCTGGAGGTCTGGCTGCGGAGATACACCTTTCCGCTCGAAGCTCGCTATGCCGACGCGGCCTTTGCCCGAAAGAGCTATCGCTTGCTGGTCGACGACCTCATCGCCAATGGCACCACAACGGCGCTGTATTTTGCGACCATCCATCAGGGGGCCACGCGTATTCTTGCCGATATCTGCCTTCAGGCCGGCCAGCGTGCACTGATCGGCAAGGTGGCGATGGACAATGTCGACGAGTGTCCCGACTTTTACCGCGACGCGTCGCCGGATGCGGCCATGCGCGGCACCGAAGACCTGATTGGTTACATCAGAAGCCATCCGGCCAACACTGCCGCGCTGGTAAAGCCGGTGGTGACGCCGCGCTTCATTCCCTCCTGCACCGATGCGACGCTGGAGGGCCTTGGCGCGCTGGCAAGGCAGTGCGGCTGTCATGTCCAGACCCATTGTTCGGAAAGCGATTGGGAACATGGTTATGTCCTCGAACGTCACGGCATGACCGATACCGAAAGTCTGGACCGTTTCGGACTGCTTGGCCGCCACACCGTGCTGGCGCATTCGAACCTGATTACCTCCCTCAATATGGACACCATCCGCGCCCGCGGCTCGGGCATCGCGCATTGTCCGTTGTCCAACGCCTATTTCTCCAGCGCGGTTTTTCCGTTGAAGGCCGCACTCGAGAAAGGACTGCATGTCGGGCTCGGATCCGATATTTCGGGAGGCCCAAGCGGATCGCTGTTCGACAACATGCGCAGCGCGCTCTTCGTTGCGCGTCTTTTGGAAAGCGGCGTTGACCCCAACCTCGGACCGGCCGAGCGCAGCCGTCAATCCGGCGTGTGGATCGACTTTCGCGACGCCTTCTATCTGGCCACGACCGGCGGCGGGATCGCGCTCGATCTGCCGGTCGGACATTTCTCACCAGGCTATCAGTTCGACGCGATGGTGATCGATACGACCGCGCAAAGCGGCACGATCCGGCTTTGGGACGATCTCGATCAGGGCGAAAACATATTGCAGAAAATCATCTATACTGCGTCGAAGTCGAATATCGCGAAGGTCTGGATCGGCGGCCGTGACGTATCGCGATCGCCAGGCGTTAAATAAGGCGTTAAATAAATTTCCAAACGCGCCTTTGTGCGTGCCCATACTTCTGTCGCGCCCGTGTTCGGAGGCCAAATGACCAGAAACTGCATCCAGTTCCGCCGGAAAGACCGGACCATTCGGCTCGATCGGTTTTCGCCGCAGACGACGGCGCTTGATTGGCTGCGGCTGGAGGAGCGCTCGACGGGAACCAAGGAAGGCTGCGCCGAAGGCGATTGCGGGGCGTGCACCGTGGTCATCGCGAGGGAGCGCGACGGCCGCCTGCTTTATGAACCGGTGAATGCTTGCATCGCCACCCTTGGCCAGTTGGACGGTGGCGAACTCATCACGGTGGAGGACCTGGCGCACGAGGGGAAACTGCATCCGGTGCAGACGGCGATGGCGGCGGGTCATGGCTCGCAATGCGGCTTTTGCACGCCCGGTATTGTCATGAGCCTGTTTGCGCATTTTCATAGTGACTGTGAGAGAACCGACCGGGCAAAAATCAACGATGCGCTGGCGGGCAATCTTTGCCGCTGTACCGGCTATCGGTCCATCATCGACGCCGCCCGCGAAGCCTGCGCTGGTCCCCTGACGGATCGCTTCGTCGCAAACGAGGCCGGCACCATCGCCGCACTGCGCGAGTTGGAGGACCACGCCGATGTCTTCGTCGGCGGCGACTCCGGCTTCTTCGCGGCGCCCGCAAGCGAGGCGTCGCTCGCTTCGCTCTATCAGCGTCATCCCGATGCCCGGATTATCGGTGGCGCAACCGATGTCGGGCTGTGGATCACCAAGAAGCTTGCGAGCATCGACAAGATCATTCATGTCGGCCGGGCCGGCCTCGACAGGATCGAGGAAACCGCCGATGCATTGCATATTGACGCCTCGGTCACGCTGGCACGCGCGACGTCGCCCCTTGCATCGATCGATCCGGACATTGCAGAAATCCTGCGGCGGTTTGGTTCGGTACAGGTGCGTGCGGCAGGCACGGTGGGCGGAAGCATCGCCAATGCGTCGCCGATCGGGGATCTGGCGCCGCTTTTCATCGCGCTCGGCGGCAGCGTCGAACTGCGCAAGGGCGAGCGGATACGCGCGCTGCCGCTCGAGCAATTCTTCATCGGCTACGGTAAACAGGATCGCGAGCCCGGCGAATTCATCCGGCGCTTGATCGTTCCAAAATTGCCTCCCGCCACGTATTTCAAGGCCTTCAAGATCAGCAAGCGGTTCGACGAGGACATCACCACCGTGCTCGGTGCGTTCCGGATCGGTGTCGCGGGCGGCCGCATCGCCTCGGCGCGCATCGCCTTCGGAGGCATGGCCGGAATCCCGAAACGGGCAATTGCGGTCGAGGGTCAACTGGTCGGCGCGGCGCTGCACGATGTCGGCACATGGAGGCTGGCGGCCGAACGGGTCGGTGATGATTTCACGCCGCTGACCGACGTGCGCGCGAGCTCGGAATATCGCCTCGGCGTGGCACGGAATATCGTGATAAAAGCGCTTGCCGAGATCGCCGGCGTATCGAGCCCAGTGACACGCATCCTCGATTCCCGGGAGGCCGTTCATGTCGCGGATTGAACCGGGTATTCCGTCCTTGCGTCATGTGCACCAGGCGATGCCGCACGACAGCGCATTCAAGCACGTGCAGGGCGCGGCCGACTACGCCGATGACATCCGCGAGCCGGAAGGCACGCTGCACGTGGCGATCGGCGGCTCGACGGCGGCGCGGGGCCGCATCGTGCGAATTGATCTTAACAAGGTGCGTGCATTCCCCGGAGTCCATGCGGTCATTACCGCAGACGATGTTCCCGGCAAGAACGATATTTCACCGGCCAACGCCGACGAGCCGGTATTTGCCGCTGAGCGCGTTCTGTTTCACGGTCAGCCGATTTTCGCGGTCATCGCCACCACGCGCGATATCGCGCGACGCGCGGCAATCTTGGCTGCCATCGAGATCGAGCGCGAGCAGCCCAATGTCACGGTCGAACAGGGGCTCGCTTCGGGGGAGACCGTATTGCCTGATTACGCTTTTGTCGGCGGCGATGCCGATGCGGTGATCGCGAAGGCGCCGCATCGCTTGGATGGCGTTTTCCATATCGGCGGCCAGGAGCATTTTTATCTGGAGGGCCAGATCGCGTTCGCGGTGCCGGGCGAGGATCATGACATGCTGGTCCATTCATCGACCCAGCATCCATCCGAAGTCCAGCACGTGGTGGCCCGCGTGCTCGGCGTCGCCGATTCCTATGTGACCTGCCAGGTGCGGCGGATGGGCGGCGGCTTTGGCGGCAAGGAAACCCAGGCGACGCAATGGGCGGTGATTGCCGCGCTCGCGGCGCATGCCACGCGCCGGCCATGCAAGCTTCGTCTCGACCGCGACGACGACATGATGATGACCGGCAAGCGGCACGATTTTCGGGTCGACTGGTCGGTCGGCTTTGATGCCGGAGGCCGCATGGCGGCCGTGAACCTCGAGTTCGCCGCCCGCTGCGGATGTTCGGCGGACCTCAGCGCCGGCGTCGTGGACCGCGCGATGTTTCACGCCGACAATGCCTATTTCCTCCCCTCGTTCCGGATTCTGTCGAGACGCGTCAAGACCAATACCGTTTCCAACACCGCGTTCCGCGGCTTCGGCGGGCCGCAGGGCGTGCTCGCGATCGAACTCGTCATCGATGCCATCGCCCGGCACCTCGGTCTCGATCCGCTCGATGTGCGCAAGGCCAATTTCTACCGCAGCGGGGGCGATGTCACGCCCTACGGCCAGACCGTGGAAGACCACGACGTGATCCATCGGCTGATCGAGGAGCTGGAGCGAACGTCGGACTACCGGCGCCGCAGGAAGGCCATCGAGAAGTTCAACGCGTCATCACCTATCCTCAAGCGCGGGATCGCGCTGACGCCGGTCAAATTCGGCATTTCCTTCACGCTCGCGGTGCTCAACCAGGCCGGCGCGCTGGTCCACGTCTATCAGGACGGCTCGGTCCATCTCAACCATGGCGGCACCGAAATGGGGCAGGGCCTGTTTCAGAAAGTGGCGCAAATCGCCGCCGAGGAATTCGGCATCGGTCTGGAGCGCGTGCGCATCACGGCGACATCGACCGACAAGGTGCCGAACACCTCACCCACGGCCGCTTCCGCCGGAACCGACTTGAATGGCATGGCGGTGCAAATCGCCTGCCGCGAGATCAAGGCGCGGCTTGCGCATTTCGCCGCAACCGCCTGGAACGTGTCGGAGGAATTGATTGAATTTCGCGACGACCAGGTTTTCATCGGAAACGACAGCGTCTCGTTCGGAGAGCTCGCGAAGAAGGCCTATGGCGCGCGGATACATCTGTCCGCGGCCGGCTTTTACAAAACCCCGAAACTGCATTGGGACCGCGCCAAGGGGAAGGGCCGACCATTCCTGTACTATGCCCATGGGGCTGCCTGCAGCGAGGTCATCGTCGACGTCACCACCGGCGAAATGAAAGTCGAGCGCGTCGACATCCTGCACGATGTGGGGCGTTCGCTGAACCCGGCGATCGACATCGGTCAGATCGAGGGCGGCTTCGTCCAGGGCATGGGCTGGCTGACGACAGAAGAGGTGGTCTATGACGCGGACGGCCGGTTGCTCACTCACGCGCCCTCGACCTACAAGATTCCCGTCGCCTCCGACGTGCCGGATGATTTTCGCGTCGCGTTGTTCGACAACGAAAACCATGAGCCGACGATCCACCGTTCCAAGGCCGTCGGCGAGCCGCCGTTGATGCTGGCGACATCGGTGTTCGCCGCGATCGCGGACGCGATCCATTCCGTCAATCCCGGAAAGC
Organism: uncultured Alphaproteobacteria bacterium; assembly: GCA_963753875.1. Taxonomy (GTDB): domain Bacteria; phylum Pseudomonadota; class Alphaproteobacteria; order Rhizobiales; family Xanthobacteraceae; genus Bradyrhizobium. The sequence continues at coordinate 192,822 of CAVWDY010000043.1, read as the reverse complement.
CCGTGCTGCTGGACGCGCCGGCGACGCCGGAATCGATCCTGAAGGCGGTTGGAACCTTCGACGCCGCGGCGGCATTGGCGAACGGCCATGGTTTTCCCAGTCATGGCATCCCCGGCAGCGGGCCGATCTGAATGCAATTGGTATGGCGACGAATCCAGGAATCGCTTGAGAAGCATCGTCGCGCCGCCTTGATCAGCGTGATCAGGGTCGATGGCTCGGCGCCCCGCGAGGTCGGCGCGCGGATGGTGGTTCAACAGGACGCCGGCTTTTTCGGAACCATCGGCGGTGGCCGCCTCGAATACGAGACGCTCGCCGTGGCGGAGACCGCGCTATCGGCGGAAACCCCCGTGGCGTCGGTGCGTGTCTGGCCACTGGGCCCGAATCTTGGCCAATGCTGCGGCGGATCGGTGACGACGCTCGTTGAGACCTTCGATGCCGGCGATCTCGACCGCGTTCGCGGGCTCGCGGCGGCGGAGGAGGCCGGGCCCTTTGTCAGTATCAGCCGCATGACCGCGCAGGGTCGAGTTGCGCGAGAGATACTGGATGGAGACGTTGACACCGCCGAAGATGGAGAAGCCGCCGTCAAGCAGCGGTTCGTGGAACGGTTCGGCGAAGCCCGCAAGACGGTGCTGCTCTTTGGGGCCGGCCATGTCGGCCGCGCGGTCGTTCTTGCCCTGTCGCAGCTTCCGTTTTCGGTGCGCTGGATCGACACAAGGGAGGATCATTTTCCGGACTATGTGCCAGCCAACGTGACCCCCGTGAGGACCGACGCGCCCGAGCGCGAGATCGACGCCGCACCTCGCGGCGCCTTCGCTGTGATCATGACCCACTCGCACCCGCTCGACTATTCCATCGCGGCGGCGGCGCTGCGCCGGGCGGACCTCGGCTTTGTCGGCTTGATCGGTTCGGCGACCAAGCGGGCCCGATTCGCAAGTCAGGCGCAAAACCTGGGCATCTCGGAGCAACAGATTGCGCGACTGGTCTGCCCGATTGGTCTGCCCGACATCAGGGACAAGGAACCCGGCGTGATCGCGGCAGGCGTTGCGGCGCAGCTCCTGATCGAAAGAGAGCGCGACAGCCGACCACCTTCGCCGCTGGAATAGCAGCGAGTCGCTATCCAAGTGGTCCATCCCCAGGATGTGTCTTAAGAAGAGGTGCATTAGAGCATGATCCGGAAAAGTGGGAACCGGTTTTCCGAAAAGATCATGCTCAAACAAAGAGATGAGATCATGATCCGATTCAACCTAATCGGATCATGATCTAAGAGTGCGAAGGACGCGACGCCGGAAACGACCTGCGCAACATGCTGCTGGTCGCGCAATCCGTCGCGGTGCCGGCGCTCGCGCGCACCGAGAGCCGCGGCGCGCATCAGCGCGAGGATCATCCGGGTCTCGATGACACCTGGTACGTCAATCAGATCGTCGCGCATTCGCCTGGAAACGAGCTCACGCTCCAAGGTCAATGCCTGCAAGGAATGCATGATGCTGATCGGCGGCAAAGTCGATTACGCCTGCACGGTGCGATTGAAGGAAGGCGTGACGGCGCTCGCGCCCTTGCCGAAGAAAGCCCTGATCCGCGATCTCGTGACCGAAATCGCGCCGCCCGACGGGCGACTCTGGCCGCGGCCTTAAAATTTCGTATGATCGCGCCTCGGCAACGGCAGAGACAATACGGCGAGGTTCCGTGCTCTTGGCAGCACACGGCACCTCGCCGCTGTTGGTCCATCAGCTGGAACGACGCAACATGGACCGTTGGGTTCCTAGCCAATCCCCTCTTGGCAAAAGGGCTGCGGCTGAGGTGTTGGTAGTCCACAAATGCGCTGGGGGCTCCAGCCGATAATTGAACTCTACCGCAGGCTGTCGGCCAACCGAATTAAAGAAATGTTTAGTGAGGCGAAGTGCGTGGTTAAAAAAATGTTTATTGAGGCGAAGCCGCGCGGCGTTTGCTTCGATCGGAAGCATCGTTCGATGAATCTAATGATTAATTTAAGATCGGTCGGGTGGATATCGCTCTAAAATATTGAAACTTTCCTCTCGCTGCTTCGTTTATTGAGGGATCAACACAGCGATTTGGCCCGACGAGTTTTTCTGATCGCGTTTGCGTGAGCGTCGGAGAAAACGGCGGTGCCGAACAACGATCGGACAAGGCATGCGAAAGCTGGTCGCCGGTCTGGTATTACTTTCCCTGACGAGCGGATCTTGCGCCTTCGCGCAGGACACCGGCAGCGCGGCCGAATTGAATTTTCCAACCAGCGGATACCTGCCACTGCCGCCGCATTTTCAGCCGCGCCGGGCCAACGCGCCGGACAAGGTCAACGTCGCGCCGCCGCCGCTTCCGTCCTATGAGCAGCCAGCGATACCCGCGAAAGGTTATCTGTGGGTCCCCGGATTCTGGGCGTGGCGCGAAGAGGTCCCGGACTATTTTTGGGTGCCCGGGACGTGGGTGCAGCCTCCGCAGCGCGGGTTGTTGTGGACGCCGCCCTATTGGAGCCGCGTCGATGGCGGCTATGGCTTTCATGCCAGCTATTGGGCGGAGCAGGTCGGCTTCTACGGCGGGATCGACTATGGCTACGGCTATACAGGTGACGGCTATCAGGGTGGCCGTTGGAAAAACGACGCGTTCTTTTACAATCGCGCCGTGAATAACCTTGGATCCCTCGATATTGCTAACGTCTACGATGAGGCGGTCACCAGCGACAGCAAGGCAACCCGCGTCAGCTTCAACGGCGGAAGCAAAGGGACAAAGGCTCGACCGACGCCGCACCAGGAAGCGCTGGCCGATACGCGGCATGTGGGGCCGACGGAGGAGCAGCGGCAGCATTTTGAAATGGCGGCAAAAGACCGCTCGCTCTATTCCAAGCTGAACAATGGCGAGCCCGGCGTGGCGGCTACGCCTCGTGCCGGCGTGCTTGACGGCGCGGGCGTCACGCGCAGCAGCCGGACGCCGGACCATACCGCCCAGTCCGGTGACCACCTGACAACCGGCGCCAACGCGAAGTAGCAGCAGATTTGCTCAAGGAAGATCCGCGTTCCATAATGAAGCCTTCGCGATCGCGCAGCGCGTACCTGTTTCAATGCATCGATGCGCGTGAAACGCCACGCCGGTGCGATTCTCATTCGCGATGCGCAGGAAAAGCGAGCACGTAAGTACGTAAGAAGGCGCACGTGAAAAGGGCTGCCCCGGGGCAGAGCAGCCCTCACCACATCAACGCGTCGCGATGACGCACCTACTTACCAGTCGGCGACAAAGCCCGGCCCGCAATAGCCGTACGTGTAATCATAGGGCGAACAATAGCCGGCACCAGTAGCCATCCCGATACCCAGGCCTAGCAGGCCGAGGCCGCCGTAATAGCCGTCATTGTAGTAGGGGCCGTAACCATAGCCACCATAGCCGCCGACGAAGCGCCGGCCGCCCCAGCCACCATGCCAGCCGTGATTCCAGCCACCTCTCGCGAAACCGCCGCCATGCATCGCGGCGTAGCCGCCGCGGAAGCCGCCAAGGCCGCCATGAAAGCCGCCACCATGAAAGCCGCCCATGCCACCGCCATGGAAGCCGCCCATGCCGCCGCCGTGGAAACCACCGCCACCGCCGTGGAAGCCGCCGCCGCCACCGCCACCGCCATGGCCGAAGGCCATCGCGCTGGTTGTCATTCCTGTTGCAAGAGCCACGGCCATCGCGCCTGCGAGAAGCTGTTTCCTCATAAGAACCTCCTCCACTCTGTCGCTCGCTATCATTCGCTGATGAACAACAACAGTGATAAAGAGATGGTTGCATGGAAGGCGGCAGCCAACGGGCTAAAATATATATTATGATCCAGCGGTGGCGTGAGGTGTGCGGTGCATGTGCAACGCCACCATGATTAGAGGCAGTGAACGGGTGACCACACCACGGCTTCGCTCATATTGTCATTCCGGGATGGTGCGTAAGCACCAGACCTCAGATGTGCAATTGCACATCGTAGTTCGATGCTTCGCATCGCCCCGGAATGACCGGACGAATCACAACGACAGCGGCTCCGTCTCCGTCTCGATCGAAGGCAGAGGCTCATCATGGATCTTGGCCTCGAAACCCCGCAATCTCTGATAGATCGAAATCAGTTCGACGATGGTGCTCCACGAATTGACCAGATACTGAAACGAGGTTCGGACCTGCGTGAACGCGTTCAGGATCTGGTTCATCGAGCCGAGCGTGATCTTGCCGGCAACGATCGTCGGCGCGAGCAGGATGTAGGGGAAGATGACGTCGGTCTGCAAGTAGACGATGCGGCCGATGTTGAAGTACAGGAAGTTCAGATAGAGCCGGAAGTAGTTGTGGCGAATGTTGCCGAACAGCACGGCGAGCGTCGGCGGATCGGCGCGGGCCGCGTCATCTTCGCCAAGCACGAGTTCCTTGCGATAGGCGGCTTCGACGCGCTGATTGAAGAATTCGATTCCGGGCAGCCTGATGCCGATCAGCGCGAGCGCGCCGGTTCCAAGCACCGACCAGATCACCGCGGCGAACACCAGCGGATAGGGGATGGAGCCGATCAGGGGCAGCTCCGTGATGTTGCTCGACAGCCGCAAGAGAACCGGAAGGAAGGCCAATAGCGTCAGCACGGAACTGATCAGATTGACGCCGAGACCTTCCATCGTGGTCGCAAACCGCATGGTGTCTTCCTGCACGCGCTGCGAGGCGCCCTCGATGGTGCGCAGCCGCGGCCAGTTGGCGATGTAGAAGTCGTTCATCGCCGTCCGCCAGCGGAAAATGTAGTGGCTGACGAAGAACCGCGTCATCACGCCGACCACGACCGCGACCAGCGCGATGCCGGCGAAGGTCGACAATTCGCTGTAGAAGCGCTCGATCGTGACCGGCGCTGATTTCGAGAGCGCGGCCTGCACGAGATCGTAGAACGGCCCGTACCAGCTGTTGATGGCGACACTGACCTGGACCTGGAAGTAAGAGGTGAACAGGATCAGCGCGGAGCCGATGATCGACCAGATCGCCCAGGGATGCGGCGCCAGCGTCATCCAGGCGCCGGCGAAGATGGCGACGCTAAGCGCAAAATAGAGGTCGAACCAAAGCGACCGCGCCGACCAGAACAGCGCCACGCCGACGGTTCCGGGAGCGGACGAGCCGATCAGATCGTCGGCGTAGCCGTACCAGAACGTCATCGCCAGCGCTGCCCAGACGACGGCCGACAGAAAGAACAGCTTGGGGCGGGGGAAAAATGAAACGAACATTTGGGTGTCCACTCTCTTGGGTCAGGTGCGGCGAAGGCTGAAGCACCATAGCCGGTGTGGCGGATTAGCCAACCGGTGGCGCGAATGCGCGCCCGATGACGTGCTACGCGACGAGGCAATCCAGACCCCGTCGTCATTCCGGGATGGTCCGAAGGACCAGACCTCAGATGTGCAATTGCACATCGTAGTTCGATGCGTCGCATCGCCCCGGACGACAAAAACTCGAATGCACCGTCGTCCCCGCGCCGCACTGATTTGCCCGGCGGGCTGTTCGGCGATTTGGCTGTCCAGCCCCCTGGCGAAAAATTTTCCGCTTTGCCGTTTGGTAGAAACAGCTTTATTGATTCGCTCAGTCCCGCCTCACAAGAGGGGCGTATCGCGATCGTCACGGACGTTGGGTGCGGGATGCGGTGGACGCGGCAGCGACGCTAGACGAGCGGCGCCAGCGCGGACGGCGAAGTCGTGTGGTCCTGACGCCCCGACGCTGGCGTCAAGTTTGTGGAAGGCGATGTCGGCCCTAACGGGCCCGACACGCCGGTATCCACAGGCGACGGTGGCAAGAAAGCCCGGTCACCGGGGAGAGCACGAAATAAGTCGTTAAAACCATTGCGCAGGGAAGGCCGGGTGTTCCGGTGAACCTGTGGCGACTACCTCGTGTGCTTTCTACACTTTGCACACGAGGCCGCGGGTGCGGCGGGCACCCGGCTTTCCCTGCGCCCTCTGTTTTTTGGGCGAAACGTTTCGTGCACAACCCGGACGCTATCTGCGCCGCGGGAATGACGAGGCGTGTCTGGAATGGGCTGGAACCCGTTGAAACCCGATCGGCGCTGGCCAGAATCCGGGCGAGTCAGATAAAGCAACATCGGTCGGCCTTGAAAGCATTCGCGGCGGCTATCCGCGGCCGGCCTGCGCTGCGAGGAAGGCTGAAGCCCGACTTCGGGGCCGGCCCGGCTCAACTGAAGGCGTATCGAAATGACGACCGTCTCGCTGACGATATCAGAGGCCTTCGATATCGCCTTGAAGTCCTACTCCACTGGAAAGCTCGCCGAGGCCGAGCAAATATGTCTCAAGATATTGTCGGCCGATCCCGGCTCCGCCGCCACTCTGAATCTGCTGGCCGTCGTCCATACCTCGCTGGGCAGGAACGACGCGGCGCTTTCCTGCTACGATCGCGCGCTGTCGCTGCGGCCGGATTTCATCCAGGCGCTCAGCAATCGCGGCGCGGTGCTGAAACAGATGAAGCGGTACGGCGAAGCCCTGGAAAGCTATGATCGCGCTCTCACCATTGAGCCGGACCGCGTCGAGGTTCTCAACAATCGTGCAGGCGTCCTGCAGGAACTCGGCCGGTACGACGAGGCGCTGGCCGGCTATGACCGTGCGCTCGCCCTGCGGCCGCACTATCCCGAGGCGCTCAACAATCGTGGCGTAACCCTGCAAGCGCTGGGCCGGCATCCCGATGCGCTGACAAGTTACGACGCCGCGCTCGCCTTGCGCCCTGACTTCGTCGAGGCGCTGGTCAATCGCGGTAACGTCCACCAACAGATGAAGCGATTCGGCGACGCGCTCGCAAGCTACGACCACGCCATCTCGCTCCGGCCGGACAATGCCGATGCGCTCGGCAATCGCGGAAACGCGCTGGACAAACTGGGGCGCCGCGAAGAAGCGTTGGCCAGCTACAATGGCGCGCTCAATCTGCAGCCGCATCACGTCGAAACGCGCTACAACCGTGGCGTGGTTCTGCACAGGCTGCGCCGGTTCGATGAAGCGCTGGCGAGTTACGATAGCGCGCTGGCCTTGCGTCCGGAATATCCTGAGGCGCTCGCCGGCCGCGGCGCCACGCTGCACGATCAAAAGCAGTTCGATGAGGCGCTGGCGAGCTACGATCGCGCCATCGCCCTCCATCCGGATTACGCCCAGGCGCTCGTCAATCGTGGCGCCATGTTGCATGAGTTGGGGCGATGCGACGAGGCGCTGAAGAGCTTCGAGCGTGCGCTTGCCTCGGAGCCGGATAATGCCGAGGCCCTTACCAATCGCGGCGTCGCCTTGCATGACCTTGCGCGATCTGGCGAGGCATTGGCGGATCATGAACATGCGATCGCCGTGCAGCCAGGCGATGCCGCCATCCCCAATAACAGCGGCGTCACCTTGCATAAACTCCGGCGGCTCGAGGAAGCACTGGCGAGCCACGATGCCGCGCTTGACTCGCGGCCGGATTACGCCGAGGCGCTCGCCAATCGCGGCGCTGTGCTGTATGACCTGAAGCGGTTCGATGAGGCGCTGGCGAGTTACGATCAGGCGATTGCGTTGCGTCCGGACTATGCCGACGCGCATTTTTTGAAGGGTCTGGCGAGCCTCGTCACCGGCGACTTCGAGCGTGGATGGATCGAATACGAGTGGCGCCGCACGGCTCCATCCGCGCGAAGCAAGGAGCGCGGTTTTCCGCAGCCGCTCTGGCTCGGAGAGGACGATATCGCCGGCAAGACGATCCTGCTCCACAGCGAACAGGGATTTGGCGATACCATTCAGTTCTGCCGTTACGTGCCGCTGGTCGCGGCGCGCAACGTGCGCGTCGTGATGGAAGTTGAAGAACCGCTCTGCGAGCTTATGACGGGTCTGGCCGGCGCGACGCGGATTATCGCCAAGGGCGATCCTCTGCCGGACTTCGACTTCCAATGCCCGCTTCCCAGCTTGCCTCGGGCATTCAAGACCCGGCTGGAGACGATTCCCTCAAGTGCTCGATATCTGGACGTGCCAAAGCAGGCCCTGGAATATTGGGGCGCTTTGCTCGGGACTAAACGTTCCCTGAGGATCGGGCTTGCCTGGGCGGGCAATGCGAAACACGTCAGGGATCGGGAGCGGTCGATGAGGCTGCGCGATTTCCTGCCGCTTTTGGACATCGACGCGACCTTTGTGAGCCTGCAAAAGGAGGTTCGCGCCGGTGACAAGGAGACGTTGGCGGGTTGCAACTTGCTGCGGTTCGGCGAGGAGCTCGAGGATTTTTCCGATACCGCGGCGCTGATCTCGCAGCTTGATCTCGTTATCTCCGTCGACACCGGCGTCGCGCATCTTGCGGGCGCATTGGGCAAGCCGGTCTGGATTTTATTGACGCATGCTCCCGATTGGCGCTGGCTGCTCAACCGCGACGACAGTCCCTGGTACCCGGGCGCGCGGTTGTTTCGGCAGCGCGGGACGCGCGAGTGGGGCAGCGTGACGATGCAGGTCCGAGAAGCGCTGCTCGAGTTGATCGGTAACGAGCGATAGGACCGGCACGGCCAAAATCGAAAGTAAGATGTCCGCATCGAGGTGGATGATGCCCTGACAATCCCGCCCTCACAACTCCCGCGCATTGCTGAATACAAACGACGATACCCGCCTTGTGTTTTCGTCGAGGATCAAGGTGCGGGTGATCGGCGGCTCGGCGCGCTGGCCGCAGTTTTCGCGTTCGCACAGCCGGCAGTTGACGCCGATCGGCGTGCCCTCGGTCTTCTCCAGGTCTAGTCCGCCGGCATAGACGAGCTTGGCGGCATGGCGGATTTCGCAGCCAAGCCCGATCGCAAAACGCGGCTGTGCTTGCGGGTGCGGCGAGACCTGCCGGCGCACCATTTGCGCGATCGAGAAATAGCGGGTGCCGTCCGGCAATTCGATCACCTGGCTGAGCAGGCGGTCCGGCGTATCGAAGGTCGAATGCACGTTCCAGAGCGGACATGTACCGCCGAATTTCGAAAACGGGAAGGTGCCGGAGGAAAATCGCTTGGAAACATTGCCGGCGTTGTCGACGCGCAGCATGAAGAAGGGCACGCCGCGCGCATTGGGCCGCTGCAGCGTGGTCAAGCGGTGGCAGACCTGCTCGAAGCCGGCGTTGAAACGCTGCGCCAGCACGTTGACGTCGTAGCCGAGCTGCTCCGCGGCCGCATGGAACGGCTGGTAGGGCATCATGGCGGCGGCGGCGAAATAGTTCGCAAGCGTGATCCGGTAGAGCCGGCGCGACGTGTCGTCCAGCGGTCCGGCGCGGCCGATGATGGTTTCGATGGCGCCAGTAGATTCGGCAAGCCCGATCTGAAAGGCGAGCTGAAACGCGCGGCCGGGGCCGTCGATCAGCTCGGAGATCAGGAGTTGCCGGCGATGGCGGTCGAACCGCCGCAAGGTCTCGCGCATGACATCGACCGGCATGATGCGGGTGTGGATCGAATGTTTTTCGCGCAGCCGCGCGGAGAGCGCGGCGAACAGTCCTTCCGCCGGCACGTTCAATTCGTCGCGCAGGTTTTCCGCCGCCGTTTCGAGCTCGGGGAAATAATTGCGGTTGGCCTCGATCAGATCGCGGACGCGCTCGATCGGATTGGCTTCGAACCGCGTGCCCTCGTCGCGGTCGGCCATTTGGGCGGCCACCATTGTTTCGCCGCGGCGGGCTTCGGTATAGGCGGCGTACAGCCGCTGCAGCGAATGCGTGACGCCGGGGCAGAGTTCGGCAAGATCGCGCAGCTCCTGTTTAGGCAGGTCGATCTGCCGGAACAGCGGATCGGAGAAAATCTCGTTCAACTCGGCGAAGAAGCGGTCCTCGTCGGCGGTGGCGAGATCGCGCAGATCGAGGTCATAGGTTTCCGCCAGCCGCAGCAGGATCTGCGCGGTCACCGGGCGCTGGTTGCGCTCGATCAGGTTGATGTAGGAGGGTGAAATGCCAAGCCCCTCGGCGATCTGGGTTTGCGACAGCCCCAATTGCTGGCGAATGCGCCGGAAGCGGGGGCCGACAAACAGTTTCTTTCCGGAGTCCCCGGCCATGGCAGCCTCGCTGATCCCATGGTCATTCCGGACGGCGCGGAGCGGTGATCGCAGATGCGCGAGGCCCCGGAATGACGCTTAATTGTGACAATATTTACAAAATGACATCTATGACAAGTTCAGATGTTACATGACATCACCATTCAAAATCAAGCCATCTATACGAATTAGGAAGTTTGGCGTTTAGCTCTCGCCACGCATTTTGCAATGCACTGTCACGAATGTCGATTGGAGACTTAAGATGGCGAAAACTTTTGAACAGCTGGTTCCCGCGCCCGCAGGGCGTTTCGACGGCATCAGCCGTCCCTACAGCCCCGCCGAGGTGGAACGGCTGCGCGGCTCCGTGCCGATCGCCTACACGCTGGCCACCAAGGGCGCCAATCGGCTGTGGGAATCGCTGAAGAAGGAGCCTTTCGTCAATTCGCTCGGCGCCGTCACCGGCAATCAGGCGATGCAGCAGGCGCGCGCCGGTCTGCCCGCGATCTATTTGTCGGGCTGGCAGGTCGCCGCCGACGCCAATACCGCGGGTGCGATGTATCCGGACCAGAGCCTTTATCCGGCAAATGCCGGCCCTGAACTATGCCGCCGCATCAACCGCACCTTCCAGCGCGCCGACCAGATCGAGCACTCCGAAGGCGGCGCCAAGATCGACTGGTTCGTGCCTGTTGTGGCAGACGCGGAAGCGGGCTTCGGCGGTCCGTTGAATTCGTTCGAGATCATGAAGGCCTATATCGAGGCGGGCGCGGCCGGCGTTCACTTCGAGGACCAGCTCGCGTCTGAAAAGAAGTGCGGCCACATGGGCGGCAAGGTGCTGATCCCGACCGCGGCGCATGAGCGCAACTTGGTGGCGGCACGGCTCGCCGCCGACGTCTGCGGCACGCCGACCTTCGTGCTGGCGCGCACCGACGCGGAGAGCGCCAAGCTGATCACGGCCGACGTCGACGATCGCGATCGCGAGTTCATCACCGGCGAGCGTACCGCGGAGGGCTTCTTCCGTCTGAAGCCGGGCACGGGTCTCGCCCACTGCATCAAGCGCGGCATCGCGTTCGCGAAATATGCCGATCTGTTGTGGTGGGAAACCTCGACGCCGAACCTCGAAGAAGCGAAGCAATTCGCCGAGGCCGTGCACAAGGTCTATCCGAACAAGATGCTGGCCTATAACTGCTCGCCGTCGTTCAACTGGGAAGCCAACATCGACAAGGCGACGATCGCAAAATTCCAGCGCGAGATCGGCGCGATGGGCTACAAGTTCCAGTTCGTGACCTTGGCGGGCTTCCACTCGCTCAACCACGGCATGTTCGAGCTGGCGCGCGGCTACAAGACCGACGGCATGGCGGCATACTCCCGCCTGCAGCAGGCCGAGTTCGCCTCGGAGAAGTTCGGCTATTCGGCGACGCGCCACCAGCGCGAAGTCGGCACCGGCTACTTCGATCTGGTGTCCACCACCATCACCGGCGGCACCTCGTCCACCACCGCGCTTCACGACTCGACCGAAGCCGCGCAGTTCAAGGCGCACGGTTCGGACATTCACATTCAGGCAGCTGAATAGGAGGCCATCAATGAAGACCGGCAGCAATTTCTGGGTGATTGGCGGCGAGTTCGGTTCGATGAACTTCCACAAGCTCGTGGAAGGTTCGGCCCAGGTTCAGGGCCCGTTCAAGACCCGCAAGGAAGCCGAGGATGCCTGGCGCGCGGTCTCGGAAGAGAACCGCCACAAGGCCGGCGTGCGCTTCTCGATCGTGGAAGAGCCCTCGCGCGTTCCGGCCTAATCCCTTAAGAAGACGTCCAAGGACGAAAGCGGTCCCATCCGGTTTTCCGGCTGGGGCCGCTCGCGTTTTGAGCAGGAAGGGATCGTAAGCCTTTGGGAATAAACGCCCTTTGCGGGCCGCCTGGTTACTGATAGGTTAACGGGGTTCCGATCCATCAGGACAAAGGCCGCTAGCGGATGTCAGACGCACAAAATACCGGAAGCGAAGCCGTCAGCGATGCGCGTCCGATGCGGCTGGGCGACGCGCTGCGGAAGGCGCGGATCGAGGCGGCCGATCGCACCGGCGTGGTGGTCGACCTTCGCGATGCCGAAGTGGCCCGGCTCGAAATTCTGAACGAGGCGCTCGATCCCTTGTTTGCGCAGATTCCCGATACCGTCGATCTGTTCGATCGCGGTATCAGCCAGGGCGAGACGCCGCGGCTGTGGATCGACGTGGTCGCCCACGTCCTGATGGGGCGCGACAAGCGCATTTATCGTTTCGTGCAGGATACCCGTTTCGGCCGCATCGTGATCGCCGAATCCCACGACATCGCTGCCATTGTCGACGCCGTTACCGATTATGTCGCGCGCCGCATGATCGAGCGCGAACATGCGCTGGTCGCAACCCCGGTGGCCGCGCCGGCTGTGGTCGAAAAGCCGCGCCGCAGCGGCTTCTGGACCTTCGCCCTCGGCTTCATCCTCGGCGCGGTCGCGCTGTTCGGCCTGGCGCTGTTTGCGAGTTTGCGCAGCCTCTGACGCGGAGTTGTGCTAGATCAATCGCGTCTGCCGTATTTGCCGGACCCGATGCGCATCGTCGATGCCGCGTACCGTCTGCTCGCACCGCCATCCGGCGCCCTCGCGCTCGATCGAAAACAGATTATAGGCGGCTGCGGGATAGCGGCCGTGGGCAAGCGCGGAGGCCGACGGCACGCCGATCGCCGGGATCGAACCGTTCGGCCCTTCGATCCAGATCGTGGAATGAATGTGATCGTGGCCGTGCAGGACCAATTCCACGCCATGGCGCTTCAAAAGTGCAAGTAGCTGCGATGAATTGGTCAGCCGCTTGGCGCCCGCGTCCGAACGTAGCGGGTGATGGATGAGCAGGACGCGGAACGCCTGTTCGGAAGAAAGTCCCGCCAGGATGCGCTCAAGCGCGTCCAGCTGGCTGCGTCCGAGCCATCCTGTCGCCCTCAGCGGCGGGGTCGGGACCGCCGAAGACACGCTGATCAGCGCGAGCGGGCCGCGGCGGCGCACGGCAGGAAATGCCACGCCGCGATCGGATGCATCGTCGCCGGCGAGATAGCTTCCCCATGTCTCGGCGAAGCGATGTTGGGTGGCGCGCACATAGGCGTCGTGATTGCCGGGGATGACCGTGACCCGGTCCGGCGCGCCGACGCTCTCCAGCCATGCGCGCGAAAGCGCAAACTCGGCCTCGAGCGCGAGATTGACGAGATCGCCGGTGATCGCGATGTGATCCGGCACCTGGGCCTGTACGTCCGATACCAGCGTATCGAGCACCTCGCGCTTGTGAAATTTACGCCGGTTGCGTTTCCAGTTGAGATAGCCGAGCCCGCGCTTGCCCGCGAGATCGGAAAGCCGCGGGCTTGGCAGCGGCGGAAGATGCGGATCGGACAGATGGGCAAGCGTGAACACCGCCATCACTTGCATCCGCTTTCATTGCCTGCGCGAAAAAGCTGCCGCACGGTTGCCTTATGATCTCCTGGAAGGACCCGGAATGTATTTGGCAAGCCGGCCGGCGCGATGCAAGGATCAAACGCGATGTCCGAGTATTCAGGGGTTTCCGCGATGAACCTGCAGAGCCTGCGAAAGAGCCTCGAGCCGGCCTTGCGGCGGGTTTTTCATTTCTATTGGCGGTTCGCCCGCGGCATGACGCTTGGGGTCCGCGCAGTCGTGCTCGACGGTGAAAATCGCGTATTCTTGGTCAAGCACGGCTATATCAGCGGCTGGCACCTGCCGGGCGGCGGCGTGGAAGCCGGCGAAACGTTCCGCGACGCCTTGCAACGCGAGTTGGCGGAAGAAGGACGAATTGAACTTACCGGTGAGCCGGACCTGCACGGCCTGTTCCTCAACAGTCACGTCTCCCGCCGCGATCATGTCGCGGTCTATCTGGTCCGGCATTTCAGGCAGGATCGCTTGCCGGAGCCGAATCGCGAGATCGTCGCGTGCGGGTTTTTCGAAATGGCGGCGCTGCCCGCGGAGACCACCAGGGGAACGCGCTTGCGCATATCGGAAGTGATCGAAGGCCGAGAGCCGATTGCAACCTGGCGCTAGGGACTTCCCATCGCGCTCCTCGGTTTCACGTCAGAGCCGCGATACGGATCATATCGTCGTTCGCTTGCCGTAGCTCGCTAATTGCGCTTGGATATTGTGGGTCCCCTGCCGAAATCCAAAAATCGATTGTTCCGATGTCTCTTCGCGCGTAGCTCAATGGAATGCGATGAAATATTTGAAGGCTGTTTGCGGTTTCGTCCTCTGTGCCGTTCTTGCCAGCAATGTGTGGTCGATGTCCCGCTGGAGCGAAAGCCGCGGGGTTTACGACGACGTCTGCTATTTGCGGCAGGCTCATCTCTTCCAGAGATTTTGGCTTGGCGGTTTTGACACCAGCATTTCACGCGATGACGATCATTATCTTTCCGTGAAATTGAAGGAGATGGGCTTTCAGTCCTGGAACGATGCGGCGACGGCTCCCTGCCACACGCTCATGCCGGCATCGGGAAAGCGGGTGCTACAATATCCGCCGGGCACGGGATTTGTGCTGGCGCTGTTCCCGCAAGGGTTTCAGGTGATTCCGCTGTATGTTTCGGCGACGGTCATCGTCTTTGGATTGGCGTTGCTCGCAATTTTTTATGCGCGCTCCGGATCGTCAATCCTGCTTGCGGCCGGCTTCGGCTGCCTGGCCGTCTATCTGATGATCAATCCTACAAAGGCGAGCTATTCGATGGCGCCGACCATGGTGGCCTGTGCGCTTGCAGGGCTACTCACGGCTCGTTTTTTCTCTGCCGGGCAGGAGCGGAATCGCCTCGTTTTGGCGGGGATCGTCGGTCTCGTCATTGGAATGTCCGTGAATTTCAGATTGCCGAATTTGTTTCTCGCGTCCGGATATTTGCTGTTTTTCGGCGTTTCATTTCTGCTGTCCCGAAAAATTGCGATAGCCGTCCAGGGTGTGCTGTTTGCAGCGGCGTTCATGCTGGGAATGACGCCGACGCTGCTTGCGAACGCGGTCAACGCCGGCAGCCCGTTCTCCACGACCTACGGGTCGGTCGATGTGGTCCCCCCCGATTTGGGTTTCAGCGTCATCTGGAGTTACGTCGCGGATATGCAGTTCGTCCTGCTTCTGCTCGCGGGTCTATGGACGGTCATGATCTGGCTTTCGAACCGGGCGGGCGGCGTGAGGCAAGTCGCTTTCGTCACGGCTGGAAATCTGCTGGTGAACCTGGCGTTCTTTCTCAGCCATCCCATCTTCACGCCCTATTATACGGTACCGGTCGCCATGCTCTCGTTGTGGAGCTTGCTGTTTGCGTCGCTGATTCAGCGGGCGGAAGCGGGGGATGCCGGTCGCATCGGGCAGGCAGCGGGCGCATGATCGTGCTATGGGAAGCTGAGTCGGCAGACCTTAAGGGACAGGCGTTTTGGGAATGACACCATCGTCGATGCGGATTGCCGTCCTGGTGCCATGCTTCAATGAGGAAGCCGCGGTCGCCACCGTCATCGCCGATTTTCGCAAAGCGCTGCCCTCGGCCGACATCTTCGTCTACGACAACAATTCGTCGGATCGCACCGTGGCGGTGGCGCGCGACGCCGGCGCCGAGGTGCGCAGCGAGCGCCGCCAGGGCAAAGGTCATGTGGTCCGCCGCATGTTCGCCGACATCGACGCCGACATCTATGTGCTTGTCGACGGCGACGCGACCTATGATGCCGCAAGCGCGCCACGCATGATCGATGCGCTGTTGTCGGATCGTCTGGATATGGTGGTGGGCCTCCGCGTCGATCAGGCCGCGGCCGCCTATCGACTTGGTCACCGGACCGGCAACCGGATGCTGACCGGCTTTCTGGCGTCGGTTTTCGGCCAGGCCTTCAAGGATATTCTTTCCGGCTACCGGGTATTCTCGCGGCGGTTTGTCAAATCCTTTCCGGTGCTGTCGGATGGCTTTGAGATCGAAACCGAGTTGAGCGTCCACGCGCTCGAGCTGGCGCTGCCGGTCGCGGAGATCGAAACGCCTTACTACGCCCGCCCGGAGGGGTCGGTGAGCAAGCTCAATACCTGGCGCGACGGATTCCGGATTCTCGGCACCATCCTGAAGCTCTACCGGTCGGAAAAACCGTTGCGCTTTTTCACGGCCATCGGCGTCTTCCTGACCCTGGTTTCGATCGGCCTCGCGATCCCGATTCTCGTGACCTATCTCGAGGAAGGCATCGTTCCACGCCTGCCGACCGCGGTTTTGTCGATGGGCCTGATAATTCTGGCGATGCTCTCGGTATCATCGGGGCTGGTGCTCGACACGGTGACGCGCGGACGCCGCGAGATGAAGCTTTTGGCCTATTTGTCTCAAGCCCCCGCCGGCAAGGATTGATACGGCCTCGACCGGGCGAGGCGGGATGATGGACCGCGTGACCGCCAGATGCTATCTCGCGGATTACCATGACCGACCTCTCTCTCACCATATTGACCGAAACCGCCAACGACGCCCAGGCGATCGAACGTCTGCACGACCGCACGTTCGGTCCCGGCCGCTACGTGCTGAGCGCGTACCGGCTTCGCGAGCATGTCGACCACCTGCTCGATCTGTCGTTCACGGCGTGGATCGGAACGCTGCTGGTAGGCTCGGTGCGGCAGTTGCCGATTCTGATCGGTGAAACCAAGGCTTTGCTGCTGGGGCCACTGACGGTCGAGCCGCCGTTTCGCGGCCGCGGCGTCGGCGGCGCGCTGCTGGAGCGCGCGCTCAAGGACGCCAAAGCAAAGGGACATCGCCTGGTGCTGCTGGTTGGCGACGAGGCCTATTATGGCCGTGTCGGCTTCAAGGTAGTGCCGAAGGGCCGGGCGAGCATGCCCGGTCCGGTCGACTACAGCCGCCTGCTGGTGGCGGAACTCGTCGATGGTGCGTTCGACGGCGTTTCCGGCGCGATCCGTCCGGACTGGAGCTTCGCGCGATAGAGCGCGATCCGAAAAGCGGATGCCGGCTTTTTCGACAAGCGATTTCTCCAATATATTCGTTGGAATTCCGGCGCTTCACAGCTTTTGCGTGATGCCGACAAAGAAGCCGCGGCGCGGGCCGAACTGCGGCGCGAAGACGCCGATGCCTGAGCCGTCCCTGATTTCATAGATGGAGTCGAACAGGTTCACGATGTCGAAGCGCAGCGTGGTCGGCTTGTTCGGGGCCACGATGTTGAAGTCGTGCGAGATACCCAGATTGACCTGGGTGTAGGACGGCAGGCGATCGGTGTTCGCAAAGCCCGAGCGAAGCCCGCTGCCGTAGATCAACGAGGCACTGAAGCGCGTGCCGTCCCAAAGATAAGAGGCGCCCGCCGACGCGGTCAACTGCTGGGCATGATCGGTGAAGATAAAGTGGTTGGCGATGTAGGCCAGTTCGGCGGGGCTGAACAGAAACTGGTTCGACACGATATTGGTGCCGATCTGCGTCGCCCAGGCGAGGTTCCCGTAGAGGCGGAGATTGCCGTCGGTGTAGGTCGCCTTGAGTTCGACGCCCTCATTTACCCCCCGATCGTAGTTGAAGCCGGTCATCACATAGGCCTGGCCAAATTGTCCGTCGTCGAGCAGGTCGCGGGCGGCTTTGTAATAGCCGTCGATGCCGACTTCGAGGCCGGGTATCGCATGGATCCTCTGAACGACGCCGACATCGAACACGTTTGACCGTTCCGGCAGCACCGGATCGTTGGTCGTGACGGCGGGAGTTTGCGTGTTGGGCGGATTCGAAACCAGCGCGATATTGGTCGGGGCCGCGATCACCTGCTGCGGTGGCGTGAAGTTTCGGGCGTATCCGGCGTGGAACGTGGTGTCGTCGTACGGTTTCCAGGTCAGGCTGATCCGCGGGCTGAGCTGGTTGGCATCGACATATTGAACCATCTGGTCGAACCGCAAGCCGGCGTTCAAGGTCAACTGGCTGGTGATCTTCCATTCGTCCTGAAGATAGGTACCGATCAACCAGCCGGTCTTGGCGCTGGAATCGAAAATCTGGAACGGCGCATCGGCCGGATTACCCATCGCGTCGAGCGGCAATACGACGGACGCGTTGTTGACCAGGGACCGCTCGGCGCTCACCGAAAATCCAAAGCGCAGCGTATGGGCATAGCCGATGCGGTAGGCGGTATCCTCCTGAATACCGTTGATGACGCTCTGACGGTAGACGTCCGAGGCCACGCCGTTGAAAACCAGATCGCCGATCGTGTCGGGTATGAAGTGCAGCTGGCTGTAACGGTTGAAATAGGAGAGTTGATAGTCCAGCCCTTCCGCCGACTTCTGGTAGGACAGCACGTTGAATTGATTGAATTCATTCTGCCGTTCGTTGAGCAGCGCCGAATTGAAGCTGGATACGCCGAATGCCGTGAAGTTCGACGGCTGCCCCGGATTGTTGGGAATCTGGAAGGAGCTGTTCGATACGCCGCTGATGAAGGTCAGGCGGCTGGTGGGGTCGAGCACGGTCGAGAGGTAGAGAAACCCCTTTTCCTGCGACGTGCGGTCGTGAATCGCTTCATTGGCCGGCGTCGGATTTTCTATTCCGAGATTGTTCTGCAAATAGCGCCCGGACGCGAAATACTGGGTTTGTCCGACCGTGCCGCCATATTCGAAACTCGGCGTGATCGTTCCGTGGCTGCCGCCATAGAGGCTGACACTGCCGCTGTTGTCGAAGGCATCCGCCTTGGTCTGGATGTCGAGGACGCCGGCGGTGCGCAAGCCGTACTGTGCCGGCAGCGCGCCGGTGATCAGGTCAAGGCTGCCGATGATGCCGGTGTCGAGGATCTGGCCGAAAGCACCGACGCCATCGGGGAGCTGGATGCCGTTGATGCGGTATTGAACATTGGCGTGCTCGTTGCGCACATGCAATTCGCCGCTCGCGGCGGAGTCCTGCGATACGCCTGGCGTCTGCAGCAGCACCTTGTCCAGGGCAGTGTTCGCGCCCTGCGGCAGCGCCTCGATCGCCTGTTGGTTCAACTGATAGGTGCCCGCGCCGACGGGCGCCAGAATGTCGCGGCGCGCCTCATCGAATTTGTCGTTCTTGCCCGCGATCACCTGCGCTTCGGTTTGCGGGAGCGCGGCAGGCGTCTCGCGGCGCTGTCCGTCGGTCACGCGGGTCCGCGGACGGCGCGGCGGTTGCGCGCGCCGCGGCGCCACCACCTCGATGCTGGGAAGCGCAGTCGTGGCATTTCCGGCGGGCGCTGAGGTCTGCGCCAGGGCGGTGCCGCAGAGGCCGAGCAGCAGCGATGCCGAGCTGGAGAGAAGAAAAGCGCCTTTTACAGAGAACGCCATTGTCCTGATCCTGAAAGCGCGGCCGAATTTCGTGAGCATCGACGAATTCGGAAGAAAGCGCTTGCCGTCGAGGTGACGGACCGATTTCGATTCATTGCGGGCGGATCGGCCACGCATGTCGTGGCCGATCCGGCGGGATCATCAAACGAACGATGTCAGGAGAGCGGGGGTGCGCGAGGCTGAAAAGCGACGGATGCGGAGTTCAGACGGATGAACTCCGCATCCGTGACCAGACGCAAGAGTTCCACGGCCCGCGGCAGCAGCAGAACGGGGGGCGTTGCGAACAGCATTGTGTTCGCCAAAGCGATGACGGCGCAGATCGCGCAGGAATCACCAGGTGGCTGGTCTGAATCGTGATTGGACGGAGACTGCCGCTGGGCAGTTTCGCTGGCCGTATGCGCTACGAAAACAATGCCGGCGTGAGCAAGCGGCGCCTGCGCCGGCCCGAATTGGCCCGCGGGCGACGTCTGCGCGGAGACTGGGTGGAAATGACCAAACGAAAGCGCGAACTGAACGGCGACCGCAAACAGCGCGAACCGCGCGCCATGTTTGATGTTCGACCGGAACCACTTCATGCCGATACGTACCCCACAGCGGCGGCTAACCCTGCCACCGACGCTACAGCATAACATCGCAAGGTTCGCTTGAGAGTGTCAACCGGAGTTCATCCGCACATGCGGAGAACTCGCCAACCCTGTGTGATTCACGTAACGCCGGGCGACCAACGGCATATAGCTTCAGCGGCGATCAGCGTCCCTCGCGCAGCCAGGTGGCGGCGAATGCGCCGAGCAGCAGCAGCAAGCCGATCAGGCCGGCGAATACCGGCAATACGCCGACGCCCCTGACGACACTCGCATCGCGCATCTTCACACCCATCCAGCCGTCGCCACGGAACACGCTGGACGCCCGCACAGCCAGGATGCGTGGAAGTTCGATGCTTGAGCCGTCAACGACGCGCCGTGCGTCGCCGCCGGTTGCTTGCGCCAGCGGCATCAGCATCTCGGTCGTGGAGGTGACTTCGGAAAACTCCTTCGGGTTGGTCGGGCCGACATTGATCAGGGCCTTCAACGTGCCGTCGGTTGCCTGCCACAGGCCGAGTTCGTTGGCGGGGATCGATGCAATCCATGTTCCCGGTTCGCTGGGGCTTAGCGTCAGCTCGCGCGTTGTGCCGGAGGGCGACGTCACCGTCACCGGCGCGACGCTGTCCGCCATGGTCTGGCGCTGCACCACGAGGTCATGGCCGCGCACTTGCAGATGCAACGCCTCTTCGTCGAGGTCGGGCTGCTTCATCAGCCAATGCGACATTCGCCGCAGCAGGTCGAGATGCGGACCGCCGCCTTCATAGCCGCGCGCCCACAGCCAGATATGGTCGGACAACAGCAAGGCGACGCGCCCCTCGCCAAATCGCGACAGCAGCAGCAACGGCTTGCCGTCGGCGCCGGTCATGACGGGCGGGCTGGTGGCGTTGCGGGTGTCCACGGTGCGGAAGAACCGGCTCCAATGCGGCGGCTCGGTGCTCGAACCTTCCAGACCGCGCGTAACGGGATGGCGTTTGCCGACGTCGCTCAGCATTGCGTAGAACGGCTTTTCGGTGACGCCGACCGGTTCTGCGGGCAGCACTGAATCCAGCGGCGTGCGCCAGATGCTGGTCGACGAAGCGTAGTCGGGACCGGCGGACACCAGCACGGCGCCGCCACCGCGCACATAGCGCGCGATATTGTCGAAATAGGCGATCGGCAGCACGCCCTGGCGCGCGTAGCGGTCGAAGATGATCAACTGGAATTCGTTGATCTTCTGCTGAAACAGTTCGCGGGTTGGAAATGCGATCAGCGACAATTCGTTGATCGGCGTCCCGTCCTGCTTCTCCGGTGGGCGCAAAATCGTGAAGTGCACGAGATCGACGCTGGCATCGGATTTCAAGAGGTTGCGCCATGTGCGTTCCCCGGAATGCGGCTCGCCCGAGACCAGCAGCACACGCAATTTGTCGCGCACCCCGTCGATCGCGACCACCGCGCGATTGTTGACCAGTGTCAATTCGTTCTCGAGCGGAGAAGCCTCGATCTCGACGATGTTCGGCCCGGCGTGCTTGATGTCGATGTCGACGTTGACGGTCTGGCCGCTGAGCACGGTGCGCTCGTTGATCACCTCGCCGTCGTAGCGCACCACGACCTTTGCGCGTTGGCCGCCGACGCCCTGATCGTCCAGCCGGTAGGTAATGGTCTGGACCTGTCCGACGATGCCGAAACGGGGAGCGGCGGCAATCGCAATGCGGCGGTCGCGTTCGTCCTTGCGGCCGGTGATCAGCGCATGCACCGGGGCCTGGAATCCGAGGGCCGCCGCGTTCGCCGGAATGTCATGCACCCGCCCGTCGGTGATCAGGAAGGCGCCGGCGACGCGATCGACCGGAACGTCCGACAGCGCCGACGACAGCGCGCCGAACAGTTTGGTGCCATCGGTTTCGCCGTCAGCCTGGCCGGCCTCGACCACCCGCACTTCAAGGCCTTTGATCTTCTTGAGGCTGTCGACCAGCGCCTGCTCGGCTCTCGCGGTTTCGCGGGTGCGATCGCCGAAATTCTGGCTCGGGCTCTTGTCGATCACGACCGCTGCCACTGACGACAGCGGCTCGCGGTCCTCGCGGGTGAATGACGGGTTGGCCAGCGCCAGCAGGATCAGCGCCAGCGCCATGATGCGCAGCGCCGCGCCGCGCGGCCGCCCGAGCAGCAGCAATACCGCGATCACGACGACGGCGGCGAGCGCAATCCAGAGCACGAGCGAGGGGACCAGCGGGGTAAACGCGATGCCGTAGTTCATGGCGCGCCCCTACTGCCCGAGCCGTTCGATCAGCGCCGGCGCATGCACCTGGTCGGCCTTGTAGTTTCCGGTCAGCGTATACATCACGATGTTGACGCCGGCGCGGAAGGCGAATTCGCGCTGCCGCGGTTCGCCCGGCGTAAGCGGCAGCATCGGCTGGCCGTCGGGACGTATCGCCCAGGCGCCGGCCAGATCGTTGGAGGTGATGATAATCGGCGAGACGCCGTCTCCTCCGCGCGCGGGGTGGGACGCCGTATCGTCGTCGTCCTCGCGCGGCAAGGTTTCGACCCAGGTCTGGCCTGTGTCAAATCGGCCGGGAAAGTCGCGCAGCAGATAAAACGTCTTGGTCAGCACGTGTTCTCGCGGCACCGGCTCGAGTTCGGGAACGTCGAGCGATGAAAGGATGTTGCGCAGCGCCAGCATGCCCGGCGTCTGCGACGCGCCGTTTTCTCCCGGCGGCGCCTCGATCGCATCGCGGGTATCGAACAGCACCGTGCCGCCCTGTTTCATGTAGGCGTCGACGCGGTCGATCGCGTCCCGCGGCGGCTTCGGCGCGCCGGGAACGACCGGCCAGTAGATCAGCGGGAAGAACGCCAGTTCGTCACGCGCCGGATCCACGCCGACGGGATCGCCGGCCTCCAGCGCCGTGCGTTGTGCGAGAAACAACGTCAGTCCGGCCATTCCCGCCTTGACGATGGAGTCGACGTCGGCATTGCCGGTCAGCACGTAGGCCAGGCGGGTTTGCGTGGTTGCCTTGATGGCGAAATCGTCGGCGCCGTCGGCACGGGTAGGCGACGGCACCGTCAGCACGGTTGGCAACAGGAGGGCGAACGCCAATGCGGCCGGCGCCGCGCGTCGCCTCAGCAAGGCTGCGATGCCGGCGCCGAGCAGGGCGACGATCACCGCGTCGATCAGAAACAGCGCCAGCGACGATGACAGCAGGATGCCGCGCAAGTCCCGCGGTTCGGAATTGGTATAATTCGCGCGCCGCGCGCGCAGGGCGGAAGTATCGAGCGGCGCGATCCGGTCCGCCGCCGCCAGCGTATTCACCGCGAGCGGACCGTCGGCGGGGCCGTAGAATCCCGGCGGATGATCCAGCGTCGCCCGATCGCGGAAGTCGGCGGCCAGCGGTTTCGCGGTCGAGGGCGGCGGCCCGAACGCGCCAAAGCCGTCCAGCGTACGCAGCGGCGCCACCGTTTCGGCATTCGCCTCGCTCGCGACCCCCGCGCCCGGATTGGAGGTGTAGCCGGACATATCGACGATCCGGCGCAGCATTTCGACAAAAGAGCCGGACATCGGCAGATCGGACCAGCGCATGTCGGCGCTGACATGAAACAGGCTCACCAGTCCCTTGCCGCGACGCTCGCCGGTAACGAGCGGCGTTCCATCCTCAAGCGACGCCCAGCTCTTCGTCGGGAGAACCGCATCCGGTTCGGCGAGCACCTGCCGGTTGATGGTGATGTCCTTGGGCACCGATAGACCGGCGAACGGTCCGTCGGCTGCGAAGGATGCGAGGTGCTGCGGCTTTTCCCAGGTGAGGCTGCCGCCGAGGCTGCGGCCGCCGCGGCGCAGCTTCACCGGCACCAAATCGTCATCGGCCTGCGCCAGACGCGGTCCGGCAAAGCGCACCAGCACCCCGCCTTGCTCGATCCACGCGTTGATGCGCTCGCGAATTTCCGGCGACAGCGTGCCGACATCCGCTAGCACGATCATCGGCAGCTTCTGGTCGAGAAATTGAGTGATCGCCTGCTGTGGCGCGCCGCGATCCCCCAATCGGACATCGGCGAATGGCGCGAGCGCGCGGGTGAGGTAGAACGTCGATGCCAGCAGAGGCTGCGCGGTATCGCTGCTAGAACCGCTGACCACGCCGATCGCGCGCCGGCGCCATCGCTTGTCGAGAAGTTGCACGGCGCCTGCGGACCGTTCGCCTGATATTTCAAGCCGGGCGATATCGTTGCGCAGTTCGACCGGAAGATCGAACGCCGCTTCGGTCTCGCGGTCCTTTGGCGCAAAGGCGAAGCGCGCCTCGCCGATCGGCGAGCCTTTCTGGTCGAGCGCACGCACGACGCCCGCGGCGGCGCCACCGTCGGCGCGCAGCACCTTCACCGTCATTTTCGCCGCCGCATTTTCGGAGGCGGCCAGCGCCAGCGCGGACGGGGTACCGCCTTCGAAAATCGTCAGCGGACGATCGCCCAAGGTCTTGCTCAGGCCCTGGAGAAATTCCGCGCCGCGACCGGTGTCGACGCCATCCGACAGCCAGGCGATCTCGCAGTCGCCGGTCGCCTTGAGAAAGCGCTCGATCGAGGCGAGGGTTTCGACCCGCTCGATCGAATAGGGTTTGGGCGCAAGCTGGCGCAACGCCACGCGCGCCGTGCCGCCCGGCATGATCGTGATGTCACGTGTGGGCTCGGAGAGCGGAATGAGGGCTGCACCGCGCCGGTCGCTGTCGGCATTGGCGATCAATTCGTCCGCGGCCTTTACCCTTGCATCCCAGCTCGAGGCCGCGCTCCAGCCGTCGTCGAGCAGGATCGCCAGCGGGGCGCTCGAACCGGCGGCCCCGGTTTGCGGATTCCAGATCGGTCCCGCTGCCGCAAGAATAAGAAGCGCAGCGGCGGCGAGGCGGATCGCGGTCAGCCACCACGGCGTACGCGAGGGGGTTTCTTCCTTGGGCGCGATGTCGAACAACAGCCGCGTCGGCGGAAACTCGATCCGCTTCGGCCGCGGCGGCATCACCCGCAGCAGCCACCACAGCAAGGGCAGGCTCAAAAGGCCCAGCAGCAAAGCCGGTTCGGCGAATGAGAGCGGCAGGCCTGCGATCATGCGCCGCGCCCCGCTTTGACGGTTGCGGCGCGTACGCTGCCCTTGCTTACCATCATGCCCGAGTGCAGGAACAGAAGCAGTTCGGCGGCCGAACGGCTGGTGGTGTGGGTCGAGAACAGCCAGTCGAGCTTGCCGGTCTCGCTGCGAATTTGCTCGCGATGAAGCGCCACGCGCGCAACGTAGTCGTCGGCCCATTTTTCCGCGCGTCCGGCGACGATGACGTCGCCGCCTTCGGGCTCGACAAACTCGACCCGGCCGGAATAGGGAAAGCTTTCCTCCGCCGGATCGACGATCTGGATCAGCGTGCCGTGCGCGCCGGACGCCGACAATCCGGCAAGCATGCTTCGGATTTCGCCGATCGGCGACCAGAAATCCGACAGCACCACGATTTCGGCGAGCGCCGACGGCACAAAGGATGGCGGCAGACTGGGCCGCGCCGCGTCGTCATGCAGCATCGCCTGCGCCATCTTGTCGATGACGCTGCGGCTGGCGGTGGGATTGATCAGGCCGGGAATGCCGACGCGTTCGCCGCCGGCGACCAAAAGCTCGGCCAGCGCAAATGTCACGATCAGGGCGCGTTCCAGCTTGCTGTCGCGCGCCTGCCTCGACGCGAACGCCATCGATGGCGATCGGTCCGGCCACAGCCAAACCGTGTGCGCGGCCTCCCATTCCTGCTCGCGGACATAGAGATGGTCGTCGCGCGCCGAGCGGCGCCAGTCGACGCTCTGCGATGGTTCGCCCGAAACGAAGCGGCGGTATTGCCAGAAGCTTTCTCCCGCGCCGGCGCGCCGCCGTCCGTGCAGGCCGTGAATGACATTGGCCGCGATGCGGCGAGCTTCGAGCACAAGGCGCGGCAGCGAGGCGGCGAGCGTTCGGCTTTCGCCATCGGCACGTCGGATTGCTACGATCTCCCTGGCTGCGTGCTCGGTACCCGCGGCCATCAACCGATCCGCGTCTTCAATTGTTTGATTACGTCGGGAATGGTGCGGCCTTCGGCGCGGGCGGAGAACGTCAGCGCCATGCGGTGCTTGAGAACCGGCTCGGCCAGATCGAGCACGTCGTCGATCGAGGGTGCCAGACGCCCGTCGAGCAACGCGCGGGCGCGTACGGCGAGCATCAGCGACTGGCTGGCGCGGGGGCCCGGTCCCCAGGCGATCAGCTTGCCGGCCTCGCCGCCTTCCGGACCCGGACGCGCGGAGCGCACCAGCGAGAGGATCGCTTCCACGACGGAATCGCCGACCGGCAGCCGCCGCACCAGCCGCTGCGCCGTGATCAGAATTTCGGCGTTCATGGCGGCCTTGGCCAGCGTCTCTTCCGCGCCGGTGGTTTCGAACAGGATCCGCCGCTCGGCCTCGCGATCCGGATAATCGACGTCGATTTCCATCAGAAAGCGGTCAAGCTGCGCCTCCGGCAGCGGGTAGGTGCCCTCCTGCTCCAGCGGATTTTGCGTCGCCAGCACATGGAACGGCTTCGGCAAATCGTGGCGCGCGCCCGCAACCGTGATGTGCTGTTCCTGCATGGCCTGCAGCAGCGCCGATTGGGTGCGCGGGCTGGCGCGGTTGATTTCGTCGGCCATCAACAGCTGCGCGAATACCGGTCCGGAGATGAAACGGAACGACCGCTTGCCGGAACTGCTCTCGTCCAGCACTTCGGCGCCCAGGATATCCGATGGCATCAGGTCCGGCGTGAACTGGATGCGTTTGGCGTCCAGCCCGAGCGTAATGCCCAAGGTTTCGACCAGTTTGGTCTTGGCAAGGCCAGGAACGCCGATCAGAAGCGCGTGACCGCCCGACAGGATCGTCACGAGCGTATTCTCGATCACCCGGTCCTGACCGAAGATGACAGTGGAGATGGCTTCCTTGGCCGCGCGAATTTGACCGGCGACCTGTTCGGCCGAGCGGACAACGACGTCCTCGATTTTTTCGACACTGTCCGCGCCAGCCATTCCGTTCTCCTTCGTCTTAAACTCTCGCTCGTCTTAAGCTGTCACTCTTGCCCGAAACGCCGCCGATTGCGTCGTCATGCCATGAACCCCATGCTAAACTTATGCGAAGGTCATGTATTCGTTGAATTAAACTATCCCCACAATATCGGCATTTCGGGGTATGAACGGCATCACGATGTGGCGACTTGTTCCGGGATATGACGGGCGGAACTCGTCCAAGGCGCACGCCGCAAGACTTGCACCAATCGTGCCAATCCGAGGCGGTCAGACTCAAGGCAAACAATGGCGAAGCAAGGGCAGAAACCCGATCAAGGTCTGGAAGGACTGACGGCCGCGGCCAGGGACGCCGCCCACGCCAGCGCGACCGGAAAGGGGCTGCCCCCGGTGCATTTGTGGAATCCGCCGTTCTGCGGCGATCTCGACATGCGAATCGCCAGTGATGGTACGTGGTATTATATGGGGACGCCGATCGGGCGGCCCGCGCTTGTCCGCCTGTTTTCAACGATCCTCAAGCGCGAGGACGGCAAGCACTTTCTCGTGACGCCGGTGGAGAAGGTCGGTATCCGCGTCGACGACGCGCCGTTTCTGGCCGTCGAGATGCTGAGGGAGCACGATAAAAGGGGCCGGCTCTTGCGCTTCCGCACCAATGTCGACGATTGGGTGGTGTGCGACCAGGCGCACCGGCTGCGGTTCGATGCCGCCGCCGACGGCGGCCTTACGCCCTATCTTCACGTCCGCGCCGACCTTTGGGCCAAGGTCACCCGCGCGCTCTACTACGATCTGGTTGACATGGGCGAGGAGCGGGTGGTCGATGGCCGTCGGATGTTCGGGGTCGCGTCCGCTGGCGAATTCTTTGCGATGGCGGATGCGGAGCAGGTGAGGGGCGCGCTTTGAACGAGGCGATGTTGAGGAGCGATCCCGCTGCGATCAGCTCAGCGGAATTTTTCGATCGGGCCCGTGCGCGGCTGCGCTTCGACGTTCCCGCAGGCCTGAGCGATCCCAGCCTCATTCCCGCCAGCGGGGATCAGGGCACCGACCGGATGCTGGAGATCCTGGCGCGCGAGCAGCCGATCCGCCCCGCGGCGGTGCTGGTCGCGGTGGTGGAGCATCCGCAACCGACCGTGCTGCTGACGCAGCGCGCCGCCCACCTCAACGATCACGCCGGCCAGATCTCGTTTCCGGGCGGCAAGATCGATGCGACGGACACCTCCCCGCTCGATACGGCGTTGCGCGAGGCCGAGGAAGAGATCGGCCTTCAGCGGGAATTCGTCGATCCCGTCGGTTATCTCGATCTGTACGGAACCAGCTTCGGATTTCGAATCCTGCCGACGGTGGCGCGGGTAAGACCAGGCTTCAAGCTGCGCATCAACCAGTCGGAAGTGGACGATGCGTTCGAGGTCCCGCTGGCGTTCCTGATGAATCCGGCAAACCACCAGATGCACAGCAAGGAATTCCGCGGCATGGAGCGCTCGTACTACGCCATGCCCTTTGAGGACCGCTATATCTGGGGCGCCACGGCGGGAATTCTGCGCGTGCTGTACGAACGGATTTGCCTGCCATGATCCGTCCGGCCTTCACCGAGATCGGAATTTTCCTCATTCCCTTCGCGGTGTATGCGCTGTTTCTGATCGCGACCCGCTCCGGATTGCTGGTGCAATCGTCCTGGCCGGTCAACATTGTCGCCAAACTGTTGCTCGGCTCGCTGCTCCTGGTGGTGGCCAGTTTCATCCTGCTCGCGCAATTCTCCGGCGCGCCGCCGCATTCGACGTACATTCCCGCGCATATCGAGAACGGCACGCTGGTTCCCGGAGTTGAGAAATGAGTGACGCGCGGGTGCTCGATAAC
Organism: uncultured Alphaproteobacteria bacterium; assembly: GCA_963753875.1. GTDB lineage: Bacteria > Pseudomonadota > Alphaproteobacteria > Rhizobiales > Xanthobacteraceae > Bradyrhizobium. Next base: position 164,155 of record CAVWDY010000043.1, on the reverse strand, counting down.
GCGCCCTGGCTCAAATCCGGTCCGGCGGCCCGCGTGCTGAAGTTGCTGAACGGCGACGGCGAAGAAGCCCGCGTGGTCGGTGGCGCGGTCCGCAACGCGCTCTTGCAGATTCCGCTAGGCGACGTCGATATTGCGACGACCGCCTTGCCCGCCGAAGTGATCCGCCGCGCCAAGGCGGCCGGTATCAAGAGCGTGCCGACGGGTATCGAACACGGCACCGTGACGCTCGTGATCGATGCGCATCCGTTCGAGGTCACGACGTTGCGTGAGGACACCGAGACTTTCGGCCGCAAGGCGAAGGTCGCGTTCGGCCGCGACTGGGTGCGTGATGCGGAGCGGCGCGACTTCACCATCAATGGCCTGTCGGTCGACGCCGAAGGCCGCGTGCACGATCACGTCGGCGGACTGGACGACATCGCGGCAAAACGCGTGCGTTTCATCGGAGAAGCGAGCCAGCGGATCGCTGAGGACTACCTGCGCATCCTCAGATTTTTCCGCATTCACGCCGCCTACGGCGAAGGTCAACCCGATCGCGCCGGATACCTCGCATGTATCGGTTGCCGAGCAGGCCTTGCGGCGCTCTCGGCCGAGCGCGTGCGCCTGGAGATGCTGAAGCTGATGGTCGCGGAAGGCGCGGCCGGCGCCGTCGCGGCGATGGTGGATGGCGGATTGCTGCTGCCGATCTTCGGCGGCGTCGCCTATACCGGGCCGTTCAGGGCCATGATTTCATCGGAGCGCGCGCTGGGACTTGCGCCGGACCCGGTGCGCCGGCTTGGCGCGCTCGCGGTCGCCGTGACCGAGGATGCCAAACGGGTGGCGATGCGCCTGCGATTGACCAATGCCGAGACAAAGGCGCTCGATTCCATGGGCCATCGCTGGTGGCGGCTCGCCGGCATGGACGAAGCCACCGCGCGGCGGCGGCTTTATCGGCTTGGCGAAGATCGCTACCGCGACCGGCTGCTCTTGGCCTGGGCGCGGTCGGGCGGCAACACCGATGCGGCGGCGTGGCGGGAGCTGGCCACCCTGCCGGAACGCTGGAGCGCGCCGAAATTTCCACTGAAGGCCGCCGATTTCATCGCGCGCGGCATTGCCCAGGGCCCACGGCTCGGACAGGCGCTTGCCTTGGCCGAGGACGCCTGGCTCGCGGCGGATTTCCCGCTCGATGAGCCGGCGCTCAAAGCCATCGCCGACCAAACCATCGCACGATTTACCCGCGACGACAGGCCGTGAACCTCGTTTCCGGCTTTGCCGACATTTCGGTCGTCCAGCTGCTGCTGGTGGCGTTTGTCGCGTTATTAGCCTCGGTGGTCGGAGGGTTAAGCACCAGACCTCAGATGCGCATCGGGGAATCCCGAGATTCCGGGCTCGATGCTTTGCATCGTCCCGGAATGACACTGTCGCCTACGGCCACTTCACTTCCGGCGGCATCGACGACAGGATCGAATCCACATTGCCGCCGGTCTTCAGCCCGAAGATGGTGCCGCGGTCGTAGAGCAGGTTGAATTCGACGTAACGCCCGCGCCGGATCAATTGCTCCTCGCGGTCGGCCTCCTTCCACGGCGTGTCGAAATTGCGCCTGACCAGTTCGGGATAGATTTTCAGGAAGGCGCGGCCGACGTCCTGCGTGAAGGCGAGGTCGGCGTCCCAATCGCCCGAATCGTGCCAGTCATAAAAGATGCCGCCGATGCCGCGCGCTTCCTTGCGATGTGGCAGATAGAAATATTCGTCGCACCATTTCTTGTATTTTTCGTAGCTCGCTACCGCCGCGTGAGCGTCGCAGGCGGCCCGCATCGCGGCGTGAAAGGCGATCGTATCGGGATCATCCTGGGTCCGACGCCGGTCCAGCACCGGCGTCAGATCCGCGCCGCCGCCGAACCACGCCTTGGTGGTGACGACGAAGCGGGTGTTCATATGCACCGCGGGGACGTTCGGATTGCGCATATGCGCGATCAGCGAAATGCCCGAGGCCCAGAAGGCGGGATCCTCGGCGGCGCCGGGAATCTGTGTCCGGAATTCGGGCGCGAATTCGCCGTGCACCGTCGAGCAATGCACCCCGACTTTTTCAAACAACCGCCCGTGCATCATCGACATCACGCCGCCGCCGCCGGGCCGGCCGGTATGGTCGGTACGGTCCCAGGGGGTGCGCACGAAGCGCCCGGCACTGCCTGAATAGAGCGTTGCCGGCGCGTCGTCTTCCAGCCGCTCGAAGGCCGCGCAGATGTCGTCGCGCAAGCGCTCGAACCACGCCTTCGCGCGCGCCTTGCGTTCTTCGATCACGGAAATATCCATTTACAATGCCTGACCCCGCGGGCTGGTCCCGGGACTGGTGCGGTGAATTTGAAGTTCCTATCAGTGTCGCTGCAACCTCGTCATAGGAGCTTCAAATTCAAAAACCGCACCAGAAAACATTAGGTTACCAGTGCTCCCTGATGATTCCGAAGTTCGCATCAGAGGTCGCCGCGATCATTTGCGAACGTCGGAATCGGAGCGCTGGTTTGCCGCAGCGCCTCGCCCAATGCCATCGCGGCCGCCATCGCGATATTGAGCGATCGCAGGCCCTTCTTGATCGGGATCACCAGCCGGGCGTCGGCTGCGGCGGCGACTTCGTCAGGGACGCCAGCGGTTTCCCGCCCGAACAGCAGGATGTCGTTCAAGTCATAGTGATAATCAAGATAAGAGCTCACACCCTTGGTGGTGAAAAGGATCAGCCGGTAGTTCCTTTCGTTACGCCATTGGTCGAATTTTGACCATGAGTCGTGGCGCATCAAGCTCACCTGGTCGAGATAATCCATGCCCGCCCGGCGGAAATTGCGGTCGGATACCGGGAAACCGGCGGGCTCGATGATATGGGCCGCCACGTCCATGCAGGCGCAAAGTCGGAGAATCGTCCCGGTATTCTGGGGGATGTCGGGCTGAAAAAGCGCAATCTGCATTCTGTGACGGCCCTTCGGGTCTCCCCCGCGAAATGTCCGGATAAATCATCGCTCCGCGCGGAATTAGTGCATTGCACGCTGGCCAGCCGATAGCGGGCTTGCGCTCGTCCGGCAAGGGTGCCAATAGAACGATTCTGGACTCCTTGTTCCGCCCGATTGGGTGGGCAAAAGGGGTCTTTCTGCCGCCGCGGGGGACGCGGGCGCCGGCAGCCTCCCTGGGTGTCGTTTAAGCGTTGCCTGGGGCGGTTCCACCGGCTGCAGCCGAGAAAGGGTTTGGAATCGTGACGACAGCGTCTTCGGCGGATACGACACGCCGTGATTTCCTCTTTGTTGCAACGGGAGCTGCCGCAGCCGTCGGCGGAGTGGCCGCGTGGCCGTTCATTTCCCAGATGAATCCGGACGCCTCGACGATCGCGGCCGGCGCGCCGATCGAAGTCGATCTGGCGCCGATCGCCGAAGGGCAGGACATCAAGGTGTTCTGGCGGGGCAAGCCGATCTACATCAGCCACCGTACCAAGAAGCAGATCGACGAGGCCCGCAGCGTGCAGGTCTCGAGCCTTCCCGATCCGCAGTCCGATCAGGCGCGGGTCAAGGAAGGTCACGATCAATGGCTCGTTGTGATCGGCATCTGCACCCACCTTGGCTGCATCCCGATCGCCCATGAGGGCAATTACGACGGCTTCTTCTGCCCCTGCCATGGTTCGCAATACGACTCCTCCGGCCGCATTCGCCAGGGACCCGCGCCTGCCAACCTGCCAGTGCCGCCCTATCAATTCCTTTCCGATAGCAAAATCCAGATCGGCTGAGCCTCGGATCCGATATCCGAGACTTGAGCCCGTCGCGTCGTCTTCCTTCCCTAGGATCGCATCATGAGCGGACCATCCGACTACCAGCCGACAAATCCTGCCCTGAAGTGGATTGAACGGCGTCTCCCGATTTTGGGTTTCATGCATTCCTCGTTCGTGGCCTATCCGACGCCGCGCAACCTGAACTATTGGTGGACCTTCGGCGCCATTCTTTCGATGATGCTGGCGGTGCAGGTCGTCACCGGCGTCGTCCTGGCGATGCACTACACGCCGAGTGCCGATCTCGCCTTCAAGTCGGTCGAAAGCATCGTGCGCGACGTGAACTACGGCTGGCTGTTGCGCAACATGCACGCCAGCGGCGCGTCGATGTTCTTTCTCGCCGTCTACATCCACATGTTCCGTGGCCTGTATTACGGGTCGTACAAGGAGCCGCGTGAGGTGCTGTGGATTCTCGGCGTCATCATCTACCTCCTGATGATGGCGACAGGCTTCATGGGCTATGTGCTGCCGTGGGGCCAGATGAGCTTCTGGGGTGCCACCGTCATCACCAACCTGTTCTCCGCGGTTCCCTATGTCGGCGATAGCATCGTGACCCTGCTGTGGGGCGGCTACTCGGTCGGCAATCCGACGCTGAACCGCTTCTTCTCGCTGCACTATCTCTTGCCGTTCGTGATCGCCGGCGTGGTGGTGCTGCACGTCTGGGCGCTGCATGTCGTGGGGCAGAACAATCCGGCCGGCGTCGAGGCCAAAACGGAAAAAGATACCCTGCCGTTTACGCCCTACGCGACCATGAAGGATGCGTTCGGGCTCTCCTGCTTCTTGCTGTTCTACGCGTGGTTTATCTTCTACATGCCGAACTATCTCGGCGACTCCGACAACTACATCGTTGCCAATCCCGGCGTGACGCCGGCGCATATCGTGCCGGAATGGTATTATCTGCCGTTCTACGCGATCCTGCGCTCGATCCCGAACAAGCTTGCCGGCGTGATCGCGATGTTCGCGGCGATCATCGTGCTGGTGTTCCTGCCCTGGCTCGATACCGCCAAGACGCGCTCGTCCAAATATCGTCCGCTGGCGAAGCAGTTCTTCTGGATCTTCGTCGTCGTCTGCGTGCTCCTGGGTTATCTCGGCGCGCAGCCGCCCGAAGGCATCTACGTCATTGCAGCGCGTATCCTGACGTTCTGCTACTTCGCTTATTTCCTGATCCTGCTGCCGCTGTTGAGCCGGATCGAAAAGCCGAGGCCGGTCCCCAACTCGATCGCCGCCGATGTGCTCGCGAAGTACGGCAGCAAATCGGCCACGGTGTCGACGGTGGTCATGCTGGCGCTCGCAGGCGCGCTGTTCGCCGGTAGCGCCCAGAATGCCCGCGCCGAGGAGCAGGAAACGCCGCCGTCGCAAAAATGGTCGTTTGCCGGCCCGTTCGGTACTTACGATCGCGGGTCGCTGCAGCGCGGGTTGAAGATCTACAAGGAAGTCTGCTCCAACTGCCACGGCCTGTCGTATATTGCGTTCCGTAATCTCGCCGATCCCGGCGGGCCGGGCTATTCGACCGCGCAGGTGGCGGCGCTCGCCTCCGAATACAAGATCAAGGACGGCCCGAACGATCAGGGCGACATGTTCGAGCGGCCCGGCCGGCCCGCCGATTATTTCCCCTCGCCATTCCCCAACGAGCAGGCGGCGCGGGTCGCCAATGGCGGCGGTCTGCCTCCCGACCTGTCCCTGATCGCGAAGGCGCGTTCTTACGAGCGCGGTTTCCCGATGTTCATCATCGACTTCTTCAGCCAGTTCCAGGAACAGGGACCGAATTATGTCACTGCGCTGCTGGAGGGCTATGAAAAGACGCCTGCGGGTTTCACCCTTCCCGAGGGCGCCTACTACAACAAATATTTCCCGGGCCATGCCATCAAGATGCCGCAGCCGCTGAGCAACGGTCAGGTCACCTATGACGACGGGTCGCCGGCGACGCTCGAGCAATACGCCAAGGACATCAGCACGTTCCTGATGTGGGCGGCGGAGCCGCATATGGAGGCGCGCAAGCGGCTTGGGATGCAGGTCTTCGTGTTCCTGATCCTGCTCACCGGGCTGTTGTACTTCACCAAGAAGAAGGTCTGGGCTGACGCGCACTGACTTTTCTCCCTCGCCCCGCGCTTGCGGGGTCGAGACGAGCGAAGCTCGCTCTTGGAGGGTTGGGGTGAGGGGCTCTTGCCATCCGCGAGTCCTGAAAATGTTGTGAGGGCGGTACCCCCTCACCCGGATCACATCTGTGATGTGATCCGACCTCTCCCCGCAAGCGGGGCGAGGTTAAGCTGAGGCATTGCTGATTAGCAGCCGATTGCTTCCCGGTCGCACAGCGGACAGAATGGCCGCGATCGGCCAGTTCAAAAAGATCACCGGAGGAATCCATGGGCACCAGCATCTCGTTCAAGCGTCCGGACGGCAAGGACGCCAGCGGTTATCTCGCCAACGCCGCGCGTGGCAACGCGCCGGGCGTGGTCGTGATCCAGGAATGGTGGGGGCTCCAGGACCAGATCAAGGGACTGTGTGACCGCTTCGCGGTGGCCGGCTTCGACGCGCTGGCGCCCGATCTCTACAAGGGCAAGGTGGTGCCGTATCACGACACCGACGCCGCCGGCAAAGAAATGAACTCGCTCGATTTCATGGACGCGACCACGCAGACGGTTCGCGGCGCCGCGCAATATCTTGGCCGGAACGGCGCCAAGGTCGGCTTGACCGGGTTCTGCCTCGGTGGCGCGGTGACCATCATTGGCGCGACCAAAATACCCGAACTGACCGCGGGCGTGGTCTTCTACGGCATTCCGCCGGAGGCGGCGGCGAAGCCCGCGGACGTGAAGATTCCGCTGCAGGCGCATTTCGCCAACAAGGACGATTGGTGCACGCCGCAGGTGGTCGATGCCTTTGAGAAGGCCATGAAGCAAGCTGGCAAGTCGCTCGAGCTTTTTCGCTATGACGCCGAGCACGCCTTCGTCAACGAGCAGCGCATGTCGGTGCACGATCGCAAGGCGGCGGAACTCGCCTGGGGCCGCGCCACGGAATTTTTCAAGAAGCATCTCGGGTGAGCTGGGTGTCCTCATCCTGAGGAGCGGCGTCTTCGCCGCGTCTCGAAGGATGAGAGCGGGGCCTCATGGGTTCGAGACGGCGCAAGCGCCTCCTCACCATGAGGATGACCGAACGCATGCGCGGCTGTCAGCTTTTGCCGCTCACCCCATCCCACCACGGGCAGGCCCCCGACATCCGCTTGTAATTCCCTTCCATGACCTGAACCGGCGCCCGCAGGCCGGCGGCGGCCGCCAGCATCCGCATCTGGCGCGCCATTTCGCGGTCGGCGGGCGGCAGCCAGACGCGTTCATGTCCCCACAGGCTCGGGCCGTCCTGCAATTCGGACGGTTGCCAGGTCGCGGGATCGATCTCGCGGCCGCCCCAGCCGCATTCCACCATGAATGAGGACGGCGTCCTGGCGTAAAACGACGTCATGAGATCGTTGGTGTGACGGCCGAGCGTGACGCTGACGCGGTCGGGTTCGCTCAAGGCGACGTCGTAGGACTGGCCGACATCGTCGAGCGAAAACAGTTCGACCATCAGATGATGCATGCCGTTCTTGCCGGTCTCGATCAAGGCGAGGCTGTGATGCCGCGCATTGATGTGAAAGAAGTAGGCACGAAACGGCTTCTGCATGTAGTCGGAAAGCCCGAAGCCGAGCACGTCGACATAGAACGGCATCACCGCACTGATGTCCTTCACCGTCAGCACGGCGTGGCCAAGGCCGAGCGGACCGGTGCGGAAACCGGAGATCGAACGGCCGGGGCTGAAGGGCGTGTCGTCGATCGCGGCGCCATAAAACGCTTCCAGACGATTGCCAGCGGGATCGCGGAACGAAATCAGGCCGCGCACCCGCCTGTTATCGGCCAATGTCCGCGGTTCGGCCGTGACATCGACCCGCGCCCGTTCCAGCCGGGCCGCGAGCGCGTCCAGCGCGTCGGCACCGGCCACTTCCCAGCCGAAGAAACGCTCGCCGTCCGGCATCGCGCGGTCGACGACGATGCGCTGCTTGCGGTCGTCCATCCGGAACGCCAGCAAGGAGGGGCTCCGCTCTACCGTCTGCAAGCCGACCAGTCCGGTTCCGAACTGCCGCCAATCGTCGAGCGCGGCCGAGCCGAACCCGACATATCCCAGCGCCTGCAATGGCATCGAGCGTCTCCCGCTGCTTCGCTTCTCGAAATCCTGGCTGAATCCTAAGCATGTTTTCGGGGTTAGGCGAGCGATCTACAATCCGTCGGGGGCGCACGCTCTGCTCTCTCCCCCTTGAGGGGGAGAGGTGGAGCACGAGGTGTGAGAGGGTGGTATCACGAGCTCCGCTGTCCTGCGAGATCACCTTCGCTCCCTAACGCACTCCCACAAGGGGGAGGGAACGATACCTCCCGCGGCGAACGGCGCGTCCCTTGACGTCCCGGCCCTGCCATGGTGTTTACGTGGCCCATGAGCACCGCCGTCCGCAAAACCCGTCTCTGGTGGCCCACCTTCTAGGGGGTGGCCGGTGCGATTTCATTTTCCCAGATCGTCAGAGGCCGTCATCGCAGCGCGACGGCCTTTTGTTTGTCCTGTGTGGCGTTCCCTCGGCAAGTTTCGTAAGAGGATCACATGAACAGGACAGTCTTCTCCTTGGCCGAACGCATCGAATATCGTACCCATGGCGGGCTCGCGATCACCCGGTCGGTGGAGCAATTTTCAGGCGGCGCCAACCGGCTCGATGACCTGATCGACATGCTCGATCGCCGCCGCGGCGTGGTGCTGTCGTCGGGGACCACGGTGCCGGGCCGCTACGAGAGTTTCGACCTCGGCTTCTGCGATCCGCCCTTGCAGTTGCAAACCACGGGATCGGACTTTTCGCTCGATGCGCTGAATGCGCGCGGCGAAGTCCTGATCGCCTTCCTCGGCGAGGTGCTCCGTGAGCCCTGCGTCGTCGTCACCGAGAAGAGCGCAAGCCGTCTCGCCGGTCATATCCTGCGTGGGCCTGCGCCGGTGGACGAAGATCAGCGCACCCGACGCGCCAGCGTGATGTCGCTGGTGCGCGATCTCGTGGCGGCGTTCGGCGGCAATGACGATCCGCTGCTCGGCCTGTTCGGCGCGTTCGCCTATGATCTGGTGTTCCAGATCGAAGACCTGGCGCAGAAGCGCGCGCGCGATAGCGACCAGCGCGACATCGTGCTGTATGTGCCCGATCGCCTGCTCGCCTATGACCGCGCCACCGGGCGCGGCGTGGTCCTGAGCTACGATTTCGCCTGGAACGGCAAATCGTCGGAAGGCCTGCCGCGAGACACCCCTGACAGCGTCTATGCGAAGACACCGCGGCAGGGATTTTCCGATCACGCGCCGGGTGAATATCAGGCCACCGTCGAGACCGCGCGCGCCGCGTTCGCGCGCGGCGATCTGTTCGAGGCGGTGCCGGGGCAATTGTTTGCCGAACCTTGCGGGCGCTCGCCGGCGGAGGTGTTCCAGCGGCTGTGCCGGATCAATCCGTCGCCCTATGGCGCGCTGATGAATCTCGGCGACGGCGAATTCCTGGTGTCGGCATCGCCCGAAATGTTCGTGCGCTCCGACGGCAGGCGGGTTGAGACCTGCCCGATCTCCGGCACCATCGCCCGCGGCGTCGACGCGATCGGCGACGCCGAGCAGATCCGGCAACTGCTGAATTCGGAGAAGGACGAATTCGAACTCAATATGTGCACCGACGTCGACCGCAACGACAAGGCGCGGGTCTGCGTCCCCGGCACGATCAAGGTTCTGGCGCGGCGTCAGATCGAGACCTATTCGAAGCTGTTCCACACCGTCGATCATGTCGAGGGCATGTTGCGGCCCGGCTTCGATTCGCTCGATGCGTTCCTCACCCATGCCTGGGCGGTGACCGTGACCGGTGCGCCGAAATTATGGGCGATGCAGTTCGTCGAGGACAATGAGCGCTCGTCGCGGCGCTGGTATGCCGGCGCGATCGGGGTTGTGAATTTCGACGGCAGCATCAATACCGGGCTGACCATCCGCACCATCCGGATGAAGGACGGCCTCGCCGAGGTGCGGGTCGGCGCCACCTGCCTGTTTGATTCGGATCCCGCCGCCGAGGATCGCGAATGCCAGGTCAAGGCGGCCGCGCTGTTTCAGGCGTTGCGCGGCGATCCGCCGAAGCCGCTTTCGGCGTTCGCGCCGGATGCGACCGGCTCGGGCAAGCGGGTGCTGCTGATCGATCATGACGACAGCTTCGTCCATATGCTGGCGGATTATTTTCGCCAGGTCGGTGCCAGCGTGACGGTGGTGCGATATATTCATGCCCGGCAAATGCTGGACACCGAGCGCTACGATCTCCTGGTGCTCTCGCCGGGGCCGGGGAGGCCGGAAGATTTTGACATCTCCAAGACGATCGATGCGGCGCTGGGCAGGAAGCTGCCGATCTTTGGCGTATGCCTCGGCGTGCAGGCGATCGGAGAATATTTCGGCGGCCGACTGGGCCAGCTCCGGCAACCGGCGCATGGACGGCCCTCGCGCGTCCAGGTGCGCGGCGGACGGCTGATGCAGAACCTGCCCAATGAAATCGTGATCGGCCGCTATCATTCGCTCTATGTCGAACGCGACAGCATGCCCGACGTGCTCGAGGTCACCGCCAGCACCGAGGACGGCGTCGCGATGGCGATCGAGCACAAGACCCTGCCGGTCGGCGGCGTGCAGTTTCACCCGGAATCGCTGATGTCGCTCGGCGGTGAAGTGGGCCTGCGGATCGTCGAGAACGCGTTCCGGCTCGGCGTGCCGATGAATTGAGAGGACACGTCATTGCGAGGAGCACTTGCGACGAAGCAATCCATCGTTCCCCGCGATTCTGGATTGCGCGGAGCCTGTCATCGGGCGGCGCTATGCGCCGACCCGTTGGCTCGCAATGACGGAAGAAATAGAAAGAGACGACCATGACTCCCGAATACGATCTGAAGGCCACCGTCCGCACCATTCCGGACTATCCGAAGCCGGGAATAAAGTTCCGCGACATCACCACGCTGCTCGGCGACGCGCGCGCTTTCCGCCGCGCCGTCGATGAACTGGTGCAGCCCTGGGCCGGATCGAAGATCGACAAGGTGGCTGGCATCGAGGCGCGCGGCTTCATTCTCGGCGGCGCGCTGGCGCATCAGGTCTCCGCGGGATTCGTGCCGATCCGCAAACGGGGCAAGCTGCCGCATACCACGGTGCGCATCGCCTACTCGCTGGAATACGGGCTCGATGAAATGGAAATGCACGCCGACGCCATCCATCCCGGCGAGCGCGTGATCCTGGTCGACGACCTGATCGCCACCGGCGGCACCGCGGAGGGCGCGGTCAAGCTGATGCGCCAGATCGGCGCCAATGTGGTCGCGGCCTGCTTCGTCATCGATTTGCCGGACCTCGGGGGCGCGGCGAAGCTGCGCGCGATGGACGTGCCGGTGCGAACGCTGATGGCGTTCGCCGGGCATTGAGGTTCTCTAACCTCGCCCCGCTTGCGGGGAGAGGTCGAAATTCGCGAGCCCGAATTTCGGGCGAGGGGGTACCGCTCTCACCACATCTTTGGAATTCGCGGAGGGCTGCCCCTCACCCCAACGCTCTCCCCGCAAATGCGGGGCGAGGGAGAAAACATCACGACCCCTGCAGGATCACATTCAGCTCGATCTCGCGGAAGCTGAGGTAATTCTCGCGGATCCATTGATGCAGTTCGGTCGATGAATCCTTCTCGTGACGCAGGTATTCGGTGAACGAGAACGTCAGCCGGTCGACATAGGTCTTCAGAAACACCGGTAGCGCTGCGATGTGAACGACCCTTCCTTGCGCGAAAGCCGGCGGCAGTTCGCCACGCGCGACATATTCGTTGTCGATGGTGACGAGGGAGGTCGCGGGGATCTGGCGTTGCAGCATGGGATAGCCGCGCGCCGAGACACGGTCGGTGTCGCCGATGAACAGGACGATCGGCGAGACGCCGCGCCGGGCAGCCTCCTTCATGAACCCGATTTCCTCACTCATCTTGAAGAATTCGTCGAAGGCGTGGAAGCCGAGATCGATCACCTTGGCGATCCCGTCATTGATGATCAGGCGGTCCATCAGCGCCATCTTGCCGAAGGTATCGTCGACCTCCGCGGTTTCGGTAATCTTCGGCAGATATTCCAATAGCGACGGCTCTTTCAGATTGACGTCGAAAGCCGCGACCGTGCCGTTCTTCAGCAACAGAAATTCGCTCAACAGCCGCGCGATCAGCGTCTTGCCGACCAGCGGACGGGGCGAGCAGATGATGTAAACCGGCGTGGCGCGCATGGCGCGTTATATCGGGCGAATTCGCCGCCCAATCCAGCCCAATCATAGCAACTGTGCTATTATTTTTCGCCGCCGCGCGTGCTGGATTTGCCGGAACCGACCAGATCGGTCAGCTTGATGCGGTCGAATTCGCTCCAGACGTTGGCCAGCCAGTGGCGGACATAACCGCGCAGCACGAACGAATAGTTCGCGGCTTCATCGCCCGGGCCTTTATTGGCCACGAATTTGAGGAACGGGACGGATGCGACCTCGACCTGTTCGTAGGCCATTTCGTTGAGCTTGGGGATGGTGAGCTCGGTGGCGTCCTTGATGCGGTGGAAATACGAATTGTAGGTCGCCTGATCCCACTGGAAGAACTGGGTATCGTTGATGAAGTTCTTCACCAGGAAATACTTCGCGCCGGTCATGAAATTCGCGGTTTCCGCGATCTCGTCGAGCGAGGCGATCGAGGGGCCGAGGATGTGGAACACGGCAAAGGTGATCTGCCCGGATTTGGCGGCATCGAGAAAGCCGATGTCGCGCAGCGAGGCGAGCGCCGGAGACAACAGGCCGGCGCGGACGTCGATCACGGTGACCGAGGGGCCGACTGAATTGAGCGTATCGAAGATCTTCATCTGGTCCGATGTCGTCGTCATGTCGACGATCTCGGTGGCATCGGGGTGGAAGCGCTTCAGAGTACCGCGCGGAGACTCGGTATCAAAGGCGCGGGTGAGCACGTTGTTGGCGCTGAAATAATCCAGCAGGGTTCGCGAGACCGTCGTCTTGCCGACCCCGCCTTTGTCAGCGCCTACCACAATCACTACTGGCTTCGCCATGGACTTCCCTTATGCGCCATTCCCGATTGAAGGGAACAAACCAAGATGTCTGTTTCCGGAAAACCGGTATCGGCCCCCGATCATGTTCCCATATCCCCGACCGGCTGGGGTGCCCCCACGCGATCGGAACATTTCCCCCGCCTCCTTTGGGCGCGAACATGGCAGAAACAAGGGAGAATTCAATTCATTAGACCACGGTTAGGGATAATCGTGCCAGCGTCGTTAATGCGGCCCCGGGGAGGGGAGGCAGCGCCTCAGCGGCGGCCCCACGGGCCGGCGGGGTTGCCCCAAGGACCTTGTGACGCGCCTTGTGAAGGGCCTTGTGACGCGCCGGCAGGATCTGTGGCATCGCTCCAGGGCCCCTTCGGCAGGGGCGGCGTGACTTCACCGGTTGAGGGCTGCGGCTGATCGTCCGGCCCATCCGCGGTATCCGATGGCAGTGCCAGCGGTCCGGGATCGTGCCCGCCGGCGTATTTGACCAGCGCCTGGACGCGTGAGTCCACGGAAGGGTGGGTCGCGAACAGGTCGGCAAACCCCTCGCGCGGATTGTCGAGGCATAGTTCCATCACCGCCGAAGTCGCGCCGGGAAGTTCGCCGCGGTTCTCGATCTTGCGTAACGCCGAGATCATGGCGTCGGGATTCTTTGTCAGCTCGACCGAGCCTGCGTCGGCGAGCAGCTCGCGCGACCGCGACAGCGCCAGGCGCACCAGCTGCGACAACAGCCAGGCCAGCGCGATCAGGGCGATCGCGACGATGATGACAATGACGGCGCCGCCGCCGGAACTCTTTCGGTTATTGTCCGAAGACGAAGACGAGGACGACGACGAAGATGACCACGAGCCGCCGCCATAGCCGCCATAGTAGCCAAAGTTGGTAAAACTCCGGAACAGCAGCTCGGCGAAGAAACCGACCACGCCGGCGATGATCACCGCGATCACCATCATCTGCACGTCGCCGTTGCGGATATGGGTGAGTTCGTGGCCCAGCACCGCCTCGATCTCCCGATCATCGAGTGCGTTCAAGAGGCCCGTGGTGACGGTGACGGCATATTGCCTCTGGTTGAGCCCGGTTGCGTAGGCGTTCAGCGCATCGCTCTCGATGACCTTCAATTTCGGCATCGGGATGCCGCGCGAGATGCAGAGGTTTTCCAGCAAATTATAAAGCCGAGGTTGCTCCTTCCGCGTCACGTCCTGCCCGCCGGTAACGGCGTCGACGATCGATTGATGGAAGAAATAGGCGATCACGATCCAAAGAATCGCGGCGCCGGTCGCGTAGGGAAACGCCTTGAGGAGGTCGCGCGCCGCCGCCGCCAGATAATAATCGGCCGGCGCGCCGCCGTCGATCATCACTTCCGCGATCAGCGCGCCGGCATAAACCATGACATAGACCAGCGCGAACAGCCCGGCGAGCAGCAGCATCGAACGAAATCTGTTCGATGCGATATGCGTGTAAAGACCATACGCGGCCATGATGTGCTGCTCTGCTAGAGACCGTGATTCCGGGGCGCGCCAAGGGCGCGAACCCGGAATCTCGAGATTCTCCGATGTGCAATTGCACATCGTAGTCCGTCGCTTTGCGACGTCCCGGAATGACCGGATTGCATGGACATCACCTCAGAACTTCACCTGCGGCGCTGCCTCGACTTCGGTCCTGGAGGCGCCGAGATCGAAGAAATCCTTGCGGGTGAAACCGAACATGCCGGCGAACAAGGCGGCGGGCATCCGCTGGATGCCGGTGTTGTATTCGGAAACCGCGTTGTTGAAGAAGCGGCGGCTGGCGGCGATCTTGTTCTCGAGGTCGGACAATTCGCTCGCCAACTGCTGGAAGTTGGCGTTGGCCTTGAGATCCGGATAGGCCTCCGACAGCGCGATCAGCCGGCCGAGCGCGCCGCTCAGCTGGTTTTCCGCAGCCGATACCTGCGCCGGGCCCTGCGCCGACATCGCGGAGTTGCGGGCCTTGATCACGTCGTCGAGCGTGCCTCGCTCGTGCGAGGCATAGCCCTTCACGGTCTCGACCAGGTTCGGGATCAGGTCGTGGCGCTGCTTGAGCTGCACGTCGATGTCGGCGAAGGCCTGGCCGACGCGCTGGCTGAGCGCGACCAGCCGGTTATACGCGCCGAGCGCGAAAAGAACGAGAATGACGAGGACGCCGATAACGATCCAGCCGGTCGACATGGCAATAAGCTCCTGATGGGACGACGAATGCGGGCAGCTTAACGCAATTGAAGGCGCGCAGCAGCCGTCACGAGGTGGGTATCTGCTTGGTCGGCCGCAAGGCGCGGACAGTTCAACAATAAGGAGCGGAATGGGTTAACTTTGATCCATCGCCGCATCGCCCCAGCGCCAGCGCCGGGCGCGCGCATAGGCCGTTTTGTCGCGGCGCGGCACTTTCGCGATGCTGAGGCCGTCGGCGGTGCAGAGCCTCGCTGAAACTTCGACCTTGCTGACGACGGGCTGCGCCAGCACGCGGGCGGGGCGCCGCGCAGCCGGCGTGCGCGTCAGCGCGACGTAGCTGAATTTTTCATCCTCAAAGGGAAGCTCGGCGCCCTTGAGTTTCATGTGCGCGCGCAACCGCGGCAGGCGCTGGGTGAAATGACACCAGTCGGGTGCTGCGAGCGGACAGGTGCCGTCGTGGGGACAGGGGGCTGCGACATGGGCGCCGGAGGCGATCAATTGTTGCCGCAGGGCGAGGATCCTCGCATAGCCCGCGGGCGTGCCGGGTTCGACGACGAGCAGCGTGTCGCGGGCTTTTGCCCACAATTGTTCAGCAAGCCCGCTTCGCTCCGCCTTGCCGATTTCCCCGATCATGTAGCTCGCCACTACAAAATCGGCCGGCTCGGCGCCTGCGAGCGCAGCGCGGGCGTCGCCCCGATGGTAGGTCATCTTCCTTAGGCGAGCACTGTCGCGGCCAAGATCGAGCGCCAGCGCGCGCAAGGCGGTATTGGCATCCACTGACGTAAAGCGTTGCAGCGAGACGAATGCCGCGGCCGCGGCCCAACTCGCCGTGCCCGGTCCGGCACCGACGTCGAGCAGGCTTGCCGGCGCGAAGTCCGGCCTCAGCTCACAAAGCGCGTTCAGGCTCGCGTTCACCGCGGCATAGGTCGCGGGCATCCGCGCCAGCGCATAGGCCAGCGCATCGGCCTCGGACGTAATCGCGCCGGAGTTGCCGCCGTCGCGGTAGGTCTTTGAGATCAGCGCCGCGCGTTCGGCGGCGTCATTTCGCGACAGGCCTTGCAGTTTCGCGTCGAGCGCGGCTCTCAGTTCGGCGGGGAGGTCGGGCGGGGTCATCGGACGTCGTCATCCTGAGGTGCGAGCACTTGCGAGCCTCGAAGGATAGCGACCGAGGTCGTGGCCCATCCTTCGAGACGCCGCGCAACAGCGCGGCTCCTCCCGAGTGAGCGCGAATGCGCTCATCCGGGGATGACGCTGAGGATTACGCCACGTTCTGGTCGAGAATCTTCACCGCGTCTTCGAGGTCGACCGAAACCAGCTGCGACACGCCGCGTTCGGCCATGGTGACGCCGAACAAGCGGTTCATCCGCGCCATCGTGATCGGATTGTGGGTAATGATGATGAAGCGCGTCTCGGTGGTCGCGGTCATCTCGTGCAGCAGGTTGCAGAACCGCTCGACATTGTGGTCGTCGAGCGGCGCGTCGACTTCGTCCAGCACGCAGATCGGCGACGGGTTGGTGAGGAACACCGCGAAAATGAGCGCCAGCGCGGTCAGCGCCTGCTCGCCGCCCGATAACAGCGACAGCGTCTGCGGCTTCTTGCCGGGCGGCTTGGCGATGATCTCGAGCCCGGCCTCCAGCGGGTCGTCGCTTTCGATCAAATGCAGCGCGGCCTCGCCGCCGCCGAACAATTCGACGAACAGCCGCTTGAAATGATCGTTGACGGTCTCAAACGAGGTCAACAGCCGCTCGCGTGCCTCACGGTTGAGGCTCTGGATGCCCTGGCGCAACCGCTTGATGGCCTCCACCAGATCGTCGCGCTCCGTGGTCAGCGAAGTGTGCTGGGTTTCGACCTCGCGCAATTCCTCTTCGGCGCGCAGATTGACCGCGCCGAGCCGCTCGCGGTCGCGGCGCAGCTTTTCGAGATTTTCCTCGATCTCGGCAACCGGCGGCAGTTCCGCGCCCGGTTCGATCTCGGCGAGACCTGCCACGGCCTGCGGCTCGACTTCCAGCATGTCGTGGATTTCGCGCTCGATGTCGATCAGGCGGCGCTTGGCGCCGTCCATGCGTTCTTCGGCGCGGGCGCAGGCCTCGCGTGCGCTGGAGAGCGCCTCGAGCGAAATCTTGGCGGCGCGGTCGGTTTCCGCCATCACATTCTCGGCCGAGACAAGCGCGTCGGCGGCGACGCGGCGGGCGTTTTCGGCCGATTCGATTTCGCTGATCAGCGCACGGCGCTTTTCGGCGAATATCGCCGGCGCATTCTCAAGCTCGGCGCGTTCGGCTTTGACCTCGGTGACGCGGGCTTCGATGGTTTCGATTTGCGAGGCCGCGCTCGCCTTGCGGTTTTGCCACTCGTTGCGCTCGGCCGTGATCGCCTGCAGGCGGCGGTCCGCGAGCTCAGCCTCGCGCGCCAGCGCCTGCGCTTCGGCCCGCACCTGCGCCGCGACGCGGCGATGACCGTCAATGTCGGTGCGAACTTCGGCGAGCCTGGTTTCGGTCTCGAGACTGGCGGGCAATTCGGCCAGCGCCGCTTGCGCGCTCTCCAGCGCGCCTTGGGCCTCGCTGCGGTCCGCGGCGAGACGGGTGTGGGCTTCGGTCAGCGCCGACTTCCGTGCGGCGTGGCGATTGATCTCGCGCTCGGTCGCGGCATGACGTTCGCGCGCGCTATCGGCTTCGCGCTGGGCGGCGCGCCAGGCGTCGCGCGCCGAAGCCTCCGTCGCCGAGGCCGCCTTGAGCTCGGCTTCGGCGGCTTCGAGGGCCTGCCGCTTGGCGCCGGCGTCGATGCGGGCCTGCTCCAGTTCGTTCTCGATGTCGACGAGACGGGCGCGCTCGGCGAGACGCCGCGCCGCGCCGGTTGGCGCGTGCGCCGCCGCGACAAATCCGTCCCAGCGCCAGACGTCGCCTTCGAGCGAAACCAGCCGCTGCCCGGTCTTGAGTTGCGACACCAGCGCGGCGCCGCGTTCGCGCGCGACGATGCCGATCTGCGCCAAACGCCGTCTCAGCTCGATCGGTGCCTGGACATGGGCGGCGAGCGCTTCGACGCCTTCCGGCAGCGCAGGATCGCCCTCGGTCACGCCGGCATGGGTCCAGCGCATCGGCGCCGAGGGATCGACGGGTGCATCGAGATCGTCGCCGAGGGCTGCGCCGAGCGCCTTCTCATAGCCCTTGGCGACCGTGATGCCGTCGATGATCGGCGGCCACAAATTCTTGGTCTCGCCGTTGACGAGCTTCGAGATCGTCCGCGCTTCGGTCTCAAGCCGCTGGACGCGCTTGTCGGCTTCGTTGAGCGGCGCGCGCGCGGCCTCCAGCTTTTGGCGCGCGGCGACATGGTTGAATTCGCTGGTCTGCGTCGCCAGTTCCGATTGCGCCAAAGCCCGTTGCGCGGTCTCCCTGGCATTGGTGAGCGCCGTGAGATCGCCCAGTCCGCTGGTGTCCTGCGCGAGCTTCTGCTCGTCGCGCTCGACATTGGCGATATCCTGATCGAGCCGCGCCAGCCGGTCGCGGTGGGTCCGGACGTTCCCCTCAAGCTGATTGCGCCTGGCGGTGAGGTCGGCGAGCGCGGTGGTAAGCTCCGCGAATAGCCGCTCGGCGGCCGCCAATATGGCTTCGGCTTCGGACACCCGCCCATCGACGCCGCTGCGCTTTTCGACGCGTGACTTGATCTCGTCTTTCAGCTCGGTGTCTTCGGTGTCGAGCCGCTGCAGCGCGGCTTGCGCGTCGGAAGCCTGCTGCTGCTCGCGCGCAATGTCGGCCGAAAACTGCGTCAGCCGGCGGTCGAGTTCGGCGACGCGCTCCCTGGCGCGCTCTTCCTCGCGATCGAGGGTTTCGCGCGCATTGGTGAGCCGCTGCAATCCGGCCGCGGCGCGGGCCTCGGCCTCGCGCAGCGCCGGCAGTTCGGAGGCGCGCACCGCCTGGATACGGGCCGCCTCGGCCTGTTCGCGGGTGCGTTCGGCCATCTCGCGGACGCTGAGGTCGTGGGTTGCGGTGGCCTCCGACACGCCGGCATGGGCTTCCATCCAGCGCATATGAAACAGCAGGGCTTCGGCCTTGCGCACCTTGGCGGCGACTTCGCGGTAGCGGATGGCCTGCCGCGCCTGCTTCTTCAAGCCGTCGATCTGTCCGGCCAATTGCCCGATGACGTCTTCGACCCGGGTGAGGTTGGTCTCGGCGGCCTTGAGGCGCAGTTCCGCCTCGTGGCGGCGGGCATGAAGCCCCGCGACACCGGCGGCGTCTTCCAGCACGCGGCGGCGCTGCTCGGGCTTGGCCTGAATGATCTCGCCGATCTTGCCCTGGTGCACCAATGCCGGCGAGCGCGCGCCGGTCGCGGCATCGGCGAACAGGATTTGCACGTCGCGGGCGCGCACGTCGCGGCCGTTGATGCGATAGACCGAGCCCGCCTCGCGCTCGATCCGGCGCGAGATTTCCAGCATCTCCCGGTCGTTCACCGCCGCGGGCGCCGTGCGATCGGAATTGTCGATCGTCATCACCACTTCGGCGTGGTTGCGGGAAGGACGGTTGCCGGAACCGGCGAAGATCACCGCATCCATGTCGGCGGCGCGCAGCGATTTGTGCGAGGTCTCGCCCATCGCCCAGCGCAGCGCCTCGACCAGATTGGATTTGCCGCAGCCGTTCGGCCCGACCACCCCGGTGAGGCCGGGTTCGATCACGAAATCAGTGGGTTCAACGAACGACTTGAAACCGTGGAGGCGAAGGCGGGTTAGTTTCATCGGCACAAATTCTCTGTTGGCGGGGCGCGAATCTCCCTGCCGGGACAATACCATAGAAGGCAAGTCGGTGTGTGGGCGAGTTGCTTTTGGCGACCCTCATGGGAGCGACAATGGCGAGGCCGGGGCCGGAGGGCAACCGCCGCCCCGGGCTTTTCCCAAGGGTTTTGTTGAGGCTTTTTCCGGGGTTACGCGGCCATATTCAAGTTCCGCTCCGCCGCGGCAGCGAATCAGCTCTTCAGCAATGACTTGATCCGCTTGTCGAATTCCTCGAACGAGGTCTCGCCCTTGATCTTCTCGCCATTGAGGAAAAAGGTCGGCGTCGAATTGACCTTCAGCACCTCGGACGCGTATTTCTGGTCGGCGACGATCTTGTCGAGCAGCGCCTGGTCCTTCAGGCAATCCTCGACCTGCTGCTGGCTGAGCCCGGCCTGCTTGCCGATCCGCGTCAGCGTTTCGGTGGTGTTCTTCATCACCCAGTCGCCCTGCTGTTTGAACAGCATGTCGGTGACCGCGAAGTACTTTCCGGAATCGTCCTTGGCGATGCAGCGCGACAGCATCGAGCCCGCCGCGGCCTTGATGTCGAGCGGGAATTCGCGGAACACGTAGCGAATCTTGCCGGTGTCGATATAGGCCGTCTTGATCTTCGGGAACACGGCTTCGTTGAAGACCGCGCAATGCGGGCAGGTCATGGAGGCGTATTCGGTGATGGTCACCGGAGCGTTGGCCGGCCCGAGCGCCATGTCGGGCAGGGACACCGGTTTGGCCACATCGGCCGCGCCCTGCGCCATGGCGTCTGCGATCAGGCGCAGCGGCGGGAACCCAACGAGAGCGGCAAGCCCGGTCAGCGACAGGGCGGCGGTAAAGGCGCGGCGCGTAATGATCAAGGTCTGCTCCCGAACTGGCGCTTTGACGCCGAAAGAACCCTAGGAAAGCGTTCGCTAGCTTGAAACGACAATTGTGGCAATGGCGGGCCACCAACGCCAGACCTGGCGGCAGGCTCAATTTCGCTTGATCGAGGCACCGAGCCGCGCCAGCGCGGCCCGCAACTCCTCGTCCTCGACCGCGGACAGGGTTTCCGCGACTTCCGCCACCTTCTTGGCGTCCGGTGCGCGGGAGGCCGCGGGCCGCGCCCGGCGCGACAACGGCCCTTGCCGCAGCGCCAGCCGGCCGACCGCGCTCCAGCCGAAGAAGCGGTTGACGCGCGCCAGGATGACGTCGGAGGTGTGCTGGATTTCCAGCGCCATCGGGCCCTCCACCCTCAGCACCAGCGTCGCCGGCTCCTGGGGTTGTCCCTCCACCGGCCGCGGCCACTGGATTTTCAGAGGTTCGCTATGGGCCGATATTTCGGGACCGGCGATTTCAGCCCAGCGCGTGACCAGCTCGCGCGCCGCAAATCCCTGCCGGGCATAGGCGTCGGAAAAGACGTCGCTGAGCAGGACGGAAAGCGGCTTTGCCGAGATCGGACCGGGTTTGGCCATGGGTTCCTATATCACCACCATTCGGCGCCGGCAGTCTTCGGTCACGCCGCGCGGGGGCGGATGGTTTTCAGATCACGGTCGATTTCGCGCCGCCGCTGCATCAGATCGTAGTCCATCTGCAGCCCAAGGAAGAACCCTTCCGACAGGCCAAAATAGCGGGCGAGCCGCAGATCGGTGTCGGCAGTGATATCTCGCTTGCCCAGCACGATTTCGTTGATGCGGCGTGGCACGACATGGACGGCACGTGCCAGCGCGTTCTGGCTGAGTCCCATCGGCTTAAGGAATTCTTCAAGCAGGATCTCGCCGGGATGGGGATTGGGAAGGAGCCCGCCTTTAGACGTGGTAGTCGACGATTTCGACATGTGTCGGTCCTCCTTCATCCCATACAAAGCATATGCGCCACTGATCGTTGATCCGGATCGAATGTTGCCCTTGCCGATCGGCCGTCAGCGCCTCAAGACGATTGCCGGGCGGCACGCGAAGATCGCCCAACACCCGCGCCTGATTGAGAAGACGCAGTTTTCTCAAAGCGACATTCTGGATGTCCGGCGGTAATTTTCGGCTCCGGCGTCCGGACCAGATCAATTCTGTTTCGGAATCGGCAAAGCCCTGAATCATGGCAGGCTATAACGCGATACGTTATAGCTTGCAACCTCGAGACCCGCTGGTCACGCCTCGATTCTGATCGTAAAATGAGACGTGGTTCCATCCTCAGTGCGGCTCTCGGGTTGCTTGGGTGTTAGCCGCCTATCTCAGGAGGCATAGCCAGTCGTGAGCACCACCCTGGTACTTTCCAGCAATGAAAATAAAGAAGCAATCCGTCTCCCAAAACGGTGCCGACCGTCCCGCGCTGCTTCTGGACTGGTACGACCGCCACCGCCGGGCGCTGCCATGGCGCCCGCTATCGGGAAGCCGCGCCGATCCCTATGCGGTGTGGTTGTCGGAAATCATGCTGCAGCAGACCGGCGTTAAAACGGTCGGGCCTTATTTCGAGAGATTTCTGGCGCGCTGGCCCGATGTCGCGGCGCTGGGCCGCGCCTCGCTTGACGATGTCTTAAGGATGTGGGCCGGGCTCGGCTACTATTCCCGCGCGCGCAACCTTCATGCCTGCGCCGTGGCGGTGCAGCGCGATTACGGCGGGGAATTTCCGGATACCGAGGAAGGCTTGCGCGCGCTGCCGGGGATCGGGCCATACACCGCCTCCGCCATCGCCGCGATCGCATTCGGCCGCCGGACCATGCCGGTCGACGGCAATATCGAGCGCGTGGTGTCGCGGCTGTTCGCGGTCGATGATCCCTTGCCGCGGGCGAAGCCACTGATCCAACAACTGGCGACGACATTGCTGGGGGAAGCCCGCGCCGGCGACGAGGGGTCTCGCGCCGGCGACGAGAAGTCTCGCGCCGGCGACGTGGAGTCACGCGCCGGCGACGTCGACTCTCGCGCCGGCGATAGCGCGCAGGCGCTGATGGATCTCGGCGCCTCGATCTGCACGCCAAAAAAGCCGGCCTGCGCGCTGTGCCCGCTCGACGATGGCTGCGCGGCGCGCGCGCGTGGCGATCAGGAGACGTTTCCGCGCAAAGCGCAGAAGAAATCGGGCGAGTTGCGGCGCGGCGCGGCTTTCGTCGTTACGCGCGGCGATGAACTTCTGGTCCGCACCCGTCCCGAAAAAGGTCTGCTGGGCGGCATGACCGAAGTGCCGGGCTCACACTGGATATCTGCGCAGGACGACGAAGCAGCGCGCAAGCAGGCGCCTGCGCTGAAGGGCGTTGTGCGCTGGCATCGCAGGGCTGGCGTGGTCAGCCACGTGTTCACGCATTTTCCACTGCAGCTTGTGGTTTACACCGCGACCGCGCCCGCGCGGGCCCGTGCGCCGGAGGGCATGCGCTGGGTACCGATCGCAACGCTTCGGGATGAAGCGCTGCCGAATGTGATGCGCAAGGTGATCGCGCACGGGTTGGGTCTCTAACTCTCCCTCGCCCCGTTCTTACGGGGAGAGGGTTGGGGGGGCCGCTGTCCGCGAACGGCGAAGTTGAATTTGAGCACACTGCCTCGCCCCTCACCCGGATCGCTGGCGCGATCCGACCTCTCCCCGCAAAGAGCGGGGAGAGGTGAAGTTCACCCCGTGGTTGAGCATGACGAGATCGGTCGTGGCGGGCCGGCGCTCCGCCTCACTGCGAAGAGATATTGCAGGGTGGACACGGCGAGAAGAGCGCCTTTGCCCACCCTGCATTCCGCGATGACGCGATCAGGCCGCCTTGGTCTTGAGATGGCGGAACATGATGTTGCGCGCCTCGTCGTCCATTTCCGTCTTGAAGACGAACTTGTCCTTCAACGCGATCGCGCGCGGCGCGGCGGGTCTTGCCGAGACTTCATCGAGCAGGCGCTTCACGTTGGGATATTTTGTGAACACGTCGTCGCCGAGCACGAACGGCGCCAGCCGCGCCCAGCCCCAGAACGCCATATCCACGATGGTATAGGTATCGCCGACCATGTAACGGCTGTTGGCGAGGTGATCGTCGAGAATCTTGTAATGGCGATGCGCCTCGAACTGGTAGCGGTCGTGGGCATATTCGAGGCCCTTTCCGAGATCCTTCGGCGCATAGTGCTTGAAATGCACCGCCTGTCCCGAATAGGGGCCGACGCCGGTGGCGATGAACATCAGCCAGGACAGCAATTGCGCGCGGTTCTTGGGCGTATTGGCAGGCAGGAATTTGCCGGTCTTCTCGGCGAGGTAGAGCAGGATCGCGTTAGAGTCGAAAACGAACACCCCGTCATCGTCGATCGCAGGCACCTTGCCGTTCGGATTTACTTTAAGGAATTCCGGCTTGAACTGGTCTCCCTTGCGGGTATCGACCGGCACCAGCTCATAAGGCAAGCCGGACTCTTCCAGAAACAGCGCGACCTTGTTGGGGTTCGGCGCGCCGTTGAAGTAGAACTTGAGCATTCAAATCTCCCTTGCCTCTAATTGTTGCCGAGAAAAATCGGGACGTGGCGACTATGCCATGGACGAGTGTCCATGCTCAAATTTGGCAACATGCGCAACCGACGAGTTCGTGAGGGGGGAGCACCAGCGTCATTCCGGGGCGCGCGATAGCGCGAACCCGGAATCTCGAGATTCCCAGATGCGCAATTGCGCATCTGAGGTCTGGTCCGGAGCCTGTCATCGGGCGGCGCAAGCGCCGACCCGTTGGGACCATCCCGGAATGACAAAGAGGAATGTTTGGAGAAATGAAAGGCTCAGCCCGCCGCTATCCCGGAACGGATTTCGGCGCGCAGCTCGTCGATCAGCTTGAGGACGCGGACAGCTTCATAGAGCGCGCTCTCGTATTCATTCATTGGTCTATCCACAATCATTGGATTACCTCGACGTTCTCCCCGCCAATTCCTCTAGCGACCATAGCCGATCTGTCACGTTCGCAGCCATACGCCTGTCCCAACTCCCCCTTCAAAAGCGTGCGTCAACGGCGACCGCTGAAGGCAAACGGAGAAGCACCGGGCAGCAAGGGCGAATTGATGCCGCTGTCGATGCGCCCGGACTGTTGGGTGTAGCCAACCCCGAGCGACAGGCTGAGGTTGGGCGTCGGCTGGAATTCGACGCCTGCATGGGCGCCGTAGCCGGGCAGTGTGCCGGACGTGCTGTCGAAGGAGGCAAAAGCGCCACCGCTGCCGGTATTATATTTCAAGGTGTCGAAACCGGCATAGACCTTGAGGGGTAACCCGCCCGAGTTTTGGAAATTGTAGCCGAACTGCACGCCTTGGTAATAAAGCGAGCCGATATTGCCGAACGCTCCGTCCTGGTTGATGCCGTTCATGCTCAACCCCATGCCGCCGCCTTCGCTGCCGACAAACCAGCCGTTCGCAAAATTGTAACGCATATAGGAAAAGCGGTCGCCTCGGACGTCACTGCCGTCAAAGCTCGGAAAGTTGCCGTAAGTGTTCGGGCTCTGGCCGCCGGTTAGATCGCCACCGAAGCCGATGGGCCAGCCTGGGATCCAATAGGTCACCGGAGCGGTTTGGGCATGGGCCGTTCGGTCGCCCAGACAGAGCGCCGCCAATACGAATGCAAGACCTAATCTGCCGGCGAAAATGGACATCCGCGCTACCGCCAAGTGTCTTGGAAATAGAAATACAAGTGTCCTGAAAATATACGCTCCAGATATCAAGAACGCCAGTGCGTCATCGCTGGCCGTCGCATCACCACAGGATGGAGCCGCTGCTCTTTTGATCCCAGTAAAGCCGTATGGCTCGGCATGACCCGCCTTCCACGGCGGCGTAAATCGGCATGAATCAAGTGACGCGCATGGACGCCCGGTTTCCCAGAGTGCCTGGATTGCGATCTTGCCCGACGGGCAAATCAGTTCGTGCTCTGATTGTCCCTTGTCCAGCCCCTCTGCGAAGAATTTTCCGCTTTTCCCGTCGGGCAAATCACCTTTACGAACTCGTCCCGTCCCGTCCCACAGAGGGGCGGCTCGCGATCGTCACGAACGCGGGGCGGGATGCGGTGGACGCTGATGGCGCTATGGACGAGGGCGCTTTCTTGCGGACGGCGAAGTCGTGTGGTCCTGACGCCCCGACGCTGGCGTCAAGTTCGCGGGAAGACTCCGCGGGCGATGGTGGCAAACAAGCCCGGTCACCAGGGAGAGCGCGAAGGAAACCGTTAAAACCATTGCGCGGGGAATGCCGGGTGATTCCGGTGTGACCTGACTAACGCGTGTGCGTTCTATCGCTATCATTGCACGCGCGGCAATTGGGCGCATCGGTCGCCCGGCATTCCCTGCGCCCTCTGACTGGAGGGCAAGGAATTTTTTGGCAAACCTCGGGCGGATCACGCCGCGAGATCGCGAAGTCATGCACGGTGATCTCCCCTCCCCACCGCTTCGCGGGGGGAGGGGAGGTCCGCGATGGTGGGCTGTTTGAAAATTGAATCTTCTTGCGTCGTCCCTGCGAACGCAGGGACCCAACCATTGTCGGGTGTTGTGGGCAAAAGCCGTCGGCCACCGCGCCAAAACGCGAGGCTGCGGCGTATGGGTCCCTGCTTTTCGCAGGGGCGACAATGATGCGTGGTTTGAAAGCTCAGCCCGCCGCCATCCCGGAGCGGATTTCGGCGCGCAGCTCGTCGATCAGCTTGAGGCCTTGTCTGGTCTCGATGTGCCAGAAGGTCCAGCCGTTGCAGGCGCCGGCGCCTTGCGCGACCGCGCCGATGCGGTGGATCGAGCCGACCTTGTCGCCGAGCATGATGGCGCCGTCGGCGCGAACCAGAGCGCCGTGACGCTTCTTGGAATCGACCAGCCGGGTGCCGGGCGAAATCATGCCGCGCTCGATCAGTTCGGAGAACGCCACGCGCGGCGCCTCGCGCGCGGTCATGAACGGCGCCAGCGTGGCTTCCGGCAGCGGCTCAATAGCGGCGATGCGCGCTTCGGCCGCGGTCGCATAGGTCTGGTCGCGCTCGAAACCGATGTAGCGGCGGCCGAGGCGTTTTGCCACGGCGCCCGTGGTGCCGGTGCCGTTGAACGGATCGATCACGAGATCGCCGGGCCTCGATGACGACAGCAAGACGCGCGCAAGCAGCCCCTCGGGCTTCTGGGTCGGGTGGACCTTCTTGCCATCGTCGCCCTTGAGCCGTTCCTCGCCGGTGCAGAGCGGGATCAGCCAATCGGAGCGCGCCTGCACGTCCTCATTGGCGGCCTTCAAGGCTTCGTAGTTGAAGGTATAGCCCTTGGCCTTCTCGTCGCGCGCCGCCCAGATCATGGTCTCATGGGCATTGGTGAAACGGCGGCCGCGGAAATTCGGCATCGGATTGGTCTTGCGCCACACAATGTCATTGAGAACCCAGAAGCCGAGGTCCTGCATGATCGCGCCGACGCGGAAAATATTGTGATAGGAGCCGATCACCCACAGTGTCGCCGACGGTTTCATGACGCGGCGGCAGGCGAGCAGCCAGGCGCGGGTGAAATCGTCATAGGCGGCGAAGGATGAGAACTTGTCCCAGTCGTTGTTGACGGCGTCGACGTGGGATTCGTCCGGACGTTTGAGGTCGCCCTTGAGCTGCAGGTTGTAAGGCGGGTCCGCGAATACCAGGTCGACGGAACCAGCCGGCAATTTCGACATCTCGGCGACGCAATCGCCTACGATGACACGGGTACTCGATGAAGACTCGAATTTAGTGCGGGGCGCCCTTGCAGACGCCCCGCGACGCGACACAACCATGACTCAATTACTCTGACTCAGGCGACGCTGTCGGCGACGCGGGACCAAACAACCGACTGGCGATACATTGACGTGCCAAAGTAAAAATCGGCTTAACCGGGCAATTCTTTCACGCTAGGCAATTTTTGCCGGGCGGGTTATTGATTAACGCAACGAAAATTATGCGTTCTCGCTGCGCTGAAACCGGCGAGGCGGCTGCCGCAAGCCGGAATGAGGAAAACGAACCATGCGTTACGATGACTTTCGCCGCAGCGACGACATCGAGGACCGTCGCGATGACAGCGGCGGCGGAATGGGCGGTGGCGGCTTTGGTCTTCCGATGGGCGGCGGCGGGCTCGGCATCGGCACCATCATCGTGCTCGGCCTTGTCGGCTACGCCTTCGGCATCGATCCGCGCATCCTGATCGGCGGCGCGGAAATCCTTTCCGGCGGCAGCCAGGCGCCGAGCTATCAAACCGATCGCCGGTCCGGGACGGTCAAGAAAGGCGCGCCCACCGACGAGATGGGCAGCATGATCGCCGGCATTCTCGGCGAGATCGATGACCGCTGGAGCGAAATCTTCCAGGCGTCGGGACAATCCTATACGGGTCCGCGCATCGTGCTGTTTCGCAACGTCACCAATGGCGGCCGCTGCGGCATGGCGCAGTCGGCGATGGGACCGTTCTACTGTCCGCCGGACCGACAGATTTTTCTCGACACCGGATTCTTCCGCGAAGTCGAGACCAGATTCCACGGCTGTCAAGGCAGTGCCTGCAAGTTCACCGCGGCCTATATCATCGCCCACGAGGCCGGGCATCATATCCAGAACCTGCTCGGCATCCTGCCGAAGGCGACGGCGCAGCAACAGGCGGCCGGCAGCAAGGCGTCCGCCAATGCCTTGCAGGTGAGGGTGGAGTTGCAGGCCGACTGTCTGTCGGGCATCTGGGTCAATCGCGAGGAGAAGAGGCGTCCGGGCTTCATCGAGGCCGGCGATATCGATGGCGCGTTGCGGACCGCGTCCGCGATCGGCGACGACACGTTGCAGCGGCAGACGACCGGGCGGGTGGTGCCGGATTCCTTCACGCATGGCTCGGCGGAACAGCGCAAGCGATGGTTCATGACCGGCTATCGGCAGGGAACCCTGAAGGCGTGCGATACATTCAGTGCGGGGGCGTTGTAGTATTACGTCATCCCCGGATGAGCGCAATTGCGCTCACTCGGGAGGTGCGAGCCTCTTCGGCGAGCCTCGAAGGATGACAGGCGAGGTCCCTGCGGCCATCCTTCGAGGCGCGCATGCGCGCGCACCTCCAGCGATAACGGCGAAGCCGTTACGCAGGGATGACGGCGTCGCGCGGGGTGGAGGTTCAAGCCATGTCTTCGATCGATGAAGCAAAACAATTCGTGCCGCTCAACATCGCGGTGTTGACGATTTCGGACACGCGCTCGCTTGCCGATGACAAATCCGGAACCACCCTGGCGGAGCGGGTCGTCGCCGCCGGCCATGCGCTCGCGGCGCGCGAGATCATCGTCGACGACGTCGATGCCATCCGCATCGTCATCAAAAAATGGATCGCCGATCCGGGCGTCGATGTCGTCATCACCACGGGCGGTACCGGTTTCACCGGCCGCGACGTGACGCCGGAGGCGATCGAGCCGTTGTTCGAAAAGCGGATGGACGGTTTCTCGATCGCGTTTCACATGCTGAGCCACGCCAAGATCGGCACCTCGACGATCCAGAGCCGCGCCACCGCCGGCGTCGCGGGCGCCACCTTCATCTTCTGCCTGCCGGGATCGCCGGGCGCCTGCCGTGACGGCTGGGACGGCATTCTCGCCGCCCAGCTCGATTACCGCACGCGGCCCTGCAATTTTGTGGAGATCATGCCGCGGCTCGACGAGCATCTGCGCCGGCCGAAGGCGAAGGGCGCGTCGGTGTAGTCCGTTCGTCATTCCGAGTTCGCGTCTTCGACGCGCCCCGGAATGACCGGGAGAATAACGCTAAAGCTCCAGCTCCCAAGTCTCGCCGATCAGGCTTTGGCCGAAACTGCGGTGCGGCTCGCTGGCCACCAGCACGAATCCGGCGTCCTGATAGATCTTGCGGGCGGCGACCAGGATGCTTTGGGTCCATAGCGTGATCTTGCGATAGCCGCGGGCCCGCGCAAACGCGATGCATTCGGCGACCAGCCGCCGTCCCAGCCCCTGTCCGCGTCCGGCCGGATCGACCAGCAGCAATCGAAGCTTGGCGACGTCGTCGCTGTGCCTGACGAGAAAAACCGAACCGACCTGGGCGCCATCGCGTTCGGCGATCCAGCAGCGCTCCCGCGAGGCATCGAACGAGTTCAGAAATTTTGCGGCGATCTCGGCGACCAGGGCCTCGAACGAGGCGTTAAAGCCGTATTCGCTGGCATAGAGCGCGCCATGGCTCTGCACCACCCACCCCATGTCCCCCGGGCGTGGTCCGCGTAAAGTGGCGCTCGCGGGTGCGATGCCGGATGGCGCCAGCAGCCGTTCGATCGCGGCCATTGCCCCGATCAGGCGTTTGCGGTCGTCGTCGGACAGCGCGGCGAGCATGTCGGCGACCTCGTCGTGCGAGCTGCGATCGAGCTTTGCGAATGCCTGACGGCCCTTCGCGGTCAGGCTGAGCTGATATTGCCGCCGATCCGCGGGAACGGCTTGCGGGTGATCAGCCCGTCCTCGTCGAATTTCTGGACGATCCGGCTGAGATAGCCGGGATCGAGACCCAGCTCGATTCCGATGTCCTTCGCGGAAGGGTTTTCGCAGGTGGCAAGTTCGTACAACACCCGTGCCTCGCTCAGCGAGAACGGGCTTTTCAGGAGCTGCTGGCCGAGAACGCCGAGCTTGCTTGTATAGAAGCGGTTGAACGCGCGTACCGCCGATATCTGGTCGTCGTCAGCCGGCTGAGACATGGTCCACCCCGATACTTGCCATTGTCAAATAGTTATTTGACTTTGGCAAGTATCTCGCGGTCAGGCCACGATGATCCGGCTGCGCAGCAAGGTGCGCGAGGAGCGGCCGAGTTGCCGGAGCAGCCTGGCTTCGGAGCGGCGGGCATTCGGCGCGTGGCCGCCGAGCCGCTCGTAATGGTCGCGCGCGATCAACAGTCCCTGGTCGGCCCAAGGCCCCGCGATCATCCGCGCGATGAATTTCAGGCCTTCGCCGAGCCCGGTGTCGGCGTAGGGCGAACGGGCATAGCGGAAGATGCCGGCGCGGGGACTTCCGCTGTCGGAGACGCGCTGGATGAACTGCGTGGTCTCATCGATCCAGCCCGTGTCCAGCACCGCTCCCGCATGCAGGAACATCAGCCACGGCGAGCGGGCCTGGCGCGCGCCCGCCGCCAGCGCCGCCGCGCGCGATCCATCAAACGCCAAAAATCTGCACCCTGCGACATCGGCGACCCGTTCGATCACGCCGGTGCCGGCCCGGTCGACCAGCAGCACCTCGCGCACCACGCCGGCGGCAGCGCCCGGCACCAGCGCCGCAAGGGTTGCGACGGCCGGCTGCTCGGCGCCTTCGGTAGGGATAATGACGCTCAGCATGAATTGAGGCTTCGTTGTCTCAAACGGTGAAAGACGCCGAACTGTTATCACCTTGTCACATTCAAATCAGCCCGCCGATTGCAGCTTTTTGCGGCAATCGGATGCCGTCCCGGCCAGCGCTTGGCGGCGCCGGGCTATGGAGCAGCGGCGGACGAGGCGGATGTCACGGCTACCCGCCGGCCGAGCCTTGCCGAGCCCGCTGACGTGGGGGTGATTTTGGCTTGTGTGGCTCGTGATCGCGCGCCTGAGCCTGCCAGGTCGCAATCTCAGCAAGTTCCGCTTCGGGCCGCGTCACCGTCGTTTCGCGCTGTCCGAGATAGATATTACCGCTGTCGCCGTCGACAGTGATCCAGTCGCTTCCGGAGATCGTTGTACCGGCCAATTGCGCCCGGTCGGCGGCGACGTCGATCGCCAAGCCGCTGCACCCAACGATGCAGGGCTTGCCCATCTGGCGCGCGACCAGCGCCGCATGAGCGGTGCGCGCACCTACGCTCGTCACGATGCCCGCGGCCAGCGCAAAGCCCTCGACGTCAGCCGTGCTGGTATCGGGCCGCATCAGGATTACCGGGTCGCCCCCGGCCGAAAGCCGTCGGGCGCTTTCGGATGAGAACGCGGCGCGGCCGGCCGCGATACCTCCTGACGCGCCGATTCCCGTCAGCAGGGGCGTGTCAGCCGAAACCAGGGATACCTGAACCAGGGCGGCAAGATCGATTCCAGCGATTCGATCCAGCGCTTGCTGACGCGTAATCAGTTCTTCGTGCACGAGGTCGATGGCGATGCGCAGCGCCGCGCGCGGCGTCCGCTTCGCGGACCGGGTCTGGAGCATCCACAATTTGCCGTCCTCGATGGTGAACTCGACATCCTGCACGTCGCCGAATTCCTTTTCGAGCCGCCTCAAGATATCGCCGAGTTCGGCCGCTATCGTTGGCAGCGAGCGGGCGATGGTCTGTTCCGTGTCGGGCGTCCGGCGGCCCGAAACGACATCTTCGCCCTGGGCGTCGAGCAGAAGGTCGATCATCGGCTGGCGCAGCCCGGTTGAGGGATCCCGCGAAAACGCGACCCCGGCTCCGGATGAAAGCCCGCCATTGCCGAACACCATGGCCTGGACCGTCACCGCGGTGCCCTCAAGATGATCGAGCTGCTGCAGATGGCGGTAGGATTGCGCCCGCTCGCTCATCCAGGAGTGATAGACCGCTCTTGCCGCGCTTTCGAGCTGCGCGGTCGCGTCCTCAAGCCAGCCGTCGTCATTGCGCTCTTCGATCAAGGCCCGTTCGTCCGCGGCGAGACGTTCGAGTGCCTCGCTGTCAAGCTCGCGGTCGCTCGTGACGCCTTCGGCCAAAATCAACTCGGCAAGGTGGGCGGCGAACAGGGCGGGGTCGAGCCCCAACACAGTTTCGGTGTAGCTCTCGAGAAAGCGGCGCCGGCAATCCCACGCCAGCCGCGGCCGCCCGCTGCTGCGGATCAGGCCCTGCACGGCGGTCGATGTGCAGCCGACGTCGAGTACGGTGTCCAGCATGCCCGGCATCGATCTCGCCGCTCCCGACCGTACCGATACCAATAGCGGCTGCCGACCGTCGCCGAAGCGCTTTCCGGTCGCGCTCTCAAGGAATTCGATGCCTTCTTTCAGCCCGTCGCGCAGGTCGCGTTCCGCGTGCGCTTCCTTGCCGATGATATCAGCGCAAAGCTCGACCGGAAGCACGAAGGCCGGCGGCACAGGCAGACCGAGCGCCGCCATGCGCGCCAGGTTGGCGGCTTTGGCGCCGATGGCTTCGGCGGAATGTGGCTTGGTCGATACGCCGCCGATACGCACGATATGCATGAACTCGCTCCTTCCTAGGCTGCCAAATCGGTCATGATGTGGCGCCGCAGCAGATGTCCGAAGCCAGCCAGCCGGTCGGTAGCGCGCTCGACGGCACGGGCAAGCTCGAGAACGGAGAGCGACGTCGCCACGTCGAAACCGCCGGCAAACACTTTTGCAGTGACATCGCGTTCCCGCTCATCCGCGGCGTGCTCGGTATCGATCAGGCGGGTGACGGCGTTAAGCGCGTCTTCGGAATCGGCGCGGCGCCCCTCCGGGACCTCGACTGCGGCGGCAAGCCCCGAAGCGGCGGCTTCCGTTGCGGTCGTGGCGACTGCGCACAACTCGGCAAGTGCTGACAGCAGCACTGGATCGATCCCGGCCGGCGCCAGCGAGGCGATAAAGGCGGCCTGTTCCAGTTCATCGACGGATTCCTCGACGCGGTCCACTAGCTGTTCAATGATCGGCCCGGCGTTGAGACGGGCCGCTTCCTTGCGGGCTTCGAGGGCAATGCGATCTGCCTTGCGTTCGATCTGGCCGGCCCGGGCCGCGAGCCGCTTGCTGTCGGACGGACGGCCTGCCTGCAACTCGGCAATGTGGTGGGCGATCGCACCAGTCACATCGCGCGCCAATCCGACCTGGCGGAGGACGATAGCGAGCAGCGCGCTGTCGACGCGTTCCAGGTGCCTGACCAAGTCTGCTTCAATTTGGTCGCGAACCAGCCTGACCGATCGCCCGCCGCTCAGCGCTTCGGTCGAGACCCGCATCGCGGTTTTGAGGAAATCGACCGCGGCGCTGCGTCCGAGCGCCTGATCCAGCCGCTCGCCGAAGCCGATTCGGGTCGGCGCGGCGTTGCGGACCGCGGCGCCGATCAATTCATTGCCGCCGAGCTCAAGGAAGGCGCGGTGGCCCACCCGCTGCCGGGCGGCCCATTCGAGAATGCGCACCGCATCATCTTTTACGACCCAGGTGCGCAGCAGCTTACGCGCCTTGTTCCAGTCGATCAGAAAAACCAGCGCCGCGCCGAGCGCGGCCAGGAAGGCGTTGCGTTCGGAGGCGCTCTCGGCCTGAAACTCGCCGGTGACGAGAAAGAACGCGTTGTCCTCGCCGAGACCCGCCGCGACATGGCGATTGAGCCCACTCCATTTCACCTGAAACTTGTCGAACAGGGCGATGAAGAATTTCGCGCGCGCCCGATGCACGTCCGTATGGATCACCGTCACGGAATTGTTTTTGATCGCAATGACCAGCACGTGGGCATCGGTGGTTCCGATATCGTTTTGAATCAGCAGCCGGCCGCCCGACCGGGTCGCCGTCGTCTCGAGGCCGGGATGGTTGAACTTCAGCGCGCGGGTCTCATTGAGTCCCCGCATGAAACTTTCCACCGGCTCACGGTCTTCGGGATGCAAACCGAACACATGGGCGCCGCTCACGATCTCCTCGGCGCATTCGGTGGCGAGCCGGTTGAGCGCCTTGTGCAGGTCCATCACCAGCCGGTGCAGGCTGTCTGCGCCGTCCTGCGTCACGCCGGTCAACCTCGCGACATGCGCGATTTCGATTTCATTGACCGCCTCCAGCAGGCCGGCGGCACGGATCGCGGCGAGCCGCGCACTCATGGTTTCGCCCTCGGCCGGTTTGCCGGCGCTCACCGCGCGGACCATCGTCGCCGCGTCGTCGTTGATTTCCTTCATCAGCCTGGCGAGATTGGGCGCGGCTATTCGGCCGTTGCCGGCAAGATGGGCGCCGCCGATCAGGGTTGCGAGCGCGGCGGGCGCTATGCCGGCGGCGCGGCATTCGACGTGTAAATCGGTCGCCGGGCGAGCCGGCTCTTGCGCGTGTTGTGCGGCCGCCTGCAACGCGCTCAAGCGAACCTTGATGCGGTCGTTGGCCGCGAGCCCCTCCGCGATCAGTGACGGCAACAGGATGTCAGCCTGTCCGAGTTGCTCGATAATTTGTGATTTCATGACCTGCCAACCAATGAGGGTGAGACACGCATATGCCCTGTATTGGCGACAGTTTCATTGCGCCAGATCATTCATGAAAATGTCATGGAGGCAGCCGGCAATCCGCTGACCCATCCACAGGCGGGAAATCTATGTTCTTGATTTGTTCTCGAGGTGTGCTATGTATCGATCATGAGCCGAGCATCCTCAAATGCCCTCAAGCACCCGCCGGTCGCGGCGCCCTCCGAGCCGGCGGGTGCGCTTTCTCCTTTTCCCGAACTTTCGGTCGCGATCGAGCGCGAGCGGCGGCGCGGGCGCGGCGCGCAGTCCAACGCCAGCGGCCGCTTCGAGGCCGAGGCGCGCGTCGCGTTCGACGACGGCTGGCAGAGCCTCGATGAATTGCCGCCATTCAAGACCACGGTCGCGCTCGATACGGCGCGCAAGGTCATCACCCGCAACAATTCTCCCGATATCGGCTTCGATCGTTCGATCAACCCCTACCGGGGTTGCGAGCATGGCTGCGTCTACTGCTTCGCGCGGCCGACCCATGCCTATCTCGGCCTGTCGCCGGGGCTCGACTTCGAATCAAAACTGTTCGCCAAGCCCGACGCGCCGCAGCTCCTCGAAAAGGAACTGGCGGCGCAGGATTACGAACCGCGCATGATCGCGATCGGCACCAACACCGATCCGTATCAGCCGATCGAGCGCGAGCGGAAGATCATGCGCGGCATTCTCGAAGTGCTGGACCGCGCCGGCCATCCGGTCGGCATCGTGACAAAATCGGCGCTGGTGGCCCGCGATATCGATATTCTGGCGCGGATGGCGAAACGCAATCTTGCCAAGGTGGCGCTGTCGGTGACGACGCTCGATGCAGGACTTGCGCGCACCATGGAGCCGCGGGCCTCGACGCCGACCCGGCGGCTCGAGGCCTTGCGTCAACTGTCGGACGCGGGAATTCCGGCAACGGTGATGGTCGCGCCGGTGATCCCCGCACTGAACGATATGGAAATCGAGCGCATTCTCGACGCGGCGGCCCATGCCGGGGCCAAGGAAGCAAGCTACGTGCTGCTGCGGTTGCCGCTGGAAGTGCGCGACCTCTTCCGCGAATGGCTGATGGCAAATTATCCCGACCGCTATCGCCATATCTTCACCCTGATCCGCGACATGCGCGGCGGCCGCGACTACGATTCGCAATGGAGCACGCGGATGAAAGGCACCGGGCCGATCGCCTGGATGATCGGACGAAGGTTCGAGATCGCCTGCGAAAAACTCGGGCTCAACAAGCGGCGGTCGAAATTGACGACCGATCATTTCGCCCGGCCCAAGCGCAGCGGGCAGCAGTTGAGCTTGTTTTAGAGCCGAGCCGTCTCGGCATTCGCCGGGACGACGCTATGCGAGACCTCTGAATAGCGGGAATTGCGTGGAGTTCCCGGTTGCGTCGCGGGCTTTGCTTGCGCACGATCCCGGCCATGATTCGGGATAGATCAGACAGGTCAAAGGACGGCCCGGCCAGGCTCGCAAAGGGCGTGATCGCGGTTGCGCCGCCGAGCTTTCGCCGCGAGCGCGCGCTGATCAGGCGCGGCATATGGCCGGTGGCCGGCTGCGACGAGGCCGGGCGCGGCCCGCTGGCGGGTCCGGTGGTGGCCGCGGCCGTCGTACTCGATCCGAAGCGGATTCCCAAAGGCATCGACGATTCCAAGCGGCTGACGGCGGAACGCCGCGAGGAGTTGTTCGAGGAAATCTGCGCGACCGCATCGTTTGCGGTCGCCTTCGCTTCGCCGGCGCGGATCGATCGCGACAATATCCTGCGCGCGTCGCTGTGGGCGCTCGAGCGGGCGATCCACGCGCTGCCGGAAATGCCCAAGCATGTCTTCGTCGACGGACGCGACCGGCTCAATACGCCTTGCGACTGTGAGGCCGTGATCGGCGGCGACGGGCTGGTTGTCTCGATCGCGGCGGCGTCGATCATCGCCAAAGTGACCCGCGACCGCCTGATGTGCGCGCTGGCGCAGGATTGCCCGGGCTATGGCTTCGAATCCCACAAGGGCTACAGCGTGCCCGAGCATCTTGAGGCGCTCAACCGGCTCGGACCCACTGTCCATCATCGCCGCTTGTTTGCGCCTGTTGTGGCGGCGCGGGAAAGACATCAGGCGATAACGGTCGAAACCTCTGTCACAGCGGTGGAGACGCGGTTCTCAGGCGAAATCGCGACCGCGGTCTGACAGTGTTGCCTCAGCGGCTCACGCGCTTTATGACCGTTACATCGACCAGGGCGAAGCGTTGGTCCTCATGGCGAGGAGCGCATCTTGCGCGTCTCGAACCATGAGGCCCCTTATCCTTCGAGACGCGACGAAGACGTCGTTCCTCAGGATGAGGGACGTTGCTACGGTCAGCTCGTATCAAAAGCGATCCAGCCGCCTCATGCGTTTCACATCCCTGATTATCGAACTGATCCGCGCCCGGCCGCGGCTGGTGGTCTGGCTTGTGGTGTTGTCTCAGGCGGCGCTGTGGCTGTTCGTGCCGATGCTGCTGTATCGCAGCCCTCCCGGCGACCTCGCCACCGTGCTCGCTTATGGCCGCGAATACCTGGTAGGAACCGGTCTCGGCCCGCCGCTGGCGTTCTGGCTCGCTGATATCGCGTTTCGTGCCGCGGGCAATCACATGTTCGGCGTCTATCTGCTGGCGCAGCTTTGTTCTGTCGCGACGTTCTGGACATTGTACCTGCTGGCGCGCGCCGTTGTCGGCGGACAACAGGCGGTGCTCGCGGTTCTCATGACCATGACGGTCCTGGCGTTCAGTTCGCCCGGCGTCGAGTTTGGCCCCCTGGTACTGGCGCGACCGCTTTGGGCGCTGCTGCTGCTGCATTCCTGGCAACTGATCGGCCAGAACAGGCGCAATGCGTGGTTCGCCTGGTCCATCGAAGCCGGACTTTTGCTGCTGACGACTTCCGCCGCGATCGGCCTGTTGTTACTGGTCGCCGGATTTGTGCTCGCAACCGCGCGCGGACGACGCATTCTAACGTCGTTCGATCCGTTGTTCGCGCTGCTGGTGATTATCGTGCTGGTGCTGCCTTATATCGTCTGGCTGATCCGCGCCGATGCGCTTGTCGCGCCGCACTGGCCGGCGGTCGCGGATTTGAGCGGGCGGGTGCTGCACTGGGCCGGACTGCTCGGCGGCCTGCTGTTGGCGATCTCCGGCATCGTGATTCTGGCGGCGCTTAACTCCGGCTGGTTCGGCCGCAACCCGGAAGAGACACCGATCATCTTTCGGCCGCCGGTCGATCCGGTTGCGCGTGACTTTGTCTACTTCTTCGCCATCGGCCCCGCGGTTGCGGGGAGCCTGATTTCCGGCCTGTTCGATCTTGACCGTGTCGTCGGCGGAGCGGGCGTCGCGCTCTTGATGTCGGGACTGGCGACGGTTGTCGCGACCGGCGATCTGATTCATTTGCGACGCCAGCGGGTCCTGCGTTCGGTTTGGGCGGCGGCCATCGTCGCCCCCGCGCTTGCGGCCATCGCGACGACGCTCTTTCTGCCCTGGACTGGAAGCGGCGAGGTGGCGACGTCGTTGCCCGCGACCGCGATCGCGCATTTTTTCGACGAAAGCTTCGTGCGGCGGACCAACCAACGGCTCCGCGCGGTGAGCGGCGATGCCCAGCTTGCAACCCTGATAACCCTGAGCGCCGAGCGTCCCCATCTGTTTCTTGCCGCGACGCCGGACCGGACGCCGTGGCTGAATTTGGCGAAATTCAACGAAACTGGCGGCGTCGTGGTTTGGCGCGCATCTGATACGGCCGGCACACCGCCGGCCGATATCGCGCAGCGATTTCCTGGCCTCGTGCCGGAAGTGCCACGGGGATTCGAGCGGCTGGTGAATGGACGGCAGCCGCTGTTGCGGATCGGCTGGGCCATCGTGCGGCCGAAGACACCGTGAGAACGGCGGCGTGCCCCGGACGCTGCGCCGCGCGCCGCACTTGCGGCGTGGTGCGCCGCTGATCCGGGGTCCATCTTGTTCCGCTACGGTTGCGTAGGTCCCGGCACTGCGGAGCAGCGTGAAGGACGCTGCACCGCGTCCGGGACACGAGGCCGCCCATCCTTCGAGACGCTCGCTGACGCGTGCTCCTCAGGATGAGGGAGTCTCTGTCTGCTCCAGCGCTTTCGCGATCGCGCGCAAATCCTGCCACGCCATGCGCTTGTAGGACGGCGAGCGCAACAGATACGCCGGATGGAAGGTGGCGATCGCGCGGATCACGCGCGTGCCGGTATCGTAGTCGAACCAGCGCCCGCGGGTTTTCATGATGCCTTCGCGCGTCTGCAGCAGGGTTTGCGTGGAGGGATTGCCGAGCGTCACCAGCACGTCCGGATTGACCAGTTCGATCTGCCGCTGGATGAACGGCAGGCAGATCTGCGTTTCCTGCGGCGTCGGCGTGCGGTTGCCCGGCGGCCGCCATGGAATGACATTGGCGATGTAGACCTTGCTGCGATCGAGCCCGATCGCCGCGATCATCCGGTCCAGGAGCTTGCCCGAGCGCCCGACGAAAGGCAGCCCCTCGATGTCTTCCTCGCGTCCGGGCGCCTCGCCGACGAACATGACGCGCGCGTGCGGGTTGCCGTCGGCGAACACCAGGCGCGTCGCGGTGGATTTGAGCGCACAGCCGTCGAAATTCTCGAGCAGGCCGCGCAGCACCTCGAGCGAAGGCGCGGTCCGCGCCGCTTCGCGCGCCGACGCGATGGCCGCCTCCGGCGCTGGCGCTGCCTCCGCGCGCATGGCCGCCGTCGCGGCGGGTGCCGTTTTGACCGACCTCGCGGGGGTCGCTTCGCTGGGTCCCTTGGGTCCAGGGACGATGTCGGGATCGGATAGCCGGTTGACCGGTTCCTCGGTCAGCGCACAGTCGACCCCGGCCTCCAGATAAAAGGCCAGCAATTGCTGAACGGTAGGTGCGGGATCAGGTGTCGTGGAACGTGTCACGGGCATCTTTCCAATCTAGGCCGGATTGCGCTGCAACGAAACGCCTCAAGCGGCATTTCCATGGTTGTTCTTCCCGCAAAAATCGGAAACAAACGCCCTGTGGACGACCTGTAGAAGCTTTCTCAACCGGCCCTGAGACCAGATCATGAGCACCGAAGAATTGCCGCCGCGCGAATCCATGGAATTCGATGTCGTGATCGTCGGCGCGGGGCCGTCGGGCCTCACCGCGGCGATCCGGCTGAAGCAGCTCAATGCCGATCTTACGGTCGTAGTTGTCGAGAAGGGTTCCGAGGTCGGCGCTCACATTTTATCCGGCGCGGTGATTGATCCGGTAGCGCTCGATCAACTGGTTCCGGACTGGCGCGAGGATGCCGATTGCCCGCTGAAGACGCAGGTCAGCGAAGACCGGTTCTATTGGAACACGGCGGGCGCGGCGATCCGGCTGCCGAACATCATGATGCCGCCGCTGATGAACAACCATCATTGCTATGTCGGCTCGCTCGGCAATGTCTGTCGCTGGCTCGCGCGCAAGGCCGAGGCGCTCGGCGTCGAAATCTATCCGGGCTTTGCCGCGGCGGAAGTGCTCTACGATGCTAAGGGCGCGGTGCGCGGCATCGCCACCGGCGACATGGGGATCGCCAAGGATGGTTCGCACAAGTCGTCCTACACGCGCGGCATGGAACTGCTCGGCAAATACACGCTGTTCGCCGAAGGCGCCCGTGGCAGCCTGACCAAGCAGCTGATTGCGAAATTTTCCCTCGACGCGGGCTGCGAACCGCCGAAATTCGGCATCGGCCTCAAGGAAGTCTGGCAGATCGATCCCTCGAAGCACAAAAAGGGACTTATCCAGCATTCGCTCGGTTGGCCGTTGAACAATTCAACCGGCGGCGGCTCGTTCCTCTACCACTACGACGACAATCTGGTGGCGCTCGGCTTCGTCGTGCATCTCAATTACGACGATCCGTATCTCTCGCCGTTCGACGAATTCCAGCGTTCCAAGACGCATCCTTCGATCCGCACCCTGCTCGAAGGCGGCAAGCGGCTTGCCTATGGTGCGCGCGCCATCACCGAGGGCGGTTATCAGTCCGTGCCACGCCTGAGCTTCGCGGGCGGCGCGCTGATCGGTTGCGCGGCGGGTTTTGTGAATGTGCCGCGCATCAAGGGCGTGCATAACGCCGTGGGCAGCGGCCTGCTGGCCGCCGAATATGTCGCAGCCGCGCTCGGCGCCGGCCGCGCCAACGATGAACTGGTCGACTACGAGAACGCCTGGCGCGGTTCGGCGGTCGGCAAGGACCTGTACCGCGTCCGCAACGTCAAGCCGCTGTTGTCGAAATTCGGCACCATCCTCGGCATGGCACTCGGCGGCATCGATATGTGGTGCAACACGTTCGGCTTCTCGCTGTTCGGAACGCAATCGCACGCCAAGCCCGACCGCAAGACGCTCGATCCGGCGAAAGCCCATGTGCCGATCGCGCCGCCGAAGCCGGACGGCAAGCTGACCTTCGACCGGCTGTCGTCGGTGTTCCTCTCCAACACCAACCACGAGGAGGACCAGCCGGTTCACCTGAAAGTCGCAGACCTGAACCTGCAGAAGACCTCCGAACACGATGTCTATGCCGGGCCGTCCAACCGCTATTGCCCGGCCGGCGTCTACGAATGGATGGAGGAGGGGGCAGCAGGTTCCCGCTTCGTCATCAACGCCCAGAATTGCGTCCACTGCAAAACCTGCGATATCAAGGATCCGAACGGCAACATCACCTGGGTTCCACCGGAGGGCGGCGGCGGGCCCAATTATGAGGCGATGTGACCACGATTGCGTGACCATGGTCTGCCGATCGGCCACGATACCGCCATACTGGAAGCGTTTTGAGGCGGGATTGGCGGCGATCCAGGCCGTTCCCGCCGATCGATTTGCCACCCCGTATCCTTGCGGTTGAACGCTAAAAGCGGCATGGTCGCATGGCTTGATGCCGCCTGCTGGGTTTGCATTCGAGATTGATCACAAGATCCTGCCGTAAATCCTTGAGCTGAAGGCGAACCGTGATGCTTTCCATTCGTTTCAATCGCTGGACGATTGCTGCTATTGCCTTCACCGCGCTGGTGCTGCCCGGCCCGGTTTCGGCGCAGACGCCGGAGCATCCCGCCGACAATTCCGCGCAATTTCCGTCGAGCCACGATCTGAAAACGCTGACGATGTCAGGCAGCTACCTGGCCGCCCGTCACGCCAGCGTCGAGCGCGACGCCAGTTCGGCGGCGACCTTCTATCGCTCGGCGCTTCGCATCGATCCGAAGAACAATGAATTGCTGGATCGCGCGTTCATTTCCTCGCTCGCGGACGGTGATATCGACGAGGCCGTAAAGCTCGCCGACCGCATCCTCGCAACGGATAAATCCAATCGCGTTGCCCGGCTCGTCATCGGCGTGCGCGATCTGAAGCAGAAGAAATATGCGGCCGCGCAGGCCAACATCAATCAGTCGATACGCGGGCCGATCACGGATCTGGTCGCCACGCTGCTGTCGGGCTGGGCCAGTTACGGCGCCGGCGACACCAAGGCGGCCGTCGCCAACATCGACAAGCTGACCGGCCCCGAATGGTACCCGATCTTCAAGGACCTGCATTCGGCGATGATCCTTGAACTGGCGGGCAAGGAGAAAGACGCCGGCGTGCGCCTCGAGCGGGCCTACAAGCTCGAGGACTCGATGCTGCGCGTGGCCGACGACTATGCGCGCTGGCTGTCGCGCAACAAGGACGCGGCGTCGGCGACGGCGATCTATGAGGCGTTCGACAAGAAGCTCCCGCGGCATCCGCTGGTACTGGAAGGCCTGCGCGAGACCAGGGCCGGCAAGAAACTGCCGCCGCTGGTCGATTCGGCGCAGACCGGCGCCGCCGAGGCGCTTTACGGGATCGGCGCAACGCTGACGCGCCGCGGCGGCGAGGACCTCGCGCTGGTCTATTTGCAGCTCGCGCTGTATCTTTCGCCCAATCATCCGCTGGCGCTGTTGTCGCTGGCCGATCTCTATGAATCGGTGAAGAAGCCGGCGATGGCGATCAAGGTCTATGAGCGCATGCCGGCCAACTCGCCGCTGCGGCGCAATGCGCAGATTCAACTCGCCATCAACCTCGACGCCGCCGACCGCAGCGACGAGGCGATCAGGATTCTGAAAACCGTCACGACCGAGGATCCCAAGGATCTCGAGGCCATCATGGCGCTCGGCAATGTCGAGCGCGGCCGCAAGAAGTTCGCCGACTGCGTCCAGACCTACTCGCAGGGCATCGACGCCTTGCCGGCGAACAGCGACAAGACCACCTGGGTTTATTACTATTACCGGGGCATCTGCGAGGAGCGCTCCAAGCAGTGGAGCAAGGCCGAGGCAGACATGCGCAAGTCGCTCGAGCTGCAGCCCGAGCAGCCCCACGTGCTGAATTATCTCGGCTATTCGTGGATTGATCAGGGCATCAATCTTGACGAGGGCATGAAGTTGATCAAGCGGGCCGTCGACCAGCGTCCCGATGACGGCTACATCGTGGACTCGCTCGGCTGGGCTTATTACCGCATCGGCAATTATGAGGACGCGGTGAAGAATCTCGAGCGTGCGATCGATCTCAAGCCCGAGGACCCGACGATCAACGACCATCTCGGCGACGCCTATTGGCGCATCGGCCGTACGCTGGAAGCCAAATTCCAGTGGGCGCACGCCCGCGACCTGAAGCCCGAGCCGGACGATCTGCCGAAGATCGAGGCCAAGATCGAAAACGGTCTGCCCGAGGATACTTCCTCTTCGTCTCCCGCGGCCTCCGCGGACAAGAAAAAAGAAGACGGCAAGGGCGGCTGAGCAGGAGCTGATAGCTGGCTGCTCACGGCTGTTACAATCGGACGCGGTCGCTGGCTCACTTGCGGTTTTTGAGCCGAGAGACGCGTAAGAGTATCATTCCGGTGCGGTTTATTTGGATTTTGCATTCGCGATGACGACCATTGGAGCTACCGAAGCGAATGCCAAATCCTCCGCCCATGCGCTGGTGGACGACGGGCGTGCCAAGGTCAACCTGACCCTTCGGGTGGTTGGACGGCGGGTGGACGGCTATCACGACCTCGAAAGCGTGGTGGCGTTTGCCGATTGCGCCGACCGTCTGAGCCTGTCGCCTGGACCGGAACTGCTGCTTGCGACCACCGGGCCATTGGCGCAGGCCTGTGGCGAGCCC
This sequence comes from uncultured Alphaproteobacteria bacterium, assembly GCA_963753875.1. Lineage (GTDB taxonomy): Bacteria > Pseudomonadota > Alphaproteobacteria > Rhizobiales > Xanthobacteraceae > Bradyrhizobium. The sequence continues at coordinate 120,248 of CAVWDY010000043.1, read as the reverse complement.
GCCGACAACCTCGTGCTGAAGGCGGCGCGGTTGCTCGGCGAACGCGTGCCGGGCTTGAAGGTCGGCGGTTTCACGCTCGACAAGGTGCTGCCGGTCGCTGCCGGAATCGGCGGCGGCTCAGCCGATGCCGCGGCGGCGCTGCGGTTGCTGGCGCAGGCCAACGGTCTTTCCATCGATGATTCGAAGCTGGTCGAAGTCGCGCAATTGACCGGCGCCGACGTGCCGGTTTGTCTGGCCTCGCACGCCTGCGTCATGACGGGAGTTGGCGAAACGCTGCTGCCGTTGGCCTTGCCGAAATTGCCCTGCGTGCTGGTCAATCCCCGCGTTCCCGTGGCGACCAGGGACGTGTTCGAAGCTTTAGGCTTGCGCAACGGCGAATTGCTGGTGGGCGCCACCGACGTGATCCAGGCCGTCGCCTGGCCGGAACAAGGCGCATCGGTGGAAGAATGGGTGGAAGCACTTGCCGCCGGCACCAACGATCTTGAAGGTCCGGCGACGCGCATCCAGCCTGTCATCGGCGAGGTGATCTCGGCGCTCAGCGCCACCGATGGGGCATGGCTGGCGCGGATGTCGGGGTCGGGCGCTACCTGTTTTGCAATCTTCGAGAACACCGCCGAGGCGAAGCGCGCGGCGCAGAAAATTCAGCTCGATCACCCGCAATGGTGGGTGCATGCCGGGGTGCTGAGCTGAGTGACAGACCCTCATGGTGAGGAGGCGCCTTTGCGCCGTCTCGAACCATGAGGCCCGAGCACGCTCAACTTGCTCATCCTTCGAGACGCGCGAAGAGCGCGCTCCTCAGGATGAGGGTTTCAATGCGATCGCGCCAGGCAGAACGCCACCACCTGTTCGAGCGCGGTCTTCATCGGCGAGGCCGGAAACAGCGCCAGCGCGTCGACCGCCATCGCGCCGTAATGCTGGGCTCGGTTGATGGTGTCCTCGAGTGCGCGGTGTTTGGTCATCAGGCCGACGGCGTGATCGAGATCGCCGTCGCCGATCTCGCCGCGCTCGAGCGCGTTGATCCAGAACGTGCGCTCGACATCGCTGCCGCGGCGGAACGCCAGCACCACCGGCAGCGTGATCTTGCCCTCGCGGAAATCGTCACCGACGTTCTTGCCGAGCTTGGCGGACTTGCCGCCATAATCCAGAACGTCGTCCACCAGCTGGAATGCGATGCCGAGATTCATGCCGACGGAGCGGCACGCGGTCTGCTCGGCCTTCGGACGATTGGCGATCACCGGGCCGACTTCGCAGGCCGCCGCGAACAGCTCGGCGGTCTTGCCGCGGATGACCGCGAGATATTCGTCTTCCGTGGTGGCGGTATTTTTCGCCGCCGCCAGCTGCATGACTTCGCCCTCGGCGATCGTCGCCGCGGCAGATGATAAAATGTCGAGCGCGCGCAGCGAGCCGACTTCGACCATCATGCGAAAGGCCTGGCCGAGCAGGAAGTCGCCGACCAGCACGCTCGCCTCGTTGCCCCACAGCATGCGCGCCGACAGCTTGCCGCGCCGCAATTCGCTTTCGTCGACCACGTCATCATGCAGCAAGGTGGCGGTATGCATGAACTCGACGGACGCCGCGAGCTTGATATGGCCGTCGCCGGAATAGCCGGTGAGATTGGCCATCGCCAGCGTCAGCATCGGGCGCAGCCTTTTGCCGCCTGAGGAAATCAGGTGATTTGCGACCTCCGGGATCATGGTGACTTCCGAGCCGGTCCGCGACAGGATCGTCGCGTTGACCCGCTCCATGTCGGCGGCGACAAGCCCGATCAGCTGATCTATCGAAGCGTCCGAGGGGCTTTCGAAGGGTACAATAACCGCCACGCTGGTCTCCACATTTGGCCAATTGGCTCTATCCTCGGATATAACAATAGAAAGTGCGGGGTAGCGCGGCAAGGGCACGAAACTCATAACGGCGCGCCGCGGAGCTGTTTATGTCGGCCGACAGAGGAGAGCCAACCGTGCGGGAATTGGTCAGGACCAACGACATTGTGCTGGTTTCAGCCATTGGCGCGCTGCTCGACGGCGCAAATATCCATCATCTGGTCCTGGACCAGAACATGAGCATCATCGAGGGCTCGCTTGGGGTCCTGCCGCGCCGGATTCTGGTCCATGACGACGACAACCACCAGGCGCGTCAGATTCTCCGCGATGCGGGCCTCGCCCACGAGCTGCGGGCCGATGACTGAGCACCGATGACCAAGCCATGGGACGAATTCACAGAGGATGCGTTTCTCGGCGGGAAACTGCGTCTGCGGCAGCCGAAATCGGGTCACCGCGCCGGTCACGACGCCATGCTGCTGGCGGCTGCGACCCCGGCACGGTCGGGCGATCGCGTAGTTGACTTCGGTGCCGGCGTCGGCGCCGCGGGTCTCGCGGTCGCCAAACGTGTGGCCGGGATCAAACTCGTTCTGGTCGAAATCGACGATAGGCTGGCGGATCTTGCCCGCGGCAATGCTGCCTCAAACGCCGTCGCGGCCGATATCATCGTGCTCGACGTGACCTCTGCCGCCGGCGCCTTTGCTGCCGCGGGCCTGTCGCCCGACAGTGTCGATGTCGTCCTGATGAATCCGCCGTTCAACGATTCCGCGCGGCACCGCGCCTCGCCGGACCAGGCGCGGGCGTCAGCCCATGTCGCGACGGCTGCGACGCTCGAAGGCTGGATTCATGCAGGCCGGCGAATTCTGAAATCCGGCGGCATCCTGACGATGATCTGGCGCGCGGACGGGATTGCCGAGGTGCTGGCGGCGCTCGATCGTGGTTTTGGCAGTCTGACGATATTGCCCGTTCACGCCGATGTGACGTCACCGGCAATTCGCGTGCTGGTCCGTGCCGTCAAGGGTGGAAAGGCGCCAACCCGCATGTTGCCTGGGCTGATACTCGATGATGAGTCTGCGAGGCCCAATCAAAAGGTGCAGGATATTCTGGCAGGGAATGCGATATTGCCGCCGGCGATCTTCTGAAGATTGCCCAGGACATGGCCGGGAGGTTATCGCGGAAGCGTTTTGGAGCGTCGTTCCGGCATTGATGTGAAGTGAATCGCCGTCAAAAGGGTACCGATCAGCGCCATCAGCAGATAGATTTTCATGTCTTGCTCCGCTGTATCGTTGCAGCCTAGTTACGGCGCGAAATGCGAAATGCGTTTCATCAGTTCAATGACAGTGGCGCGATAACAAATGGTTAATTTGAGGTAACGGCATGACGGAACAATCTAACGATCCCCGGAAATGGCCGGCCCCGATTGAAAAAATAATGGAATGGATTCCGGCGCGCCTGCGGCGGGGTACTGCCGTGGTCCCGGTGGTCCGCCTGTCCGGCCTGATCGGTGCGGTGACGCCGCTGCGGCCGGGAATGTCGCTGGCCGGCGTTGCCAGGACGCTTGAGCGCGCCTTTGCGATCAGGCACGCGAAGGCCGTGGCGCTGGTGATCAATTCGCCCGGCGGCTCGCCCGTGCAGTCGCGCCAGATTTACCTGCGTATTCGCCAGCTCGCGGCGGAAAAGAAGCTGCCGGTGCTGGTGTTCGTCGAAGATGTCGCGGCATCCGGCGGCTATATGATCGCGTGCGCGGGCGATGAGATCTTCTGCGACCCTTCCTCGATCCTGGGTTCGATCGGCGTGGTCGGTGGCTTCTTCGGATTTCAGGAATTGATCAGGAAGGTTGGCGTTGAGCGGCGGCTTTATACGGCAGGCGCCCACAAGGCGATGCTCGATCCGTTCCTGCCGGAAAACCCCGACGACGTCGCGCGGATAAAGGCGCTTCAGCGCGAGATCCATGCCATCTTCATCGCCTTGGTGAAGCAGAGTCGCGGCACACGGCTGAAAGGTGCTGACGATGTCCTCTTTACCGGCGAATATTGGGCAGGCGAGACCTCCGTGTCGCTTGGACTTGCGGATGCGATCGGCGATCTGCGTTCGACGCTGCGCGCCCGCTACGGCGACAAGGTGCTCACCCCGGTGGTCGCGCCCGCGACCGGGCTGCTGTCCGGCCTTCTGGGCCGCCGATCGGCCGGTGCGGGAACGCTGGCCTCGCTGGAGAGTGTCGCGGGCTTGCCGGAGGAGCTGATTTCGGCGCTGGAGAGCAGGGCAATTTGGGCTAAATTCGGGTTTTGAGGGCGGATTGGGCCGCGCCATTTGGTCCCGGGAAAATGCAATTGCAGGCTGGGCCGGCTTGCGCGACAATGAAACCAGGGGCGTGACGAATGAACGAGGATCGACCGATGCCGCCGCTTGTCGCATTCGCGGGCGCCCTGGGTGGGCTGGCCGTGGTCCGCTGGGCTTACCGGACAGCCATCAGGGTCAACAGGGAATTGGAGGAGGCCCGCCTCGCGCGGGTGGCGGAAGCCGCCAGATCGCACGAAATTCCGACGCTGCGGCGGGATCCCAACACCGGCGCCTATCGCCCGGGCTGATCCTCATTGCCTTGATTCCCCGGCTCCTCGCCGATACGGTCCCGCGCGCTTGACCCGACCCCTCGCGAAGACCTGACCCGACGATGGATGCCCTGCCTCCGCATATGCGCCCGGAACGCTCGTTCCAGGGATTGATCCTGACGCTGCAGCGTTATTGGGCGGATTACGGCTGCGTGATCCTGCAACCCTACGACATGGAAGTGGGCGCGGCCACCTTTCACCCGGCGACCACGCTGCGGGCGCTCGGTACGAAACGCTGGAACGCGGCCTATGTGCAGCCGTCGCGGCGGCCGAAGGATGGCCGCTACGGCGAAAATCCAAATCGCCTCCAGCATTACTACCAGTTCCAGGTGATCCTGAAGCCGTCGCCTCCGGACCTTCAGGAGCTCTATCTGAAATCGCTCGCCGCGATCGGCATCGATTCCGCGCTGCACGACATCCGCTTTGTCGAGGACGACTGGGAAAGTCCGACGCTCGGGGCCTGGGGGCTTGGCTGGGAATGCTGGTGCGACGGCATGGAAGTGTCGCAGTTCACTTACTTCCAGCAGGTCGCGGGGGTCGAATGCGCGCCGGTTTCCGGCGAACTCACCTACGGGCTCGAGCGGCTGGCGATGTATGTGCAGGGCGTCGACCGCGTCTACGATCTCAATTTCAACGGACGCGACGGCGCCGAGAAGGTCAGCTATGGCGACGTGTTCCTGCAGGCCGAGCAGGAATATTCACGGCACAATTTCGAACATTCCGACGTCGAGATGCTGTTCGAGCAGTTCAAGATGGCTGAAGAGGCTTGCAAGAAATATCTCGAGGCAGGCTGGAAGGATGGCAAGCGCGAGGCGCATCTGATGGCGCTGCCGGCCTACGACCAGTGCATCAAGGCGAGTCATGTTTTCAACCTGCTCGACGCCCGCGGCGTGATCTCGGTGACCGAGCGGCAGAGCTACATCATGCGCGTGCGCGAACTCGCCAAAGCCTGCGGCGAAGCCTGGGTGCACACCGAAGCGGGCGGGGCTTCGTGAGAAAAGCGATTTTGGAATTGAGAACTTCAGCGAGCACGGACCTGCTCCCCTCCCTCCGTCCGCCGAAGCCCTTAGGCGAAGGCGGATGGCGGGGAGGGGTCGGGGGTGGGGGGTGGATGCCACAGAGAACGCCGCGTCCGACAGACCAGCGCGTGCCACGCGCTCGCGCGCTGCGTCGCGACGCGACCGAGGCTGAGAAGAAGCTTTGGCAACATTTACGGCAACCTCCGTTCAAGGAACATCATTTCCGGCGCCAGGCAACGATCGGTCCATACTTCGCCGACTTCGCCAGTCATCAATTGAGATTGGTCATCGAGGTCGATGGAGGGCAGCATGCCCTCAGTGCCTCGGACGCGGCACGCACCCGGTATCTCGAAGCGAACGGATATCGCGTGTTGCGGTTCTGGAATAACGAGGTTTGTGAGAACATGTCTGGCGTTCTCACGGCGATTGGTGCAGCGGTGAATGCCGATAGACCCCCCACCCCCGACCCCTCCCCGCCGCGAGCGGGGGGAGGGGAGTAGAGCAAATGCCCGATCTTTTCCTTGAACTTTTTTCCGAAGAAATTCCCGCGCGGATGCAGGCGAAGGCGGCGGACGATCTGCGCCGCATGGTCACCGACAGACTGGTCGCCGAGGGGCTCGTCTATGAAGGCGCCAAAGCCTTCGCGACGCCGCGGCGGCTGGCGCTGACGGTCCATGGCATTCCGGCGCGGCAATCCGATCTGAAAGAAGAGCGCAAGGGACCGCGCGTCGGCGGACCGGAGGCGGCGATCGCGGGCTTTCTCAAGGCGGCGGGCCTCACCTCGCTCGATGAAGCGAAAATCCAGCGCGATCCGAAGAAGGGTGACTTTTACGTTGCGCTGGTCGAGAAGCCGGGCCGCGCGACGCTTGATGTGCTGGCCGACATGCTGCCGGTCATCATCAGAACCTTTCCATGGCCGAAATCGATGCGCTGGGGCGAGCGTTCCGCGAAGTCCGGCGCGCTCTCCTGGGTGCGGCCGCTGCACGCCATCACCGCTACCTTCGGCTTGGAGACCGAGGAACCCGATGTCGTGAAATTCGCCGTCGACGGCCTCACAGCCGGCCAGACCACGTTCGGTCACCGCTTCATGGCGCCCGCTCCGATTTCCGTGCGCCGGTTCGAGGATTACGAGGCGAAGCTTTTGGACGCGAAGGTCGTGCTCGATCCCGAGCGCCGCAAGGACGCCATTTTGACCGACGCCAGGCAGCTCGCCTTCGCGCAAGGGTTCGAACTGGTCGAGGATCAGATGCTGCTCGACGAGGTCGCGGGCCTGGTCGAATGGCCGGTCGTGCTGATGGGATCGTTCGACAAGGAATTCCTGTCTATACCCGGCGAGGTGATCCGCGCCACCATCCGCAATAACCAGAAGTGTTTTGTGGTGAGCGATCCCAAAACCGGCAAGCTCACCGACAAATTCATCCTCACCGCCAACATCGAGGCCTCCGATGGCGGTAAGGCGATCGTTGCCGGCAACGAGCGCGTGATCCGCGCGCGGCTTTCGGATGCGAAATTCTTCTACGAGACCGACCTCAAGACGAAGCTCGAAGATCGCCTGCCGAAATTCGATTCAATCGTGTTTCACGAGAAGTTGGGCACGCAGGCGAGCGGATCGCGCGGATCGAGCGGCTGGCGGCCGAGATCGCGCCGCTGGTCGGCGCGGATGTGAAAAGACAAAACGCGCCGCGCATCTGGCGAAGGCGGATTTGCTGACCGACGTGGTCGGCGAATTTCCCGAGCTTCAGGGCCTGATGGGCAAGTACTACGCGCTGGCGCAAGGCGAGGATGCGTCCGTCGCTGCGGCGAGCGAGGAGCATTACAAGCCGCAAGGGCCGACCGATCGTGTGCCGACGGATCCTGTCAGCGTGGCCGTCGCGCTGGCGGACAAGATCGATACGCTGGTTGGTTTCTGGGCGATCGATGAAAAGCCGACGGGAAGCAAAGACCAGTATGCGTTGCGGAGAGCGGCGCTTGGCGAATCATTAGAATTGAGCTGTCTAGACAATACATTGCGGCTTTCAGTTGAAGAAGATTTTCATCGAAAGGCTGATGAGCTATTGGTCGGGAGCCATATTCGCGGACGACGCAAGTCGGAAGCGCGCCAGCCATGATGGAAGCAAGGACGATCCAGTCATTAGAGAAGTTCGTGCAATGCGGACGTTGCTGGTTCACGAGGTTTGCATCGACTTTCTTCGCAGATCGTCTGAAAGTCCAACTCCGCGAACAAGGCGCGCGGCATGATCTCGTCGACGCCGTGTTTGCGCTGGAAGGTCAGGACGACCTCCTGATGGTGGTCCGCCGCGTCGAGGCGCTCGGCAAATTCCTCGACACCGACGACGGCAAGAACCTGCTCGCGGGCACCAAGCGCGCGGGCAACATCCTTGCCATCGAAGAGAAGAGCGACAGGCGGACTTTTGACGGTGCGCCGAACCCAGCGCTCTATAGCCTTCCGGAAGAGAAGGCGCTCGCGGACGTGATCGACCTGGTGAAGGTGAAGGCCAGCGTCGCGGTGATGAACGAAGACTTTGCCACCGCCATGAGCGCGATGGCCGAACTGCGTCCGGCGGTCGATGCCTTCTTCGACAAGGTCAAGGTCAACGACGACAATCCAGAAGTGCGCGAAAATCGCTTGAAGCTCCTGAATGAAATCCGCGCCGCAACCCGCGCGGTAGCCGATTTTTCCAAGATCGAGGGCTGACACCCTTGGACCGCCTGACGCTCGCCGCTTACGATCGCGACGCGGCGGCGTTCGCGAAAGACTGGCACGAACAGCCGCCCCCTCGCGATCTGCACGACATCGTCAAGCGTTTCTTCGTCGCGGGCGGAGCCACCGCCGATATCGGCTGCGGCAGCGGGCGCGAGGTGGCGTGGCTGAATGCGAATGGTTTTCCGGCCAAAGGCTTCGACGCTTCCGATGGCCTGCTGGCCGAGGCACGCGCGCGATATCCTCATCTCGACTTCACGCATGCGGAGTTGCCTGATCTGCGCGGCATCGCGGCCAACACCTACGAAAATGTACTGTGCGAAACCGTGGTCATGCACCTCGACCGCGTGCAAATTGCATCCTCGGTCGCCCGCATGCTCGATATCGTCAAGCCGGGCGGCATTTTCTATCTGAGCTGGCGTGTCACCGAAGGCGTCGATCAACGCGACAAACATCGCCGTCTCTATGCCGTTTTCGATGCGTCGTTGATATTAGCCGAATTATCCGTGGCAATGCTGCTGCTCGACGAGGAGGTCGTGAGCGCGTCTTCGGGCAAGAAGATTCACCGACGTCGTGGTGCGGAAGGCGATGCGATGATTTCTCCCTCTCCCCGCTCTTTGCGGGGAGAGGGCTGGGGTGAGGGGCTCTCATCGCAGACTCTGAATCGCGGAGAGTCCCCCTCACCCGGCGCTTCGCGATAGCCGAAGCTTCTCTTCGGCGTTCTACTAAGAGGACGGCCGCCGAAGGCGGCCTATGCTCTCCCCGCGAGCGGGGCGAGGCGAAGAGAACAAGCGTCCTCATGCGGCAATTTCGGGCACTTTTTCCGGGAACCCCAACCCGCTATCGGCGTCTCCTATTCCGGAACCCGCGCATGTAGGATGCCCTTCTTCGATTCGAGATCTCACCAAATCGCACAGCGGAGACATTTTAAATGACCCTCACCGTCGCCCATATTTCGCCGATCATGTCCATCATTGCAGGCCTGTTGATCCTGATCATGCCGCGGCTGCTTAATCTCGTGGTAGCGGTCTTTCTTATTCTCAACGGCCTGATCGGTCTCGGGCTACTGAAGTGGCTGCATATGTAGGCTTGAAACGGGATTCGCGGCTTGCGCCGGGCCGTTCAAAGTGGTGTAAGGCGCGCATCTTTTCATCTCTTGTGGATTAATTGCAGTCATGGCCAAAGCCGTCGCTAAACCCAAGAAAATCGCTGCGAAATCAAAGCCATCCATGCCGGTTCGGGCCAAGCCCGCGCCGTCGGCCAGTGCCCGCAAGGTGCTGAAGAAGAGTCCGGCCAAGCCGGCGCCGAAGCCGGCGGGCAAAGTTGTCGCAGGCAAGGCGGCCCCAGACAAGATTCGCGCTGACTCGGCGAAATCCGGCAAATGGGTGTTCACGTTCGGTGACGGCAAGGCCGAGGGTAAAGCGGGCCTTCGCGATCTGCTTGGCGGCAAGGGCGCCAATCTCGCCGAAATGGCCAATCTCGGACTGCCGGTGCCTCCGGGCTTCACCATTCCAACCTCGGTCTGCACCTATTTCTACGCGCACGGCAAATCCTATCCCGGGGTATTGAAGGCGCAGGTTGAAAAGGCGCTGGACCATGTCGGCAAACTGACCGGCAAGTCTTTCGGCGACCACAAAAACCCGCTGCTGGTTTCGGTGCGCTCCGGCGGCCGTGCCTCGATGCCGGGCATGATGGACACCGTGCTCAATCTCGGTCTCAACGACAAGACGGTCGAGGCGCTGGCCGAATTGTCCGGCGACCGTCGCTTCGCCTACGACAGCTACCGCCGCTTCATCACGATGTACTCCGACGTGGTGCTCGGCTTTGAGCATTCTCACTTCGAGGACATCCTCGATACCTTCAAGGACAGTCAGGGCTATTCGCTCGATACCGATCTCACCGGCGACGACTGGATCGAACTGGTGGGCCGCTACAAGGACGCGGTGGCGCGCGAAACGGGCGCGGATTTCCCGCAGGATCCCCATGACCAATTGTGGGGCGCGATTGGCGCTGTGTTTTCGTCCTGGATGAACGCGCGCGCCGTGACCTACCGCCGGCTGCATGACATTCCGGAATCGTGGGGCACCGCCGTCAACGTCCAGGCGATGGTGTTCGGCAATATGGGCGAGACCTCGGCGACCGGGGTCGCGTTCACGCGCAATCCCTCGACCGGCGAGAGCCGGTTGTACGGCGAATTCCTGATCAATGCGCAGGGCGAAGACGTGGTGGCGGGCATCCGCACGCCGCAGGACATCACCGAATATGCGCGCAAGAAATCCGGCTCCGACAAGGCATCGATGGAAACCGCGATGCCCGAGGCGTTCAAGGAACTGACGCAAATCTACACGCTGCTCGAAAAGCATTACCGCGACATGCAGGACATGGAGTTCACGGTCGAGCAGGGCAAGCTGTGGATGCTGCAGACCCGCAACGGCAAGCGGACCGCGAAAGCCGCGCTTCGGATCGCGGTTGAACTCGCCAATGAAGGCCTGATCTCGAAGAAGGACGCGGTGACGCGGATCGACCCTGCTTCGCTCGATCAGTTGCTGCATCCGACCATCGATCCCGCCGCCAAGCGCGATGTCATTGCCACCGGCCTGCCGGCCTCGCCGGGCGCCGCGTCAGGCGAAATCGTGTTCTCGTCCGATGAAGCCGCGAAACTGCAGGCCGATGGCCGCAAGGTCATTCTGGTGCGGATCGAGACCAGCCCGGAAGACATTCACGGCATGCATGCCGCCGAAGGCATTCTCACCACCCGTGGCGGCATGACCTCGCACGCCGCCGTGGTGGCGCGCGGCATGGGCAAGCCCTGCGTCTCCGGCTGCGGCTCCATCCGCGTCGATTACGGCCGCGGCACCATGAGCATCGGCTCGCGTACCTTCAAAACCGGCGACGTCATCACCATCGATGGATCGGTGGGCCAGGTCCTGGCCGGGCGGATGCCGATGATCGAGCCGCAATTGTCGGGCGAATTCGGCACGCTGATGGGCTGGGCCGATGCCGTCCGCAAACTTGGCGTTCGCGTCAACGCGGACACGCCTGAGGATGCGCGGACCGCCATCAAATTCGGCGCGGAAGGCATCGGGCTTTGCCGCACCGAGCATATGTTCTTCGAGGAAACCCGGATTCGCACTGTGCGCGAAATGATCCTGGCCGAGGACGAACAGGCCCGCCGCGCCGCGCTGTCAAAATTGCTGCCGATGCAGCGGGCGGATTTCGTCGAACTGTTCGAGATCATGAAGGGTCTGCCGGTGACGATCCGGCTGCTCGATCCGCCGCTGCACGAGTTCCTGCCGCACACACAGGCCGAGATCGAGGAAGTCGCGCGCGCGATGAACACCGATCCGCGGCGGCTGGCCGATCGCGCCCGCGATCTCGCGGAATTCAATCCGATGCTAGGCTTCCGCGGCTGCCGGCTCGCGATCGCCTATCCCGAGATCGCCGAGATGCAGGCGCGCGCGATCTTCGAAGCCGCGGTCGAAGCGGAAAAACGTACCGGCAAGGCGGTCGGCCTCGAGGTGATGGTGCCGCTGATCGCGACCAAGGCCGAGTTCGATCTGGTCAAGGCGCGGATCGACGCCACCGCGCAGTCGGTGATGAAGGAGACCGGGAAAAAACTCGCCTACCAGGTCGGCACCATGATCGAATTGCCGCGCGCGTGCCTGATGGCCGGCGAGGTGGCCAGGACCGCGGAGTTCTTCTCGTTCGGCACCAACGACCTGACCCAGACCACCTACGGCATCAGCCGCGACGACGCCGCCAGCTTCCTCTCCACCTACATCGCCAAGGGAATCCTGGAGATCGACCCGTTCATCTCGGTCGACCGAGATGGCGTCGGCGAATTGGTGAAGATCGGCGTGGCGCGCGGGCGCAAGACCCGTCCGAACATCAAGGTCGGCATTTGCGGCGAACATGGCGGCGATCCCGCTTCCGTCGCGTTCTGCCACCAGATCGGACTGGACTACGTCTCGTGCTCGCCCTACCGCGTGCCGATCGCCCGTCTTGCCGCGGCGCAAGCCGCGCTCGGCAAGGCCGTCGCCAGCCAGGCGTGAGTTGGTTTAGCGCCTTCCAGATTCGTCATTCCGGGATGGTGCGTTGGCACCAGACCTCAGATGTGCAATTGCACATCGGGGAATCTCGAGATTCTCCGATGTGCAACTGCACATCGTAGTTCGATGCTTCGCATCGCCCCGGAATGACGAGCGCTATTAGGTGCTCCGGATTGATCTGGGGGCACGCGCTATCAAAATTCTCTTCACCATTTTTGTTGACGCGATATTTACCACTTTATTCGAGCGCCCGTTTACCAACGTTTTCGATGTGACCGGCGCAAGATCAGCAAATCATTGCGTGTGTCGCGCCGGCAACGCCGGTTAACTCCCTCGCAACCTAAATTAGCTACCACCAAAAAAGATCGAATTGCACGGATGTACTGAGTTCGATCGGGTGTGCGTAGTGTTGCGTTGCGTGAGCGTAAGATGTTCCAGTTGCGTAACCGGCCGAAGGGCGCGCGTTTGGCGTTCTTCGGCCTCGGTCTTTGCGCCTTCGCATTGACCCCGACAGAAGTCGGATATCAGGATATCGCATCGCTGCTGGCGCGGCAGCCGGGCGTCGCTGAACGCTGGCAAAGCCGGGTGTTCTCCGCCGTCAGCACCATCCAGGTCGCCACTTACAGCTTCGGCCGCCCGATCGGAACGTTTGCCCCGCAAACCGCGAGCTTGCGGCTGGCGAGCCTCGACAACCAGGGCATCGACATCACCGGCTCGGTGACGCGCAATCCCATTGCACAGGCGCCGCCGCGCTATCAGGCCTCCGATTTCCCCAAGGTCGATCGCACGCTCAAGGGCGACCGCCTCGTCGTTGCTCCGCCCGAACCGGCACCCGCCAGCGCCGCGCCAGCCAAGGAAGATCCTGCGACATCCAATGCGTCGGTCAAGGGCGCCAAGACCGCCGATGCTGCGCCGTCCGCCGAACGCGCGCCGCTCGACCCGGAACTTGCGGAGGCGCTGAACGCTCCGCCGCTTCCGCAATACGATGTTTCGATGTCGCTCGAGCCTCAGCCGCTCGACGATTTGAGAATTGCGCCCGACGCCGTGCCGATCCGGCTCGAGCCCGGCCGGCCGCATGACGGGTTTTCGGTCAAGACCGCGAGCCTTTTTTTCGGAAGCAATTCGCTCGGAGCGCCGGTGGAAGGCATGGAGCGCTGGCAGCCCGGTGAAGAACCGGTCGTCGTGATGCCGGGCGCCGCAGCCGATCCCGACATGAAAGTGATGGCCTCGCTGCCCACGACCGCCGATGAGTTCTCCAGCGCCGCGGGGAGCGGCGAGAGCATTGCGGCCAAGGGCGAAGTCAATTCGGATAACCAGCGCGCCAAGACACCGGCCGAGCGCCTCGGCCTGTTCGACGAGAAGGCGCGCGCCAAATCGGAGAAATGCCTCACCGAAGCCGTTTATTTCGAAGCCCGCGGCGAAGCCGTGCGCGGCCAGATTGCGGTCGCGCAAGTGGTGATGAACCGCGCATTCTCCGGCTTCTATCCCAATACGGTGTGCGGTGTGGTGTACCAGAACAAGCATCGGCACCTGGCGTGCCAGTTCACCTTCGCCTGCGATGATGTAGCCGATGTCGTGCGCGAGCCCGACATGTGGGACCGCGCGAAGAAAATCGCGAAAGCGATGCTCGACGGCCAGCTTTGGTTGCCGGAAGTCGGCAAGTCGACGCACTACCACGCCTATTGGGTGCGCCCGTCCTGGGTGAGCGAAATGAAGAAGATGTACAAATTCGGCGTGCACACCTTCTACCGGCCGCGCGCTTGGGGCGACGGCAGCGAGGCGCCGAGTTGGGGAACGCCCGACGAAACCGCGAAAATCTCCGCCAGGCTCGCGGAAGCCGCGCAGAGTTCGGCCGAGCAGGCCAGCGCGAAGCGGTAGCGCTCTCCATGCGTCGTCCCGGCAACCGCCGGGACTCGCAACCACCGCCGTTATTGCTGAAACAAGATTGATCGGCGGGCACTTTGCGCTGTCACGGCGCACGGGTTCCCGGCGGTCGCGGGACGACGGACCAGAGCCGCACTCGTTGATTTTGCAGGGCTGCCCTGCAACGGCAACCCGGCACTGCCCTTGGGATTTCCATGCGAATGCATTAATCCATGCAGCGCATTCGACCGACCACCGGCCGGGCCCGAGCATCGAGGAATCACATGGCTGTAATCGCAGACGACCTTCGAGCGACCTCCGGCACCGGCACTTGGCGGACGCCGCTCGTCATCATCGTCTGTGGTTGCGCGATTGCCCTGTTGAGCTTCGGGCCGCGATCGAGCGTCGGTTTCTTCATTCAGCCGATCGGCCGGGAGTTCGCGTGGGGCCGCGACGTCTTCGGCCTCGCGCTTGCGCTGCAGAATTTGTTGTGGGGATTGGGTCAGCCGATCGCCGGTGCGATCGCCGACCGGTTCGGTGTGATGCGGGTGGTCTGCGTTGGAGCCCTGCTTTATGCCGCCGGCCTGCTCATGATGCGCTATGCCGCGACCCCGCTGTCGCTCGATCTCGGCGCCGGCGTCCTGATCGGTTTCGGGCTGTCTGGCTGCTCGTTCAATCTGGTTCTGTCCGCCTTCAGCAAGCTGCTGCCGCCGGAGCGGCGCGGTATTGCGCTCGGCGCCGGAACCGCCGCCGGCTCGTTCGGGCAATTCCTGTTTGCGCCGTTCGGCGTCGCGCTGATCGACAATTTCGGCTGGCAGACCGCGCTGATGGTGTTCGCCGCCTTGATGCTGCTGATCGTGCCGCTGTCGCTCGCGCTCGCAACCCCGCCCGCAGCCTCGACCAATGTGCCTGCCGCCGATCAGCAATCGTTCCAGACCGCGTTGGCCGAAGCGTTCGGCCATCGCTCCTACGTGCTGTTGGTGCTCGGCTTCTTCACGTGCGGCTTTCAGCTGGCCTTCATCACCGTGCATCTGCCGGCCTACCTGGTCGATCGAGGCATGTCCGCATCGATCGGCGGCTGGGTGATCGCGGCGATCGGCCTGTTCAACATCATAGGTTCGCTCAGCGTCGGCTGGCTGCAGAACCTGTTTCCGAAGCGCTATATCCTGTCGGTGATCTATTTCACCCGGGCGCTCTCGATCATCGCTTTCATTTCGTTCCCGATCACGACTTTCTCGGCGATCGCGTTCGGCGCGATCAGCGGCTTGACCTGGCTGTCGACGGTGCCGCCGACCTCGGCGCTGGTGGCGCTGATGTTCGGCACCCGCTGGTTCGCGACGCTGTATGGTTTTGCGTTCGTCAGCCATCAGGTTGGCGGATTCCTTGGTGTGTTGCTCGGCGGCGTCGTGTTCGAGAGGTTTGGGTCGTACACGCCGATCTGGTGGCTTTCGGCCCTGTTCGGCGTGCTGTCGGCGCTGATCAACCTGCCGATCGTCGAGGCGCCGGTGACGCGCCCGGTGGCGCAGCCGGCCTGATCTTCTTCATTTTGAGCATGATCTCTTCGGAAAACCGGTTTCCACTTTTCCGGATCATGCTCTAAACATCCCCGATCGAAATCTCGGGGGGAGAGCTTGCCGTGGGAACGTTCAAAGCGATCAGGATCGACAAGGCGGAAAAAGGCACCACTGTCGCGCTCACCCAGTTCGACGAAGCCGAGTTGATGGATGGCGACGTCACCGTGCGGGTCGAATGGTCGACGCTGAATTACAAGGACGGTCTTGCCGTCACCGGCAAGGCGCCCGTGGTGCGGCGCTTTCCGATGATCGCGGGTATCGATTTTGCGGGCACGGTCGAGCAGTCGTCGCATCCGCAGTGGAAGGCCGGCGACCAGGTGATCTGCAACGGCTGGGGCATGGGCGAGACCCATCTGGGCAGCTACGCCGAGAAAGCCCGCGTCAAGGGCGACTGGCTGGTACGCCTGCCTGCGGGCATGTCGGCGCGCGAGGCGATGGCGATCGGTACCGCCGGCTACACCGCGATGCTGGCCGTGCTGGCGCTGGAACAGCATGGCCTTACCCCGGCGCACGGTCCGGTCGTGGTTACCGGCGCCGCCGGCGGTGTCGGCTCGGTCGCGATAGCGGTGCTGTCGAAGCTCGGCTATCACGTCATCGCGTCGACCGGCCGCCAGTCGGAGGGTGGCTATCTCAGGGATCTCGGTGCGGCCGAAGTGATCGATCGCAGCGAACTCGCGGGGCCGGCCAAGCCGCTGGCTAAAGAGCGCTGGGCGGGCGGGGTCGACAGCGTCGGCTCGACCACGCTGGCCAACCTTTTGTCGATGACGAAATACCGGGGCGCCATCGCCGCGTGCGGGCTTGCCGGCGGCATGGACCTGCCGTCCTCGGTGGCGCCGTTTATTTTGCGCGGAGTGTGTCTGTTGGGTATCGATTCCGTGATGTGCCCAATCGAGTTGCGAAAGACGGCCTGGAGCCGGCTCGCGAGCGATCTGGATTCCAGGAAACTCACTGAAATTACTCAAGAAATTGATCTCGGCCAAGTGATCGAGGCCGGTGCCAAAATTCTCGCCGGGCAGGTTCGCGGTCGAATTGTGGTAAAGATTGTCTAATAACGTTCAGACTTTACCAACGAAGCTGCTCCAATGTTGCCACGGTTGGTATGGTAAGCAGCGGGTAAAGAGGCATCAGGCGATTGCCCGCGCTCGGGTCAAGTTGGAGTTGCAGCATGCTTGCGCGTTTCGTGTTGGGGGCGGTGGTGGCCAGTGCGGCGATTGCGCCGGCCTTGGCCGGACAGATGAATGCCGAGGAAGCCCGCAGGTTCGTATCCGGCAAGGTGTTCGCCTTTACCTGCTTTGACGGCACGCGCGGCGCCGGCCGGGTCCTCGACGACCTGGGTGCGGCCGGTGCGGTGCAGTTCTCAGGCGCCGGTCCCATTCGTCACGTGCGGTTGCCCGGCAATACGCTTCAGATTCGCGGCCAGGCCGTCTGCGCGTCCATCAAGGGCATTCCATTCGAGCCCTGCTTCAATCTCGACAAGAGAGACGAGCGCAGCTTCCGCGGATCGGTCTCGGGCATGAGCTTCGCCTATTGCGATTTCCATCATCAGGGCGCAGCCCAGATGTTGCTGGCACGGGCGGTGGCCCACCCGCGTTCGTTGCACCCGCCGGAACGAACAGGCTCGGTGGAAGTTTCGGCGCGGGTCGAGACCCCGCCGGTCGAGAGCGCCAAAATCGAGCCGGTTAGATCCGAGACGAAGCCAGAGCCGGCAAGACCGGAAAGCACGCTCGATCTGCGTCGCTCGACGGACTGATCGGCGCAGGCGTCAGCGACCGCGCAAATTCCCGCAATCGAAGATTCGTGGGCCGTGAAAATTCGTCGGCGTAACGATCCCGGTGCGCAACGCGCCAGACCGTAGTCACATGGGTTGAAAAATTCATGTCTTGGTAGCGACTATCGCTCAGCTTTGTCGAAAATCGACAGGCTGTGGGGGCAGCCCAGCGGGTATGGGTTAAATTAATCTTAACCAATCATGAATAGCGTGGGTCGAGATCGCTGCGGAAAGCCGGTCGTCCCCCCATCCCCCCGGTTTTACCCTGCTCGCCCGTAAGGACTTGTCCCATGCCTGTTCTCAGCAAACTCTCGCTTCGTCTGACCCACAAGATTACAGCGATAGGCATCGTTGGCGTCGCCGGCGTCATCCTGGTCGGCGGCATGCATATGTACGGCGAGTCCGAATTGGCCTCATTCAGGCAGGCCGCCGACAATGCGCGAGCCATCCTTGAGCTAAACGGCAAGATCGAGATCGGGTTGCTGGAGGGCCGGCGCGCCGAAAAGGATTTCCTGCTTCGCAACGACCGGAAGAAGGCTGAAGTTCAGGGCGAGATCGGCAAGACGGTCGTCTCCGACATCGGCGTGCTTCACGGAAAGGTCGTGGCGATCGGCAAGGCGGATCTGGCGCGCAAGATCGAGGCCATCAACAGCTCGCTGAAGCAATATCAGGCGCATTTCGCTTCCGTCGTCGCGGAGAAGCTTCGCCTTGGCCTGGATGAAAAGTCGGGCCTTGAGGGACAACTGCGCGGTTCGGTGCACGATATCGAGACGCGCGTGAATCAACTGCGCCAGTCGAACCTCGCGGTGACCATGCTGATGATGCGCCGGCATGAGAAGGACTTCATGTTGCGCCGTGACGCCAAATACGGCGACGAAATGAAGAAGCGGGCCTCGGAATTTGTCGCCGAAGCGGACAAGGCCGATATCCCGGAGGCCGCCAGGGCCGAACTCAAGCAAAAACTTGCCGATTACCAGCGCGATTTTTTTGCGTGGTTTGACGCCGCCCTCAGGCTGGCCGCCGAATTGAAGGCGACGTCCGAATCTTTCTCGGAAATAGAACCGGCGATCGAGGCGGTGTCGAAGGCGGTGGGCGATATCAACGCCGAAGTGGAACGATCGAACATCAGGGTGCGCGCTGATATCGATTGGCAGATGAAGGTTGCCGTCCTCTTGGTAGCATTCGGTGTTCTGGGGACCGGTATTTTTATCGGAAGGTCTGTTTCCGGGCCGCTATCCGCGATGCGGGCAGCCATGGTCGAGCTTGCGGACGGAAATTTCGCCGTTGTTCTGCCTGGACTTGGCCGCGCCGATGAGATCGGCGAGATCGCGCAAGCTGTCGAAACGTTCAAGATCAAGGCCGAGCAGAAGGCCCGTGACGAATCTGAAGCGAAAATAGAGCAGGATCGGATCGCTGAGCAACACCGCAAGGCCGACATGATCAAGCTCGCCGATTCCTTCGAAGCCGCCGTCGGCGAGATCGTCGAAACCGTGTCGTCGGCTTCGACCGAGCTGGAAGCGTCGGCCTCCACCTTGACCTCAACCGCGCAGCGAGCCCAGGAGCTCACCACGATGGTCGCGGCAGCGTCCGAGGAAGCCTCCGGCAATGTGCAGTCTGTTGCCTCGGCGACCGAGGAGATGACCTCATCGGTCAACGAGATCAGCCGTCAGGTGCAGGAATTGGCAAGGATGGCCAATGCGGCGGTCGATCAGGCCCGCCAGACCAACGACCGCGTCAGCGAGCTGTCGAAGGCGGCCGCCCGCATCGGCGACGTGGTCGAATTGATCAATACCATCGCCGGGCAGACCAACCTGCTGGCGCTCAACGCCACCATCGAGGCGGCGCGCGCCGGCGAGGCCGGCCGGGGTTTTGCAGTCGTGGCATCGGAAGTGAAGGCGCTGGCCGAACAGACTGCGAAGGCGACCGGCGAGATCGGCCAGCAGATCGGCGGCATCCAGGCGGCGACCGAGGAATCGGTGGGGGCGATCAAGCAGATCAGCGGCACCATCGAAAAACTGTCCGAGATTTCATCGACCATCGCGGCGGCGGTGGAAGAGCAGGGCGCGGCGACGCAGGAGATTTCCCGCAACGTGCAGCAGGCCGCTCATGGCACCCGGCAGGTCTCGTCGAACATCACCGACGTGCAGCGCGGCGCCAGCGAGACCGGCTCGGCCTCCTCGCAGGTTCTCTCGGCGGCGCAGTCGCTGTCCGGCGAATCCAACCGCCTCAAGCTCGAGGTCGGCAAGTTCCTCAACTCGGTAAGAGCGGCCTGAGCGCAAGTCCCGGCTTCGCCGGGCGTGACAGGCAAGCCGGCCTCTGCCGGCGGAACAGAACCCGCCGGTACAGCCATCCGGGCATCACTCGAGGTCGATGCGGAAAGGCCGGCCTTCGACTGTCATGCTGCCCGGACCCATCTCGTCGAGCGCGCGCAGCATCCGCCCCTCGCGCCCCAGCGCCTTGTCCGCCAGGCTGACGATCAGCCGGTTCGGCGACGCGATCGGGGATGCCGCACGTATTTGCCTTGCGATCAGGATTTCATCGCGATGCGGATTGAGCGCACAGACGGCGGCAAAGGCGCTCGCGGTCGAACGGCTGATGCCGGCATAGCAATGGACGACCAGCGGCGCGCTGCGGTCCCAGCCGCGCACGAAGTTCAGGACCTGCTCGATATGCGACTCCGATGGCGCGACAAAGCCTTCCAGCCGTTCGGTGATGTCGTCCATCTGTACCTTCAGGTGATTGGCCGGGAGCACAGATACCGGCCGCTGCACCTGATCGACATTGGCCATGACCGTGAGCACGTGACTGGCGCCGACCGCCTTGACGGTGTCGGGAAGTGCGGCGAGCGAGCAGACGTAAATCATGGATTTCCCTTTTGCACCGGCAATTATAGGCCATTCAGCTGTGCAATGTCTTGAACCTTGCAAGAAACCGTTTCTCGGCCTTGGCTGCGGTCCAGGGCGTCAGGTAGTCCCGCCGGGTCGCCGGCGGCAGACCGGGATCGCGGCCGAACAGGCGCTTGGCTTCGGCTTGCGCAAAGCCCGCAAGTTCCGTTGCTTCGAGGTAGGCAGCGCCCCTGTCCGCAGCCTTGATCTGACGCTCGATCTCCGGGGCCAACACGGGCGGTAGCCCGAAGCGGATGTGGATCGCAGAAAGCAGCCGCTTTTCGACCGCCTTGTAGTCCCCGCCAAGCACCGCCTTGAACGGCGAGATCATGTCGCCGATGACATATTCCGGGGCATCGTGCAGCAGCGCGGCGAGCCGGTAGCTGACATCGACCCGCGGCGTCTGCTCGCGCATGACAGCCTCGACCAGCAAGGTGTGTTGCGCCACCGAGAAAATATGCGCGCCGTTGGTCTGTCCGTTCCAGCGCGCCACGCGCGCCAGCCCATGGGCGATATCGGCGATTTCGATATCGAGCGGCGAGGGGTCGAGCAGATCGAGCCGCCGCCCCGACAACATGCGCTGCCAGACGCGGGCGGTCGCCTCGTTCGCGGGCAAGTTTCTGGCCGTCATTTGACTTTGAGGCGGGGGCTGCGGCGTTTTCCGGCGCAGCTTTCGTGGCAGAAGCACGTGGCCAGATGGTCGTTGACCATGCCGGTGGCCTGCATGAAGGCGTAGACGATGGTCGGGCCGACGAATTTGAATCCGCGCGACGCCAGTTCCCCGGACATCTTGACCGACAGCGGTGTCGATGCGGGAACGCTGGCCGTCGTCTTGAAATGGTTGACCTTCGGCCGGCCGTCGACGAAATCCCATATGAATTTCGAGAAACCGGGGCCGTCCTCCATGATCTTCAGGTAGGACTTCGCGCTGTTGATCGCGCCCTCGATCTTGGCGCGGTTGCGCACGATACCGGCGTCGTTCATCAGCGCGTGGACTTTTTTTGCGTTATAGCGCGCGATCTTCTCCGGCTGGAAATCGTCGAACGCCTTTCGGAAATTGTCGCGCTTGCGCAGGATAGTGATCCACGACAACCCGGCCTGGAAGCCGTCGAGGATGAGTTTCTCATACAGCGCACGGTCATCAAGTTCCGGCACGCCCCATTCGGTGTCGTGATAGGCGACATAAAGCGGATCTTCGCCTGGCCAGGGACATCGCGTCAGGCCATCGGCATGCAGGCGCGCCGTCCTCGTCATGCCACGGTCTGCTTCGGTACGATGCGAACGTCGTTTGGATCTGCCAAACGGATCGCGAGGCCTCCCGCGGTCAATGGCATTCCGGTGTCGAGCGCGTCGGCGACGCGATCGGTTCGGATCAACGCCAGCGCGTTCCGACCCGCTGAGGAACCCATGGTGCCGACCGGTTTGCCGCCGGCGAGAATGGGAGCGCCCGGCTCCGGCGCCGCGCCGTCGAGGATGATCCGGACCGTTCGCGTCCGCGCGGTGCCGCGATGCTGCATTCGCGACACCACCTCCTGGCCGACATAGCAGCCTTTGTCGAAATCGACCCCGTGCAGCCGGTCCATGTTGGTTTCGTGCGGAAACGCGTCGCCATAGATGAAGTCCAGTCCGCCGCGCGGAACGCCTGACGCGATGCGATGGGCGTCGTAGGCTGGGCTGTCGACCATTTCCGCGCCGATCAGATCGGCGGCTTTTTGCGCGAGTTCCTCGGGGACAAGAATCCGCCAGCCAAGGGCGGCCTCGCGCGGATCGGCGAATGCGAGATCCGGCTTCAGCGCCGGGTCGCCATCCCACGCCGCGAGTACGCCGAGGCTGTCCGAGAGGTTTTCGACGCTCACTTTGGCGCGCAGCTTGTAGAAACCAAGCTTGTCGGCGAGAGCTTGCGCCAGCGCGCGCGGGCAGTCGATCAGGAAACCGCCGCCATGGCCGGAAGGCGCTTCGGTGATCAGAAAATCTGTCGTTATCTTGCCCTGCGGTGTCAGCAACGCCCCGAACCGTCCCAACCCCGGCCGCAATAGCGCCACGTCCGTGGTGAGGAGGCCGTTGAGAAAGTCGCGGGCGTCGCTGCCTGAGACCTTGACTACGCCACGGTCGGGTAGAAAGGCTGCCTTCATGCCAGATTCTCTTACTAAGCTCTCTTGCCAAATTCTCTTGCGAAGGGATCGAGAAGTTTCTTGTAGTTTCTTGGTGTGCCGCATACCACACTGGAAGGTAAGACGCTAAGGTGCTGGCAACAAGCCCCGCGCGACGCCCAGTTCCGTGAAGCGGGTACTGAGGATCTATGGATCAGCGATTTGATACCATTCTAAAATCCGGCACCGTGGTCAATCAGGACGGGGAGGGTGTGCGCGATATCGCCATCGCCAACGGCCGCATCGCTGAAATCGGCGGGCTTGGACAGGCCTCGGCCGCCGAGGTGATCGACTGCAAGGGCTTGCACATCCTGCCGGGGGTGATCGATACGCAGGTGCATTTTCGCGAACCGGGCCTCTCCCACAAGGAGGATCTGGAAACCGGTTCGCGCAGCGCGGTGATGGGTGGGGTGACGGCGGTGTTCGAAATGCCGAACACCGATCCCTTGACCGTCACCGAGCAGGCATTCACCGACAAGGTGAGGCGCGGCCATCACCGCATGCATTGCGATTTCGCGTTCTTCATCGGCGGCACCCGCGACAATGTGGCCGGCTTGCCGGAGCTGGAGCGCGCGCCCGGCTGTGCCGGCATCAAGGTGTTCATCGGCTCCTCGACCGGCGCACTGCTGGTTGAGGATGACGCAAGCCTGCGCCGGATTTTCGAAGTGATCCGGCGCCGTGCGGCGTTTCATGCCGAGGACGAGTATCGCCTCAACGACCGCAAACATCTGCGCGTGGAGGGCGACCCACGTTCGCACCCGGTCTGGCGCGACGAGACCGCGGCGCTGATGGCGACGCAGCGCCTCGTCAAACTCGCGCACGAGACCGGAAAGCGCATTCACGTGCTGCATATCTCGACCAAACAGGAGATCGAGTTCCTCAAAGGTCACAAGGATGTCGCGTCCTGCGAAGCGACGCCGCATCACCTCACGATGGCCGCTCCCGAATGTTATGAGCGGCTCGGCACCCACGCGCAGATGAATCCGCCGGTGCGCTCGGCGGATCACCGCGAGGGCATCTGGTACGGCGTCGAGCAGGGCATCATCGACGTGCTCGGCTCCGATCACGCGCCGCATACGCTGGAGGAAAAGGCCAAGACCTATCCGGCCTCTCCCTCGGGCATGACCGGGGTGCAGACGCTGGTGCCCCTGATGCTCGATCACGTCAACGCCGGGCGGCTGTCGCTGGCGCGCTTCGTTGATCTCACCAGCGCAGGTCCGGCGCGGATCTACAACATCGCCTGCAAGGGGCGGATCGCGACCGGCTATGACGCGGACTTCACCATCGTCGATTTGAAGCGCAGCGAGACCATCACCAACAAATGGATTGGCTCGCGCGCGGGCTGGACGCCCTATGACGGGTTGCGCGTGACCGGCTGGCCGGTCGGTACGTTTGTGCGTGGCCGGCGGGTGATGTGGCAGGGCGAGATATCAGCGCCCTCGACCGGCGAGCCGGTGCGGTTTCTGGAAACGCTGAAGGCGTGATTTTCGCGCTTGATTGAAGGCGAGGCGCCGCCCCAACTTCGGGCGTCGTCGCCCGCGAAGGCGGGCGATCCAGTACGCCGCGGCTTATCGTTTCGATCGCTGACGTCTCCGGGATACTGGGTCGCCCGGTCATAGGCGAGCGGAAGCGACGCCGTCCTTCGAACGGCTATGCCGGGCGATGACAGTGGGGCAAACTACTGCTTCGCCAGCGCCGTCGAAAACTCGCCGTTGCGGACGCGAACGGGAAGGCCTTCCACGAATTTGGCGACGGCGTCTTCGCCGTAGGTCTTGACCAGTTCGGCAAAGGCCGCAAACAGGCTGGCCTGCGCCAGACAGTCGCCATCGACACCATCATGCCGCGCCTCCGCCCAGGCTTCGCTGAGATAGCCGAGCGCAGCCTGCTTCTGTTCGTTGTCGGGCAGCAGATCGCGGGCGGTTGTGAAGGACGCTGGATGGTTCATGAAACTCAACAGGCTGTCTGCGCGGGATCCAGGGCGGAAACGCGTCGAATGCGCGAGGTTTAGCACGCAGGACGGAACCGCCTAGACCACTTCTTTAGGAAAGGTTAACGGCCGTAAAGAATATGGCGAGCATTCGCGCTAGTTGGCATAGCGGGCGGTCAGGTCGCGCGAAATCTTCGAGCCTTCATCGATATATCTGCGGATCGCGACCGAGGCGGCCGGCGTGCAGGTGCGGTAGGTTTGCTGGAAGCCGTTATAGCCGCGGTTGAAGCCCGCGATCATGCGGGCACGCCGATCGCCCGAGGGGGTTTCGGCATCGATCAGCGCCTGCATTTCGTTGCGCCATTTGCCGCCTTCGTTGCTGCCGCAAATCCCCCTGAGGTAGTGCAGGGTGCCGAGAATCTCGGCCAGCCGCTGCAGGTCGCCGTCGAACGGCGCGGCGGCGTCCTGGGCCCGCGCAGGGCCAGAAAGGCACGAGAAGACGATGAGAGCGGCCAGAAAATACTTGGGCAAATACTTGGGCAAATATTTGGGCATGGGCCGGCACGATATGCCTTTTCAATGCGCTGGAAGCAAGGCGGTGCGCTCGAAAGACGGGGCATCAGGTCCCGAGCAGGCGCCGGGCCGACAGGATGACCTCCTGCAGGCCGGAGGTCATCTTCAGCTCGCCAAGGGCATCCGGCGCAAGCCATTTGTAATCGTCGAGCTCGTCGTTCAGGACTACCTCGCCGGAGGTCCAGCACGCCGCGAACGACATGATCAGATAATGCCCGCCGCCGCCGGTTCCCGGCACGACCTCGCGCCATGTGGCGAGGTCGACGATCTCGATTGTCAGCGCGGTTTCCTCGCCGACTTCGCGATGCAGGGCGGCGTGGAGGGTTTCGCCGAATTCGACCCGGCCGCCCGGCAACGAATAAAGGCCCCTGGCCGGCGAGCGCGCTCGGCGCACCAGCAGGATCTTGCCATCGCGAAAGATCGCGGCGCTGACGGCCAGCTGGGGATGGGAGGGCTGCACGGAGGATGCCAAAGCATGATCCCGAAAAGTGGGAACCGGTTTTCGGAGGAGATCATGCCCCATAGATAAGCATGATCCCGAAAAGTGGGAACCGGTTTTCGGAAGTGATCATGCCCTATGGATAAGCCAGGGTCCAATCGACGCTGCCGATTGGACCCTTACCCTCAATGCGTCATGATATAGTCGACATCGGCCTCGGTGCCGCCGTTGATGATGCCCCCGGCCAGCATCACCAGCGGCTTGACCCAGCCGGAGGCCTGCTCGGCCAGCGTGACGCGGGTCTTGTCCTGGCGGGCTTCGCGCATCGCCGCGCTCACCGCGGAGAGAATCGATGTCATCGCAGCGGTGATATTGTCGAATTCGGCGCGGATGCCGGCATCGGCGGAATCATAGGCTTCGATCGCAAGGTCCCGCGCCTTGAAATGGGAGGCCGTGAAATGTTCGGCATAGGACAGCGGCCGCCAGCTGAGGAAATCCTCGGCGCATTCCGGCATATCCGGAATCATCTCCAGCAGCATGATGGCTTCATTGAAATGGTTCAGATAGTCGGTGGCCAGCCCGGTGCGGGGATTGATGTTGGCCGCGCGCAGTTGGGCCGCCCGCGCCTCATCAGGGCCCGGCTGGGAGGCGGATCGCGCGGGGTTGGAAACCGATGTCATCTGCCGCAGTGTTAAGGGTTGGGGTTAAAGGGTGCTGAACATTATACTATTTTGGATAACAGAATGTGTGGACGCTTCGTCATCACCTCGCCGCCGGAGGCCCTGCGGAAGATTTTTGGCTATGAAGAGCAGCCGAATTTCCCGCCGAGGTATAATATTTCACCGACGCAACCGATACCTGTGGTTATCATCGAAAACGGCGCCCGGCATTTTCGCCTGATGCGCTGGGGCCTATTGCCCGCCTGGGTGAAGGATCCCCGTAAATTTACGCTCCTGATCAATGCGCGCGCGGAGACGGTCAGGGAGAAGCCGGCCTTCAAGAACGCGATCAAGCGGCGGCGCTGCCTGATCCCGGCGGATGGCTATTATGAATGGCAGGCTTCCGGACCGCGCAAACGGCCCTACTTCATCCATCGCCGCGATGGCGGTCCGATCGGGCTTGCGGGCCTTGCCGAAACCTGGGTCGGCCCGAACGGCGAGGAACTCGATACGGCGGCGATCGTCACCGCGCCGGCGAGCGCCGATCTTGCGGCGCTTCATCACCGCGTGCCGGTGACGATCGGGGCTGGCGATTTCGAGCGCTGGCTCGATTGCAGCGCCCACGACGTGGACACGGTGATGACGCTCTTGAGGGGACCTGTCGAAGGCGAGTTCGTTTGGCACGAGGTCTCCACCAGGGTCAACCGCGTCGCCAATGACGATGCGCAACTGATCCTGCCGATCACGGCGGAAGAGCGCGAGGCCGAAGCGCCAAAACCCGCGAAGAAGGTGAGCCAGCGCAAAGCTGCGCCGGTGACGTCGGATGACAGCGGGCAGGGGTCGCTGTTTTAGGTTGTAACCGCGAGCAATTGCTTCAGCTCCTGCACGGCGCTGTCCGGCGTCGTGAGCACCGGACAGCCCGACGCCTCTGCGACTAATCCCGCCGCCGGCGCCATGCTGTATTGCGCGAGCGCGATCAGGTCACAGTCCCGCAAATCGCGTGAGGCCTGCGCAACCAGGCGATCATGTTCGGCGCGGTCACCGCGATCGAGTGCCGCGAGCGCGCCTTCGGCCAGTTTCGGCACGACCTGGACGGAGCCTGGAAATTCCGCCGGCATCGACTGCAGCGTCGGCGCGAACGTCGAGAGCAGACCGATCCGGTGGCCGCGTGCGGTCGCCTGCTCGATCATCGCCTGGTTCGGCTTGAGCACCGGCATCGGCGCTTGCTCGCGCGCGACGGCCTCGATGCAGGGGCCGAAGGCCGAGCAGGTGAAGAGGATCGCGTCGGCGCCGGTTGAGGCCGCATAGCGTCCGAGCAAAAGGAAACGATCGGTCATCGCTGATGTTAGGCGGCCATCACGCGCCACGTCGGCCGACAGGCTGTCGTCGAGCAAATTCATCAGGCTTGCGTCCGGCCAAAGCCGGGCGAAGGAGGCCTCGATCGGCACAATCGAATGTTTCAGGGCGTGGATGAGCGCGATACGCATTTTGTTCAATCTGGCCGCAGCCCGGCGGGGTGTCAATGTATCTGGCGAGCCGCGGCATCCTCAACTGCTACGCACCATCAAAAAATATTCATTGCCGCGTATTGCAGCAGCATGATGGTCTTGGCGTCGACGATGCGGCCATCCCCGATCATGGCGAGCGCCTCATCGATCGGCAATTCCAGCACCTCGATCTCCTCGCCCTCGGAGGCGATGCCGCCGCCGCTTCCGATCCTCATCGCCGGTTCATATTCCGCGACAAAGAAGTGCAATTTTTCGGTCACCGCGCCGGGGCTCATGAAGGCTTCGAAAACCTTTCGGACTTCACCAAGCCGATAGCCGGTTTCCTCTTCCGCCTCGGCGCGGATCCGCACTTCCGGAGATTCGTTATCCAACAGGCCGGCCGCGGCCTCGATCAGGAGGTCGTCGTAGCCGTTGACGTAAGCCGGATAGCGGAATTGGCGCACCAGCACCACGGTGCGTCGCGTGAGATTATAGGGCAATAGCGTGGCGCCGTTGCCGCGGTCGTAGGTCTCGCGGGCTTGCGTCTGCCACTCGCCACTGGCGCGTCGCCATTCGAAGGTGGTGGTCTTCAGCGTGTAGTGGTCGTCGGAGAGTACGCGGACGTTCTTGACGCGGATACGGTCGGAGACGGTCATGACACGCCTGCTGATTCTTCACTACGGTGTTAGTTCGCGGCCGTCGAGCCATTTGGCGAAAATCAGCCGCGGCTGCTCGCCATAGCCGATCGATTCATAGAAGGCTTTCACCGTCTCGTTGCCGGGCCGCACCATCAATTGCAGTTTTTCGATGCCGGTCCGGCGCAGCCAATCCTCCGCCGCGTTCATGATCGCCCGGCCGTAACCTTTCTGGCGATGTTCGGGCCCTACCGCGACATAGTAGACCCAGCCGCGATGGCCGTCGTGGCCGACCAGCACGGATGCGGCGATCGCATCGCCGTCGCGACCGACCAGGATCGTCGCATTCGGCCCGCGCCGGGCCAGCGCGATATCTGCCGCGGGATCGTTCCATGGCCGGGTCAGTCCGCAACGCTGCCACAGCGCGATCACGGCTTCGATGTCGGCATGCTCGATCGGGGCGACGGTGAGCGCAGCTTCGGGCATGGTCGGCGGTGCGCTCACAGCACCTTGCCGGGGTTCATGATACCCTGCGGATCGAGCACAGCCTTGATGGCGCGCATCAGCTCGATGGCGACCTTGTCCTTGACGTCAGGCAATTCGTCGCGCTTGAGCACGCCGATGCCATGCTCGGCGGAAATCGATCCGCCCATCCGCAGCACGATCTCGAACACCACCGCGTTGACCGCGTGCCATTGACCCAGAAAATCCGCGGTGTTGGCCCCCAAGGGCTGGCTGACATTGTAATGGATGTTGCCGTCGCCGAGATGGCCGAACGGCACCGGCCGCGCGCCCGGAATGAGCTTCACCACGGCCGCATTGGCTTGTTCGATGAAATCGGGGACTGCGGCGACCGGCACGGAAATATCATGCTTGATCGAGCCGCCTTCCGGCTTCTGCGCCGCCGACATCTCGTCGCGCAGTTTCCAGAATGCGCTGCGCTGGCTCAAATTCGCCGCGATCACGGCGTCGTCGACGATGCCCTGGTCCATCCCTTGCGCCAGTATCGATTCCAGCGTGGCGCGGATATCATCGCGCGAGGATGACAGTTCCATCAGCACATACCATCGATGCGGGCTGCCCAGGGGATCGCGAATGTCGATGCCGTGACGCACGCTGAAATCGACGGCGATGTCGGACAACAATTCAAAACTGGTGAGACTGCCCGCGGCCTCGCTCTGCGCAACCGAGAGCAGTTTTAGTGCGTCCGCGGGCGATTTGAGGCCGACGAAGGCGGTTTCCACCGCGCGCGGCTTCGGAAACAGTTTCAGCGTTGC
Organism: uncultured Alphaproteobacteria bacterium; assembly: GCA_963753875.1. GTDB lineage: Bacteria > Pseudomonadota > Alphaproteobacteria > Rhizobiales > Xanthobacteraceae > Bradyrhizobium. Next base: position 90,816 of record CAVWDY010000043.1, on the reverse strand, counting down.
CGCGGTGATGATTCCGAGCGTGCCTTCCGCGCCGATGAAGAGGTTGCGCAGATCGTAGCCGGTGTTGTCCTTCTTCAGCTTCGACAGGCCGCCCAGAATGCGCCCGTCGGCCAGCACCACCTCCAGCCCGAGCGCCATCTCGCGCGCTACCCCATAGGCCAGCGCCGCCGTGCCGCCGGCATTGGTGGAGAGGTTGCCGCCGATGGTGCAGCTTCCTTCCGCGCCCAGCGACAACGGAAACAGCCTGTCCACTTCAGAAGCCTTCTGTTGCGCGACCTGCAGCACCACGCCGGCCTCGCAGGTCATGGTGTTGGACGCGGTGTCGATGTCGCGAATCTTGTCGAGCCGCCGCGTTGAGACGACCACCTCGCCATGATGCGGGGTCTGGCCGCCGACAAGGCCGGTGTTACCGCCCTGCGGCACCAGCGCGATTCGGTGCTGGGTGGCGAGCTTGCAGATGGCGGAGACTTCGGCCGTCGAACCGGGCCGCAACACCAGCGGCGACCTTCCGTGAAACAGGCCGCGTTCCTCGGTGACGTAGGGTGCGACGTCGGCGGCCTCGGTGACCGCGTATTTGTCGCCGACGATGGCGCGGAATCGCGCGATCAGTTCGGGCGGAAGCGGGGGAACTGCGGGCTGAACGATATTCATCCTGGTCTCTTGCGTTTATTATCGTCCTATCGCGGCGCGGCGCAGCCGGTCGTTGATCGCTTCGCCGAGCCCGTGATGCGGCACCGGCATGACCGCGATGGCGCGCGCGCCCTTGGTATCGAGCGCACGTAGATAGCCGAAAAGATGGGCGGCGGCCTCGCTGAGATCGCCGCGCGGGGATAAATTCATCACCGCGGTCGCAGCCTCCGCGCCTCGCACGCTATCCGGGCCGAACGCCAGCAGCGCCTCATTTGTCTCGACGCTCTCGGCATTTAGCCGCACTTTTGTGCGTGGCGCATAATGCGATGCCAGCATGCCCGGCGCCAGAGGCTGGCCGGCGTCGTTGTCGGCATCTTCCGGCGGCCGCACCAGCGGCCGGCCCAGCACGCGCTCGATCTCGCCGCGCGGCAGCCCGCCCGGCCGCAGCAGCATCGGTTCCTCGAAGCATCCGACGATGGTGGATTCGACCCCGACTGTAACCGCTCCGCCATCGACGATCAGGTCGATCCGCCCCGCGAGGTCGCTCTGCACGTGGGCCGCTGATGTCGGCGAGACATGTCCCGACAGATTGGCCGAGGGCGCCACCACCGGCCCTCCGAAGGTGCGCAGGATAGCCCGCGCGACGGGGTGGGCGGGAACCCGCACCGCGATGGTATCGAGCCCTGCGGTGGCAAGATCGGCGACCGCGCAATCGGTTGTCTTGGGCAGCACCAGCGTCAGCGGCCCCGGCCAGAAAGCCTCGGCCAGCTTTGTCGCGGTCGCGTCGAAACGGGCGATCCGCCGGGCGGCGGCGATGTCCCCGACATGGGCGATCAAGGGATTGAACGAGGGCCGGCCCTTGGCCTCATAGAGCCGCGCAATCGCGCCTGCATTGGCGGCGTCCGCGCCGAGGCCATAGACGGTCTCGGTCGGGAACGCCACCAGGCCGCCTTCCGCAAGGCAGCGCGCGGCTTTCGCCACGGCGGCCTCGTTGGCTGGCAGAATCAGCGTTTTCAGGCCCACATTCACGGGGATCCAGATCCTCAATTCGGCTTCTTGCGGTGTGCGAAAGCCAAGGCTATAAGCCGCGTTCTTGTCGGAGTGTGGCTCAGCCCGGTAGAGCACTGCGTTCGGGACGCAGGGGTCGCAGGTTCAAATCCTGCCACTCCGACCATCATATCAATAGCTTATAGGTTTGAGAGCCCCGTCGCGCAATGAAATGCGGACTAAATTCGCTTGAAGAGGATTTCGCATGCTGTCGGCCAGTGAAATTTCTGAAGCTAAGTGTCTGTCCGAAGAGTTCTTGAATCATATGAATCATCTGTGATTCAAGGGTGGTGACCTGATTCGAGGAGGGGTCACCGATGTGGACGAGCCAGAACCGCGCCCGTTACGACCGCAGCAAGTTGCGATATCCGAGCGATCTGACCGACGACGAATGGGGGTTGGTCGAACCGCTGATCCCGCCGGGCAAGCGTGGTGGAGGCAAGCGCACGGTGATCATGCGGGAGGTGGTGACCCGATTCGCCGCACCGCACCTTTCACGCCGAATGGACGGAGCGCATGGTTCGCGTTTTTGAATTTCAACAAGTCGAGCGTCGCGTTTGATCCAAATGACGCAAGCGCTTCGCTGCGCCTGACGGAGCTGATTGGCAACTGCGACATCTTGATTGATAGCCGTGATGTCGATGATGCGGACTGTCCGGCATTCGATCTTGCAGCACTCAAGCAAAGCAATCCCGGCCTTATCCATGTTGAAGCGAGTTGGTTCGGCCAGGCCCTCCCCCCTATGGAGATTTTGAGGCGGCCGACTCGACCATTCGCGCACTGGCCGGACTGGTAAAGCTGGTCGGGCCCGTCGAGGGGCCGCCACCGATGTTCTTGGAACACTCGACGAATCGAGCTTTCCGGCCCGTTCGCATAATGGGCGGTTATGGAATGACCGCTGTCGGGGGACTCACCTGCAACGAACGCCAAGTTCCGATTATGAACCAATGAACTGGCGTAGATTTTTAGTCAGACGTCGAACACCCTGCATTGGCGAGGGTAGAACACGATGGATGCGAATTTAGCCGCATCGAGATCGGGCTTTTCTGTCGCCTGCCTTCCGGTTTCGACCGGGCGGATCGTCGCTATTCGGATTCGAGCCGTCCGCCGCCAAACATGGTCGGGATGTAGCGCGGCGCGCCAATCGCGGCCATGAAGCGGTGCTTGGTCAGCACCGGATCGAGCGCGATCGGGGGTCGTACCACCTCGACGTCGGGCTCGGTCGACAGCACGAGCACCTGGGCGCCGCGGCCGGCCGGGGCCGAGCCGATCGCCGAGGCAAATGCCTGCGGCGTCGCCACGTTCGTCGCTCGCGCGATACCGGTGGAGCGGGCAAGCTCGGCGAGATCGAGCGCCGCATTGGTCAAGGCCTGGCCGCCCGAAGCGGCATGGACGCCATTCTGAATCAGCAGCACGGTGAGGTTATCAGGTGCCACGGCACCGACGGTGACCAGCGCACCCAAATGCATCAGCACCGCGCCGTCGCCCTCGACCACGACGACCGGTCGCGCCGGCTGCGCGATGGCGAGCCCGAGCGCCAAGGGCAGCGCGAGGCCCATCGCATCCTCAATGTAGAAGTTTTCCGGTGCGTGATGCATGGCGGCCCACAGGTAGGACGCATTGCCGAGCGAGGTGACGACAAGCGCATTGGCCGGCAGCGTGTCCGCGAGCACCTTGTAGTAGTCGGCCCTGCTGGGCCGGGCGGCGTTCACCATTGGACGTCCTCCCGCGACAGCAACAGGGCGAATGGGCAAGATGCTTCCTCAGCGAAGGTTGCCGCTTCTTCCACCTGCACACCGATCGGGCGATTACGGTCGGTGCGGGCATAGGCAAGGCCGAACCCCTTGAACACCGGCTCAGTCACCCGCCCTTTCGGCGCGTGATAAAATACCGGATCCTCCACTGTGCCGCGATAGGACACCAGCATCAGGAGCGGAAACTGGTAGCGCTGGGCGAGCGAGACCATGCCGGCCCCCATGCTGAGCACCCCTGCATTCTGGACGAACATCGCGGTGCGCAACCCGCCAAGCCGGGTGCCGCAGGCGACGGCCAGCGCTTCCTCCTCATGGGTCGCGCGCACCAGCCGGATGGTCGGTTCCTGCTCGATGCGCACTAGAATCTCGCCGAGCCAGCCGTCAGGCACGGCAATTGCAGCGCCGAAACCCAGTCGTTTGAGGGTGTCGAGGATGGCCGAAGGCCGGTGGGCTTCCGGAGGCTGCGCAGCCGGCTTTGCCATCAATGATCTCCCTTAAACGCGTCGCGCCGCCGCAATGGTTCTAATGTAGGCAAGATAAGCCCTATTGTCGAGCCGGGTCGGTTGGTGCAGGATAATGTACTGGCGGAGTGCAGTACGCCCTATCTGGTGCAAGCTGCGAACAGAGGAATTGCACATGAAACGTTTCTTGCTCGCACTCTTTGCCATTGCCATTGCCGTACCCGCGCAAGCGCAAGACAAACTTGTCATCAGCATCTGGGGCGGCAGCTGGCGCGACCTTGTCGCTGAAACCGTCGCCAGGAAATTCACCAAGGAGACCGGCGTGCCGGTCGAATTCGTCACCGGCGGCACCATCGATCGGCTCAACAAGGAGAAGCTCGCCAAGGGTAGTCCCGAAAGTGACATTACCTTCACCACGTCGCATGTCGGCTGGCTCTATGCCAATGACGGGTTGTTCGAGCAGCTCGATGTTGCAAAAATTCCGAACGCCAAGAACCTGGCCGATGAAGCGCGGATAAGTCCGTTTCATCTCGGGGCCTGGGCCTATGTCTACACCATCGGCTATCGCGCCGACCTCGTGGGCGGCATGAAGTTCGAGAGCTGGGGCGATCTGTGGAAACCGGAATTGAAGGGCAAGATCGCGGGGCCGGACTTCGATCCAAGCCACATCATCGCCGTCTCCGCCATGCTGTCGGGCAGCGACGCTGCGCATTGGGAAAAGGGGCAGGACAAGCTCAGGGCGCTGAAACCCAACTTCAAGGCCTTCTATACCAACGACGCCAACAGCCAGCAGCTGCTCGCCAGCGGCGAAACGCCGGTCCAAATCGTGCTTTCGATGAACGCCTATTACATGATCGGGCAGGGTGTCCCGATTACGCTGGCGATTCCGAAAGAGGGCGCCGTTCTCGGCATCGACACCGTGGCTATCATGAAGGGCTCGAAGAAGGCCGAACTGGCCTACAAGTTCATCAATGTGCTGTACGATCCGGAAATCCAGGCCGAGATTGCCAAGCTGAAGAAGGGTAGCCCTGCGGTGCTCAATGCCAAGCTTGATCCCGAGATCGCCAAGCTTCCCGGCGTCTTCTCGACGGCCGCGCAGTGGAAACAACAGATCAACATTGATGCCAAGCTGCGCGCGGAGAAAACCGCGGAATGGCGCAAGTGGTTCGCTGAGAACATCATGAACTGATCCGGCAACCGGCCCGGTTCGGTCCATGAATTCGCAGCCCTTTCTTCGCACGTTCACCGCACCCGCCGTGCTCTGCGCCTTCGGCTTTCTCGCCGCGATGGCGGCCGTGCTGCAGTTCAGTCTGCGGGCCTATGTGCCGGGCTCTCTCGAGCCCGGCGGCTTTACGCTGGCGAACTTTACCGACCTGCTGAAGCCGCTCTATGCGCGGGTGTTCCTCGACACCGTCTGGATTTGCTTCCTGACGGCGGCCTCGACCCTGATCGTCGGCTATCCCTTGGCCTACGCGCTGGTGCGCATGCAGAACGCGATCGCCAGATCCATCCTTCTGGTGATCGTCGTTACTCCGCTGTTTCTGGGGGAGGTGGTGCGTACCTATTCCTGGATCATCGTGCTGGGCAACAACGGGTTCATCAACTCGGTGCTGCGCGATCTCGGCATCATCCAGCAGCCGATCCAGTTCATGTTCACCACGTTCGGAGTCGTGGTGGCGCTGGTCCACGTGACCACGCCGGTGATGGTGATCATGCTGGCGGCGGGGCTGTCGCATATCGACCGTGACTACGAGAAGGCCGCCGAGAGCCTCGGCGCCGGGCCGATCCGCACCTTCCTGACCGTCACCCTGCCATTGTCGATGCCGGGAGTGGTGGCCGGCGTCACCACGGCGTTCGCCTGGACCTTCAGCGCTTTCGCCACGCCGCAGCTGATCGGCGGCGGCCGGGTCAACATGATCTCGAACCTGGTGTATCAGTTGGGCTTCGCGAGCTTCAATTTCCCGTTCGCCGCCAGCCTGTGCGTGGCGGGCCTCGCGCTGACCATCGTGGTGTTGTCGGCGCTGCGGCTTGCGGCGCGGCCGCTCGAAAACATCAGGCCGCATTGAGATGCCGCGCTCGACCTACCAGCGCCTGCTTGGTTTTTTCGGCAAACTCGCTGTCTTGTTGATCCTCGGCTTTCTGGTCCTGCCGGCCGCCGTGGTCACGATCGCGGCGTTTAACGACAAGGCGATACTCTCGTTTCCGCCGCGGGCGTGGTCGCTGCGCTGGTTCGCCAGAGCCATCGAATATCAGGATTTTCGCGACGGCTTTCGTAATGGCCTGATCGTCACGCTGTGGAGTTCGACGATCGCGCTGGTGGTCGGCGCCATGTTCGCCTTCGTTCTCGACCGTTACACGCTTCGTTTCAAGACCGCGCTCGAGAGCGTGCTGCTGTCGCCGCTCGTGATCCCGCATTTCACGGTCGGACTGGGTTTTCTCATCCTGGCCGCGCAGATCGGGTGGACGCGCGGTTATCCCGTGGTGATCGTCTGCCACGTCGTGCTGGTGCTGCCCTTCGTGCTTCGCAGCGTCTATGTGTCGCTGCGCAATCTGGATCAGAGTTTTGAGCTGGCCGCGGCCAGTCTCGGTGCGCCGCCGCTGCGGGTGCTGCTGACCATCACGCTGCCGCTGCTGCTGCCCGGCCTGGTCAGCGGCTGGCTGTTTGCCGCCATCCTCTCATTCAACGAGTTCACGGCCTCGCTGTTTGTCACGGCGCAACGGACCCAGACCTTGCCGGTGGCGATGTATAACTACGTTCGGGAATTCGCCGATCCCTCGATGGCCGCGCTTTCGGTGATGTACATCGTCGGCACCGCCGGACTGATCGTTTTCGCCAACGCGTTCCTGGGTCTCGGCAAGGTGCTGAACATTGAACAAAATCGCTGAAAGACACGCCGTGACAAAGCCAGCATCGGCCGCAAGCGGTGACGAGATCGCCGTTCGCTTCAACGCGGTGACAAAACGGTTCGGCAAGACCGTGGCGCTGCACGAGGTGTCGCTGGCGGTCAGGCGCGGCGAGTTCATGACGCTGCTCGGGCCTTCCGGCTGCGGAAAAACCACGCTACTGAATTTGGCCGCCGGTTTTTTCAGCCCGGACGGCGGCGAAATCCTGATCGACGGTGAGCGCGTCAATGACCTGCCGACCTATCGGCGCGAAATCGGCATGATGTTTCAGAACTACGCGCTATTTCCGCATATGACGGTGGCCGCCAATGTCGCCTATGGCCTGAAGGTGCGCCACGTCGACAAGCATGAAATCGGCCGTCGTGTCGGCGAGGCGCTGGCGCTGGTCAAGCTCACCGGCATGGAAGATCGCAAGCCGCGCCAGCTCTCCGGCGGGCAGCAGCAGCGCGTTGCGCTGGCGCGTGCGCTGGTGATCAATCCCACGGTACTGCTGCTCGATGAGCCATTTTCCGCGCTCGACAAGAATCTGCGGGGCTCGATGCAGGTGGAGCTGCGGGAAATCCAGCGCAAGCTCGGCGTCACGACGATCTTCGTCACCCACGACCAAAGCGAGGCTTTAAGTCTCTCCGACCGGCTGGCCGTGATGTCGGAGGGGCATATTCGCCAGCTCGGAACGCCGACGGAAATTTACCGCAGGCCCTGCGATCGGTTTGTGGCCTCGTTTGTCGGCGACGCCAATGTGCTGCGCGGCCGGCTTGACCGCATCGACGGCACTCAGGTCAGCGTCGCAATAGGCGCGTTGCGGGTAAGCGTGCCATCGGGGTCGTTGCAGGGCGCTCAGCTGTCTGCGCCGGTCGATTTGTACGTGCGGCCCGAACATCTCCAGCTCACCGAAGCGGGCGGCCCTTGCGCGAGGAGCGGCACCATCGTCGGCCAGGTGTATCAGGGCGGCCACGTCGACTTGTTTGTCGAATGCACCGATTCACGCTCCGAGCGGTTGCTGGTGCGGTCGGCCGGATATCAGGCGATGACGCGCTGGCCAGTGGGCGCGCAGGTGGGCATTTCGATCAGCGCGGACGAAGGCGTCGCGTTCGCGATTCCGTAAGTCCCGTCTTCCGTCGCGCCCCAGAAGACGGCGTCAGAGGTTGGCGTCGACGACGCCGTCGATCAGGTTTTGATGGTACAACGCTTCGATGCTGATGCCCCGGGCGTTCACGGGGCGGATCTCCCGGATGACGTTCATCAGCCGCTGATGCTCGGCACGCCGAATCGTCTCGGCCTCCTCGCGCGACACCGACTGAAACCGGACGGTGCGGCCTGCACCGCGGACGCCAAGGACGGGCAGGTCGGCGGAAATCACGGTGGCAATCTTCGGGTAGCCGCCGGTGGTCTGCGCATCCGCCATCAGGACGATAGGGAGTTTCGACCCCGGCACCTGAATCGATCCGGCGACGATGCCATCCGATACGATGTTGTAGTCGCCCTCGTGCGGAAGTAGCGGCCCGGCGAGGCGGAACCCCATGCGGTCCGATGCCGGCGTAATGCTGTAGCTGCCCTGCAAAAATTCCTCGATCGCCGCTGCGGTGAAGTAATCGTCCTGCGGCCCAGGCACGACACGGATCGCCTGATCGAGACCAAGGTTGCGCGGTTCGCTGAAGGTCACTTCGTCACGCGTCGCGACGTCGTCGGTAAATCCGTGGAGCATGTCGCCGCTGCGCAGCGGCCGTCCCTTGAGGCCGCCAAAGCCGGCGCGGGTATAGGTTGACCTGCTGCCGAGGCAAAGCGGCACGTCGATGCCGGCTTCGATGGCGAGATACGAACAGAATGCTTCGCCGCCGAGCCGCACGCGCACGATTTCGCCCCTGGTGAGGCGCGCGGTTTGCCCTGATGGGACCAGCAAGCCGTCGCGCCCGCTGATCTCAAGGCCGCCGCTGCCGACCAGCGCGATGCGCGCCGACGAGCCTGCGACTTCGAGTTCGGGCCCGGAACCGATGATTTCCAGGCAGGCAGCACCCGGCGTGTTTCCGACCAGCGCATTGGCGAGCAGGTAGCCGTTACGGTCGAGCGCGCCCGATACGGGAACGCCGACATGCTGGAAACCGCGCCGTCCCTGGTCCTGGAGGGTGGTGTGGAAACCCGGCGCAATGACTTTCAAAACCGGGATCACGCCGCGATCTCCGTGCTTTCAGGCATGTAGTCGTTGCGTTCGACGGCAAGCCGGATGCGGGAGAATTCCTCCGCCGTCACGGCGCGGAATTTGACGGCGTCGCCGGGACCAAGCAGCGCGCCTTTCGCGGAATCCGGATCGAAGAAGCGCACCGGCGAGGTGCCGATCAGGTGCCAGCCGCCGGGACTTTCATAGGGATAGACAGCGGTCATGCTGGTGGCGATGGCGAGCGAGCCCGGCGGCACCCGCGTCCGCGGGTCGAGCCGGCGCGGCAGCCGCAGCTTCGCCGGCAGATCGCCCATATAGGGATAGCCAGGAACGAACCCGATCATGTAGACATGATATTGCGTGCCGGCGTGCAGCGCCGCGACCTCGGCTGCGGTCAAACCGACGCTTTTGGCGACATCCTCAATGTCGGGCGCGTATGGCGGATCGTAGCAGACCGGAATGTCCCACAATTGCCTGACCTGAGATGAAGCGCCGGAGCGCTGCACCAGCGCCTTGATCGCCGCTTCCAGTTCACGGCCGGTGGTCAGAGCGAATCATAGTTCACGCTGAGCGAGCGGAATGTCGCCACGATCTCGGCTGCGCCCGGCAGACTGGCCTGGGTCAGGGTTTCGGCCAGGGCAAGCACCCGGTTGCTGGTCTTGCGATCGATCGCGGAGCCGAACTCGATCACCAGCGCGCTGTCCGCGGCTTGCAGGATCCGGAAATCATCCATATCGAAGGGCGCTCATGCGTATTGATATTATAGTACCGAAAATAGTATCATTGCGTCAAATTCGCGGGATCGGGCCGGGGCTGCTCGGCGTGATTCGAATGCGTGGCGTCGTGCACAGCGACGCTCGGCTGACGCATTGCTTTGAGCTTGAGGTTAGTTATGATCGCCGCTGGCGCAAGCGCGAAATTTCAGAAGAAGTGATGATGTGTCCAAGCTGTTGAGAGCCTATGATCGAAGCCGGGTGCCCCTGTATATTCAGGTCGCTTCGGTGTTGCGGACGCGGATTCAATCCGGGCAGTGGAGCGCCGGCGAGAAGATCTCGACCCTCGAAGAACTCGAGCGCGAATTCGAGGTGGCGCGAGTCACCGTCAGGCAGGCGGTCGATATCCTGCGCGAAGAAGGCATGCTGCAGGCGCGCCAGGGACTTGGCACCTTCGTTTCCAAGCGAAGCCACGACCGGCACTGGGTCACGCTCGCGACCAACTGGAACAGCCTGATCGAGTCGCTGAAGGACAATGTTCCGCGCAGGCTGGCGATCGATCGCGACGTGGCGCCGCCGAATCTCGCCAGCGGCGACGGCAATCCGGCATCGAGCTACGTCAAGCTGCGCAGCGTGCAGTATCGCAATGAAGAGCCGTACTCGGTCGTCAATCTGCATCTGGCGCGCGAGGTCTTCGACCTCAACCCCGAGACGTTCAAGGGTGCCGCGGCGCTGGTGACGATCGACGCCATGGACGAGATCACGCTGCTCGAGGCGTACCAGACCTTGACCATCGGCAGCGCCGACCCCGAGATCGCCGATCTGCTTAAAATCTCGATCGGCGCGCCGACAGTCGAGGCCCATTGCGTCGTCATCGATGGTCGCGGCATCGCCATCTATGTCGGCGATATCATCTACCGCAGCGAGAGCATCAAGTTGCAAATGAACCTTCTGGCGACAACGCCGCTGCGTCAAAAGAAGGAACGCAATGGTTTCAAGACGATCGGTTTGGCGCGACGCAAGTCCAGGAAAGCCTGACCGGGGACCGGTGCGCCGCAATCTGCACATTTTCCGATCGCCAAGCTTCGAAATCCGAGGTCTTGCTATCGTCCTAGAAATAGGATGAGTTTGGCAGGATCTTTTTTCGCTTCTGTCGAGGGAATTTGTATGACGGAGCAAGGGGTAGGCGCGCGGCTCTTGCGCAAGGAAGACGACCGCCTGATGCGCGGCCGCGGCGAATTCGTCGCCGATATTCGTCTTGCCGGCATGCAGGATGTGGCGTTCGTGCGCAGCCCGCTGGCGCACGCGCGGATTCGCGGGATATCGATTCCGCCCCAGTACAAGGACAGCGTTTTTACCGCCGCCGATCTTGACGGGGTGAAGCCGATCCGCGCCGTCTCGGGATTGCCGGGGTTCAAGATTTCCGAACAGCCGGTGCTGGCCACCGACAAGGTGCGTCAGGTCGGCGAACTGGTCGCCATGTGCGTCGGGCGCACGCGCGCGGAAGCCGAAGATATCGCAGCTTCCGTCGAGCTCGATCTGGAAGAACTGCCGGCGGTGCACGACATGCTGGAAGCCCGGGAGCGGAACTCGGTGCTGGTCCACGAGCATTGGGGCGACAATGTTTTCCTCGAAACCTTCGTCGATGTGAATATCGACAAGGCGCTCGACGCGCCGATCAAGGTCACCCGCGAAATTCGCACCGCGCGGCAATCGATGGCGCCGCTGGAGGGGCGGGGCGTGGTGGCGTCATGGAGCAGCAGGCTTGAGCAGCTCACCGTCTATAGCGCGGCGCAGATGCCTCACATCAACCGCACCGGCCTGTCGGGGTGTCTGGGGCTCGATCACGGAAATATCCGTGTCATCTCGCCGGATGTCGGCGGCGGCTTCGGCTACAAGGGAATTCTGTTGCCCGAGGAAGTCTGCCTGTCGTGGCTGACGATGCAGCGCGGGCATCCGGTGCGCTGGATCGAGGATCGCCGCGAGCATCTTACCGCCGGCGCCAATTGTCGCGAGCATCATTACCTCATCACCGGCTATGCCGACCGCGATGGCCGGCTGCGTGGCATCGATTGCGAGGCGACGGTCGATTCGGGCGCGTATTCGTCCTATCCGTTCTCGGCATGCCTTGAAGCGGCGCAGGTCGCGAGCATCCTGCCGGGGCCATATGATTTCGAAGCCTATCGCTGCAAGACGTGGTCGGTCGCGACCAACAAATGCCCGATCCTGCCGTATCGCGGCGTGGCGCGCACTGGCGTCTGTTTCGCGATCGAGCTTGTGCTCGATGCGATCGCACGGGAGGCTGGACTCGAACCGCACGAGGTGCGCTTCAAGAACCTGGTGCGGCCGGAGCAGATGCCGTTCGACAACATCACAAACAAGCATTTCGACAGCGGCGATTACCCCGAAGCGCTGCGACGCGCCTTGGCCCATTTCGATCTGCCGGCGCTGCGGGCTCGCCAGGCGAAGGGCGAGCCGGACGGCCGGCTCCTGGGATTCGGACTTTCGATCTATTGCGAGCAGGGCGCGCACGGCACCTCGGTCTATGCAGGCTGGGGAATTCCGATGGTGCCCGGCCACGAGCAGGCCACCGCGCGGGTAACGCCCGATGGCGGCCTCGAATTGCGCGTCGGGGTTCATTCGCACGGTCAAAGCCTGGAGACGACGCTGGCTCAGGTCGCCTTTGAAATTCTCGGCATCGATACCTCAAAGGTCAAGGTGATCCTGGGCGACACCGCGGTCACGCCCTATTCGACCGGCACGTGGGGATCGCGCTGCATGGTGATGGCGGGCGGCGCGGTGGCAAGCGCCTGTCGCGAGATCGAAGCCCGCGCCAGGCAGATCGGCGCCAGCCTGCTGCAGGTCAAATCCGAAGACGTTAGATTCGCCGACGGCCGGGTGATGTCGGCCACCAGCGATGTCAGCATGCAGGATATCGCACGCGCGTGGTATTTGCGCCCGCAGGACCTGCCGGCCGACGTTCATCGCGGCGGCCTGGAGGCCACGGTCGGCTACAAGCCGGAGCGCGACAGCGGTACCTTCAGTTACGCCGCGCATGCCGTGACCGTGGCGGTCGATCCGGAGCTCGGCGACGTCGAGACTCTGGACTACGTCATCGTCGAGGACGGCGGCAAGCTGGTCAATCCAATGGTGGTCGACGGTCAAATCTATGGTGGCCTCGCCCAAGGCATCGGCACCGCGCTGTACGAGGAGATGCCGTTCGACAACAACGGCCAGCCGCTGGCCACGACATTCGCCGATTACCTGCTGCCGGGGCCTACCGAAGTCCCCGAGCCTCGCCTCGATCATATCGAGACCCTGGCGCCCTATACGGAATTCGGGGTCAAGGGAATCGGCGAAGGCGGGGCGATCGCCCCGCCGGCCGCGATCGCCAACGCCGTCAACGATGCGCTCAAGGGGTTGGGCGCCGAGCTTTTGTGCTCACCGATCACGCCGCGCCGCGTTCTCGAGTCCATCGCCGCCGCCAAGGTGCGGCGCGCGAGCACTGCCGTGCCGGCCGGAGCGCGATCGTGAAGCCGGTCAATTTTTCCTATGAGCGTCCGCGGCATCTTGACGATGCGATCGGCCTGCTGGCCGATCAAAGCGCGCATACCAAAGTGCTGGCCGGCGGTCAGTCGCTTGGGCCCATGCTGAACCTGCGGCTGGTGCAGCCCGACCTGATTATCGACATCACGGCGCTGGACCAATTGAAGCATGCGGAAAAGCTCAGGGATCATGTAGTGCTCGGCGCCTGCGTGACCCATGCCGACATCGAAGACGGCCGGGTTCCCGATGCGACCAATGGCGCCATGCGCGCCGTCGCGGCCGGCATCGCCTATCGCGCGGTGCGCAATCGCGGCACCGTCGGCGGCAGCCTCACCAATGCAGACCCTTCCGCCGACTGGGTGTCGGCGCTGTCGGCGCTTGGCGCCGAGGCCGTCGTACGTGGCGCCGGCGGTGCACGAACCCTGGCGGTCGAGGCCTTTGTGACCGGCGCGCTGGAGACCGCACTCGGGGCAAATGAGCTGCTCGAAGCCATCCGTGTGCCGGCGCAGTCGGCGTCGGCGCAGTGGGGATACTACAAGGTCTGTCGCAAGACCGGCGAATACGCGCAGGCGATCGGCGCGGTCCTGCTCGATCGTCCGCGCGATGTGTTCCGCGCCGTGATCGGCGCTACCGAGCGCAGGCCGCTGGTGCTGTCGGACGCCCGCGCGCTGTTCGGCGGCTCCTACGATCTCACGCAATTCGATTCAAGCGCCGCCGACGCGATGCTGCAATCGGGCGGGATGACCGATGCGCTCGACCGGCAAATCCACACCGTCGCGCTGGCGCGCGCCGTTCGACGGGCGGCTGGCGCATGAAGCGGATTTCACTCAACATCAACGGTAAGCCGGTTTCGGGCAGCGTCGAACCGCGCACCCATCTGGCGGATTTTCTGCGCGAGGGCCGCGATCTGACCGGCACGCATCTCGGCTGCGAGCACGGCGTCTGCGGCGCGTGTACGATTCTGGTCGACGGCGTGCCGGTTCGCTCCTGCATCGCCTATGCCGTTGCCTGCGACGGCGCCAAGATCGTCACCATCGAGGGGCTCGATGACGATGAAATCACCCGCGAGCTGCGCGAGGCGTTCAAGCGCGAGCACGCGCTGCAATGCGGCTACTGCACGCCGGGCATGCTGGTCTCGGCGCGCGACCTCGTGGTGCGTAGCCTTGACGCCGACGAACATGACATCCGTGTCGCGATGAGCGGAAATCTTTGCCGCTGTACCGGCTATGTCGGCATCATCAAGGCCATCAAAAGCGTCATCGCCGCGCGGCGCGCCCGCGATATCGCAGCGGTCGCAGGCGGCGGCCGTACCATGGTGGGTCCGGCGGGGTCGGGTCACGCCAGCGCAGAACCGGCCGATGGTTCGCCCCGCCGCGCCGCGCCGGCTCCGCCGTTGCAATCGGCATCAACCGGGAAATCCAGGCTGTCGGTTGATCCCACGTGGATCCCGCAAGTCTCGTTCGACCAGAATTTCGTCGTGAACTATCCGCGCCAGCAGGTGTGGGAGATGTTCGGCCGGGTCCGGGAGGTTGCGGCATGTTTGCCGGGCGCCAGCCTGATCGGAGAGCCGACGCCCGAGCACGTCGAGGGGCAGATTCGCGTCAAGGTCGGGCCGATCGCCGCCGAGTTTCGTGGGCAAGCCGAGATCGAGCGTGATGAAAGCTCCTATTCCGGAAAAATCACCGGCGCCGGAAATGCCATTCGCAGCAACTCCGCGACGCGGGGGGTGATAGGCTATCGCCTGCTGCCGGCCAGAGACGGGCAGTCGACCGAAGTCGCTGTCACGATCGGATACACCCTGACGGGGATGCTGGCCCAGTTCGGGCGCCCCAGCATCGTGCAGGACGTCGCCGCACGGTTGACCGCCGCCTTTGCACAAAATCTGGAAGCCCGGCTCGGCGGCAAGGCTACCGCCGATCTGTCTTCCGGCGGCGGCGGGTTGGACGCGGGATCGCTGATATTCTCCGTCGTCGCGGGCCGGCTGCAGGAACTGTTCAGGAGGCTGTTTGGTTCGCGCAGCTAGGCCGCAATCGTTCAAACATATTGTCTTTCTAACAATAGTATCTTAGGCTCGATTTTCCTTGACGCTAAAAGTCCTTTCACCACGCCGCTAGGGAAACAGAGGTGAACAATGACCATCAAGATGAATCTGAATGCAGATATGGCTGAGGGGTTCGGCGCCTATGACATCGGCGACGATTCCGGGATCCTGAAAATCATCGGCTCGGCCAATATCGCCTGCGGTTTTCACGCCGGCGACCCGCTGATCATGCGCAGGGTCGTCGCTGAAGCCAAGCAGAACGGGGTGACGATCGGCGTCCATCCGGGCTTCAATGACCTCTGGGGGTTTGGACGCCGCCGCATCGACACACGGCCGGACGATCTCGAATCCATGGTGGCCTATCAGATCGGCGCGCTGCAGGCGATGGCGGCCTTTTCCGACGTCAAGGTCACCCATCTCAAGCCGCATGGCGCGCTCAATAACATGGCGGCCGAAAACAGCGAGTATGCGCTGGCGATCGGCCGCGCCATCAAGGCCGTCGATTCCAGCATCATCTACGTGGCACTGGCGGGCTCGGAAATGGAAAAGGCCGGCCGCAAACTCGGGCTGCGGGTGGCCGTGGAAGGATTCTGCGACCGTCAATATGACGACGACGGTAACCTCACTTCGCGCAAGATTCCCGGCTCAGTTCTGAAAGATGCCGCGGCGGCCACCAAACAGGTCATCGATATGGTCGTGAACAATTTCATCACCTCGCGAAACGGCAAGAAGATTCCATGCAAGGTGCATTCGCTTTGCGTCCACGGCGACGAGCCGACCGGCGTCGCGACGGCCCGAGCGGTACGGGAAGCGCTCGAAAAGGCCGGCGTCAAGCTTGTGCCGCTGACTGAAATGACGCTGGATTGAACGACTGCCGCCTAATCATGCGTCAAGGGAATGTCGGTCAATGAGCGCCAAGCCGGTTATTGCGATTTTGGGAGGGACCGGCGATCTCGGGTCCGGGCTGGCCAAGCGATGGATTACGGCCGGTTATTCCATTGTGATCGGTTCGCGTTCAGCCGACAAGGCGCGGTCCTTTGCGAAGGAGCTGGGTGCGGATGCGCGCGGCGACGACCATGTCGGCGCGGCGAAGTCGGCGGATATCATTGTGCTTGCGGTTCCCTTCGCAAGCCACGAAGCTACCCTGCTTGAGGTGAAGAACGCCGTTCAGGGCAAGATCGTGGTGGATGCCGCCGTGCCGCTGGTGCCCCCGAAAGTATCCGTGGTGCAGCTGCCCCCCGAAGGCTCGGCGGCGCAGATTGCCCAGAACCTGCTCGGCGAGGGCGTCCGCGTGGTTTCGGCCTTTCATAATGTCGGCGCCAGCAAGCTCCACGCCGGCGGCCGGGTCGACTGCGATGTGCTGGTGTTCGGTAACGACAAGGAATCGCGCGACATCGTGATCGGATTGGCCGGCGAAGTCGGCAATTGCGGCATCGACGGCGGGGTCCTGGCGAATTCGGCCGCCGCCGAAGCGCTGACCTCGGTCCTGATCGGCATCAATCGCCGCTACAAGGTTCCCGGCGCCGGTATTCGCATCACAGGGCTGCCGACGTCCCCCTCACCATGAGCGCGTGCGATGGCCAAGAGCATCACTTATGTTGCCGTGCCCGGGTTACCGCTCATCAATCCCGGTGCTGACCTCGCCGCGCTTGTTGTCGATGCTCTCAAGGCCGAACAGCTCCAGCTCATCTCGGGCGACATCGTCGTCGTCGCCCAAAAGGTAATCTCGAAGGCGGAAAATCGCTACGTCGAGCTGAAGGACGTGCGCCCTTCCGAGCAGGCGCGGAGCCTCGCCGATCAGACCGGCAAGGACCCGCGCTACATCGAAGTCGTGCTGTCGGAATCCGCCGAGGTCGTGAAGCATCGTCGCAATATCCTGATCGTGGCACACCGGCTCGGCTTCGTGATGGCCAACGCCGGCATCGACCAATCGAACATCGAGCACGCCGATGGCGAGGAGCGTGTGCTGCTGTTGCCGCGCGATCCCGATCGCTCGGCCGCGGCGCTGAAAGTCCGGTTCGACGCCGCATTCGCGGCCGATGTCGGCGTCATCATCAATGACAGTTTTGGCCGGCCCTGGCGCAATGGCGTCGTCGGCGTCGCGCTTGGGGTAGCGGGCCTGCCGTCGCTGCTCGATATGATCGGCGCGCCGGATCTGTTCGGCCGGCCGATGCAGGTCACCGAAATAGCGGTGGCCGACGAAATCGCCGCCGGCGCGTCGTTGTTGATGGGGCAGGCGGCCGAAGGCTTGCCGGTGGTGGTCGTGCGCGGGCTGACGTTCGACGCTGCGGCGCGTCCGGCATCCGCGCTGGTGCGGCCGCGCGAGCGGGACATCTTCCGATGAACATGCAGCGCGCAGCATCAT
The DNA here is from genome assembly GCA_963753875.1 of uncultured Alphaproteobacteria bacterium. Lineage (GTDB taxonomy): Bacteria > Pseudomonadota > Alphaproteobacteria > Rhizobiales > Xanthobacteraceae > Bradyrhizobium. The sequence goes on along the minus strand of CAVWDY010000043.1, from coordinate 73,200 downwards.
TTCGCGGCCCGCCGGTGGTCGCATTGTGCGGCGGGGTAGGGGGCGCCAAACTCGCGCTCGGACTCGAGCGCCTGATCGGCGCGGACCTGACAGTTATCGTCAATACCGGCGATGATTTCGAGCATCTCGGCCTGCATGTCTCGCCTGACATCGACACCGTGGTCTATACGCTCGGTGGCCTCAGCGATCTCGAACGCGGCTGGGGGCGCGCGGACGAAAGCTGGAATTTCATGGAGGCGCTCGGAGCATTGGGCGGCGAGACCTGGTTCCGGCTCGGCGACCGCGATCTTGCTATGCATGTTGAGCGCAGCCGCGCGCTGCGCAGCGGAATCTCGCTCACTGAATTTACCGTGGCGACCGCGCGACGGCTTGGCATTGCGGCGAGCATCTTGCCGATGTCGGACGACCGCGTCGAGACCATGGTGATCACGGCCGAGGGGGCGCTTCCGTTCCAGCGTTATTTTGTCGGGCTGCAATGTGCGCCGGTGGTCAAGCGCCTCGAGTTCAGCAACGCGGAACGGGCCGCAGCCACAAGCCAGGTTTTGGCGGCGCTGCGTAACCCGGATCTCGCCGCTATCATCATCTGCCCCTCGAATCCTTATCTCAGCGTTGATCCGATCCTGGCGGTTTCCGATATTCGCAGGGCGCTCGACGAGGTGACAGCACCGATCATTGCCGTTTCGCCCTTGATCGGCGGACAGGCAGTAAAGGGGCCAACGGCGAAAATCATGGCGGAACTCGGCGTTCCGGCGGACTCCGCGAGCATCGCCCGGCATTATCGTTTCATCGATGGTTTGATCATCGACGAGACCGACCGGGCAGAAGCCGGCAAGATCGATATGCCGGTGCGGGTGACGTCGACCTTGATGCGGAGCCTTGGGGATCGCGACCGGCTGGCGGCGGACTGCCTGGAATTCGCTAGCCACCTTGCCGCTGGCGCCCAGAGAAGGACGGCAACATGATGCGGCCGGACACCGAGGGACAGCCGAACATCTGGGCGATCGTTCCCGTCAAACGATTGGGCCTCGCCAAACAGCGGCTCGCGCCGGTGCTGTCGCGCAGCGAGCGCGCCGAGCTTGCCCGGACCATGCTGCACGACGTTCTGACCACGCTGTGCGCGACGCCGCAATTGGCGGGCATCGTCGTCGTCAGCGGTGATCCGGCGGTGGCGAAGCTCGCGACATTATTCGAGGCGCGCATCGTCGGCGATCTCATGGAGAGCGACGTCAATGCGGCGGTCCGGCAAGGCCTGAGAACGCTCGAAGCGTCATCCGCCGGCGCGCTGATCGTTCCGGCCGACGTGCCCTTTGCAACTGCCGCCGATTTGCAGGCGGTCATCGGTGAACTCGACCATTACCCTGTCGTGCTGGTGCCGGCATTATCCGATGGCGGAACCAATGCGCTGGCGATGCGCCGGCCGGACTTGATCGCGCCGAGCTTTGGCGACGACAGTTTTGCTCGGCACCAGGCGCTTGCCCACGACGCCGGCGTCGGCTGCGGTATCGTCCGCAGCGAAGGCCTGGGGCGCGACATCGATTATCCAAAAGACTTGGTGCCCTGGATAGGCGCGAAGAAATTCTCGCTGACGGCAGCCCTGCTGGCTGAATTCAAGCTGGCGGGTCGTCCCGGCGACACCGCGTTTCCTGTTTCGAAGAGGCATATGTGAAATGAGCATCAGCACCCTGGTGCGGAATTTTCCGCATTCCCGAAGGCTTACGCGCGACGAGGCCGCCGATCTCGTTCGCACCGACGATATCGGCTCGCTGCTTGGCGCGGCTGCCCGGCGGCGCGACGCTGCGCATGGGCGCACGCTGTCCTATTCGCGCAAGGTTTTCATCCCGCTCACCCAGCTTTGCCGCGACGTCTGCCATTACTGCACCTTCGCGCACCCGCCGCGCGAAGGCGAAAAGGCCTACCTTTCGATCGAGCAGATGGTTGCCATCGCCCAGGCGGGCAAGAAAGCCGGATGCAAGGAAGCGCTGTTCACGCTCGGCGACAAGCCGGAGCTGCGTTATCGCCTCGCGCGGGAAGAACTCGACCGGCTGGGCCATCCGACGACGCTGTCCTATCTCGCCGCAGCGGCGAGCGCGGTCCATCGCGAAACCGGATTGCTGCCCCACCTCAATCCCGGCCTGATGACGGGTGCAGACATCGACGCGCTGCGCAAGGTTTCGGTGTCGCAAGGCATCATGCTGGAGAGCGTATCGGAGCGTCTCGCTGAAAAAGGCGGCGCGCATCATGGCTCGCCGGACAAGGCGCCTGCCGCGCGGCTTGAAACGATGCGGCTCGCCGGAGAACGCAACGTGCCGTTCACGTCGGGAATCCTGATCGGGATCGGGGAAACCCGGCAGGAACGCATCGACTCGCTGTTGGCGCTGCGCGATCTCAACGATTCGTACCGGCACATTCAGGAAATCATCATCCAGAATTTCCGCCCCAAGCCCGGCACCCGCATGGAGAACGCCGCGGCGCCCGATGTCGACGATCATCTGTGGACCATTGCGGTCGCGCGCCTGATTTTCGAGCCGTCGATGAATATCCAGGCGCCGCCGAACCTGAGCCCCGGCGCGCTTGGCAGACTGGTGGCCGCCGGCATCAACGACTGGGGCGGCGTGTCGCCAGTCACGCCGGATCACGTCAATCCCGAAGCGCCTTGGCCGCATTTGCGGGTTCTGGAGGCGGCGACCAAGGCCGCCGGCATGGACCTCACCGAGCGCCTGGCGATCTATCCGGCCTTTGCCCGTGATGCCAACCGGTGGCTCGATCAGGGCCTGCGGACCACGGTTCTCCATGGCATCGACGGCGACGGCATGCCGCGGGTCGATGACTGGTGTCCGGGTCACGTCGGCGAATTGCCGGCGCGGGAACTCGAATGGATCGGAAAGGCAGGTGTGGTGCGACGGTCAGCCGATCCCGGCCGCGTGCTGGCCAAGGCGCAGCGTGGCGACGGTCTCGATGAGTCTGAGATCGCGGGCCTGTTTCGCGCCCGCGGCGATGATTTTACGGCGGTCTGTCGGGCCGCCGACGAATTGCGCCGCGAGATGAACGGCGACGTCGTCAGCTACGTCGTCACCCGCAACATCAACTATACCAACATCTGCTCGTTCAAGTGCCGGTTCTGCGCCTTCTCAAAGGGCAAGATGAGCGAAAACCTGCGCGGACGGCCCTACGATCTCGACATGCGGGAGGTGGCGGATCGCGTCATCGAGGCGTGGCAGCGCGGCGCCTCCGAAGTCTGCATGCAGGGCGGAATTCACCCCTCCTATACGGGACAAAAATATCTCGATATCTGCCGGACGGTGAAGGACGCGGTGCCGCAGATCCACATGCACGCGTTTTCGCCGCTGGAGATCTACCAGGGTGCGCAAACGCTTGGTATCCCCGTCACCGACTTCCTGTGCGAGTTGAAGGCCGCTGGCCTCAACACGCTGCCCGGTACCGCGGCCGAAATCCTCGACGACGAGGTTCGTGTCGTGCTGTGCGCCGACAAGATCCGCACCCAGCAATGGCTCGACGTCATGCGTGCCGCGCACAGCGTCGGCTTCCGGTCGACCGCGACCATCATGTTTGGTCATATCGAAAATTATCGGCATTGGGCGCGCCATCTGCTGCGCGTGCGCAACCTGCAATCCGAAACCGGCGGCTTCACCGAATTCGTGCCGCTGCCATTCGTTCACATGGAAGCGCCGATCTATCTCAAGGGGCGGGCGCGGCCGGGTCCGACATTTCGCGAGGCGATCCTGATGCATGCGGTGGCGCGCCTCGCGCTCAATCCGGTCATTCCGAACATTCAGGCCTCCTGGGTGAAGCTCGGCGCCGAAGGCGTCCGCCATTGCCTGTCGGCCGGCGTCAACGATCTCGGCGGCACGCTGATGGATGAGAGCATCTCGCGCTCCGCCGGAGCGTCGCACGGCCAGGAAATGACGCCGCAAGAGATGGAGCAGATCATCGTCTCGACCGGCCGCATTCCCCGGCAACGCACCACGCTTTACGGCGACGCGGATGCCGGCATTCGGCAACGGTCGTTCGATTCCGCCGCGGCGAGAATGTCCGTCGATGGCCACCGGGAAAGGGTGCATCTGGCGGCCCATTCGTAACTGCGGCGTCCCGCGGCCTCGACATCCTATTTTACTAATGTTAGTATCATTAAAACCGTGAAAGAGTGTGGCCATGTCCTGGGTCATCAACCCGGAAATCGTCGATAGCAAGCAGCGGGCGCGGGCGATCGCGCGGGTCCGCGAACTCGGCGTGGTGCTGCCGACGTTTTCGCAGCTCGCCGATCCGGCGACTATCCCCGCTGCGGTATTGAGCCGACTGGCGGACGTTGCGCCGGACGAGCCGCGGGTCGAAAACCTTTGGCGCGTGAACTGGTACAACGCGGCGGATCGCAGCGGCCGCGCCGAGGTGCCGGGCTTCATCGTGATCCCGGAATCGATCAGTGGCGTCAAGGCGCCGATCGTGGTGCTGCTCGGACGCCGTTTCCCGATGATCGGGGCGCACAAGGTGCTGCCTGCCTATTCCGCGCTCGCGGCCCAGCTGGTGACCGGGCGTTTCGACCCCGTAACGCAAAAGGCGGTCTGGCCTTCGACCGGAAATTACTGTCGCGGCGGCGTGTCGATTTCGCGCATTCTCGGCTGCCGCGGCGTTGCTGTGCTTCCTGCCGGGATGAGCCAGGAGCGGTTCGAGTGGCTGGAGCAATGGGTTGCCCATCCGGACGACATCATTCGGACCCCCGGCACCGAGAGCAACGTCAAGGAAATTTACGACAAGTGCGCCGAGCTGGAGCGCGATCCGCAAAGCGTGATCCTCAATCAGTTTTCGGCGTTTTCCAACTATCTCATCCATTACATCTGCACCGGCACCGCTGCCGAACACGCCTTCAATTCGTTCAAGGGTGATACCTCCCGCCGCCTGGCGGCCTTCGTGTCGGCAACCGGGTCGGCCGGCACCATTGCGGCGGGCGACTACCTGAAGAAGCGCCATGGCACGCGGATCGCCGCCGTCGAGGCGCTCGAATGTCCGACCATGCTGAACAACGGCTATGGCGAGCACAACATCCAGGGCATCGGCGACAAGCACATTCCGCTGATTCACAACGTGATGAACACCGACGTCGTGATCGGTGTCTCGGATCGCGTCACCGATCAGCTCAATCTGCTGTTCGGCTCGGATGCCGGCCGAAAATATCTTCGCGACCGCCGCAAGCTCGACGGCGCGCTCGTTGCATCCTTCGCCGATGTCGGCATTTCCGGTTACGCCAACATCGTCGCATCGATCAAGCTGGCCAAGCAGCTGCATTACGGGCCGGACGACGTCATCGTCACCGTCGCCACCGACAGCGGATCGCTCTACGACAGCGAACGCGACGACTATCAGAAAAAACATTTCGGAGGCTCGTTCGACGAGGTGAATGCGGGCGAAGTTTTCGGCTCCTGTCTGACCTCGATCGCGACCGACAATGTGATGGAGCTGACGGACCAAACGCGACGCCAGATTTTCAACCTCGGCTACTACACCTGGGTCGAGCAGCAAGGCGTCAGCGTCGAGGATTTCGAGCGCCGCAGGTCGCAATCGTTCTGGGACGGCATCGCCGCGAGCCTGCCGGAATGGGACGCGCTGATCGAGGATTTCAACGCCGAAGCCTCAGGCTCGAACGAGGCAGCCAATACGAGCAAGGCGAGGTCGTGATGGTGACGCGGGGCGCGGTTCAGCCATACAAGGAGTTGCGGCAGAATTTGGCGCGACGCGACCGCAGCCTTCGCGAGAAGGTTGTGACGCTGGAGGAGGCCGCCTCCTTTGTGAACGACGGCGCCTCCGTCGGCATTGGCGGCTCCACCATGTCACGCACGCCGATGGCCCTGATCTGGCAATTGATCCGGGCGCGAAAGAAAGAGCTCTCCTGTTCGCGCTGCATCATCTCGACCGACGGCGACCTCTTGCTCGGATCCGGCGTGTCCAACCACCTCATCTCGAGCTGGTTCGCGCAGGGCATCCTGTGGGGTCTTTCCAAGGTGATGCGCCACCATATCGAAGGCGGGCATGCACGCTACGACGAGTGGAGCCATATGGGCGTGGGCATGCGCTTTCGCGCCGGCGCCATGGGCGTTCCATTCATGCCGATGCGTTCGATGCTTGGCTCCGACGTCGGCAAGAAACGTCCCGAGGCCAAGGAATTCGACTGCCCGTTTACCGGCGAGAAGCTGTTGCTGGTTCCCGCGCTCAATCCCGATGTCGCGCTGATCCACGTGCAGCGCTGCGATGCCTACGGCAACGCCCAGATCGACGGCCTGCAGTTCATGGATATTGATCTCGCGATGGCCGCCAATCGCGTGATCCTCACCACCGAGCGCATCGTCTCCAACGACCAGATCCGGCGTTCACCGGATCAGACCAAGATTCCGTTCTTCTGTGTCGATGCCGTGGTCGAGGTTCCCTTCGGTTCGGCGCCGCACGAATGCTACGGCGTTTACGAGCCGATGATGAACCACCTCGAAGCCTATGTGAAACAGGTGAACGGCGATCCGATTGGCGGCATGAAGAAATACCTCGACGATCACGTCTACGGACCGAAAAACTGGAACGATTTCCTTTCAATGATCGGAATTGACGAAATCGTTGCGGCGAGCCGCCGCGGCAGGAGCATTTTCGATGACTGATCCCTCCCGCCATACCGCTTCCGAAATGCTGGCGATCCTCAGCGCGCGCCAGTTGAAAGAAGGCCAGGTGGTTTTCGCCGGCATCGGCGTTCCGCTCTTGGCGGCGACGCTGGCGCAGCGCTTGCGCTGCCCGGGTTTGACCATCCTGTTCGAGGGCGGCGTGATCGGCGCCTTCGTCGAGCCGGGCAAGCTGCCGCCATCGACCAACGACCAGCGTTGCACCAAGCGCGCCAACATGGTGCTGGGCAGCGCCGAAGTGCTGCTGCTACTGCAGCGCGGCTATGTCGACATCGGCTTCATGGGCGGTGCGCAGATCGACAAGTATGGCAATCTGAATTCCTCGTTCATCGGCGATTCCGACCATCCGAAGACCCGGCTTCCCGGCACCGGGGGCGGCAACGACATTTCCAGCCTGACCAACATGATTGTGGCGATGAAGCACGAGAAGCGCCGCTTCGTCGAGCATGTGGATTTCATCACCAGCCCGGGCTTCATCCGCGGCGGCAACAGCCGCGCCGAAAGCGGTCTGGCGGAGGGCGGAATGTTCCGCGTCATCACCGAGCTTGCGGTGTTCTCGTTCGACGAGACCTCGCGGCTGATGAAGGTGCTCGCCCTTAACCCCGGCATCACGCGGGAGCAGGTCCAGGACAACACCGGCTTCGACTTGATCTTCGAGGATCAGGTCGACATCACCGAGCCGCCAACCGAGCACGAGCTCACCACCTTGCGGATACTGGATCCCGACCGCCTCTTCATCGGCTAAAGAAAAACGAGGAAGCAAAATGACCATCCTGTCGAATACGTACGGTATCGCCGCGCGCAACTTTACGGCCTATCCCGAAATGCCGGATGCCAAGGCGCTGGTCGATTACGGCGTGCGTGTCGAGGAGCTGGGTTACGACTCGCTCTGGGTCTGGGATCATATTCTTCTCGGCGTCGAGCCTCATTTCCCGATTCTGGATTCCTTGACGACTCTGACGACAATCGCGGCGCGAACGAGCAGGATCAAGCTCGGCACCGGCATTCTCGTGCTGCCGCTACGCAATCCCGTCGCGCTGGCCAAGCAATTGTCCAGCATGGATCAGTTTTCCGGCGGTCGGCTGATCATGGGCATGGCGTCCGGCTGGTACAAGCGCGAGTTCGACGCAATGGGCATCCCGTTCAACAAGCGCGGCAAGCTGATGGACGAGAACCTTGAGATCCTCAACCGGCTCTGGACCGAGAAGATGGTCGATGGAAAGTACATGGCGCACGATATTTCGGCCGCTGTCATGTATCCCAAGCCGTTGCAGCAGCCGCGGATGCCGATTCTCGTCGGAGGTTATGTAGATAAGGTTCTACAACGCGCGGCGACGGCCGGCGACGGGTGGCTGACCTATTTTTATTCGCCCGAGAGCTTCGCGAAATCGTGGTCCAAGATCCGTAACTTCGCCAAGGAAGGCGGTAAGGATCCCGACAAGCTGCTCAACGCATCGCAATTGCCGATCATGATCGGGCCATCGAAGGCGGCGGTGCGCGATGAAATGATGGATTGGCTGAACAAGGAATGGGATTTCCCCGAGCACAGCGACTGCTCGCGCGAGAGCGCGATCATGGGCTCGGTCGATGAATGCGTCGAGCAGCTGAAGGCGCACTCCGCGGTCGGCGTGCAGAAGATCATCTTCGTTCCCTACAAGTACAGGATGGATCAGGTTGAAACCATCGCACGCGAAATCATTCCGCGAATGAAGAAGAAGTAGCGATCGGAGCGAGCGATGGCCGGTCAGCCCCGATGATCAGTGTTTTCGACCTGTTCAAGATTGGCATCGGACCCTCGTCCTCGCATACGGTTGGTCCGATGAAGGCCGCCGCGGCCTTCATGGCGGAACTGGATCAGCGCGAGCGCGCCGGCCTCAAACGCCTGAAGGTGACCTTGCTCGGTTCGCTGGCCTGGACCGGAAAGGGTCACCGAACCGACAAGGCGGTCATGCTCGGGCTCGCCGGCCTGTCGCCGGAATCGATCGATCCCGACGATGCCGACCGCCGCGTCGATGCCATTGCCGCGACGCGGCAGCTCATGCTCGCGGACGGGACTCCCATCGGTTTCGACCCGGTTCGGGATCTTGTTTTTGATTTTGAAGAGCCGGCTCCGGTGCATCCGAATACCATCCGCTTCGCGGCATTCGACCAGGACGGGCGCGAACTGAAGCAGGAGACCTGGTTTTCATTGGGAGGCGGGTTCATCCGCCGGGAAGGCGAGGTGAGTTCCGCGGCGGAAACCGCTGCCGCCATCCCCTTCGATTACCGCGACGCCGCCGAGCTGATCGAGATGTGCGACCGTTCCGGACTTTCGATCGCCGAACTGGTGCGGGCCAACGAAACCGTGCTTGCGGACGAGGCGTCGATCCACGACCGGCTGGACCGTCTCACCGCCGTGATGTTCGACTGCATCGACCGGGGGATGCGCACCGATGGCGAGTTGCCCGGGGGCCTGAAGGTCAAGCGCCGCGCGCGGGCATTGCACGCCCGGCTGCAGGCGTCGGAGACCCGCAATCTCAGGCAATCGATCCCGGCAATGGACTACGCCAGCATGTACGCGATCGCCGTGAACGAGGAAAACGCCGCGGGCGGGCGGGTCGTGACCGCGCCGACCAACGGCGCCGCTGGGGTCATTCCGGCCGTGCTGCGCTACTACGCCGACCACTGCCAGCATGCGTCAAAGGACGGCATCAGGATTTTTCTCCTGACCAGCGGGGCGATCGGCGCGCTGTGCAAGATGAATGCGTCGATCTCGGGCGCGGAAGTCGGATGCCAGGGCGAGGTAGGTGTGGCATGCTCCATGGCAGCAGCCGGCTTGACCGCGGCCCTGGGCGGCAGCGGCCGGCAGATCGAGAATGCCGCGGAGATTGGGATGGAGCATCATCTCGGGATGACCTGCGATCCGATCGGCGGGCTGGTGCAAATCCCGTGCATCGAACGCAATGCATTCGGCGCCATCAAGGCCATCAATGCCGCGTCGCTGGCGCTGAGCGGCGACGGCTCGCATCACGTCACTCTCGATCAGGTGATCCGGACGATGCGCGATACCGGGGCGGACATGCAGGCCAAATACAAGGAGACATCGCGCGGCGGGCTTGCCGTGAACGTGCCCGATTGCTGAAAAAAACTCGACGCAGCACGGGCGATGAATATGATACTAACATACCAAATATAAGATGATTGTAGCCGGGACGGCGGTGAGCAAGAAGATCGAAGAAAACCGCCTAAACTCGGCACAAAGCTTGCTTGGAGAAACAGACCGAGTTTCCGCATTCAAATGGAGGAAATAGCTAATGGCGAAACATACCGACTTCTTCACGACACTCGCAGCCACTGCCCTGCTGTCAGCAGGTCTGTTGGGACATGCAGGCGCGCAAACCATCAAAATTGGCGTCAATGAGCCGCTGACCGGCCCGTTTGCCGCTTCCGGAACCTATGTCGTCAACGGCGCCAAGATCGCCGCCGACGAAATCAACGCCAAGGGCGGAGTTCTCGGCAAGAAGATCGAACTGATCATCGAGGACAACAAGAGCAATCCCACCGAAGCCGCTGCGGTCGCCGAGAAGCTGATCACCGCCGACAAAGTTCCGGTGATGATGGGCGCCTGGGGATCCAGCCTGACGCTCGCCGTGATGCCCAAACTTATGGAATACAAGGTGCCGATGGTGGTGGAGACCTCCTCGTCCGGGAAGATCACGACCAGCGGCAACCCTTACATCTTCCGCATCTCGCCGCCGTCGGCGGTCGAGGCCGCGGCCTTCAAGAACATTCTTCCCAAGATGTCCGTCAAGAAAGCCGATTTCCTGGTCATCAACAATGACTGGGGACGTGGCTCGGCGGAAGATTTTGGCAAGACCCTCAAGGCAGACAACGTGCAGGTTGGTCTGGTCGAGACCATGGACCAGTCCGCTCAGGACATGAGCGCACAACTGTCCAAGATCAAGGCGACGGATTCCGACACCATCATGGTGACCACGGCGGTCGAGCAGCTCACCCTGTTGCTGAAGCAGGCTACTGCGCTCGGGATCAAGAAGCAGATCATCACGACCGGAGGATCGCAAAATCCCGATCAGCTGATCGATCAGGCCGGAGTTGCCGCCAACGGCACCTTTCACCTGACCACGTTCGCCCCTTGGTATCCGGACGATACGCCCAATCCGGCCGCGACCAAGTATTTCCTCGGCGAGTGGAAGAAGCGCGGCTTCAATTTTGCCGGCGCGACCGAGAGCTTCCGCGGCTATGACGGCATTCGCACCATCGCGGCTGCGATCGAGAAGGCGGGCAAGGCCGAGCCCGAGGCGATCACCGCCGCGCTTTGGCAGACCGAATTGATGGGCCTGAACGGCAAGATCAAGTTCGAGAAGCAGGGACCGGCCGGCAAAGAGAGCGGCCAGAGCATGCCCAATGTCTACCTGATCAAGATCGACAACGCGAAGGTGGTTCTTCCCAAACTGTAAGCGGGTCTGCCGTGGTCATCGCTTCGATAGGCGATGACCACGGTTTTTCATTGCAACGTTCCGGCCATCCTCACCGGGCGGTGAGGGTTGACCTGGATTAGGGCTCGATGACTGAATTTTTTCAACACATGATTAATATGCTGATCCTCGGCAGCACCTATGCGCTGCTTGGCATCGGCCTGACCCTGATCTTCGGCATCATGCGGATCGTGAATTTCGCCCACGGCGAGCTTTACGCATTCGGCGCCTATTTCGTCTACTTCGTTGCCGTGCTGCTCGGGTTCAATTTCTTTCTCTCGCTGCTGATCGCGATCCTGGCCGGGTGCATTCTGGGGGCGCTGATCGAGGTGGTTCTGCTGCGTCCGATGCGCGGGGCGGATATCGACACCACAATGATCATCATGATCGGCGCCATGATCGTGATGCAGAATACCGAGCAGTATGTCTGGGGTGGCGTGGCCAAGTCGGTTTCGACGCCGTTTCCGGAAACGCCGCTGGTGATCGGTGCCTTCTCGGTGTCCTGGCTGCGGCTGTTCGTGTTCTTTGCGGCGCTGGCGCTGATCGCGGCCGCCTATTTCCTGATCAACCGGACCAGGCTTGGCAGGGCGATGCGCGCCACCTTTCAGGATCGCGATACCGCCGCGCTGATGGGCGTCAACATCCAGGCGATCTACATGGCGACCTTCGCGATCGGCTCAAGCCTCGCGGCGGCGGCCGGGGCGCTGCTGGGGCCGGTCTATGTGGTTTCGCCGCAGATGGGCAACATCGCATCGCTCAAGGCGTTTGCGATCGTCATCCTCGGCGGCCTCGGCAGCATCGGCGGCGCCGCCATCGGCGGCTTCATCCTGGCCTTCGCCGAGGAGATGGGGGCGGGATACATTTCCTCCGGCTACCGTGACGCGATGGGCTTCCTGCTCATCATCGCGGTGCTGCTGTTCAAGCCGACCGGCCTGTTTGCGCGATCGGAGCGAATTGGATGAAACGTTTTCTTCCCTGGATCGCGCTGCTCGCGCTGGCGTCGGTCCCGATGTGGCTCCGCGATCCCTATCTTCTGAATGCCTTTATCACCACCGGCATCTTCATCGTCGCGGCGATGAGCCTCAATCTCTTGTTGGGCTACACCGGGCAGCTCAGCCTGGGTCACGTCGCCTTCTTCGGCATCGGCGCCTACACCAGCGCGCTGGTCTCGCTCGGATTCGATGTCGAACTGATCGGCGGCTTTCGCGTGATCCACGAACCATGGCCGGTATGGCTTGGTTTTGTCCTCGCCATTCTGGTGTCGGGCCTGTGCGGCTATATCGTCGGAAAGCTCTCCTTCCGCGTTCGCGGCGCCTATTTTGTCATCGTCACCATCAGCTTCGCCGAAGTCGTGCGGCTGGTGGCGCTGAACTGGGTAGAGCTGACGCAGGGCCCGTTGGCGCTGACCTCGATCCCGCCGATGACGCTCGGACTGCCCGGCCTCGGCTATTTCGATTTTTTCAGCAAGCAGTCGAATTTCTATCTGGTGCTCGGCGTGGTGGCGCTGTCCTACGTGATCATCAGCCGGCTGGTGAATTCGCGGATCGGCCGCGCCATGGTGGCGCTCAAGGAGAATGAATCGCTGGCGGTTTCCGTCGGCATCGACGTCACTCGCTATCTGGTGCTCGCCGCGGTGGTCTCGGCCGGCATCGCCGGTGCGGCCGGGAGTCTCTACGCGCATTACCTGAAGATCATCGATCCGGATGTCTTTCTATTTCTCTACACCGTCACCATGGTGATCATGGTCATTACCGGCGGCAAGGGCACGCTGGCGGGCCCGATCGTCGGTGGCCTGATCTTCGGATTCATTCCGGTGGTGGCGCGATCGTTTGCCTCTCCGGAACTGCAATGGATCCTCTACGGGCTGTTCATGATCCTGATCGTATTCGTGCTGCCGCAGGGCATCGTGCCGGCGATCGAGAAATGGTTCGGCGTTGGCGAGGAAACCCGCGCTCCCGGCGCCGCGGAGCCCAAGATGCAGGACACGCAGTGATGGGCGCCGGTTCAACGCAAGCCCAGCCTGCGCTGTCGATCGAGCATATCGCGGTTCATTTCGGCGGTCTGGTCGCGATCTCGGACATGAATTTTGTCGTCAACGAGGGCGAGGTCGTCAGCCTGATCGGCCCCAACGGCGCCGGCAAGACCACGGCCTTCAACGTCATCACCGGCTTCCTGCGGCCGACCGAAGGCGAAGTCCGCTACCGCGGATCGTCCCTTAACAATCTGAAGCCGCACGAGGTGACCTCGCTCGGCCTGGCGCGCACCTTTCAGCGCACCAGCGTGTTCCAGAGCGTCAGCGTGTTCGAGAACGTGATGATCGGTCTGCATCGCCGCGGCCGCTCGCGATTGTGGGATACGCTGCTGGCGCTGCCGCGCGAGCGCCAGTCCGAAAGCGAGCTGAAGGCGAGGGCCGGAGAAATCCTGGCGCTGGTCGGAATCGAGCGCCGGTCGCGGGAATTGGCGGGGTCACTCCCTTATGGCGATCAACGGCTGCTCGGCGTGGCGCTGGCGCTCGCAGCCGATCCCTCGATGCTGCTGCTCGACGAGCCGGTGTCGGGCATGAATGCGACGGAAACCGCGCGGTTCATGCACCTGCTCGACCGGCTGCGCGGGCTTGGCATCACGATTCTGCTGGTCGAGCACGACATGCCGATGGTGATGGGGGTGTCGGATCGAATCGTGGTTCTGAATTACGGCCGGATCATCGCCGAAGGAACGCCGGCGGCAATCCAGGGCAATCCGGAAGTGATCCGGGCTTATCTCGGGCAGGGAGCCAGGAAACGTGCTAGAGATTAGCGATCTCGTTTGCCGCTACGGCAAGGTCGAGGCCATCAAGGGCATCTCGCTTTCGATCAAGCAGGGGCAGCTTGTGGCGCTGATCGGCACCAACGGTGCCGGCAAGAGCACTACCTTGCGTTCAATTTCCGGAATCCTGCCGGCGTTTTCCGGCCGGCTGCTGTTCGAAGGTCACGATATCACGCAGTGTTCGGCGCGCGAGATTCTGGCGCGCGGCATTGCCCATTGTCCGGAAGGGCGGCGGGTTTTCCCCGACATGACGGTGGAGGAAAACCTCGACATGGGCGCCTATCTGCGGCGCGACGGCGCCGAAGTCGCCGTTGACCGCGACCGGGTGTTGACGCAGTTTCCGCGATTGGCGGAACGCCGTAGCCAGGTGGCGGGAACGCTTTCCGGCGGCGAGCAGCAGATGCTCGCGATCGGCCGGGCCATCATGTCCAAGCCCAAGCTGATGATGTTCGACGAGCCGTCGCTCGGGCTTGCGCCGAATATCGTCGAGCAGGTTTTCGAGATCATCGATGGCATCCGCCAGTCCGGCACCACCATCCTGATGGTGGAACAGAACGCTTACGCCGCGCTCGACATGTGCGATTATGCATATCTCATGGAAGCGGGATCCATTGTGCTGTCGGGCCGCGGCAGCGAATTGATCGATAACAAGCATGTCAGGGAAGCCTATCTCGGGGGCTAGCGGCGAGAGCTTCTGCTTATCGATGCTTTGAAATTGGCCGCGATTGATGGCCCCCGCTCACCCGAACATCTTTTTTCGGACGATCGCGTGCACGCCCCAATTGCCGCTGGCGACCTGCTGGTAACCGACAAGGCCGGGATAGACCAGTTCACCGATGCCTGCGCAACTTGGGACGTTTGGCGCCCGGTGCACGAAGTCGGGACGTTGGCGGCGTCGTTGTCCTCAAGGCCTCGTTTGGCCGATCGGATGCTGGGCCGAGGCCCTCCGGCGCTAAGCGCCGGCAGGGTCAGGTCGGTGTCCGAGCCGGCGCGGCTTCAAACCTCCAGCTTGTCGCCGCCTTTCAAATCGAGAATCTCGCGGGCTTCGTCCGAGGTCGCGACCTGAAGGCCGAGGCCTTCGATGATCTTGCGGGCGAGTTGCACCTGCTCGGCGTTCGATGCCGCCATCCGACCGGGCGCCGCCCAAAGCGAGTCTTCCAGGCCGACGCGGATATTGCCGCCCATGGCCGCGGCCATCGCCGCGATCGGCAGCTGATTGCGTCCGGCGCCCAGCACCGACCACACCATCTTGTCGCCGAACAACCGGTCCGCGGTGCGCTTCATGTGCAGCACGTCCTCCGGATGCGCACCGGTTCCGCCCTGCAGGCCGAACACCGTCTGCACGAACAGCGGCGGCTTCACCATGCCTCGTTCGAGGAAGTAGTTGAGATTGTAAAGATGGGCGGTGTCGTAGCACTCGAACTCGAACCGCGTGCCGGTTTCCGAAAGAGTTTTAAGGACATATTCGATGTCCTGAAAGGTATTGCGGAACACGATGTCCTTGTTCTGAAGATGCTTGAGCTCCCAGTCATGTTCGAACTTCTTGAAGCGGTTGAGCATGCCGAAGAACGCAAAATTCATCGAGCCCATGTTCAGCGACGCGACTTCCGGCTTGTAGGTCGCGGCGGGGCGGACCCGCTCGTCCACCGTCATGGTCGGCGCGCCGCCGGTGGTCAGGTTGATCACGCAGTTCGAGCGCTGCTTGATGATCTTCAGAAAGGGCGCGAAGGCTTCCGGGCTCTGGTCGGGCTGGCCGGTCTTGGGGTTGCGGGCGTGCAGATGCACGATCGCGGCGCCGGCTTCGGCGGCGTCGACCGCGGCGTCGGCGATTTCCTGCGGCGTCACCGGCAGGGCCTTCGACATCGAGGGGGTGTGGATCGCGCCGGTCACGGCGCAGGTGATGATGACTTTGCGGCTCATGCTTTTGCTCTCTTTCTTGTGAGGGTCAAAGTTCAGGATTTGTCTTTCTGGGCGGCCTTGTGCGCGGCGAGCGCCGCGAGGCGTTCGTTGCGCCGCTGCGTCAGTGCTGCGATGCGTTCAGGCGATGGTTGATGCGGCCACGCCGCGATCACCCGGTCGACGTTCGGGCTTTCGTAGACGCCAGGCCCGGCCGCCGCCGAGGCCAATTCCTTGTAGAAGCCGGTATAGCGCGCGCAATAATCGGGAATGCCGCCGGGGGCGTTGAGTTCGATGGTCTCGAACGGACCGAGGAACGACCAGCGCAGGCCAAGGCCGTCCTTGACGGTGTGATCGAGGTCTTCCGCCGAGATATAGCCTTCGCCGACCAGCCGAAATGCCTCAGCAAGCAGCGCGCCTTGCAGCCGGTTCAGCACAAAGCCGTTGATCTCGCGATGGATGGTCACCGGCACCTGTCCGATCTCGCGATAGATGGCGCGGGCGCGGTCGATCGCCTCGGGAGAAGTCCAGGGCGCACCGCACAGTTCGACCAGCGGCACCAGATGCGGCGGATTGACGGGGTGGCCGACCAGGCAGCGCGCCCGGCCCGGCAATTTTTCCGTAAAGCGCGAGGCGGTGATCGCCGAGGTCGAGGACACCAGCAGCGCATCCTTCGGCGCCAGTCTGTCGAGCTGGGCAAAGATAATCTGCTTCTCCTCAACTTTCTCAGGCCCGTTTTCCTGGACGAATGCGACGTCCCGCACGGCCTCCTCGAGGTTCGCGGCCACCGAGACCCGCGCGACGGCGCCATCGGGATCGTCGGCCAGGCCATGGCGGGCCAGCGCATGCAACTCGTCGCGGATCAGGCGCGGCGCTGCCGCCAGTGTCGGAACATGCGGATCGGTCAAGCGCACATGCCACCCCGCGCGCGCAAAGATCGCGGCCCAGGCGCGTCCGATCAGACCGGTCCCGACGATGGCGACGTGCCGATTTTCCTGTTTCATTTGCTCCTCACAGCCAAAGCACCTTGCGGCGCAGATCGAGATCGTCGCGCAGCGCCTTTGACGGCCCCTGATGAATCACCCGGCCGCGCTCCAGCGCCACCGTGGTGTCGGACAAGGCCAGCGCCAGGTCGAGATGGTGATCGACGATGATAATGGCGATTTCCTTGCGCAGGCGGTCGAAGGTTTCGAACAATTGCTCGACCACCGCCGGCGCAAGGCCCTCGAAAGGTTCGTCCAGCAGCAGTACCCGCACGTCGCCCGACAAAGCCCGCGCCACGGCGACCATCTGCTGCTCGCCGCCGGAAAGATAATCCGCCGGGCTGTCGAGCCGTTCGCGGATTCGCGGGAAGTATTCGTAGATGCGTTCCCTGGTCCAGTGCACGCCGTTACCGGTCTGGCGCTTCAGCCCGCCGAGCTCGAGATTTTGTTCCACGCTCATGCCGGCGAACAGGCCGCGGCCCTGCGGCACATAGCCGATGCCGAGGCGCGCATTCTGCGCGGATGAATTGCCGATCAACTCGTTGTCGGCCAATTTGATCGATCCGTTGGAGGCCGGTGCGATGCCGATCAGCGTCTTCAACAGCGTCGACTTGCCGGCGCCGTTACGCCCCAACAGCGCGATGATCTCGTTTTCGTGCAGCGTGAAGCTGACATCGTTGAGGATGTGGCTCTTGCCATAGAAGGTGTCGACATGGGTCGCCGTCAGCAGCGCATTGGCGCGGGCGGCGGTTTCGCGCGGGCGCGCGGCGACTTCGGTGGCGCCGGAACCGATATAGACTTCCTGCACCTTCGGGCTTGCGCGCGCGTCCCCGACCGTTCCGTCGAGCAGCACCCGGCCTTCGTTCATGACGGTGACGTGGTCGGCGAGTTGAAACACCCGATCGATGTCGTGCTCGACCAGCAGCACTGGCAGGTCGGCCGAGATGCGCTTGATGATGGCGCCGATCCGCTCGCGTTCCGCCGCGGCAAGGCCGGCGAGCGGCTCGTCCAGCAGCAGCACGAGCGGCGCGGTCGCCAGCGCCACCCCCATGTCGAGCAGGCGCTGGCCGCCATAGGACAACAGGCCGGCTTCGGCCTTTTCGATGCCGGCAAGGCCGAGGTAGCGGATGATGGCGTCGGTTTCGACATTGATCGAGGTGATCGACAGCGCCGGCGTGAAGGGATCGAAGCGGCGGGGATGCCGCGCCTGTACGGCGAGGCGAATGTTTTCGCCGACGCCGAGCGCCGGAAACAGGTTGGTGATCTGGAACGAGCGGCCGATGCCGGCGCGCGCGATCGATTCCGGCGTATGTCCCGATATCGGCTGGCCCCTCAGCGATACCGTACCTTCGTCAGGCGGGTACAGGCCCGACAGGAGATTGAACGCGGTGGTCTTGCCGGCGCCGTTGGGCCCGATCAGCGCATGAAGCGTGCGGTCGGCAATGGAGATGTCGACCCCCCGAACGGCCCTGATGCCGCCGAAGCTCTTGACGATGTGGCGGGCGGAAAGCACGGGGCCTTCGACGTGAGATTTCGGCCGCAAAAATTCCGGCAGCGGCAGCACGTCGATACGGCGCGCCGACATCGCGGCGTCT
Source organism: uncultured Alphaproteobacteria bacterium (assembly GCA_963753875.1). Lineage (GTDB taxonomy): Bacteria > Pseudomonadota > Alphaproteobacteria > Rhizobiales > Xanthobacteraceae > Bradyrhizobium. The sequence continues at coordinate 54,772 of CAVWDY010000043.1, read as the reverse complement.
TCGACCACTACTTTTCGAAACGGCGCGATCAACCGCTCGCCGACACCGACGAGGCCGGTCGGCGAAAACACGATGAAGGCGACGAACACCAGGCCGAACCAGAACAGCCAGTTCTCGGTGTAGATGCCGAGGAATTCGCGGAACAAGATGAAGAACAGCGCGCCCAGCGCGGGGCCTAAGAAATTGCGCATGCCGCCGATCACGACCATCGCCAGCAGATCGCCGGAGAAGGCGACCGAGATCGGGTCCGCTGAGGTCATGCGGTTCTGGAACAGCAGCAGGATGCCGGCAAGCCCGGTGATACCCGCGGACAGCACGAAGGCCGCGAGCTTGTACCGGTTGGTCGGGTAGCCGAGGAAGCGCGCGCGCTGCTCGTTCTCGCGGATCGCGACCAGCACGCTGCCGACGGTCGAATGATGGAAGCGCCATAACAGGATCAGCACCAGGAAGGCTAGTGCGGCGACGAACCAGTAATAGACGGTCGAGGATTCCAGATTGAAGCCGAACAGCGTCGGCCGCGTGATGCCGCCAAGCCCGTTCTCGCCGCCGGTCACGTCAGTCCATCGGAATGACACCGCATACAGCATCGCCGCCAGCGCCAGCGTCAGCAATGAGAAGTACACCCCGCGCCGCCTCAGGATCAGGAATCCGAACGCCGCCGCCACTGCCGTGACGATCAGAACGCCGACAATCGTGGGTGCGAAAAACTGGTCATGCATCCAGTTGCGCTGGAGAAGGGCCGCCGCATAGGCCGCAAGACCGAACCAGGCGCCGTGGCCGAAGGATACCAGCCCGGTATGGCCGACCAGAATGTTGAGCGCCATGCAGGCGGTGGCGAAGATCACGACTTCCGTGGCGGACGTCATGGTAAGGCCGAGCGCGAGCAGCATCGGTGGCAGCACCAGGAGCCCGACGGCGGCGATCAGCAATGGAATGGGCAGGCGCTTCCACATCCCAGATCGCCTCACTCGAACCGGGTGATGCGTTCGCCGAACAGGCCGCGCGGCCGGAACAGCAAGACAAGCAGCATCAATAGATAGATCGCCGCGGTCGAGGCCGCGGAATAACCGATGCCGACCATGACGCCTTTGACGAGGCCAACCAGAAGTGCGGCGGCAACGACGCCCCAGAACGATCCGAGCCCGCCGATCACCACCACGACGAAAGCCGGCGTGATGATCTCCTGGCCCATCGCCGGATGGATCGAATAGATCGGCGCCAGCAGGACGCCGGCGAGGCCGGCAAGCCCGATGCCGAGCGCGGCCACGGCGGACATATAGGGTTGCAGCGAAATGCCGAGCGCGCCGACCATGTCCGGGTTCTGCACGCCGGCGCGCACCACGCGGCCGAAGGAGGTCTTTTGCAGGAGCAGCCACAGGCCGGCGATGCAGGTCGCGGCGATGCCGAGCAGCACCACGCGATAGAACGAATAGATGAAACTGCCGATCGCGACCTGTCCGCGCAGCCAGGGCGGTATCGAATAGGACAAGGGCGGGGCGCCGAAGATCATCCGCAACACCTGCTCCGCCACCATGGCGAGGCCGAAGGTCATTAGCAGCGAGAGGATCGGGTCGGAGCGGTAGAAGCGCCGGAACAGCGTGCGTTCGATCACGATGCCGAGCAATGCGACCGCGATCGGTGCCGCGACGAATGCGCCGCCGAAGCCGAGCCAGGGCGACAGTACCAGCGTGAGATAGGCGCCGATCGCATAGAACGCGCCGTGCGCGAGGTTGACGATGCCGCCGAGCGAGAAGATCAGCGACAGGCCGAGCGCGATCAGGAGATAGTAGACGCCGTCAAGCAGCCCGTTGAGGATTTGCTGCGCTAACAACATGGCGGACATGGCTATGGTCTCATTACCGGAGGCGCCGCCTTTGAGCGGTGGCGTTCTTTCTTACCCTCCCCTGGAGGGGCCGAGACGAGCGAAGCTCGCTCTTGGGTCGACGCGAATGAAATGAGCGACGGGGTGGGGTGACAGTCTCTCCTTTCGAGCGGCGCCCGGGTTGAGAGACTGTCACCCCACCCCGTCTCGCGTCGCTCGCGCGACCCGAGACGACCCAAGAGCGAGCTTCGCTCGTCTCGGCCCCTCCAGGGGAGGGTAAGAGAACGTCGCCTCGATCAGCTCGGGAACGTGCAGCTGTTCTCTTCCTTGGTCGCGGCGATCACTTCCAGATCCTCGTCGGGACCCGGTACCGGCGGGCTCGAGGTGAAGATGTCCCACTGGTTTTTGATTTTGTCGGCGGGAAGTGCTGTGACCGCGTACATCTCATGCATCAATTGATGATCGGAAGCGCGGAAGTAGCCTTGCCGCGTCTTGAGCAGATCGTATTTCGCGCCCTTCTCGAACTGCGCGATGATGGCGGGCGAATCCGTCGATTTGATCTCGTTGACGGTCTGCGCGACGATCTTGGTGGCGATGTAGTCGCCCCAGGCCTGGTTTTCCGGCGGCTTGGAATATTTCTTGGAAAAGGCCGCGACGAAGGCCTTGGAGCCGGGCGTTTCCAGCAGATGATGCCAGACCACCGGCCAGGTGCCGACGAAATTGCCCTTGCCGGCGGCCCAGGCCAGCGCGGTGTCGAAGCCGAAGCCGCCGACCGGGAAGGTGAGGCCGAACTCGGCATATTGCTTGAGGAAGTTGGTGATCTGGTTGCCGGCGAGGTTGATCACGACGAGATCGGGCTTGGCCTCGCGAATTTTCAGCAGGTAAGCGGAGAAATCGGTGGCGTCGGTCGGCACCAGATCGTCGCCGGCGAAATTGCCGCCATTGGCCTCCATGAAGCGTTTTGAAACCTTCAACAGGTCGTGGCCGAAAGCGTAGTCCGCCGTCAGTGAGTACCACTTCTTGCCCTTGACGAGGCCGTCGCGCAGGAACGAGCGGCCGACGGTTTTGACATACATCGAGTTCTGCGATTCGACGTGGAACATGTAGCGCTGGCAATCCTTGCCGCGCAGCGCATCCGAATTGCCGCCGGTGTTGATGAACAGAATCTTGTTGCGCGAGGCGACCTGCGCGATCGTCAGGCAGGAGGCGGAGGAAATTTCGCCAATGATGCAGGCGACCTTGTCGCGCTCGATCATGCGCTCGGCCTTGGTGGAGGCGGTCTGCGGATTGACGGAATCCTCCTTCAGCACCTCTACCTTGCGGCCCATCATGCCGCCGGCGGCATTGATTTCCTCGACCGCCAGATCGATCGCCATCACGGCATATTCGCCAAGCGGGCCGAGAAATCCGGTGCGCGGCGTCAGGTGGCCGATCCGGATGACATCGGCGGTCTGGGCGCGCAGGATCGCCGGCGCGGAAATTCCCGACACCAGCGCCATGCCGCCGGCGGTCTTCAACAGGCTCCGGCGCGTGAATTGATTGTTGTTGGACATCGGCGTTCGTCTCCCTGCTACGGCCGCGCGAGGCAGCTGTTTTCCTCTCCGGCAAGCGCTCGCGTTCATTCTGGTGTGAGGCGCGCTTTGAATGGCTTGCCGTGATCTGTGATCACAGTTAGAGTTGCAAAAGACAGGGCGCTTGTCGAGTCCTCTCTCGAATTTCCCGCCGCATTGGAGATGACGCGTTGAATTTGCCCGCCGCGCTCAATCTGGTCGAGCCGCTCGACCGTCAGACGCTGGGTGAGCGCGCCTATGCGCAATTGGCCGATCTCCTGATTTCCGGCCGGCTCGCGCCGGGCGAGAAGCTGTCGCTGCGCGCGGCGGCCGATGTGCTCGGCGTCTCCATCATGCCGGTGCGCGAGGCCGTGTCGCGGCTGGTCGCCGACAGGGCGCTCGAAGTGACGCCGAACCGCGCGGTGCGCGTGCCCTTGATGTCGGCGGCGCAATTCCGCGACCTGACCAAGGTGCGGATCGCGATCGAGGGCCATGCGGCTGCGCAAGCCGCGCTGCACCGTGACAAGCGCGATCTCGCGTCGATCGCGCAGGCAGAGCAGGCGATGCGGACGGAGAGCAAGTCGCCAAAGCCGGACCTGCCGCGCGCCGTCGAGCTCAACAAGACGTTTCACTTTGCGGTCTATGAAGCGGCGCATTCTCCGATCCTGGTGGAAATCATCCGCGCGCTTTGGCTCAAGGCCGGCCCGGTGATCAATCTCGATCTGCGCGCCAATCCCGAACGGCTGGCGAAGGGCGATGCGATCCGGTTCCATGCCAATGTGCGCAAGGCGATCGCCGCCGGCGACGAAGCCGCGGCGCAGGCCGGCATTGCCGCCGACATCAGCGGGGCGGCGGAGGTCATTCTTTCGCGCGGCGGTCTCGCCGGCTGAAACTTTCAACGACACTTCGGAGCGATCATGGATCTCGAGATCAGGGGCTTGCGCGTGCTGGTGACGGCCGGCGCAAACGGCATCGGACTTGCCATCGCGCGTGCGTTCGTCCGCGAAGGCGCCAAGGTTCACACCTGCGACGTCGATGAAACGGCGTTGTCCGCGCTCGCCGCGAGCGATCCATCCATCACGCAGACGAAGTGCGATGTTTCCGACCGCAAAGCCGTGAAGAGACTGTTCGAGGAAGCGACCGGAAACCTCCGAGGTCTCGACGTGCTCGTCAACAATGCCGGCATTGCCGGACCGACGTCGAAGGTCGAGGAGATGAATCCGGAAGACTGGGACCGCTGTCTGGAAATCTGCCTGACCGGGCAGTTCAACTGCACGCGGCTGGCGGTGCCATTGCTGCGCAAGAGCAAGAATGCCTCGATCGTCAACATCTCGTCGGCCGCCGGCCGGCTCGGCTTTGCGATGCGTACGCCCTATGCGGCGGCGAAATGGGGCGTGATCGGCTTCACCAAATCGCTGTCGATCGAACTCGGTCCGGACAACATCCGCGTCAATGCGATCCTGCCCGGCCTTGTCGCCGGCGACCGGCAGCGCCGCGTGCTGGAAGCCAAGGCGCAGCAGCGTGGCATCTCCTACGCCGAGATGGAGCGCACGGCGTTCTCCTACACCTCGATCAAGGATTACGTGACGCCGGACCAGCTCGCCGATCAGATCCTGTTCATGTGCAGCCCGCGCGGCAAGACAATCTCCGGTCAGGCCATTTCCATCTGCGGCGATACCCAGATGCTTGGATAAGCGAAAGCGACTGGATCTACCGCAGCCGCAGTCACGTGAAGCGAGAACGACGCCTGATAGGCCGATGCCTTCGATCGGTGAGCGTTGTCGGACGCTTTCAAGGATACTCCGCATACGTACGTTGCGACTTCGCACTACCCTTGGGGCAATGATGATTTTCCGGATTCCCGTAAGGCTGACTGCCCGCAGTCAGTGCGCCAGCATCAACAGGCCGAGGCCAAGCAGGATCACGCCACCGACACCGCGGCTGAATGCTGCGTAACGCGTATCGATGATCTTCTGGATGGCAAACGCCGCGAACCCAAAAATCAGAAGATCGTCGAGCATGAAGAATGTCACGTACAGCGCGATATACGCGTAATACAGACTCGTCGACAGATCGGTCAGCGCGAGAATGTGGGTGTAGATGGCGGGCAACGCCGCCGAGCAAACGAACTCGATAGCGTTGACGGTAAAGGCGAGCCCGATCACCAGAATGAGGCTTCCGAACCCGACCGGCGCCATGACCAGATCGCGGATCCATTTCATCGTACGGCGCCTCTGCTCGGTGTCGCCGACTTCACGGACAATCACGCCGCGCGTCACGGCAAGCTCGTAGAGATGATCGGCGCCAAAGCCGATGGCCACAAGTGCGATGAGCTGCGTGAGTGGACGGATGTATCCGAGGATAAGAAAAGTATTCAGCCATGCCGTCATGAAGAGGAAATAGAGAATCCCCGAGGTGAGCACGAACGTGCCGACGAGCCACCAGATCTTGCGTTGGTCCTGGAGGCCGGCAATCATGGAGATCAGGTAGACCAGGACCCACATCGCGCAGGGATTGAATCCGTCCGAAAGGCCCATCAGCGCGGTTAGCGCCAGCAGGGAATATCGGGACGGGTCGATCTCTCCGAACACCGGCAGACTGATCCAGGACGCCTCGGTATCAGGTTGCACGATCGCGGTTTCGTCGGCAGCGAGCGCCAATAGCTCGCGACCCGTCGTTTCCGCGGACTCGAAGCCGATCAGGTAACGCGAGCCGCGCACGAAAAAAGGGACGCCCAGGGCTCCTTCTGAAATGCTGTGCTGTTCCGCAACCATGCGCAGGAGGACTTCATTTGCAGATGTGGAGACGTCGTGCAGGTCAAAATCGATACCAGGCTGCGTTTTAAGGAATTGAATGGCTTGGTGACAATGCGGGCAATCCGGGTGAAAAAAGACGTGAAGCCGTCCGTCACGCTGCCAAGCGAGAGAGTTCGCGGGCGGAAGCGTGGCGGTCGGCGCAAATCGGAGTGATACGAAGGCCGCGCCGAGCACGACGGCGAGAGCGATACGGAATCGGAAGGGCGTCAATATCGCGAGGCGGAGCATCTGAATTTGGGTTCCAATGGTGCGGCGGGTCGACGCTTGCATCGGTCCGACCATGCGAGGAACGAGCCACAAACCTGGAGATCTGCAGTCGGCTCAGCATCATCACGACGCAACACGCCGCACCTCGCCCGGCTGCAGGTCCATCACGGCGCTCCGTTCCTCCGGCGAGCGCAGCTTAGCTTCGACGTGATGTGGATGGAAACGGATGCGTGCTGTAACTGCCTTGATCGCCTCATGCGACGTGTCGGCGTTTACTTCCCATTCCTCCCGGGACTCGGTCTCGTCCTCGTTCCAAATCGCTTTCACCAACCAGATGGACATTATTTTCTTGCTCCTCGCTAACGGTCTCGCGGTCAATGTAAGCTATTCTTCCGGGTTCTCTTCTGGCCGTCGCTGACCGGGCGCGGGCTCCAGAATTGCGAGAGGGTCGCTGGCGGGAAATGTCTCTTCAAGAGCTTCCTCAAGGAGTTCATCAAGGTGCTTCTTTTCCTGCAATGAGCGATTGGACCTTTTCGGGACTGACGGTAGCTTTTGACGTCGACCGGTCATGGTCCTCTCCATGGCAACATCATAGGCTGCATGGCCTCGCGGCGAGGCCGGGGTATTGATCCACATCAAAGGGTCGCGCCGGGCCGTGCCTATGTTTGTTCATGTCCGAAAATACTCGCAGCCTGGATGGAGCGCTGTCATGAATCAACTCGTGCGCCGCAATCGCTTGATGCCATGGTATATTGGCATTGTTGTTATTCTGGCCGCGATTACGTACGTCGGCTACCAGATGTTCTATGTCGGCTGCCCTGCGCCGACTTTTGTCGAACTCGCCGTTCTGACCGTCATCCCGGTTGTCTATCTCTCGCTGATGTACCTAACCTTCATAAGCCAGGAATAGACAGAAGTCGTGCCTCAAATCGATTGCATGGCATTGCCTGCATTGGCGCCGACCATTCTTTGCGACTTTGTGCAGTTCTGACAGAGTTGGCTGACTGGCTCCGCGAACTGATGGCCACATGAAAAGTCGCAGGCAACATGCAGCAGAATTTCTGGATAGCGTTCGCCGCCAGCCTGATCGCCGCCATCGTGACAACGAGCGGCATCCTTGCCATCCGCCGCTTCGAGGGATGGGCGCGCCGGAACATCACATATTTTGCCTGTTTCGCCGCCGGCGTGCTGATTGCCGTTTCGTTTTTGCACATTATTCCCACGTCATTCGCCATGAATCCTCAGGCCTCGGCATACCTGCTCGCGGGATATCTGTTCATGCTCGTCTTCAACCGCTTCCTCACGGCCTACGTCTGCGACAAGCCCGAAACCGCCGAGTATGCGCTGGGGCTCATTCCTCTTATCGGGATTGGCTTCCACTCTTTTCTTGACGGCATCGTCTATTCGGTCGGATTCAACATCAACATCCTGACTGGTGTGCTTGTGGCAACCGGGATGGTGCTGCACGAGTTTCCCGAAGGTGTCGTTACCTATACGCTGCTGCTTCGCAGCGGCTTCTCGGAGCGCCGGTCGTTCCTGCTCGCCTTGGTCGCGGCGGCGGTGACAACGCCGCTCGGTACCCTCGCATCCTATTCATTCGTGAGCCAGATCAATCAACCGTCGCTCGGCGCTTTGCTAGCGACCTCCGCGGGCGCATTGATCTATGTGGGGGCGACCCATCTGCTGCCGCGGGCAGAGCGCGAGCCGCGTAGATTCAGTCTGGTCGCGCTTGCGGCAGGCGTATTTGTGGCTCTTGGGATCATCGTGAGCAGAGGTTAGCTTTCAATCGCACGAGGAGGGATGGTGGCTCAGGGAAGCAACACGATGGCGGCTTGCAGTGTCATGCTGCTTCATTACGAATATCCGCCGCGGCCTCCGTACTCCTGCGTCCGAGTATTGTAGAGCAGCTTGATGCATAAGCCCGGAACATTGCGGGTGCAGTTGTCTTCAAGACCTCATCCGGCCGATTGGATTGGGGGGATTCCCGGATCGAACCGCAAGGCGCCCTCGACCCATTTCGCCACGCGTAGCAAGCGATAGTCCTGCCGGTAGGGGCCGACGACCTGGATGCCGAGCGGAAGGCCCTTTTTGCCAAATCCCGCCGGCAGCGACACCGCGGGCGCGCCGATCAAGGTCCAGGGCGCGCAATATTCGGCGTCGCCCGTATAGCTGAGGCCTTCCGGCGCTTCGCCGAACGCCGGCACGGTCAGGACGGCGTCGAAGCTCGTCATTTGCGCCGATAGTGCCGACCGCAGTCTTTCCTGGGTCGCCTTGGCGCCGAGATAGGCAAAGGCTGTGAGCTCTTTGCCGGCCTTTACGGCCGATTTCAGAAAGTCGCTGGTGCGGTCGGGGTAACGTTCGACGAGACCGCTGAAGATATGTGCCGCCTCGCTGGACATGATGGTATTGACCGCACTCCAGTTGGAATCGAGTTCGTCCCACTCGCGCTCTTCCACAACGGCGCCCGCCTCGCGCAGTTTGGCGACCGCCGCGTCGAACACCTTCTGCTGTTCGGGCTCTGCCCGCGACCATTTTTTGAATCGCACAATCCGAAGGCGCGGGTTTTCCAGCGGCGGCACGCCTTGGTCGGCGTCGACGTGAAAGCGGGGAAGGGGCCGGCCATGCGGATCGAGGTCGCTTGAGGCGGCAAGCAGAGAGAGCGCAAAGGCGACGTCGTCCACGCGGCGGGCGAAGAAGCCGACGTGATCGAGCGAAGGGCTCAAGGGGTGCACGCCCGCGCGCGGGATCGCGCCGAAACTCGGCTTGAGACCGACCACGCCGTTGAATGCCGCGGGCCGGATGACCGAGCCCAGCGTCTGCGTGCCCAAGGCCAGCGGTACGATGCCAGCCGCGACCGCGGCTGCCGACCCCGAGGACGAGCCGCCCGGCGTATGTGCGGAGTTCCAGGGATTGGTGGTCGGCCCGGGATGACGCCAGGCGAACTCGGTCGACACGGTTTTGCCGAAGATCGTGGCGCCGAGATTGCGCAAGCGTTCGACGACCCAGGCATCCCGCTCCGGAATGTGATCGCGGTAGATCGGCGATCCGTTGGTGGTCGGCATGTCCGATGTGGCGATGATATCCTTGATCGCCACGGGAATGCCCGACAGCGGCCCCGGCCATCGCGCGACATCGACGGGCAGATATTCGAACGCCCGGAGCACGGGTTCGGTGGCCTTTGCCCTTTCCAGGCAGGCCGCGGCGTAATGGTCCGCGGAGGTTTGATCGTCTTTGAAGCGGCGCAGAAGCTCGAGAACCCCGGCGCCAGACTCTGGTGCGGCGCGTGCAGTCGGATCGTTCATGTCGGAAAGTCCCAGACGAACAGGTCGAAGAAAAAGTCACGCGGAACCGCTGAGCGGACCCGCGCGCCTCAACCTATTTCATCGCGAGCGCCGGCTCTATGAATTTCTTCACGACAAACGCCTTGTAGTCCGGCTGAGCCGCCAGATTGCCGAGTGCGATCTGGGTATCCATGGACACCTTGAGCGCATCCGCCGTGATGTCCACGCTCGGCGGGTAGACGCCGTCGGCGAGCATGCGCTTCACGGCGGCCTCCACCACAACCGGATCGAGCGTCGGAAATTCCTTCTTGGCGATTTCCACGGTCTTCGTTTCGTTCTTGGCCATGAAGCGCATGGCCATTTCCATTCCGTTGACCACGCGCTGCGCGGTGTCGGGATCGACATCGTTCCGCGCCGTCACGGTCGAGAACGCATAGGCACCGTAAAGCTTCGGAAATCCGAGGACGACCTTCATGCCCTTGGCGACGGCCTGATCGAGGCCCGGCTCATACATCACGGCGACGTCGGCCTGCTTGGCGACGAAGGGGCCGGGTTCGGAGCCGATCGCGACCTGGATCATGTCGACATCGGTCTTCGCATCCATGCCGTTTTCCTTGAGCAGCTTGATGAACAGCGAGGTGCTGGTGGTCGGCATCAGGCCGGTGACGACCTTCTGGCCCTTGATGTCCTTGATGCCAGTGAATTTGAAGTCGGGCGCGGTCGCGATCCACACCGCGGCGCCGTTGACGACATTGGCGATGATGTCGACCGGCGCCCCCTTGGAAGCTGCGATCGCGGTCCATTCAGGTCCGTGGATTGAAAACTGCGCGCTTCCGGAAATGACGGCGGAGAGCGCGACGGTTGGTGCGCCGGCGGTCTCCTTGGTGAGGTCGAGGCCCTGCTGGGTGAAGAACCCCTCGTCGATCGCGACATAGAGCGGCAGATAAAGCATCGACTGGAACGCCTGCGACAGCGTGACCTTCTTGTTCTCGGCGAGCGCAGGGGTCGCGAGCAGAACGGAGATCAGCGCGGTGGCGCGGGCAAAACGTGTAAGCAACGGCATGTGACGTCTCCGGTTGTTCTATATTGAGTTCAAACCTGAACCTGATGGGTGGCGTTCGCCTGCTTCCACGGCAAACTTGTCCGCTCGATGATGTCGATCACGTAGTAGAGCACGAAGCCCGTGATCATCAGCGTGAACAGTCCCACCCAGACCGTGTCGAGATCGTACAGGCTGGAAGCGGTGTAGATCAGGTGGCCAAGCCCGCGCTGCGACGAGATGAATTCGCCCACCACCGCACCGACCAGTCCGAAGCCGACATTGATCCGGAACGTCGCGATGATCGCCGGCAACGTCGACGGCACCACCGCTTTGAAAAACACCTGATGCTTGTCGGCGCCCATCGAGATCAAGAGCGACTGCAGGTCGATGTCGGCATCCTTGGCGGCCTGATAGGCGGCGATCAGCGCCACGATCGCCGTCAGCGACACCGACAACGCGACCTTGGAAACGAGGCCGGTGCCGAACCAGAGCACCACGATCGGCGCCAGCGCGATCTTCGGTACGCTGTTGATGGCCACAATAAAGGGCTCGACCAGGCGCGCCACAAATACCGAGTACCAGAGCGCGAGCCCCAGGAGCGATCCGAAGATGGTGCCGATGACGAAACCGAGAATGGCTTCGAACAGGGTGTACCACGTATCCGAAAGCAGTTCGCCGCTTGCGACCATCTTGATCGCGAGCGTGAAGATTCCAAAGGGCGAGCCGACCAGAAACGCGGAGATCCACCCCATCCGCACGCCGATCTCCCATGCTGCGAAAAAGCCGATCACGGCCAGGGCTTGCAGCGTCGCGCGTCCGAGCGCGGTGTCGAAGGTCGCGCGTCGGCGCGCGCGGAGTGCTTTCCGCTTCTGCAAAGGGGCGGCGCCAGGCATCGTGAGGGTCAAGCGGTTTTCTCGGTCTGGATGTCGAGTTCGGCGCAGAGCGCGTGGAAGTAGCCTGAGAACCGGCTGTCGCTGCGGGCCGCGATCGGTGAGTGCGCGCTGATGTCGATGTCGTGCACGATCTTCACCCGGGCGGGGCGTCCGCTGAGCACAACGACGCGCTTGGAAAGCGCCACCGCCTCGTCGATGTCATGCGTCACCAGGATCACGGTCTTGTTATAGGTCTCCACCGCCTCCTTCAGGACGCCCTCAAGATAAAGCCGGGTCTGGTAATCCAGCGCGGAAAACGGCTCATCGAGCAGCAGGATGTCGGGGTCCATGATAAGGGTGCGGATCAGCGCCACGCGCTGGCGCATCCCGCCCGACAGGGTTTTTGGATAGGCGTTCTCGAAGCCGGACAGCCCGAACCCCTTCAGGTATTCGCGGGCCTTGCCCTCGGCCTCGACCGGATCGACGCCGCGCGTCTCGAGCCCAAGCAGCACATTGCCGAGCACGGTGCGCCACGGAAACAGCAGATCCTTCTGCATCATGTAGCCGACCCGGCCGCGCAGGCTTTCGATCTCCTCGCCGCGGTAATGCAAGGTGCCGGAATCAGGCTCCAGCAGGCCGGCGATGATGTTGAAGATCGTGGTCTTGCCGCAGCCGCTCGGCCCGATGATGCTGACGAAGTCGCGCTCGTTGATCTCAAAGGAGAGATCGTCGAGCACGCGCACTTCCTCAGCCCTTCCGTGAAAGGACTTTCGGACGCTGCGTACGCTCAATTGAACCGGGGGGTGGGCCATCGCGCCGCCATACGCAACTTGTATGCCACCGGGTGAATTACAAAAACCTTTTGTTTTTCAGTTGATTAATGCATCCGCTCCGGTCTTGGCGGAGGTCATGCCTTCGTTTTAGGCAGGCATGGTCAACTATCAGGCCCGCGTGATCGCGAGATGGCTGGTGAGCCGGCGCGCGCGGAAAATCGCCGCGCACCGGCGAATGGCTTTTCTAGCCAAGGGCGCCGAAGCCGTCGAAATCGCGCAGGCTGAGTTCGCCATTTTCAAGCTGGCCTGGCCGGGCGTGGTCGGGGTTTGCGGATTCCGCGGCAGGGGCGTCGACGAAGTGCGCCGGCTCAAGCGGCGTGCGGTCGATCTTCAGGTTGAAGATATCGAACCGGTTATAATAGCCGACCACATCGTGGAATTGCTTCGGTTCGACGCCCTTTTCCGTGTCGATGTCGGCATAGAGAATGCCTTCATGTTCGGAAAGAACTTCGCCGACGATGTTGCACGAGGGGTCGATCACCAGCGAGATGCCGCGCGGCGATCCGTCGATGATATCGAGGCTTGCCCGGTTGGCGGTGCCGAGCGCTTCACGCATCGCCGCGTCGACGAAGCCCGAGGCGACGATGTTGAAGACCTTCGCTTCGAAGGCATGCGCGCCGGCCCTGATCTCGATCGCGCGCTTCAGATCATAGGCGCCGTCTTCCGAAGGCGGGCGGGTCGGCCAGATCGGCGGATAGGACGAGATGTGCACCTGTTCGCCCTGCGCCATCAAGGCATAGCGCGAAAGCGGGTTGGTGTTTTCGCCGCAGATCAGCATTCCCAGCCGGCCCAGCCGCGTCGCGGAAACGCGCAAGCCCCTCGCGTCGCCGTTGGCCCAGATCAGCTTTTCATAGAATGTCGGAACCAGCTTGCGGTGATGGTTGAGAACCGATCCATCGTCGCCGATCAAAAGGTTGGAATTCCAGATGCAGCCGACGCTTGCCTCGGTGCCTTCGGTGAAGCCGAGGGAAACGAAGACGCCATGGCGGCGCGCCGCCATTCGAATGGACCTGATCGCCGGATCAGAAGCCTTCTGGGCTTGCGCGACCAGCGCGCGAAAGAAGCCGTGGTTATAGATCGGCGCCTGCAACGCCGCCCAGATCGGGAATCCCGGCAGGAAGGATTCCGGAAAAACCACGAGTTCGGCGCCGCCTCTGGCCGCCTCCGCACCGGCGTCGCGCAACCGCGCAACACGGCTCGAACGAAGCTCGCCCGTCACCATCGGAACCCGCTCGAGGCACAAGCCTTCGACGCGCGGATTCAGGTCTGGCCCTGCAGGTCAGGCGGCATCTGCAACTGGAAGCGTTGAACTGTTGCAGGCCGCGCCCGCGATCGACGGCCTCATGACTCGCGGCGCTGAGGACCTGCCTCAGCGCGTCACGACCAGATAGCCGCCCAGGACCAGCAGCAGGGACAATAGAACGAGCGTGCACAGCACGGCGGTGACGATCGCGAACAACCCGTTCGCCTCCAGCCATTGTCGTAATGCCCTGACCATCTTTATTCCAGCCCGATCTTGATTTGAACTCTGAGCCTCGGGCAGACTATCAAACGGCGGACACGCTGTCTCATCCGTCGCTTCACCTTACACGCATTCGTGCGGCGTCGCCTTGTTCTCAAGCGGCCGCCTTTGCGCTTTCGGGAGTAATCAATGGAACATCTGCAAACCCAGGGTATCAGCCTGCCGCGCCTTGGGCTCGGCACCTACCGTATGCAGGGCGATGTCTGCCGCGCGGCGGTCGAAAGCGCGCTGGCCCTCGGCTATCGTCACATCGACACCGCGGAAATGTATGGCAATGAAGACGCCATCGGTGCTGCCATCGCAGCAGCGGCAGTTGCGCGCAAGGATCTGCATGTCACGACCAAGGTCTGGAACGAGAATCTGGCGCCGGACGCGATCCGGCGGGCGTTCGATGCGTCCTTAAAAAAGCTGAAGCTCGATCACGTCGATCTCTATCTCGTGCACTGGCCCGCGACCAACATGAACCTGCCGGCGATGTTCGAAACCTTGCTCAGGCTGAAAGAAGAGGGCCGGACCCGCGCCATCGGCGTTGCCAATTTCAACATCGCGCTGTTGAAGACCGTGGTCGAGGAGATCAAGGCCCCGATCGCCTGTAACCAGGTCGAGTATCATGCGATGCTCGATCAGACACGCTTACGCAAATATCTGGCCGCCAAAGCGATCCCGCTGGTCGCCTATTGCCCGCTGGCGCAGGGCCGGGCGGCGTCCGACCAGACGCTGGCGGCGATCGGCCGCAAGCACGGCGCCAGCGCCGCCCAGGTGGCGCTGAAATGGCTGCTCGACCAGGATGGCGTCGCCGCGATCCCCAAGGCCTCGCGCAGCGAGAGCCAGCGCGCCAATCTCGATGCGCTGCATGTGGGGCTGGACGACGAGGACCGCCAGGCGATCGCGGGGTTGCCGAAAGACAAGCGCTTTGTGAATCCCGGTTTCGCGCCGGCGTGGGATTAGAGCATGATCCGGAAAAGTGGAAACCGGTTTTTCCGAAAAGATGATGCTCAATCAAAATAGAAGGAATGGCCCCTCGCGGGGCCATTCCTGTGTCAGCCTTCAGTAGTGACCCTCGTGCCAGCCGTATCAGGCGCCGTTCGCAGTGAGGTAGAGCGAGGTGCCACCCTGGCTTGCCTTTCGCAGGCCGGGGAAGAGAACTCATTTGATCCGCATCAATGCGGCGGCCCCGGTCCTTGGCGAGCCTGTCAAGAACCGGGGGCTCAACGTGGCAAACCGCAAGATACGATCCGGGACGGCGGCGTCCCCAGGCTTTACCGCCGAGGCGCTTCCGCTGGGCGGCAACGTCCGCCCATATTCGGAAAGCAGTTTTCTCGCAGAACTCGGCGACCGCGTGCGCGAAATGCGTGCCGTCTGCGGCCTGTCGCGCCGGGAGCTTGCCCGTGAGTTAGGCATTTCCGAGCGCTACGTCGCGCAGATCGAAGCCGGGAAGGGCAACGTTTCGATCGTGCTGTTGCTTCGGATCGCATATGCCATCCGCCGCGCGCAGAATGCCGCCGCCTGACACTTGCGCTGCAACGCGAGGCTATCCCGAAGTCACTTACAGCGCAGCTGTGCCTGGTTTCGGGGGATATCTCACCAAGACGAATTCAAATCGACGTGCCGGCCCGCGCCTCGACATTCGCGCTCCTTACGGGCACGCCGAATTCGCGGCGGCACACCTCGGCGAGCATGGCGACGCCTTCGCGGATTTGCTCATGTGAGGGACTGGCAAAACACAGCCGCAGCCGGCTGCCGGCATAGGCCTTGTCGGTCGACCATTCCGGTCCCGGATTGATGGCGACGCCGGCTTTGAGCGCGGCCTGGTAGAGCTTTAGCGTATCGACATTGTCGGGGAGTTTGACCCACAGGAAAATGCCGCCCTTGGGGGCTTCGAATTCCGCCGATGTGCCGAATTGCTCGTTGAGCGCCTCCATCAGCGTATCGAGCTTGGCACGCAGGCCCCGCGTCAGTTTCGGCACGTGCGAGGTGAAATGCGGCGCGCAATATTCCGCGAGCACCATCTGCTCGAGCGCGCCGCTTCCGGCGTCGGTTTTCAGCGCCAGCATGCGCGACAGGACGTTCCATGGCGCGACGATGAAGCCGACCCGCAACGCCGGCGCGATCGACTTGGAGAACGACCCGATGTGGATGACGTTGCCCGTCTTGCTCATCGAATAGAGCGCGGGTGGGCGGCGGCCGTCCCAGATCAGGTCGGCGTAGCAATCGTCCTCGAAGATCGGTACGCCATATTGCTCGGCGAGCTCGAGCAGTTCGGCGCGCCGGGCCTGCGGCATGATCGTGCCGGTCGGGTTCTGCACGGTCGGGATGGTGTAGACGTATTTGGGCGTGATGCCGCGGCGTTTGAGGTCGGCGAGCTCATCGGCCAACATGTCCATCCGCATGCCCTCGCCGTCGAGCGGAATTCCGATCGTGTTGACGCCGAGCCGCGTCAGCCGGTTCAGCGCACCCTGATAGGTGTCCCGCTCGACGATGACGGTGTCGCCGCGGGCAAGCAGCGTCGCGTTGACGAGGTCGAGCGCCTGCAGCGAGCCGGAGACGATCAGAATGTCGTCGGCGCTACACGCGATGCCGGCATCGCGCCGCAGTTTCGCAGTGAGAAATTGGCGCAGGGGAAGGTAGCCCTGGGGGCCGCCGGCCAGCCCATAGGTGGCGAGCGTCCTGCCTTCGCGCCTGAGCACGGCATTTACCGCATCGATCAGGCCCTCGACGGGTACCTGCTCCGGATCGTTGTTACCGCCGACAAAACTGTATTTGGCCAGCCCCGTCCATTTCGCCGCGGGCGCGGGCAATCCCGCCGGCAGCAATGGCGCGAAGTCAAACTTTACGGAGGCCATGAGCGCCGTCTCCCTTGTTCTTTGTTGGTTCCGACCTTAAGCAAGTCCGCGGACTTTGTCGCCACCGTATCGTTACGTTACGGAAGCCGTTCTGCCCTGCGTAATGAAGCTGGCGCGGGCTTGCGAGTCCGGTTAATGCTCGCCACGTACAATGTGAGACCTTTGAATGGCCGACCCGATCCAGCAAGTTCTGCATGCCTTCGCCAGCGGCGAACTCGTCGTCGTCACCGACGACGAGGACCGTGAGGGCGAGGGCGATCTGATTGTCGCGGCATCGCTGTGCTCTGCCGAGAAGATGGCTTTTATCATCCGCCACACCTCGGGCATCGTTTGCGCGCCGATCACCACCGAAGATGCCCGCCGGCTGCGCCTCGATCCCATGGTGGCCCACAACGAGTCCAACCACACCACCGCCTTTACCGTCTCGATCGACTACAAGCCCGACGGCGGCACCGGGATTTCGGCGGACGAACGCGCGTCCTGCTGCCGGGCTTTGGCCAATCCGAATGCCGGCGCCAACGATTTTGCCCGGCCGGGTCACGTATTTCCGCTGATTGCGCGGGACGGCGGCGTGCTGTTGCGCTCGGGCCATACCGAAGCGGCGGTTGATCTGTGCAAGCTAAGCGGCTTGCCGCCGGTCGGCGTCATCAGCGAGTTGATGAACGACGACGGCACGGTCATGAAGGGCGAGCAGGTGGCGCGGTTCGCCAAGGCCCACAAGCTCAAGCATGTCACCATCGCCGACATGATCGCCTACCGCCAGGCGCGGGAAAAGCTGATCGAGCGCGTCTCGACCTTCACCGCGGAAAGCCCGATCGGGCCGCTTCACGGTTATGCCTATCGCTCGCCGTTCGATGAGATCGCGCATGTGGCCTTCGTCTATAACGGCGTGGGTGACGGCAAGAATGTGCTGACGCGATTTCACAAGCCCAATATCGTCAGGGACATTTTCAGCGGGCCGGCGCGCATGCAGGCCGTACTCGAGCATTTCAGGAAGAACGGCAGCGGCGTGCTGGTGTACTTGCGCGATGGCGCGGCCGGCGTCCCGGTGTCGCCGCTGCCTGAGGAGAAGACCGCGGAAGCCGATCGCAACAGGCAATGGCGCGAAGTCGGCGTCGGCGCGCAGATCCTGCGCGATCTCGGCGTCACCTCGATCCGGAATCTGACGTCGTCGGTGCATGACTACAAGGGATTGTCCGGTTTCGGCATCGAGATCGTGTCCAGCGAACAGCTTGAAGGCTGAGGTTGATGTCATTCCGGGACGGCTCGAAGAGCCGGACCCGGAATCTCGGGATTCCGGGTTCGTTCGTTTCACTCGCGCCCCGGAATGACGAAACCAACGCAATTGCGCTTCTGCGCTTCTCGCTTTAAAATAAACATGATGATGCGAAAGGAATTTCCATGAGCGTGCGCCCTCAGGCCAAGGACAAGCCGTCCCCGGTGAGTTTCCAGTGGGACGATCCGTTCATGCTCGACGAGCAGCTCAGCGAAGACGAGCGCATGATCCGCGACACCGCGCGTGCCTATGCGCAGGACAAGCTCTTGCCGCGCGTCACCAAGGCCTATCTGGAAGAGAAGGTCGACCGCGACATCTTTCACGAGATGGGCGAACTCGGCCTGATCGGCATCACCTTGCCGGAGGAATATGGCTGCGCCAATGCGAGCTATGTCGCCTATGGTCTGGTGGCGCGCGAGATCGAGCGCGTCGATTCCGGCTATCGTTCGATGAATTCGGTGCAGTCGTCGCTGGTCATGCATCCGATCTACGCTTATGGCGATGAGAACCAGCGCAAGAAATACCTGCCCAAGCTCGCCACCGGCGAATGGGTCGGCTGCTTCGGCCTGACCGAGCCGGATGCCGGGTCCGATCCCGGCGGCATGAAGACCCGCGCCGAGAAGACGTCCGACGGCTATCGGCTGACCGGCACGAAGATGTGGATTTCCAACGCCCCGATCGCCGACGTGTTCGTGGTGTGGGCGAAGTCGGCGGAACATAACAATCAGATCCGCGGCTTCATTCTCGAAAAGGGCATGAAAGGCCTTTCGGCGCCGAAGATCACCGGCAAGCTCTCACTTCGCGCTTCCGTCACCGGCGAAGTCGTGATGGAAGGCGTGGAGGTGCCGGAGAGCGCGCTGTTGCCCAACGTTTCCGGCCTGAAGGGGCCGTTCGGCTGCCTCAACCGCGCCCGCTACGGCATTTCCTGGGGCGCGATGGGGGCGGCGGAAGACTGCATGCACCGCGCGCGGCAATACACGCTCGACCGCAAGCAGTTCAACCGGCCGCTCGCGGCGACGCAGCTCGTTCAGAAAAAACTTGCGGACATGCAGACCGACATCGCGCTCGGCCTGCAGGCCTCCTTGCGCGTCGGGCGGCTGATGGACGAAGGCAAGATGGCGCCGGAGATGATTTCCATCGTCAAGCGCAACAATTGCGGCAAGGCGCTCGATATCGCCCGGATGGCCCGCGACATGCACGGCGGCAACGGCATCCAGATCGAATATCACGTGATGCGGCATACCGCGAACCTGGAAACCGTGAATACCTATGAAGGTACCCACGACGTCCATGCGCTGATCCTCGGCCGCGCCATCACCGGCATCCAGGCGTTTTCGTAAATCTCGATCACGTCATCCTGAGGTGCGCGCCTCTTCGGGCGCGCCTCGAAGGATGACGAGGGGTGGTGTCCGCCATCCTTCGAGGCTCGCAAGAGCTCGCACCTCCCGAGTGAGCGCAAATGCGCTCATCCGGGGATGACGGCTAACTACCCGAAATCGAGCACATCCCATGGCCGACGACGACGTCCCCTTCAACCGCAACTTTCCGCTTCTGCCCGGCGTCGTCGAGGAGGTGCGGCCCGGCGTGCGGCGGATTCTCTGCAACAATCCGAGCCCGTTCACCTTCTCCGGCACGGTCAGTTACATCGTGGGCAAGGGCAAGGTCGCGATCGTCGATCCGGGTCCCGCCGACGAGGCCCACGCGGCCGCGCTATTGGATGCAGTGCGCGGTGAAACCGTGACGCATATTCTGGTCACCCACACCCACCGCGACCACTCGATGAACACCGCGCGGGTCAAGGCGGCAACAGGTGCGAATGTCTACGCCGAGGGACCGCACCGCGCCTCGCGGCCGCGCTTCGAGAGCGAGAAGCACAATCCGGAATTGGGTGCCGACCGCGACTTCCGGCCGGACCTGCAGGTGAAGAACGGCGACGTGATCGAGGGGGCCGGCTGGAAGCTGGAAGCGGTCGCGACCCCGGGTCACACGGCCAATCATCTGGCGTTCGCCTGGCCGGACCGCGACATGCTTTTCGTCGGCGATCACGTGATGGGCTGGTCGACCTCGATCGTGGCGCCGCCGGACGGATCGATGATCGACTACATGGCTTCGCTGGAAAAGCTCACGGCGCGGAGTGAGGATTTGTACTTCTCGGGTCACGGCCCGGAAATCCCGGAAGGCCCGCGCTATGTGCGCTTCCTGATCCGGCACCGTCAGGCGCGGGAAGCCTCGATCCTGCATCGGCTTTCGAAGGGCGAAGCAGATATTCCCACCATCGTGCGCGCGATCTATATCGGCATCGATCCGCGGTTGACGAGGGCGGCAGGCTATTCCGTGCTGGCGCATCTGGAGGATCTGGTCGGGCGCGGGATCGTGGCGACCGACGGCGATCCGGTGATCGGTGGAACTTATAGATTGGCGTCTTCTTAACCTCTCCCCGCTTGCGGGGAGAGGTCGGATCGCTCTTGCGATCCGGGTGAGGGGGTACTGCGCTCAACACGCATTGCAGGACTCGCGGATCGAAGAGCCCCTCACCCCAACCCTCTCCCCGCAAGAGCGGGGCGAGGGAGCACACTGCCTTCGGAACAGCGTCACTTCTTCACAACCTTCGGCGGAGTTTTCGCCGGCACTGTCGGCTTCTTGACCGACGGCTTGAGGCTCGCGTTGTCGACCGCGTTGTTGATGTCGTCGATCAGTTTGCGGACACGCGATGCGTTGCTGCCGAGGTCGCTCTCGAAATAGCGGGACGCGGAGCGGATATCGACGCGGGAATCCTCGCCATCGGGCGTGACGCGGATCGAGACGTCCTCGCGGAACCCCATGATCGGCGTGCGCGCCACCGCCTCGATGCGGCCGATCCGGCGCGGCGGTTGCGGGGCGCGCTCGTCGATGACCAGCCATTTGCGCTTGGTGACCAGTTGCAGCGTGATCTCATAGGCCCGCTGCACGGGAGTCTCGAGTTCAACGGTCTCGATATCCGGATAGGCGATCCGTTGCTGTTCGGCCGAATACAACCCGGCATAGACGGCGGTGTTGGCGCCGTCGCCGGTGCGCAGCCGCGCCAGCGCCTCGAAGCGCGGCGGGTCGATCGGATCGGTGGTGATGTCGTGGATCGGCGGCAGTTTGCGGTATTGCAGGCCGAGATAGGCGGGATAGGCGAGCACCATGATGTCGATGAAGAATGCCAGCAGGATGCGGCTCAAGCCACGCGAGCCGTTTTGCCAGATCGCGGCCGCGCCGGCGAGGCCGACCAGAATGGAAAGGCCGGCGAAGGCCAGCGCGCCGAAGAAGGTCGCCAGGGCCGGTTTCATTTCGAGGAAGCCGAAGCGGACGATGACGATCGAGACCAGCACCGCGACCACCGAAAACACCGCCAGATTGCGCGCCCATGACGCGAGGCTCGACACGGGCTCCGATTGATAGGGAGCGGAAAACCTGCGGGCCATAAGTCAGTTCGTCGATTTTAGAGTTAATCTTTGTGTGAAAACACGGGCTTGCGGATAATACAAGATAAAATGGCGATGGGGCCCGATTCCAATCGGCCCTTTTGGAAGGTCTGTTGGTCTCGATAGGATACCCTTGCCGAAACGCCCTCAATGCGGTCTAAGCACGAACAGCCGATAAAAAGTGATCAAAATGTCTGCAATTTCAGACGAAAGAGGAGATTTCCAGGACTTTGTTCGTGGAGGGGACATCTGGTCTAAGTGGGACGCTGCACGCCGTCTTATGGCGACCAGGCAAATGCAGTCAGCCGCGAACAAGGAGGGCTTTGCACAATCCTTCCGTGACCTAGGAAAATTTGCCGTTGGTGGCTCCGGCATTGAGCAGCTTCTTGCTATCGCGCTAATAGTGCGAATATCTGACTTGGTGAAAGGTGACCTCCGAAGAGAGGCCGGTGAGGTTCTATCTCACGCGCTACGTGATCCAATTGAAGGCTTTTGGACAATTAGCGAAACGAAGAATCTGCCCCTTGTCAGTAAGCCGTCGGAGATTCGAGAAAATGTCGCGTCGGCCCTCTCGTATGCAACCGGAACCTGGGTCATTCCGTATGTTGTCGAGGCTCTAGCCCGTGAAGAAAAGTCCGCTAGATGCCGTCTTGAGCTAACCCGGCAACTTGCTCGTCGGGAAATACGCTTTAGTCGTTGGTTACAAATGTTGAGTGAGATTTCTTGGCTTGATATTTGGCAGTCGGAGGCCTCAGCATCGAGAAGCGCGGCGCTGCCCGCGTTCCGTAGCACGAAGGCTGGAGGACCGCATGTTGCCCGTAGATTTGCAATCCCCTGTTTTGAATCGAGCGATGGCAATCAAGGGCATAGCCGATCAAAATGGGCTGACGATGTAATGACCGACGCCCTTTTGCGTGCTCAAGTGCTTGCAGATACTCTGCGCGGAAAGTGGAGCCAACTTAAGACCAAAGACGTCAAGGAAATCATCAATGAAGTTTACGATATTGATATTCGTCAACTAGGACATTTGATGGTTAAGGACAGCGCAATTAGAGAGCCGATTGCCGCTGGAGCCTCGCGTTTCGATGCTGTGTTGGGGGAGAGAGAAGAACCTGCAATAGCGCCAATCCGACAATATCTTTTGGTTGTGGATGCTGGTGCCGGCACCACCGACTTCGCTCTATTCCAGGCGATTACCCCAGTCGGGGAAATAAATCCGCGCTATGCGCTTCTTAGCAAATCAGTTCGCATGTCTCGAATTGCCGGTAACGAGATTGATACAATTTTGAGGCCGCTTGTTCTAAAGGCTTGCGTCCGCGACTTGGAACTGCCGGTAACCCCACCGCGCTCTGGCCGGCGAGTCCTGCCACGTAATCAAATTTCCGGCGTCTAGCTATTTGCCTCGATTCTGCCGCTCCCAAGTGGGGAGCGGCGTCCGAGCGCTACGCCGCCGCGTTCGGGAAACTATAGGCCTTGAACTGGTCGCGTAGCGCGGTTTTCAGGATCTTGCCCGTCGCGGTGTGCGGAATGGCATCGACGAACACGATGTCGTCGGGCATCCACCATTTGGCGATCTTGCCGTCCATGTATTTCAGGATGTCCTCGCGCGTCGCCTGCTGACCCTGCTTGAGCTGCACGATCAGGAGCGGGCGTTCGTCCCATTTGGGATGGTGCACGCCGATCACGGCGGCTTCGGCGACGGCCGGGTGTCCGACGGCGAGATTTTCCAGATCGATCGACGAAATCCATTCGCCGCCGGATTTGATCACATCCTTGGAGCGATCGGTAATCCGCATGTAGCCGTGCTGGTCGATGGTGGCGACGTCGCCGGTGTCGAAAAAGCCGTCTTCGTCGAGGATGTTGGCATCGACGCGGAAATAGGCGTTCGATACCGCCGGGCCTGAGACTTTCAGCCGGCCGAACGTCTTGCCGTCCCACGGCAGTTCCTTGCCGGCATCGTCGGTGATCTTCATCTGGACGCCGAACGGCGGGTAGCCCTGGGTCTGGAGAATGTCGAGCCGGGCCTCGCCGGTGAGCTCGGCGAAGGGAGGTTTCAGCGCCGCCAGGGTGCCGATCGGGCTCATCTCGGTCATGCCCCAGGCGTGGCGCGCCGTCACGCCCATGTCGACGAACGCCTTGATCATCGAGCGCGGCATCGCCGAGCCGCCGCACACCACCATTCGGAGGTGCGGCAGTTTCAGATGGTTGGCGGCCATGTGATTGAGCAGCATCAGCCACACCGTCGGAACACCGGCGGTGTGGGTCACCTTTTCGGTTTCCAAAAGCTCGAAGACCGACGCGCCGTCGAGTTTCGCGCCGGGCAGCACCAGCTTGGTGCCCATCGAGGGGGCGGAGAAAGCGATGCCCCAGCTATTGGCGTGGAACAGCGGAACCACCGGCAGCATCGTATCGCTGGCGGCTGCACCCAGCGAATCGCCGGAATTGGCCATCAGCGCATGCAGCACGTTGGAGCGATGCGAATACAACACGCCCTTGGGATCGCCCGTGGTTCCGGATGTGTAGCACATCGCAGCCGCGGTATTTTCGTCGAAGGTCTTCCACTTGAAATCGCCGTCGGCCTCCGCGATCCAGTCCTCATAGGCGACCGCGTTCTTCAGCGTGGTCTTCGGCATATGCGCCTTGTCGGTGAATACGATGTAGCGCTCGACGCTTGGCAGCTTGTCGGCGATCTTTTCCAGGATCGGCACAAAGGTGATATCGGTCATCACCACACGGTCTTCGGCGTGGTTGACGATCCAGGCGATTTGATCGGGAAACAATCGCGGATTGACGGTGTGGCAGATCGCGCCGATGCCCATGATGCCGTACCATGCCTCGAGATGGCGCCAGGTGTTCCAGGCAATGGTGGCGACGCGGTCGCCGAGCTTGATGCCGTCGCGATCCAGCCGCTGCGAGGTCTTCAGCGCGCGGCGGTGGATTTCGGCATAATTGGTGCGGTGGATGGGGCCTTCGACCGACCGTGTGACGACCTCCTGTGTTCCATGGATTGTCGCCGCATGTTCGAGAATACGGTGACACAGCAAAGGCCAGTCTTGCATCAACCCACGCATACGGAAGTCCCTCCTCAAGGTGCGATCGCTTGCCGCGATTTTTCGCGGAATTGCCATGAAGTTTAGCGCGGGGAATGCGCGCCGCAAATGGCCTTGTCGCGGGAGCGGGCGCCACGAAGCGGCAATGGTTACCGCCGCCGCGGTGTTGCTTGTGCTCTGCGGGCACGCCGGACGGGCCGCGGCGGTGCCGCTGCCAAAACCCCGCCCCGTGGAGGCGCCGCCAAACCCGACAGCACGAAATCCGATACCGCCGCGCCGGCTGGCGGCGGCGACAAGCCGCCAACGGATAAGCCGCCAACAAAAAAGCGCCGGTAAAACCGGCGCTTTGTTCTCGAAGTATACGATCGGCTACTGCATCACCGGGCCCATATTGGTGCTACCGCCCGACGCCATCTGCGAACTTGAGCCAAACGGCGAGTCGCCATGGTGCGGTGCGAGCACCACCACGATGGTACCCATCTTCACCCGGTTATACAGGTCGATCACGTCCTCGTTTGTCATCCGGATGCAACCGGAGGAGATCGACGAACCGATATATTCCGGCTGATTGGTGCCGTGAATCCGGAACAGGGTATCCTTGCCGCCCGAGTAGAGATAGAGCGCCCGCGAACCCATCGGATTGTCCGGACCCGGCGCCACGAAAGTGGGAACGCCGAGACGCTCGATCTCGCTCTTGGTCGGATGCCAGGGGGGCCACTCGGCCATGCTGCCGATCTTGGCGATGCCCGACCAGGCCATGGCTTCCTCGCCGACGGTGATGCCGTAGCGGATCGCCTTGCCGTCATTCTGCACAAGATAGAGATAGTGGTTGTCGGAATCGACTACGATCGAGCCGGGCGCTTCCTTGCGATGATACTCGACGATGGCGCGGCGGTAAGATTCGGGAACCGGCACATTCTCATAGCGAACCTTCGCCAGCAGTTCCTTGTCGCGCGGCTTGAAGGCATTCGTGTTGGTCGCCTCATAGGTGGCCGTTTCCATGCAGCCGGTCAGCAGCAGGCCAGTAGCCAGGATTGCCAATCTCAGTTTTAGCGACGACATTTGTACGTCCGATCGAAGGCCTTGCGTACGCGACGCCAACATTGCGCCTCAAACGCCACGATTCCATTGCTAGCATTATCGCCGAAATTGGCAATAATTCCAGTGCTTAGATGCCCGTCCCGCGCTGCGGCAGGTAGGCTGTGTCTTTTTTGCCGCAAGTCCTTCAGTGTGGGCCCGTTCCTGGGCAAGTTGTGACCTTTGCTGCCGAATCCCCGCCACCCCTGCCATCGGATTGCCGCAAATCCCGCCCCCGGGCCCATCTGACCGTCACGAAACGCTTGCCAGAATCGAGCTGAGTCCTGTTCGTTAATTTGCCTGTCCAGTCGCGGAGTCCTCCATGTTCTCGGTGTTCATCCCCTCCGAATCCTCCCTGAAGAAGGCCCCCATCACCGATCTGGACGCTTTGCCGGAGAGCGCGGTCTGGATCGACCTCGTGAAACCGACCGCCGCCGAGGACAAGGCAGTGGAGCGGCTCGCCGGGATCGCGGTACCGACCCGGGAGGACATGCAGGAGATCGAGATTTCCAGCCGCCTCTATGTCGAGAACGGGGTACGCTACATGACGGCCACCCTGATGTGCGCGGCGGACACGGAGAACCCGCGCACCACGGCGGTGACCTTCATCCTCGCCAACCATCGCCTGGTGACCGTGCGCTATGACGAGCCGAGGCCGTTCGTTCTGGTGGAAAACAAGCTGGCGCGCTCATGCGCGTCCGGCGTCACCGGCGAAATGGTGTTGATGGAACTGTTGGACGCGGTGATCGACCGCAACGCCGACATTCTGGAGCGCGCCGGCGGCGACATGGACGCGATCAGCCACGATATTTTCGAGCCCGAGGGCGCGGCGCGCACCGGCCACGCCAAGCGCTATTCCGATATTCTGATCGCGATCGGCCGCAAGGGCGACCTGACCTCGAAAGTGCGGGAGAGCCTGGTCTCGATCGGGCGCGTGGTGACCTTCGTTGCCGCCGCGGTCGATGGCGTCAAATGGTCCAAGGACATGCGCGAGCAGCTCAAGACCATGCAGCGCGACGTGACCT
Source organism: uncultured Alphaproteobacteria bacterium (assembly GCA_963753875.1). Classification (GTDB taxonomy): domain Bacteria; phylum Pseudomonadota; class Alphaproteobacteria; order Rhizobiales; family Xanthobacteraceae; genus Bradyrhizobium. The sequence goes on along the minus strand of CAVWDY010000043.1, from coordinate 28,110 downwards.
CGCTGACCGATCATGCCTCCTATCTCTCCAACAAGATCACCTTCGTGCTGGATGCGATGCTCGGCGTCGTCAATCTCGAGCAGAACAACATCATCAAGCTGTTTTCCGTGATGGCGGTGGTGCTGATGCCGCCGACCCTGATCGCCTCGATCTACGGCATGAATTTCAAGGTCATGCCGGAACTGGAATGGCAGCACGGCTATCCGCTGGCGGTGCTGCTGATGCTGCTCGCCGCGGCGGGACCCTACATTTTTTTCAAATGGAAGAAATGGCTGTAAGGGAACCCGCTTGCCGCAGCGTCTTTCCGGCGTCTTTGCGCGTGCAGCCGGAGGGTTAAGAAGGTGGCGGCACGTCGATCAACTCCCGCCCCGATGGCTCCGCTAAAATTTGAGCGTTGCGCTGAACGTTTGTGCGACGCCTTTCTGCGATAACGCTCGCACAGATCGCGAGGACAGCAATGGTTGAGAAAGTCATAATGCGCGGGCGCAACGTCGTCGATCTTGCCAGCTACCAGCAGGGCCGCGGCACGGTCGGCAGGGCGCAGGCGATCTCGGCGCGGACCTGCCGGCATTGCGGCGCGGTGCTGTCAGACGGCGAGCAGGAAGATGAGTGCTCCAGCATCTCCCGCGCCGACGCAGCCCTGCGCTGGCAGGCCGCGCAGATCTTGCGCGGATTGATTTGACGTGACGTCATTCCGGCGTGCGTCGAATATGTGAGTCCTGGATGTGCAATCGCACATCGGGAATCTCGCGTGAACACCTTTGGAATTTTTCGGGTTCGCTCGTTTGGGCTCGCCCCGGAATGACAACTGCGGCTAGACGTGCTGGCCGCCGTTGATGTGGATCTCCGCGCCGTTCACGTAAGAACTCGTCTCCGTGCAAAGCACATAGATGATCTTGGCAACTTCATCCGGCGTGCCCAGCCGGCGCAGCGGAATCTGCTGCTCGACGATCTTCTCGGTGCCCGGCGAAAGGATCGAGGTGTCGATCTCGCCCGGCGCGATCGAATTGACGCGCACGCCGATACGGCCGAAATCCGACGCCATCTCGCGGGTCAGGGAGGCCAGCGCCGCCTTCGAGGTCGCATAGGCCGCGCCCGCGAATGGATGCACGCGGGAGCCCGCGATCGAGGTGACGTTGACCACCGAGCCCTTCGCCGCCTTCAATTCATCGATCAGCCCGCGCGCCATCATGATCGGCGCGAAGAAATTGACCCTGAACACATGGCTCCAGGTGTCGATGTCGGTATCGATCGAGCCGAGCCGGGCGCCGCCTTCGGCCTTTGGCGAAATCGCGGCGTTGTTGACCAGCGCGTGCAGCATGCGGCCTTCCAGGCGCTGGCGAATTTCCGCAATCGCGCGCGAGGTGTCTTCGTGGTCGGCAAGGTCGACCTGGATGTGATCCTCGGGCCCCGCGCCCCACGGGCATTCTTCCGGGAAGGGATGGCGCGAACAGGTGATGACGCGCCAGCCGGCCGAGGAAAAGCGAATCACGGTCGCATGGCCAATGCCGCGGCTGGCGCCGGTCAGGAGCAGCGTGCGCCGCGGTCCGTTATTGGATGAGGTGGGCATAAACGGTTCTCTTGTCCTCCGTCATGGCCGGCCTTGTGCCGGGCATTCACGTCTTACTTTAGTCGTCGCAGAAGGAAGACGTGGATGGCCGGGACATCTAGCGTAAAGACGCGCTTTGCGCTTTGGCCCGGCCATGACGGTTTCCTCAGGGATAAAGCCGCGTCTTGGACCAGGGCCGATCCGGAGCGTCGCGGCGGAATTCGATGCGGTCGTGCAGGCGGAACGGGCGGTCGTGCCAGAATTCGATCCGCAGCGGCGCGATGCGCCAGCCGCTCCAGCCGGGCGGGCGCGGCACCTCGCCGACGATATGCCTGGCGGCGAACTTGGCGATCGCCTGTTCAAAGGCAAACCGGCTTTCCAGCGGCTGCGACTGCTGGCTCGCCCAGGCGCCGATCTGGGCCTGCTTCGGCCGGGTGGCGAAATAGGCGTCGGCCTCGGTGTCGGTCACCGGTGACACGTTGCCGCGGATGCGCACCTGCCGGCGCAGCGATTTCCAGTGAAAAAGTAACGCCGCCTTAGGATTTGCGGCGAGTTCGCGGCCCTTTTGGCTCGCGATGTGGCTGTAGAACACGAACCCTGCGGCGTCATAGCCCTTCATCAGCACCATCCGCGCGTCAGGCAGGCCGTCAGGGTCGACGGTGGCCAGCGCCACGGCGTTCGGGTCGTTGGGCTCGGCCTTCACCGCTTCCGCAAACCACTCTCCGAACAGCGCAAACGGCTCCCCGGCCGCGGTGAAATCACCGGATGTTAAGGGTGTTGGGTGTTTGATCGAGGTCGTGTCCGTCATCTGGAGTTCCGAGTTGCGCCCGCCCGCGGCCAGAAGCGCGTTGCAGCCCCATTATAGGCTTGCCCTATATAGGGCATGGGGACGCTTTGGCCTATCGGGGATCGGGCCGGCCGGCGTCGCGATGGCGGTGGTTCTGATCGGGGTTGGTGCCGGCGGCTGCAGCCTGTCCCGTACCGACGGTAGTTTCGCCAAACTGGCCGATGACGCCACAGGCTCCATCGGCCCGGCACAGCCGGCCCCGGTGGCGCCGACCGAGAGCGATCTCGCCTTTGCCCGCAACGCGGCGTCCGACGTGCTGACCAAGGGCGACAAGGATGCCAGTCAGCCCTGGGAAAATCCCGCGACCGGCGCGCGCGGCTCGGTGACGCCGCTGGCCCAGGCCTATTCCTCGGAAGGTCGGACCTGCCGGGATTTCCTGGCGAGCTACGTCAACGGCCACTCGGAAAGCTGGCTCCAAGGCGCCGCCTGCCAGACCGGCCATGGGCAGTGGGAAATCCATACGTTGAAGCCGTGGAGGCAGAGCTGAAGCGCGGAGCGCGAACCGCAGAAGTGGAGTTTCGTTTTGCCCGACAAACGACTTCAACGATCGTGCTCTAATCCGTTGAAAGGGCGTATAATGCCTTTCGCCACATCGCTCACACTCTAGCGGAACATGAGCTGCCCCGTTGCAAAAATGCCACGAAGACCCCAAATGAAAATCGAGAGGGCGCTTCGCCCGAATTTAACATCTGATTCCCTGAAGGAGACCTGACGGATGCGCGACCCCTATGAGGTCTTGGGGGTGCCGCGGGGCGCCAGCGCTGCGGCGATCAAGAGCGCCTATCGCAAGCTTGCCAAGAAACATCACCCCGACAGCAACAAGAACGATCCGAAGGCCGCGGCCCGCTTTTCCGAAATCAATTCGGCCAACGAGATCGTCGGCGACGCGGAAAAGCGCAAGCAATTCGACCGCGGCGAGATCGACGCCGAGGGCAAGCCGCGCTTCCAAGGTTTTCCTGGCGGCGGCTTTCCTGGCGGCGGCGGTCCGCGCGGGCGCGCGGGTCCCGGCGGCTTCGAGACCCATACCTTCCGCACCGGTGACGCGGGCGCGAGCGGCTTTGGCGGCGGCGGTTTTGAGGACATCCTCAACAGCATGTTCGGCGCCGCGGCGGCGCGCGGCGCGCGGCCGGGCGGCGGTGGCGCCTTCGAGTTCGACCCCGGCACCATCGCGCTCGATCTCGATCTATCCGTCTCCATGACGGTGTCGCTGGAGGAGTTGGTCAAGGGTGTGGAGAAACGTGTCCGGTTGCCGACCGGCAAGGAGCTCGACGTCAAGATTCCGGCCGGGGTCCAGGCCGGCCAGCAGATCCGGCTCAAGGGGCAGGGCGACACCGCGCCGGGTCACCGGCCCGGCGATCTCCTGATCACGGTGAACATCGCGCCGCACGCCTTCTTCAAGGTCGAGGGCAGCGATCTGCGCCTCGATCTGCCGATCACGTTGTATGAAGCGGTGCTTGGCGGCAAGGTTCGCGTGCCCACCCTCGGCAGCGCGGTGGAGCTGTCGATCCCGAAGAACACGTCGAGCGGCAGGACTTTTCGCCTGAAAGGCAAGGGCTTGCCGAAAGCGGGCGGCGCCGGCGACCTGTTCGTCACCACCCGGATTATGCTACCGGACGGGAACGATGCGGAGCTGGAGACGTTGATGCAGAAATGGCGCGACGCACATCCTTATAATCCGCGCAGCGATCTCACATGATCGTTTGCATAACCTGAAAAGGGTGCGGCCTCGACCTGGGGGACCAGCGCGGTACAAAACCCCAGTCGAGGCCGCTTGCGTCGATCGGCGGATCGAACGCACCGCAACTTTTCGTGAGTACCTGGTGCGATATTGAGACGCGTCCATGTTCCAATTTCAGATTCTTGATGTCCGAATTTGGACGTCCTGGCCGAACCGCCCTTCACCCGCCATTTTTCTCGTTCTTCTCGTTCTGGTCGTAGACCAGCCGCGCGACCTGATCCAGCCGGTCCTTGTCGGAAGGGCCGCTGAGCACGTAGCCGACATCATCTTCGGACCAATACATCGCGCCCGAGTTCTCGGCGGCGGTGTAGCGCATCTGCGCCGTCCCGGTTTTCGCGCGTGAGGCGTAAAGCGTGAAGCGTTCGCCCGAGGCGCTCTCATACATCAGGAATGATGCGGGCCCGGCAGGGCCGGGCAACAGCCGTCCCCCGACGAGCTTGAGCCCCGTCCCATCCAATTCCGGCGCGCGGACTTCCCAGCCGCAACGCTTGGTCAGCCATAGCTGCAAATGCGCGCGCTCGTTGCCGGGCACCTCGACCGGATGGCGAACCTCGACGACATAAAGCCGGTGCGCGCCCAGCGCATCCATCGTCAGATTCTGAAGGGCCGACGGTGCAGCCGTCACGCCCCGCGCCAGCCAGCCGACGCCACCGCCGCCGATGAACGCCACGAGCGTCGCGGCGATCGCGCCGTACATCCATGTGCGCGGCCGCCGCACCAGGCGCTCGATCTCCAGCCGCTTCGGCACCGCCTCGTCGGCGACCGCGTCATAGCGCGCGTGCAGCAACTCCGCCATTTCGCGCCACGATCGCACCCGCGCGGCATCCTCCGGATGTGCCGCGAGCCAGGCCTCGACATCGCCGCGGCGTTCCGCCGGCAACTCATTGTCGACGTAGGCATGAAGCTCGTCTTCGGTGACGGGAATCTTTGGATCGGTCATGGTCGTTGTCTCTTCTCGTTCGCAATGATCCCGGTGCTGTTCCGCGCTGCCCTTGCGGGTAAGCGGAAGTACGACCGGCTCCGCGATCTGGTTTCCCTGAAATACTCACGCTTCAAATGTTCAAGCTTGGCCATTATTTCACCCGTCGCAATGCGGGGCGTTCGCCCTCAAGAACTGCCTTCACATGGGCGCGTGCGCGCGCCAGGCGCGACATCACGGTGCCGATCGGCACGCCCTGGATTTCGGCGACCTCGCGGTAGCTCAATCCCTCCAGCATCACCAGGAGCAGCACCGCGCGCTGCTCCTCCACCAGCGTTGCCAGCGCGCGTGCGATGTCGCGGCTTTCGGCCTCGGTCCCGCTGGCGTCGGGATTGTTCTCCAGCAACGGCATGAAGTGCGGCCGCCGGGCCAGCGATCGCCGCCTGTTCTTGTTGAGGTTGGTCAGGATGGTGTAGAGCCAGCTCCTGACGTCGCCGCCAACAAACAGCCGCTCCGAGCGCAGCGCCCGCACCAGCGTGTCCTGCACCAGATCGTCGGCGGTGTCGGCATCGCGCGTGAGCGCGCGCGCATACCGGCGCAGCGCCGGAATCATGGCTTCGACACTCTCGCGAAACGCGGTCATCAGGCTTGGTCCAGGCTTGTCCGAAGGCGTTCGATATCGGCAACTCGAACGCCTCAAACAACTAACACCAACATGGAGCGGCTATTCCGCCCGCTAAGGTTGCGCGGCCAACCGCCCAAACCGGGGCGGATTGGGGCTGTACCGGCCGCGGGGGCTGGTGTACCTCCAAGCCAGTGCCGCCGATTTGAAGTTCCTGCACCGTTGCCGCAAGTTCGTACCAGGAACTTCAAATCAAGGAGCGGCGCTGGAATATATGGATTTCCAGTGTCCTTTCGAATCCGAAGTTCGCTGGGGTGTGCGCGGCGAGGTGTTGCGAACTTCGGATTCGGGACACTGGGTTAAGTTCGATTGGAAACCGGATGGCGCAGGATTCAGGTCTGATGAAGGGCAAGCGGGGGGTGATCCTCGGCGTCGCCAACAACCGCTCGATCGCCTGGGGCATCGCCAAGGCCTGCCACGCGGCGGGCGCGGAAATCGCCCTGACCTGGCAGGGCGACGCGCTGAAAAAACGGGTCGAGCCGCTGGCCAGGGAACTCGACGGCATCCTGCTCGGGCATTGCGACGTCACCGATCCCTCAACCATCGACGCGGTGTTCGATGTGCTGAAGGAGAAATGGGGCAGAATCGATTTCGTGGTGCACGCGATCGCCTTCTCCGACAAGGACCAGCTCGACGGCCGTTACCTGGAAACCACCGCCGACAATTTTTCCAGGACCATGCTGATCAGCTGCTACTCGCTGACCGCGATCGCCCAGCGCGCCGAAAAGCTTCTGGTCGACGGCGGCTCGATCGTGACGCTGACCTATTACGGCGCCGAGAAGTGGATGCCGCATTATAACGTGATGGGGGTTGCGAAAGCAGCCCTTGAGGCGAGCGTGCGCTATCTCGCCGCCGATCTCGGCGAGAAGAACATTCGCGTCAACGCCATCTCGGCGGGCCCGATCAAGACGCTGGCGGCGTCCGGCATCGGCGATTTTCGCTACATCCTGAAATGGAACGAATACAACGCGCCGATGCGCCGCACCGTCACCATCGAGGAGGTCGGCGACAGCGCGCTGTATCTGCTCTCGGATCTGTCGCGCGGCGTCACCGGTGAAGTGCATCATGTCGATTCCGGCTACCACGTCGTCGGCATGAAGCGCCCGGACGCGCCGGATATTTCGCTCAGCAATTCCCTGAGCAAGGAATAACCGTAAGCCACGATGCCCGCGCCGACCATCTACTACATCCGCCATGGCGAAACCGAATGGAACGCGGAAGGGCGGCTGCAGGGCGTGCAGGATGTTCCGCTCAACGATCTCGGCCGCAAACAAGCGGCCGGCGCCGGCCGCATTCTCGCCGATCTCTTCGCGCGCGATGGGCGCAGCGATCAGTCGCTCAAGTTCGTCGCCAGTCCGCTCGGCCGGGCGCGGCAGACGATGGAACTGGTGCGCGGCGTCCTGAGGCTGCCGCTGCCTGACTACGCCATCGACGACCGGCTGCGCGAGATCGGCTACGGAATTTGGGAAGGCTCGACGCTGGCGCAGGCGCAGGCGGAGGACCCCGATCTGTTCGCCAGGCGCCAGGCCGAGAAGTGGACCGTGTCGCCGCCGGGCGGCGAGAGCTATGTCGCGGTGCAGGCGCGGATGAACGCCTGGTACAACCAGCTTGAGGCCGACACCGTCGCGGTGGCCCATGGCGGCACCGCGCGGGCGCTGATGGTGGCGCTCGGCCTGGAGACGCCCGAAAGCGCCGCCGACCTGACCATCGAGCAGGGCGCGGTCTACGTGTTCGGCGACGGCGGGCTGAGGAAGTATAGTTAGGCGCTTCGATAGCCGCTTTCTTTTACCTCTCCCGCTTGCGGGGGAGGGCCAGGGTGGGGGCAGCCACGAGCACCGGCGCCAGCCGTTCCCCCACCCCATCCCTCCCCCGCAAGCGGGAGAGGGGGCGCAGAACATGTGCCGCGCCGGCGTGGTTAATTCTCGTCATTTGACCCCCCGAACTCCGCGAGTTACGACACCTCGTTATGTTAAAGTTCAACATTGACGTTGATTGTTGACGCAGGCGAACGACGCAGAGCAAAAATGTCCTTCAACACCTTCGGCCACCTGTTCCGGGTCACCACCTTTGGCGAAAGCCACGGGGTCGCGATCGGCTGCGTAGTCGACGGCTGCCCGCCGCTGATCGCGCTGACCGATCAAGACATCCAGCGCGATCTCGATCGCCGCCGCCCCGGACAATCGCGCTTCACCACCCAGCGCCAGGAGCCGGACGCAGTGAAAATTCTCTCCGGCGTGATGGCGCATCCCGAGACCGGCGCGCAGGTCACGACGGGCACGCCGATCGCGCTGTTGATCGAGAACACCGATCAGCGCTCCAAGGATTATTCCGACATCAAGGACAAGTTTCGCCCGGGCCATGCCGATTTCACCTATGAGGCCAAATACGGCTTGCGCGATTATCGCGGCGGCGGGCGTTCCTCCGCCCGCGAGACCGCAACAAGGGTCGCCGCCGGCGCCATCGCCCGCAAGATTCTGCCTGGCGTGACCGTGCGCGGCGCGCTGGTGCAGATGGGTCCGCACAAGATCGATCGCGAAAAATGGGACTGGGACGAGATCGCGCGCAATCCATTTTTCTGCCCCGACAAGGACAAGGCCGCGTTCTTCGAAGGCTATCTCGACGGCATCCGCAAAAAGGGATCGTCGATCGGCGCGGTGATCGAGGTCACAGCCGAAGGCGTCCCGGCGGGACTGGGCGCGCCGATCTACGCCAAGCTCGATGCCGAGTTGGCCAGCGCGCTGATGAGCATCAACGCCGTGAAGGGCGTCGAGATCGGCGCCGGCTTTGGCGCGGCCGAATTATCCGGCGAGGAAAACGCCGACGAGATGCGGATGGGCAATCAGGGCGTCAGCTTCCTCTCCAATCATGCCGGCGGCATTCTCGGCGGCATCTCCACCGGCCAGCCGGTGGTGGCGCGCTTTGCGGTGAAGCCGACCTCCTCGATCCTGTCGCCGCGCCGCACCGTGGATCGCTCTGGCGCCGACACCGACATCATGACCAAAGGCCGCCACGACCCCTGCGTCGGCATCCGCGCGGTGCCGGTCGGCGAAGCCATGATGACCTGCGTGCTGGCCGATCATTTTCTGCGCCATCGCGGGCAGGTGGGCGGGTAGAGGCGGTAGGGCTGCTCGGCGCCCCCAACGCGCTCCAGAGAGTGGAGCAGCATTGGAAAATTCAGGCCCCTTGGCCTATATTCACGACATGCGCCGCGATGAAGTCATTGCAAAGTTGAAGGAAGCCGAACCCGCCCTACGGGGTTTCGGAGTGGCGGCGCTTTATCTGTTTGGATCGTATGCCCGCGATGAAGCCAAATCCGGCTCCGATGTGGATGTCTTCGTCGACCCGGCTTCCGACCGCGATTTTGGATTTCTGCCGTTCATGAACGCGTATGACACCATCCAGAAGGCGTTCGGCGGCGTCGTCGAGATCGGCTATTCGACCCGCACGGGCCTGTCGCCCTACATCCTCGGGGATGTCGAGCGGGAGGCGGTACGGATTTTTTGATGGCTGCCAGCAAGAACCCCCGCGCCCGTCTGCTGCATATTCGCGATGAGATCGAGGGCGTTGCCGCGATTGTTCGCGGCCTCTCGTTCGTACAGTACCAAGACAGTTACCTGCATCGCCGCGCGGTGGAACGCGCCGTGCAGATCGTTTCCGAAGCTGCGAAAGCCTTGCCGCCGGATTTGATCGCGAAACACCCCGATGCGCCGTGGAGCGCCATTGTCGGGATCGGCAATATCTTGCGGCACGAATACCAGCGCTTGGACGACAACCAGCTTTGGGAAATCGCGACGGTTCACCTGCCCAAATTGCAGCCGATCGTGGCGCAAATGCTGACGGAGCAAGCGTAGCGTAATCCGCCGTTACGGTCGCTGAGTTGGCTGATTACGCCTTCGGCTCAATCCGTCCTACGGGTTGGCCTCGGCTCTTTTGCGCTACGGGATAGGACGGTCGCTATCTTACAGTACCGAAGAAGTCGATGTCGAAATACTTCAGCGTGTTCGTGCTACGGCGCGGTCCCAACGGGCGTCGAAGCTTTTCGCCAGTACTGCTACGTTAGCTGCTGTTGCGCACGCTATGCCAGTGTTGCGGTCGGTGACGCTCACGCGATCACCGGGCCTTAATTGCTTTACCCGTTGTCTTTGTTCGGGTCATCGTCGGGGAGGAGAAACCTCTTGTCGACGTGCGTCCAGTAGCCAAAAGCAGATACGGCGGCGATCCCAAGCAGAATAACGAGGATGGCGTTTCTGTTATCCGTGGGCAGAGAGAAAACTAAGACTGTACCGACTACTACTACTACTACTACTCCTACCGCGAAAATTGCCGATAGGCCCACAACAATCCAACCAAAGTTGGCTAAAACGAAAATTAGAACAACGATTGCGAGAATGATGCCACCAGAAATTTCTAACATGGGATATCGCTCGCGAGGGTGCGTATATTTGCCTGATCGTCATTTTAGCAAGCGGTAGCCCGGATGGAGCGCAGCGCAATCCGGGAACGGCTCGTCCTTATCGCGATCCCGGATTGCGCTGCGCTCCATCCGGGCTACGGCCTATTCCGCCGCGATAATGGGATGGTCCGCCTGCCGGGCAGCAAAGGCCAGAACCGCATCGATATCAGCGCCTTCGAGATAAGGATATTCCTGAAGGATAGCCTCTCGCGATTGGCCAGCCGACATCAAGCCAAGAATGTCTGCGACCGTCACCCGCAAGCCGCGAATACACGGACGGCCATGCATACGATCGGCATCGATCGTTATTCTTTGCAAAAGGTCTGACGACGGCAACGCCATTCTTCAACAACAGCACCGTCCGTGGCATTTGTCAGCCCGACATGCTGTGCGGTGTCACGAGCGTAAGCGGGCGACGCGGACGGTTCACACCAACTCCATCCGCAAATTCCGACCGACGGCCTTGGCGGCGCGCGCAAGCGTTCCGAGGGTGACGGATTCATTTTCGGGATCAAGGAGGCGGTCAAGCTGCGCGCGGCTGGTGCGCATGCGGCTGGCGAGCTCTGTCTTCGAGATTTCTTCCCGCTTCATCAGATCGCCGAGTTGCCGGGCAAGGACGCGTTTAATGGCCCGCGCTGTTACCTCTTCATACGTTCCATCTTGTTTGAGGAAACTATCGAAGGACGAACCGATGGTGCCGGTTTTCCTCTTTGCAGCCTTCTTCATGTGGAAGTCGTTTCAATGCGATCTCTTCAACCGCGATAATTGTACCATTTATGGTACGTGGTTGCACGCGGCTATTTTGTCGTAATCACTCCGCTGATTTGCATGTTCGACCAGTGACAATCAAATCGGTCAATCGCGTCAGGAAGCAGCCTTGACCTTTCCGCAACGTGCGCCGCAAATGCGCTGGCCATGAACGCACCTGACCTGCAGAAGTTGACCGACTGGCTCATCGACGGCGCAAGGTCCGCGCCCAGTCCGCCGCGGATGATGGCGGAAACCTGCGAGCGGCTGGTTGCGGCCGGGTTGCCGCTCTGGCGCGTCGGCGTCTTCGTTCGAACGCTGCATCCCGACATCGTCGGCCGCAATTTCATCTGGCGGCCGGGGGCCGAGGTCGCCGTCGGCAGCGCGAACTACGAAATGCTGGATTCGCCGGAATTTCGAAACAGCCCACTCGCGATCGTCTTCGGCGAGGGGCGGGAAGTCAGATCTCTGATTGATGGTCCCGACAGCACGCGCTTTCCGCTGTTTGATGATCTGCGCAGCGAGGGCGTCACCGATTATATCGCGCTGCCGCTGTTGAATACCGATGGCTCGGTTCATGCCTCGAGCTGGACCACCAAGCAGCCGGGCGGCTTCACCGATGAGCAACTCGACGGCCTGCGGTCGCTGGTGCCGCCGCTGGCCCGGCTGATCGAGGTCACCCGCTTGCGCTTCACCGCCTCCATCCTGCTCGACACCTATGTCGGCAACCGCGCCGGCGAGCGGATTCTCGGCGGGCAAATTCGCCGCGGCCACACCGACACGATGCATGCGGCGATCTGGCTGTCGGATTTGCGCGGCTTCACCGCGCTGTCAGACCGGCTGCCGGCCGAGACCGTGGTGGATATCCTCAATCAATATTTCGACTGCCAGGTTGCGGCGATCGGGACACATGGCGGGGAAGTCCTGAAGTTCATGGGCGACGGGCTGCTGGCGGTGTTTCCGATCGATGAGTATGTCGGCGATATCCAGCAGGTTTGCGCGCGTGTTCTGGAAGCCGCCCGCGAGTCCCGCTCAAGCGTCGAAGCCTTGGAATACCCGATCGGTGAAACCATCGAGCGCTTCCGCTTCGGCGTCGCGCTGCATGTCGGCAAAATTCTTTACGGCAATATCGGCGGCGGCAACCGGCTCGACTTCACCTGCATCGGGCCCGCCGTCAATCTCGCCGCGCGGCTGGAAAAGATGGCGGGCCGCCTGCATCGCACGGTCGTGGCGTCGGCGGCATTTGCCGGCGTGTGCGCCGGCGGCTGGGCTGATCTGGGCGAGTTTCCGATCGCGGGATTCTCGAAGGCCGAGCGGGTTTACGGTTTGGCGGACGAGGCGCCGGGCGCGAACGCGCCGCAGTCACCCGTTCATTCCTCCGGTTCGGTGGTGAACAGCAGCGGGTAGCCTTTGGCGCGGCCGGCGTCGGTCGCGCGCGTCGCCTTGGTTTCGGCAACGTCCTTGGTGAAGACCGCGACCACGCATACGCCGCGCCGGTGCGCCGTGATCATGACCTTGTGGGCCTGGTCCTCGGTCATGCGGAATTCCGCCTTCAGGACCGTGACGACGAATTCGCGCGGCGTGTAGTCGTCGTTGACGAGGATGACCTTGTGCAGCCGCGGCCGTTCGGTCTTGGTCTTGACCTTGGTCTTCGGCTTGGTGACGGTGTCGATCATTCCGGCCAGCACCTCCTGACGTCTTCGTCATGGACGTCAGGAGATTACAACCTCCGGACCCGCGGTGGAACCGGCGGATTCAAAATGGCATCATTGCAGCGCCGGAACGGTGCGCAGATAGGCGATGATATCAGCCAGATCGGTCTCTTTCAGCCCGGCATAATAGCCGTAAGCCATCGGCGGTTTGAGCATCCGCCCGTCGCGGGCGACGCCATGGGTGATGGCGCGGCTGATTTCCCGATCGGTCCAGGCGCCGATGCCGGCGGTCCGATCCGATGTGATGTTGGCGGCGGTGGTCCCCGGCGTTCCCTCCGGAGACCCTTCGCGCGGCGGGAAGACCCGGCCGCCCTTGCCCAGTCCCGTCTTGAAATCGGAAACGCCCTTCGACCATGCCGAGTGGCACTCCATGCAATGGCCGATGGTGACGAGATAAGCTCCGCGCTTCACCGGGTCGGTGAACATGGCCTTGCCAAAGCCGGTCTCGGCGTCGGGATAGGGATCGCGGCGCGCCGCGCCCTTGTAGACGGGGTCGGCGGCTTCGCTCCGGACCGGCTTGACGGAGCGGAGGTAGGCGACGATGGCGTCGAGATCCTCGGGCAGCAGCGCCTTGTAGAAATTGGCCGGCATGATGGCCGCCAGCGGCACGCCGGCGAGGCGGCCGTGGTCCGGGCGCATTCCCTCCACCAGCGCGCGCTTGATCTCGGCATCGCTCCAGCTTCCGATTCCGGTCTCACGATCGGGCGTGATGTTCGGCGCGGTGGCGACGAAGGCGGGCGTGTTGAACGTCAGGCCGCCGGAAAAGGCCTTGTCCTTGATCATCTGGCCGTTCGCGTCGCGCGGCGAGTGACAGTTGCCGCAGGCCATGATCGTATTGACGAGATAAGCGCCGCGCTCGGCCGCAGGTTCAGCCATTGCGGCGTCAAAGACGCCAAAGAGCCACAGGCAACACGCGGCGCAGAATCGGAACATGAAACCCCCCATGATTGATGTGCGTTGTATGGCATGAGAAGCCGTTGCCGCAAAATTGGCGACTTTGGCGCAAGATGAGGCGAAGGCGTGCAAGATTGAGGCAGCCGGCTAACCTGAATGTGAATGTCAAAACGTGTTCCCGCTTTTCGTCGGCCGCTTTGCGTGTCAACATGACCGGACACGACGGGAGGGCAGCTCATGCGCTGGTATGTCTCGATCGGGGCAGTGCTTGTCGCGGGCGCGATCGCAGGCGGTGACGTCGCGGGCATCGCCGCGCCGAACCCCGGCCGTCAACAGGCCTCGCGCTCGGCGGACAAGGAAGGTGCGCCGTCGGTCGATGTCGAACTCGTTCTTGCGGTCGATGTTTCCTATTCGATGGACATGGACGAGCTCGCGATCCAGCGCGAGGGATACGCGCAGGCGATCGTCTCGAAGGAATTCCTGCAGGCGCTGAAGAGCCTTCCGAACGGCAAGATTTCGGTGACCTATTTCGAATGGGCGGCATCGAGCGATCAAAAGATCATCATTCCGTGGCGGGTGATCGATGGCCCGGAGACGGCGGACGCGGTCGCCGAAGAAATCATGAAGACGCCGATCCGCCGCGCCTCCCGCACCTCGATCTCCGGCGCGATCTATTTCGCCATGCCGCTGTTCGAGGCCAATCCGTATCGGGGGTTGCGGCGTGTCATCGATATTTCCGGCGATGGCCCCAACAACAACGGCGCGCCGGTCACCGGCGCGCGTGACATCGCGCTCGCCAAGGGGATCACCATCAACGGCTTGCCGATCATGGTGAAGGAGCCGTCATACTCGACCATGGATATCGAGAACCTCGATCTCTACTACGAGGACTGCGTGATCGGGGGCCCGGGTTCCTTCGTGGTGTCGATCAAGGATCGCGACAAGTTCAAGGAGGCGATCCGGACCAAGCTGCTGCTCGAAGTCGCCGGCCGCACGCCCGAGCGCCGGATCGTCCCGGTGGCCGAGAAGGAGCCGCGCGTTTCCTGCATGATCGGCGAGAAGATCTGGCAGGATCGCTGGGGACGCTGAGCGCTGAGGCGACGCTCTTTCTTACCCTCCCCTGGAGGGGGAGGGTCGCCTGCGCTCGGCGATGCGCAGCATCGTCCGGCGCGAGCGGGGTGGGGTGATCTATCCCGGAAGTGAAATGCAGGAGTTCTTGTCGAGACGCGCGGTTGGCATGAGGCTGAAGTCGGGCGACTGAAACATCGCCGACGACGATAAACCGTCACCCCACCCCGCCCGCTGAAGCGGGCGACCCTCCCCCTCCAGGGGAGGGTGAGACAAGATCGCTATCGTTTGAACCGCGCCACCAGCTCGACATGCGGGGTGTGGCGGAACTGGTCGACCGGCGTCACGCCTTCGATTTGATAGCCGGCATCGATCAGAATGCGCGCGTCACGTACGAATGTCGCGACGTTGCAGGACACCGCGACCGTCACCGGAATTTTGCTGGCGGCGAGTTGCGTCACTTGCGCCTGCGCACCCTGCCGCGGCGGATCGAATACGACGGTGTCAAAGTCGCGCAGCTCCTGCGGCATCAATGGACGCCGGAACAGATCGCGGGTCTCCGCCTTGACCGGCTTCAGCCCCGAGGTCGATGTCGCCGCCTTCTGCAGCGCCGCCACCGCACCTGCGTCGCTGTCGAATGCCGCGATCCGCGACTTCGTGGCCAGCCTCAGGGCAAACGGCCCGACGCCGCAAAACAGGTCGGCGATGTGGTTGGCGCGCCTGCAATGCTCCGATACCAGCGCCGCCAAAGCCTCTTCGCCCGCGACGGTAGCCTGCAGGAACGAGCCCGGCGGCAAGGTCACTTGTGCGGCGCCGATAGCGATCGTCGGCGGTGTGCGCATCAGCACCAGCTCGCCATGGCGCGTCAGCCGCGCCAGACGATGTTGTTCGGCCACCCGCGACAGCGTCGGGATCAGGCGTGAGGGCAGCGGCCCCGAGCCGCGCACATCGACGTCGAGGCCGCTATCGGTGGCGGTGAACTGGATATCGAGCGGCTTTCCGGTTGGCTTCAGCGGTTCGGCGATCGCCCATGCCGCGTCGAGCGCGCCGCTCAAGCCGGGATCGAGGATCGGGCAGCGATCAACGGGAACAATGTCGTGCGAATTCGCCGCCGAAAATCCAACCTTGAGCACGTCATGGGTGCCCATCCGCGCGTGAAGCGTGATCCGCCGCCGGCCGAGGCCATGGGCGTCGATCAAGGGATGCACCTCGCAGGCGATCTTCGCCTGCGCCAGCGTCTCGACGACGAGTTGGCGTTTCCATGCGCGGTAGCGCTCGGTTTCCCAATGCTGGATCGCGCAGCCGCCGCAGGTTCCAAAATGCTGGCAGAATGGCGTGATCCGTTCGGGGCTTGCGCGCTCGACTTGCAGCAGACGCCGTCTGTCGGGATGGTGACCCGGCACCGGCGCAACCTCGACCGTCTCGCCGCCAAGCGTGTAGGGTACATAGAGGGACTGTCCATCGGCAAAGGCGACACCGTCGCCGAGGTGGCCGACATGATCGATGGTGAGGCGCTCAACCACGGCGCGCGCCGATGAAGAATTCGATATTGCCGTCGCCGCCGGTAATCGACGACGGAAAGACGCGGATATCCGTGCAGCCGAGCGAAGACGCGAACGCTGAGATGTCGTCGCAGATTTCCTGATGCACCATCGCGTTGCGGATGATTCCGCGCTTGGAATGTTTTCGCGCGGCCTCGAATTGCGGTTTTATCAATGCCAGCAGGCTCATCGGTGCCGCCGCCAGCAAGAGTGCCACCGGCAGCACCGCCTTCAGCGAAATGAAACTGACGTCGATGACGACGATGTCCGGCCGCGCGGGCAACCGCTTGCCCTCCAGCGAGCGGATATCGGTTTCTTCCATGGAAACGATCCTGGGATGGTCGCGCAGCGATGGATGCAATTGCCGGCGCCCGACATCGATGGCGAAAACCATGCTGGCGCCGTTGGCAAGCAGGACCTCGGTGAACCCGCCGGTCGATGCGCCGACGTCGAGGCAGATGTGATCCTCGATGGGAATCGGATATTGCTCCAGCGCGCCGGCGAGCTTGACGCCGCCGCGCGACACAAAGGGGTGCGCCGGTTGCGCCTGCAATACGGCATCGGTGGGAATAGCCTCGGAGGCTTTAGCGACTGGCTTGTCGTTGGCCGTGACAAGGCCGGCCTCGATCGCGGCCTGGGCCCGCGCGCGGCTTTCGAACAGGCCGCGCTCGACCAGCAACAGGTCCGCGCGCTTGCGGGCAGGGGAGGCGTTGCTACCGCGCCTGGCCAAGTTCAACCCGATGCTTGGGGTTGCGAAGCGGCGAGCCGCTCGGCCGCGATGTCGATGGCGTTGTCGAGCGGATACAGTCCGGCCAGTCCATGACGCGCGCAAAGCTGGACCTTGCGCCGTCCGATATCAACGGCATCGGGCAGGAAAACGTCGGGGCCAGCCAGATAAATTTTGGTCATCCCGGGCTCGCTCGTTCAACCGCGCCCTCGGATGTGCAATTGCACATCCGAGAATGACACAAGCCAAAGTGTCAGGCGAGCTTCACCGTCTCGGCCTTGAAGTCCTTGCCGAGGGTTTCGAACACCTTGGCGACGATGCCCTTGGCGTCGAGGCCGGCGCGGGCGTACATCGCGTTCGGCGAGTCGTGGTCGAGGAACTCATCCGGCAGGACCATCGCGCGCATCCGCAAACCGCCGTCGAGCATGCCGTTCTCGGCCAGCGTCTGCATGACGTGGGAGCCGAAACCGCCGATCGAGCCTTCCTCGATGGTGAGGAGGATTTCATGCTCGCGCGCGAGCTTCAGCACCAAGTCGAGGTCGAGCGGCTTCATGAACCGTGCGTCGGCGATGGTGGTGGACAGGCCATGCGCCGCCAGTTCGTCGGCGGCCTTCTCGCATTCGGCCAGTCGCGTGCCGAACGACAATAGCGCGATCTTGGTGCCTTCGCGAATGATGCGGCCCTTGCCGATCTCGAGGGGAACGCCGAATTCGGGCATCTCGACGCCGCGGCCTTCGCCGCGCGGATAGCGCACCGCGCTCGGGCGGTCGTTGATCGCCACTTGCGTCGCCACCATGTGCACCAGTTCGGCCTCGTCGGAAGCCGCCATGATGACGAAATTCGGCAGGCAGCCGAGATAGGCGTTGTCGAACGAGCCGGCATGGGTGGCGCCGTCGGCGCCGACAAGTCCGGCGCGGTCGATCGCGAAGCGCACCGGCAGGCTCTGGATCGCCACGTCATGCACGACCTGGTCGTAGCCGCGCTGCAGGAACGTCGAATAGATGGCGCAGAACGGCTTGTAGCCCTCGGTCGCAAGACCGGCGGCGAATGTCACCGCATGCTGTTCGGCGATGCCGACGTCGAAAGTGCGGGTCGGGAAGGCCTTGTTGAAGATATCGATCCCGGTGCCCGACGGCATCGCCGCGGTGATGCCGACGATCTTGTCGTCCTTCTCGGCTTCCTTGACGAGGCTCTGGCCGAACACGTTCTGATAGGCCGGCGCGTTCGGCTTTGCTTTTGCCTGCGCGCCGGTGGCGACGTCGAATTTGGCCACTGCGTGATACTTGTCGGTGGAGGCTTCTGCCGGGCCGTAGCCCTTGCCCTTTTGCGTCACGACGTGGACCAGGATCGGGCCGGTCTCCATGTCGCGGACGTTCTTGAGGACCGGCAGCAGGTGGTCGAGGTTGTGGCCGTCGATCGGGCCGACATAATAGAAGCCGAGTTCCTCGAACAGGGTGCCGCCGCCGACCATGAAGCCGCGCGAATATTCCTCGGCGCGATTGGCGCGATCGGCGATCACCTTCGGAAGATGCTTGCCGAGCTGCTTGGCGGCCTCGCGCAGCGAGCGATAGGTCTTGCCTGAATAGAGCCGCGACAGGTAGGCCGACATCGCGCCGACCGGCGGCGCAATCGACATGTCGTTGTCGTTGAGAATGACGATCAGCCGGGAATTCATCGCGCCGGCATTGTTCATGGCTTCATAGGCCATGCCCGCGGACATCGCGCCGTCGCCGATGACGGCGATGACATTATTCTTGCCGCCCGAGAGGTCGCGCGCCACCGCCATGCCGAGCCCTGCCGAGATCGAAGTCGAGGAGTGCGCGGCGCCGAACGGATCGTAGTCGCTTTCCGTGCGCTTGGTGAAACCGGACAGCCCGCCGCCGGTGCGGAGCGTACGAATGCGGTCGCGCCGGCCGGTCAGGATCTTGTGCGGATAGGCCTGGTGGCCGACGTCCCAGATCAGACGGTCGCGCGGGGTATCGAAAATGTAGTGCAGGGCGGTCGTCAATTCGACCACACCGAGACCGGCGCCGAAATGTCCGCCGGTGACCGAGACGGCATCGATGGTCTCCTGACGCAGCTCGTCAGCGACCTGCCGGACTTGTTCCACCTTGAGCCGGCGCAGATCGTCGGGGGTGTGGATCGTGTCGAGAAGCGGCGTTTTACTGAATGCGGTCACAGCGATATTCCAATTTTGCAGGTCGGGATCAACGGCCCGACGTGAGATGGTTGCGCAGGTTCCGCGCAGCGATAACCCAGAAGCCGGATGCCAGCTGAGCAGGCCGAAACCTGATCTGAAAGCCTAGTTGCACTCCGGATTGTTCAATGTGATTTGCATCACCCTTGGCGGCTTCACCCGTCTCAATCATTTTCTTGAGCTATTTGAAGTACTTATTGTCGTCGGAAACCGACGGAAGACAGCCTTCGTCAGCCCATAGCCTTCGAAGCTTTACACTAAAGTGACGGCCAAAGCCAACCCGCCCGGGGTGTGACGCGCGACGAATGAGGGCGATGGAACCCGGGGATTTCAACCGCGACGGCGGCCAAGGGTTCCATTTAGCCTGAATCGGCGGCGTCAACGCGGCTGGTGGCGACTATTTGGACCTTTCAGGCGCCGAATCAGGCGTCGAACGGTGCTTTTGCGCTTAATTATTTCGGCAGAGAGTGATGCATCTGCATCACGGTGGGGCCGGGTATTATTGCACGTCGAGCGGCTCGGTACCGGTCGCCTGGCCGTTCGCGTCGGTGGTAATCTTGTCGACGCGGGCCTCCGCCTGCCGCAGCAATTCCTCGCATCGGCGCTTCAAGGCCTCGCCGCGCTCGTAGATGGTGACGGATTCCTCAAGCGGCACCTTGCCGTCCTCGAGCCGCTTGACGATCGTCTCGAGCTCTTCGAGCGCGCGCTCGAAGCTCAGCTTCTTGACGTCCGCCTGGGTGTTTTCAGCCATGTTGCTTTCTCGAGAATCGCTGTAACGCCAGCGGAATCAAAGATATCTATGCGGACGTATTGTGGCGGGAATCCGCGCCCATCAATGCGCTGACATGGGCAGCGACCGACTCGCTCAGGCCTTGAAGATCATAGCCACCCTCGAGCACCGAGACAATTCGTCCGCCGGCGCTGGCTTCGGCGAGATCCATCAGCTTGCGCGTGACCCAGCCGAAGTCTTCCGCCTTGAGATTGAGCGAGGCCAGCGGATCGCGATAATGCGCGTCGAAACCGGCGGAGATGACGATCAGCTCGGGACTGAACTTCGTCAGCTGCGGCAGGATCACGTTCTCGAACGCGGCGCGGAATTTCGCGCCGCCATCCTCCGGGGCGAGCGGCGCGTTGACGATATTGTCATGCTCGCCGCGTTCGCCGCTGGCGCCGGTGCCGGGAAACAGCGGCATCTGGTGCGTCGAGCAATACATCACGCTTCCGTCGGCCCAGAAAATATCCTGCGTGCCGTTGCCGTGGTGAACGTCGAAGTCGACCACGGCGGCCCGCGCGATACCGTATTTGCGCTGGGCGTGACGCGCGGCAATCGCGGCGTTGTCGAAAAAGCAGAAGCCCATCGGCTTATTGATCTCGGCATGATGGCCCGGCGGGCGGATCGCCACGAACGCATTGTTGTGGGCGCCCGACATCACGGCATCGGCGGCGGCAACCGCGCCTCCGACCCCGCGCATGACCGCTTCCCAGGTGCCCGGGGACATCGAGGTATCGCCGTCGAGATAGATCAGGCCACTCGATGGCGCGACATGGCGAAGCTCGCCGACGTAATGCTCGTTGTGGCAGAGCGTGACAGAGTCCAGACTGCCTTCCGGCGCTTCGCCGCGCACCAGGTTGTCAAAACGGTCCTCGCCAAGCACCTGGGCGATCGCGCGCAGCCGGTCGGCGCGCTCGGGGTGTCCCGGAGGCGTGGCGTGGTCGAGACAAGCGGGATGAGTAAGAAGAAGCGTCGTCATGCCATACCTTGGCGCGTGCGACGCGCCTTTCGAGGAAAGCCTAATCTAGGGGGTTG
This sequence comes from uncultured Alphaproteobacteria bacterium, assembly GCA_963753875.1. GTDB lineage: Bacteria > Pseudomonadota > Alphaproteobacteria > Rhizobiales > Xanthobacteraceae > Bradyrhizobium. The sequence continues at coordinate 7,229 of CAVWDY010000043.1, read as the reverse complement.
CCGGCCGTTCGAAAAGAGCCCTGCCACCGATATCGCCTTGCATTTCAGTTCAATCGCGTGATGCGGTCGGCGGCCTTGGGTGCGATCGGGCTGTTGGCCTGGAAATAGGTGAAGAGGGCGTCGACGTCAAAGACGCCAAATTGCTGCGCGGTGCCTTCCTTCAACACGGTGAAGCCGTCGCCCCCGACCGAGAGATAATTGTTGACCGTCACGCGATAGCTCTTCGCGGGATCGATGCGCGCTCCGTTCAGCGACAGCGAAGCGGCGATCACGCGCTCGCCATATGGCTTGGCGCCGTCCCAGGTGTAGTTGAAACCCTTCGAGACCTGAAGAATCCGCGGTCGTTTCGGATCGAGCCACTGCTGCTCGAGCATATTCTTGATCTGGCTTCCGGTTAGCGTCAGCGTGACCAGCTGGTTGCGGAACGGCTGGCTGGCGAACACGTCCGCATAGGTCACCGCGCCATCTTCCTTCTTCGTGATGTCGGTGCGGATGCCGCCGGGATTGGTGAATGCGATCGCGGCGCCGCCATCGGCGGTCGCGCGGGTCGCGGCCAGCTGGGCGTCGGCGATGATGTCGCCGAGCGCGCTCTCGCCGGCATCGTTGGGCAGGCGCGACAGCGTATCGGTGACCGACCCCGCCCGGCGGTTGGCGATCGGGGCGGCGAATTGATCGTAAGCCTCAAGCAACGCGGTCTGCCCTGGATCTTTCGCTAGGGTACCGGTACGGACGATGAAATTGTCGGCCCTGGCGCTGATGACGTCGCGGGTTTTGGAATCGAGCTTGAGGTCGATCGCGGTAACGAGGGTGCCGTATTTGTCGCCACTGGTGACGAGCCGTCCGTCGATCTCGCAGACATAGGCCTGATGGGTGTGGCCGCTGATCACGACATCGACCGCGCGGTCGAATTTCTTCACGATCTCGACGATGGCCCCGGAGATGCCGGGGCATTCATTGTAGTCGCCGGTCGGAAAACCGCCCTCGTGGATCAGCACGACGATGGCCTCGACCCCACGCGCCTTCAATTCCGGCACCAGCGCATTCACGGTGTCGGCCTCGTCCCTGAATTCAAGACCCGCCGCGCTGACGGGCGAGATGATGTCGGGCGTGCCCTTCAGGGTCAGGCCGATAAACGCCACCGGAATGCCATCGAATTCCCTGATCTCGTAAGGAGGGAACAGGGTCTTGCCGGTATTCTTCTCGATGGTGGAGGCCGCGAGATAGTGGAATTTCGCGCCTCCGAACGGATGCGGCCCCTGACATTTGTCGAGCGGATGGCAGCCGCCATTCTGCATCCGCTTTAGTTCGTCCTTGCCCTCGTCGAATTCGTGATTGCCGACGGACGCGATCTCGAGCCCCATCATCGACATGGCTTCGATCGTCGGCTCATCGTGGAACATCGCCGACAGGAACGGGCTGGCGCCGATCAGGTCTCCGGCCGCGACGAAGATCGTGTTTTTTTGTCCATGGCGGAGCTCTCTGACCAGCGTCGCCATGTGCTCGGCGCCGCCGGCCGGCACCGCGATCCGTTTCGCTCTGTCGTCGGGATCGGCGATCCTGATCCCGCCGGCGGGCGGCCGCAGATAACCGTGGAAATCGTTGATCGCCAGAATCCTCACGTCAACGGAAGCGGCTTGCGCAAGGGCGCGCGAGGCAGGGTCTGGCGCGGCCATCACTGCAAAAGCGGTGAGGGCGAATAAAAGCGGATGTCTCATGACTTTATAATGGAGGGTCAGCACAACGATTTTACGAAGAGTAAGGTTGAGACGGCGTGGAAAACTTCTCCCTCTCCCCGTTCTTCACGGGGTCGAGACGAGCGAAGCTCGCTCTTAGAGGGTCGGGGTGAGGGGCTCTCTCAGCGAGCGCAACTCTTGGAGAGTCCCCCTCACCCGACTTGCTTCGCAAATCGACATCTCCCCGCAAGCGGGGCGAGGTGACTGGAGCGCGCGCCGCGCCAAGCCAACGCACAGCCATCCTGCTCAAGCCCTCTTGCGCGAGAAGAACGCCTTGAAGGCGGCTACCGCTTCCGTGGAACGCATCCGTTCGCCAAACAGATGGCTTTCCTGATCGATCCTGCGGGTCAGATCCTCCGGCGGCAACTTTAACAGCTTGCGCGAGATCGCGACCGCCTCCGCCGGCAGCGCGCAGATCTCGCGCGCCACCTTGCGCGCCTCTGTTTCGGTGTGACCCGGCGCCACCACCGCGTTGACGAAGCCGGCGAGGCGGGCCTCCTCGGCGCCGAGCGAGCGCCCCATCACCAGCATCGCAAACGCCCGCTGGTGTCCCATGGCGCGCGGCGCCAGCAGGCTGGAGGCGCCCTCCGGAACCAGGCCGAGATGGATGAACGGCGTCGAGAAAGTGGCTGTCGTAGAGGCGAGAACGTAGTCGCAATGGAACAGCATGGTGGTGCCGATACCGATCGCGATGCCGTCAACGGCGGCGACGATCGGCTTGGCGTTGTGAGCCAGCGAGTAGAGAAATTTCACGGCGTTGGAGGCGCGGGGTGCGTCGCTGTTCGAAGTGCCGTCCTTCAGGAAATCCTCGAGATCGTTGCCGGCGGTGAATACGCCCGGCCCGCCTGAGATGATGATACAACGGATCGCCGGATTCGTTTGCGCGGTGTCGATCGCATCGCTCATGCCCCGATACATGTCTTGCGTGATCGCGTTCTTCTTCTCCGGCCGGCGCAGCGTGATCACCCGTATGGCGTCGTCGTCGGTAACGATGAGATGTCCGGTCATGGTGCGGTCCTGAAATGAGTGGCGCTAGAACGTGACGATTAGATCGAGTTTGTAGTGACGACGGAAGTGCCCTCCCTCTCCCGCTTGCGGGGGTCCGAGGCGAGCGAAGCTCGCTCTTGAGGTTGGGGTGGGGGTGCTTCCGCAAAACGTGCGGGTCGAGGGGATAGGCTTTCCCCCACCCGCCGCGCTCTGGCGCGCAATTGCGCTGCCGAGCGCGTCGACCTCCCCCGCAAGCGGGAGAGGTGGACCCGTTGACAGGCCGGTTCAACTCAAGCCCATCTTACTCTAGTGCGGGTGGCGAGTGTTCGGAAAATATCCTACATCATCCTCGATGGCGCCAAAAACCTGCTGGTAACGGGTTTTGGCGTGACGCAACGACGCGCGAGGAGCCCAAAGATGCAGCTGACCGGGATTCATCATCTGACCGCGATTTCGGCGAAACCGCGCGAGAATCTGGCGTTTTACACCGGTTTGTTGGGGATGCGGCTGGTCAAGAAGACGGTCAATCAGGACGACGTCAGCGCCTACCACCTGTTCTATGCCGACGGAAAGGCCAATCCCGGCACCGATCTCACCTTCTTCGATTTTCCGGCTGCGCCGGAGCGGCGCGGAACCAACAGCATTTCCGCTACCTCATTGCGCGTCGCCGGTGAAAGCAGCCTCGGCTACTGGCGGGATCGCCTGCGCAAGGCGGGCGGCCCGACCTTCGAGGTCACCGAAGTCGACGGCAGGCTGACGCTGCCGTTCGAGGATAAAGAAGGTCAACGCCTGGTGCTGGTCGATGACGGCGGTATCGGTTCGGCGTCGCCATGGGAGAAGAGCACGGTGCCGGCCGAGCACCAGATTCGCGGGCTCGGTCCGATCGTGCTCAACGTGCATGATCTCGCGCGCACCGCGATGGTTCTGACCGGGGTGATGAACATGCGGCACGTGCGCGGCTATGCGGCGGCGGATGCGCCGGCCGAGGTTCAGGTGTTCGCGATGGGCGAGGGCGGTCCGGCCGCGGAGCTGCATGTCATCGAAAGCAGGAATTCGCCGATGGCGCGGCAGGGCGCCGGCGGCGTGCATCATGTGGCGTTTCGCACGCCCGACGAGGCGCAATATCACGCCTGGACGAAGCGCTTGAGCGAGATCGGCATTCCCAACAGCGGCGAAATCGACCGGTTTTATTTCCGCAGCCTGTATTTCCGCGAGCCCAACGGCATCCTGTTCGAGATCGCCACCGACGGGCCCGGCTTCGCCACCGACGAGCCGATGGCAACGCTCGGCGAAAAACTCGCGCTGCCGCCGTTCCTCGAGCCGCGGCGGGCGGCGATCGAGGCGGGGTTGAAGCCGATCGGGTGAAAATCTCGGGACGCGCACGGCTACTCATGTTTGGTGCGTGAAAATTCCACTGTGTCGTCCCGGCCTTGAGCCGGGACCCATAACCACGAATGTCAATGCTGCGCAAAGCTGGAGCCGCAGCCCTATCTACAACAGGCATCGGTGGTTATGGGTCCCCGCGTTCGCGGGGACGACGAGTGGAGAGCGCGGAAAACCGGGCCGCTTGCTGCGAAGTGGAGTGGTAAGAACAACGAGTTCCCGACAGGGAACGTCGGCAGCGGCCCGAACCTTTCCATCGTATCGCCTTGGTTTGGTCAAACCGGAATGAAGTCTGGGGCAGGACGTCGCATGATCCGGAAAAGTGGGAACCGGTTTTCCCTCGCGACAAACGCGAAGCGTTTGCGCGGAGATCATGCGTAGACCAAGAGGTGGATCATGATGCGGTCCAACCCGATCGCATCATGATCGCGTAAATCCGCCGGTCACCATTGATGTCGGTGACATCAGACTGAGTACGGAGCGCCCATGCATTCCACGCTGACCCCGAAGCCAAGCGATGATCCGCACGATGTCGTTGTGGTCGCGCCCGATGCCGTTCGGGTTGCGCCCTCCGATGAAGAGATTTCCCATCTGATGCAGCAAGCCGCGCGCTTTCATTCGGAAGCGCAGGCCCGGGCTGCCTCGGACTTCTCTGCCGGCCCAACGGTTCCGCCGGTCGATACGACGTTTCGTCCCGCTGCCGTCGACGACGTCTTGAACGATCCCTTGGGTTCTCCCCAGCGGCGGTCGACCGGCAGGCGGGCGCTACGCGCCTTCGCCGCGTTGCTGCTGGCAGCGTGCATCGGTGCCGCGGCCATCGCCTGGCAGACCTTTGGCTATGCGGGCAAGAAAATGATCGCGAAGTGGGTGCCGCAGTTTGCCCTGACGACGTCGCTGCCACTGGAAAAGCTTTGGCCCAGCGCGCACCCGGCCCCACCTGCCGATGAGGCGGACACAGCGAACGCCGCAGCTCCGCAAGCCGAACCGCCTGCTCAGGCCGCCGCGGAAGCCGTCGCGCCGGCCGCCGCCGCTCCGTCTCTCGACGCGGCGCAATCGCTGCAGTCGATGGCGCGCGATCTCGCCAACGTCTCGCAGGAGGTCGAACAGCTCAAGGCCAGTATCGCCGAGCTCAAGGCGAGCCAGCAACAAATGGCAGTGGCTCGCGACGCTGCCAAAGCTTCCGACAACAAACCCTCCGAGACCAGGGCTACCGAGAACAGGGCAGCCGAGCAGAACGCGCGGGCCAAGCTGGCATTGGCTCCGCCGCGGCCGGCCGTCGCGCGGCAACGCAAGCCGCCGCCATATCCTCCCACGCAGGCCGCAGCCGCTCCCCCGTTGCCGCAAGCGGCAGCACCTTACGCGCCGCAAGCTGCTGCACCCCAAGCGGGCACACCCTATGTGCCGCGGCAGACTGAGCCGCTGCCGCCGGCCGTGGAGCAGCTGCCGGCCGCGCCAGGGTTTACGTCCGTGCCGCGGCCGCCGATGCCTGTGCAATAAAGTATGATGAGATCGGATTGCGATGTAATGGCAGCGGAGGTGCGCTCCCGCTCCCATTCAACTCGGGTTTACCCGAGTTGTATATGCCTGTGCGGGCCACGCCTCGTCGGGCTAATCCGCCTTGCGCGCTCCGCTTAAATTATCGAACCGGATCAGGCTGATGCTACCAGTCCAGTCCTGTTTGCAAAAATATTTCGCTTTGTCGCGACCCCAAATCACCAGCATCTTTCGCGCATCCCGCCTCACATGAGGGGCGTATCGCGATCGTCACGGACGTTGGGTGCGGGATGCGGTGGACGCGGCGGCGCTCTTGACGAATGGCGCATGCGCGGACGGCGAAGTCGTGTGGTCCTGACGCCCCGACGCTGGCGTCAAGTTTTCGCAAGGCGACTTGCGAGAGCGACGGTGGCAAGAAAGCCCGGTCACCGGGGAGCAACTGTGTTGACGTAGACCTGTGATCGGCTGGCCTCAAGGCTGGCGCTGCGCGCCACCGCCTCCGGCGGCTGCCGGCCTTGACCCCATCCGCTCACCGGTCTGTTGGGCTTTGCAAGCGCTCGGCCGAATGCCGAGCGCGAGCGTGGCGCACTCGTTAGCCCACCGCATAGCGACTGGCATCCCATTTCTCGCCGCGGGCGATCATGATGTTGAGAATGACGATCAGCTTGCGCATGCAGGCGACCAGCGCAACCTTTGCCTTTTTGCCCTTGGCGATCAGGCGACGATAGAAGGCCCTGAGCGCCGGGTTGTGCCGGGTCGCCGCTCCCAGGCATGCCATGTAGAACAGATTGCGGACCTTGCGGCGTCCACCCTTGATCTGGCGCTCGCCCCGCCGTTTACCGCTATCATCATCGTAAGGCGCGACGCCCAGCAAGGCGGAGATGGCCTCGTTGCTCACCTGGCCCAATTCCGGCATCGCTGCGATGAGGCCGGCAGACGTCGTGCCGGCAAGCCCCGGCACGCTCTCGATGATCTCGGCGCGCTTGGCAAAATGCGGCGTGGCCTTGATCATGGCGGTGATCGCCGCCTCGAGATTGGCGAGCTCGACGGCTATGTTCTTCAACAGCCGCGCATGGCTTTTTTGCACCGGTTCCGGCACATCCTGCTCGCCTTTGTTGCCCAGCATGGTCCTTATATCGAGCAACCCCTGGCGCGCATTCACCATCTGTCGAAGCGTCTCGCACGCAGCATCGTGGGCCTGGCTTGGCGCCTCGCCGAATATCTCGCCAAACCAGGCGATCGTGTCAGCGTCGATGACGTCATTCTTGGCCAGTCGCCCAGCGGACTGGGCGAAGTGGCGCACCCGCTTGGGGTCAACAATACGAACTTCGATATCCTTCTCGCGCAGCGCCCTGGCCCATCCGCGCTCATATCCCCCGCTTGCCTCCATCACTGCCTTGGTCACCTTGTGCTTGCGAAGCCAGGAGATCAACTGCCGCCGTCCCTCCGCGGTGCTTGGGAACGTTTGCCGTTGAGACAGCGCGCGAATGCTCACATCCGCCTTGTCCTTGGCGATATCGATACCGGCGACAACCAAACCGTTTTGTGTCATCATCCAACTCCCTTCCTTGCTCGGTTCGGGCTCTAAGCCCATGCAACTGTTCGGGTTGAGGAAGACACCGGATCTGTCCC
>CAVWDY010000042.1:0-106432 GCA_963753875.1 uncultured Alphaproteobacteria bacterium | reverse complement strand
GGCAGCGGATCACTTCGTCCTCCAGCAGTTCCAGCATCCGCACGATACCGGTTTCGCCGGCGGCGGCCAGCGCCCAGCATTGCAGGCGGCCGATGCCGACGAGATCGGCGCCCATCGCGATCGCCTTGACGATGTCGCTGCCGCGGCAGAACGAACCGTCCACCATGATTTTCGCCCGGCCCTTCACCGCGTTGACGATCTCTGGCAGCATATGCATGGCGCCGCGGCCATGGTCGAGCTGGCGTCCGCCATGGTTGGACACGTAGATCCACTCGACCCCGTGATCGAGCGCAATCGCAGCGTCCTCGGCGGTGGCGATGCCCTTGAGGACCAGCGGGATCCTGTACTTGTCCTTGATCAGCTTGACGGTGCGCCACTCCAGCCCCTTCTGGAAGTCGCCGCCGGTGGCGCGCAGGCGGCTTTCGCGGACGTAACGCTTGGCGATATCGCGCTCGCGGCGGCTGTAATGCGCGGTGTCGACGGTCAGGCAGAACGCGGTATAGCCGTTCTTGATCGCGCGGCTGACGCGATCCTCGACAAAGGCATCGTCGCCGCGGACATAGAGCTGATAGATGCGCAACGCGTCCGGCGCGGCCTCGGCGACCTTCTCCAGGCCCGGCTCCGACACCGAACTCAGCATATGGGCGGCGCCGAACCTGCCGACGCCACGGGCGACGCTGGCCGCGGCGCCGGCGGGATCGAAGATCTCGAGCGCCCCGACCGGGGCCATCATCACCGGCAGGCGCAATTTGCGGCCGAACAGCTCGGCGGAGGCATCGACGTGAGCGACATTGCGCAGCACCCGCGGCCGGAAGGCTATCTCGTCCAGCGCCATGCGGTTGCGGCGCATCGTGGTCTCGGTCTCGGCAGCGCCGACGATATAATCCCAGGCGTTCTGGTTGAGGTTGACGCGCGCCTTGCGCACGAACTCGTGAAGGTTCTGGAACTCTTCCGTGCTGGCGCCGAGTTCGCTTGGCGGCGGGATGCGGGTCGCTTCGTTCATCGTGTTCTCCTGGGGAATGTCCGGCCGCTCTTACCCCGGAAGCCATCCCGCAAAAATCAACGATGCGCCAGTCCGGCGCATCGGGCGCTCCTATGCGAGAAATGCACAGCCGGCAAGCAAAAGCCGGCTGACGCATCCCCGGAGCCGGCGGGTTACCTGGCTTCGTTATTTGGCGTTTGCCGCGATCACCGACATCGGCCTGGCGTCGCGCTTGGCGACCATTTTGCCGGTGGTAGCCATATATTTCTTGAAATGCTCGGTTTCACGGTGCGCCTTGAATGCCGCTTCACTGTCGTAGACTTCGTAGAGGAAGAAATGGTTGGGATCGCTCGCAAGGTTGAGGATGTCGAACCGCCGGCAGCCCGGCTCCCTGGCCGCCGCGGCGCCGTTCTCCGTGATCGCCGCGAGATACTTTTCGCGCTCGGCCGGCACGATGTCGAGATCCACGGCGTTGACGAACATTCCAGCCGATTGCGCGGCCACGCGCTGGCCCGGCATCGGCAGCACGATTGCAGACGCCGCAAGCAACGCAATAGCCGCGGCGGCGATCCAAACTGGCTTGAACATGTAATGATCCTCCCGATCGGTGCCCCGGAATTATTTCCGGTGGCAAGCGCCGGTCAGTTCTCAACGAGCTGGCCTTGCGCCTTGGGAATATCCATAACCGATTGCGTGGGGTCAGGTAAGCCCGTCGCCCGGCTTCTTCCATGTCATCCCGAAAACTGCTAAGGCATAAGTTCGGGACTATCCAAAGAAGCCTGGTTCATTAAAGCGGGGAGTGAATTGCCATGAAAAAACTGGCGGTCTGGATCGCAGCGCTCGGTGTGAGCGCATTGGGCGTGAGCGCAGCGAATGCACAGAGCATGAGCCTGACCAGTGCCGAAATCAAAGAGGGCGGCACCATTGCCAACGAGCAGGTGTTCAAAGGCTTCGGCTGCACCGGCGGCAACGTCTCACCTAGCCTGAGCTGGAGCGGAGCACCCAGCGGCACCAAGAGCTTCGCCGTCAGTATCTATGATCCGGATGCGCCGACCGGCAGCGGCTGGTGGCACTGGGTTGTGTTCAATATTCCGCCGGGCGTAACCTCGTTGCCGAAGGGCGCCGGCGACGTGAAGAAGAAGTTGATGCCCAAGGGAGCGATCCAGAGTCGAACCGATTTCGGCGCTGGCGGGTATGGCGGCCCGTGTCCGCCGGCCGGCGACAAGCCGCACCGTTACCAGATCACGGTGTTTGCCGTCGATGTCGACAAGCTGCCGGACGCAAAGAACGACGCGGCATCGGCTGCGCTGGTCGGTTTCGATCTGCACTTCCATACCTTGGCGAAGGCGACATTGACCGGTCTCTACGGCCGCTGAACGTTCCTGACCCGGGAGCGAGCCTTGCGGCATTGACCGGCCCGCCGCTCGACAACGGCACCAAATTCCGAGTGGTGGAGTTTCCGCCGCTCGATGCGGCGACTGAACGGTTCCAAACTAACCTGGTGCGACCAGACGCCGATGCGGTCGGGGCGGTGTAACGTCAGCCTCGAAGTACCGGATATTCAGGCCACTGCCGCCGGCCTTGCGCGGTGCGCGAGCAAAACTCGCCTGGTCTCCGCCGCCGGCTTTGGCGCGCTGAACAGATATCCCTGCATTTCGGCGCAGCCGAGCGCACGCAGCAATTCCTGTTGCCGCAGCGTCTCGACGCCTTCCGCCGTGGTCGTCATATGCCGCGCCGCGGCGATGTTCACCACCGCCTGAACAATGGAGGACCCGCCCGGTTCGGCGATATCGTTGACGAAGCAGCGATCGATCTTGATTTTGTCGAAGGGGAAACGCTGCAGATAGCTCAGCGAGGAATAGCCGGTGCCGAAATCGTCAAGTGCGATTTGAACCCCGACGGCGCGAAGCTGGTGCAGGATCTCGAGCGCGGCATCGTCATCGCGTATCAAAACTGCCTCGGTGATTTCCAGTTCCAGACGGCTCGCCGGAAGTCCCGAGGCTGCGAGCGCCGCAACGATCTTCAATGCCAGCGTACCGCTTCTGAACTGAACCGGCGAAACGTTGACGGCGAGCTTGACGTCGTCGGGCCATGTCGTGGCCTCCGCGCAAGCCGTAGCCAGTACCCATTCGCCGAGTTCATTGATCAGCCCGGTCTCTTCGGCGATCGGGATGAACTCGGCGGGCGAGATCATGCCTCGCTCGGGATGCCGCCAGCGCACCAGCGCTTCGCAGCCGGTGATCCTGTTGCTCTGAAGACCGACGCACGGCTGGTAGTAAACCTCCAGCGCCTCGTCCGCGATCGCCTTGCGCAGATCCGTCTCCAGCATTCGGCGTGCCTTGACGTGCGCGTCCATTGCCGGTTCGAAGAAACGCCAGGTCCGTCGGCCCGCTGATTTGGCCGCATACATCGCCAGATCGGCGTTCTTCAGGATTTGATCGAGGTCGGCTCCATTCCGAGGTGCCAGGGCGATGCCGATGCTGGCGTCCGAAGTAACGTGGTGACCGAGACAGTCGTAAGGTGCGCGGATCGCATCGAAAGCCCGCGTGACGAGATCCACGACTTCGGCAGGATCCTTGACCGCGGTTTGAACGATGGCGAATTCGTCGCCTCCCAGCCGTGCGACGAAGTCGGAGCCGTCGATGCACCGTCCGAGGCGCGTGGCCACGGATTTCAGCAATTCGTCGCCGATCATGTGTCCGAGCGAATCGTTGACGCTCTTGAATTCGTCGATATCGATATACAGCACCGCCAGTTGTTCGCCCGGAGCAATTTGAGCCAGTTCCTGTCTCAGCCGTTCGTGAAACAATGCGCGATTGGGCAAATCGGTCAGCGCATCATAATGGGCGAGGTGTCTGATGTGCTCCTCGACGCGGGTGCGCTCGGTGATGTCCTCGTGCGTCGTCAGCCAACCGCTCTTCAGCGGCTGATTTACGATCTGTATTGAACGACCGTCCGCGGTCTCCACGATGCTGTGAGTGATTTGCCCCAGAGCTACGTTGCGCAAGACAGTCGAAACGAAGACATCAATGTCCCCCTTGAAGGAACCTGTCTCTTTGCGATGCACGACAAGATCGCGAAAGGCGAGGCCGGGCTTTACCACGTCGGGTGACAACCCATACATCGAAATATAGCGCTGGTTGCAGACGACCAGCCGCTCCGACGAATCGTACAGCAGCAGGCCCTGCGTCATGTTGTTGATCGCAGTGTCCAGACGCTGCTTTTCCATCTGGTGCTGCTGCAACAATTTTCGAACGAAAAGAAACAGCATCGCCGTTATGACGAGGACGGAAAAGGCGGCCGCGAGGATCAGAAATCTGGTCTGCTCCCGCCAATCGGCCAGCGCCGCCGCGACAGTTGTGCTCGCGACTATCGCTATCGGGAAGCTTCCCAATGCGTAAGCCGATGCGATCCGTTCCTGGCCGTCGATCGGACTGGTCAGGCGTATCGTCCCGTGGCCCGATTGCGACGAAATATACCGATAGATGGGACTGGTCCTGACATGCGATCCGATCATTCGTTCCACATGCGGATAGCGCGCGAGCAGCGTTCCGTCGCGGTGATACATTGAAATCGCCGCGCCCTCTCCCAGCGCCACGGACGCGAAGTATTTCTCGAAAGTGGCTGGCGCGATGGCCCGCGTGATGATTCCGATAAACTCGCCCTGCGGCCCGGTTACCTTGTGAGCGACCACGGTTGCCCACCCCCCGGCGATGCGGCTTCGCGTCAGTTCGACCAAAATCGGTGTGGCCGCTGTGCCGGACTTGAAAGCCCTGAAGAAGTCGCGTTCGGCGACTGTGACATCCGGTACCGGCCAGACCTCGGACGAATTGATCAACGTTCCACTGACGTCGAACACATTGATGCCGGCGACATCAGAATTGGCGCCGACCTTCGTCCTCAGTATCTCGTGCCATTCGAGGGTGGCCAATTGCCCTTTGAATATTTCGGGCGTGATCCCGTCGGAATGGATTTGCGCGGCGATGTCTTTCAGAATGACGGTGAAATCCTCGAGCTGTTGATCGAAGTGACGCGTCAGCAACAGCACCGTGTTTTCCAGTTCGCGTTCGTTGCTGTTGAGCGCCCGTTCGCGAAAATTGCCGACCACGATCGTGGTGCCGATCGCGATTGCCGCGATCAGGAATGCGCCGCCGGCGACAAGCCACCGGATCGGACCGCTGGAGAAAAATGCTTTCAGGTCGAAGGAGGCAGTCGTATCTGCGGTCATGCGTTGTGATCGCTGCTAGGGCTGAACACCGGAGCAGTCCCATGCAACGGCCAATACATAGATACCTCGCCGCTATGGAGGTGAGGTTAGCAATTTGGGTTAACCGCCGGTTAAAGCAGCCTCTGCGTGACGCTCGCCGACCTGACGATACAGGTCAGAACTTTTCCGGAGGGGTGGCTCTCGACATCGCGGCCGCAATGACGGCGGCGACGATGTTGGCGCTGGCGCTGGCCATGATCGGTAGCGTGTAACTGTGGCTGAGGTCGAAGGCAAAGCCCGCGGCGCGCGGGCCGACCGGCGTGCCGAACGCCACGCTATTCGCTGAAATAGCAGGCTTCCGTCGCCTCGAGACAGCGGAGGCAGCGCGTTACGCGCTTTCCCGGCGGCTCAATGCGCGGCGCGATAATGCCCGGACTTGCCGCCCATTTTCTCGACGAGGTGAATGCCTTCGATGCGGACGCCGCGTTCCACTGCCTTGATCATGTCGTAGATCGTCAGGCACGCGACCGAGACCGCGGTCAGCGCTTCCATCTCGACTCCGGTCGGACCGGTTACTTTCACGGTGGCGCGGACAACGCAGCCGGGCAGCTTTTTGTCGGGCGTAATGTCGAGCGTCACCTTCGACAAGGCCAATGGATGGCACAATGGTATGAGTTCGTGCGTGCGCTTGGCCGCCATGATGCCGGCGACCCGCGCGGTGCTCAGCACGTCGCCTTTTTTTGCATTGCCCGATACGATCATTGCCAGCGTCGCCTTGCTCATGACGACGCGGCCTTCCGCTACCGCCGTCCGTTCGGTCGCGGCCTTGGCAGATACGTCCACCATCCGCGCGTCACCCTTTGCGTCGATATGGGTGAGGGCAGTTTCGTTCCTGGATGACCGGCGCGCCATGCCTCAGCCTGTCCCGGTCGCGCCGACGGCATCGCCGCGCGCCAGCAGCGCGCGTGTCGCCGCGGCCACGTCAGGCTGCCGCATCAGGCTTTCGCCGACCAGGAATGTCGACATGCCCAGGCGCGCCAGCCGCGCGAGATCGGCGGGTGCGAAGATGCCGCTCTCGCCGACCATCAGGCGGTCCTTCGGAATCAGCGGCGCCAGCGCTTCACTGGTTGCAAGCGTGGTCTCGAAGGTGCGCAAGTTTCGATTGTTGACGCCGATCATCGGCGAGCGAAGCTGCAATGCGCGGTCGAGTTCGGCGCGGTCGTGGATTTCGATAAGGACGTCCATGCCGTGCGCAATGGCTGCCTCCTCGATATCCCGCGCCGCGGCGTCCTCAAGCGCGGCCATGATGATCAGGATGCAATCGGCGCCATAGGCGCGGGCTTCGACCACCTGATAGGTGTCGTAGATAAAATCCTTGCGCAGGACCGGCAGTGCGGTCGCTGCGCGGGCCGCCACCATGAAATCGAGATGGCCCTGGAACGACGGCGTATCGGTCAGCACCGATAGACAAGTGGCGCCGCCGGCTTCATAGGCCTTCGCAAGCGCGGGCGGGTCGAAATCGGCACGAATCAAGCCTCTCGACGGCGAAGCCTTCTTCACCTCGGCGATCAGCGCGTAATCGCCGCGCGCGAGCGTTCGGCGGATCGCGGTGACAAAGCCGCGCGGCGCCGGCGCCGTCTTGGCCCTGGCTTCGAGGCTGGCCAGCGGATGGTTGCGCTTGGCGGCGGCGATCTCCTCGCGCTTGTAGATCTCGATCCTGGTCAGGATATCGGACATCGGAGGACCCGCGCTCAGCTGTTGGAGACCGCGATAAGATGCTTCAGCCGCGCCAGCGCCGCGCCGCTGTCGATCGACTTCGCGCCGAGCGCCACGCCTTCCTTCAGGCTTTTCGCGCGGCCGGCCACGATCAGGGCCGCCGCGGCATTGAGCACTGCGACATCACGATACGGACTCGGCATCCCGTCGAGCACGCTTTGCAGCGCGACCGCGTTGGCATTTGCATCGCCGCCCTTCAGGGCCTCGCCGGCGACGCGTGTCAGGCCGGCTTCTTCCGGCGTCACGTCAAAGGTGCGGATCGTGCCGTTCTCCAGCGCCGCGACGAAGGTCGGGCCGGTGAGGGTGATCTCATCGAGGCCGTCGGAGCCGTGCACCACCCAAACCGATTCGGCGCCGAGATTCTTCAGCACCTGCGCCAGCGGCTGCACCCAATGCTTCGAAAAAACCCCGACCATTTGTCGTTTTACGCCGGCGGGATTGGACAGTGGCCCCAGCAGATTGAAGATGGTGCGTGTTGCCAGTTCGACGCGGGTCGGACCGACGTTTTTCATGGCGGGATGGTGCGACGGCGCGAACATGAAGCCGATTCCAGCCTCGGCGATGCAGCGGCCGACATGCTCAGGCGTGATGTCGATCTTCACTCCGAGCGACGACAGCACGTCGGCTGCGCCCGAGCGCGACGACAGCGCGCGATTGCCGTGTTTGGCGACGGGGACGCCTGCGCCTGCGACAATGAAGGAGGCGCAAGTCGACACGTTGACCGACCCGGAGCCGTCGCCGCCGGTCCCAACCACGTCGACGGCATCGGCGGGTGCCTTGACGCGCAGCATCTTGGCGCGCATCGCCGATACCGCGCCGGTGATCTCATCGACGGTCTCGCCACGGACGCGAAGCGCCATCAGCAATCCGCCCATCTGCGAGGGAGTAGCCTCGCCGGACATCATGCTGTCGAAGGCGGCCGCCGCCTCGTCGCAGGACAGGGTCGCTCCGGTCGCGACCTTTCCGATGATAGATTTGAGGTTGTCCATCACATGCTTTCAGGAAAACGCAAAACCAAGGCCCTCACGGGAAGCCAGTGAGGAAAATTAGATTTCAGGTGGAACGCCGGCACTTTCACTCATGGTCAGTTGTTGGCGCCAGTCACCTGCGCGAAGGCAGCCTGATTCACGCTGGTGCCGATCTCCGATTCAAGCTTGGTGATGTATTCCGCAAGCTGTTCGTCGGTCAGGCCGCGCTGAACGGTGTCTTTCAGTTTCTTCATGTCGTCCGAGGCAAGGTCGACCGGAGGCACGGTGATGTCGGTGACGCGGAAGACGATCCAGGCGTTGGCGCCAGCGTCGGGGGTTTGTCCCACCCCATCCTTGGCGGTACGAAACGCTGCGGCGATGGCGCCGGCGAGCAGCCCGGGCAGGGATGCATCGCGCTTGAGTCCGCTGGCGGTCGCGACGCTCAGTCCGGCCTGGGCAGCCTCGTCGGCCAGTTTGCCGCCCTGTTCCAGCTTCTGAACCATGTCGGTGGCCTTGGTGCGCAACCGGCTCGCGATCTGGTCGTCGCGCCATTTCGCCTCGACCTGGTCCTTGACTTCGTCAAGGTTGCGTTCGCGCGAGGGAGTGATGGCCAGGACATCGTACCAGACATAGCCGCCGCTGAACTGGATGGGATCGTTGTCGACGCCGACGTCGCTATTGAACGCCTGTGAGACGACGTCGAGGCCGCGGGGAATGCTCGACGCGGGCTGGCCGTTCGGAAGGCGGCCCGAGCGATCCACAGCGTCAATGGTGACGGCGGCGAGCCCGAGTTTCTGCGCGGCCTCGATAACGCTCGCGCCGCCCCCGCGCTCGTCTTCCATCTTGTCGCGCAGCTCGGCGACCTTGGTGCGCGCACGCTCGCTCGCAATCTCCTTTTTGAGCTCCGCGGCGACGCTCTCATATGTTGGCATCGCCGCCGGTTCGATCTTGGCGATCTTGACCAGGGCAAAGCCGAACTTGCCTTGTTCCGGCTGACTTACCTCGCCGGACTGCAGCGAGAAGGCGGCCTCTGCAATTGCAGGGTCCACAATCGCTGACTTTGCGATGAGGCCGAGGTCGACGTCGGACGGGTTGAGGCCCCGCTCCTTGGCCAGATCCTCGAACGACAATCCGGATGCGATACGGTTGCGCGCCGCCATGGCCTCTTCCGCGTTTGGGAAGACGATTTGCGAAACCTGGCGCCGTTCCGGCGTTCCAAGCTTGTCGCGGCGCTGCTCGAAGGCTTTTCTGGCATCCTCGTCGGACACCTCAGACCACTTGCCGATGTCTTCCGGCGTTATCGCGACAAACGATATCCTGCGATATTCGGGCGCGCGAAACAGGGTTTTATGGTCATCAAAATAGGCCGCCAGCGTCTCGGGCGACGGCGGATCGATCGTCCCGGCCTGCGTGGCGTCGAGCTTGACGTATTCTATGCTGCGCTGTTCGTTCTGAAACCGTGCCAGTGCATCAATCAGGACTTTCGGCGGTTCGATGCCGGCCCCTATCGTCCCTGCAATTTGACGTCGCAGCGACACCCGCCGTTGTTCGGCGATAAAACGCTGTTCGCTGTAGCCGAATTGCCGGATCACGGTCTGGAAACGCGCCGGGTCGAACGCGCCATTGACCCCCTTGAAATTGGGATCGTTGAAGATCATGCGCATGGTTTCGTCGTTGGACTGTCCAAGTCCAAGCTGCCGCGCCTCCTCATCAAGCGCTGCTTCCGCAATGGTTTGCTGGAGAACCTGGCGATCGAGCCCGAAGGCGCGGGCCTGATCCATGGTCAAGGGACGGCCGAACTGGCGGCCGATCTGCTGCAGCCTCTCGGTGTAGATCTGGCGGAATTGCTCGGTTGAGATCTCGGTGTGGCCGACCTTGGCCAGCGTCGACTGTCCGAAGCCCCGGAAGATGTCGGCGATGCCCCAGACGCCGAAACTGACGATCAGGACACCCATCACCGTGGCCATGACGATTTTGCCGAGCCAGTTTGATGAGGCTTTGCGCATTCCTCGAAGCATGGGTCCAACTTGTTGGCAGGAGGGAACCGGGGCTCGCCCAAATGAAAATTCGCGAAATTCGCAATCGAATTCCGCAAACGGGCGTCACCGAGTTGATAAGGCATCATAAAGTGGCGGGCGCCTCGTCGCAACCTTGGCGCCATGGGCCAATCGAAGCGGTTAACGGTCAGGGGAACCCCCTGTGGTCGGTATCTGGCACAGCGGTGCGGGCTCTGCTAGCGCTTGGAAGACCCAACCTTTACGGAAATCCCGACATGACCAACCCCATTCGGCCACTGATCGCCGGCAACTGGAAAATGAACGGCCTCAAGGCGTCCGTGGCCGAGTTTGAGGCAATGCTGGCAGGCGCGTCCAAGATTGTCGGCAAGGCCGATCTGCTGGTTTGCCCGCCGGCGACCCTGATTGCGGCCTTCGCCGAGAAGTCGCGCGGTTCAAAGGGTCTTGCGATCGGGGGGCAGGATTGTCACCCCAAGGCGTCCGGGGCCCATACCGGCGATCTTTCCGCCGAAATGCTCGCCGATGCCGGCGCCAGCGCCGTCATTGTCGGCCATTCGGAGCGGCGCGCCGATCACGGCGAGAGCGATGGGCTGGTCCGACAGAAGGCTGAGGCCGCCTGGCGCGCCGGCCTTACCGCTATCGTCTGCATTGGTGAAACCCGAGAGCAACGCGATTCCGGACAAGCGCTGGAGATTTGCCGCGGGCAGCTCAACGGCTCGCTGCCGGATAAGGCGCGTCCCGATAATCTGGTCGTGGCCTACGAGCCGGTTTGGGCGATTGGCACAGGCCTGACCCCCACGGTAGGAGATATTGAGCAAATTCATCAGTTTATCCGGGATCTTTTGATCGGCCGGTTTAATGGGGAGGGGGCCAAGATCCGTATTCTATATGGCGGTTCGGTCAAACCATCGAACGCTCACGAGTTGATGGCGGTGGCCAACGTCAACGGCGCCCTGATCGGCGGGGCCAGCCTCAAGGCGGCCGATTTTCTTGCGATTGCAGGCGATTGTCCCTAACTAACGGCGAAGCGGTGCCGGGGGAGATGGTGATCCCCTGGGGGTGACAATGCCCCGTCCAATCGTGTAACACCGCGCAACTTCAAACCCCGCAAGTCCGAAATGCTGCCGGCTGCCGGCGCTTTTGGTTTGTGACGGAAGGTAGAGAATGCAGACCGTCGTTATCGTAGTCCACCTGATGATCGTTGCGACGTTGATCGCGACCGTGCTGCTGCAGAAATCCGAAGGCGGCGGCCTCGGCGTCGGCGGCGGTGCCGGCTTCATGTCGAGCCGGGGCACCGCCAACCTGCTGACGCGCACGACGGCGGTGCTTGCCGTGGGCTTCTTCCTAACCAGCCTGTTCCTGTCCTGGCTCGCGAGCTACGATCGCAAGCCGAGTTCGATCATAACTCCTGCATCGCAGTCTCAGCCGGCAGGTGGGGCGACGCCACTTGCTCCGCCGACCAGCGGCGGAGGCGTTCTGGATTCGTTGAAGAAGTCCGACGAGCAGCAGAATCAGCCCGCGCCGTCCGGCCCGCAGGCGCCGCGTTCGCAATAAAGCAGGATGGCCATGCAGGATGGCATCTACCATCCCGCATCAGCAATACCTATCAGTCCATTGATAACACTGTAAATTTCCCGTCACCCACAGCCTGGCGAAATGTTCGCCGCGGCCGAGCGATTCGCTTTGGCGAATCGCCGCAGTAACCTTAAAGGTTAAGTCCCATGGCGCGGTATATCTTCATCACCGGCGGCGTGGTTTCTTCGCTCGGCAAGGGTCTCGCATCGGCGGCTCTCGGCGCGCTGCTGCAGGCGCGCGGCTACAAGGTCCGGCTGCGCAAACTCGATCCCTACCTCAATCTCGATCCCGGAACGATGTCGCCGTACCAGCATGGCGAGGTGTTCGTGACCGACGACGGCGCGGAGACCGACCTCGACCTCGGCCACTACGAGCGCTTCACCGGGCGTCCGGCCACCAAGGCGGACAACATCACCACCGGGCGCATCTATCAGGACATTCTCACCAAGGAGCGCCGCGGCGACTACCTCGGCGCCACAATCCAGGTGATCCCGCACGTCACCAACGCCATCAAGGACTTCATCCTCGACAGCAACGACGATTTCGACTTCGTGTTGTGCGAGATCGGCGGCACCGTCGGCGACATCGAGGGCCTGCCATTCTTCGAGGCGATCCGCCAGATCAAGAACGATCTGCCGCGCGACCACGCCATCTATATTCATTTGACGCTGCTGCCGTTCATTCCGAGCGCCGGCGAGCTGAAGACGAAACCGACCCAGCATTCGGTCAAGGAACTGCGCTCGATCGGCATCCAGCCCGACATCCTGCTATGTCGCACCGACCGTCCGATCCCCAAGGAAGAGCGGCGCAAGCTCGGCCTGTTCTGCAATGTGCGCGAGAGTGCTGTGATCGAGGCGCGCGACGTCGACAACATCTACGCCGTCCCGGAGGCTTATCACGCCGCCGGCCTCGACGACGAGGTGCTGGCGGCGTTCGGCATCGCGCCGAAGCTTCCGCCGGCGCTGCAAAGCTGGCACGTCATCAACGAGCGGATACGCAATCCCGAAGGCGCGGTGACGATTGCCATCGTCGGCAAGTACACCGGGATGAAGGACGCCTATAAATCGCTGATCGAGGCCTTGTCGCACGGGGGCATTGCCAACAAGGTGAAGGTCAATCTCGACTGGATCGAGAGCGAGGTCTTCGAAAACGAAGATCCTGCGCCGTTCCTCGAACACGTCAACGGCATCCTGGTGCCCGGTGGCTTTGGCCAGCGCGGCGCCGAGGGCAAGATCCGCGCGGCGCAGTTCGCCCGCGAGCGCGACGTGCCCTACTTCGGCATCTGCTTCGGAATGCAGATGGCGGTAATCGAGGCGGCACGCAATCTGGTGGGTATCGCGGAGGCGAATTCCACCGAGTTTGGCCCGACGTCCGAACCGGTCGTTGGCCTGATGACGGAATGGCTGCGGGGCAACGAGCTGGAGCAGCGGTCAAAGAACGGCGATCTCGGCGGCACCATGCGGCTTGGCGCCTATCCCGCGGTGCTCAAGCGCGGCAGCCGGGTTTCCGGGGTTTATGGTGGCGCCACCGAGATTTCGGAGCGCCATCGCCACCGCTATGAGGTCAACACCGCCTACAAGGATCGGCTCGAGCAGCATGGCCTGCGTTTCTCAGGGCTTTCGCCGGACGGCGTTTTGCCGGAGATTGTCGAATATGAGGACCATCCCTGGTTCATCGGGGTGCAATTCCATCCCGAATTGAAGTCGCGTCCCTTCGAGCCGCATCCGTTGTTTGCCTCCTTCGTTGAAGCAGCGATGGTGCAGTCGCGGCTGGTTTGATGCCATGCATCGGCGGCCTTTGACGGGCGCGCCGATTGTTGCGACAAAACGATACCCATCATCGCATGGAATACAGATCAGGGAGTTACGCCTATGATTTACGAAACCCGCGTCTATCGCTGTCTGCCGGGACGGCTGCCCGCGCTATTGAAGCGCTTCGAAACCATCACGCTGAAGCTGTTTGAAAAACACGGCATCAGGCAGGCCGGTTTCTTCACGACACTGGTCGGCGAATCCAACCAGGAGCTGACATATCTGCTTGCCTGGGAGTCGCTGGCTGAGCGCGAGAAAAAATGGACGGCGTTTCAGAGCGATCCCGACTGGATCGCCGCACGCGCGAAAACCGAGGCCGACGGCCAGATTGTCGGCAATGTCGTCAATCAATTGCTGGTGCCGACCGCATTCTCATCGGTGAAGTGAGCGGATTTGGAGGGCTCAGTTTCGGATGCCCCACGGTCTCGACCACATCGTGCACGCGGTCCGCGATCTCGACGCGGCGGCGGATTTCTACGTCCGTGCCGGATTTACGGTCGGTGGCCGTAACCGCCACCCCTGGGGCACGCACAACCGCATTGTGCAGTTGAAGAACTGCTACATCGAGATCCTGGAAGTCGCAGAGCCCGAAAAGATCGTGCCGCACGGCGCGCGCTCTTTTTCGTTCGGCGCCTTCAATCGCGACTTCCTCGCTCACCGTGAGGGTTTCTCGATGCTGATCCTCAACAGCCACGATGCTGCCGTCGACGCGCGCGCCTTTGAAGCGGCCGGCATCGGCGGTTTCGATGTGTTCGACTTTGCGCGCGAAGGGAGAAAGCCGGACGGGACACAGGTCGAGCTCGCGTTCTCGCTGGCCTTCGCTGCTGATGTGGCATCGCCCAATCTGCGCTTCGCCGCGTGCCAGCATCATTTTCCCCAGAATTTCTGGAACCCGGCGTTTCAGACCCACTCTAACGATGCGAAGAATGTGGTGGGCGTGGCGATGGTCGCAAGCAATCCAGCCGGTCACCAAAATTTCCTGAAGGCATTCGCCGGCGTCGGCGAGCTGCATTCGAGCGCGACCGGCCTGAAGGCGCGCACCGAGAATGGCGATATCGAAATCATGAAGCAGGTCACGTTTCGCGATCAGTTCGGCGTTTCAATCGAGACGATCGGTAAGGGGATGGCACTCGACGCGATGCGCTTTACCGGCGCCGAAATTGCCCAGGCTGAGGCCTTGCACCGGCAAAACGGAATTGCCTCCCGCCGACATGCCGGACGCCTGGTCGTACCGCCGGACCTCGCCCATGGCGCAACCCTGATATTCGAGACCGCATAGATATTGAGGGCGTATTCCAACGCGGATAAGGCTACGCCATTCCGCGTAACCTTGATTGCGAAGCCAAGGCCGGTAACCACCGTTTTGGGGAAAGCGTGAGCGAGGGTTGATCCGGTCGCCATCGCCCGGCATGGTCACGGGCGATCCGAAAAAAGGAAACGTTTTGAACGCCAATATCTCAGCTGCGCCGGTGGTCTCCGCGGGGGCGGTCAAATTCGGCAATCAGCTGCCGATTTCGATCATCGCGGGCCCGTGCCAGCTCGAGAGCCGCGCGCATGCGCTCGAAGTGGCCGCCGCGTTGAAGGAGATCGCAGGCCGCCTGAAGATCGGCCTCGTCTACAAGACCTCATTCGACAAGGCCAATCGTACCAGCGCGTCGGCTGCGCGCGGCATTGGGCTCGCCCAGGCACTGCCGATCTTTGCGGAGATACGCACGTCGCTGGGCTTGCCCGTGTTGACCGACGTTCACGAGGCCGCGCAATGCGCGGACGTGGCGCAAGCCGTCGATGTCCTGCAGATCCCGGCGTTCCTGTGCCGGCAGACCGATTTGCTGCTGGCGGCAGCCGCAACGGGCAAGGTGGTCAACGTAAAAAAGGGGCAGTTCCTGGCGCCGTGGGACATGGCCAATGTCGTTGCCAAGATCACCGGCGCCGGCAACCCGAACGTGCTGGTTACCGAGCGTGGCGCTTCGTTCGGCTACAACACGCTGGTGTCTGATATGCGGGCGCTGCCGATCCTGGCGCGCACGACCGGCGCGCCTGTGATCTTCGACGCCACCCATTCGGTGCAGCAACCCGGCGGCAAGGGCGCCTCGTCGGGCGGCGAGCGCGAATTTGTGCCGGTTCTGGCGCGTGCCGCGGTCGCGGTCGGCGTCGCCGGGGTCTTCATCGAAACCCATCCCGATCCCGACCATGCGCCTTCCGACGGTCCAAACATGGTGCCGTTGCGCGAGTTCGAAGGCCTGGTGCGGACACTGATGGCATTCGATGCGATCGCCAAGAAGTTTGAAACGAACGTGGCGCGCTGATGCCGCAAACAGGACTGCGGCCGCACGAGCAGCGCATGCCGCCGGCAATCAACATCATTGCAATCGCGACGTTCGCGGCCAGCCTGTCGGCCCGCGCGCTCGATCCGGTGCTGCCGCACGTCGCCGACGAATTCAGCGTGAGCATCGCTACCGCTGCAAGTTTCTCCGCGGTGTTCGCCTTCACCTTCGCGATCGTACAACCCGTGCTTGGCGCGGCGGCGGATATGTTCGGCAAGGCGCGGCTGATGATTGTGTGCCTTGTGCTGTTGGGCGTTGCGAACATCCTCGGCGCGATATCGACGTCGTTTCCGCTATTGTTCGCAACCCGCATTCTCGCCGGCATAGGCTCCGGTGGCGTCTTTCCGGTCGCGCTGAGTTTGACCAGCGATCTGGTGGCTTCCGAAAAGCGCCAGGTCGCGATCGGGCGCACGCTCGCAGGCTCCATGACCGGCAATCTGCTGGGCGCCTCCTTTTCCGGTGTTATCGGCGACTTCCTGGGCTGGCGCGGGGTGCTGGCGGTGCTCGGTCTGCTGGTGGTCGTGGCGTCGGTTGCCGTCGCTGCCGGCTTTCGTGGCGCGGCGTTGGCGCGTACGCCAAGAACCAATCTGTCGGCGCTCGGTCACGGCTATCGCACCATCTTTTCCAATCCGAATGCGCTTTGTTATGCCGCGGTCTTTATCGAGGGCTGCTGCGTGCTTGGATTGTTTCCCTACCTCGCCTCGTTCCTGTTCGAACTCGGTGAAACCAGCCTGTCGATCGCAGGGATTGTCATCGCCGGATTCGCTGTCGGTGGTCTGTTCTATACGATGACGGTTTCCCGCTTTTTGCCGCGGCTCGGCGTCAAGGGCATGATGATCACGGGCGCGTCGCTGGTCGGCCTGCAACTCGCCGTCGTTGCGTTCGGCCCCGGCTGGAAAATCCAGGCGATCAGCCTTCTGGTCATGGGCTGGGGTTTCTACATGATCCATGGCTGCTTGCAGGTTTTTGCCAGCGAACTCTCCGCGGAAGCCCGCGCCACCGCGCTGTCGCTCCACTCGTTCTTCTTCTTCATGGGCCAGACCGTCGGCCCGATCGCCTACGGGTTTGGAATCCAGACGGTCGGCAAGGTACCGACCTTGCTGACGTTCGCTGTCATCATCATCGCGCTCGGCTTTGCCTGCGCGCGGCTGTTGCGTCAGAC
Source organism: uncultured Alphaproteobacteria bacterium (assembly GCA_963753875.1). Lineage (GTDB taxonomy): Bacteria > Pseudomonadota > Alphaproteobacteria > Rhizobiales > Xanthobacteraceae > Bradyrhizobium. The sequence continues at coordinate 89,612 of CAVWDY010000042.1, read as the reverse complement.
GAGGCCGGCGGATGCAGGCGCCATATAGGCTTACGCGGCTGAATCTGTTCGCTGCAAAGCCTGGCGTAAGAAGGCGATCACCTCATCGACCGCGGCGCGTGTCGGTTGGCCGGGGCCATCGATGAGGTCGCCGGTAAAGACCGAGTGCGGTGGCTTTCCCCGCGCCTTCATCCCGGCGGGGTTGCCGGCGCTGTCGGGCAGTTCGGTGCCGGCGAAGGCCGCCCCGAACGCCGTGCGCAAGGTCGCAAAACGCGACGCTTGGCAGAGCGTATCGCCTTCAAAGCGATAGCCCCGCACTTCCAGTCCGTGACGGGTGCGTTCCTGCACTCGGGCCAGATCAGCGGGCGCGATATCAAGGGCGGCCGGGCTGAGGGCCGGCAGGCCGGGCTGGGCGAGAACCGATGCCAGCACGACTGGGTCAAGCGCCATGGAGAGAGCAAAGCCACCCGTGACACACATGCCGATGGCGCCAACGCCGGGGCCATCGCATTCATCGTGGGCAAGGCGCGCGAGCGCGCGCAGCCAATCCGTCACCGGACTGGACTTGTTGGCCCTCAGGATCGTGAACTCACGGGATATGCAAAGGGAAAGGATACGCGTGACGGAAGGCGTCTCGGCGTTACCAGCATCCGGCTCGCCGAACAGGATAGGCGCATAGACACGGAATCCGGCGTCTCGCACCCAGCGGCAAAAGCGCGCCAGGGTAGGCGTGAAACCATAGATCTCGTGCACGACGATGACGGCAGGGCCAGTCGTTCCCGTCAGCAGGACGGGCTTGGTCTTGCCGAGCAGGCAAAGGTCGCGTCTCGTGAAGTCGGCGATGTCAGAGGCCAGTTCCATGCGTGCACCTTGTTGGGGGCTTCCTGCCTGCAATAACTGAGGCTTCCGCAGACTAGCGTATATTGACGTGTTGAATTGAATTCAGCCAAGGAAGATTCAGCGCTTGTGCGTCCGACCGATCGCTGGCTGATTTAGCTGCCTGGCGCGGTTTCATGGAGCGACTTGAGCAGGGCTTGTTCGATGCGGCTCGTATGCCGCTCTTTGTGCCGCAGGATGTAGAATGAGCGTCGCGGCAGATCGAACCTGACGCGGTGCAGGGTCTTGGCGACGATCGATTGAGCCACGACCAGATCCGAAATCGCGGTGGCGGCGTCACCGGCCTCGACTGCGCTACGGACCGCTTCATTGGAGGGGAGTTCCAGCGCAATCCGAAGATCGGACAACTTGATCCCGGATTGCCGAAGCGCCGCTTCGAACATGGACCTTGTGCCGGAGCCACGCTCCCGCAGCACCCAGGCGGTCGTCGGCAAATCCTTAGGTGCGATCTTTGTCCGGTTGACCCACGGGTGTTGTGCGCCAACGACCACAATCAGCGAATCTCCGTCGATTTTTCTGGCCGCGAGTAAGGCGTCATCGACATCGCCTTCGACGAACCCAAGATCGGCGCTTCCCTGCAGAACAGCGCGTGCGACCTGCTCGGTGTTCGCGATGGTGAGGTGCAGATCGATGCCGGGATGGGCGGTGTGAAAGGCGTGGATGCGGCCCGGCAGCCAGTAGTTTCCGATCGTCTGGCTTGCGGCAATGGTCAGCGAACCGCGTTTCAACCCGGCCAGATCGTTGAGAACCTGCGCCGCGGCTTTGGCGCATGCCAGCACGGCACGGGCCTCGATCAGGAAATCGCGGCCGGTCTGCGTCAGCGCGACACCCCGGCCGATGCGGTCGAACAGATTGACGCCGTAACGGGCTTCGAGCGCAGCGATGGCCGCGCTCGTCGCCGATTGCGTCAGGTTCAGTTCGCCCGCGGCCCGCGTGACGTGTTGTTTTTCCGCAACCGCGACGAAGATACGAAGCTGTTCCAGGGTCATCGGCCGCTATCCAATGAGTTTGATGAGGGCAAGGCTGAAGCTTGCAATAAAGAGGAAGGCCAGCGCACCCAGCAGCGCGGGTCGAATGCCTCGTGCCGTGAGTTTGCGGATGTCGGTCTCCAGTCCCATCGCCGCCAAGGCAACGGACAGCAGAAAGGTCGTCACCGAAGCCATCCAGATTTTATCGGCGGCCGGAATGGTGATCAGGCTGTTGAGCCCGACCAGCGCCACAAAGCCGAGCACGAACCAGGGCATCGGAGGCCGCGACGAGGACGCCATCGCGGCCGGATCGCGCTTTGCAGGGTTGCGCGCCGTCGTCAGCCCTAGCGCTATCACGGTGGGCGCCAACAGGATGACGCGGGATAGTTTTGCGATGGTTCCGAATTCTCCGGCCGTCTTTCCATCCTGGAAAGCCGCGGCGACGACCTGGGCAATCTCGTGAATCGAAGCGCCGGTCCAGAGCCCGAAAGCGTGCGGATCGAGGTGCAAAAGCTCGGGGAGGAGCGGGTAGGTAAACATCGCCACCGATCCGAAAACGGTCACGCAGGCAACCGCGTAGGCGACGTCTTCATCATGGGCGCTGGTCACCGTGTTGGCGGCGATGACAGCCGACGCGCCGCAAATGGAGGTTCCGGCCGCGATCAGCTGCGCCAGTTTGCGATCGACGCCCAGCACTTTGCCCATCCAGAGGGTAAAGACGAAAGTCGCCACCAGCGTCGCCGCGATGATGAGGATGCCGCGGCCGCCGACCTCGATCACCTCGGTGATGGTCAATTGAAGCCCGAGCAGGACGATGCCGGCGCGTAATAATTGCCGCAAACTGAAGGTGACGCCCGACTTGGCGAATGCGGGCGTGCCGACGAGGTTATGAAAGGCCACGCCGAGCAGGATGGCGAGGATCAACGGGCTGAACGTCGTCATCCCCGGTAACCGGCGGAGCAGATATCCGGATGTCGCCACCGCCGACGCCAGCAGCAAGCCCGGCAGAGTAGCCAGGATGGCTCTGCCGCACACACGCAGTGGTCCTGAAGGCGCGATCTCGGCGGCATTTCGGTCAAGCGAAACGACGAGGCCGGTATGCGAAACGGGTCGGGAAGTTGGACTGGTCATGCGTTGGGCTCCATCGGCTTACCCAACCAATATCGATGTCTCAGATTGATTAATCAAACAGATTATAAAAGTCAAAGCAATCGATTATATCGATCAAATGGTGCAGCCTATCGCGTGAGAGGAGGGGCCGTACGATCGACGCGGGCTTCCATGACGTTTCGGTGCAGCGGCGACCGGATCACCCGCGCCCGCGATAGGGCGCGACGCCCTGATCGGGAATCCACATCCCCTTGGGAAGCCTGCCGGTCTGCCAGAACACGTCGATCGGAATGCCGCCACGCGGATACCAGTAACCGCCAATGCGCAGCCATTTCGGCTTGATTTCCGCTGCGATCCTTTGGCCGATCGCCACCGTGCAGTCTTCATGGAAGGCGCCATGATTGCGGAAACTCGCGACATAGAGTTTCAGGGATTTCGACTCCAGCAGCCACTGGCCCGGCACGTAGTCGATCACAAGATGCGCGAAATCCGGCTGGCCGGTCACGGGGCAAAGAGAGGTGAATTCCGGCGCCGTGAACCGCACCACGTAATTCGTATCCTTTTGCGGGTTGGGCACGCGGTCGAGTTTCGCCGCATCGGGCGTCGTGGGCCATTTGACCGCGCGGCCGAGCTGCAGACCGGATGAAACCGACGCCGACTTTGATGATTTTCGGGGCTTCCTGGACATACCTTTGTCTCCGTTGCCGCGTTATTAGACAATTCGTCGGGCGACGTCACGGGCAAGGCAACCTTTTCCGCCGCGGTGGCTTGCTGTAGAAGCAGCGCCAATCGCTCAAATCGGGCTTTGCAGAAGAGGCACTCATGACCGCCATCGTCGATATCATCGGCCGCGAAATTCTCGATAGCCGCGGCAATCCCACGGTCGAGGTCGACGTGGTGCTGGAGGACGGCTCGGTGGGCCGGGCGGCGGTGCCGTCCGGTGCTTCCACCGGCGCGCATGAGGCGGTCGAGCTGCGCGATGGCGACAAGGCGCGCTACCTCGGCAAAGGGGTGCAGAAGGCGGTCGCGGCCGTGAACGGCGAAATCTTTGAAGCGCTCAACGATATGGCCGTCGAGGAGCAGGTTCAGATCGACCAGGTCATGATCGATCTCGATGGAACGGCGAACAAGAGCCGGCTCGGCGCCAACGCCATTCTCGGTGTCTCGCTCGCCTGCGCGAAGGCCGCCGCGGAATCCTTCGACATGCCGCTCTATCGTTACGTCGGCGGCACCTCGGCGCGGACGTTGCCGGTGCCGATGATGAACATCATCAATGGCGGCGTGCATGCCGACAACCCGATCGACTTCCAGGAATTCATGATCATGCCGGTCGGCGCGAAGACCTTTGCCGAGGCGCTGCGCTGCGGCTCGGAAATCTTCCATACCCTGCGATCGGAACTGAAGAAGGCGGGTCATAACACCAATGTCGGCGATGAAGGCGGTTTCGCGCCGAACCTGCCGTCGGCGGATGCCGCACTCGAATTCGTCATGGGGGCGATCGGCAAGGCCGGTTACAAGGCGGGCAGCGACGTCATGCTGGCGCTCGATTGCGCCGCCACCGAATTCTTCAAGGGCGGCGCTTACGTCTATGGCGGCGAGAACAAGACCCGTTCGCGGTCCGAGCAGGCAAGATATCTCGCCGATCTCGCCGCGCGTTATCCGATCGTCTCCATCGAGGACGGCATGTCGGAAGACGATATGGACGGCTGGAAGGAACTGACCGATCTCATCGGCGGCAAATGCCAGCTGGTCGGCGACGATCTGTTCGTCACCAATGTCACCCGGCTTGCCGACGGCATCAAAAACGGCCGCGCCAATTCCATTCTGGTCAAGGTCAACCAGATCGGCACGCTGACGGAAACACTCAGCGCGGTCGAGATGGCCTACAAGGCCGGCTACACCGCCGTGATGTCGCACCGCTCCGGCGAGACCGAGGATTCCACCATCGCCGATCTCGCGGTCGCCACCAATTGCGGGCAGATCAAAACCGGCTCGCTGGCGCGCGCGGACCGCACCGCCAAGTACAATCAGCTGCTGCGCATCGAGCAGGAATTGGGAAGCCAGGCAATATATGCGGGCAGGGCGGCGCTGAAGGCGCTGGCTTGAGGCGCTGCCCGGGAACGGCAGAGGGATGAGTTCGCCGGTGCGATGAGGCTTGCGTTTCCCCGCCAACGCGAGAACATTCCCGGCCAAATTTGGTTGAGCCAAAAACGGGGAGGATGGTGATGAGCGCCGACAGCAAAACCGGGCTGCAGCTTCGCTCGATAATCAAGAAGAGCGGCGAACTCGAGATATCGCTGGTCAATGTCCCGATCCCCGAACCATCGGCCGACGAGGTCGTGGTCCGCGTCGAGGCTTCGCCGATCAATCCGTCCGACCTTGGCCTGCTGATCGGCGCCGCCGACGTGACGACGGCGAAAGCCTCCGGCACCAAGGAGGCGCCGGTGATTACAGCAAAGGTTCCGGAAGCGGCGATGCGCGCCATGGCGGGACGGCTCGACGAATCCATGCCGGTCGGCAATGAGGGCGCCGGGGTGGTCATCAAGACCGGATCGTCCGAGGCTGCGAAAGCGTTGATGGGCAGGACGGTCGCAATGATCGGCGGCGCCATGTATGCGCAATACCGCACGATGCGCGCGGCTGACTGTCTCGTGCTGCCAGACGGCATCACGCCTGCCGAGGGTGCTTCCTGTTTCGTCAATCCGCTGACGTCGCTCGGCATGGTCGAGACGATGCGGCGCGAGGGTCACAAGGCCCTGGTGCATACCGCGGCCGCATCCAACCTTGGCCAGATGCTCAACAAGATCTGCCTCAAGGACGGCGTCGCTCTCGTCAACATCGTTCGCAGCCCGCAGCAGGCCGAGATCCTGCGCAAGATAGGGGCGAAATATGTTGTCGATTCCACCGCGCCGACCTTTATGGACGATCTGACCAATGCGCTTGTCAGAAACCGGCGCGACGCTGGCGTTCGACGCCATCGGCGGCGGCAAGCTGGCGGGGCAAATCCTCACCTGCATGGAGGCTGCGATCAACAAAACGGCAAAAGTCTACAGCCGCTACGGATCGAACGTGCACAAGCAGGTCTATATCTATGGGGGCCTCGACCTGCGCCCGACCGAGTTGAACCGGGCGTTCGGGATGACCTGGGGGGTAGGCGGCTGGCTGTTGTTTCCGTTCCTGCAAAAGATCGGTCCGGCCGAAGGGGCAAAGCTGCGTCAGCGCGTCGTTGCCGAGCTCAAGACCACCTTTGCCAGCCATTATACGCAGGTGGTCTCCTTGCAGGAGGCACTGCAGCTTTCCCACATCGCCGTCTACGCCAAGCGCGCGACGGGCGAAAAATATCTGATTAATCCGAACAAGGGCTGATGACGGGCAGCGCCTGCGATCGGAAAGACGACCTTACGCGAATATTTGCCCGGCGCACCAAGCGACAGGAGTTGTTGAAACAAGTTTTTTAAAGAGGGGGAAATCAATGTCTGCGGACCTGAAGTATCTCGCCTTTACCGCAATTCTGACGGCGTCGTTGTGGATTCCCTACATCGTCTGCCAGTCGATGACCAACGGATTGCTGACACCTCAAAACTATCTTGATCCCACGCCACGGCCGGTTCCGCTGTGGGGCAAGCGCGCCGATCGGGCCTATCTGAACGCGGTCGAGAGCTTCGCGCCGTTCGCAGCGCTCGTGATCGTGGTTCATCTGGCCGGCAAGGCCAATGCGATGACCGCATTCTGGGCAATGGCCTTCTTCTGGCTGCGGCTCGCCCATGCCGTCGTGTATCTGCTCGGCCTTCCCTATCTGAGGACGCTGATCTTCACGCTTGGCTATGTCGCGGTGGTCGGAATCTTCTGGGAATTGGTCAAGTAAGCTGACGCGCCAACCACCCTGCGGATTTCTGGCGTCGAAAGGTTTTCGACGCCAAAAGTTGCGCGTGCACATAACAAAGTGGCTTGCGTTTGGCGCGCAACGGAGGAACATTTGCACCGAAATCAGAGCGCGAAAGCGCGAACACAGACCAGGGGGAGAACCTTTCATGAATGATCTGAGCCGCCGCCATTTTCTAGCCGGCGCCGCCGCCGCCGGTGCTGCGACTGCCTTGACGCCGTTGGGCGCGCTGACCGCGCGTGCCGCGGTTCCGCCCACCGCCGCGCAGGCGCCAGGTTTCTATCGCTACAAGGTCGGCGCCTACGAATGCACCTCGATCAACGACGGCGCACGCTCCTTCCCGATGCCCGATAGTTCGTCACGAACGTGCCGAAGGAAGAAGCGCTTGCGGCCGCCGAAGCCGCCTACATGCCGAAGGGCATGGTCACGGTGCCGTTCAACCCACAACTCATCAACACGGGCAGCAAGCTGGTGCTGATTGACAGCGGCAACGGGATCGCCACCTATGAGCCGACCAAGGGCGCGGTCGGACGCACGATCCAAAATCTCGCCGCCGCGGGCGTGGATCCCAAGAGCATCGATGTCGTGCTGATGTCACATTTGCATCCCGACCACACCAACGGCATTCGGGCCGCCGACGGCTCCATGGCCTTCCCGAACGCGGAAATCATGGTGCCGGCGAAGGACTGGGAATTCTGGATGAGCGATGAGAACGCCGCCAAGGCCCAGTCCAGCGAAATGATGAAAAATTATTTCGCCAATGTGAAAAAGATCTACGCCGGCATCGAATCCAAGGTGACGAAGTATGACTGGGGCAAGGAAGTCGCGCCCGGCATCACGTCGATCGCCGCGCCCGGTCATACGCCGGGACACACGGCCTTCGCGGTGGCCTCAGGCGGTTCGACGATCCTGATCCAGTCCGATGTCACCAACATTCCCGAGCTGTTCCTGCGCAATCCGGATTGGCACGTCGCCTACGACGTGGACCCGGTGCTGGCGCAGGAGACGCGGCATAAATTCTACGACATGGCGGCGGCCGAGAAGGCGACGGTGGTAGGATTCCACTTCACCTTCCCGTCGATCGGCCATGTCGAGAAGGACGGCACGAAATACCGGCTTATTCCGTCGGCCTGGAATCCCCTGCTCTGACCGCGGCTTTTTTCGCGTTTGACAGATCAGGCCGCCGAAAAGGCGGCCTGATTTCTTGGTGGGCCGGGGCTTCGACCAATACCTGCGATCCATGCACTTGCATTATTTGCTGGCGCCGCCAGGGTAGCGCGCTGGCCGATCTGGTGCTCCCCGTGAATATGGCCCCGTGAGTTAGCATTCCGTTAACCGGGGCGTCGCATGCTTGGCCCATGGTCTCCCGCCGCCGACTCAAGTCATTTCTCACCGGGCTCGCCCTCTATATGATGGTGGCGGGGATGGTCGGCTATTTCGGCATCAACGCCTATACCGGCAAGTATGGGCTGAATGCGCGGCAAGAACTCGATCAGGAGATCATCGCGCTGACCTCCGAGCTGGCGCGCCTGAAGCGGGAGCGTGCCGAGAGCGAGCAGCGCGTCTCGCTGCTGCGATCGGACCGGGTCGACCCCGATATGCTCGACGAGCGCGCGCGCTATCAGCTCGATTACGCCAACCCGCGTGATCTGGTTCGGACCGTCAATCCGAACTGATCGTCAAATTACAAAAAGCTGCGAAATCAATTTCGAAAATGTCGCGCCGCATTGCACTGCGGCATAGCGAATTTTTCGCAATCGCACGCAATCCTTTCATGGCGGTTTGAGTTGGGTTAGAGAGAGCTATTCGTTCTCTCATCCGGAAATGCCATGGCCGCACCGAAGAAAACCGTCGCGAAAGAAATCGCTCAGGAAAAGGGAAACGGTGCCGACATCCCCCCGGAATTCACCAGGGAACAGGAACTGAGCGCGTTGCGCGACATGCTGCTGATCCGGCGGTTCGAGGAAAAGGCCGGCCAGCTCTACGGAATGGGCGCGATCGGCGGCTTCTGCCATCTCTACATCGGTCAGGAAGCAGTCGTCGTCGGTATGCAGATGGCCCTGAAGAAGGGCGATCAGGTCATAACCGGATACCGTGACCACGGGCATATGCTGGCTTGCGGGATGGAAGCCAAAGGCGTGATGGCCGAACTGACCGGACGCCATGGCGGCTATTCCAAGGGCAAGGGCGGCTCCATGCATATGTTCAGCAAGGAGAAGAACTTCTTTGGCGGCCACGGCATCGTTGGCGCCCAGGTCTCGCTGGGGACCGGACTTGCTTTCGCCAACCGCTATCGCGGTAACGATTTTGTCAGCCTGGCCTATTTCGGCGACGGCGCTTCGAACCAGGGCCAGGTCTATGAAAGCTTCAACATGGCGGAGCTGTGGAAGCTTCCGGTGATCTACATCATCGAGAACAACCGCTACGCGATGGGCACCTCCGTGACGCGTTCCTCCGCCCAAACCGATTTTTCCAAGCGCGGCATCTCCTTCAACATTCCGGGTGAACAGGTCGACGGCATGGACGTTCGCGCGGTGAAGGCCGCGGGTGACAGGGCCGTCGCCTGGTGCCGCGCCGGCAACGGACCCTTCATCCTGGAAATGCAGACCTACCGTTACCGCGGGCACTCGATGTCGGACCCTGCGAAATATCGTACCCGTGAGGAGGTCGAAAAGGTCCGCCACGACCAGGACCCGATCGAGCAGGTTCGCAACCGTTTGCTCGCCGCAAAAATGAGCGAGCAGGAATTGAAGGCCATCGACGCGGAGGTGCGGGAGATCGTCAACGCCGCCGCCGACTTCGCGCAGCATGACCCTGAACCCGATGCGTCCGAATTGTGGACCGATGTCTATCGTTGAACGCCCATGCTACGCGCAGCTTAAAGAGTGAATTTCCGGAGCTGATATGCCAATTCAAGTACTGATGCCTGCGCTTTCGCCGACCATGGAGAAGGGCAACCTCGCCAAATGGCTGAAGAAGGAAGGCGAGGCGATCAAGTCGGGCGATGTCATCGCAGAAATCGAAACCGACAAGGCGACGATGGAAGTCGAGGCGACCGATGAGGGCACTCTCGGCAAGATCCTGATCCCCGAAGGCACCGCGGACGTCGCCGTCAACACACCGATCGCAACCATTTTGGCCGACGGCGAGAGCGCCGCCGATCTCGGCAAGGCATCTGCGCCGAAGGCGGCCCCCCTTGCGCCCGCTGTCGCGCATGAAGTCGCCGAGTCGCCGGTCGGCGAAGGCCAGCCGATGATCCATGCGCCGCAGACGACCGCTGCGCCGAAGGCGATCGCCGAGCCCGATCCGGAAGTTCCCGAAGGTACCGAGATGGTGACGATGACCATCCGCGATGCCTTGCGCGACGCCATGGCTGAGGAAATGCGCAGGGACCCCGATGTGTTCCTGATGGGCGAAGAGGTCGCGGAATATCAGGGCGCCTACAAGGTCAGCCAGGGACTGCTGCAGGAATTCGGCGCCGGTCGCGTGATCGACACGCCGATCACCGAGCATGGCTTTGCAGGGATTGGCGTCGGCGCGGCGATGGCCGGCCTGAAGCCGATCGTCGAGTTCATGACGTTCAATTTTGCCATGCAGGCCATGGACCAGATCATCAACTCTGCGGCAAAGACGCTGTATATGTCGGGTGGGCAGATGGGATGCTCGATCGTGTTTCGTGGCCCGAACGGTGCGGCTGCGCGGGTCGCCGCCCAGCACAGCCAGGATTACTCCGCCTGGTATTCGCAGATTCCAGGCCTCAAGGTGATCGCACCGTTTTCGGCCGCCGATTACAAGGGGCTGTTGAAGGCCGCGATCCGCGATCCTAACCCGGTAATATTCCTCGAAAACGAAGTGCTGTACGGCCATTCCGGCGAGGTGCCGAAACTCGACGACTATGTGATCCCGATCGGCAAGGCGCGCGTGGTCCGAACCGGCGGCCATGTCACGATCATCTCATGGTCGAACGGCATGACATACGCGCTGAAGGCCGCCGACGAACTGGCGAAGGAAGGCATCGAAGCTGAGGTCGTCGATCTGCGGACGCTGCGTCCGCTGGATACCGACACGATCGTCGCCTCGGTCAAGAAAACCGGCCGCGCCGTAACCGTGGAGGAGGGCTGGCAGCAAAACGGCGTCGGGGCCGAAGTCGCCGCAAGGATCATGGAGCACGCCTTCGACTATCTCGATGCGCCGGTGGCGCGGGTTTCGGGCAAGGATGTGCCGATGCCCTATGCCGCCAATCTCGAAAAGCTCGCATTGCCCTCGGTGGCCGAGGTGGTCGCGGCCGCCAAGGCCGTTTCGTATCGGTGACGCATGGCCGGTCCCAGGGAGCAGCCGTTGCCGCCAGACGTGATGGGCCGCGAAGATGCCACGGAAGTGTTGCGTGCCTTTGTGGTTGACGGCGGACTTTCCATCGCATTCGCTCGCGCGTTCGAGGAGCCGGATATGTGGGGCTTGCTGCTGGTTGACGTCGCGCGCCATGCCTCGCGCGTCTATGCGCGCGAGAGCGCCTACAGCGAGGATGAAGCGTTGAGGCGTATTATCGACATGTTCGAAGCCGAAATCGCGCGGCCCACCGACACGGGCAGCACTGCGCCGCGGTCGCAACAGGGGCACTGACTGTGGCAATTGAATCCTATCATTTCGATTTCATGGCTGAGGCCATTCGCGAGGCGGAGATCAGCATCGCCGAGGGCGGCCTGCCGATCGGGGCGGTGTTGACGCGCGACAAGAAAATCATTGCGCGCGGACATAACCGCAGGGTGCAGGAGCAGAACGTCATTCTTCACGGCGAGATGTCGTGCATGCGCAACGCTGGGCTGATTCCGTTTCATGACACCGTCATGTATACGACGCTGTCGCCTTGTTCGATGTGCGCGGGCGCGATCGGGCTTTTCAAGCTTTCGCTTCTGGTGATCGGCGAGTCCGTTACGTTTCCCGGGAGCAAGGATATCCTGACGCAATTCGGCATTCCCTTTATCGATCTTGCGGACGAGCGATCGGTCAACATGATGAAATCATGGCGATCGATTGCCGCTAACGAGCGCCTCTGGCAGGGCGATATCGGCAATTGAAGCGGGTCGTCGATCTTTCATCGGGTGCCGGTGACACCCAAACGGTCTTTGGTTGGCTTCCGAAAGCGATGGAAGACAACAAGCAGAATATCCTGTGAGGTCAGTATGCCGATCAACATTCTGATGCCGGCGCTGTCGCCGACGATGGAGAAGGGCAACCTTGCCAAGTGGCTCAAGAAAGAGGGCGACAAGGTCAAATCCGGCGACGTGATCGCGGAGATCGAGACCGACAAGGCGACCATGGAAGTCGAGGCGGTCGATGAGGGCACGATCGCGAAAATTCTGATACCTGAGGGAACGCAAGATGTCGCGGTCAATGATGTGATCGCGGTGCTTGCCGGCGACGGCGAGGACATCAAGTCGGCAGGGGCAGGCGCCGCGAGCGCGCCGCCGAAGGCCGCTGCTCCCGCACCAGCGCCCGCCGCTGCGACGCCGGCCGCGCCGCCACCGCCTTCAGCGGCGGCAAAGGCTCCGGCGCCACAGGTGGCGGCTTCAGTTCCGCAGACCAATGGTCATGCGCGGACCTTTTCATCGCCGCTCGCCCGTCGTCTTGCCAAAGAGGCCGGCATCGAGCTTGCGCACATCAACGGGTCGGGCCCGCATGGCCGTGTCATTGCCCGTGACGTCGAGGAAGCCAAGTCCGGCAAGGAGCTGAAAGCGCCTGCGGCAACGCCAGCCGGCGCGCCGGTGTTTGCGCCGGCGATGTCGGACAAGCAGATACTCGCGCTGTTCGAACCGGGCAGCTACGAGGTCGTGCCGCACGACGGGATGCGCCGCACGATTGCGCAAAGGCTCACGGCCTCGGTGCAGACCGTCCCGCATTTCTATCTGACGATGGACTGCGATATCGGCAAACTGCTCGCCGCGCGCGAGGAGATCAACGCCGCGGCGCCGAAGGACAAGGAGAAGAGGCCGCTCTACAAGCTTTCGGTCAACGACTTCGTCATCAAGGCGATGGCGATCGCGCTGCAGCGGATACCCGATTGCAATGTGAGCTGGACCGAATCCGGCATGCTCAAGCACAAGCATTCCGATATCGGGGTGGCGGTTGCGATGCCGGGCGGGCTGATCACGCCGATCATTCGCAAGGCCGAAACCAAATCGCTGTCGACGATCTCAGGCGAAATGAAGGATTTCGCCGCGCGCGCGCGGGCGCGCAAGCTCAAGCCGGAGGAATATCAGGGCGGCACCACGGCCGTCTCCAATCTCGGCATGTACGGCATCAAGGATTTCACCGCCGTGATCAACCCGCCGCATGCGACCATCCTGGCGGTCGGCACCAGCGAGGAGCGCGCGGTCGTCCGCAATGGCAAGATCGAAGCAGCCCACATCATGAGCGTGACGCTGTCATGCGATCACCGCGCAGTTGATGGCGCGCTCGGCGCGGAACTGATCGGTGCGTTCAAGATGCTGATCGAAAACCCGGTCATGATGATGGTGTGACGTAAATGTGACTTATGTCGTCATTGCGAGCGAGCAATCCAGTGTGACGCGGGCAAGCTGGATTGCTTGTGCGCAAGTGCTCCTCGCAAAGACGAAGGGGCGCATTCTAATAGCGAAGAGCGAGTAACCATGGCCGACACATCCTTCGATATCATCATCATCGGTTCTGGTCCCGGCGGCTACGTCACCGCCATTCGCGCGGCGCAGCTTGGTTTCAAGACCGCGATCGTGGAGAAATCCTATCTCGGCGGCATTTGCCTGAACTGGGGCTGCATCCCGACGAAGGCGCTGCTGCGCTCGGCGGAAATCTACCACTACATGCAGCACGCCGGGGATTACGGACTCTCGGCCGAGAAAGTCTCCTACGACGCCAAGGCCGTGGTGCAGCGCTCGCGCGGCGTCGCCAAACGCCTCAATGACGGCGTCGGCTTCCTGATGAAAAAGAACAAGGTGACGATCATCTGGGGCGAGGCCGCCATCGATGCGCCCGGCAAGATCACGGTGAAGAAATCCGCCGTCGAGGCGCCGAAGGGCGCGCTGGGCGAGGGGGCCTACCAGGCCAAGCATATCATTCTGGCGACCGGCGCGCGGCCGCGTGTGCTGCCGGGGCTCGAGCCTGACAAGAAGCTGGTCTGGACCTATTTCGAGGCCATGGTGCCGGAGAAAATGCCGAAGTCGCTATTGGTCGTTGGTTCCGGCGCGATCGGCATCGAATTCGCCTCGTTCTTCCACACCATGGGCGCGGACGTGACCGTGGTCGAGGTGCTGCCGCAGATCCTTCCTGTCGAGGACGCCGAAATCGCCGGGCTGGCGCGCAAGCGCTTCGAAAAGCAGGGCATCAAGATCCTCACCAACACCAAGGTGACAAAGCTTGAGAAGAAGAGCGACAGCGTGGTCGCCACCATCGACGACGGCAAGAAGGCGCAGACGGTCGAATTCGAGCGGGTGATTTCGGCGGTCGGCGTGGTCGGCAATATCGAGCGTCTTGGGCTCGACAAACTCGGCGTAAAAACCGAGCGTGGCTGCGTGGTGATCGACGGCTACGGCAAGACCAACGTGCCCGGCATCTATGCCATTGGTGACGTCGCAGGTCCGCCGATGCTGGCGCACAAGGCCGAGCACGAAGGCGTGGTGTGCGTCGAGGCCATCAAGGGCCTGCATCCGCATGCGATGGACAAAAATCTCATTCCCGGCTGCACCTATTGCAATCCGCAAATCGCTTCAGTCGGTCTGACGGAGGCGAGAGCGAAAGAGGGCGGCCGCGAGATTCGCGTCGGCCGTTTCCCGTTCGTCGGCAACGGCAAGGCGATCGCGCTCGGCGAGGATCAGGGATTGATAAAGGTGATCTTCGACAAGAAGACCGGCCAATTGCTCGGCGCGCACATGATCGGCGCCGAAGTCACCGAACTGATCCAGGGTTATGTGGTGGCGATGAATCTGGAGACCACGGAAGAAGAATTGATGCACACCGTGTTCCCGCACCCGACGCTGTCGGAGATGATGAAGGAGGCGGTGCTGGATGCCTATGGCCGCGTGCTGAATATTTAGCCGGAATCTTTTTTGAACAAAGAATTTGCTCGCCGCTTCGTGATCCCCCGGCTGAGTAATATTTGTCGTCGCCGATCCTATCTCCTTTGAATACAGCGCGAGACGCAGGGCGCCGGGCCTTGCACCGCGGCTGATCGAGGAGAATGAAAATGAGAAAAACAATTTTGACGATTGCCGGATCGGCGCTGATCGCCTTGTCCGCGGTGCAGTTCGCCGCCCCCTCCGGGCATCAGCAGGGCAGGGTTCATCACCGTGCGTCCGTCCGCGACAGCAATGCCTATGTGGCGCCGGCTTATGATGCAGTGCAACCAGAAGGGTACCGCTACAACGGTGGATATTCGGCGCCTGCCGGTCGCTGACCTTCCGCCGGCATAGCCAGGCGAAAGGGCGGTCGCCATGCGATCAGTGAAGGGTTGCTCCAACGCAACGATTGTTGCTTGAAGGCAACAGTTACTGAAGATTTAACCCTCATCCGAACTCGCTCTTGTCTGCGCCGCTTTTTAGCCACACCCCTCCATGAAATCACTCCTTCGTAGGCTGAAGGCCACGGCGCTCGCGAAGGCGATGGGAAATCCGGTCCCTTTTTAGGATCGATTTCCCGGGGTCGAAAAGAGATGGCTGGGGAGACAGGTTCGCGATGGACGCCAAGACCAGCATCAAGTTGAGATTGCCGAGCCGTCACGTGACGGAGGGCCCGGAACGGGCGCCCCATCGCTCGTATCTCTACGCCATGGGATTGACAACCCAGCAGATCCACCAGCCGTTCGTCGGCGTGGCATCCTGCTGGAACGAGGCCGCGCCTTGCAACATTTCGCTGATGCGCCAGGCGCAGGCGGTCAAGAAGGGGGTTGCCTCCGCCGGCGGTACCCCGCGCGAATTCTGCACCATCACTGTGACGGACGGTATCGCCATGGGCCATGACGGCATGCGCTCGTCGCTGCCGTCGCGCGAATGCATCGCCGATTCAGTCGAACTGACCATCCGAGGCCACGCCTACGATGCGCTGATTGGTCTGGCCGGCTGCGACAAGTCGTTGCCGGGAATGATGATGGCGATGGTCCGGCTGAACGTGCCCTCGATCTTCATCTATGGCGGCTCGATCCTTCCCGGCAATTTCCGCGGCCAGCAGGTCACGGTGCAGGACATGTTCGAGGCCGTCGGCAAGCATTCGGTCGGCGCCATGTCGGATGCCGATCTCGATGAAATCGAGCGGGTGGCTTGCCCGTCAGCCGGCGCGTGCGGCGCACAATTCACCGCCAACACCATGGCGACGGTATCCGAGGCGATCGGACTGGCATTGCCATACTCGGCCGGGGCGCCTGCGCCCTACGAA
This sequence comes from uncultured Alphaproteobacteria bacterium, assembly GCA_963753875.1. GTDB lineage: Bacteria > Pseudomonadota > Alphaproteobacteria > Rhizobiales > Xanthobacteraceae > Bradyrhizobium. The sequence continues at coordinate 73,376 of CAVWDY010000042.1, read as the reverse complement.
ATTCGCGATGCGTTTTGCATGACCGCCGGCGAAAAGGTCATGGAGTTGATTGCCCTTAATATCCGGCCGCGCGACATCGTCACGCGCCGCGCATTGGAAAATGCCGCCGCTGTGGTGGCAGCTTCCGGAGGGTCGACCAATGCTGCGTTGCATCTACCGGCGATCGCCCACGAATGCGGTATCAAATTCGACCTTTTCGACGTCGCCGAAATCTTCAAAAAGACACCATATGTCGCGGATTTGAAGCCGGGCGGTCGTTATGTCGCCAAAGATATGTTTGAGGCTGGTGGCATACCGCTTTTGATGAAGACGCTGCTCGACAACGGCCACTTGCATGGCGACTGCCTGACGGTCACGGGCCGGACGATCGCCGAAAACCTCGAGAGCGTGAAATGGAATCCGCACCAGGATGTAGTGCGGTCCGCCGACAAGCCGATCACCGTCACTGGCGGTGTGGTTGGCTTGAAGGGGAATCTCGCGCCCGAAGGCGCGATCGTGAAGGTCGCGGGCATGTCGAAGTTGAAGTTTACCGGTCCTGCCCGTTGCTTCGATCGCGAAGAGGATGCCTTCGAGGCGGTGCAGAAGAAGACCTACAAAGAAGGCGAGGTCATCGTGATCCGCTATGAGGGGCCGCGCGGCGGTCCCGGCATGCGCGAAATGCTCTCGACCACGGCGGCGCTGACCGGGCAGGGCATGGGCGGCAAGATTGCCCTGATCACCGACGGCCGGTTCTCCGGCGCGACCCGCGGCTTCTGCATCGGTCATGTCGGGCCGGAAGCGGCGGTCGGCGGGCCGATCGCGCTGTTGCAGAACGGTGACATCATCGAAATCGACGCCGATGTCGGGACTCTTAACGTAAAGTTGACCGAGGCGGAGCTGGCCGAGCGTAAAACCAAATGGAAGCCGCGCGAGACCAATCATACGTCGGGTGCACTCTGGAAATACGCCCAGCAGGTCGGGCCGGCGGTGGCCGGCGCCGTAACCCATCCGGGCGGAGCGCACGAGAAATTGTGTTATGCGGATATCTGAGCGTATCATTTTTGCGTTGATTTTAGGGGCCACGCCGGTGGCCACGCAGGGATTCGCCTTCGACGGAGCGCCGGTCAATCAGGACGCGGCGATTCCGGTGGTTTCAGGTCAGCCTGGCGCTGCCGCTGCCGCAGCCTTGAAGAAGGTGGTCCCCCAGTCCGCGACCGACACCTCGTTGACCTCGTTGCAATATGCCGCTGAAGGCGGCCATCCCATCGCCCAGTGGAAACTGGGCAGGATGTACGCGGATGGCGATGGCGTCGCCCAGGACGATCTGCGCGCCTTCGAGTATTTCAGCCGCATTGCCAATGCCCATGCGGAAGACAGCCCGTCGGCGCCGCAGGCAGCGATCGTCGCCAACGCCTTTGTGGCGCTCGGCCGGTATTACCTCAACGGCATTCCGAATTCGAAGATCCAGTCCGATCCGGAGCGGGCGAGGGAGATGTTCTCCTACGCGGCCTCGTATTTCGGCAATGCGGATGCGCAGTATGATCTGGCCCGGCTCTATCTGAAGAGCGCCGGCTCCTCCCGCGATGACTTCCGTTATGGGGCGCGCTGGCTTGGCCTTGCTGCCCAAAAGGGCCAGCATCAGGCCCAAGCCATGCTCGGTCAGATGCTGTTCAATGGCGATCAGCTGCCGCGTCAGGCCGCCCGCGGACTGATGTGGCTGACGCTGGCGCGTGACAGCGCCACGGCGGACGAGACCTGGATCAAGGAAAGCTACAACAAGGCGATCGCCAGGGCGTCCGACGACGACCGGGCGATGGCGCTGCAGATGCTCGAGCACTGGGTGCAAGGCCGCAAGGACTGATCCCGCAGGGACTGACCACTCGCCGCCCGCGCGTGCAAAAGAGGGATGGGCTCAGGCCGCCTCAAGGTCGAGATCGATCCAGACCGGCACGTGATCCGATGGTTTCTCCCAGGCGCGCACATAGCTGTCGATCCCCGCATCAATGAGCCGGTCGCTGGCCTGCGGCGACAGCAGGAGATGATCGATGCGCAAGCCCTGGTTTTTCTGCCATGCGCCCGCCTGATAATCCCAGAAGGTGTATTGGCCGGGGGCGTCGGTGACGGCACGCACCGCGTCCGTCAGGCCTAAACCGAGCAGCGATTGAAAACTCTCGCGGGTGGCGGGTCGAAACAGGGCGTCGTTGACCCAGGCGGCCGGATTGTGGACGTCCTCCGGCTTCGGAATGACGTTAAAGTCGCCGGCAAGAACAAGCGGTTCCTCTCCTTTAAGTCGCTGCCTCGAATACTCAAGAAGCCGCGACATCCATTTGAGTTTATAGGGATATTTTTCGGTCTCTGGCGGGTTGCCATTGGGCAGATAAAGGCAGGCGACCCGGAGCACGCCGTGCTTCAGCGTGACCACACCCTCGAGAAATCGCGCGTGGATGTCCTCATCGTCGCCGGCAAGGCGCGGCCTGGTTTCGTCGAACGGCAGCTTCGACAGCAACGCGACGCCGTTGAAGGTCTTCTGGCCGTGGGTGACGACGTTGTAGCCAAGTGCCTCGATCTCGATCCGCGGAAATGCCTCATCGACGCATTTGATTTCCTGCAGGCAGACAATGTCCGGCGAGCAGTCCTTCAGCCAGGTCAGCAGATGGTCGATCCGCTGCCGGATCGAATTGACGTTCCAGGTGGCGATGCGCATCGGGACTAAAAATCTCTCAGATCGAGAAACTGGTGCCGCAGCCGCAGGATGCCGTTGCGTTCGGATTGACCACCCGGAAGGACGCGCCGATCAGGTCATCGACGAAATCGACCTCGGAGCCTGCGAGAAACGGCACCGAGGCGGGATCGACCAGCACCACGGCGCTGTCGCGCGCGATCACCAGGTCGTCCTCGGCGCGGGCATGTTCGACATCGAACTTGTACTGGAAACCGGAGCAGCCGCCGCCCTCGACGCTGATCCGCAGCATGGCGCCACTGCCCTCGACTTTAAGGATTTCGCCAATCCGGCGGGCCGCCCGCTCGCTGATGGTGACGGCTGTGGTCATATAACAGAGGCCTCCAATTGCAGGCGCCCAACCCAATTTATCTGGTATCAGGCGCGTAGCATAGTTAAGTGCGCCGGGCATCGGAATCAAACCCTTAAAGCATGATCCGGAAAAGTGGGAACCGGTTTTCCGAAGAGATCATGCTTAAAGAAAGAGATGAGATCATGATCCGATTCGGCCTAATCGGATCATGATCTGGGAGATGAATACGCCGTGTCAGTCGGAATGGCTGCCCCTCGCTCGGTCTATGCCTGCGATCCCGACCGCAGCCGCGGGCGGCAGTTCGCCGAGCCGCCGAGCAAGACCCGCAGCCCGTTCCGGCGCGATTGCGACCGGGTCATTCATTCCACCGCGTTCCGCCGCCTGAAGTACAAGACGCAAGTTTTCGTGTTCCATGAGGGCGATCACTATCGCACCCGGCTCACCCACACGCTGGAAGTGGCGCAGATCGCCCGCGCGCTGGCCCGGCAGCTTGGCCTTGATGAGGATTTGACCGAGACCCTGGCGCTTGCCCACGACCTCGGCCATCCCCCGTTCGGCCACGCCGGCGAGCGGGCGCTGGATGCCTGTCTGCAGGCCTATGGCGGCTTCGATCACAACGCGCAGACCTTGCGCGTCGTCACCTCGCTGGAGCATCGCTACCCCGATTTCGACGGGCTCAACCTGACCTGGGAATCGCTGGAGGGCATCGTCAAGCACAACGGACCGCTGACCGGACGCAACGGCGCGGCGGTCGGACGTTATCGCGACCACGGTATTCCCGCTGGGATTTCCGACTACGTCCGGACATACGACCTCGAACTGTGGAGCTTTGCATCGCTGGAGGCGCAGGTTGCCGCGATTGCCGACGACATTGCCTATGACGCCCACGACATCGACGACGGGCTACGCGCTGGCCTGTTCCAGGTCGACGATCTCAAGGTCATCCCGCTTGCGGCCGACATCATCGCTGATATCGCCAAACGTTATCCCGATCTCGACGAGAGCAGGCGGGGCGCGGAACTGGTGCGCGAGCTGATTTCCAGCCTGATCGGGGCGGTGGTCTCGGAAACGCAGCGGCGTCTGGAGCCGGCTCGGCCGACATGCGTCGACGATGTTCGCAGCCATGGTGAAATGCTGATCGCCTTCCCGGCCGAAATGGCGCAGGCGGAAGCCGGGATCAAGGCATTCCTGAAGCAAAGGATGTACCGGCATCCGCGGGTGATGCGGGTGATGGGGGACGCGGAACAGATCCTGTTCGACCTGTTCGCGCGTTACAAAAATCATCCGGGCGATCTGCCGGCGGAATGGCTGCCGCCCGGCGGCGACAGCAGCGAGGCCGAAGCGGAGCGGGCACGGCGGATCGGCAACTTCATCGCCGGGATGACCGATCGCTTCGCGCTGACCGAGCATCAGCGGCTCTTTGACTCGACCCCCGATTTGCGTTAGGCGGCGGCCATGGCCGGCAAACCCTCGACGCAACATCTTTTCGCCAACGTGCTGACGCGCGTGCACGCCGTCTGTGCGGCGGAGCTTGGCGCTGGAATAGACCTGTCGCGGGTGGTCGTCGAACCGCCCAAGGATCCATCCCATGGCGATATGGCGACCAACGCCGCGATGGTGCTCGCCAGGGAAGCACGGACAAAACCCCGCGACCTTGCCGAAAAGATCGCAAGCCGCCTGCGGACGGATGACTTGATCGCCTCCGTCGATGTCGCCGGTCCCGGCTTCATCAATCTCACCTTGAAGGTGTCGGTCTGGGCGGACACGCTGCGCGCCGTGCTGCGCGAGGGCAATTCCTACGGGCAAAGCGCGATCGGCGCGGGTGAGAAGGTCAATGTCGAATACGTCTCGGCCAATCCGACCGGGCCGATGCATGTCGGGCATTGCCGGGGCGCGGTGTTTGGCGATGCGCTGGCGAGCCTGCTGCAATTCGCTGGTTTTGATGTCACCCGCGAATATTACATCAACGATGCCGGCGCCCAGGTCGATGTGCTCGCCCGCTCGGCCTTCCTGCGCTACCGCGAGGCGCTCGGCGAGAGCATCGGCGAAATTCCCGAAGGGCTTTATCCGGGCGATTATCTGAAGCCGGTCGGGCAGGCGCTGTCGGCCGAGTATGGCGACCAGCTTTTGACCATGAACGAAGGGGCGTGGCTGCCGGTCGTGCGCGCCAAGGCCATCGCGATGATGATGGAAGCGATCAAGGGCGATCTCGCCGCGCTCAACATCAGGCACGACGTGTTTTTTTCGGAAAGGTCGCTGGTCGAAAGCGGAAACAACCGTGTCGCCCAGACCGTCGACTTTCTGCGTTCCAAGGACGACGTCTACGAAGGCCGCTTGCCGCCGCCAAAGGGGGCGCCGGTCGATGACTACGAGGATCGCGAACAGACCTTGTTTCGCGCCACCGCGTATGGCGATGACGTCGATCGCCCGCTGCTCAAATCCGACGGCAGCTACACCTATTTCGCCTCGGATATTGCCTATCACAAAAACAAGTTCGACCGCGGCTTTCGCAACCTCGTCGATGTCTGGGGCGCCGATCACGGCGGCTATATCAAGCGCGTGGAAGCGGCGATCAAGGCCGTCACATTGGGCAAGGCCACACTGGACGTGAAGATCGTGCAACTCGTCAAGCTCTTGCGCAATGGCGAGCCGGTGAAGATGTCGAAGCGGTCGGGCGATTTCGTCACCCTGCGTGAAGTGGTCGAGGAGGTCGGCAAGGATGCCGTCCGCTTCATGATGCTCTACCGCAAGAACGACGCGGTGCTCGATTTCGACCTTGCCAAGGTGATCGAGCAGTCGCGCGAGAACCCGGTATTTTACGTCCAGTACGGCCACGCGCGGGGCCATTCGGTGTTCCGTAACGCGCGGGAGACGATCCCGGACCTGCCGGAGGAAGCGGCCGCCCGGGCTTCCTTCCTCGCGGATGCGGCGCTGGACCGCCTGACCGACCCTGCCGAACTTGACCTGCTGCGGCGGCTGGCGCTCTACCCCCGGACGGTCGAGGCGGCGGCGACCGCCCATGAGCCCCACCGAATCGCTTTTTACCTCTATGATCTCGCCAGCGAATTTCATGCGCTGTGGACGAGGGGGCGCGATTTGCCCTATTTACGCTTCATTATCAATAATGATGCAGACCTAACAAAGGCGCGGCTGGCTATGGTTCAGGGCGTCGTATCGGTCTTGGCATCCGGGCTTGCCGTTCTCGGCGTCGACGCTCCGGACGAGATGCGGTAACAGAGGCGAGCGCCGCTCACTGGGGGATTTTGTGAGCGGCATCCGGCAGGAGCCGGTTTTTTTGTAAAAGCGGGTTGGCGGCTTTCCCGTAGGGGACGCATCATCACGATGGCTGATCGATATCAGGACAGACCTTTTCCTGCTGAAGACGACTACGATCGCGGCGGGTCCCACTCGGCTGCCAGGGAGGAGAGCGATCCCCTGGCGGAGCTCGCGCGCCTGATTGGTCAGACCGATCCGTTCGCCACCATGGGACGGGCCAATTTGCCGGTACAGCCGCGGGCCGGGGAGTTCGATCGGCACGACCAGCAAGATCCGCAAGATCCTTATGGACTGCCGCCGGAGATGGATGATGGCCCCGCGCCGGGCCCGCCATCCTGGATGCAACGCGCGGCGAGGCAAGAGACACCGGCACCGCCGCAGGAGTATCCCAGCGCGGTCCATCCGCTGCATCGCTACGTGGCCGCGCCCCCCGCGCCGGAGCCGGATTACGATCAGGCGCCGCCGTTTGCCGATGCCGATCATGAGCGCGATCTGTCGCGCTACGATGATGCGCTGTATGGCGATCTCGATTCGGGTGCGGCGGACCCGCAGCACGATCCGGCCTACGCGGACGACGCCTACGCCTATCAGGATGGCTATGGCGACGGCGCTGAGGATGAAGTTCCCAAACGCCGTGGCGGCATGGCCACCGTCATTGTGGTGCTCGCGTTGGCGGTGCTGGGGACGGGCGGGGCCTTTGCCTATCGCACCTATATGGGATCGGTTCGCAGCGGCGAGCCGCCGATCATCCGGGCTGACGCCGGCCCAACCAAGATCGTTCCGGCTCCCGCCGACGGCAGCACCAAGGTGCCCGATCGCATGTCGAGCGGCGACGGCACCGAAAAGATCGTTCCGCGCGAAGAAGCCCCGGTCGACGTCAATGCGAGGTCAGGTCCGCGCGTGGTATTTCCACCGCTGAACCAGAACGGCAATCCGCCGGCGACGGCCAGCGTGGCGCCAAGTGCGCCGCCGGCCAATTCCGGGAACGGCACGCTGCCCAACAATGAGCCCCGCAAGATCAGGACTTTCTCCGTTCGTGGCGATCAGGCGGATGCCGCGGCGGCCCCGGTAACGGCCACACCGCCTGCGGCGGCAAAGCCGACTGCGACCGCACGCGCGGCTGCGCCGGCGGCGGCTCCGCGAACCCCGTCAGCGGCCAATGCAAGCGCGGCAAACGGCAATTCGCCACTTTCGCTCTCGCCGCAGGCTGCCCAGCCGGCGGCGGAACCTCTGACCCGGGTTGCCGCGACCAACCCCGCCCAAACCGCGCCCAGCGGCGGCGGAGGAAGCGGCGGATATCTCGTACAGGTTTCCTCACAGCGGAATGAGGCCGACGCTCAGGCTTCGTACAGGGCACTCCAAGGCAAGTTCCCGGCGGTGCTGGGATCTCGCGCGCCGGTCATCAAGCGTGCCGATCTCGGCGAAAAGGGTATCTATTACCGGGCTATGGTCGGTCCGTTCGGCTCGCCCGACGAAGCCTCGCAGTTTTGCGGCAGCCTGAAGTCCGCCGGCGGGCAGTGCGTCGTCCAGAGGAATTAGCGGCCGTTTCCTTGACCCTTGTTGACCCCTGGGCCAGCAGAGGGCTAATCGGCCCGCATGAACACGCGGGCCTTCATCACGGGCGTATCCGGGACGGAATTGAACGCCGCCGAGCGTGAATTCATCCGCGCGGAAAGGCCATGGGGTTTTATTCTATTCAAGCGGAATATTGAGACGCCGCAACAGGTAGCTCTATTAGTTCAAGAATTGAGAAAAGCCGTGGGAACCCCAGACGCCCCGGTTCTGATCGACCAGGAGGGCGGCCGGGTCCAGCGCCTCGGCCCGCCGCACTGGCCGGTCTATCCGCCTGGGGCCCTCTTTGGTGCGCTCTACGACATCGATCGTTCGCTCGGCCTCTCGGCGGCGCGGTTAAGCGCCCGTCTGATCGCCGCCGACCTCGGAGATCTCGGGATCAACGTGGACTGCCTGCCACTGGCGGATGTGCCCGTCGCCGGCGCCGACGCGGTCATTGGCAACCGCGCCTATGGAACCGAGCCGGAAAAGGTCGCCGCGATTGCACGCGCCGTGACCGAGGGGCTGGAGCAGGGTGGCATTTTACCGGTACTGAAGCACATTCCCGGGCATGGGCGGGCAACCGCGGACAGCCATTTCGGTCTTCCAGTGGTCGATACCTCCAAAAAAGACCTGGAACGGACTGATTTTGCAGCGTTTCAGCCGCTTGCCGACCTGCCGATGGCCATGACCGCACATGTTGTGTTTAGCGCGCTGGACCCGGTTCATCCGGCCACGACTTCTGCGACAATCATAAAACAGGTGATTCGCGGCGCGATCGGGTTCCAGGGTTTGTTGATGAGTGATGATGTGTCCATGAATGCGCTCGCAGGATCGATCGCCGAGCGGACCCGGGCTATCTTCGCTGCCGGCTGCGACATGGTCCTCCACTGCAATGGCAAGCTCGAGGAGATGCGTGAAGTCGCCGCCGAGACGCCGGAATTGTCAGGCAAAGCACTGGATCGCGCCAGGCGGGCGCTGGCGTCGCGTCGGGTTCCGCAGCCGTTCGATCGGACCGCGGCGCGGGCGGATTTGGATGCGTTGATGAGCAGGGCGGGGACAACGGGCGCATGACCGCGGAAATTCTATCCTTCGAAACCGGACGGCCCGCCGAAATCAGCGCCGACGAGCCCTCGCTGGTCGTCGATGTCGAGGGCTATGAGGGCCCGCTCGACCTCCTGCTCGCCCTGGCGCGCCAGCAGAAAGTCGATCTCGCCAAGATTTCCATCCTGGCGCTGGCGGATCAGTATCTTGTGTTCATCGAGGCGGTCCGAAAGATACGGCTTGAGCTTGCCGCCGATTATCTCGTGATGGCGGCATGGCTGGCGTTTTTGAAATCGCGGCTGTTGCTGCCCGAACCCGCCACCGCGGACGGACCGAGCGCCGAGGAAATGGCCACCGCGCTCGCCAACCGGCTTCGCCGGCTGGAGGCCATTCGCGAGGCGTCGAACCGGCTGATGAACCGCCCGCAATTGCAGCGCGATATCTTTCCGCGCGGCAACCCGGAAACCATCGCCGAAATTCGGCACCCCAAATATACGGCGACGCTGTTCGACCTGCTCACCGCCTATGCCGCGCAACGCCAGCAGCGAGTGCTGGCGACGGTGCATCTGGCCAAGCGCACGGTGTGGTCGCTCGCCGAGGCGAGGGCGTCACTGGAGCGCCTTGTCGGAATGGCGGAGGACTGGAGCCGCCTCGACCAATACCTCATCAACTACGTCGTCGATCCCTCGCAAAAGTCCACGGTCTTTGCCTCCAGTTTCGCCGCGGCGCTGGAGCTGGTGCGGGAAGGCGAGGTCGAACTACACCAGAAAGAGCCGTTCGCGCCGCTGTATTTTCGAAAGCGTCCGCCGCAGCAAGTCACCGGCGCGATGACCGCGCCGGATCTGCCGGTCGAGTAAGTGGAAGAAGGAGATTGTGCCATGGCAAGCCTGGCGGAAAAACGCAAAGTCGATGCCGAGGAGCACTCTGAAGATCCGCAGGCGCGGCCGGAGGAGTTGCGGCTGCTTGAAGCGCTGTTGTTTGCTTCCGCCGAGCCGCTCGACCAGGCCACGCTGGCAAAACGGATGCCCGAGGGCGTCGACGTCAAGGCCGCGCTCGCGCAGCTGCAGGCGGATTATGCCTCGCGCGGGGTCAACCTCGTTCGCATTGCCAACAAATGGACCTTCCGGACGGCGGGCGATTTGTCCTGGCTGATGACCCGGGAGAGCACAGAGACGCGCCGGCTGTCGCGCGCGGCGATCGAGATGCTCGCGATCATCGCCTATCACCAGCCGGTCACCCGCGCGGAGATCGAGGAAATCCGTGGCGTGATCACCTCGAAGGGCACGCTGGACGTGCTCCTGGAAACCGGTTGGATTCGCCCGCGCGGCCGCCGCAAGACGCCGGGACGTCCGTTGACTTTCGGAACCACCGAGGCCTTTTTGTCGCAGTTCAGCCTGGAAGCGCTTGGTGATCTGCCAGGCCTTGAGGAGTTGAAGGGGACCGGTCTGTTGGATTCGCGGCTGCCTTCCGGTTTCAGCGTTCCGACGCCCTCCGATGACCCGGCGCTCCGCGACGACGAGGATCCGCTTGAGGTCGGCGATCTGGAACTGGCCCTGGCCCCCACGGTCGAGCCGGAAACCGGCCAGGAAAACTAACAGGGAAGCTAGTTCCAGCTCGATTCCGACAGCTCCGCAAGCGGCCGGCCGATCCGTGTTAACGGTAGCGGCGTAACACGATTTGACGCGCCTTAAGTCCTTGTTTTTGACACCTCCTGAGCCTACTTTCCGGTCAGGTTAGGCTGGGGTCCGAGGGCCTCGCGTGTTTGGAGGGTTGCAGGATGGGTTCGCTGAGCATTTGGCACTGGATCGTCGTGATCGCAGTCGTCCTGCTGCTGTTTGGTCGCGGCAAGATTTCCGACCTGATGGGCGACGTCGCGCAGGGCATCAAGGCCTTCAAGAAGGGCATGCAGGACGACGAAAAGACCGCGGAAAAGTCCGAGCCCGTCAAGACGATCGATCATAACGCATCGCCTCAAGCGGCGGCGCGGTCGGATGTCGGCAGCAAGGCTGTCTGAACATCCCGGCGCCGATTTTCGACAAACCTCTGGCGGCGCGTTGATCTTGCGACAAGCGTGCGGCAAGACCGGTTGAGGAAAGACGCGGGCGGCCCAGATCTTGTTGATGGATATTGGGCGGAAATTGCCTCGCGTGAGCGGAATCTTTGATGTTCGACATCTCGTGGAGTGAATTCGCCATCATCGCGGTTGTCGCGCTGATCGCCATCGGCCCGAAGGAATTGCCGGGCGTGCTGCGCATGGTCGGGCAATGGATCGGCAAGGCGCGCAAGATGGCCGCCGAATTCCAGGGCCAGTTCCAGGAAGCCATGCGCGAGGCCGAAATGGCCGACCTCAAGAAGAGCTTCGATGAGGTCAAGGAAGCCGCGACCGGCTTCACCGGCGGTAACGTCATGACCTCGCTGCAGAAGGATGTCAGCGAGGCGCTGAAGATCGATGACGTCGACAAGCCGGTGGCGAGTGCGGATGTGCCGGCGACGTCAACTCTTGACGCGCCGGCGGCGTCGAATCCGGAAGTATCCCCCGACCCGCGGGCACCGGCGTCCGAGCCGCTCGCGATCGCGCCGGAAAGTCAGCCGCAGCCCGCAACCGAGCAAGCGCCGCCGGTGGCAACCGAGGCCGAACTCCCACGGGACGCCAAAGCGTCATGAGCGCCGAGGATATCGAGGCCAGCAAAGCGCCGCTGATGGATCATCTGATCGAGCTGCGCTCGCGCCTGATCAAGGCGCTGCTCGGATTCGGCGTCGCGTTCATCTTCTGCTTCTTCTTCGCCAAGCAAATCTACAACGTGCTGGTCTGGCCGTTCGTCTGGGTCGCGGGCGCGGAGAATTCGAAGTTCATCTATACCGCGCTCCTGGAATATTTCCTGACCCAGTTGAAGCTGGCGCTGTTCGGCGCCGGTTTCATCTCGTTTCCGATCGTGGCCACGCAAATCTACAAGTTCGTGGCGCCCGGCCTCTACAAGCACGAGCGCGGCGCGTTCCTGCCCTATCTGATCGCGACCCCGTTCTTCTTCGTGCTGGGATCGATGCTGGTGTATTTCGTGGTGCTGCCGATGCTGGTGCGGTTCTCGCTCGGCATGCAGCAGATGGGCGGCCCGGAGACCGCGCAAATCCAGTTGCTGCCCAAGGTCGGCGAATATCTGTCGCTGATGATGTCCTTGATCTTCGCGTTCGGCATCGCGTTCCAGCTGCCGGTGATCCTGACCCTGTTGGGGCGGATCGGCATCATCACCTCCAAACAGCTGCGCGAGAAGCGGCGCTATTTCATCGTGGTCGCCTTCATCATCGCCGCCGTGCTGACGCCGCCGGATGTGCTGAGCCAGGCCTCGCTCGCGATACCCCTGCTGGCGCTGTATGAAGGATCGATCATCGCCGTGCGCATGGTGGAAAAGAACGCCGCGGCAGCCAAGGCCACCGCCGCCACACCGCCCCCGGCGAGCCCGCCGCCCGATCCGACGCCGGCGGAGTAGGTTTCGCCTACGTTCGCCGCGCACTCTGCCGTCATCCTGAGGGCGGCCCAAAGGGCCGCGTCTCGAAGGATGGCCACATGCACCGTCAGCTGTCATCCTTCGAGGCTCGCCGAAGAGGCTCGCACCTCAGGATGACGGCCTCGCAGGATCCCGTTTGAGGTTCCAAACCCCGCTTATTCGGGTTACTGGATGCCGCCCTCGCCGGCACGACTCAAGGACCGAACGCCATGCACGACATCAAATGGATCCGCGACAATGCCGATGCCTTCGACGCCGCGCTGAAGCGGCGCGGGCTAGGGCCGCTGTGGCGGCAGCGGTCGAACTCGATCGAAAGCGGCGAGCGGCGATCAATCGGGTGCTGGAGAGGTGCAGGGCGCGGCGCAAAGTTGCCTCGGAGGAAATCGGCAAGCGAAGAAAGCGAAGGATGAGCATGCACGTTCAAGCACTTAATGGACGAGGTTGCTGAGTGCAAAACGTCCATCGCAACGCTTGAGGCAGAACAGAGAGACGGAGATCGAAGAAATCAAAACGGCGCTCGCAGAAATTCCGAACCTGCCGCTCGACGATGTTCCGCCGGGATTGGACGAGCACGGCAACGTGCGGCGTCACGTCTTCGGCGCGGCGCGCAATTATGCCTTCACGCCAAAACCGCATGACGATCTCGGCGGCGCGCTCGGCTTCATGGATTTCGAGGCGGCCGCGAAATTATCCGGTGCACGGTTTGTCGTTTTGAAGAAGGGCCTGGCGCGGCTGGAGCGCGCGATCGGGCAATTCATGCTCGATCTCCATACCAATGAGCATGGCTATACCGAGGTCAATCCGCCGCTCATGGTGCGGATGAAGTGATGTTCGGCACGGGACAATTGCCGAAATTTGAAGAGGATCAATTTTTTGCAATTCCTGATTTGGCGATCGAGACAGAAGATTTGCTGCGCAATCTAAAGTTTGCCGAAGACAAGGGGCCGCGATACGCGGAGGATACGGTTGCCAGCATTGATCATTTTCTGGGCGCTCTGGAACACAAACGTCTCGGACTCATCCCCACCGCCGAAGTCCCGCTGACAAACCTCGTCCGCGAGTCCATCGTCGATGAAAAAGAATTGCCGATGCGGCTGACGGCGCTGACGCCGTGTTTCCGCGCCGAAGCCGGCGCCGCCGGGCGCGACACCCGCGGCATGATCCGCCAGCATCAGTTTACCAAAGTCGAACTGGTCTCGATCACGACGCCGGAGACCAGCCGCGACGAGCACGAGCGCATGCTCGCCTGCGCCGAGGAAGTGCTGCGGCAGCTCGATCTGCATTACCGGGTGATGACGCTGTGCGCCGGCGACATGGGCTTTGCTGCGCAGAAAACCTACGACATCGAGGTCTGGATGCCCGGGCAAGGCGAGGGCGGCGCGTTCAGGGAAATCTCGAGCTGCTCGGTGTGCGGCGACTTCCAGGCCCGGCGGATGGACGCCCGCTATCGTGGACCCGACGGCAAGCCGCGCTTTGTGCACACCCTCAACGGCTCCGGCACCGCCGTCGGCCGCGCGCTGATCGCGGTCATGGAAACCTACCAGCAGGCGGACGGCTCGATCGCGGTTCCCGATGTCTTGCAGCCCTATATGGGTGGGGTGAAGGTCATCGCCCCCGAAAAGTGACATTGCGATAAATTATTCTGACCTGTTGCGCGTTCGCTGTTGCGAAGGCGGCACGTCCCGGTATCTTTGTTTCCGCCGCGGCGAGAGCCTCTTTTCCGGAACCGATGACACACAATGGCCCTGCATCGCGACATCTATTGGGTGGGCAGACAATGGGCCGTCACCGGTTACGGCGTCCAGGCGTGCGATCAGAAGCAGAAGGGCCAGTTCGACATCGAGGCCTCCAGGCTGTGGGAAGACGGCGTGCTGGAGAGCGTGCGCGCGCTGAAGTGGCTCAATGCTGAGGATTTCGACAAGGCGATTTCCGTCGCCCGCAAATATTATCCGGAGCCGCCCCGAAAGGCCCCGCTTCCTGAGACGCCTGTTTCGCTGCCCAACGACATCGTTTCTCCACCAGATCCGCCGAAGCCGGTGGTTCGAAAATTCGAGATACGCGCCAAATTCCTCCGCGTTTGGCGCGTCCGCACGCGCGTCAGCGGTCGATGAGAAGACGATATCCGGCATTTGAATTGCAGTGGCGGCGATTGCCATAGGGCTATTCACCTTCGCCCACGGGATGGGCCGACGGAAAGGTCATTTTCGGACGCAGCCCCGCGCCCTTTGAGTCGGTGGCAGCGGGTCGGCAACACTTCCACCGGTAAACTAGGATGCGTCATGCCTGAATATCAGCCGGTTACTTCAGCGCATATTGCCGCCATCGAACGGCCGGGCTGTCCGGATTGCCGGCAGAATCGTATGCTGCTGCCGAAGCCGATCCCGGGTCAGCTTTTTCATGAACAATTTCCGCAAGAAAGGTTTCATCGACTACAATGGAAAGATCGAGGTTCACCGCTCGCTGCTCGACGCGGTGCTGCGCGAGAATCCTCAGATCGATGAGGAGCGATAGCGCCGACACCTTTGCCGGTTGCGAAATGGGTAAAAACGCACGGCCAGCCCATCGCCCTTTCGCAACCCAGGCAGCAATCACGACGGGTTTGCCTCATGCGCCATAGCCGGATAAGACGGCGCTTCGACCGCCGTGGAATTGATCGAAGAGGGCTATCTGCTAGATGCGAATTCTCTGCACCAATGACGACGGCATCCATGCCCATGGCCTGAAGATTGTCGAGGAGATCGCACGTGCGTTGTCGGACGACGTCTGGGTGGTGGCGCCCGAACTCGATCAGTCCGGCGTCTCGCATTCGCTGTCGCTGAATGATCCGCTTCGCTTGCGCGAAGTCGGGCCGCGTCATTTCGCGGTCCGGGGCACGCCGACCGATTGCGTCATCATGGGCGCGCGCCACATCCTCGGCGAGAAGTTGCCGGACCTCGTATTGTCAGGCGTCAACAAGGGCCGCAACGTAGCCGAGGACGTGGTTTATTCCGGCACGATCGCGGGCGCGCTGGAAGGCACGATCCTGGGTTTGCCGTCATTCGCGCTGTCGCAGGAATTCACGATGGAGTCGCGCGAGAAGCCGCTGTGGGATACCGCCCTGAAATTCGGTCCGCCAATCCTGCGCAAGGTGATCGACGCCGGCGTGCCCAGGAACACCGTGATCAACGTCAACTTTCCGGCCTGCGCGCCCGACGACGTCGCGGGCGTCCGCGTGACGCGGCAGGGCAAGCGCAATCTCGGCTTTCTGAAAGTCGACCAGCGGCGCGATGGCCGCGGCAATCCGTATTTCTGGATCGGGTTCGAGCGGCTGGCACAGATCGACGCGCCGGCCGAGGGTACCGATCTCTGGGCGCTGGCGTCGCGTTATGTCTCGGTGACGCCGTTGCGGCTCGACCGCACCGACGAGGCATTTTCCGAAGCGCTGACGGCTACGCTGAAATAGGCCGGCAGTCGGCGTCATCCTGAGGTGCGAGCCGGCTTCGGCGAGCCTCGAAGGATGAAAGGACGTTTTAGCCGCTTTTTGCTTTGCCTGCACGGCGGCGCGACAACTCACTCACTCTGGTCCAATCAGAACGTAGCAGCGCTTCTTTCTTGCCACGGCTCCAACCCTTGATCTGACGTTCGGCCGCAATGCCGTCGGTTATGCGTTCGAAATGTTCAGACCAAACGAGAACGACGGGGCGTCGTGAGAAAGTATAGCCTTTGTAATATCCCACGTTGTGCTGGTCTACACGTGGACTGAGATCGTTCCCAGTGGCGCTTCCAACATAATACGAGCCGTCGGCACAGCGAAGCATGTAAACGAATATCCCCATCGACGTCGTCCTTCGAGGCTCGCAAGGGCTCGCACCTCAGGATGACGTCGATTAAACTGCCGTCAATTCGATTTTAACGCTGCCCTAAGCCGCCGTGCTCTTCAGGGTGTTGTCGATCATCCGCGCGAGCGTTTCGATCTGGAAAGGCTTCTGCAACGCGGGACGATCGCGGTATTCTTCGGGAAGGCCCGATGAGCCGTAGCCGGTCGCGAAGATGAAGGGGCGGTTGCGCGCCTTGATCAGGTCGGCGACCGGTGAAATCACCTTGCCATTGACGTTGACGTCGAGAATCGCGAGGTCGAATTCGGTCGATTGTGCCAGCCTGATGGCCTCGTTGATCTCACCGGCCTCCGCTGCGATGCTGTAGCCCAGCTCCTCCAGCATTTCGGCGACCATCATTCGGATCATCACCTCGTCCTCGACGAGGAATACAGAACCGCCTGGCGGCCGCGTCGCAGTCATCAATCGAGTCCTTGCCCATCCCGGAATCGAAGGTTCGCAAATAACGACAACCCATGCAATCTCGACATCCGCGCCAGCCCCGAAGCCCTGTTTCGCCCCGGACTTATGAGCAGGCTTGACCGCGCCGGGCCCCTAACGTCAGGAGTGTAATCCGGGTTCCACAACGGGAACACCATTTTGGCTGAATATTCACTTAAAGCCGGCGCCCCTATGGCATCGACTTACCACGCTTGATCTTACCAGACTTGAATTTTATCAGACTTGGCGGGCCGCCCGGCCGGCAAGCGTTTTGACGGGACCGAAATGCCCACCACCCAAAATCCGCCGCAAAAGATGATGTTTCAGCTCAACCTGAGGCGGCGCGGGATCAGCGATCAGGCCGTGCTTCGCGCCATGGAAGAGATTCCGCGCGAGATGTTCGTCGAGGCTGCCGATCGCGCCGATGCCTACCGAGACAGCGCGCTCGGCATCGCCTGTGGACAGACCATCAGCCAACCCTTCGTGGTGGCCTACATGACGGAACAGTTGCAGCTCCAGAAGGATCACCGGGTGCTCGAGATCGGCACCGGCTCCGGCTACCAGGCCGCTGTTCTGTCGCGGCTTGCCGGCCACGTCCTGACCATCGAGCGGTATAGGACGCTGGCCGACCGCGCCCGGGCGCGGCTTGCAAAGCTCGGCTGCGACAATGTCGAGGTGATGCTGGGGGACGGTTTCGACGTCCCCGCCGATGCCGGCAATTTCGACCGCATCATCGTGACCGCCGCGATGGAGCAGATCCCGGGCGCCCTCGCACAGCGGCTCGAGCCGGGGGGCGTCCTGATCGTCCCGGTCGGGCCACAGCAGGGGACTCAGACCCTGATCCGCATGGTCCGGACCGACGCCGGTTTCGAGCGCAAGGATCTCGTCGACGTGCGCTTTGTGCCGGCGCTACAGGGGATTGCCCGCGAGCTTTAAAAGCCGGGATTAGCTGTCCTGCCAACATCTTATTCCCAGCCTTAAGGGGTTGTTTACTCCGGACGTGTTTACTCAAAACAGTATTTTGTTGCGTACGAGTGAGTAACCATGCCCCGTGTCGTCGTCGAGTTGCTTTGCTCGCGTCGGGTGCCGCACGTCGCGGTGCTGGCGCTGATGTCGATCGGTTTTGCCGGCTGCAGCGCCGACATGTCGTCACGCCTTTCTCAAAATCCCTTTGCCTCCCAACCTGAAGCCACCGGCGCCGTGCCGACCGCTACAGTCGAGCGCCGCGATCTTCCGCAACATGCCCGCCCGCAATCGCAATACCAGTCGCAGGCCCTGCCGCCGGCGATCTCCGCCCCGCAGTCCTATCCGACGGCCGGTGGGGTCTCCGGAGGAGGGCGCGGACTAGCCTCCTATGCTCCGCCTGCGCACCCGATCGAAACCACCGGCAGTGTCCCGCGCTCGATCGCGGCGGCTCGCACGCCGGCTCAAGCGACCACCACCACCATCATCGTCGGCACCAGCGACACGCTCGAAATATTGGCGCGCCGCTACAACGTTTCGCCCGCGGCGATCCTCCAGGCCAATGGATACAGAGGCCCGCGCGTCCTTTCTCCCGGGCAGCAATTGATCATTCCGCGTCCGGCCGCGGTCGGTGCCACGCCTGAACTGACAGCGCCTGGGAGCAGGCCCGTTGCGGCCGCGAGCGCGGCGCCTTCTATTCATGTCGTCAATCACGGCGATACCTTGCTCGGCATCGCGCGCCGCAATCATATCTCCGCGGCTGAACTCGCCAGAGCCAACGGCATCGAACCAACCGCAAAACTCCAGCTCGGCATGAAGCTCACGGTGCCGGCGAGGGCGGCGGCGTTAGTCCCGGGCGCCCAGCCGGCAGTTGCCGCGGTCGCACAGCCCGCTGCGGCGTCAGTGCCTCCCGCGACCAAAATGGCCGCGGTGACCGCCGACCCCCAGCAAAAGGCGCGACTGGCGCAAGCAACCACGGTCGAGGACACTCCGGCTGAAACGCCGGTCAAGGCCGCCGAGGCAACCGGCGCGCTGCCGACCTTCCGCTGGCCGGTGCGCGGCAAAGTCATCACCAGCTACGGTGCCAAGACCAACGGCAAGTCCAATGACGGTATCAATCTGGCGGTGCCGGAGGGCACGCCGGTCAAGGCGGCCGAAGACGGCGTCGTCGCCTATTCCGGCAATGAGCTGAAGGGATACGGCAATCTGGTTCTTATTCGCCACTCCAACGGCTACGTCACCGCCTACGCTCACGCGAGCGAGCTCCTGGTGAAACGCGGCGACACCATCAAGCGCGGCCAGATCATTGCCAAATCCGGCCAGTCGGGCGAGGTCGGATCACCGCAACTGCACTTCGAGATCCGCAAGGGATCATCCCCGGTCGATCCGCTTCAATTCCTCAACGGGGCGTAAGCGCTCTCAACGACGAAGCCTTTGTCGCTGCGAATGGTCCTTTACTTCGCCGTCAGCCGCACCCCCAGCCGTCCCGCCAGTTCCTGCGTGAACTGCCAGGCGACTCGTCCCGAACGGGCGCCGCGGGTGGTCGACCATTCCAGCGCCTCACGTTCAAGCTCCTCTTCGGCGAGTTTGATGCCGAAATGGCTGCAATAGCCTTTCACCATCGCAAGGTATTCGTCCTGGCTGCAGCGGTGGAAGCCAAGCCACAAGCCGAACCGGTCCGAGAGCGAGACCTTTTCCTCGACGGCCTCGCCGGGATTGATCGCGGTCGATCGTTCGTTCTCGATCATCTCGCGCGCCAGCAGGTGCCGGCGGTTGGAGGTCGCGTAAAGGATCACATTGTCGGGGCGCCCTTCGATACCGCCTTCCAGCACCGCTTTCAGCGACTTGTAGGAAGCGTCATTGCCGTCGAAGGACAGGTCGTCGCAGAATACGATGAAATGGAAAGGCGAGCCGCGCAGCAGATCCATCAGCACCGGCAGGCTCTCGATATCTTCGCGATGAATCTCGATCAGCTTCAACCGCTCGACGGGTTTGCGGCTGAGGTTGATACTCGCATGGGCCGCCTTCACCAGCGACGACTTTCCCATGCCGCGTGCCCCCCACAGCAGCGCGTTGTTCGCGGGAAATCCATTGGCAAAACGTTCGGTATTCTCGATCAGGATGTCGCGCATCCGGTCGATGCCCTTGAGCAGTCCGATATCGACGCGGCTGACGCGCGGCACCGGCGCCAGCCGTCCATCGGGATGCCATATGAACGCGTCGGCACGGCCAAGCAGCTCGGCGGCCGAGGCCGCGGGCGACGGGGCCGAAAGGTGCGAGGCGATGGCCTCGAGCGCGTGCGCGATCCGCTCTGCTGCGTCGCGCTCAGGGAACGCCGCCGGGCGTTTTGTCGCTGATATCTGCGGTTTTCGCCGAGCGGCCCTTGGGGCGGGGCGAGGGGCTCTTTTACTGGGCTTTTTCGACATCCTTGGCCTTCCTGACGACGCACCCTTAACGGGCCTTACTGGGGCCCGCAAGCGTTGCAAATGAGATGTCTGGCAGCGTTGCAATTGGGACCGCGGCCGCTATAGTCCGCGCGAATTTGCCCGGGCCGGCCTGGCGCTCTGGCGCTGCCGGTTCATTCCCGTTCCACGAGGATTACACGATGCTGATTACCCCTGCGTTTGCCCAGGCCGCGGCCGGCGGCGATACCAACAGCATGTTGATGTCGCTGCTGCCGTTCGCGCTGATCTTCGTGATCATGTACTTCCTGATTCTGCGGCCGCAGCAGAAAAAAGTGAAGGACCACGCGGAACTCGTGAAGAACATCCGCCGCGGCGACACCGTGGTGACGTCCGGCGGCCTGGTCGGCAAGGTGACAAAAGTGGTGGACGACGACCAGATCGAGTTCGAGATTTCGGACGGCGTCCGCGTGCGGCAGATGCGGCAAATGATTTCAGGCGTTCGCGCCAAGGGTGAGCCGGCCAGGGAAAAGAGCGAGCCCGCCAAGGACGAGACGTCCGCGAGCTGATTTTCGGCGCCGCATTCTCCTGGATTTGACGGGTCAACTCGATGTTGTATTTCACACGGTCGAAGGCGCTGGCGATCATTCTCACGGCGCTGGTGGTGTGCCTGTGCGCCGTGCCGAATTTCTTTCCCGAGGCAAGAGTGAAGACCTGGCCGCTCTGGGCGCAGCGTCATCTCGTGCTTGGGCTCGATCTGCAGGGCGGCTCCTATCTGCTGCTGGAGGTCGATTCCAACTACGTCAGGAAAGAGAAACTCGACCAGGTGCGCGATGACGTTCGCCGTGCGCTGCGCGACGCCAAGATCGGCTATACCGGCCTCAATGCGCGCAATGACGCCGTCGAAGTGCGCATCTCCAGGGATACCGACCTGCCGACGGCGCTGACGAAACTGCGTGAGCTGTCGCAGCCGCTCGGCGGTTTGCTCGGTTCCAGCGGCCAGCGCAGCCTTGAGGTCAGCGATGCCGGCGGCGGGTTGATCCGTCTGACCGTGCCGCAGGCGGCCATTACCGACCGCATCCGGCAAACCATCGAACAATCGATCCAGATCGTTGAGCGCCGCGTCAACCAGCTCGGCACGGTCGAGCCCGTGATCCAGCGGCAGGGTACCGACCGTATTCTGGTGCAGGTGCCGGGCCTGCAGGACCCGACCGAACTCAAGCGCATCCTGGGCAAGACCGCCAAGATGGAATTCCGCATGGTCGATTCGACTGTGCCGCCGGATCAGGCCGCGCAAGGCCGGGTGCCGCCGGATTCCGAAATTCTGATGAGCGCGCAGCCGCCCAAGATACCTTACGTCATCAAGAAGCAGGTTCTCGTGTCGGGCGGGGAACTCACCGATGCGCAGCCGGGGTTCGATCAGCGCTCGGGCGAACCGATCGTCACCTTCCGCTTCAATTCGGCGGGCTCACGCAAATTCGCGCAGGCGACTTCGGAGAATGTCGGGCAGCCCTTCGCGATCGTGCTCGACAATGAGGTGATTTCAGCGCCGGTGATCCGCGAACCCATCACCGGCGGTTCGGGGCAGATCTCCGGCAGCTTCACGGTGCAGGCCGCCAACGAACTCGCGATCCTGCTGCGCGCGGGCGCTTTGCCGGCGCCGCTCACCGTCATCGAGGAGCGTACCGTCGGTCCCGGCCTCGGCCAGGATTCGATCGAAAAGGGCGAGCTGGCGGCCTATGTCGGCTCGATCATGGTCATCGTATTCATGCTCGCGACCTACCGGCTGTTTGGCCTGTTCGCCAACATCGCGGTCGCCATCAACGTCGCCATGATCTTCGGCGTGTTGTCGCTATTGAATGCCACACTGACGCTGCCCGGCATCGCCGGCATTGTGCTGACCGTCGGTATCGCGGTCGATTCCAACGTGCTGATCTATGAACGTATCCGCGAGGAAATCCGCGGCGGACGTAATGCGATTTCCGCGATCGATGCCGGCTTCAAGCGCGCGCTGTCGACTATTCTGGACTCCAACATCACCACCTTCATCGCTGCCGCGGTGCTGTTCTATATCGGCACCGGCCCGGTGCGCGGCTTCGCGGTAACGCTCGGTATCGGCATCCTCACCACGGTTTTCACCGCGTTTACGCTCACCCGACTGATCGTTGCCGGATGGGTGCGGTGGAAGCGGCCGCAAAGCGTGCCGATCTAGGGGAATGCGGCTTTGACTTATTTCGTTCTTATCTCGCTGGGCATTCTCATTGCCGTGCTGACCGTGGTCAGCGTGCTCGGCATTCTGCCGCCGTTGCGGATCGTGCCTGACAATACCCATTTCGATTTTACGCGCTTTCGCCGCATCAGCTTTCCGATCTCGGCACTGCTCTCGATTGTCGCGATCACGCTGTTCTTCACCCACGGGCTGAATTTCGGCATCGACTTCAAAGGCGGCACGCTTCTGGAAGTGCAGGCCAAATCCGGCTCCGCCGACATCGCCTCGATGCGCGCGACGCTGGGCGGCCTTGGCCTCGGCGACATCCAGTTGCAGCAGTTCGGCGGCCCCGCCGACGTCCTGATTAGGGTTGCCGAACAGCCCGGCGGCGACGCGGCGCAGCAGGAGGCGGTGCAGAAGGTGCGCAGCGCGATAGGCGACGCCGTCGAATACCGGCGCGTCGAAGTGGTTGGACCGCGCGTCTCCGGCGAACTGCTCGCCTACGGCATGCTCGGGCTGATGCTCGCGATCATCGCGATCCTGATCTATCTGTGGTTCCGGTTCGAATGGCAGTTCGCGCTCGGCGCCATGATCGCCAACGTCCACGACATCGTGCTGACGATCGGCTTCATGTCGATCTCGCAGGTCGATTTCGACCTCACCAGCATCGCGGCACTGTTGACGATTTCTCGGCTACTCATTGAACGACACGGTCGTCATCTATGACCGTATCCGCGAAATGCTGCGGCGGTACAAGAAGATGCCGATGCCGGAATTGCTCAACGAGTTCATCAATTCGACCTTGTCACGGTCCATTATCACTCACTTCACGGTGACGCTGGCCTTGCTGGCCCTGCTGTTGTTCGGCGGCAATGCCATCCATAGCTTCACGGCCGTCATGATGTTCGGCGTGGTGCTGGTCGGCACCTATACGTCGATCTTCATCGCAGCGCCGATCCTGATCTATCTCGGCGTCGGCATCAACCGGGCCGACGCGCCGGACACTCCTCAAAAGAAGTGACACGGGCATGATCCCGAAAAGTGGAAACCGGTTTTCGGACAAGATCATGCCCAAACAAACAACCAGCCGCTCGGATGCTCCACATCTTCCGAGGTCGGCGCCGATCGATGCTTACGGCAACGGCGGCTTCGCCTTCGCCGAGATGTCGCATCGCGGCTCCTTGCTGTGCTTGCCGGATGCCATCTGGGCCTGGCCGGTGACGAAGGTGAGCGATATTGACGAGCATTCTCTGGCCCGCGTCTTCGCGGCCGCGAATGCCGTCGATACCCTGATTATTGGCGCCGGCACGGATGTCTGGATACCTCCGAGAGGTCTGCGCGAGGCGTTGCGCGCGGTCCACATCGTGCTCGATCCGATGCGGACGGGACCTGCGATCCGCACCTACAACATCATGATCGGCGAGAGGCGGCGCGTCGCGGCGGCGCTGATCGCGGTTCCATGAGCGATCCGTCCGGAAGCAGGGAGGCGGCCGGTTTCTGCGCGGAGCTGGTGCGCTCGCACGATTTCGCCCGCTATGCATCCACGCTGTTCGTGCCTGCTCCCCAGCGCCGCGCGCTGTTGGCGATGTATGCCTTCAACGTTGAGGTTTCCCGCGTGCACGGGCAGGTGAGTCAGCCGCTGCCGGGCGAAATGCGGCTGCAATGGTGGACCGACGCACTGGCGGGCGAGGGCCATGGCGGCGTCGAGGGCAATCCAGTCGTGCCGAAGGTTCACCGCTCGCTGCTCGACGCGGTGCTGCGCGAGAAGCCTCAGATCGATGAGGAGCGATAGCGCCGACACCTTTGCCGGTTGCGAAATGGGTAAAAACGCACGGCCAGCCCATCGCCCTTTCGCAACCCAGGCAGCAATCACGACGGGTTTGCCTCACGCGCCATAGCCGGATAAGACGGCGCTTCGACCGCCGTGGAATCGATCGAAGAGGGCTATCTGCTAGATGCGAATTCTCTGCACCAATGACGACGGCATCCATGCCCATGGCCTGAAGATTGTCGAGGAGATCGCACGTGCGTTGTCGGACGACGTCTGGGTGGTGGCGCCCGAACTCGATCAGTCCGGCGTCTCGCATTCGCTGTCGCTGAATGATCCGCTTCGCTTGCGCGAAGTCGGGCCGCGTCATTTCGCGGTCCGGGGCACGCCGACCGATTGCGTCATCATGGGCGCGCGCCACATCCTCGGCGAGAAGTTGCCGGACCTCGTATTGTCAGGCGTCAACAAGGGCCGCAACGTAGCCGAGGACGTGGTTTATTCCGGCACGATCGCGGGCGCGCTGGAAGGCACGATCCTGGGTTTGCCGTCATTCGCGCTGTCGCAGGAATTCACGATGGAGTCGCGCGAGAAGCCGCTGTGGGATACCGCCCTGAAATTCGGTCCGCCAATCCTGCGCAAGGTGATCGACGCCGGCGTGCCCAGGAACACCGTGATCAACGTCAACTTTCCGGCCTGCGCGCCCGACGACGTCGCGGGCGTCCGCGTGACGCGGCAGGGCAAGCGCAATCTCGGCTTTCTGAAAGTCGACCAGCGGCGCGATGGCCGCGGCAATCCGTATTTCTGGATCGGGTTCGAGCGGCTGGCACAGATCGACGCGCCGGCCGAGGGTACCGATCTCTGGGCGCTGGCGTCGCGTTATGTCTCGGTGACGCCGTTGCGGCTCGACCGCACCGACGAGGCATTTTCCGAAGCGCTGACGGCTACGCTGAAATAGGCCGGCAGTCGGCGTCATCCTGAGGTGCGAGCCGGCTTCGGCGAGCCTCGAAGGATGAAAGGACGTTTTAGCCGCTTTTTGCTTTGCCTGCACGGCGGCGCGACAACTCACTCACTCTGGTCCAATCAGAACGTAGCAGCGCTTCTTTCTTGCCACGGCTCCAACCCTTGATCTGACGTTCGGCCGCAATGCCGTCGGTTATGCGTTCGAAATGTTCAGACCAAACGAGAACGACGGGGCGTCGTGAGAAAGTATAGCCTTTGTAATATCCCACGTTGTGCTGGTCTACACGTGGACTGAGATCGTTCCCAGTGGCGCTTCCAACATAATACGAGCCGTCGGCACAGCGAAGCATGTAAACGAATATCCCCATCGACGTCGTCCTTCGAGGCTCGCAAGGGCTCGCACCTCAGGATGACGTCGATTAAACTGCCGTCAATTCGATTTTAACGCTGCCCTAAGCCGCCGTGCTCTTCAGGGTGTTGTCGATCATCCGCGCGAGCGTTTCGATCTGGAAAGGCTTCTGCAACGCGGGACGATCGCGGTATTCTTCGGGAAGGCCCGATGAGCCGTAGCCGGTCGCGAAGATGAAGGGGCGGTTGCGCGCCTTGATCAGGTCGGCGACCGGTGAAATCACCTTGCCATTGACGTTGACGTCGAGAATCGCGAGGTCGAATTCGGTCGATTGTGCCAGCCTGATGGCCTCGTTGATCTCACCGGCCTCCGCTGCGATGCTGTAGCCCAGCTCCTCCAGCATTTCGGCGACCATCATTCGGATCATCACCTCGTCCTCGACGAGGAATACAGAACCGCCTGGCGGCCGCGTCGCAGTCATCAATCGAGTCCTTGCCCATCCCGGAATCGAAGGTTCGCAAATAACGACAACCCATGCAATCTCGACATCCGCGCCAGCCCCGAAGCCCTGTTTCGCCCCGGACTTATGAGCAGGCTTGACCGCGCCGGGCCCCTAACGTCAGGAGTGTAATCCGGGTTCCACAACGGGAACACCATTTTGGCTGAATATTCACTTAAAGCCGGCGCCCCTATGGCATCGACTTACCACGCTTGATCTTACCAGACTTGAATTTTATCAGACTTGGCGGGCCGCCCGGCCGGCAAGCGTTTTGACGGGACCGAAATGCCCACCACCCAAAATCCGCCGCAAAAGATGATGTTTCAGCTCAACCTGAGGCGGCGCGGGATCAGCGATCAGGCCGTGCTTCGCGCCATGGAAGAGATCCCGCGCGAGATGTTCGTCGAGGCTGCCGATCGCGCCGATGCCTACCGAGACAGCGCGCTCGGCATCGCCTGTGGACAGACCATCAGCCAACCCTTCGTGGTGGCCTACATGACGGAACAGTTGCAGCTCCAGAAGGATCACCGGGTGCTCGAGATCGGCACCGGCTCCGGCTACCAGGCCGCTGTTCTGTCGCGGCTTGCCGGCCACGTCCTGACCATCGAGCGGTATAGGACGCTGGCCGACCGCGCCCGGGCGCGGCTTGCAAAGCTCGGCTGCGACAATGTCGAGGCGATGCTGGGGGACGGTTTCGACGTCCCCGCCGATGCCGGCAATTTCGACCGCATCATCGTGACCGCCGCGATGGAGCAGATCCCGGGCGCCCTCGCACAGCGGCTCGAGCCGGGGGGCGTCCTGATCGTCCCGGTCGGGCCACAGCAGGGGACTCAGACCCTGATCCGCATGGTCCGGACCGACGCCGGTTTCGAGCGCAAGGATCTCGTCGACGTGCGCTTTGTGCCGGCGCTACAGGGGATTGCCCGCGAGCTTTAAAAGCCGGGATTAGCTGTCCTGCCAACATCTTATTCCCAGCCTTAAGGGGTTGTTTACTCCGGACGTGTTTACTCAAAACAGTATTTTGTTGCGTACGAGTGAGTAACCATGCCCCGTGTCGTCGTCGAGTTGCTTTGCTCGCGTCGGGTGCCGCACGTCGCGGTGCTGGCGCTGATGTCGATCGGTTTTGCCGGCTGCAGCGCCGACATGTCGTCACGCCTTTCTCAAAATCCCTTTGCCTCCCAACCTGAAGCCACCGGCGCCGTGCCGACCGCTACAGTCGAGCGCCGCGATCTTCCGCAACATGCCCGCCCGCAATCGCAATACCAGTCGCAGGCCCTGCCGCCGGCGATCTCCGCCCCGCAGTCCTATCCGACGGCCGGTGGGGTCTCCGGAGGAGGGCGCGGACTAGCCTCCTATGCTCCGCCTGCGCACCCGATCGAAACCACCGGCAGTGTCCCGCGCTCGATCGCGGCGGCTCGCACGCCGGCTCAAGCGACCACCACCACCACCATCATCGTCGGCACCAGCGACACGCTCGAAATATTGGCGCGCCGCTACAACGTTTCGCCCGCGGCGATCCTCCAGGCCAATGGATACAGAGGCCCGCGCGTCCTTTCTCCCGGGCAGCAATTGATCATTCCGCGTCCGGCCGCGGTCGGTGCCACGCCTGAATTGACAGCGCCTGGGAGCAGGCCCGTTGCGGCCGCGAGCGCGGCGCCTTCTATTCATGTCGTCAATCACGGCGATACCTTGCTCGGCATCGCGCGCCGCAATCATATCTCCGCGGCTGAACTCGCCAGAGCCAACGGCATCGAACCAACCGCAAAACTCCAGCTCGGCATGAAGCTCACGGTGCCGGCGAGGGCGGCGGCGTTAGTCCCGGGCGCCCAGCCGGCAGTTGCCGCGGTCGCACAGCCCGCTGCGGCGTCAGTGCCTCCCGCGACCAAAATGGCCGCGGTGACCGCCGACCCCCAGCAAAAGGCGCGACTGGCGCAAGCAACCACGGTCGAGGACACTCCGGCTGAAACGCCGGTCAAGGCCGCCGAGGCAACCGGCGCGCTGCCGACCTTCCGCTGGCCGGTGCGCGGCAAAGTCATCACCAGCTACGGTGCCAAGACCAACGGCAAGTCCAATGACGGTATCAATCTGGCGGTGCCGGAGGGCACGCCGGTCAAGGCGGCCGAAGACGGCGTCGTCGCCTATTCCGGCAATGAGCTGAAGGGATACGGCAATCTGGTTCTTATTCGCCACTCCAACGGCTACGTCACCGCCTACGCTCACGCGAGCGAGCTCCTGGTGAAACGCGGCGACACCATCAAGCGCGGCCAGATCATTGCCAAATCCGGCCAGTCGGGCGAGGTCGGATCACCGCAACTGCACTTCGAGATCCGCAAGGGATCATCCCCGGTCGATCCGCTTCAATTCCTCAACGGGGCGTAAGCGCTCTCAACGACGAAGCCTTTGTCGCTGCGAATGGTCCTTTACTTCGCCGTCAGCCGCACCCCCAGCCGTCCCGCCAGTTCCTGCGTGAACTGCCAGGCGACTCGTCCCGAACGGGCGCCGCGGGTGGTCGACCATTCCAGCGCCTCACGTTCAAGCTCCTCTTCGGCGAGTTTGATGCCGAAATGGCTGCAATAGCCTTTCACCATCGCAAGGTATTCGTCCTGGCTGCAGCGGTGGAAGCCAAGCCACAAGCCGAACCGGTCCGAGAGCGAGACCTTTTCCTCGACGGCCTCGCCGGGATTGATCGCGGTCGATCGTTCGTTCTCGATCATCTCGCGCGCCAGCAGGTGCCGGCGGTTGGAGGTCGCGTAAAGGATCACATTGTCGGGGCGCCCTTCGATACCGCCTTCCAGCACCGCTTTCAGCGACTTGTAGGAAGCGTCATTGCCGTCGAAGGACAGGTCGTCGCAGAATACGATGAAATGGAAAGGCGAGCCGCGCAGCAGATCCATCAGCACCGGCAGGCTCTCGATATCTTCGCGATGAATCTCGATCAGCTTCAACCGCTCGACGGGTTTGCGGCTGAGGTTGATACTCGCATGGGCCGCCTTCACCAGCGACGACTTTCCCATGCCGCGTGCCCCCCACAGCAGCGCGTTGTTCGCGGGAAATCCATTGGCAAAACGTTCGGTATTCTCGATCAGGATGTCGCGCATCCGGTCGATGCCCTTGAGCAGTCCGATATCGACGCGGCTGACGCGCGGCACCGGCGCCAGCCGTCCATCGGGATGCCATATGAACGCGTCGGCACGGCCAAGCAGCTCGGCGGCCGAGGCCGCGGGCGACGGGGCCGAAAGGTGCGAGGCGATGGCCTCGAGCGCGTGCGCGATCCGCTCTGCTGCGTCGCGCTCAGGGAACGCCGCCGGGCGTTTTGTCGCTGATATCTGCGGTTTTCGCCGAGCGGCCCTTGGGGCGGGGCGAGGGGCTCTTTTACTGGGCTTTTTCGACATCCTTGGCCTTCCTGACGACGCACCCTTAACGGGCCTTACTGGGGCCCGCAAGCGTTGCAAATGAGATGTCTGGCAGCGTTGCAATTGGGACCGCGGCCGCTATAGTCCGCGCGAATTTGCCCGGGCCGGCCTGGCGCTCTGGCGCTGCCGGTTCATTCCCGTTCCACGAGGATTACACGATGCTGATTACCCCTGCGTTTGCCCAGGCCGCGGCCGGCGGCGATACCAACAGCATGTTGATGTCGCTGCTGCCGTTCGCGCTGATCTTCGTGATCATGTACTTCCTGATTCTGCGGCCGCAGCAGAAAAAAGTGAAGGACCACGCGGAACTCGTGAAGAACATCCGCCGCGGCGACACCGTGGTGACGTCCGGCGGCCTGGTCGGCAAGGTGACAAAAGTGGTGGACGACGACCAGATCGAGTTCGAGATTTCGGACGGCGTCCGCGTGCGGCAGATGCGGCAAATGATTTCAGGCGTTCGCGCCAAGGGTGAGCCGGCCAGGGAAAAGAGCGAGCCCGCCAAGGACGAGACGTCCGCGAGCTGATTTTCGGCGCCGCATTCTCCTGGATTTGACGGGTCAACTCGATGTTGTATTTCACACGGTCGAAGGCGCTGGCGATCATTCTCACGGCGCTGGTGGTGTGCCTGTGCGCCGTGCCGAATTTCTTTCCCGAGGCAAGAGTGAAGACCTGGCCGCTCTGGGCGCAGCGTCATCTCGTGCTTGGGCTCGATCTGCAGGGCGGCTCCTATCTGCTGCTGGAGGTCGATTCCAACTACGTCAGGAAAGAGAAACTCGACCAGGTGCGCGATGACGTTCGCCGTGCGCTGCGCGACGCCAAGATCGGCTATACCGGCCTCAATGCGCGCAATGACGCCGTCGAAGTGCGCATCTCCAGGGATACCGACCTGCCGACGGCGCTGACGAAACTGCGTGAGCTGTCGCAGCCGCTCGGCGGTTTGCTCGGTTCCAGCGGCCAGCGCAGCCTTGAGGTCAGCGATGCCGGCGGCGGGTTGATCCGTCTGACCGTGCCGCAGGCGGCCATTACCGACCGCATCCGGCAAACCATCGAACAATCGATCCAGATCGTTGAGCGCCGCGTCAACCAGCTCGGCACGGTCGAGCCCGTGATCCAGCGGCAGGGTACCGACCGTATTCTGGTGCAGGTGCCGGGCCTGCAGGACCCGACCGAACTCAAGCGCATCCTGGGCAAGACCGCCAAGATGGAATTCCGCATGGTCGATTCGACTGTGCCGCCGGATCAGGCCGCGCAAGGCCGGGTGCCGCCGGATTCCGAAATTCTGATGAGCGCGCAGCCGCCCAAGATACCTTACGTCATCAAGAAGCAGGTTCTCGTGTCGGGCGGGGAACTCACCGATGCGCAGCCGGGGTTCGATCAGCGCTCGGGCGAACCGATCGTCACCTTCCGCTTCAATTCGGCGGGCTCACGCAAATTCGCGCAGGCGACTTCGGAGAATGTCGGGCAGCCCTTCGCGATCGTGCTCGACAATGAGGTGATTTCAGCGCCGGTGATCCGCGAACCCATCACCGGCGGTTCGGGGCAGATCTCCGGCAGCTTCACGGTGCAGGCCGCCAACGAACTCGCGATCCTGCTGCGCGCGGGCGCTTTGCCGGCGCCGCTCACCGTCATCGAGGAGCGTACCGTCGGTCCCGGCCTCGGCCAGGATTCGATCGAAAAGGGCGAGCTGGCGGCCTATGTCGGCTCGATCATGGTCATCGTATTCATGCTCGCGACCTACCGGCTGTTTGGCCTGTTCGCCAACATCGCGGTCGCCATCAACGTCGCCATGATCTTCGGCGTGTTGTCGCTATTGAATGCCACACTGACGCTGCCCGGCATCGCCGGCATTGTGCTGACCGTCGGTATCGCGGTCGATTCCAACGTGCTGATCTATGAACGTATCCGCGAGGAAATCCGCGGCGGACGTAATGCGATTTCCGCGATCGATGCCGGCTTCAAGCGCGCGCTGTCGACTATTCTGGACTCCAACATCACCACCTTCATCGCTGCCGCGGTGCTGTTCTATATCGGCACCGGCCCGGTGCGCGGCTTCGCGGTAACGCTCGGTATCGGCATCCTCACCACGGTTTTCACCGCGTTTACGCTCACCCGACTGATCGTTGCCGGATGGGTGCGGTGGAAGCGGCCGCAAAGCGTGCCGATCTAGGGGAATGCGGCTTTGACTCATTTCGTTCTTATCTCGCTGGGCATTCTCATTGCCGTGCTGACCGTGGTCAGCGTGCTCGGCATTCTGCCGCCGTTGCGGATCGTGCCTGACAATACCCATTTCGATTTTACGCGCTTTCGCCGCATCAGCTTTCCGATCTCGGCACTGCTCTCGATTGTCGCGATCACGCTGTTCTTCACCCACGGGCTGAATTTCGGCATCGACTTCAAAGGCGGCACGCTTCTGGAAGTGCAGGCCAAATCCGGCTCCGCCGACATCGCCTCGATGCGCGCGACGCTGGGCGGCCTTGGCCTCGGCGACATCCAGTTGCAG
This sequence comes from uncultured Alphaproteobacteria bacterium, assembly GCA_963753875.1. Classification (GTDB taxonomy): domain Bacteria; phylum Pseudomonadota; class Alphaproteobacteria; order Rhizobiales; family Xanthobacteraceae; genus Bradyrhizobium. Next base: position 41,633 of record CAVWDY010000042.1, on the reverse strand, counting down.
CAGTTCGGCGGCCCCGCCGACGTCCTGATTAGGGTTGCCGAACAGCCCGGCGGCGACGCGGCGCAGCAGGAGGCGGTGCAGAAGGTGCGCAGCGCGATAGGCGACGCCGTCGAATACCGGCGCGTCGAAGTGGTTGGACCGCGCGTCTCCGGCGAACTGCTCGCCTACGGCATGCTCGGGCTGATGCTCGCGATCATCGCGATCCTGATCTATCTGTGGTTCCGGTTCGAATGGCAGTTCGCGCTCGGCGCCATGATCGCCAACGTCCACGACATCGTGCTGACGATCGGCTTCATGTCGATCTCGCAGGTCGATTTCGACCTCACCAGCATCGCGGCACTGTTGACGATTCTCGGCTACTCATTGAACGACACGGTCGTCATCTATGACCGTATCCGCGAAATGCTGCGGCGGTACAAGAAGATGCCGATGCCGGAATTGCTCAACGAGTTCATCAATTCGACCTTGTCACGGTCCATTATCACTCACTTCACGGTGACGCTGGCCTTGCTGGCCCTGCTGTTGTTCGGCGGCAATGCCATCCATAGCTTCACGGCCGTCATGATGTTCGGCGTGGTGCTGGTCGGCACCTATACGTCGATCTTCATCGCAGCGCCGATCCTGATCTATCTCGGCGTCGGCATCAACCGGGCCGACGCGCCGGACACTCCTCAAAAGAAGTGACACGGGCATGATCCCGAAAAGTGGAAACCGGTTTTCGGACAAGATCATGCCCAAACAAACAACCAGCCGCTCGGATGCTCCACATCTTCCGAGGTCGGCGCCGATCGATGCTTACGGCAACGGCGGCTTCGCCTTCGCCGAGATGTCGCATCGCGGCTCCTTGCTGTGCTTGCCGGATGCCATCTGGGCCTGGCCGGTGACGAAGGTGAGCGATATTGACGAGTATTCTCTGGCCCGCGTCTTCGCGGCCGCGAATGCCGTCGATACCCTGATTATTGGCGCCGGCACGGATGTCTGGATACCTCCGAGAGGTCTGCGCGAGGCGTTGCGCGCGGTCCACATCGTGCTCGATCCGATGCGGACGGGACCTGCGATCCGCACCTACAACATCATGATCGGCGAGAGGCGGCGCGTCGCGGCGGCGCTGATCGCGGTTCCATGAGCGATCCGTCCGGAAGCAGGGAGGCGGCCGGTTTCTGCGCGGAGCTGGTGCGCTCGCACGATTTCGCCCGCTATGCATCCACGCTGTTCGTGCCTGCTCCCCAGCGCCGCGCGCTGTTGGCGATATATGCCTTCAACGTTGAGGTTTCCCGCGTGCACGAGCAGGTGAGTCAGCCGCTGCCGGGCGAAATGCGGCTGCAATGGTGGACCGACGCACTGGCGGGCGTGGGCCATGGCGGCGTCGAGGGCAATCCGGTCGCGGCCGAATTGCTGCTGGCTATCCGGACCTGGCGGTTGCCGGTCGAGCGGCTGTCGCGCCTGATCGAGGAACGTCAGTTCGATCTCTACAACGATCCGATGCCGACCATGGCGGCGCTGGAGAGTTATATCAACGACACCTCGTCGGTCCTGTTTTCACTGTCCGCCCTGATCGCCGGGCAGTCGTCGGAGGAGATCGAGCACCTCGCACGCCACGCAGGGCTCGCACAAGGCATGGCGCAGGTGATGGCTTCGCTGCCGCTGGACGCTTCGCGGCGCCAATTGTTCGTGCCGCAGCAGGTACTGGAGAGCCACGGCTGCGGGATCGAGGACGTGTTCGCAGGCAAGGAAACCCCGAAATTGCGTGCCCCGCTGGATCGTCTGCTCGGCGAGGCGCAGGGGCATCTGAGGACGGCCCTTGCCTTGCTTGCGAGCGTAGCGCCCGAGGTGCGGCCGGTGTTCCTGCCGCTGGCGCTGGTGCGACGCGATCTCGCGCGGATGTCGCGTGCCGACAACGATCCTTTCATACCGCGATCAACGTCCAGGTTTCGGACGTTGTGGACCTTGTGGTGGGCCTCGCGGTCGCGGCAGTTCTCAACTTGAGGACGAATTCAGATCCGCCGTCTCGAAATTGAAGCGGTCGCGCAGGTTCTTGCGCTGTTCCAGAATGTTTTGCAGGAATGCGCGATCCGTTTCGCTCGTCATCATCGGCTCGATCAGATCGAGCTGGTTGGTTGCGACGAGTTGCAGGATCTCGATGCGAGGTTTGCCGCTTGCATCGCGCGGCAGCGCCTGAACCACCTGGATATGCTCGGGCGGTTTTGGGCCCTTCGCCGCCGCAAGCTCACTCCTGATCTGCACTTCAAGGGCGGCCTGTTCGGCCTCGACGAAGGCATAAAGTCCGACGCCGGAGCGCCGGTCGGCGAAAGCGACAATCGCCGCATCGCGCACGGCGGGGTTCTTTCTGATCAGATTGATCAGTAGCGGCGCGTCATTGACGAGGCGACGGCCGCCGCCCTCGCGATCGGTGAAATTGAACAGGCCGCGGGTGATGGCGCGGTACACTTTCTTGCCGGTCGCAAGCCAGATACTGGCGACCAACGACTTGCGCGCGAGAATCTGGCGTTCCTTCGGCGTCAACGCGGATGGTGCGTAGCTGCGCTTGTGCTTCAGCAAATGCCGAAGGTCCTCGTAAGCCGCGATCCGGAACAGCCGGCCGTGCGTCCGGAAGCAGGCGGCGAGCTGGAAGTCGGTGAGATAGGCGCGGCCGTCGCGGCCCACGAGCCAGTTCTGCTCCTTGGCGAGATCATTGTGGCAGATGCCGGCGCGATGCAGCTTCCGCAGGGCCTGCTTGGCGGATCTGAAATAGGCGACATCGTCAAACGGCTTGGCCAGGTGCAGTGCCACCCCGTCGATGAAACCGCGCACCAGCGCCTGCCGGCCGGCCCATAGCAATTCAGGCCCGACACGCAGCTCGCGCGCCAACGCGAGCGCGTGGCGCTCGCGCCCGAACAGATGGCGCGCCGGAAGGTAGGACCACCACGGAACCTGATCGATCCGGCGCAGGACCGCATCGACGTCGCCGTCGGCCTTTCGAAAGCGGCCGCGCTCGACCGTGGAGAACACGTCGCGCTTGAGCAATACGCCTTCGGTCCATCGCGCCGATAGAACTTCGGCGTCATCCCTGGGTAAACTCATGAAATGCTCACGCGGCCGCTGCTACGCGCAGATGATCGGCGATCCAGCGATCGAGATCCGACAGCGCGCGGGCGCCGATGGCCCGCCGCTTTGCGACCGTCTTTTCGTTGCCGGGCAGACGCGTACCGTCGGGGTTTCCGGTGGGCGGGCTAGCCAGCGGCGGAAATAATCCGAAATTGACGTTCATCGGCTGGAACGAGCGAGGGCCGCTGTCGATGGTTTCGATGTGGCCGCCGGTGATGTGGCCGAGCAATGAGCCGAGCGCCGTCGTCGAAGGCGGCTGCGGCAATGACCGGCCACGGGCATCGGCGGCGGCATAAAGGCCCGCGATCAAACCGATACTTGCTGACTCCACATAGCCTTCGCAGCCGGTCATCTGCCCGGCGAAGCGCAGCCGCGGATCGGCCCGAAGGCGCAACTGCGCATCCAGGAGTTTTGGCGAGTTCAGGAACGTGTTGCGGTGCAGGCCGCCGAGCCGTGCGAATTCGGCGTTTTCCAGCCCCGGAATCATGCGGAAGATGCGCTGCTGCGCGCCGTATTTCAGCTTGGTCTGGAATCCCACCAAATTGTAGAGCGTGCCGAGCTTGTTATCCTGGCGCAATTGCACGATAGCGTAGGCCTTCACGGTCGGATCGTGCGGGTTGGTCAGCCCAACCGGCTTCATGGGTCCGTGACGCAAGGTCTCGCGACCGCGCTCGGCCATCACCTCGATCGGCAGGCAGCCATCGAAGTAGGGCGTGTTGGTCTCCCACTCCTTGAAATCGGTCTGTTCGCCCGCGACGAGCGCATCGACGAAGGTGTCGTATTGCTGCTTGGTCATCGGGCAATTGATATAATCGGCGCCGGTGCCGCCGGGGCCGGTCTTGTCGTAGCGCGACTGAAACCACGCCGCCGACATGTCGATGGAATCCCGGTGCACGATCGGCGCGATCGCGTCGAAGAACGCCAGCGCCTTCTCGTCGGTCAGTTCGCGAATGGCGTCGGCCAGCGGCGCCGAGGTGAGGGGGCCGGTCGCGACGATGACGTTGTCCCAGTCCGCGGGCGGCAGGCCGGTGATTTCGCCGCGCCGCAGTTCGATCAGGGGATGCTCGCGCAACGCCCTGGTGACGGCGGCCGAGAATCCGTCGCGGTCCACCGCCAACGCGCCACCGGCAGGCACCTGGTTGGCATCGGCTGAGCGCATGATCAGCGAGCCCAGCCGGCGCATTTCGGCGTGCAGCAGCCCGACCGCGTTATTGGCGGCGTCGTCGGAGCGAAACGAATTGGAACAGACGAGTTCGGCAAGGCCGTCGGTACGATGCGCCTCGGTCATTCGGTCCGGGCGCATTTCGTGCAGGACGACTCCGATCCCGGCGTTGGCCGCTTGCCACGCCGCTTCCGAGCCAGCGAGGCCGCCGCCGACGATATGCACGGTTTGAGAAGGGGATTTGGTGCCTGTCATTGGCACAGAGGTAGCGCGTTTCGCCGCGTAGTGGAATGCGGGTGGCTGGAAACGACAACGCCCGCAACTCGGCGGGCGTTATCCGTCTCAACAGCCGGCTGAAACGTTTCAGCCGTTGTAGTTACCGGCTGCAACGCGCGGAATATCCGAGCGATCAAGGCCAATATCGGCCAGTTCGCGATCACTGAGCTGGGACAGTTCGGCGACATTACGCTGATAGTCCCGGAACGCCTGGATCATGCGGATGAGCGAGAGCAACATGGGTAGTCTCCTTGCATTTTCGATTCAATCCTTGAGGGAGGACTTCTTCGATAGAATGAATATAGGGGAGTATCCCGCGATGCAGAAGTTCCAATGCTGCGGTGCAGCTAATCATGGAACGCATAGCTACGGTAAGAAACGATTAACCGTTCGGCATGGCTGCCTGATCGCTAATCGCAAACGGGCAGCATCTATCAGGGTGGCGCAAAAAGGCCCTAGAATGACGGAGATCTCGCATCCAAGCCTGTATAGGCTGTCGCGTAATAAGATAGGAACAGCCTTGCCTCCCGCAAGGCGGAGGCCAGTGGATACCGCTGCTTGGGCGGCTTGCTTCCTGACGAAATGCGGCAAACCTCATGCGTGAATCGCATGTGACATAAAAATGAACAAAGAATCACTATTAAACCTTAGAGGCCTTACGGCATGTGAGCAAGCTGGCTAGCAAAATAGCCAATGGTTTTCGCGTAAACCTCGCTCTTGTTCCATTGCTGGAGGACACCGAAATTCGCGCTGCCGGGCTCCCAGTCCTTGCCGCGTTGCCAACCAAAACTGGCCAGGAAATTGGCGGTGGATGCCAGCACATCGGGAGCGCTGCGCAGCAGGTCGCGACGGCCGTTGCTGTCGAAATCCACCGCGAATTTGATGTAGGACGACGGCATGAACTGGGTCTGCCCGATCTCGCCGGCCCAGGCGCCGCGCATTTCCGACGGCGCGAGGTCGCCGCGCTCGATGATGCGTAACGCGTCCATCAATTCGCCGCGGAACATCTCCGAACGCCGGCAATCATACGCCAGCGTCGCCAGCGAGCGCATCGTCGGAAATTTTCCGATATTGACGCCGAAATCTGTTTCCAGTCCCCAGATCGCGACCAACACCTCGCCGGGCACGCCGTAGCTTTGCTCGATGCGAGAAAGCACCGAGCCATACTGCTTCATCATGTTGGCGCCACGCGTAAGTCGCGGCGGGACCATGCGGCCGGAGAACTCTTCGAAACTTTGATTGAAAACCTTTTGCGAGCGATCCCGCGACAGCACCCCTTGATCGAGCGTCACGCCGTTCAGCCCGGAGGCGATGGCCGCTTGTGAGATGCCCTTCGCGGCGGCTTCGGTTTTGAAATCGTCGAGCCATGCCTGAAAACTGCCGGTACCGCAGGACGCCGCGAGCGCCGCGGGTGCCGCTATCGTGAGGGCAGCGCTCGCCGCGAAGACGCAGCGGAAGATCATCGAAATTCGCACAGGATCGATTCGCTCTTGGAAAGAGTGACCGGACAATTCGATATGTCGGGGGCAACCGCGGCTAAAACAAGGCTTCCTGCCAAGCCGCCGGTCAACAATCAACCGGGGGCCCGATCGCGATCGCAGAGGTCCTGAGGCTTATGCGCCGTCCTTTCGCTGCCATGGAAACAGGTTGGCGGGGAAATCCACCGCCGACCGCCGTTCGCGGGGCGGCCGCGGCGGGATCGGCCGTGCGTTCGGATCGATCGCGACCACCTCGCGATAGAGATGCCAGGTGGCGTGCCCGAGCAGCGGGATGATGACGGCGAGACCCAGGAAGAACGGCAGCGATCCCACCACCAGCAGCGCGGCGACGATCAAGCCCCAGGCCGCGATCGTCGCCGGGTTTTTTGCCACCACGCGAAGCGAGGTGACCATGGCCTCGCCGGCGCCGGCATGGCGGTCGAGCATCATCGGGAAAGAGACCACGCTGACGCAGAGCGCCACCAGCGCAAACAGGAAGCCGACGCCGCAGCCGACACCGATCAGCCACCAGCCCTGCGGTGTCGTCAGCACGCGCCGGACGAAGTCGGAAAGGCCGGACGCGCCCTGATATCCGAACACCGCGATATAGATCGCCTGGGCCGTCGCGACCCAGGTCACGAACAACGCCAGGAGCAGAGTGCCTAATCCGAGCATGGCGCCGAAGGACGGCGAGCGCAGCACATCGAGGGCATTCCAAGCGGAAGCTTCTTCGCCGCGCTCGCGCCGGCGGCTAAGCTCATAGAGACCGAGCGCCGCGAACGGGCCGAGCAGGGCGAAGCCCGCCGCCAGCGGGAACAATAGCGGCAGTACCGCGTAGCCGGAAACCGCACGCGCCAGCACCAGTCCGAGTACCGGATAAATCGCGCAGAGGATGATGGCGTGGCTTGGAACCGCCTTGAAATCTTCCCAGCCGAGCCGCAACGCTTGCTGCAGATCGGAGAAGCTGATCTTGCGGATGACAGGTATCGACGCGGTATCTGGCGCTGGCTGAGCCAGCGGCGCGGCATTGCCAGAGTAGGGTGTGGCCATGGTCGCTATCTCCCTTGACGCAGCAGCCACATTCCACGCCGGTACAGGGCGCGGTGGACCGTCTGCAGAAATGCTCACGATCAAGGCCAGACGCGAAGACAGGGAAACCAAAACTGGCCGTGTCGCGAACTGAGTTGTCAGCGTACTCTCAATCGCCGAAGTTGTCCCTCACGCTTGAGTGAATTTTGTGTCGTCGCAGCGCACAGCACGCAGTGTCATGCCGCCGTCATTCCGCCTCAGTTAAGCTAACTTCGGGGCGCCTCTTCCGCATCGGCAGGCGCAGCCGACGCGATTAAGCTTTGTGGCGATCCGGCCCGGTGCTGCCGCTAGTTGAGAACGTGCTGTTCAAGCCTCAAACGATCACTGGCTATTGGGAGAAAACCATGAGTATTTTCGGAAAAATCATGAGCGCGATCTTCGGCACCAAGGCTGACGCAGCCCCAGCAAGCGGCGGCGCCGCCGCTAGCCCGGCTTCCGGATCGGCTGCGCCGGCTGGCGGACCGTCCGCAGCACCGGCACAATCCGTCGATGTCGCCCCGATCCTGGACAAGGCGGTCGCTGCCAAGGGAGAAAAACTGGCGTGGCGCACGTCGATCGTCGATCTGATGAAGGCGCTCGATATCGATTCCAGTTTTGCCGCGCGCAAGGAACTGGCGAAGGAACTCGGCTACACCGGCGACAGCAATGATTCCGCCAGCATGAATATCTGGCTGCACAAGCAGGTGATGGCCAAGCTTGCCGCGAACGGCGGCAAGCTTCCCGCCGACGTCAAGTGGTAAGGGATTTCTCATCCGCCATCCAAAAGGCCCGCCTCAGCGCGGGCCTTTTTTACGCCGAGGCGCGAGCTGCTTCACTGACTTGCCCGGCGGGCGACCCGGCGCTAGATACGCTTTCGGGAAAAATCAACAGACAAGAAGCCGGAGCATCGCCATGGATACCGTCGACCGCAGGGCCGTTCTCGCATCGGGCGCATTGGTGCTTGCGGGCGCTGCCACACAGAGTGCTCCGGCACAGGCGCAATCAGGCCCGAAACCGATTTTCACCGTGCCTGCGATTACGATCCCGATTGCCGGCGAGAGCGACGTGTTTCCGGTGCGCCGCATCTATTGCATCGGGCGCAACTATGCCGCGCATGCGATCGAGCGCGGATCCGACCCGACCCGCGAACCGCCGTTCTTTTTCCAGAAACCGACCGATGCGATCCAGGTCGTCGCGGTCGGCGAGGTGACGGATCATCCCTATCCCTCGCTCACCAAGAACTATCACCATGAGGTCGAGCTGGTGGCGGCGTTGAAATCCGGCGGCACCAATATTGCGCCGGAGAAGGCGCTCGATCACGTCTACGGCTATGCGCTCGGCCTCGACATGACCCGGCGCGATCTGCAAAACGGCATGGCGGCCGAGAAGAAGCCGTGGGAGATCGGCAAGAGTTTTGACCACGCCGCCGTGATCGGCCCGATCCACCCGGTGACGAAGACGGGGCATTTCAGCAAGGGCGCGATCTCGTTGGCCGTCAACGGCGCCGTGCGGCAGTCCTCCGACCTCGACAAGATGATCTGGAGCGTCGCCGAGCAGATCGCCAAGCTGTCGGAGGCGTTCGAGCTCAAGGCCGGCGACATCATCTATTCCGGCACGCCCGAAAACGTCGGCCCGGTGGTGAAGGGCGATGTGCTGTTGTGCAAGCTCGAGGGCCTGCCGGATATGTCGATCCGGATTGCGTGAGGGCAGTTTTGTCATTCCGGGGCGTCAGACGGTAATTGGCAAAGGCGAGGCCATCCTCGACATCGAGTTCGAAACGGCTTTGCGCCTTGTTGTCGCGGACGGCGGCCATGGTCTGAACTTTCGAGAAACAGATTGAATGGCTCATTTAAGTCGTTGAACCGGCCAATGCAAACCGGCCATTAAAATCGGCAGCCTCGAACGTCTCAGCTCTTCAGCAGGTCGGCATAGTCAGCATGCTTCTCGATGAAGACTTTGACGAACGGCATTGCGGGATCACCTTCAAGCCGTCGGCGCGAACCTGGTCGAGCGCGCCCCTGATCAATCTCGAGCCGATTGCCGCCGAGTTCTGGCGGCACCTCCGTGTGGATGAAGGTGATGACGCCGTCTGACATCTTGTAATAGGTCGCGGCGTGATCATGCTCGTCCTCACATCCTTAGTCCTTAGTCCTTAGTCCTCAGAGCGAATTTGCCTTGCTTATAGGCGAGAATGCGACCTTCGTGGGGTGCGTGTCAAAATCTCCGCCGGGAGCAGACCATGGCCAATGAAAAAGGCCCCAACATCAAGAAGAAGCAGAAGTGCAAGAATTGCGAGGGCAAGGGCCTGCTCAAGAAGGGCGACAAAGTCGTCAAATGCCAGCGTTGCGGCGGGACGGGGTTGAGGTAGGTCGTTTGCACGAAAACCTAACCGCCGTCATTCCGTGGCGCGACCAAGTCGCGAGCCCGGAATCCATACTCCCGATTGTGGTTATGGATTCCGGGTTCGCGCTAAGGCGCGCCACGGAATGACGCATTTGACTCTCGGAGAGCCCAGCCTATTAACAAACGCCCCTGAATCTGGTTCAAGCTTGCAGGATGGACTTGGCCAACGATGCCAGGCCTGCCGCGGCTCGGTTAGTTCGAAAGGAGTCATCCATGAAACTCATCATCACTCTCCTTGGCGTCGTCCTGCTCGTCGTGGCCGGCGTCTACTTCCTGACGCCGGCGGATCAATTGCCGACCTTTTTCCCCGGACACGAGGCCGGCGTGATGCGTGTGCATACCAAGCACGGCATCGTCGCAGGCGTGGCAGGACTGGTACTGTTGGGTACGGGGTGGTGGTTGGGACGAAACTGAGGGGCCATCGCGCCGTTCCCGGTGCGAGTCGCGGTCGGCTCTTTCTTATTCGAATTTCAAACAGCCAAAGGTCTCGAAACCGTCTGTGCGAGCGTTAGCGAAGCAGCAGCGCTGAATTGGTTCGATGCGTCCGCGTTGACGGTGAGCTCCCTCTCCCCCTGTGGGAGAGGGTTGGGGTGAGGAGTGTCGCCTGGTGCCACCACGTCCATCGCATCCAACCCCGCGTCCGTGACGATCGCGATACGCCCCTCTCGTGGGGTGGGACGGCAGAATCAATAAAGCTGCTGCTACCAAACGACGAAGCAAAATATTTTCGCAAAGACGGCCAGACAGCAAATTTCCAAAACAGCCCGACGGGCAAATCACCACCGCCTCCGCCCTCACGGGAACGCAGGGCGCCTTCATCACGGAGAAAACGAGCCGGTCGAAATGGCGAGTGAATTGGAACAGGCAGCCAACCGGGGCGGCCTTACTTGTCCGGCCCTCCCAACAACTTGCCTGTCGTGTTGTGAATGAAGTGCATTTTGGCGCAGGCCGGGCACATGACTGCCGAGTGGCTATCTTTTGCATCGTCCGGGACGTCCGCCAGCCAATGCTGCACGTTCATCCCGGTTCCGGGACATCTGAATAGGGTGGGTTTGTCCATGCGGAGGTTTATGCCGGGGGCCCCTGCCCACTGAAACTCCGGATGTTTACGTAGGTACTCGGGTCTTCCATGAGCATGATGTTCCTGTTATGTTCGGAAATTGGTGAGGCGGTAGGGCCTCAACCACGAGAGCGCGGAGCGGGGGCATGAGCTCAAGGCGAAATCGCAATATCAACCTGCCCGCGCCGTACCTGAGACGGCTGTGGCTCGACCCGTCGCGGATCGCCGACCGCAAGGCCTACCCGTTTTGCCTGCCGTTTCTACGCGATGATTTCGAACTGGGCTTCGATCGCTCCATCACCATCATCGTCGGCGAGAACGGCACGGGCAAATCCACGCTGCTTGAGGGCATCGCGGTGCTGGCCGGATATGACGAAGCCGGCGGCGGCAAGGGCTATAGGCCGGTCGATCACTCCAAGGCGCTGGAAAAGATGGGCGGGCAGCTTTCAAAGGCGCTTCGCGCGAGCTGGCTGCCGAAGATCACCAATGGTTGGTTCTTTCCGCGCCGAGAGTTTCTTTTCGGTCGCCAGATATCTCGACGAGGCTGCGCGCGAAGCCTTCAGCGGCGGTCCGCCGCCGGATTTCCTTTCCCACTCCCACGGCGAGGGGTTTTTGCGGTTCTTCGAGGAACGCTGCCAGCGGCAGGGCATCTTCATCTTCGACGAGCCAGAATCGGCGCTGTCGCCGGCGCGCCAGATCGAGTTCCTGAAGCTGATGCGGCGGATGGAGCAGTCCACAATCTGCCAGATCGTGATGGCCACGCATTCGCCGATGCTGATGGCCTATCCGAACGCGCGTCTGCTGCGGCTGTCGAAATACGGGCTGGAGCCCGTGACCGTCGAGCAGACGGATCATTTCAAGGTCATGCGGGAGTTTTGTGACGATCCGGCGGGGTTTGTGGAAGGGGTGATGGCGGAGTGAGCCGATGCTGAAGCTGCGGCAGTCGAGATGGGTGGAGCGCAGCGATATCCATCGGGTTCCGTATAGGATGGAGCCATGACCAACTATCGCCGTAATTTCCTTGCCGGAGGCAGCTTCTTCTTCACCGTCAATCTTGCGGAGCCGACTTTTCTACCCGCTGGCGGCTGATCAAGTCGGCATTTTCACGCAACTTGGCGACAGGCGAGCGGATTTCACAGAGCCGTGCTGCCAGAGCCGTTCTAGACTCGTGTCGTAGGCGATGGGTTTCGCAAGCGCTCAACCCATCTACGGGCTCAAGCACGTCGCCGGTCGGAACATGCCGTGACATAGCGTGCGCAGCCGTCCTCCATCGCGAGGCCACCATTATTTCGCCGTAACAGGCGTCAGTTCAAACACTCGACCGTGTTTGGCGGCCTCGGCAATATTGCCGCGACGCAAAGCAAGCCTCACAGCATCCAGCTTGTGAGCATCGCTAGGGGACAGATAAGGCGACCACGCGGTATCGTCTTCGATCAACTCGACGACGACCTCGGCAGCATACTTGCCTTCATGAACGAATTCTTTTGATTTTCTCATTCTGGATTCTTCCGCTTCATGAAGTCAGCTGACCAGCGTTCGGATGCAGGCCGATAGGCCGTTACCAGTACTGCCGGCGTTCCATTGATCTTAGGAACACCCCACATCACGTGGACGGGTAGGCCGCTCCGATCGCGCTGCAACACCAACACGGCCGGCTCTTTGCGCGAATCCGGATAGTCCTCGACGACAACAGCTGACTCGATGCCGGCCAATACCTCATCGAGTAGAATATCATCGGCGGCCAGTTCGCGATAGCCATGTCGCGACACAAGGTATTCGCCCCGTCTCAACAGCTCCCGAACGATGACCAGGACCTGGCTCAAACCTCACTCCGCCGCCTCGCTCGCGCCGCTCTTTCTCGGCTTCCCCGCCTTCTTCAGCACCGGCGCCAAAAACTTGCCCGTATAGCTCCGCGGCGCCTTCACGATATCCTCCGGCGGGCCCCAGGCGACGATTTCGCCACCGCCGTCGCCGCCTTCGGGGCCGAGGTCGATCACCCAGTCCGCGGTTTTTATCACTTCGAGATTGTGCTCGATCACCACCACCGTATTGCCCTGTGACACCAGCTCGTGCAGCACCTCCAGCAGTTTCTTCACGTCGTGGAAATGCAGGCCGGTGGTCGGCTCGTCCAGGATGTAGAGCGTGCGCCCGGTGGCGCGTTTTGACAGTTCTTTTGCCAGCTTGACGCGCTGGGCTTCGCCGCCCGACAGCGTGGTCGCCTGCTGGCCGACATGGATGTAATCCAGCCCGACGCGGTGCAAGGTCTTAAAAGTCTCGCGCACCCGCGGCACCGCCTTGAAGAACTCGGCGGCTTCCTCGACCGTCATGTCCAAGACGTCGGCGATCGACTTGCCTTTGAACAGCACTTCCAGCGTCTCGCGGTTGTAGCGCTTGCCCTTGCAGACATCGCAGGTGACGTAGACGTCAGGCAAAAAGTGCATCTCGATCTTGATGACGCCGTCGCCCTCGCAGGCCTCGCAGCGGCCGCCCTTGACGTTGAAGGAAAACCGCCCCGGCTCGTAGCCGCGCGCCTTGGCCTCGGGCAGGCCGGCAAACCATTCGCGGATCGGCGTGAACGCGCCGGTATAGGTCGCCGGATTCGAGCGCGGGGTGCGGCCGATCGGCGACTGGTCGATGTCGATGATCTTGTCGATATGCTCCAGCCCCTCGATGCGGTCATGTGGCGCCGCGCCTTCGCTGGCATTGTTGAGTTTTCGCGCGATCGCCTTGTAAAGCGTATCGATCAACAGCGTCGACTTGCCGCCGCCGGAGACGCCGGTGACGCAGGTGAACAGGCCCAGCGGAATTTCCGCCGAGACGTTTTTCAAATTATTGCCGCGTGCGTTGACGACCTTGATGGTGCGGCGATGGTTCGGCGGCCGGCGCTCGGGGATTTCCACCGACAATTCGCCGGTGAGATATTTTCCGGTCAGCGAATTCGGGTTGCGCATGATGTCGGCGGGGGTGCCTTGCGCGACGATGTGGCCGCCATGCATGCCGGCGCCGGGGCCGATGTCGAGCACATGGTCGGCCAGCCGAATGGCGTCCTCGTCGTGCTCGACCACGATCACGGTATTGCCGAGGTCGCGCAGCCGCTTCAGGGTTTCGAGCAGCCGCGCATTGTCGCGCTGGTGCAGGCCGATCGAGGGTTCGTCCAGCACATAGAGCACGCCGGTCAGCCCCGAGCCGATCTGCGAGGCGAGCCGAATGCGCTGGCTTTCGCCGCCGGACAAGGTGCCCGAGGCGCGCGACAGCGTCAGGTAATTGAGCCCGACATCGAGCAGGAACGACAGCCGCTCGCGGATTTCCTTCAGCACCCGCCGGCGATCTCGTTCTGCTGCGCGCTGAGCGCCTTCGGCACGGTCTCGAACCACTCGCCGGCGCGGCGCACCGACAGCTCGGAGATTTCGCCGATATGCTTGCCGCCGATCTTGACGCACAGCGCCTCCGGCTTGAGGCGGTGGCCGTGGCAGGCCTCGCAGGGAACGTCGGAGAAGTACTTGCCGAGCTCCTCGCGCGCCCATTCGCTTTCGGTCTCGCGATAGCGGCGGTCGATATTGGTGATGACGCCCTCGAACGGCTTCTTGGTGTCATAGGAGCGCACGCCGTCTTCGTAGGAAAATTTTATCTCATCTTCCCCCGAACCGTGGAGGATCGCATTCTGCGTTTTCTTCGGCAGGTCCTTCCACCTGGTATCCAGCGTGAACTTGTAGAATTTGCCGAGCGCGGTCAGCGTCTGGATGTAATAGGGCGAGGACGATTTCGCCCACGGCGCGATCGCGCCCTTGCGCAGCGTTAGTTCCTTGTCGGGAATGACCAGATCTTCGTCGATATGCTGCTCGACGCCGAGGCCGCCGCAGGCGGGGCAGGCGCCGTAGGGATTGTTGAAGGAGAACAGCCGCGGCTCGATTTCCGGAATCGTGAAGCCGGAAACCGGGCAGGCGAATTTCTCCGAAAACAGAATCCGCTCCGGCCCGCTCTTGTCGTGGATTTTTGCGACTTTCTTTGTCGGGGCCTCGTCCTTCGAGACGGCGCTTTGCGCCTCCTCTGGATGAGGGGAGGCGCCTCGCTTTGCCGCCTTCGATCGTCGGGCGCCGTCCTCATCCCCGGATGAGCGCGTTGCGCTCACCGAGGGAGCGCCCGCAGGGCGCGTCCCGAAGGATGATGTCTGAGGAGCAGGCGCATCGGCATATTCGATCACCGCCAACCCCTCGGCGAGCTTCAGCGCGGTTTCAAAACTTTCCGCCAGCCGCTGGCCGATGTCGGGCCGCACCACAATGCGGTCCACCACCACGTCGATGTCATGCGGAAATTTCTTGTCGAGAGTGGGCGCTTCCGCCAGTTCGTAGAAAGTGCCGTCGATCTTGACCCGCTGGAATCCCTTTTTGAGATACTCGGCGAGTTCCTTCCGATATTCGCCCTTGCGGCCGCGCACGACCGGCGCCAGCAGATAAAGCCTGGTGCCTTCGGGCAGCGCCAGCACGCGGTCGACCATCTGCGAAACGATCTGGCTCTCGATCGGCAGGCCCGTCGCGGGCGAGTAGGGCACGCCGACGCGCGCCCACAACAGCCGCATGTAGTCGTAAATTTCGGTGACGGTGCCGACGGTCGAGCGCGGATTCTTCGAGGTGGTCTTTTGCTCGATGGAGATCGCCGGCGACAGGCCGTCGATCTGGTCGACATCGGGCTTCTGCATCATCTCCAGGAACTGGCGCGCATAGGCCGACAGCGATTCGACGTAGCGCCGCTGTCCCTCGGCATAGATGGTGTCGAAGGCGAGCGACGATTTGCCCGAGCCCGACAGCCCCGTGAACACCACGAGCTTGTCGCGCGGGATCTCGACGTCGATGTTCTTGAGGTTGTGCTCGCGCGCGCCGCGAATGCTGATCGCGCGCAGGCTGCTTGCACTCTGTTGGCGCTTGGCCCTGATCACTTCATCCATATCGGCATTTCCAGGCGCGGGCGCGCTGCGTTCGAGGCGCGTCGCTGAAAACCGCGATCAGACGCCAATGGGGTGCCTTCGGAACATAGGAAGAACAGGAGCGGATTTCCAGTGCCCTGTGCAAGCCATCAACGGTTTGCTGCGGAACCAGCTTGCGATGGCAGCAGCAGGCAGCAACGCCGCATCAATCCAAACAAAAAGGCCGGCGCAAAGCCAGCCTTTTCAAAAATTGGGAAGTATCAGGTCGCGATCAGTACTTCGCGACGACCGGGCCACCCCAGCGGTAGTTGACGCGAACGGTGACCATGTCGGTGCCGCCGCCAATGCGGTCGCTGCTGACAAGCGCGCCGGCGGTCGTGGTGAAGTTCGTGTTGTTATTGGCGATGAACAGGTGGTCGTATTCAACCGCCGCCGACCAGTTGGGGGCGAAGCTGAATTCCACGCCACCGCCAATCGCACCACCCCAGCGGTTGTCGCCTGAAGCCGTTGCGATGACGACGCCATTGGAAAGGATATCGTTGCGATCGGCGACGACCGCCGCGCCGCCCTTCAAATAGAGCAGGGCGGTGTTGAAGGCGTAGCCAACCTGTCCGGTAAACAGCCCGAACGCATCCATCCGCGACCGATTGGTGTTCGCGGGAGTGAGGATGCTCGCATTGCTGCCGCTGAGATTGGCCCAATCGCCCTGAAATTCCAGACCATACACCCAGGAACCGGTCTGAAAGCGATAACCGATTTGAGCACCGGCGACGCCACCCGAGGTGTTGTGGCATCCGTCAGCGGCAATGAATGTGCCCGCAGCGGTAATCGAATCGAAGCAACGATGCTCGGTACCCCAGCCGCCGTTGATGCCGAGGTAAACGCCGCTCCAGTCGTAGGCAGCGGGGATCATCATGGGCGTCTTGGTATAGGTCTGCGCCGGAAGATCAGCGGCTACCGCGGGAGCAGCGACGCCCAACGCGAGGAGACCGACAGCGCCCAGCAAGAACCTCTTCATCCTGATCTCTTCCTTCGCTTCGTTTATGCCGAAGCGTTTTGCCTCGTCCCGCGACCGCCAAGCGATCTGATTTGGATGCAATCATAACGCCATTGTGGGACAAAAACCGTCTCTGAAATGCAACACTTCAAGGGGAAGTAGGGCCTGCGGAAGTCAATGAATTGTAAGGTTTTTCCGGAACCGGCTGGAACCCGTTTGGGAGCCGAGACAAGTCCAGCCGAGCAAAGTACCAGCTTACCGTGATACCCCTTTGCGGGCGTTACTTTCTTGGGAACAAAACTGGAACATCCGCGGCTCAAATGCTATATGTGGATAACCGCCGATCCGCCGGCTCGCGGGACAAGCGAGAGCGTATAGGGTCGGCGCAAGGCGGTCCTGAGAATTAGCAAAGCGGTGACCTGGGCTCCAGCCATTGGCGGGGTGTCGGGCCAATCCAGCAATGACACGAGTGGAGAGTGGCGATGGCGGGAAGCGTGAACAAGGTGATTCTGGTCGGAAATCTCGGCAAGGATCCGGAAATCCGGCGCACGCAGGATGGCCGGCCGATCGCCAACCTCAGCGTGGCGACCTCGGAAAGCTGGCGCGACAAGGCCACCGGCGAGCGCAAGGAAAAGACCGAGTGGCACCGGGTCGTCATTTTCAATGAAGGGCTTTGCAGGGTTGCCGAGCAATATCTGAAGAAGGGCGCCAAGGTTTACATCGAAGGCCAGTTGCAGACGCGCAAATGGACCGACCAGAGCGGCGCCGAGAAGTATTCGACCGAGGTAGTGCTGCAAGGGTTCAACTCGAACCTGACCATGCTCGATGGTCGCAGTGGCGGCGGTGGCAGTGCCGGGTCCGATGATCAAGGCGGCGATTTCGGTTCCAGCGGGCCATCGAGCGCCGCACCGCGTCGCGCCGTTGCGGCTGGCGCCCGGAACAGCGACATGGATGACGATATTCCATTTTAGCGGCGACAAAAGCAACGTCCGGCAAGGCTTGCGGGCGCCACGCAATTGCGACGGTATTTGTCCATGGAATTCCGAACTGTGATTACTGCTGGGAAGGAAGTTCTCTTCGTCGGCCATGAACGCGGAAACTCGAAACCTGCCGATGACTGGCTCAAAGCCGGCCGGTGGAAGATCGCGATGTCGGCGTTTGATTCCTACCTCACTGAAAAACTTAGGGCGAAATCCTTCGGCACCTCAATCGATCGTTTCGTCTTTTGCTTCGAAATTGCAGATTTTGAATTGTGGGGCAATCTCTTCCAGGCTAGTGCGGACTACACAAGTTATAGGCCTAAGAAGAAGGAAATTTGGAGTGTCGGCCAACTGCGTTGGACAGACGTAAGAGATCTTCAAGCAAGCGATCAATTGCGAGTTCTACGAGGCGCGGTGCTAGCGGCGATCCATCGAATTGGCAGGAAGCCACGGAAGCCGCGGGATTTTGAGCATGCCGCCTTTGCTTCAACTGTGGAGATACTTCTAGCGCAGGCACCGGAAGAGCTTCTGGTCGCTAAAGCCGCTGCCTAAGGCCGATTCGTCAAAGCCGATGCTTCCGTCTTGGGAAGATGCTCAAGCCCGATGCGCCGCCTAATGCAAATTCCGACAACTGCGGTTGAATTATTTGAAATATTGGCGGTCAGTTCGTTCTGGATTCACCAGATCAGGCTCTGGGGTCCGTGGAACCCGATCCATCTGCTCTCGATCTTTGTGCTCATCACCGTTCCGCTTGCCGTATGGAAGGCGCATCATCATCAGGTTGCGGATCATCGCCGCATCATGATCTCGGTTTTCGCAGGCGCCCTGGTCATCGCGGGGCTGTTCACGCTGTTGCCGGGACAGATCATGCACGCGGTGGTGTTCGGCCAGTAGACGTCGGACCGGGACCTCCCGCGGGGTCTCTTCTGCACCCCAAAGCAGGACCCCTCACTCCGGTTCCGAAGGCGGATTTCATGAGCCGCGCAGAGGTATCCTCTCCACTGCCTAAGTCTCTGGAAAAACGAAGGGAAAAACCGCTTCCGGCATCCAGTTAAGGGTGGTTTCGGCGCACCCGATGCGCTATATGATTCGTAACCAGAACCGACCGGATTCCCCCCTTGTCTGACCCTGAAGATTCGAAGCCCGGAGAGCCGCCGGCGCCCTCTGATATTCGTCCCGTATCCATCCTCGACGAGATGAAGCGCTCCTACCTCGATTACGCCATGAGCGTGATCGTGGCGCGGGCGTTGCCGGACGCGCGCGACGGCCTCAAGCCCGTTCACCGCCGCATCCTCTACGCGATGTACGAGAACGGCTTCGAATGGAACAAGTCGTATAACAAGTCGGCGCGCACCGTCGGCGACGTCATCGGTAAGTACCATCCCCACGGCGATCAGTCGGTCTACGACGCGCTGGTGCGCCTCGCGCAGGATTTCTCCATGCGCGTGCCGCTGATCGACGGGCAGGGCAATTTCGGCTCGGTGGACGGCGATATGGCCGCCGCCATGCGTTACACCGAATCCCGCCTGACCAAGATCGCGCAGTCGCTGCTCGACGATATCGACAAGGACACCGTCGATTTCCAGGCCAATTACGACAACCGCGACCGCGAGCCGACGGTTCTGCCGGCGAAATTCCCAAACCTGCTGGTCAATGGCGCCGGCGGCATCGCGGTCGGCATGGCCACCAACATTCCGCCGCACAATCTCGGCGAGGTGATCGATGCCTGTGTCGCGCTGATCGACAACCCCGGGCTTTCCATCGACGAACTCATCAACATCGTTCCGGGTCCGGATTTTCCGACCGGCGGCATCATTCTCGGACGCCAGGGCATCCGCTCGGCCTATCATCTTGGCCGCGGCTCGATCGTGATGCGCGGCAAGGTGTCGATCGACACCATCCGCAAGGACCGCGAAGCGATCATCATCACCGAAATTCCCTACCAGGTGAACAAGGCCACCATGGTCGAGCGCATCGCCGAACTGGTGCGCGAGAAGAAGATCGAAGGCATTTCCGACCTGCGCGACGAATCCGACCGTGACGGGTTCCGCGTGGTCGTCGAACTCAAGCGCGATGCCGTCCCGGATGTCGTGCTGAACCAGCTCTATCGCTTCACGCCGCTGCAGACCAATTTCGGCGCCAACATGGTGGCGCTCGACGCCGGCCGGCCGCAGGTGATGAACTTGAAGGACCTGCTGACGCTGTTCGTCGCCTTCCGCGAACAGGTGGTGACGCGCCGCACCAAGTTCCTGCTCAACAAGGCCCGCGACCGCGCCCACATCCTGGTCGGGCTTGCCATTGCGGTAGCCAATATCGACGAGATCATTCGCGTGATCCGGACCTCGCCCGATCCCAATGCCGCGCGCGAAACCCTGATGTCGCGCGACTGGCCGGCGAAAGACGTCGCAGCGATGATCACGCTGATCGACGATCCCCGTCACAGGTTGGCTGAAGACGGCACCGCGCGGCTGTCGATGGAGCAGGCCAAGGCCATCCTCGATCTGCGGCTGCAGCGGCTCACCGCGCTCGGGCGCGAGGAGATTTCCGAGGAACTCGACAAGCTCGCCGTCGAAATCGCCGACTACCTCGACATCCTGCGTTCGCGCGCGCGCGTCCAGGCCATCATCAAGGCCGAACTTGCCGACGTGAAGGCGGAGTTCGCGACGCCGCGCAAGACCGTCATCATCGAGCAGGAAGGCGAGGTCGAGGACGAGGACCTGATCCAGCGCGAAGACATGGTGGTCACGGTCTCGCATGCCGGCTATGTCAAGCGGGTGCCGCTGTCGGCCTATCGCGCGCAGAGGCGCGGCGGCAAGGGCAGGGCGGGGATGCAGACCCGCGATGAGGATTTCGTCAGCCGCCTGTTCGTGGCCTCGACCCACACACCGGTCCTGTTCTTCTCCTCGCGCGGACAAGTCTACAAGGAAAAGGTCTGGCGGCTGCCGATGGCGGCGCCGAACGCCCGCGGCAAGGCCATGATCAACATCCTGCCGCTGGAGCAGGGCGAGCGCATCACCACCATCATGCCGTTGCCCGAGGATGAATCCTCCTGGGGCAATCTCGACGTGATGTTCGCGACCACCGGCGGCAACGTCCGGCGCAACAAATTGTCCGATTTCGTCGACGTCCGCCGCTCCGGCATCATCGCCATGAAGCTCGATGACGACGAGGCGATTGTCGACGTGCAGATCTGCACCGAGCGCGACGACGTGCTGCTGACTGCCGCCGGCGGCCAGTGCATCCGCTTCCCGGTCACCGATGTTCGGGTGTTTTCAGGACGCACCTCGATGGGCGTGCGCGGCATCGCCTTGTCCAAAGGCGACAGGCTGATCTCGCTTGCGATCCTGCGGCATGTCGAGGCGACCTCGGATGAGAGGTCCGCCTACCTGAAAATGCGCCGCGCCGTGGCCGGCGACGGCGTGGCCGAGGAGGCCGCGGAAGCCGACACCGAAGAGACCTCCAGCACCATTCAGCTGAGCTCGGAACGCTATGTCGAGATGTCGGCGCAGGAACAGGTGGTGCTGACGGTATCGGTGAACGGATACGGCAAGCGCACGTCCTCCTATGAATACCGGACCACCGGACGCGGCGGCAAAGGCATCGTGGCGATGTCGGTCAATAACCGCAACGGCAAGCTGGTGGCGTCGTTCCCGGTCGAGGACTCCGACCAGATCATGCTGGTGACGGACAAGGGCCAACTGATCCGCTGCCCGGTCGAGGGCATCCGGATCGCCGGCCGCTCGACCCAGGGCGTCATCGTGTTCGACACCGCCGAAGACGAGCATGTGGTATCGGTCGAACATATCGGCGAGGAAGCCGAGAACGGCAACGGCGGCTAAGTCACGGCGTGTGGTGAATAGCGATCGAAATTCCACGCCAGATCACCGAGGCATTTCCTTGGGACGGGGCTCCCGGCTATATGATCCGAGACCGGGATCGCATTTATGGCACCATCGTCACACGTCGATTGCGCGCCATGGGCACCCGAGATAAGCCAATTGCACCAGCCCCACCTTGGCAGAATGGCTTTGCCGAACGGTTGATTGGATCGATCCGGCGCGAGTGCTTGGACCAGGTTATTCTTTCGGGCGAGGCACATCTGCGCCGGATTCTAAAATCATACGCCGATTACTACAACTCCGTCAGAACGCATCGCTCTTTGCACAAGGATGCGCCGATTTCTCGTCGGATTCATCAGACCGGAATCATTCGTTCACACCCGATCCTCGGCGGGCTTCACCATCACTACGTCCGGGTTTAAGTTTTCGGTACGCACAGCCGCCGAGGAAGTCATGGAGCAGCCGGATAAAAGAGCGGCCCGATAAAATGTTGGCGGAACGGATGAACGCCGGAATGATCCGCATCCACCCGTCCCGCCACGGACATCTCAGCCTATCGGCGAACCCTCAGGCAACGCTCAGACCATCCCGATGCCGGGATCGCTCGCGCTGTCCCTTCCGGTCTCGATATGACCTGCCAGACGCCACTGGAAGCCCTGGTCGGTGTTGACGCGGATCGCCAGGTCGTACCAGCCATGACTTGCCCTCAGCTGCCAGTTCTTCCTGACCGACTGACCGCGATCCAGCCAATGAGTCATCGCTTCATTGGTGTAGGAGTTCACGATGCTAACCGTGCAGGCGGCTGTGCCGCGATTGGTGACGGCCAATTCGAATCCAGCGTCGTCGCCGTCGTAGCGGCTGTCGACGTCGAGATTGGCCCGGCCGGCCCCGATGCCGCCTTTGAACCCGCGGAAAAAGCCGTTCGGCCCGTAAACGGAAAGATCGTACCCGCCGTTGGGGTTCGAGGCGCCATTCCAGGTGTCGGACAGCGACTTGCCAGCCTCCACCGTGTAGGTCCACGGTCCGGCAGAAGTGTTGCCGGAGCGCACATGGAAGCACGCGCCGGCATTGCCGGTATTGCGGAAGCCGATATTGAACGAATGTTGCAGGAAGTCGGCGTCGCCATCCACATACAATTCGTACGGCAACGGCCGTGCGGGGCGCTGTCCGGGCTCCTGTGGCGGCATCGTTTGATTGGCCGGCACGGTCGGCACGTAGTTCGGATATCTCGTTGCCGCCGCGATGTCGGCAGCCGGCGGCGCGTAACCGGAGGTGCTTGGCAACGCTACAAACGTGGCATCTGGCCTCGCGAAATTGAAGGCGGATGTCAGATCTCCGCACACGGCACGGCGCCAGGCGGGGATTTGTTTCTCGATCAGTCCCGGGTGATCCGGACCAAAGCGCTTTTCGATAAACTGGATCAGCGAGGTATGGTCGAACACCTCCGAACAGACGTAGCCGCCCTTGGTCCAGGGCGACACCACGAGCATCGGCACGCGGGTTCCCAAACCGTAGGGACCGACGGGATAATTCGCGGTGGGATATGACGCGCTGCCCTGAAAGATATCATTGCTCGCGTCGGCCGTGGACTGGCCCTGGTCGGCAGATTGCGGCGGGTAGGGCGGAATGATGTGATCGAACAGGCCGTCGTTTTCGTCATAATTGATGAACAGCGCGGTCTTGCTCCAGACCTCCGGATTGGAGGTCAGGGCATCGAGCACTTGGCTGATGTACCAGGCGCCGTAATTGGTTGGCCAATTCGCATGCTCCGAATAGGCCTCGGGCGCCGCGATCCACGAAACCTGCGGCAAGGAGTTGCCGGCTACATCCGCGCGGAGCCGATCGAATAGAGTTCCGCCCTGGAGGATGTTTGTTCCCGTCCTCGTCCTTTCATATAGCGGAGTGCTCGGCGCTGCATTTTGATATTGATGGAAATAGAGCAGGGAATTGTCGCCGTAATTGCCGATATAGGGATTGTCGGTCCAGCCCCAGGACCCGTTGTCATCCAACCCGGTTCCGACATCCTGATAGATCTTCCAGGATACGCCCGCGCTTTGCAGCAGTTCTGGAAAGGTCGGCCAGTCATAGCCGACCTCGGCATTGCTGATCACCGGACCGCCGCCTTGACCGTCGTTGCCGACCCAGCCCGTCCACATATAATATCGGTTCGGATCGGTCGGACCCATCACCGAGCAATGGTAGGCGTCGCAGATGGTGAAGGCGTCCGCCAAGGCATAGTGGAACGGGATATCGGCGCGGGTCAGATACGCCATCGTCTGGACGCCCTTGTTCGGGATCCACTGATCGTATTTTCCGCCGTTCCACGCCGCATGGCTCCTCGTCCAGCCGTGGTCCGTACCAACCATGAATTGCGCGCCGAGATTGGGCGCCGTGGGATGGAACGGCAACACTTCGGAATTGCCGTTCGGTTGATGCCACACGGACTTACCGGAAGGCAGCAAGGCCGGGCGCGGATCGCCGAATCCACGCACCCCGCGCAGGCTGCCGAAATAATGATCGAACCCACGGTTCTCCTGCGTGAGGACGACGATGTGTTCGATGTCCCGGATCGTGCCGGTGCGATGGTTCGCCGGAAGGGCCAGCGCCCGACCAATGCTTTGCGGAAGCGCCGTGGCAGCAATTGTTACGCCGCTCAAGACGCGAAGAAAATCGCGGCGATCAGTTGTGGTCATTGTGATCCTAGCCTCGCTGTTATGATGTGGAGAGCGCGAGGCTAGATCAGCGTTGTCACGGTTATGCGAAGGATCTGTTTTGGATCGAATACGAAATCAATACGATTGCATGACGCCCGTTCGTTCGTTCGTTCGATCGAGCGTGCAGGATGAGCTGCGCTTGGTGAAACCCGTCATAAACGCCGCGCCTGGACATATGCGGACGGCGGTATTCCCGATAGCTGGAGTGCGATGCGGTCTGCGCAGCTCGATGAGCCGCGCAGACCGGTCCGCGCCGCCGATGCCGGGGACGTATCACGCCCCGCTTTGTTTCAGCGATTCACGTGGCCGTATGATTGCTGGCCCGCGCGACTGTAGCGGTAGAGCGAGAGATGCAAGTTAGGATTGGTAAGATTGTTGCCCGACCGATCCGGATCGACGATCATTTCCACATAGATGTTCAGTTCGTCACCGGGTCCTTCGCGCAGTGCAATACCCTCCACTTCCCGATCGCCGGCGGGAGTGGGGAGGCGGAACAGTTCCTCGACGTGGCCGTTCTCCAGATTGACGCGATATACCGACTGCGTGGTGTTGTTCGAAGACATATAGAGCCAGTCGCCGTGCACCTTCGCGCCCTGAATGTTCTCCAGCGCCATGTCCATCGTAATGGTTCCCAGGAACTGCCAGTCCTGGAGGCCGTAGACGTTGATGGTGTTGCCGCTCTGCCATTCCTTGCCGTAGCCGTGGTTGCGCTTCGCGTCGACCGCGACCCAACTGGCAATATCCTTCTTGGGGTTGCTCGGCGCGCCGGTCAACGCATAGCTGATGCCGGTGTAACTGAGGTTGGAGGCGTTATAGAGCGCGACGTGGCCGTCGGTATAGCCATGGGTCGTGTCCAGCGAGGCGTAGATGACACCGTTGAGGTAGTCGATGTCGCCGATGTGGTTGAGACCCTGCGCCAGCAAGTTCGCCGGAATTCCGGGGACCAGAGTTCATCGGCAACTGGAACGACGAGTTACGCAGGATCGACCGGAACTCGTTGTCGGCGATTTCCAGGCCGTATTGCCAGGAAAAGAACCAACGATGGCCGTCGGTCGCCATGCCTTGCGAACGATACAGGCCAGTGAAGGAGTTCGGTGGATCCTGCAGGAAAAATTGCTTTTCATCCACCAATTTCCACTCTTCCGTCGCAGCCCGCTCCGATGGCGAATGTTCCGCGTTGTCAAGCTCCAGTTGCAGCCGCTCCGTGGCGCCGCGAGCTGGCTCATGCGACGCCAATCCCAATGCCAAAGCAAGCAACAAAGCAGGCGAACCAATAAACGACCGACGCATCGTGGGATCCTTTCGATCTAACATTTAAGATATGTCACATGCCGTGATCGACATGCGGAGGACACGTTAGCTGCGGTGTGCGACTGGTTGATGATGCGGACGTTGCCGTGAGAGCGATGTTTTAACAGCCGCTCAAAGACGTCGGCTCGCCCCACCGAAGTGGGGCGAGCCGTTTTACGATTGCCGTCGGTTTGCGATTGTCGTCAGCGACGGAACATGTCCGCCATGACGTTGGCGGTGTTGTCGCAAGCGTGGTTGAGGCACGGCAGTCCGAAGCCAGCCTCAAGCGACTTCAACATCGAGAAGTGCGTGTAAAACGCCGCACTTTGGACGCGGCTGTCGCTGCCATGCCGACGGTCGTCATCATGGTTGACGTCCACGATCACCATGACCTTGTTGATATTGGGCGCAATGCTGTAATCGTTCTCGTCCCACATGACGATAATGGCATTCTCGCCCTCGCGCCATGCCGGCGATGCCTTGATCGACTGAACCAGCCGCTTCACAGCCACGTCGCCCTGGTAGATCAGAGCGGGGTTAAGTCCGGCCTGACTGCCATCGCTGGTGGGGTCATAATTGCAGAACGGTCCCGCATTGCCCCGGCCGTGCATGTCGTTGCACTGGTTCGGCGCGATGAACGAAAATGACGGAACCTTGCCGGTCGCGAGATCGGCGTAAAGACCTTCCGGACCGTCGAATCCGACGGAATTGTTGAGGCTGTTACGCGGATCGGCGCCTTCCTGAACGTTTTTGAAATAGACGAACGGATTGTGCTTCGAAGCGTAAAGATTCACGACGCTGCTTTGGGCCAGCGGCGGGTTCAGAGCCGGAAGAAGTTGGGTGAAATCGGTGTTGTTGGTGAATACGCCGTCGCTGTAATTGACCCTGTCGGCGCCGCTGAGCGGCAGGTTTTCCTGATAGCTCTTCCAGCTCTTGCCTTTCGCGACGAGCTGATCGCCGATGGTTTTGCCGACGGTGCCGGGGGCAGCCGGAAACGACCGGAATCCATCGATGTTGTTTTCGCCGGGCGAGCCCGTGGTTTCGTTGGTCGTATCGACGGGCACGGTGGGAGAATTGGTTCCGACGCCTGCGATCGGGCAGATCGCCGGGGTCGACGGAGTATCGGTCGACGGAACGCCTGACGCCAGATTGGGGGTGCACGCCGTATTGTGCCAGTTGGGGGAGTTGTCGCTGAGCACGCCGAAGTTGGAGCCGCCGACGACTTCGAGATAGTTGGTCAGGCTCGGATGCGCGACCGCGAAATAATTGGTGGCCAGATTGGCCTTGCTGGCCAGTTCATTGATGAAGGGCGCGTTCGGGTTGTTCAGAATCTGGCCGTAACCATGATTTTCCATCATGATCAGAAACACATGATCGAGATGGGGCACGCCGTTCGGAACCGGTCCCTCGGCCGCCGTCGCGCTGCCTGCGAGTGCTGTGGCCAACAGGCCTGCTGCGAAATTCAGTTTTTTGAAAACCACGAAAATCTCCTGTCATCTGTTTGTATTGTCATTGTCGCATCGAGATGAAGTTCGAACGAACCTCCTGTCTCGCAACGAATTGCCTACCACGACGCAGATGACGCGTTTGTGTCGACCGAATGTTCGAATGAACGATGCGCAAACAAATTGCGCGCGTCGGCCCCGATTGGAAGATCGCAACACCGGCGGGGGCGATGCGCGAAACGGAAAAGCACTCGCTGCGGCGATGGCTTGTCATCGGAAACCTGGATGCGGGGAACGGTGTTCCGGCCAACGCCGTTTATCCCTCAACAGCAAACATCAGCCGAACAGGTTGGCGCGAAACTGCGGTGTCAGAAACGGACGTCGCCAACACCACGACGACTGGCACATGCCCTACCGCTTTGCGATAGCGACCGAAACATCAAAAATCAGCCGGCGCTGTTTGCGCCGGCTGACCAGTCACTGCATGGCCCATCGATTGTCAGTCGACGCCGGCAAGCCGCTCGCGATCGGTTCCCGGCGTGAACGAAACACCACGGAGGACTTCGCCAAAGTGCGCCGCCTGAATTGCCGTGAGGCTCTCGTCTGCGGGAAGGCTTGTCGTCGCCAGATTATCGGTGATCATGACCAGCTGGTTCGGATCAGCGCCTTGGTCGCCGTTTCCGCTGACGGTCGAGGTGATGGCCCAGATCGTCGCGGTGCCATTGCGATTGACGCGGCCGACGATGTTACGGAGGCCATCGGCAGCAGGCGCCCACGGTCCTGGTAGCTCAGAGCGTGCCACTGAGCTAGGAACTTGCGTCCAAATACGGCTACGAAATTAGCCCGCTGGCCAAACCCGAAAATCGGGTCGAAGCTGACGTTGTGAGACTTAACTCAGCCGAGTTCTCTGACGAATTTGTGGGAGCGCAGATTGGACGGCGATGTTTCATCCGGAAGATGTTGGTCGGGAAGCCGGCACCGTCGAAAACGAGCATGTTGCGTCGGTCGAACATATCGGCAAGGAAGCCGAGAACGGCAATGGAGGCGAGGCCACGGTCCAGCCTCCGGTTGAGCCGGCTGGCTCGCTCTACGGCGTGCGGTCGGCGGTGACCAGGCGGGCTTCCCGAATCGACGTGGTCTTGGAACCCGCGACGCGCAGGCAGGAAGCCTCAAAATTCGGCCAGGCCTTCTGCGAGCAGCCCGTGCCCACAGTATGGATGTCCAGCCGGTCGCCCTTGGCGAGGGCGTGCGGCACGCTGGCCTCGACCTTTGGGGCAAATCCGGGAAGTACGGTGAGGGCGGCAGCGGCAAACGCAGCAATAGCGACTGCTGAAAGAGCTTTGATCATGACGGTCCCCTGTCATGGGCCTCGGTGGCCCCTCGTTTCGTTGGTTAACTGTTACAAAGCGCCGGTTTCCGGATGCCTTCGCCGAGCGCAAAAGTGGTTTCGTCGCGGCAGAGTTTTGTTTCGTCGCCCCGCTGGGGACGAAACACAGCCGCCATGCATGGGAGACTCGCCACCCCCGGAAGTGGTTCAATGGCCGACGAAAAATAAGCGTTCAGCCATCGGCGTCGATGACGGGAACCGGATCGGCTTGCGGGCCCGCCCGGGGCGGGGTAGACGGGTTTATGCCCCGTATCGCGCTTTACCCCGGCTCCTTCGACCCCGTTACCAACGGCCACCTGGATGTGGTCAAGCACGCCGTCGTCCTCTGTGACCGGCTGATTGTCGCCGTCGGCGTGAATTCAAGCAAAAAGCCGTTGTTTTCGACCGACGAGCGTCTGGCGATGGTTCGGACGGTGTTTGCACCGGTGGCCGCAAAGGCCGGTTGCGCCTTCGAATGCACGACCTATGACAATCTCACCGTCGCTGCAGCGCAAAAACACGGCGCGACGATCATGGTTCGCGGTCTGCGCGACGGCACCGACCTCGATTTCGAGATGCAGATCGCCGGCATGAATGAAACCATGGCGCCCGACGTCCACACGGTGTTCGTTCCGGCCTCGCCGACTGTCCGCCCGATCACCGCCACACTAGTGCGTCAAATCGCAAGCATGGGCGGCGACGTGTCGGCGTTCGTGCCGAAAGTGGTCGCGGCGAGCCTCAAGACCAAATTCACCGGTTAGCTTTCACCTCGTTCTTGGAGTCTTCATGATCCGGATTCTTGCCGTTCTCGCCGCGCTGATCTGCGTCGCCCCCGCGATCGCACAGCCGCTTCCCGCTGGTCTCGACAAGCAGAATGCGATCGTTGTCGACACCACCAAGGGCCGCATCGTCTTCAAGCTGCGGACCGATCTCGCGCCGCGGCACGCCGAACGGATCAAGCAGCTGGCGCGCGAAGGCTATTACAACAACGTCCCGTTCCATCGCGTGATGGATGGCTTCATGGCGCAGACCGGCGACGGCCAGAATTTCAATGGCACCGGCGGCTCGAAATACCCCAATCTGAAGGCGGAGTTTTCCAGCGTGCCGTTCAAGCGCGGCATCGTCGGCATGGCGCGGCGCGGCGACAGCGTCGATACCGCGAATTCGCAGTTCTTCTTCATGTTCGCCGATGCGCCCAGCCTCAACGGCCAATACACCGTGATCGGTGAGGTGGTGTCGGGAATGGACGTGATCGACAAACTCAAGAAGGCGCCGCCGGGATCGCAAGGCGGCGCCGTGACCGATCCCGACAAGATGGTGAAGGTGCAAGTCGCATCCGACATCAAGTAAACCGCCGTGGACCGGTCTCGCGCCCGGCGGATCCGGTATGCGACGGCGTTCCTGCTTGTGTCGTCAACCTGTGCGCCGGCGGAACCGGCGCAGGTCAATACCCTTCGCGACATATTCGCGAGGCTGAGGACCTGCTGGAAACCGCCCGCGCCATCCCGCGCCAATCCCGGTATCGACATCACGGTGATTGTCAGCTTTAACCGGGCCGGCGAGATCCTTGGCCATCCACGGATCACCTATGAATCGGAACAGGCCGATGACAACGACCGGCTCATGTACCGGATCGCGGTCATGGAGACATTGCAGCGCTGCACGCCGATGCCATTTACTGAAGGAATGGCCGGCGCCATCGCCGGCCGGCCGATCGCGGTCCAATTTCACAACCGGAAACTTCCACCCCAACCTGTAGAGAAGAGAGCATGGCTGACACCGAAAACACTTTGATCCTCGACACCACCCAGGGACGTGTCACCGTCGAAATGCGGCCCGACCTCGCGCCCGGCCATGTCGCGCGGATCAAGGAACTGGTGCGCGAAGGATTTTACGACGGCATCGTGTTTCACCGCGTGATCGAAGGTTTCATGGCGCAGACCGGCTGTCCGCACGGCACCGGCACCGGCGGTTCCGGCAAGAAACTCAAGGCCGAATTCAACAACGAGCCGCATGTGCGCGGCACGACGTCCATGGCGCGCGCGGCGAGTCCGGATTCCGGCGACAGCCAGTTCTTCATCTGCTTCGACGACGCTTCCTTCCTCAACAAGCAGTACACGGTCTGGGGCAAGGTGACGTCGGGCATGGAGAACGTCGACAAGATCAAGCGCGGCGAGCCGGTGAAGGACCCGGACAAGATCGTCAAGGCGCATATGGCGCTCGACGCGGCGTAAGTTTCGACCGCTGAATTTCTTCACCTCTCCCCGTCGGGAAGAGGTCGCGAGCGAAGCGAGCGGGTGAGGGGTCTTTGCTCTCGCGTGATCCGAACGCCCTCACCCGGAGCCTTCGCTGCGCGCAGTCTCCGACCTCTTCCCACGGGAGAGGTGAAGGGCCGTGCCTCACAAGCCCGGCTTATGAGTCCGAAACGCCAATGCGCACCGATCTCTTCGACTTCGAACTTCCCGCCGACAGCATCGCGCTGCGCCCGGCGAGCCCGCGCGACTCCGCGCGGATGCTGGTCGTGCGGCCCGATGGCGTTTTGCGTGACCGCCATGTGGCCGATTTGCCGCAATGGCTCGAGCCCGGCGACCAGCTGGTCGTGAACGATACCAAGGTCATCGCTGCCCAGTTGAAGGGCCGACGTATCGGCCGCGACACCGAACCGAAGATCGAGGCGATCCTGATCAAGCGGCTCGACGGCTCACGCTGGCAGGCGCTGGTCAAACCGGCCAAGAAGCTGTCGCCGGGCGACGTGGTTCGCTTCGGCAATGAGGGGAAAGTGTGCCTGCTCGGCCATCTCGATGCAGAGGTCGAACGCAAGGGCGAGGACGGCGAGGTCACGCTGTCATTTTCGTTTCACGGGCCCGCGCTGGATTCCGCCATCGCCGATCTCGGCAGCCCGCCGCTGCCGCCCTATATCGCCTCCAGGCGCACGCCCGACGAGCGCGATGCCGCCGACTATCAGACCATGTTCGCCACGATCGAGGGCGCCGTCGCAGCGCCGACGGCGGGATTGCATTTTACGCCCGCGCTGGAAGCGGCGCTCCACCGGCGCGGTGTCGGAATTCACCGGATAACCCTGCATGTCGGGGCAGGGACCTTCCTGCCGGTCAAGGTCGAAGACACCGCGGGGCACAAGATGCACTCCGAATGGGGAGCCATCTCCCGCGACACCGCCGACGCGCTGAATGCGGCGCGTGCCAAAGGTGGCCGCATCGTCGCCGTCGGCACCACATCGTTGCGCCTGTTGGAGAGCGCCGCAGCCGAAGACGGCACGATCGCACCATTTACCGGCGAGACCGCGATCTTCATCACGCCGGGGTATCGCTTTCGCGCGGTCGACATTGTCTTGACCAACTTTCACCTGCCGCGTTCGACGCTGTTCATGCTGGTATCGGCGTTCAGCGGGCTTGAGACCATGAAGCGGGCCTATGCCCATGCCATCAAGAGCGGCTACCGATTCTATTCCTATGGCGATGCCTGTCTGCTGTTTCGTGATAAGCCCACCACATGACATCAGCCAATCATTTCGAATTGCTCGGCCGTGATGGGCAGGCGCGTGCGGGCAGGCTGACGACGCCGCACGGCGTGGTGCGAACACCCGCTTTCATGCCGGTGGGCACCGCCGGCGCCATGAAGGGCATGCATTGGCGCGAAGTGCGCGACGCCGGCGCCGATATCGTGCTCGGCAATACCTATCACCTGATGCTGCGGCCCGGCGCCGAGCGTATCGCCGCGCTCGGAGGCTTGCAGGCCTTCACCGGGTGGAACGGTCCGATGCTGACGGATTCCGGCGGCTTCCAGGTGATGTCGCTGTCGGAACTGCGCAAGGTCGGCGAGCGGGCGGTGACCTTTCGCTCCCACATCGACGGCGCCATGGTGGAATTGTCGCCGGAGCGCTCGATCGAGGTGCAGCGGTTGCTCGGCTCCGATATCGCGATGCAGATGGACGAATGCGTAAGGCTGCCTGCCGACCGCGGCGATATCGAACGCGCGATGCAGCTCTCCCTGCGCTGGGGCGAGCGCAGCAAGCGCGCGTTCGAAACCGCGCCTGCCGGCTACATGCTGTTCGGGATCGCCCAGGGCGGGGATGTTCCCGAGTTGCGCCAGGCCAGCGCCCGGGGCCTCGTCGAGACCGGCTTTCACGGTTATGCGATCGGCGGCCTCGCGGTCGGCGAACCGCAATCGGTCATGCTGGCCATGATCGAGGAGGTTGCGCCGATCCTGCCCGAGGGGCGCCCGCGGTATTTGATGGGCGTCGGCACGCCCGACGATATTCTGCAGGCGGTCGCGCGTGGCGTCGATATGTTCGATTGCGTAATGCCGACCCGCAACGGGCGCCACGGGGTGGCGTTCACGCGGTTCGGTCAGATCAATCTGCGCAACGCCCGACACGCCGACGATCCGCGGCCGCTCGATGAGGAGAGCTCGTGGCCGTCCACACGCAACACTGCGCGCGCCTACCTGCATCACCTCGTCAAATCAGGCGAGACTTTGGGAGCGATGCTCCTGTCGGAAATCAACATCGCCTACTATCAGCGCCTGATGCACGAGATCAGGGAGGCCATTGCGTCGGGAACCTTCGCAAGTTTTTGTGAACGCACGCGCGCCGAGTGGGCAAAGGGCGATATTGCTCCGCGCTGAGCGAACGCCTCAGTTACAGGCAAATCGCCTGATCGAATGCTTGGTCACGAAACCGTAGCCGCAGCTGTCGCAGGTCCAGAGGTAGCTGATGACGTGGTCGGCCAGATAGGCTGACGCCTCAGCAGCCACCATTGAATCCGCGCAAACAGGGCAGGTGGGCAGATCGCAACCACGGGGATCGGGGTTAGGCGCGACGGTCGACAGGACTTCAGCAACTGCTGGCATCGTGACCTCCTTGCGATCTGAACCTTGAGCCTGAACATACACCGATTTGTTTGAAGATGTCGCAACACAAATGCGTTGGTTTTAAGTTGTTTAGCGGAACTTCCATTTTGCAACGCAGCGAAATTTGACTCACATGTTTCAGACTTGCACTCTGGCGCGCGCTGCCCCTAATGAAAGAAGTGCCTTCAAATCCACGTACGGTCGGGTCAGAGGAGTATGTCATGGACGTATCGTCAGCTAAGAGTGCAGTGCACCGTCCCGGCCGGGGCCGCGTTTTTGACAGCATCGTTGAAGCGGTCGGCGATACGCCGATCGTGCGCTTGCGGCAGCTGCCGCAGCAGCACGGGTCGAACGCGACCATTCTCGCCAAGCTGGAATATTTCAATCCCGCGGCGAGCGTAAAGGACCGCATCGGCGCGGCCATGATCGTGGCGATGGAAAAGGCCGGCGCGATTAATCCCGACACCGTGCTCATCGAACCGACATCGGGAAATACCGGGATCGCATTGGCTTTCGTTGCCGCCTCGCGCGGCTATCGGCTGAAGCTCGTGATGCCGGAATCGATGTCGATCGAACGGCGCAAGATGCTGGCGTTCCTCGGCGCCGAAATCGTTCTGACACCGGCCGCCCAGGGCATGAAGGGTTCGATTGCGACCGCCGAAGAGCTGGTGCGCACGACGCCCAATGCCGTCATGCCACAGCAGTTCAAGAACCCCGCCAATCCCGAAATTCACCGCCGCACCACCGCGGAGGAAATCTGGAACGATACCGGCGGCAATATCGATTTCTTCGTCGCAGGAGTAGGCACCGGCGGCACCATCACCGGGGTGGGGCAGGTGCTGAAACCCCGCAAACCATCGCTGCGTGTCGTCGCCGTTGAGCCCGAGGAGAGCCCGGTGCTCTCCGGCGGCCAGCATTCCCCGCACAAGATCCAGGGAATTGGGGCGGGATTCATTCCCGAAATCCTCGATCGCTCTGTCATCGACGAGATCGTCAAGATCAACAGCACGACCGCGATCGAGACCTCGCGCGCATTGGCGCGCAACGAGGGCATTCCGGGCGGCATCTCCTCGGGGGCTGCGATCGCCGCGGCTCTCGTCATCGGCAAACGCCCGGAAAACGTGGGCAAGACCATTCTGGCCATCGTGCCATCGTTCTCCGAGCGCTATTTGTCGACCGCGCTCTTCGAAGGAATTTAGCCTTGGCGGATCAACCAAGACGACCACGAACCCTGAACGACGCCCGTACCGAAGCCGAGGCTGTGTTCAAGAAGGTGACCACGAAGGCGCCGGAACCGCCGCCGAAGAAGGGGGCGCTGCCAGGTGTAAAGGAGCTGGTCTCGCTGCGGATCGATCAGGACGTCCTTGAGCACTTCCAGCAATGGGGGCCCGGCTGGCAGGATCGGATCAACGACGCGTTGAGAAAGGCGGCAGGGAAATAGCCCTGGCAAGCCTCATGCGGTCGCGGTCGGCCATTCCCCATCTCTTACTGGTTACTGGCTTACTATCGGCGCCGGCATCGGCGGAGCCGGTACCATTCAACTGCGTCATCTTGCCGGGGGAGGAGGTCGCCAGCGTCGTGATGACGAATTCGTTGAACAGCAGCGCGTCCTGCATGGTGACCTGCAAATTCTCGACCACCAAATTCGGCAACAATCCGCAGATCACCTGCGCCAAACCGGTCCCGGCGGGCAAGGAAGTGGAAATGTGCCGGCTGACCTCGGGCGGCGACAAGATGGTGAAGCTGATCGAGGGATATGCGGACTGCACAAGATAGATCCGGGGGGACAATGAAAGAGCCCGGGATGACCCCGGGCTCTTTGCTGTCCATCGTCTGGCAGAATCGAAAACGGCGATCAGCGTCGGAGCATGCCACCCATCATGCCGCCCATCACGCCGCCAATGAAGGCACCGGGATCGCCACCGCCGCCTCCACCGCCTCCACCACCACCGCCGCCACCTCCACCGCCGCTATGGCGGCCGCCGCCACCGCCCCCGCTACGGCGGCGGGACTTAGAATCGTCGCCGGAGCTTGTCTGCGTCGTCGCGACGATTTCGGCCAATAGCGCCTTGTGCTGCAGCTTGTTGAGGAAGCCACTCTTGGGATAGCCGCGCGCCACCTGCCAGCGCGCGATCACCGCGCGGGTGTCCTCGTCGAACTTGCCCGTTACCTTGGTATCGAAGCCAAGACCGGTCAGCCGGCGCTGCACGTCGCGCCGCTGGCCCCTGTCGAGGCCGATCTGGTCTTCCGTGGTTTGATTGGCCTCCTCGGTGAAGGTGGCGGGGTCGACGCCCGCGGTCAAATTGCGGGTCGCGGTCGACGGGCCATTCTCCAGAGCCGCGATCCTCGCCAGCGCCAGCGATTTGAACTGACCGTTGGGGTAGCTGCTCAGATAGGCGTTGAACTCTTCCGGCTTGTTCGATTCCTTGACCGAGCGCCAGAATTCGAGCTCGACGTCGCTGGCGCCGGAGGTCGAGGCAACCGCGGCCGGCGCCGCAGGCCCTGCGGCGGCATTGGCCGGCGGCGCCGCTGCCGGGTTCAGATAGACCGAGCCGATCAGGTTGGTGTGGCCCCAGGGCAGCTGGCCCTTGTTGGTTTCCTCGTTGACCTGGGCGCGGACTTCGGTCATCGCCTGCTGGATCTCGACGCCTGGCGTCGTGATATGCGCGATGAGGGCGCGGGTAAACGGGCTGTTGGTGCCGACCTCGCCATCCAGCGCGGTTTGTCCGGGACCGGTTGCGAACGCGATCAGGGTGCCTTCACCGGATTTCATCTCCGCAAGGCCGGATTGCACGGAAACGCTGCGGGTTGCCGAATTCGACTTGATCTTGGCGGCGAACGGATTGTCGCGGCAGGCATCGAGGAACACCAGCTTGACCTTGGCATCGCTCATGGTCTGGTCGAGCGTGAGGTCGATATTGATCGCGCTGCCCAGCTTTACGTCCATTTCGGATTTGATGTCGGCGTCGATCGGCAGCAGGTAGTTGGTGCCGCTGATGGCGATGCCATGGCCGGCGTAGAAAAACACCGCCACATCGGCGCCCTGCGCCTTCTTGCCGAATTCGAGCAGCCGCTCGGTCATCTTGTCGCGGGTGAGATTGGTGCCTTCGACGACGTCGAAGCCGACGTTACGAAGCACGCCCGCCATCGCCTTGGCATCGATCGGCGGATTCGGAAGCTGCGCTACGTTCTTGTAAGCGCCGTTGCCGACGACAAAGGCGACACGCTTGTCGGCTCTGGCCGTTTGCGCGGTGACCAAGATGCAAATCAGGGAAAGAATGACGGTAAGGTAGCGCATCGGAAAATCCCCTGGTGGAATCGGGTATCCTTAGATGGCAATGCTGCATCCGCAGGCTACACGAAAAAACCACACTTCGCTCCAGAAAACTCCCGCCGTTGCTCAATTTTTGCCAAACCGTCCACCGGCGATGGCCGATCGTGCTCCACGCGCACGAAACGCTGCGTGATCTGGATCACAATTGTGATCGGCAATCAAAAAAAATCGGACGTTCAAACTGATGGCACGAACCGGTCACGTTCCGACGCGGACCTGAGCGGGAGGCGAAGGTTTCAGGTTCAAGAGATTGCCGGCCAGGATGAGTGCCGCGCCAAGGACGGTAAGAGCATCCAGCCGCTCCGAATAAAGCAGCCAACCGGCGGCGGCTGTGAGGGGAACACGAAGGAAGTCCATCGGCAACACGATCGTGGCATCGGCGTACAACATCGCGCGCGCCATGCAGAAGTGAGAAAACGTGCCGCTGAAGGCTATCACGATCGCGCAAAACCAGATGTAGAGGGACGGCCATTTCCAGACGTAGAGCGAGGGGAACAAGCCGACCGCGGACTGGATCGCCAGCATCCAGAAAACAATCGCAACGGTCGCCTCGGTACGGGTCAGGGACTTCATCATGGCGACGGAAGTGCCGAAGCCCACGGCTGCCGCAAGCGCAATCAGTTGGCCCGGATTGATTTCCCCGGTCGCCGGACGAACGATGACGATGACGCCGATCAGGCCGAGCGCGATCGCGGCGATCTTCCAGATCGTCATGCGCTCGCCAAGAAAACTCGCCGCAAGGATGGCGGTCCAGATCGGCATGGTGAATTCGATCGAGACCACCTGTCCCA
Source organism: uncultured Alphaproteobacteria bacterium (assembly GCA_963753875.1). Classification (GTDB taxonomy): domain Bacteria; phylum Pseudomonadota; class Alphaproteobacteria; order Rhizobiales; family Xanthobacteraceae; genus Bradyrhizobium. Next base: position 4,535 of record CAVWDY010000042.1, on the reverse strand, counting down.
GCGGTATCAAGGTCAACGCAAAGAACCAGCCGAGCTGCGCTGTGTAGTGAATAAGATTGCGCATCACGTGCTGCAACGGCCGCGACGTCTTCAGCGCCGCGAAGCCTCCGTACAAACGGATCAGCGGGTACAGCATGAAGAGGCCGAGGACGGTGCGGAACTCCATGATCTGAAACACATTCAGTTCGCGCGTCGCCTCGCGGCCAGCGACAACCATGACCAGCATCAAGCCGAGCCAACCCGCCATCCACAGCGCGGCCCTTGGTTTGGAGGGTGTTCGGTCCATCAGCGGAGGAGGCCAGGCATGTTGGGAAACGGGGTGCAAAGGGTTGGCGGGGCAGGCCGGTATCGGTGACCTCGTGCGGGTTTGCAACGCGCAAATATCGGGATGCTGTGATGCGCGCACATCAATCTCGATCCGGCAGCGCGGGGCGTGATCGGTGCCGCGGAGTTCTCGCTCGACATTCACAGATGTGCGGTGCACATCTGGGCGCGTCAAAAAACGGGGCAAATCCGGGGACCCGGCATTCCGATGCGGACGTCCGACCGTTCTGGAAAAACCATCCATCGCAAACGTGGAGGACATGTTCATGCGCATCTTGCAACCGGCCGACTGGTCGAAACCGCGCGGCTTCTCGCACGGCGTCGAGGTCGATGGTCCCGGCCGATGGATCGTGCTGGCCGGCCAGACCGGCGGCGACGAGAAGGGCGAATATCCACCCGACATGGCCGGGCAGGTCGCCGTCGCGTTACGTCGAATCATCCGGCTGCTCGCGGAGGCCGGAGCCGGCCCCGAGCACATCGTTCGCCTGACCTGGTATTTGACGAGCCGGCGTGAATACGAGGCCGCCAGCGCCGGCATCGGAGCGGCCTGGCGCGAGACGCTCGGGCGAAATTTCCCGCCCTCGACGCTGCTTTACATCGAGGGCCTGGTCGATGACCGCGCCAAGGTCGAGATCGAAGTCACCGCGTTTGTTCCAAACGTATAGGTGCGGCGAGAATATTTTCGACGTAAATTTCCGCCGGCGTGCCGGCGGAAACCGACCTGGAGCCGCTGTCGATTCCGCGCTCAGCTGCGCGACAGGGAAATCGAGGCGCCCCTGAACTGGTTCTCCGCCTTGATCACAACGGACTGCTTGTTGCCTCGCGTTGTCAGCGAAAGGTGCGCCGAGAAGCCGGGCGCAGTCGCGACGACCTGAAAATTGCCGCCGCCGGAGCGTCCCTCAAGGTTCCCGTTGAGGTTCCGGCTGGTTTCGCTCCATGTCCCGGAAACCGCGGAGCCCTGCGCCATGACATTGCTGGTCAGATTGAATTTGTAGCTGTCGCTGGCGCAGGTCAGGGTCTGTTGGAGACCGTTTCCGCCCGCGCCAACAGCATAGCTCGCGCGGCAACGAATTCGTTCGGTCGACCCGTCGTCCAGCGTGACGGTGCCCGCGCCAGACCAGTTGCCCGCCATGCCGGCGAACGGCCCCGATTGCGCATGGCTTGCCGAGCCCCACACCGAGGCGACCAGCAAGGTGGCAACGGCGAATATCAGACGTCGCGCGAAACCGCGAGTGCAGGGGCCTTTTGGCCGGCCTTACTGGCGCGACGCTTCCCATCGGCCGCTGCACTGGACTCCCGCAGATGCGCCATTCCATCTTCCCCCATCCGGAATTGCCACTGAGTTGGCCGTTCGCATATGCACCATTGATGGAAACCCGCACAAGTACCTTCGCGGCCAGTACTGCCGGAGCACGTCGGCGCCCGCTGCGGAAACTCTTACCGTCGCGACGGTGAGCGTCGAGCGTCTGCGGTTCGCACCATGCCCGCTTTGGTTATAACCGTCACATTCCAGAGCCCGTCATAGGGCGTCTGGGCGATGGCGGTGCGCTGCCGGTGGCCGGCGGTGAGGGCGACCAAACAAACAACACAAATGCGATTGAAGGCGCATGAATCAAATCCCCGTGAATGATGACACGGCCATTATCCGGGCAATGTGTCCAAACTTTGCTGCATCGCAGTGAAGAATAAACCAGTGCATCCAAAATCAAACATTTGAATTCGGGATTACAGGTTCCGTTTGGGAGCGAAATTGGCCTGTTACGAGCGCTCGCGGAGGACATGCACCACGTCAGGCTCCCGGCTAATCAGATCAGACCAGGCGCGTTGGTCGCGAACTGCTCGTCCTGTGGTTTCGCCGGGCAGGGCCGACGTGGGCCTTGGCGTAGTCGATGACTTCGCCGAGCAGCTTCTGGCCGAGCGGGAGCCAGCGCGCGCTTCCCACAACTCGGGCGGTTTCGCCTTCTTGACGAACACCAATCCTGGCGCGGCGATCGCGCCGGCGTCCATGCGGTCGGCGAGATGATAGATCGGTGCCGCCGGCGATCGGATCGCCTTCCTTGATGGTCCATTCCACCGCCGCGATGCCGCGGTGGCGCGGCAGCAGCGAGGGGTGATAGCCGATGCCGCCGAGCCTTGCCGCGGCCAGCGCCTCCTTGCTGATGCGGGCGTGGCTGTGCGCGGTCACGATCAGGTCGGTACCGGCGATTTCCGGGCCACGACGAGCCTCGGATTGGCCTGCACGACGACCTCGATCCCGGCGTTGCGGGCTGCCGTCGCCAGGCGGTCCTCGGCGTCGGCCACCACGACCCTGACGATGTCGACCCCATGTTGGCGCAGCATGTTGAAGTGTGGTCACGCCGAAATGGCGGGAGCCGACGAGGGTGATCCGCATGGGTTCTCTTCCGTGAGGGTGAGATATGTCGCCCGTCGATAACACGCCACCGGCATCTGTCACGCCGCATGAAAATGGCGACGGCAGGTTATCAACAGGGCCAGCCGAAGCGGAACGATTTCGAACAAAAAGACCGCCCGAAGGCGGTCTCCGTGTCGCTGCTGGAATGGCGCGCACGCCGCTCAGTTGCAAACCATCACGCAACGCCCCTGCGGGGAACAGACCTGATGCCGTCCCCTGCCGCCGCATGGACCGCCGCCGGGTGCCACCACAACCGCTCCGGGAACGACGACAACGGCCTCGCCGTTCGGACGGCATCCGCCATAGGGACCGCGGTGCAAGCCCACACCGCAGCCACCCGCCACCTGGATGACCAAATCGGCAGGAGCCTGGCCGGGGGCAAGCGGCATGGCTTGCACGGCACCGCCCGAAAATCCCAGAATAAAAGCAAGAGCGACAAGCTTGTTCATGCGCGTCGCCTTGGTTTTTTGCGCGACGCGATCATCGGCTGAGCGGCGTCGTTTCGTAAAGAGCGAATTCGAGGGGGCGCCGATATCCAGGGTCTAGCGTGATCCAGGGTCTAGCGCGAAAACTTCGGTATTCTTTCCGCAAACCCATTGAAGCAGGTCAGCCGTCTCATTTTCTCCTCGACGTAGCGGCAGTCCACAACCCCGTTCGCGGGAGCCGATTTGGGCTTCGGCTTCTGGCGAAGGATAGCGTCGTAGCAGTCCAGCCGATCCTTGGTCCCATCATCGATTTCCAGACATGCCAGCAGCTTTTCGGCCATAGACTTCTGGAGCGCCGTGCGACTTCCTCGCGTGCGCCGGTGGCTTCCCTCCGGCCGGTGCAGGGTCGCTTTGTGCAAACGCTCCCGCGGAGTACAGCACTGCGATCAACGTAAGCGCTTTCTTCATGATATTTCCTCTTTGCCTGGAGTCCTAGCTCTACAAGGCGATTGATGGGCATGGCAACACGCAGAAATGAACGCGGAAAGAATTCCGGCTCAGAATCCGCGATCTTACAGATTTGTAACAAGACAAAATGCGCGAACCCCGTCTGCAATGCGGCGGACGCGCTTGATCGGCGCAATTTGGGGTGGCGCCGATCCAATTTGCCTTTTAGAATTATCGCATGGCAGTGGAGATAGTGTAACATGAGCACACCCAGGCGCTCGCGGATCGTCCTTTCGCTGGTTTCGATCGTAACCGTTTTTGCGCTGTCGGCGCAGGCGGAAGACCAAACAAGCCGCCGTCGAAAGACGCGAACAAGCCGGCGGTGCAGACGCCCCGCCGGGTTCCTCTATGCGCCGGACAAGCCCGAGGCCGCGGGCCGCAGGACGGACGCTACGCACGAGGGCGCCTGCCGGAGCGCAATTTCGGCGGAGACGTTCACCCACGGTCGCGAAGCCTGGGAGGGCGGGCGCTGTGTTGATGAGGCCCACAATGGACGATATGGCTGGTGGTGGGATGTCGGGGGCGTCTGGTATTTCTATCCGCAACCGATGGATGGACCGCCCGCTTAGTGTTTCTGACCTTGAGGTCGTAGACGATTACGGCGGACCGGACGGACCGCCGGCCGGTTATCCGCCGCCACCGGTGGCTTATGCGCCACCGCCGCCGCCTCCACCGGACCCCGCCGCAGGTGCGGTCGGTGGCGCCATAGTCGGTGGGCTGTTGGGTGGCCTTATCACCGGACGACCGGGCGGCGCGATCGCCGGCGCGGTCGCCGGCGGTACGGTCGGCGCCATCGCTGGTGCCCAGGCCGCCGCGCGTCCCGGCTATTATCTGGCGCAAGGCAATTGCTATTACCGATATCCGTC
>CAVWDY010000041.1:0-26025 GCA_963753875.1 uncultured Alphaproteobacteria bacterium | reverse complement strand
TTGAATTCCTATACTGAACACCAGAGCGGCGGAAGCCAAGCTGAGCGTCGCAGGCGCACGCCAACCTTCAGAAAGTGGGTTTGCCGGTCCTCACGGCACGGTCATGACGATCTTCCCGAAATTTTCTCCAGCCTCCATGATACGATGGGCCTCGCTGACTTTGGCGAATGGCACCTCCGCGTACATCACAGGCTCGACCTGTTTAGCCAGCAACGGCGGCATCCAGCGCTTGACGAACCGGGCGACGATCGCCGTCTTTTCTCCAATCGATTGCGGGCGCAGCGTGAAGCCGAGCACCTTCAGCCGCTTGTAGAGAATCGGCCGCACATCGATGTCGGCATGGTCGGGACCGAGAACGCCGACGCTCACCATGCGGCCGAGCGGGCGCAGCACGGCGAGGTTGCGTTGGAAATAGGCGGCACCGATAAAATCCTCCACCACGTCGATGCCGGCGGGGGTGAGACCCATGATCTCCTCGGCGAAATCCCGTTCCTTGTAGTTGATGGCATAGCTTGCGCCGAGCCTGCGCGCCTGCTCCAGCTTGCGCGCGACGCTGGCGGTCGCGATCACCTCGGCCTTGACGTGTCGGGCCATCTGGATGGCGGTGCTGCCGATCCCGCTGCCGGCGGCATGGATCAGCACGCGCTCACCGGCCTTCAACTCGCCCAGCGTGAACAGCGTCTCGTTGGCGGTGCAGAACATTTCGATCACCGCGGCCGCCTGCACGTAGCTCCAAGCCTCGGGAATCTCGACCGCGAGCTGTTCGTGGACCAGCGCATATTCCGCATAGGCTCCGGCGGCGACGAGGCCGAAAATCCGCTGGCCGCCACGGAACCGGGATACCTCGGTCCCGGTGGCGACGACGTCGCCGGACAATTCGAGGCCGAGAATGTCGCTCTCGCCCGGCGGCGGCGAGTAGGCGCCGGTGCGCTGCATGACATCGGCGCGGTTCACGCCGATCGCGGCAACCTTGATGAGAAGCTGGTGCGGTCCGGGCTCAGGTCGCTCCACGGAGACGTGGACCATGGACTCCGGCCCGCCGAACGGCGGTGTGCGGATTGCGTGCATTGTCGGCATTGGCGTCTCTATCTGATTGGAGGGGCGTCGGTCAGCTCCGGCCTCAAACGTGGGCAGCTGCTGAGGGCGTTTGTGGTTTGTAGGGGATCTATTCGCGTGGTTCGAGCCGCGGCCGCGGCCCCTCAGTGATGCGGAAGCGAGACAGCACATCCGCGCGTATGGCGCTGCGGAGGACCTTGCCGATTCCGTTCCGCGGCAGTTCATCCAGCGTGATCATCAGGCGAGGGCGTTTGTAGTCGGTCATGGTTTGCACCACCGCTGCGAAGCGCTGTTCCCATCCGGGGGGCGGACGCTCGATTGCCGCCAGGATCACCTCGCCCCAATACTCCGATGGGATGCCGACGACGGCGACTTCCGATGACTGCAGCGCGGGCGCGAGCATCCGTTCGACTTCCTCCGGCGTGATCTTGTAGCCGCCCGACTTGATGACGTCGGCGGTGCGGCCGGTGAGATGCAGCCGGCCTTGAGGATCGAGATAGCCGAGATCTCCGGTGTCGTGGAATTCGTCCGGCGCGAGCGGATCAAAACCGTCCGCGGTGCGGTATCCCGTCATCAGGTGCTGGGCGCGGATCATGATTTCGCCGCTATCGCCGGCCGCCGCCAATTCGCCAGCCTCGCCGCGAATAGCGATCTCGACACCGGCGGCCGGCCAGCCGACGCAGGCATCGCCGCTACCGGATTCATACCAGGCATCGGTCTCCTCGGCTTCAAGCACGGTGATCGGGTTGAACACTTCGCTCTTGCCGTAGGTCACGCGTATCACCGGCCCGAAGCAGGCCTTGGCGCGCGCGTAGAGCGTCGGCTTCAGCACCGCCGTGCCGCAGAAGATCGTGCGCAGCGACGAGAACCGTCGCTCACCCGCCGCGGCGAGAATCTTGGCGAGCACCGTCGGCGGAGCGAACATGGCGTCGCACTCGCCACGTGCAAGGACGTCCAGCACCGTCGGCGTGTCGACGCCGTCGAGCAGCATCACCGAGGCGCCCGACGACAGGTAGGCATGCGTCATCAGCGACGAGCCGTGTGAAAACGGCGTCATCAGCAGAATGCGGCTGTCGACGCCGGGCCGGGCCGGTAGACTGGCGCGGAGCAGCAGATTGGCCGTCCAGCGGCCGTTCTGGCTGTGGACGGCGCCCTTCGATCGGCCCGTGGTGCCGGACGTAAAGATGATGCGCGCCGCGGCGTCGCCATCGACGCGCGGGAAGGCAGCGGGTTCGAGCGCGGTGGGCGCGATATCGTCGATCGGCAACACGCGGTGTCCCGCGGCGATCAGCCCCGCTGCGAACTCCCTGCTCGTAATCACCAAGCTCGCATTGGAAACAGCGAGGCAATGCGCCCGTTCCGCGGCGCTAAGCGCGGGGTTGAGCGGCACTTCCACCGCGCCAGCCATCATCACGCCAAAGGTTGCGGCAACGGCCTGGCTGCCGTTTCGGAATAGCGTGGCGATGGCATCGCCCGGACCGACGGCTGATGCCATCAGCGCATGTCCGACGCCGGCGGCCTTGGCGAACAGTGTCGCGTAGGAAACGGTGCCGCCGGCATCCACGACGGCAGGCCTTTCGCTGTAACATAACGTCAGATTGGCACACTCGGAGGCCCAGTGGATCGATCTCAAAAGCGCCCTCCCGGCCCGGTGTGGTTTAATGAAACGTTTCTCAATGCTCGCGAACGCGTGGTGCTGCGTGCGCTGATTGGGGCTGTCCGCGCTTCGGGGTGCCCGGTCCGGAACCGCGAATCCCGACGTGCAGTAAAAGTGTATCGCAAACGAAGCTCTGTGTTAAATCGTTTCATTGACAGGCGGCCGATGATAAGTTTAGTTTCCCCTCAACGCTAAAAGGCGAAAGCTGTCGGGACGAAATGCCAATGTCGAAGCGGCTGAACGACATCCAGATGAGATGCCGTATTTCACAATATTATCAAATAGTTTCAATATGATGGATGGGGGTGTGCTTCCGCTGGAAGACTCTCGGCCACCCTTCTAACGCTAGTCCTGCCTGGCGGTTGCAGATCGCGACGGCAAGCCAATAAGAACACGTTTGATGAAACGATCCACCAAGGGAGGCTGACAGTGAAAATAACCCGTCGCAACATGCTGCTGGCAGGTGCGGCCATAGGCACATCCGGGGCCTTGTCGCGCCGAGTGGCACTGGCTGCAGGTCAGGAGTTGACCCTCGGTGTTGTAGGCGTCCTCTCAGGACCTGCCGCGCAATGGGGGCTCGCGCTGCGAGGCGCGGTGGAGCTCGTCGCCGCCGAGGCCAACAGGGATGGCCTGATCAAGATCGACGGTGCGCCTTGCCAGGTCAGCGTTGTTGCCATCGATAGCAAATATACCGCCGAGGGGGCGGCGGCGGCGGCGAACACGATGGCAGGACAGGGAGTCAAATTCATCATCGGTCCCATCGGCTCGCCTGAACTCACGGGCGTGAAGCCTATCGCCAAGCGCAACTCGATGCTGGTGATGGGCAACGGCTACGCCAAGGATGCTCTATCGCCACAATTTCCGTTGGTCTTCCATATGGGACCGGGTCCCTCGGGCTGGGCCGACCCGATCATCAAGATCGCCAAACAGAAATTCGGCATTAAAAGCGTCATGCTGATCGCGCCGAATGATCAGGGCGGTACGGATATCGCGAGCGTCGACGCCGAAGCCTACAAGAAGAACGGCATTACTGCCGCCGAGGAATACTATCAGCGCGGCACCACCAATTTCGCGCCGATCGTTACCCGCATCATGAACGCCAAGCCGGAGGCGGTCGATCTCGCTTCGTCGCCGCCCGGCGATGCCGGCATCATGGTGAAGCAATTGCGTCAGGCTGGTTTTGAGGGACCGATCGGCCGCCTTGGGGGCCCGGGCTATAGCGAAATCTCTCGCGTGGCCGGCGGCGATGCCGTGCTGAAGGACTTCTACTGGTATGAGCCGGTCTTCATCGACGAGAAGGTGCAGTTGATTGCCGACGAGTACAAGAAGCTGCTCGGCGCCGACCGGCCCGAGAATAACCTGTTCTTCCAATGGGTCTCTGCCGCCCGCATGGTGACCAAGGCCATCGCCAAGGCAGGCACGATCTCCGATACGAGCAAGGTAGCGGAAGCGTTGCGCGCTTTACCGGTGGAAGATCCAAATGTCGGCTCTGGCCATTGGATCGGCCAGGATTTCTTCGGCATTAATCAGGAGCTGTCGTTCCCCTTCGGCGTGGGGCTTGTAACCAACGGCAAGCTGCAGCCGACGATCAGGGTCGCGGCGGCCACTGGCAAATAAGGGCGCGTCTGTGGAAGGCATCGTCGCCGCCGGCCTCATCGGCATCAGTCTGGGCGCGCAGTATGCGCTGCTCGCCCTCGGCTTCACTTTGATCTTCGGCATTCTCGGGGTCGTCAATTTCGCTCATGGCGGCTTCTATGTTCTCGGAGGATATCTCGCCTACTCGGCGGTGACTTATCTCGGCGCTCCTTACGCGCTGGCGGTGGTCGGCGCAGCGATCGGCACGACGGCTCTCGGGTATCTGTTCGAGCGTTTTGTGCTCGATCGCCTGATCGACGATCATCTGGCGACACTGATGCTCACGCTCGGACTCTACATGATGATGTCGAGCGGCATCCTGGTGGTGTTCGGGCCGCAATCGCCAGCCTTCACCTTTCCCTTGACCGGCGTCATTCGCGGCCACGGATTCTTTGTGCCGATTGAGAATCTCGTGGTCCTGATCGTCTGTCTTGTCGGGATCCTTTCGATCTATGCTCTCATGTACCATACCGACTTCGGCCGTGCGCTGCGTGCGCTGGCAGACGATCGCGCGGTCGCGACAGCGCAGGGGCTGCGCCCCAAGGTGCTTTTTCCGACGGCTTTCGCGCTGGCGACGGGACTTGCTGGGCTTACGGGCGCTTTGGTCACGCCTATCCTTTCACTCGCTCCGCATATTGGGGACCCGGTGCTGGCGACGTCCTTTCTCATTGTTATTCTTGGCGGCCTTGGCAGCGTCGGCGGAGCAACAGTTGCGGCCTTTATCGTCGGCATGATCGAGGCGTTCTCGGCGGTCTATCTCGGCGGATCGAAAGGCGCTCTCGCCCTCTTTGTACTCGTCCTGATCATGCTGGTGGTCAGACCTTCAGGGCTTTTCGGCTATCGGGTCCGGGGAGCTTGAGCGCATGATCAGGCTCGCTCTTTCCACGGCGCGCCGCGCGGGCATCTCCGAGACGGTAACCGTCCTCGTCGTCGCCGCTACCTTCGTCATCCCGTGGATTAGCCAAAACCCGATGGTCTATTCGCTGGCCAATCAGATGCTGATCGCCATAACGGCTGCGTTCAGCGTCTACATCATGCTGCGCATGAACCTGATGACTTTTGCCGTGCCGACATTCATGGCGATCGGCGGTTACACGGCCGCGAGTCTGGGGCTTCGCTATGGCGTGACCGACGTCCTGCTACTCGGTCTCTTCAGTTTCGTCGTGCCGGCACTATTGGCGCTGCCGCTTGGCGCCTTGGTCCTCCGCCTGACGGGCGTCTATTTCGTACTCGTCACCTTTGTCCTCACCGAGATTACCCAACTGGTCCTGTTCGAGACGCCGGGATGGACTGGCGGATCCAATGGCCTCGTCGGCATGCCAACCGTGACATTCTTTGGCGCGGAGCTCGGCGATAACCGGGCGGTGCTTCTGGTCACCATCGGCCTGGCACTCGCCGGCGCCATTGTCACCGCCGTGGTCACCCGCGCCTTGCGCCAGCATTTCGCCGCCATTGAGGAGAACGAGCTGCTTGCCCGGAGTCTCGGACTCGTCGTTTGGCATTACAAGGCGCTCGGCTTCGCCGTAGCGGCAGGCGTATCCGGCCTTGCGGGCTTGGCTTTGGTCAACATGCTGCTCACCGCCCACCCGACATCGTTCAGTCCACTCTCGTCGGTGAACTACATCGCCTATACGATTATCGGCGGCAAGGGCAGCATGCTCGGGCCGCTCCTCGGCGGGGCTTTGCTGATTTGGGCGGGGGACGCCTTCGCGCTGCGCGGCGAATACTCCCAGTTCCTGTTCGGCTTCCTTATCGTCGTCGTGGTGCTGGCAGCACGCGATGGCATCGCCGGAACCATCTATCGCCTTGGCGTCCGCCTTGCTTCGTCGATCCCGTCTTCCCGGCCCTCGTTGCAGGCTTCGACTGGTGCGCTCGGCGCGCCGACCGCCACGGAGCCGCAGCCATGATCAGACCAGACGATGGCTGCACGGGCCGCGGGGGTGCGCTTCTCGAGGTCGCCTCTATCTCCAAGCGCTTCGGCGGGCTGCACGTCTTCAATGATGTGAGCTTTGCCATACCGCCGGGAGAAGTCCTGGGCATCATCGGGCCGAACGGCGCGGGCAAGACGACGTTAATTAACGTCATCTGCGGAATGCTCCCGCCCACAATCGGCCGCGTCCTGCTCGATGGCAAGGATATGACGGGTAAACCGCTGCACGTCACGAGCCGTATGGGAATCGTGCGAAGTTTTCAGCAGACGAATACCTTCCGAGCCGCAAGCGTGCGCGAAAATATCTCCCGCGCTGTGCGCTTCAGTGGCGGCGGAACGGATGCATGGAATGCCATCGCGCCCTTGCTCGATGAATTTGGGCTCGCGCCGCAGCTTGAAGAGCAGAGCGACAAGCTGCCTTACGGGCTGCAGAAGATGCTCGGCCTCATCCTGGCATACGCCGTTCGACCAAGAGTGCTGCTGCTCGATGAGCCGGCGGCGGGTCTCGAGCGCCGGGAACGCCTGCGGGTCGACGCCTTCGTCCGTCATGCAGGGGCGGAACTGGGCTGCGGCGTCCTGATCGTCGAGCACGACATGGATCTCGTGCGCCGTCTCTGCCCGAAGATCCTCGTGCTGGATTCCGGCCGCGTGCTGGCCGAAGGGGCGCCCGCCGAAGTGCTGGCGCGCAAGGACGTGATCGACGCCTATCTCGGTGCGATCGACGAGGAGGCGGCGTGATGCTGGCGGTAGAGAACCTCGAAGTCCGCTACGGCGGTATCACGGCCCTGCGCGGCGTCTCGATCGACGTTCCCGAGGGCGAAACGGTCCTGCTGGTCGGCGCCAATGGAGCCGGTAAGTCGAGCCTGATCAATGCCGTCATCGGGCTCGCCGCGAGCTCGCGCGGCACGGTCCGCTTTGCTGGCGAGGACATCAGCGCGTTGTCGTGTGACCGGCGCGCGCGCGCCGGCATGGGCTACTCGCCGGAAGGCCGCCGCGTGTTCGCCACCATGTCGGTCGCCGACAACGTGTTGAGCGGCGCCTGCGGGCGCGGCACCGCGGCTCAACGCGAGGCCTGGGATTGGCTCTGCGGCATTTTTCCGGTGCTGAAGGAACGCGCGGGTCAGCCGGCTGGACAGCTGTCGGGTGGTCAACAGCAGATCGTCGCCTTGGCCCGGGCGATGAGTTCGTTTCCCAGGCTGCTGCTGCTCGACGAGCCCTTCCTCGGACTTGCTCCGGTCTGGATCGCGCAGATCAGCGCGGCGATCCGTCACATGCAGCAGCGTGGCACGACTATCCTCATGACCGAGCAGATGGCCCGCCCGGCTCTTAGGCTTGCGACGCGCGGCTATGTGATGCGCGGCGGCGAGATCAGGCGAAGTGGCACCGTGACCGAAATTCGAGATGTCGCACTTGCCGAGGAGTATCTGTGATGGCTGCAACGCTGAACGCAACCTCCCGTCTGGGTGCCTTCGCTGCGGCAATGGCCGGTGCCGAACTTGCGCCCGATGTTGCCGTGAAGGCGGCGATCTGTCTCCTTGACTCGCTGGGGCTAGCGCTCGCGGCGCGGCAGGAGCCGACGGCGGTGGCCGCCCGCTCCATGACGACGCCCGTCCTGCGGGGCCTACGGACCGCACGCGTCTGGGCGAACGGAACGTACGTGCCCTTGTCCGAGGCAGTCCTTGCCAACGGTATTGCCGTGCATGCCCATTTCCAGGACGATACCGATCACGACTCGTGGACCCATCCGGGCTCCCTGATCTCGCCCGTCGCTGTTTCATTGGGCGAGACGCTGGACGCACCGCTGCGCATGGTCCTCAACGCCCTCACCACCGGTTACGCCACGCTCAAATGGCTGGGGGCAGGCGAAGCCGTCGCTCGCGGGCTGATCGGCCGCGGCGTGCGTACCAGCCCGACCTTCGGCACTATCGGTGCAGCCGCCGCGGGAGCCGTCATGCTCGGGCTCGACGCTGCACGGGCCACCAACGCGATCGCGATTGCGGCTTCGACGACAGGCGGCACGCTGGAGCCGGTGCGTTGCGGCTCCGACGAGTGGCGTGTGCAGAACGGCCGCGCCGCCCACGGTGGATTCGTGGCCGCCGAACTTGCTGCGCGCGGGGTCGAAGGTGCGCCCGATGCGCTGGAAGGGCCGAAGGGCCTGTTGCGTTCGCTCGCCGGCCTCGATCGCACGCCCGAACAATGGCTGCGGGCCCCCGATGCTGCGACGATGATCGGCATCATGGCGAAGCCCTTCGCAACCCTCGGCGACAACATGTCGGGCGTACTCGCAGCCTATCTGCTCCACCGGGACGGCATCGACCTGTCGCGGGCAAGGCGGATCACCGTGACGATCTGGCGTCCCTATACCGAATATCCGGGAACGTCCTTCAAAGGGCCGTTCACGCGCGTTGTGCAGACCCAGGCGAGTACCGCCTTTGCGATCGCCGCCATGCTCCGCTACGGCCGGCTAGGCTACGACATGGGTGTCGAGCAGCGCCAGAATCCGGAAATCATGTCGCTGGTCGAGAAGACGACGGTGCTGCCTGACGACGTCGGGATGCATCTTGACGCGACCGTCGAAATCGAAATGGACGACGGCACGCGCCACCGGCGCACAGCGCGTGAGGCACCAAAGAGCCTGGTGTTCCAGGATGAAGCGCGCGCCACGGAAGTGTTCGAGGGCCGCCTCGCCGGATCGGGAACTCTGCCGGGCGAAGCAGGCAGGCTCGCGGCAAAGGTTTTCGCCTCGGCACGCAACGGCGGATCGATGCCTGTTCGAATGCTGCTCGATCGCATTACTAGCTCTCACGGAGAAAACGAAAAATGAAACTTGGACTTGAGGGCAAGACGGCGGTCGTCACTGGCGGCAGCAAAGGCATCGGTCTGGAGACCGCGCGCCTTCTGGCGGAGGAGGGTGTCAAGGTGCTGGTCTGCGCGCGGCGAGAAGGCGCGCTTGCAGAAGCCCGCGCCGACATCGAGAAGACAACCGGCGCAAAGGTCGAGACCCTTTCGCTCGACGTCACCGATTTGAAGCAGATCGAGCGGCTGCCGACGGTTGCGCGCGATCGTCTCGGCCGCGTCGACATCCTCGTCAACAATGCCGGCACGGGTACCTACAAGCCGTTTCTCGAAGTCACCGATGAGGAATTGCAGTATGGCATGGCGATCAATTTCTTTGCGCAGTTCCGCATTTGCCAGCGCATCATCCCGATCATGATCGGCCAGAAGGGCGGAAGCATCGTCAATGTCTCGGGCGAAACCGGAATCATGGTGACGATGCCGCCGTTCCTGTCGTCCTGCACCGGCCCGGCCAAGTCGGCGGAGATCCGCTTCTCCAAGATTCTGGCCAATGAGTTCGGGCCCCACAACATCCGCATCAACTGCATTGTCCCCGGATTCGTCAACACGCCGGAGCGTTTTGCAAAGTGGGAGCGCGAACTGGCGAAGCGCAACCTGGGCCCGGAAGAGGCGGAGGCCGAACGTCGGCGCTGGTCGGAGAACAACTCCATGCGCAACACCCGCTGGGGCACGCCGCAGGAGCTTGCCAACCTCATCGTCTTTGCACTCTCCGATCGCGCGAGCTTTGTGAATGGTGCCGTGCTTGTTGCCGACAACGCAATGGACAAATCTTGAACAGTGGATGCGAGAGGCGAGGCGGACACCCATGTTGGATCGATTGAAGATGGTGCGCGCGGGGATGACTACGTCGCCATTCGGGAGAATGTAATGACGGATGTCGACAAGCCGCTCGAGGGCATCACTGTCGTCGAACTCGGCCACAGCGTGGCTGCGCCCTACGCCGGGTTGATTCTGGCCGATCTTGGCGCGCGCGTCATCAAGGTCGAAAACCCCAAAAGCGGCGACTATGCCCGTGGCTGGGGCCCGCCGTTCTGGAACGGGACGGCAAGTGTTTTTCACAGCCTCAACCGCGGCAAAGAGGGCATCACCGTCGATTTTGGCGATCCACGCGACTGCGAGGAGCTGAAGTCGCTGATCCTGGAGAAAGCGGACGCGGTCATCCAGAACCTGCGGCCCGGGATCCTCGAGAAATTCGGCCTCACCGCGGAGACGCTGCGCGCGGAGAAGCCGTCTCTCATCTGGTGCGACATAGGGGCCTTCGGCAGCAAGGGTCCGCTTGCGAGCAAGCCGGGCTATGATCCGCTGGCCCAAGCCAGCACAGGCATCATGAGCGTCACCGGCGAGGGCGGACGTCCGCCGGTGCGCGTCGGCGTTTCGTTGATCGACATGGGTTCGGGCATGTGGGCGGTAATAGGCCTGCTCACGGCGCTTCTCGCGCGCAAGAGCAGTGGCGAGGGGCGGATCGTCTCGACCTCGCTCTACGAGACCGGGCTTGCCTGGATGACCGTACCGCTTGCCGGCTACGCGGCATCAGGTGAGGTGCGCAAGCCCTATGGTTCGGGGACGGCGGAGATTGCGCCCTATCAGGCCTTCGAGGCTTCCGACGGCTGGCTGATGATCGCCGCCGGCAACGACAATCTCTTCCGCAAGCTGTGCGGCGCGCTGCAGCTCGAAGCCCTTGCCCGCGATCCCGACTTCGCGACCAACGCGGCGAGGGTCATCAACAGGGAGCGGTTGATCCCCCAAATTCAGACGGCCGTGTGCCGGTATTCGGTCGAAGCGCTCGGCAAGATTCTTGATGAGGCGGGCGTGCCGAATGCTCCACTGCTGACAACCGATCAGGTCGCCGTGCATCCGCAAACCCGTGCAATCGAGATGACGGCTCGCTGTGACGATGACGACATCGAGCTCGTGGGCATACCGCTCACCTTCGATGGCACGCGTCCGCGGGCGCGCTCGCCCGCTCCTGCGCTGGGCCAGCACAATGCCGGCCTTCGGACATCCGCCACCAAGGGGACAGCCAGTGCGAAATGATTTCGAGACGATCACCGCCGAACGGCACGACGACCATATTCTGCTGGTCACCTTGAATCGGCCGGAAGCATCCAATGCCCTGAACACTCAGATGGGCCTCGATCTGGTCGAGCTGTTTGAAAGGTTCTCGACCGATATTGAAGGTTTGCGGGCCGTGATCCTGACCGGGCGCGGAGAAAAGGCGTTTTGCGCCGGCGGAGACCTCAAGCAGCGCAACGGCATGACAGATGAAGCC
The DNA here is from genome assembly GCA_963753875.1 of uncultured Alphaproteobacteria bacterium. Taxonomy (GTDB): domain Bacteria; phylum Pseudomonadota; class Alphaproteobacteria; order Rhizobiales; family Xanthobacteraceae; genus Bradyrhizobium. The sequence continues at coordinate 14,622 of CAVWDY010000041.1, read as the reverse complement.
TGGCAGGCGCAGCATCTCGTCTTCGAGCGTATGCTGCGCGCCATTCTGGGCTGCCCGATCCCGGTGATCGCGGCGGTGAACGGCGCCGCTTACGGCGGCGGCTGCGAGATCGCTGCGGCGGTCGACTTCGTCTACGCCTCGACCAATGCCCGCTTTGCGCTGACGGAGGTGACGCTCGGCATCATGCCCGGCGGCGGCGGCACGCAGAATTTGGCGCGCGCGGTCGGCGAGCGCCGCGCCAAGGAGCTTATCCTGTCAGGCTTGCCGTTCTCGGCCGTCGAGGCGGAAGCCTGGGGATTGGTCAACCGGGTGCTGCCGCCGGAGCAATTGTTGGAGGCAACGTTCGGCATCGCCAGCCGCATCGCCAGCAATGGCCCGATCTCGGTGCGTCAAGCCAAACAGGCGATCCATCGCGGCCTTCAAATGTCGCTCGCGGACGGCCTCGCCTTCGAGATCGAGGCCTATAACCGGCTGGTTCCAACGGCAGACCGCCGTGAAGGCGTGCTCGCCTTCAACGAGCGCCGCAAGCCGAACTTTCAGGGCAAATAAAGGGAAGCACAAGATGCGCGAGAGAGCTCATGTTCGCGAAGTAGGGCCCCGGGACGGGCTTCAGATGGTCAAGACGATCTTGCCGAGCGCGCGCAAGCTCGCCTGGTGCCGGGGTGCGCTGGAAGCCGGCATCCGCGACATCGAGGTGACGTCCTTCGTGCCGCCCAAAGTCGTCCCGCAGTTTACCGATGCCGAGGAGGTGGCGCGCGGTGCTGTGGCGATGCAGGGGCTGCGGCCTTCGGTTCTCGTTCCCAATCTCAAGGGCGCCGAGCGGGGATTCGCGCTTGATGTGCCGCAGGTCAACTACGTGTTGTCGGCAAGCGAGGCCCATAATCTTGCCAATGTCCGCCGTAGCACCGAAGAATCGCTGGAGGATTTCGCACGCATTGCCGCAGTACGCGATCAACGGCCGGGCGTGCGTATTGCGCTCGGCGGCGGGATCGCCACCGCCTTCGGCTGCACCATCGCTGGCGCGGTCTCGGAGGCGCGGGTCGTCGAGATCGCCGCGCGGCTCGTCGAGATGGGCGCCGACGAAATCATCGTTGCCGATACGGTCGGCTATGGCGATCCGGGCCAGGTTCGTCGGCTCATGAAGGCGGTTGTCGCAGCCATCGGCCATGTTCCCGTCGCTTGCCATTTTCATGACACGCGCGGGCTCGGGCTCGCCAATGTCACCGCCGCGCTGGAGGCTGGCGTGCGGGCCTTCGACGCCTCGCTTGCGGGGCTCGGTGGCTGTCCTTTCGCGCCGGGTGCGACCGGCAACATCGACACCGAAGACACCGTCTTCATGCTCGAGCAGCTCGGCTTTGATACCGGCGTTGATGTCGAGAAACTCATCGATCTGCGTCGCGAAGTCGAGAACTGGCTGCCGGGCGAGCGTTTCTCGGGCGCTATCGCTCGCGCGGGATTGCCCAAAACATATCGCCCCCGAGCAAAGGTCTCCGCCTGAAAGGAAATCCCATGAATTATCACGATGCCGCCCACAAGGCCGACACCGACGTTGCCGTCATCTTGGGTGAGGATTTCCCGGAGCTGCGCAGCTCGGTGCGGCGGATCTGCGAAAAATTCCCCGGCGAGTACTGGCGGGCGCTCGATGACCGCAGCGGGTACCCAACCGAATTTGTTGCGGCCTTGACGGAGGCAGGTTTTCTCGGCGCGCTCATTCCGGAAGAGTACGGCGGCTCAGGCCTGCCGCTGCGTGCGGCAGCGGTTATTCTTGAAGAGATCAATGCCAATGGCTGCAGCGCCAGTCCGGCGCATGCGCAGATGTACATCATGGGCACGTTGCTGCGGCACGGCAGCGAGACGCAGAAACGCACCTATCTTCCGGAGATCGCCGCGGGAAGGTTGCGGCTCCAGGCCTTCGGCGTGACCGAGCCCAACACGGGTTCCGATACCACCCAGCTCAAGACGCGCGCGGAGCGCCAGGGCGATGTCTACGTCATCAACGGCCAGAAGGTCTGGACATCGCGTGCGCTGCACTCCGATCTCATGCTGCTTCTGGCGCGCACGACGCCGCTCGACCAGGTGAAGCGGCGCACCGAAGGCCTTTCGGTCTTCCTCGTCGACTTGCGCGAGGCCAAGGGCAATGGCGTCGAGATCCGTCCGATCAAGGCGATGATCAACCACAACACCACCGAGGTGTTCATCGAGAATCTGAAAGTGCCGGTGGCCAACCTCATCGGCGAGGAGGGGCAGGGCTTTCGCTACATCCTCGATGGCATGAACGCCGAACGTATCCTGGTCGCCTCCGAATGCGTGGGTGACGGACGCTGGCTTCTCAACAAGGGCGTTGCTTATGCCAACGAGCGGCGCGTCTTCGGCCGGTCCATCGGCCAGAACCAGGGTATCCAGTTTCCGCTGGCTCGCGCCTATGCCGAACTCGAGGCGGCCGACATGATGTGCCGGCGCGCCGCCGCCCTATTCCAGGCCGGGCGTCCCTGCGGCGCGGACGCCAATATCGCCAAGCTGCTCGCCTCCGAGGCCACCTGGAAGGCAGCGGATACAACTTTTCAAACTCACGGCGGCTTCGCCTTTGCGCAGGAATATGACGTCGAGCGCAAGTGGCGCGAGGTGCGCATTTATCAAACCGCTCCGATCTCGACCAACATGGTGCTCGCCTATGTGGCACAGCACGTGCTCGGTCTTCCCCGATCTTACTAAGGAGGCGACCATGCTGGATATCACGCGACAAACGGCAAATTTCGTAGCGGGCCTCATGCCGGCCGATTTGCCCGACCGATGCCGGGAGGCAGCACGCACCGGGATCATCGATTGCATCGGCGTCATGATCGCGGGCGCGGCCGAGCAGCCGGTGCGCATCGTGTCGGCCATGCTCGCGGCTTCCACTCAGAACGATGGGGCGCCCGAGATTCCATCGGGCCGCAACCTCGCTGCGTCTGATGCCGCGCTCGTGAATGGCGTCGCGGCGCACGTGCTCGACTATGACGATGTGGCACTCGCGGGCCATCCGAGCGCGGTGCTGGTGCCGGCCATTTTGGCGGAGGGCTGGTCCCTCGATTCGAGCGGCGCCGATGCTGTTGCGGCCTACGTGGCGGGCTACGAATTATGGGCGCAGGTCGCTGCCCTGGAGCCAGGCCATCTGCACGAGCGCGGTTTTCATCCGACGGCGGTAATGGGCGCACTCGCCACCGCCGCGGCCTGCGCGCGGCTGCGCGGGCTCGATCCCGAGAAGACGGCGCATGCCATCGCCATTGCCGCCTCGCTCGCCTCGGGTCTCGTCGCGAATTTCGGCACCATGACAAAATCGCTGCATGCCGGCCGTACCGCTCAATCGGGTGTGCTCGCCGCACGTTTGGCGGACCAGGGATTCACTGCCTCTCTCGACGTCCTGGAGCACCGAACCGGCTTCCTTCGCGCTCACTCGCCATCTGGCATGCCCCATATCGAGGATGGGACGGTCGACATCGGCAAGAACTGGCGGCTGGCGGATCTCGGCATCAATGTGAAGCGCTATCCCACCTGCTATGCCACCCATCGCTCGATCGATGCGATGTTGGGCTTGGTCGATACGCACAGGTTGAAGCCTGAGGACGTACAAGAGATCCGCGTCCACACTGGCGTCATGCAAAAGCTGATGCTGCGTAACAGTAATCCACGGACGGGCCTCGAAGCCAAATTCAGCATGGAATTCGCAATGGCAGCCGCCCTCATCGCCGGGCGCGTTGGGCTTTCCGAACTCACCGACGAATTTGTATCACGACCGGAGGTCGGCGCCGCCGTTGCGAAGGTTCGCTGCACGACGACCGATGAAATCATGGAGGGGGACCAGCCCTTCGCCCCGGCGGATCAGGTGAGCATCGTGCTGGCGTCGGGAAAGGTGATCGAGCACGCGCCTATCGTTCATGCCAAAGGCAGCTGGCGGAAGCCGCTCACACGCGAGGAGTTGCAAGACAAGTTCCTGGAATGTGCGACGCGCGTCTTCAGCCGTACTCATGCCGCAGCCCTGTTCGATCAGCTCTGGAGCCTCGAGCAGATCGGTTCGATCCGGGATCTGCGCCTGACGGCTGATCGGACCGACGCATGACGGGGGTAGGGCTGAACAAGGGATCGGCGCCTCGCATCTGGCATCAATCCGTCAACGAGCTTGATCATTTTGGTGTCTACAAGCGCGCTCTGGAGACCCATGCTGCCGAAGTCCTCGGCGATGATGCCGAGGTCGTTGTCCACGGACTTCCCGCGGGCACGTATGGCGGAGCCTCGGCGACCGCGGTGCTGGGCAATGCCTATGCCTATCACCGCATCCTTGGCCGGGTGATCCACAATGCCATCGCCGCCGAGCGGCAGGGTTACGATGCCTTTGTCATCGGCTCGTTCAGCGAGCCGTTCCTTCGCGAAATCCGATCCGCGGTCGACATTCCCGTGGCGTCGCTGACGGAAAGCGGGCTCCTGGTCGGCTGTTCACTCGGCAGCCTCGTGGCGCTGATCTCGAACGCGCCGGCGGTGCAATGGATGACCAAGGTCGCGGTCGACAAGCACAGGCTTGCCGCCCGCGTGCTTGATGTCGCATCGCTGGATCCGCCGCTCGACGAGCCGGCGCTCGGGCGGGCCTATGCCGATCCGGCGCCCGTCATCGCCAATTTCACGGCCGCGGCCGAGCGGCTGGTGGCGCGTGGCGCCGACGTGATCATCCCGGCCGAGGGTGTGCTTGCCGAGCTCTTGGTCCGTCATGGCGTCCACGAGATCGCAGGTGCGCCCGTGATGGATGTTTTCGCGGTCACCTGGGCCTATGCGCTGATGGAGATTCGGCTCTGGTCCAAGGCGGGACTTCGCGTGGGCCGTTGCTGGCACCACAGACGCGACGATCCTGCCGTCGTCGCACGGCTTTGGGAGGAGGATGCTAGATGAATAATTTGCCCCGGACGCAGGTCGCTGGCGTCTACCATCGCAAGCTTGGCGACGTTCTGGTCACAGGCCTGAGCGATGGTTACGTGGACATGGGATACACGATTTTTCGCAATATCCCGGAAGAAGAAACCAAGGCCATCCTCGCTCGTGATCACCGCACGTCTCCGCCGCGCATCTCGGTCAACGCTTTTGCCCTGCGCTTCGGCGGCCGCACTTATCTTGTCGATTGCGGCTCCGCCGATCTCATGGGCCCGACCTGCGGCCGCTTGCCCGCCAATCTAGCTGCCGCCGGCATCGATCCGGCCTCGGTGGACGGGGTGCTCTTGACCCACGTTCATCCTGACCACTCCAACGGGTTGACGGACGCGGCGACCGGTACGCGTCTGTTCCCCAATGCCGAGGTCATCGTCCATGAAAACGAGATCAATCACTGGTTCAACGACGAATTGATGGCCAAGGCGGCGGAGCGTCCGCGCCGCCGTTATTTCGAGGCCGGCCGTACGCAGCTAAAGCCCTATTTGGCCGCCGACCGCGTGCGTACCTTCCGCAAGGGCGAGGTACTGCCGGGCGTGACGGCCGTTCCCATTGCCGGCCACACTCCCGGCCATACTGCTTACGTCGTCTCCTCTGGACGCGAATCGATGGTCGTCTGGGGCGACACCGTGCATGTGCCGGAAATCCAGGTGGCGCTTCCCCATGTCACGATGGAATTCGACACCGATCCCGAAGCGGCGGCTACCGCACGTCAGATGGTATTCGACATGGTCGTCTCGGACGATATGTTGATCGGCGGCATGCATTTGCATTTTCCCGGCTTTGGCCATATGCGACGGGAGGCCGGGCGTTACAGCCTGGTTGCGGGGCAATGGGCCTTCGAGATCTGACCTGTCAAAGAGAAGGTCGCCGCGAGCTGCTCCACTTTGTCGGGGATGGTGCACCGACCGCCGTGCTCCAGCACGCCGATGGCGCGCGGTCGGATTTCACTTGTAACGTAAACTAGTTGGCGGCCCCGGTGGTGATGACGATAGATCGGCCTATGGCAAGTAGTGGAAGCAAGCTGACAATCCGCGACGTGGCGACCGCCGCAGGGGTCTCGACCGGTACGGTGTCCCGCGTGCTCAATGCGAATGCGACCGTTCGTCCCGACATCCGCCGCAAGGTTCAGCGCGCGATCGATGAACTGGGTTTTGCGCCGAACGCGGTGGCCCGCAGCATGCGTATCCGCTCGACCCACACGATCGGCTGCATCCTGCGCGAGATCAATATCCCGCAACTCGCAGGCTTCGTCAGGGCCGCTCACGACGCGCTCGATGAGGTGGGTTTCTCGCTGGTCATCTCTAACTCCGAAGGTCGAAAGGAGCGCGAGCGCGAATTGCTGAGCCGCCTGTCGAGGCGGCAGGCCGATGGTGTGATGATCGGGCCTTACACGCCGATCGCTGGCGAGTTCGAGGCCTTCTTGCGCGATCTCGACATCCCGATCGTGCTGATCGATCGTGATCAACCGGCGTGGGCCGATGCTGTGATGGCCGATCATGCGCAAGGTATGCGCGCGGCGGTGGGTCATTTGCTGGATCTCGGTCACCGCCGGGTAGCACTGATTACCGGTGAGCATGGGCTCTACCCGGCGCGCGAACGAATGCGCGGATATCGGGAAGCTTACACCGCGCGCGGTCTCGAGCCCGATCCGGCGCTGATCCATGCTCTGAGCTTTCTGCCCGGCGCAGGATTCCGTGTTACTTCGGCGTTGCTCGGCCAGCGCAATCCCCCAACGGCCGTAATCTCCGGCGGCATCGACATGCTGTCAGGCGTGCTGCGCGCGGTGCGGGGGCGAGGACTCCGGATCCCGGAAGATCTCTCAGTGATCGCCTCCGGCCATTCCGAACTCGCCGAGCTCGTCACGCCTCCCATCGCCGTCGTCGGCTGGGACCAGGCGGAAGTCGGCCGTATCGCCGCCGGCATGCTGCTGGATCGGATCCGAAACGATGGTGCTCATGAAGCTCGGCGCGTACTGGTGCCCAACGAATTCATTGCGCGCGCTTCAGTAGGGCCCCCGAGCCGCGCCACCTGAAACAAGGGACAAACTCACAGGTACGGATGATCATGAAGCTGAATGATCAGCGCGGCACGGCGGACCAGACCTTCAAGACATCCGGCCAGGTACGATCATAGCTGCACCTGAGAATCCAAAGGTTTTCGATAACACGCCGACACGAGCGGAGGACCCGTCATGGACTACCGCAAGCTGCGGTACTTTGGTGGCCGAGGAGAGAAGCTTCCATCAAGCCGCCGACAAGCCACGGTCTCACAACCTGCTCTCACAAGAGCCATCAGGGTCTACCAACCGGATCGACATCGAATCTTTCAAATCTCAGCCCTTCACTCAGGTTTTCCCATCGTTTGAATTTTGATTGCAAATACCGGCAATAGGCGCAATGGTTAGAGAAATGCGCCAGAAAAGGCGAACGTCGGGAGGAGAACGATGGCTCTAAGATGGGATCGGCGCGCCTTCATGGGGGGCGTGACCGGAGTGCTGGCGACGCCTTACCTGTTCCGCAAGGCTTGGGCGGAAGATGCGATCAAGCTGCGCTGCTCACTTGACACGGCACCGTCCCACCCACGCAATCAGGCGATCGTCGATTATCTGGCCGAGGTCGACGAGGCGAGCAAAGGCAAGATCAAGTCCGAAGTGTTCCATTCCGGCCAGCTGTTCGCCGATCTCAACGTCACAAAGGCGTTGATCCAAGGCCAGGTCGACATGGCCGCTCCCGGTACCTGGACCATGACCGGGCTGATCCCCGACAGCGATCTTACCCAGTTGCCCGCGCTTTACGGCCAGCCGATCGGCGTTTTTCGCCGTTGTATCGACGGTGCTGCCGGAGACCTGGTCGCAAGGCAGATCGAGACCAAGGTGCGTTCGCACATTCTCGGTCATTGGCTCGAGTTGGGTTACGAGAATTGGTACACGACGAAAAAGGCGATTCGAACGCTCGACGATTTCAATGGACTGAAGATCCGCGGTCCTGGAGGCGCGGGCATTTCCTGGCGCATAGCGTTCGTGCATGCCATCCCCAACGTTACGCCTTGGCCTAACGTTCCGCTATCCTTGTCGCAAGGTACGTTCGATGGCCTTGTGAGCACCGACGAGAGCTGCACGTCGGCCAAATTGTGGGAAGCGGGGATCAAGTATTCCTACGCGGATCATCAATTTTTCGCCAATTACATACCGATGGTCAGCGACGCGTTCTGGTCGAAGCTCGAAGACACCGAGCGGGCGATGATGCGCGACATCTGGAGGGCGAACATCGAACGCTACCGGGCGATGTCGGCGAAATCGCAGGCGGACGCGCGCGAGACCATGAAAACGCACGGCGTCACGTTCGTTGACCCCTCGGCGGAGCAGCTTGCCAACGACCGCGAGCGCATGATCGCGGCGCAAGCTGACCTGATCCGCGACGCCAAGCTTTCGGCTGACATCGTCAAGCTGGTAAACGATGAGGTGGGCAGCCACGGCTGAGACGGAATTGTCAGAGGAGAAGCGGCTCTTGCGTGACGCGTGGTGGGACAGGGTCGAGCGGCTTCTTATCGGCCTGTGCGGCGCCTTGGCGATGCTTATCGGATTGGTACAGGTCGTCGGCCGCTATATCGCCCCGCGATATGCCATGTCCTGGGCGGAAGAGGTGATTGTTTACCTCATCGTCTGGGGCATCATGCTCGCGGCATCGCAACTGGTGCGCACGGACGGCCACGTGCGGCCGGATCTCGTGCTCAGAGCTGTTCCCGCCGGCATCCAGCGGTGGATGGAGGTGCTCAATTGCGTGGCCGCGCTGGTGTTTTGCGCCGGACTCGCCTGGTACGGCTGGAATATCGTCGCGACCTCCTGGCAGTTGGACGAGCGCAGCTCGTCGGATCTGCGGTTTCCGATGTGGCTCTACTCGGCGGCGGTCCCGACGGGGGCTCTGCTGATGACGGGGCGTTATCTGGTCAGGCTCTATCGTTATCTCTACGCCTTTGATCCTGAGACGATGACAGTTGCCCACATTCCCGAGAACGAACGAACCGGTTGTTCGGACCCTTCGCTGCCAGTGACAGACTGAGAGCATCGGGGTAGGTGGGGCGCACCAGTCATGTTGATGATTCTGTTATTGCTGATGTTCTTCGGCCTTCTCGCTGTCGGGATGCCGATCTTCCTTGTTCTCGGATTATGCGCCGCCGTTCTCTACATTGCCTCCGGCGAACCGCTGATCGGCGTGGCGCAAATCGTAATCGATCACCTGAATTCGCCGACACTGATGTCGCTGCCACTGTTTGTCATGGCGGCCACCTTCATGCGCCATGGTGGCGTGGCTAAGGCGCTGGTTGACGTTTCCTCCGCGTGGCTCGGCGGCATTCGTGGTTCGCTCGGGCTCGTGACGGTGGTGGCCTGCACGTTGTTCGCGGCGATCTCCGGCTCTTCGGTGGCGACCGCCCTGGCGATGGGGACCATTCTGCTGCCGGCGATGATCGAGAAAGGCTATCCGCGCAGTTTTGCGTTGGGCGTGGTCGGCGCTTCCGGCACCATCGGCATCGTGATTCCACCTTCGTTGGCGCTCATCCTGTATGGCATCGTCGCCGAACAGTCGGTGCCACGGCTGTTTCTTGCGGGCCTGTTGCCCGGTCTGTTGCAGGCGGTGGTGTTCTTCTGTTGGGTCTGGTACGACGCGCGGCGACGAAATTTCCCGGTCGAGCCGAAACTGCCGCTGGCTGAGCGCGTTCGGTTGACGGCGAGGGCGATACCGGCCTTGATGGTGCCGGTCATCGTGCTCGTCGGCATATATGGCGGCATCGTCACCGTGACCGAGGCGGCGGCTATTGCCGCGGTGGTGTCGCTGGTGGTCAGTCTCACCTATTACCAAGGCTTTCATTGGTCAGAAACGTTGTGGGTGGTAGCCGATGCGCTGAAAAGCGCGGGCGCAATCATGTTGATCGTTGCAACGGCGCTCGCGTTCGGCCACTGGATGACGGCCTCGGGTGTTCCAGCGGAACTCGTCAAATGGGTTTTGGCGCACAATCTAGCGCCGTGGCAGTTCCTGCTAACCATCAATGTGCTGCTGCTCGTACTGGGCTGCTTTCTGGAAGTTATCGCGACGCTGTTGCTGGTGCTGCCGATCCTGGCACCGGTGTTGCCGGCGCTGGGCGTGGATCCGGTGCACTTCTCGATCATTTTCACCCACAATATGGAGATCGCGCTGGTCCATCCGCCGGTCGGGTTGAATCTGTTCGTGCTGTCGACGATCTCGCGCGCGCCGATCGGCGAAGTCGTGCGCGGCGTTCTGCCATTCCTCATTCTACTGCTGATTGTTTTGATGATCATCACTTACGTTCCCGCCCTGACGCTGTGGCTGCCGCACGCGGTATACGGGAGCTAGCACCCAGGCTGGATGGGTGCGCGCGCTGGTGTCTGCGGCCAAGTCCGGGAGAATGTAATGTCTGATGTCGATAAGCCGCTTGGTGGTGTCACCGTGGTCGAACTCGGTCACAGCGTGGCCGCACCTTATGCGGGGCTCATCCTAGAGCGAGATGACTTTTCTTCGAATCGTCATCCCGCTCCAGACGCGCATGCCAAGGCATTGCGCAACTCACGCCAGGTGGCAGCTTTTCCAAATCTACTCGCGTGGCCAATCAGGCGATCATGACCGTCCCGCGCTATTTCGGCGAGGGGCGCTTCTGGCGCCGAGCGGCCGTTCGTCGATATCCGATGTGGCAAAAGTGAGACGGAGGCAAACCGTAGCGGATCGGACGATGCTCAGCTTATCCTTGGCTGGCCGACTGCCTGACCTGGAACACGAGCAAAGGTCCATCCACAGATCAATTTGTTTCGTGCTGCGGGTTGATGAGGCAATCGGCGATGGTCCATAAGCGTCCCTCCCGCGGCTGTTGAATCACCCGCCGCGACGGCTTCAGAAAGATTGCACGTGGCAAACATCTATCGACAGATTGCCGAAGAACTAGGCGTTCGCGAACAACAGGTCGAGGCGACGGTGGCGCTGCTCGACGGCGGCGCCACTGTTCCGTTCGTTGCGCGTTACCGCAAGGAAATCACCGGCTCGCTCGACGATGCGCAGCTGCGCGCGCTTGAGGAGCGATTGAATTACCTGCGCGAGATCGAAGAACGCCGCATCGTAATTCTCAATTCCGTCCGCGAGCAGGGCAAGCTGGATGCCGCGCTGGAAGCGGCGATTCTCGCGGCCGACAGCAAGGGTCGTCTCGAAGACATCTACCTTCCGTTCAAGCCGAAGCGCCGCACCAAGGCCGAGATCTCCAAAGAGGCGGGGCTGGACCCGCTGGCCGACTTGTTGCTGACGCAGCCTGAGAACAATCCGCAGGCCGTGGCGGCACCATTCATCAATGCCGACAAGCAGGTGGCCGATGCCGTGGCCGCGCTCGATGGTGCGCGCGCCATTCTGGTCGAACGCTTCGCCGAAGACGCCGACCTGATCGGCACGCTGCGCGAACAGATGTGGTCGAACGGCCTGATGGCCTCCACGGTGCGCACCGGCAAGAAAACCGAGGGCGAGAAGTTCAAGGACTATTTCGATTTCAGAGAGCCGCTCACCAAACTGCCTTCGCACCGCATCCTCGCAATGTTCCGCGGCGAAAAAGAAGAGATCCTCGACCTACAGATGCTGCCCGAGCGGCCGAGTGCGACGCCGACCGCGGTCAGCCCCTATGAATTGAAGATCATGCAGCGCTTCGCGATTTCCGATCAGGGCCGCCCCGGCGACAAATGGCTGGTGGAGACCGCGCGCTGGGCCTGGCGCACCAAGATCCAGGTCCATCTCAACATCGATTTGCGGATGCGGCTGTGGACCGCGGCCGAGCAGGAGGCGGTGCGCGTGTTCGCGTCGAATCTGCGCGACCTGTTGCTGGCGGCGCCGGCGGGCGGGCGCGTCACGATGGGCCTGGATCCCGGCTTCCGCTCCGGCGTCAAGGTCGCCGTCATCGACACGACCGGCAAGGTGGTCGCCACCGCCACGATCTTTCCGCACGAGCCGGCGCGGCGCTGGGACGAAGCGTTGGCGGTGCTGGGCGCGCTTGCGCACCAGCATCGCGTCGAGCTGATCGCGATCGGCAACGGCACCGCGTCGCGCGAAACCGATAAGCTCGCCATGGAGTTGGTAAGGCTGCTGCCGGACCTGAAGATGTCGAAGATCGTGGTGTCGGAGGCCGGCGCTTCGGTCTATTCGGCCTCGGCCTTTGCATCCGCGGAATTGCCGGAGCTCGACGTCACCTTGCGCGGCGCGGTGTCGATCGCCCGGCGGCTGCAGGATCCACTGGCCGAGCTGGTCAAGATCGATCCGAAGGCCATCGGCGTCGGGCAGTATCAACATGACCTTGGCGAGAGCAAGCTGGCGCGCTCGCTCGATGCCGTGGTCGAGGACTGCGTGAATGCTGTCGGTGTCGATGCCAACACCGCCTCGGCGCCGTTGCTGGCGCGGGTATCGGGGGTCGGCACGGGGCTGGCGCAGAGCATCGTCCAGCACCGCGACGCCAATGGCCCGTTCAAGTCGCGCAAGGCGCTCAAGCAGGTGCCGCGACTTGGGCCGAAAGCGTTCGAACAATGCGCCGGCTTCTTGCGCATCGCGGGGGGTGACGATTCGCTCGATGCCTCCGGCGTCCATCCGGAGGCCTATCCGGTGGTGCGCAAAATTCTTGCGGCGACCAGGAGCGATATCAAGGCGCTGATCGGCAACGCAGAGGTCCTGCGCCAGCTCAGGCCGCAGAGCTTCGTCGATGACACCTTTGGTTTGCCGACCGTGACCGACATCCTGTCCGAGCTGGAAAAACCCGGTCGCGATCCGCGCCCGGCCTTCAAGGCGGCGGTGTTCAAGGAGGGGGTTGAGACGCTGAAGGATATCAAACCCGGCATGATCCTCGAAGGCACCGTAACCAACGTCGCGGCGTTCGGCGCCTTCGTCGATATTGGTGTGCATCAGGATGGGCTGGTGCACATATCGGCGATGTCGAAGTCCTTCATCAAGGATCCGCGCGAGGTGGTGAAGTCGGGCGACATCGTCAAGGTAAAGGTGATCGAGGTCGAGGTCGCCCGCAAGCGCATCGCACTGACGCTGCGTCTCGATGACGAACCCGGCGGCAGACGCGAGCGTCCGGCGCAAAGCACTCCGCGCGACAATTCCCACCCGTCGATGACATTGTCGGCACCCCGCAAGCCGCGACAGCAGTCCGGCGGCGGAGCGCTCGCCGAAGCCTTGCGCCGCGCCACTGAGAAAGGCGGGAGCGGCAAGACCAAGGCTTAGCTGGAATGCAGCCGTCAAGCCCGGCGCTTATGCGGACCTGTGTGGCCGCAAGAGACACCGGGCGTACTCGCTTCACATCGGCAATCTGGCTCAGGCTCTTTCGGAGGACTCGATGGCGGTTTTGCCAAATCTGCGCAAATCGCTCGCGAACGGACTGAACAAGCTTGAGGGAGATTCAGTTTTCTAAAGAAACGTGCATGTTCGCTGTGCGGATGACCTCTTGTATTCGAGAACCGTCCTTGCTCCTCAATGATCTTGCATGCGTCATAGCCTGATACATCCAACAGAGGAATTCGCTGGTCGTTGCCTTTCTTCTTTCGGGGATCCTTCCGATTTCGAATGAGAAGCATTCGGGCGCTGGCGTCGAAGTCGCGCCATTCAACTCTTGCAATTTCGTCCTGCCGCATTGCCGTTGCGACCGCAAATCGGATGACACGACCAACCGGAATCTGTTGCCGAATGGTTGCTTCCGATGCCGAGACAATACGATCGAGTTCGTCCTGCGTGGGGCGGCGATCACGCTCATCGCCTTTTCCGACGAGCCCGAGACGTCCAAGAGCGATCCGGGCGAGATCGATTGGTTCAGTTGACACAATGACGCCGTGCACCGCGGCGGCGTGTGACAGAATTGTTTTGATATATCCAAGATCGATGCCGACCGTCACGGGGCCGGCTCCCTCCAGCGCGCGCTCTTTTCCGAATTTGATGAAGCGCTCTCGATCAAGCTCTGGAAGACGAAGATGCCCAAGTCTTTCGTCCAGGAAGATGAGGCTGGCAGTCTTGGAACGACCGATGTCCTTCCCGACCTCTTCCAAGTCTAATCCGCGCTTAAACTCCGTCGAATGAGCGTGCGTTCGATTGCAGGAATTGGTCGTCTCAAAAAGTCCAGCGTAGCTCAAGAGGAAGCGTGGATCGCTGTTGCAGTTCGCGGCAGCGCCCACTTCATCTCAAGGGGAGGGATCTCAGAAGCATCGTATCGAGGTGGGTCGATCGCCACGCGCAGAGCAGACAGGATCAGAGAACAGAGCAGGGGGCTTGCTTTTGATCAGGCTGCATCCGAGATCCGCATTTCAACATGCAAGCCGGCAGCCCCGATCATATTGACCAGGGTATCGAGGCCAAACAGTTCGATCTTGCCACGCATTAGATCAGAGATACGCGGCTGGGTAACGCCAAGCAGCTTGGCGGCCTCCGATTGGCTTAGCCCTGTCCGGGCGATATGATCCTTCAAAGCCATCATCAACGCGGAACGGAGCTTCATGTTCTCGGCTTGCGCAGGTGTATCCTCAATTGCATCCCACACATTGGCGAAGCGTTTCTTGCTCATTGACCTAGCTCCTTTAACAAATCCCGGTAACGCTGTGCGGCCAGGTTCAGATCGGCTTTGTTCGTTTTCTGCGTCTTCTTCTGG
>CAVWDY010000040.1:0-314235 GCA_963753875.1 uncultured Alphaproteobacteria bacterium | reverse complement strand
TGAATTTCTAGTTGTCGCGGCGTGGCGTTCTGCTCGTCATCCTGAGGTGCGCGCTCTTGCGCGCCTCGAAGGATGACAGCGCCGGGCCGTCGCCCTTCGAGGGCCGCTGAAGAAGCGGCCGCCTCAGGGTGACGGGTTAAGACCAATTGCTCTTGCATCACGCGGCCTCCGCGTTTAGTCCGAGCCAGGCGCGCACCCGCGCGTCGGGATCGGGATTTTGCGTCACGTCGCTGACCACCGCGATCGAGTCGGCGCCGGCCGCGTAAATCTCGCGCGCCTGTTCGAGCTTGATGCCGCCGATCGCGACCAGCGGAAGTGAGCCGATGCGTTTCTTCCATTCGCTGATCTTCGGGATGCCCTGCGGCGCAAAGCGCATCGACTTCAGCGTGGTCGGAAAGATCGGCCCCAGCGCGATGTAATCGGGCTTTGCGCGCAAGGCCGTTTCGAGCTCTTCGTCGTCGTGGGTGGAGAGTGCCGAGCGTCAATCCGGCGTTGCGGATCGCCTTGAGGTCGGCGCTGGCGAGATCTTCCTGGCCGAGATGCAGATGGCTGGCTCTCGCGATGATCGCCGCGCGCCAGTAGTCATTCACAACGAGTTTGGCCGACGTGCCCTTGATGATTTCGAGCGCGTCGATCACGGTTTGCAGCGCGTCGGACTCGCTTAGGTTTTTGGCGCGCAGTTGAATCGTGCCGACGCCCAGCAGCGCCAGCCGTGCGACCCAGGCGACGCTGTCGACGACAGGATAAAAGCGATCCGGATACGCGTGGCGATCAGGATACGGCATGCCAGAACGGTGTCCCAACGACGGGGGTTGAAGGGGAGGCGAAGTCGCGGGCTTCCATCAGGCCGGCTTCGATAGGCGGCGCGGCCGGCCTCGACGCCGCCGCGAAAGGCCTTTGCCATCGCTATCGGCGTCGGCGGCCTTTGCGATCGCCGTGTTGAGCAGCACCGCGTCATAGCCGAGTTCGAGCGCGTGCGTCGCGTGGCTCGGCGCGCCGAGCCCGGCATCGACCACCAGCGTCACGTCAGGCAAGCGGTCGCGCAGCAATTTCAGCGCATCGGGGTTGATGATGCCCTTGGCGCTGCCGATCGGCGCCGCCCACGGCATCACCACCTTGCAGCCGGCGTCCACCAGCCGCATCGCTATGGAAAGATCCTCGGTGCAATAGGGAAACACCTCGAAGCCGTCTTTAATGAGAATATCCGCGGCCTCCACCAGGCCGACCACGTCCGGCTGCAGCGTGTCGTTGTCGGCGATCACTTCGAGCTTGATCCAGGAGGTCGCGAACAATTCGCGCGCCAGCTTCGCGGTGGTCACCGCCTCGCGCACGCTGCGGCAGCCCGCGGTGTTCGGCAGCACCGTGACGCCGAGCTCGCGGATCAAGGACCAGAACGCGTCGCCGGTCTTGCCGCCCGCGGATTCCCGCCGCAGCGACACCGTGACGATCTCGGCGCCGGAGGCGCGGATCGCGCCTTGCATGATCGCCGGCGACGGATACAGCGCGCTGCCGACCAGCAGGCGCGAGGTGAATTCGCGGTCGTAGAGTTTCAGCATGGCTTGGGCGCCTCAACATACAAGCTGTCGTCCCGGCCAAGTGAGTGCAGCGAACGCGAGCCGGGACCCATACGCCGCGTCGTCTCATTGTGGCACTGGGGCAGACGCCTTCCGTAGCAACAAGCGCCGGTGGTTATGGGTCCCCGCGTGCGCGGGGACGACGCGGTGAGAGAGTTTGCGCGCATCACAAACATTCCGATCACCCTCCCTGCCGTGGCGTGATGATCTCGATCTCGTCGCCGTTCTTCAGCGCCGTCTCGGCCCAGCGGCTCTTCGGCAGCACGTCGTAATTGACCGCGATCGCAAAATGCGTGCCCTCATAGTCGAGCTCGCCGAGCAGCGCGTCGACGCGTGTGGACGACGATCTCCCGCGGCTCGCCATTGACGGTCACACGCATCGCATCACCTCGTTGTCGATCCGGCCGCGCTCGACATAGGCGAGCGTCAGCTCCGCCAGCGCCGGCGCGATCAGGAAGCCGTGCCGATAGAGCCCGTTCACCATGACGTGGTTCTTGTCGATGGAGATGCGCGGCAGGTTGTCGGGAAACGCCGGCCTCAGGCCCGAGCCGAATTCGACGATGCGGGCTTCGCCGAATGCCGGATGCACCGCATAGGCCGCGCTCAAAAGCTCCAGCGCGGAGCGGACGCTGACGCCGGTGTCCTCGGCCTCGATCGAGGTGGCGCCCAGCATGAACAGATTGTCCTCGCGCGGAATCACGTAAAGCGGCCAGCGCGGATGAATGAGGCGCACCGGGCGCGCCAGCTGGACCTCGCCGGTTTCGATCAGGATCAATTCGCCCTTGACGCCGCGCAGTTCGGGCTGGGTGTCGCGCGCGGAAAGCCCGCGGCAATCGATCACGAGGCCCTCGATATCCGAAGGCCGGGGTTCGCTGTTGAATTTGATGGTGCCGCCGGCGGCGATGATCCGCTCGTGCAGTTTCGGCAGCACCCGGCGCGGCTCGACATGGCCTTCATCGGCAAAGAACAGGCCGTCGCGGAAACGTCCCTCCAGCGAGGGTTCGAGCTCGGCGAGGGCGCGCGCATCCAGCCGCCGATGGCCGGAGGTGAGCCGCGCGAAGCGTTCGAAATCGTTGCGGTCGCGCGCATGCGCCACCACCAGCGAGCCGTTGAACGGCGTGTCCGGCAATTCCTTGCGCCAAAGATCGAGCGCGCGCAGGCCGAGCCGGCTGATGAGGGGTTCCGCTACCTCGCCTTCGCAATAGGGCGCGAGCATGCCGCCGGCCCAGTGGCTGGTGGACAGCATCATCGCTTCGTCGCTGCGCTCATGCAGGGTGACCGCGTGGCCGGCCTGCGCAAACAACAGCGCCTGCCATGCGCCGGCAATGCCTGCGCCGATGATGGAAACGGGAGATTCCTCCCGGGGCGCGACGGGCAAATGCCCGCGCTGTGGTGTTGAACTCTGGTACATCCCTGTCCCTTCGCCGGCATGACCCGGATCAGGTTCAAAGGGTCACCGCGGTCTCTTGCCCCTACGAAAAGGACTTGAGCGTGCGGTCTCTCAGCTCCTCATCGGAGCTCCCCTCGGAACAACGCTAATGTAGGCCGATGGCAGGGAGTGTCAACGCGTCTGGCCGGGGCACGTATCCTATTTTGCCGGAACCTGTTCCGCCTTGGCGTCAACGGCCGCTTTGGCGGCTTGTTTCGGCGGCGCACTGGCGAGCCGCGGCTCGGGATGCCTGATATGTTCGAGACGCTGACGTTTGGCGACCTCGTAATAGCCGCTGGCGTAATAGTGGATGGCTCTGGCTTGATCGCCGTTTGCGGCGCGGTAGGCGCCGGCGAGATATTTCACCGCATAGGTGAGATTGGTGTCGGGATCGCGCAGGCCTTCCGCCGTGCCGGTGTAGCCAAGGCCGCGCGCGGTCGCGAGCTTGATCTGCATCAGGCCGATGGTGCCGCCGCGCCCGACGAGGTGAGGCTGATACCGGCTCTCGCGCACGATCACCCGATGCACCAGGGCTTCGGGGACGGCGTTGGCCTGGGCGTGCCGTGCGACCAGTTCATTATATTCGGCGCGCTGGGCGCGCGCGTTGTCCGGAAAAGTCAGCGCCGCCATGGCGGCAAGCGATGCAAGGGTTAACAGACGCTTCATAGGGGTGCCTCTAGGCGCGCATGGGCAGGCTGACGCCGCGGTTGAACGCGTGAGCCCGCAAATTGTTGCCTTCGCCGGGGCATGGATGTGGCGAAAAAGCGGGTTTTCCCGGGCTTTTGGCCTTAATCGGCCGTGGCCGGTTTACCAGGAATTATGCCCTGGCGTGCTTCGATCGGTCCGAAACCCAAAGGAAATCGCGGTCCGCACCCATGACCCTGTCCGTCGTCAATACCGCCGAGGACGCAAGCCCGATGCGCGGGCTATTGCCGCTATGGGTTGGCGTCTTTGCCTATGCGCTGCTTCTTCTGGCCGGCGACCGGCTTTTGATCGATCCCGACACGCAATGGCAGATCACCGTCGGCCAGTGGATTCTCGACCATCGCGCGGTGCCGGAAACCGACATCTATTCCTTCACCATGCGCGGCCAACCCTGGATTTCGACGCAGTGGCTGGCGCAGGTGGCCTATGCGAAGATCTACGCATGGTTCGGATGGACCGGGCCGGTGGTGCTGGCGGCGGGTGCGAGCGCGGCGACGCTCGCGCTGCTCACGAGATTCTTAAGCCAGCGCCTGAGCAACAGCGCGACGCTGGTGTTCGTTTCCGTGGCGCTGGCGCTGACCGCGCCGCATATTCTGGCGCGGCCGCACGTGCTCGCTCTGTCGGTCATGGTGGCATGGATCGGCGGGTTGATCGCGGCGGCGGATAAGCACCGCGCGCCGTCATTCTGGCTGCTGCCGCTGATGGTGCTGTGGGCCAATCTGCATGGCGGCTTCGTCTTCGGTCTCGTGATGATCGCGCCGATCGCGCTCGACGCCGTCGTCAACGCGGAGGCGCGTTTGCGAAGGTCGCTGGTGCTGCGATGGGCGGCCTTCGCGGCCGCGGCGCTGGCGGCAAGCTGCTGCACGCCCTATGGCTGGAACGCGCTGCTGGCGTCGCAAAAGATCCTCGCGCTGGGCAGCGCGCTGCCGCTGATCACCGAATGGCGGCCGGCGGATTTCGGCGTGCTGCGTCCGTTCGAGATCGTTTTGCTCGGTGGGATCGGGCTTGCGCTGTTTCGCGGCATCAAATTGCCGCCGCTGCGCATCCTGCTGCTGCTGGGTTTGATTCACATGGCGCTGGCGCAGGGACGCGCGGGCGAGATCCTGGCGCTATTGGCGCCGCTGATCCTTGCCGCCCCGCTGGCGCGGCAGATCGGCGGCGCGGACGTCGCAGGCTCGCATGCAGCGACGCCGGTTCGCGGCGTCCTGTTCGGGGCCGTCGCGGTCGCGCTGCTGACGGGGACGCTCGCCTTTGCATCGGTGCATCGCTTCGCGCCGAACACCACGACCTCGCCGGTCGCGGCGGTCGCCGCGCTGAAGAAACTCAATCTGGCGCGCGTGTTCAACGACTACGATTTCGGCGGCTATCTGATCGCCAGCGGCGTGGCGCCTTTCATCGACGGCCGTACTGAATTCTACGGCGAGAAGTTCTTTGTCGACCACAACGCGGCAAGCGGCCTGATGGAACCCGACAACCTGTTCCGGCTGCTGGAGGAGTACAAGATCGAAGCCACACTGATGCGCACCCAGAGTGCGGCGACAAAACTGCTCGATCACATCGACGGCTGGCAGAAGGTGTACGCCGACGACGTCGCCACCATCCACGTCCGCAAGCCCGGCGCGATGCATACGATCGAGCCGGCGGTGGATTCGAAGGCGAAGTAAGTCGGACGCGCCGCATACTTCGACGTCATCCTGAGGTGCGAGCGCGGCGAGCCTCGAAGGATGAGTGACGCGTCGTGGCCCATCCTTCGAGACGCGGCGAAGATGCCGCTCCTCAGGATGACGCCGGTATATGTGGCGCTGTAGCCGCCCTTCTTTGCCGCTGAAATGACTCATTGCTCCTTCAAAAACCAGCGCGTCGGAGCGTGGTATCCGACAGCGGTCCTGTCCAATTCGTCTTCAGACACAAAAGAAAAAGGGAGATGCGCCATGGCCAGAATAGACTTCGGTTCCTTGCCCCGGGAAAATCCCTGCGCGCAATGCGGCAAACCGATCGCTGTCCCGGAATGGGTTGAGGCGGGACCTGGCCGCACGTCCTATCTCTGGCGATGCCGGGCCTGCGATTACCGCTTCGAGGCGATGGCCTTCTTCGCGTATTCGGAGCCGGACCGGGAAGCGCTCGCGGCGTAATTATACTTAAAGGTTCAGGCGGCCGACTGCCGGTTTGGCTGGCGAACCGGCAATTGAATGCACAAGATCAGTAGTCCATTGGGCTGCCGGTCAAGAAGCGAAAATTGGCCGCCATGCGCCAGCACGATGGTGCGCGCGATGGAGAGGCCGAGACCGAAGCCCGCGGCTTCATCCATGTTCCGCGCATCGTCGCCGCGCACGAACGGCCAACGGGTCGCAATGACGTGTCTCAATTCGTCTTCACCAGCGGGCAACCGCCCTTGTCGAGCGGACGGAACGCTTCGTCACCGGGGACGGTGGCGATCAGCTTGTAGAGATCCCACTCACCCTTTGACTCCTCCGGCTTCTTGACCTCGAACAGATACATGTCGTGGACCATGCGGCCGTCGATGCGGATCTTGCCACCCTTGGCAAAGAAGTCATTGATCGGCGTCGCCTTCATCTGCGCCATCACTTTGGTGGCGTCGTCGGTGCCGATCGCATCGATGGCCTTGAGGTAATGCATGGTGGCCGAATAGAGGCCCGCCTGGATCATGGTCGGCATGTGCCCGACCTTCTCGTTGAAGCGCTTGGAGAAGGCGCGGGTCTCGTCGTTCATATCCCAATAAAAGGCGTCGGTGACGATCAGGCCCTGGGTGGCCTTGGCGCCGAGCGCGTGGGTGTCGGTGATTTCCTGCAACAGCGCGATCATCTTCTGGCCGCCCTGGGTGATTCCGAATTCCGACGCCTGCTTCAGCGCGTTGGTGGTGTCGCCGCCGGCATTGGCAAGCCCGATCACCTTGGCCTTGGAGGCCTGCGCCTGCAGCAGGAAGGAGGAGAAGTCGGACGAGTTGAGGGGGTGACGGACGTTGCCCAGCACCTTGCCGCCGCTTTCCTTGACGACGTTGGCGGCGTCGCGCTCCAGCGCCATGCCGAACGCGTAGTCGGCTGTGACGAAGAACCAGGTGTCCTCGCCGCGCTTGACCATCGCCCGGCCTGCGACATTGGACAGCGCATAGGTGTCGTAGGTCCAGTGCACGGTGTTGGGCGAGCAGGCGACGCCGGTAATGTCGGAAGAGCCGCCGCCGGAATTGATGTTGATCTTGTTCTTCTCGCGGGTCAGCGCGGAGACCGGCAGCGCGACCGAGGAAGTGGGGACGTCAAAGATCGCGTCGACCTTCTCGTTATCATACCAGTTGCGGGCGATGTTGACGCCGACGTCGGGCTTGTTCTGGTGATCGGCGGCGATCACCTCGACGGGTTTGCCCTTCACCTTGCCGCCGTAATCGGCAACCGCCATCTGGACGGCGGCCAGCGAGCCCTTGCCGGTGGCGTCGGCATAGAGGCTTGACATGTCGGTCAGCACGCCGATCTTGACGACGTCGTCGGAAATTTGCGCGCTCGCCGTTCCGCCGGACGCGGCGATCGCGAGGCCGGCGATCAACGTGGCTGCAAGCGATTTCATGGTTTCTTCTCCCTGGCTTCTTGTTGAGGGCTTCGATTGAGGGCTTTCTTCTATCCGGCTTGGGAGGCGTCTGCAAAGCCAAAGCAGGCGAGGGAGGCGAATGATTAAAGAGCGGGCTGTCTCTCAACCTCGCCCCGCAAGACCGCGCAAGAGCGGGGAGAGGGAGAATGTCTCACAATCCCGGCAGCGCCGTGATGGCGACGTTGATCGTGCCCGCGGCCTCCGCGATCACGCGCAGCGTTTTGGAATCGAAGGTGATGTCGGCAAGGTTCAGGCTGGTGATTTCCGCCGCCACCCGGACGCCGTCCTCGTTCTTCTGAAGATCCGATATCGCGGTGGCGATCTTCTTCTGCGCATTGCCGAGGAACGGCTTGAGATCGACGGTAGCCTTGTCGGCAAGGACCTTTTGCAGATGCGGCATGGCCGCACGCGCCGCCGCGCCCAGCAAGCCGAACGCCGCTTCCGATTCGACGGCGAGTTCGATGTTGGTCAGCCGCAGGGTCTGCTGCGCCTGATCGAGCAGCGGCCGGCCCCAGATATGCACCGTGGCCTCGCCGCCGAAGCCGAAGAAGCTCGTCTTCTCCTTCGCGTTCACCAAGAGCGAGATCAATAGTCGGTCGCCCGACGCCGCGACCGACGCCCGCTTCACGGTGACATTGACCGAGCCCGAACCGTCCTCCGGGAAGGTCCGGCCGGCGAACTGTGTTTCCACGATCTTGTTGATGTCGACAAAGGGGACGTCGATCGGGATGCCGATGCTGACCCCTGCCGGGGTCGGCGGGACGATGGAGATTTTTTCGGGGAACGGGCAGTTGGGCGTGGTCTGAACCGGGGTGATGCGGGTCTCCGCCTCGATGCCGAGCACGAGCGTAACCGCGGCAGCGTCGACGCGCGGCTGCACCGCGACCGCGCGTGTCGGCCGCAGCTCCAGCCAAAGCGCCGGCATGGATGAGGCAGCGCCGCCGCCTTGCAGCGGAATCGAGCGGCACGCCTTGGCCCATTGGATCCTGGCGTTGCGCTCGAAGGAGGGATCGTTGCGAATCCGCGCGCCGGCGGCGGCGATCTGACCGGCGACGGTCTTGTCGATCGCCGGCTTGATCTGCTCGGGGACGTTGACGCGCGCGCCCGCCACCGAAAGGCTGGAGTCGCCCAGCGTCACCTGGGCGCTCAAATTCGGTTCGAGGTGCCAGGCTGCCGCAAGCCTGGGGCGCGAGGCGATGGTGACGTTACCTTTGATCTCGGCGCTGGCATTGATGGCCTTGATATTCACGCTGCCGATTTGCTTGGCGACATTGCCGCCAAGCAGTCCGCCGATCGCATCGCCGACCGCGCCGGTCGCCTTCGACGACAGCGAGCCCGTCACGTTCAGCTTTCCCGTCAGCGGCGTGCTCAGCGACAGCACATCCAGACCTCCCGTCGCCGCGATCGGCCCCCGCGACGCGGTCCAGCCGATGTCGGCGTTTTGCAGGACTTGCGAGACCGGATTGTCGGCCTTGCCGTTGAAGTTGCGCGCCGCGCTGCGATCGGCGGCGTCGCGAATGGCGGAGATCGGAATGACGACCTGTGCCAGGATGACCGAGCTGCGGGGCGCGGGCGGCAGCGGCGCCAATTGGGCAAGCACGGGAGCTGGGATCGTGCCGCGCGGCGACAGCCAGTCCATGGCCTTCAGACTGACGAAGAAGGAGACCGCGACCACCGCGATCGCGAGCAAAATCGTTATGGGCCGCATCGGAATCGGCAGGCGCATCATCCCCCCGGACTGATTCAGCCTTGGAGTCTACAGGGCGGGGTTGGGCTGCGCCAGAGCGGTAAGCCGGTAACGTCCTGATAACGACGCCACGGTATGGCTCAAGGCGCGGGCGTAAATGGGGTTGAATTGTTGCTAGCCAGAAACAGGAATGGCGCGGAAGACCGCGCCATTTCTCTGTAATACCGTCCGCTTGGGAGCGGCAATCAGCCCCGTTTGCCGGGCGCGTTCTCGGCGCGGCGGTCCATCGGCAGCACGATCACCTTGGCGCCGACATTGACCCGCGAATAGAGATCGGAGACGTCCTGGTTGGTGAGGCGGATGCAGCCGGACGAGACGTGGGTGCCGATGGTCTGCGGCGCGTTGGTGCCGTGGATGCGATACACCGTGCCGCCGAGATACATGGCGCGCGCGCCAAGCGGGTTGCCGGGACCGCCGGCCATCTGGCGCGGCAGATAAGGCTGGCGCGCGATCATTTCCGGTGGCGGAGTCCAATCCGGCCACTCGGCCTTCCTGGTAATCGACTGCACGCCGGACCAGGTGAAGCCGTCGCGGCCGACCCCGATGCCGTAGCGGATCGCCTGGCCGCCGCCGAGCACATAATAGAGATAGGTGTTGGGCGTATCGATGATGACCGTTCCGGGCGCCTCGCGCGTGGGGTAGCTGACGATCTGGCGTTTCAACCGCGCGGGCAGCTCGGCGGTGGCGTCCTCGTCTTCGGACGGCGCGGACTGCATCGCGGGCGGCGCATAGGCTGCCGGCGGCTCGATGATGAAAGGAAACAGCTGCAGGGGCGCGGCTGAGGCGGCGCCCGAAAAGGCAACGGCGCCGATCGCCAGCGCCCCGAAGGCGGCGGCACGGCGGGAATTCAGCTTGAATGCCCCGAGATTGAACATTTTGCGTCCCCTGTTTGATCGCCTGCGCGCCATTTTGGTGCGTCGTTGAGGGACATCCTTATTGAAGAAACATTTCCGGACGTTTTCGCCAAAGCGCCAAAATGGTTTCGTCGCATTCATGAATTGTTTCGTTCTGGTGTCGTGGGACCCCGAAAAAGGGCGAAAGGGATGCGAAAAGGAGGGTGTTAACCTCTGTGACGTCACACGCTTGAAATATCCGTAAGTGAACGTCGGGAACTGAGAATCAGCAACCCCTTAAGGGTTCCCGTGATGCGGATTTTGATTGCGACCGACGCCTGGCGCCCGCAGGTAAATGGCGTGGTGCGCACCCTTACCTCGTTGGCGCGCACTGCGTCGGCGCTTGGGGCCGACATTGATTTCCTCACCCCGGACGGGTTTCCCTCCGTCGGCGTTCCGACCTATCCGGGCTTGCGAATGGCCTTGCCGAACCGGCGCGAGATCGCGGCCAGGATCGAGGCGGCTTCGCCGGACGCGATCCACATCGCGACCGAGGGACCGATCGGCTGGGCGGCGCGGGCCTATTGCCGCCGCCGCAAGCTCGCCTTCACGACTTCCTATACGACGCGCTTTCCGGAATATATCGCGGTGCGCTCCATTATTCCGGCCGCGTTGAGTTATGCGGTGCTGCGGCACTTTCATGCGGCGGCCGCCATGACGATGGTGGCGACCGGTTCGCTCTATCAAGAGCTCGGCGCGCGCGGTTTCCGCAGGCTCGGCTTCTGGGGGCGCGGCGTCGATACCGATCTTTTCAATCCGGATCATCCGGCCGAGCTCAATTTGCCGCGCCCCATCTTCATGACCATGGGCCGCGTCGCGGTCGAAAAGAATATCGAAGCCTTTCTTTCGCTCGATCTGCCGGGGTCGAAGGTCGTGGTCGGCGATGGACCGCAAAAGGCGGCACTCGAACACAAATATCCAAAGGTCAAATTTCTTGGCGAAAAGACCGGCGCGGATTTGACCGCGCATCTGGCGGCGGCGGACGTCTTTGTGTTTCCGAGCCGCACCGACACCTTCGGCGTCGTGCAACTCGAGGCGCTGGCCTGCGGCACGCCGGTTGCGGCATTCCCGGTGACGGGTCCACTCGATGTGATCGCGGACCACCCTGTCGGCGCGCTCGATGAGGACCTTCGCAGCGCCTGTCTGCGCGCGCTCGACATGTCCCGGGATGCATGCCGGCGGTTTGCGCTGGAGCGCTCCTGGGAAAACAGCGCGAGGCAGTTCGTCGGCAATCTGAGTGCGCTGCAGCCAAGCCGTTCGCTGCGGCCCGCCCCCTTTGTGGCGGGAAGACACGCGGTGCGCGGCTGAGAACAACAACGAGATAGGTATAACCATGGCAGAAATCATCAAATTGGACGGCGCAGGTCAGTTGGACTTCGACCGCGAAATGGTCGAGCAGGCCTACGATCGCTGGGCCCCGATTTATGACCTCGTGTTCGGTGGCGTATTCAGCAAGGGCCGCGACGCCGCCATTCAGGCGACCAACAAGATCGGCGGCCGCGTGCTCGAGGTCGGTGTCGGCACCGGCATTTCGTTGCCCCTCTACGCGCCGCATGTCCGCATCTTCGGGACCGACATTTCGGAAGCGATGCTGAAGAAGGCGAAGCGGCGCGTCGCCGATCTGCGCCTGAAGAATATCGAAGGGCTTGCGGTGATGGATGCCGAGAAGCTCGAATTCCCCGACTGTTCGTTCGACGTGGTGATGGCGCAATATGTCGTCACCGCGGTGCCGAATCCGGAAGTGGCATTGGATGAATTCGCGCGCGTGCTGCGGCCGGGCGGTGAGCTGATCATCCTCACGCGCGTCAGCGCCGATGCCGGCATGCGCCGCTTCATCGAGCAGCAATTGCAGCCGGTCGTGCGGCGGCTTGGTTTCCGGACCGCCGAGTTCGCCTGGTCGCGTTACACGCGATGGCTTTCGGGCACGAAGGGGGTGGAATTGGCGGAGCGCCGTCTGATTCCGCCGCTCGGTCACTTCTCGCTGGTCCGTTTCCGGAAGATTGAAAAGGCAGTCGCCGCTTAGCTCAAGCAGTGAAGTTTGTGTCATCGGCGTAACCGCATCGTCATGAAACGGCATATGACATTTTGATGATGTCACACGCCCTACATCGAATCCCTTTAAACAGAATGCAGACCACTTTCTTGGGGGAAAGAATGATCAAGGATTTTCTGGAGCAACTGCGAACCCAGCGCTGGGATGACCATCGCTACTATCACCACAGCCGCGTCAACCAGAGCCTGCACTTCGTCAGCGCGGCGAGCTTTCTGGTCGGCTATGTCATGATCTTTTTCGACCCGCTCGTCGCCGCCCTGATCGGCTGGCTGGTGTCCATGACTTCACGCCAGGCCGGTCATTTCTTCTTCGAGCCCAAGGGATATGACCACGTCAACCAAGCGACCCACGAGCACAAGGAAGAGATCAAGGTCGGTTATAATTTGCAGCGCAAGGTGGTGCTGATGACGATCTGGGCGCTGTCGCCGCTGGTGCTGTACTTCGATCCGACCTTGTTCGGGATCTTCACGCCCTGGGTCTCGCCGGCCGACTTCATGCGGCAGGTCGCCAAGATCTGGCTCGCGATCGGTATCGGTGGGCTGTTGTTCCGCACCGTCCATCTGTTCTTCATCCGCGACGTCGAGACCGGTCTGGTCTGGATGACGAAAATCCTGACCGACCCGTTCAGCGATCTCAGGCTCTACTACAAGGCGCCGCTGTTTCTTTTGAAGGGCCAGTTGATCGATCCGGGCCTCGATATCGTCGAGCACGATCTCGAAGAGCAGCACGCCTGAGCGGAGCGGACCGCTTCTCCCTCGCCCCGCAAGCGGGGCGAGGTGACTCGAACGCTAGGCCACGCTTCAACTCAAAGCAAGAAAGCGGTTTCCTTTTAGCGGGAAAATACTCCCGCGAGCATCTCTTTCAGGATCTGGCGGCGGATGTTCTTGTCGGTGAGGGAAGCCTCATGCCACCACCAGCCGTCCCGCTTCATCTTTTCGGCCGCGGCCACGAAGCGACCCTCGACCTCGGCAAAATCGGCGGCGGTGTAATTCAGGCTGAAGATCAGGCGGCCGGTTCCGACCCAGCTCAGCGCGAGCCCCTCGGCCCGCAGATAATACTGAAACATCCAATTGTAGCGGGACGGCTCGGTATAATGCACCATCCAGATCGACGACAGGTTGGAGACCCCGACCGGAAGGTTCGCGGCGGCGAGCCTGTCGTTCAACGCTTTGGCGCGTCCGTTCCAGGTCTCCTCGAGCCCGTTATAGACCGCGCGGAAATTGGGACTGGCAAGCCGGCTCAGGAATTCATCCATCGCCGTCATGACATAGGGATGCGAATTGAAGGTACCGCGGGCAAAGCAGATGTCGGCGGGGGAATCGTCGCGGAAGCGGCGCATCAATTGCTTGCGTCCGCACACCACGCCGACGGGAAGGCCGCCCGCGAGGCTCTTGCCGTAAGTGACCATGTCGGCGCGGACGCCGAAATATTCCTGCGCGCCGCCGGCGGCGATGCGGAAGCCGACGAACACCTCATCGAAGATCAGGACGATCTGGCGTTCCGTGCAGGCCTCGCGCAGCGATGTGAGCCATTGACTGTAGGCGGCGCGATCGAAATGGCCGGAGCGGGAACTGTCGACCAGCGCGGAATTGCCGGGCGCATTGGCGTTGGGGTGCAGCGCCTGCAGCGGGTTGACCAGCACGCAGGCGATGTCGCGGCGCGTCCGCAGCACATGGAGCGTTCGCTCGGACATCTCCGCCAGCGTATAGGTCTCGTGCGGCGAAACCGGATTGCCGACGCCGGGCTGCACGTCGCCCCACCAGCCGTGATAGGCGCCGGCGAAACGAACCAGATGCGTGCGACGGGTGTGATAACGGGCGAGCCGCACCGCCTGCATGACCGCTTCGGTGCCGGACATGTGAAACGAGACTTCGTCGAGCCCCGAGATCTCGCACAGCCGGCGCACATTGTCGGTTATGACGGGGTGATAGGGCCCGAGCACCGGTCCCAACGCATTCGCGCGCGTTTCCGCCTCGTGGATACACTCCTTGTAGAAGTCGTTGCCGAAGATGTTGACGCCGTAGGAGCCGGTCAGGTCGTAGGAGACATTGCCGTCGACATCGGTAACGGTGACGCCGGCCGACGACTGCACGAAGGCACTGGTGGAAAGATGCTCGCGCACCAGCCGGCTGTACTGAAACGGCACCCGGTAGGATTCGGTGAATTGCAGGTCGGAGATGCGTGCGGCTGCCTCCGCCGTCATCTGCCGGCCCCTGGCGTAACGTTCCTCATAGAGGCGGGCCAGCGCGAAGAAGGCGTCCTTTCGCTGCCTGGCGATTTCGGGCGGCGCGCCGTCGGAGCGGAAGAAGTCGTCGATGGAGAATTCATAGAACGGGATCAGCCGCGTCACCCTCCGCGACATTTTCGAATGTCCGGTCAGGGAGCGGTGTTTGGCCCGCGACAGCGCCAGCCGCGCCTTGAGTTTGGGAAAGACGGCCGCGGCGGAAGCCGCCGCCGCGGCGGATAAAGAGAGAATCGGGAGAGGCGAATCCATGCCACCAGCGCTAGCGGGTCCATCTAACAGAATCATGACAGTCCGGGGCCTGATCGCCGCCCTGACGCGGCAGGAAGACCTGAATTTCCTCCTGACCAACCGCATCCCGCGGGCGGCGCTGACGCGGTTCATGGGCTGGTTCAGTAGAATAGAGAATCCGCTCGTGCGCGACGCCTCGATCGCCTGCTGGCGGATGTTTTCGGATCTCGATCTGCGTGAGGCCAAAAAAACCGAATTCAAGAGCCTGCACGATTGTTTCACCCGCGAGCTCAAGCCCGGCCTGCGTCAACCCGACCCTGACCCGTCGATCGTGGTCAGCCCGTCTGACGCCATCATCGGCGCGCATGGCGCCATCGAAGATACCGAGCTGTTTCAGATCAAGGGCGCTTCCTATTCTCTTTTGGATTTGCTTGGCGATCCCGAACTGGTTGATGCCCACCGCAACGGACGCTTTGTCACACTGCGGCTGACCTCGAGCATGTATCACCGCTTTCACGCAGCCGCCGACTGCCGGATCGAGCAGGTCACCTTCATCAGCGGCGACACCTGGAACGTCAATCCGATTGCGTTGAAACGAATTGAGCGGCTTTTTTGCAAGAACGAGCGCGCCGTGATTCAAACCCGCCTCGCATCCGGCGAGGCCCTCACGCTGGTGCCGGTCGCCGCGATTTTGGTGGCGAGCATCCGGCTGCATTTCCTGGACATCGTGCTCAATGCGCAAACGCGGGGGCCGTCGGTCTTTCCCTGTGACGTCAGCGTGCGCAAGGGCGACGAACTCGGGTATTTCGAGCACGGATCGACCATCATCGTGCTGGCGCCGGACCGTTTCGAATTCTGCGGCAATGTCAGCGAGGGCGCGCGAATATTGGCCGGTCAACCCTTGATGCGGAAGCCGGGTTGATCGCCGCGATGGCGATCCCGGCAAGAATGGAGTTGGCGATGGCGGGTGCGATTGAGAGGGTTGTCGGCTGAATGTGAGATGAATGTGCGGAGCCTTGTCCATGCCAAAAGGCCCTCACGGGAAATCCGCGAGGGCCCTCTTTCGAAAATACCTGGTGATAGGCCGCTTAGCTGACGCGATTCCAGACTTGGCCACCGCAGAACATTCCGCCGAAAGCGCAGCCCTGGACCCGCAGCATATTCATCCCCTTCAGCGCGATCGTGGAGTTGTAATTCCTGCCGCTGTCGGGATCGTGGATCTGGCCGACCCATTTCGTGTCCGACGGCTTCATGTTGATGAGGATTTTCTCGCCGGTCTTCACGGCATATCCGCAGAGGTTCTGCCCGCACTGCTCGATGCGAACATTTCCCTTGTTCTCTTCCGTGGCCCACACGCCAAGCGGTGTCGCTGGTGCCTGAACGGGCGCGGCGGCGACGGCGCAGGCGCCGTGGCGGACGCCGCCGGTGGCGCAACATCGGCTGCCGGTGCGGGCGATGTGGATGCGACCGTCGTCGATGCGGGCGCGGTGGCGGGTGCCGCGGGAGCTTGCGGCGCCGTCACTTGAGTGGCCGGAACAGGGGCCGGCTTTTGCGCAGGCGTGTCGGACTTCGCGGCGACATCGTCATCGTCGTTGAAGCTCTTGGAGTTGAAGCTCTTGAAGTCGAAGCCGGAGATCTCGATGCACGACAGCTGGTCGCAATTCTTCGGCGCCTCGATGCGGACCTTGTGTCCGTCGATCTCGAAGGAAATCGAATTGCCGGCATGCGCGGAAGTGGTGGCCATCAGCAGCGCGGCGAGAATAGTGAATTTCTTCATGAGAGCCTCCGGAAGTTGAGAGACAGAGTTGAGCGGCCTTGTGAACCTGCGCGGATCCTGCGCGCCGCGGCCTGCGGATTCTGTGATGCGCATCACAGGACGATGTGAAGGTGAACCGCTCTCCGGCTGTACTCCGGCAGGGGTTACTCAAATCGCGTTCAACATTGCGCCTCCGGAGCCAGTTTTTCGCGTCACACCGGGGAGGGCGCTGCCATGAAGAGATTTTCTTGTCCCGGCCGCGCGTGGTTTGGTCTTTGGCACAAAAAAGCCCGGCGACTGGACCGATCCAGATCGCCGGGCATTGAAGAATTCCGGTTTGACTAGAACACGCCGAGCACGATCGCGCCGACAAAGGCGAAAGCGAGATACGCGGTGACGACGCTCAGTCTGCCGGCGATAGGCCGAAAAGCCATTAAATCCTCCCAAGGTCAGGTCTCCGCCTGCCGTAACGAAGAAGCTAGCAACGGGTTCCTCGCCAAAAAAGTCAGCCTTGCTGCCTATCCGCGGCACTTCGGCAGCGCACAACTCACGGCGGCGTGGTTAAAGAGAAGTGAAATCAAGGCGTTGATAAGTCGTTAAATAAATTCGTTGAAGTTCTCCCGCATGACGCGCGGAGTTCGTTTGTATCTCGTCGGCTCCTTCGTCCTTGTCTCGCTGGCGGGCTGCGGTCGCGGATTTTTTTCCGAAGAGCGCGAGCCTTGGCGGGCTGAGGCCGAGATCGCATGCCTGAAGTCCGGCGCCGTCAAGGAGAACGCCGAGCTGGTGCGGATGAGCCCGATTTCGGGCCCCGGCGTTTGCGGCGCGGAATTTCCCCTCAAGGTCGCGGCGTTGGGTGAAGCCAGCGGCAGTTTCGGTTTTGCCGACGATGACCTGCGGCCGCCCGCCAATGTCGGCAATCAGCCGCGCTGGCCGATCGGCCAGCCGGCTCCGGCTCCGCCGCCGCCACAGACCCCTTATTATCCGGATGGCGGCCGACGTGCGCCCGGCTACGGCGCGCCGTCCGGCGGTCCGATCTCATTGAGCGCGCCGGGCATTGCGCCGGACCAGGACGAAATCAACCTGCCGCCCGAAGGTACGCCAGCATCGCGGAACCCTGCCGTGCGAGGACCGTATTCGCCACCGCAAAGCTATCCGCCGCGCGACCGTTACGCCTCGCCCTATCCGGATCGCTATCGCTCGCCGCGGCTCGGCCCGGGGCCGGGCAATTCGGTTGCTTCGTTCGGGCCGGTGGCGGTCAGGCCGGCGGCGACGCTGGCGTGCCCGATCGTATCGGCGCTCGATCGCTGGCTCGCTGAATCCGTGCAGCCGGCAGCGCAGCGCTGGTTCGGCGTGCGCGTCGTCGAGATCAACCAGATCTCCGCCTATTCCTGCCGCGGCATGAACGGCAATTCGTACGCGCATATTTCCGAACACGCCTTCGGCAACGCGCTCGATATCGCAGGCTTCACGCTCGCCGACGGGCGGCGTGTGACGGTGAAGGACGGCTGGAGGGGCCTGCCGGAAGAGCAGGGTTTTTTGCGCGACATCGAGGCGGCGGCGTGCCAGCAGTTCACCACCGTGCTGGCGCCGGGCTCCAACGTCTATCACTACGATCACATCCACGTCGATCTGATGCGCCGCGCCTCGAGGCGCCTGATCTGCGAGCCGGCCGCGGTGTCCGGCGAGGAAGTCGCCGCGCGCGCCGCGCAGCGCAATCCCTATGCCTCGCGCGAGCCGTTCGTGACCGGCGCGCTCGGCGGCCGCAAGGCCTCGCACCCGCGCAAGCACGGCGACAAGGTCAACGAGGAAGACGAGTTCGAGGACGATTAGTCGGTTACTGTTTGCTGATTTGCCCGGCGGGCTGTTCGGCGATTTGGGCGTCCAGTCCTCTTGCGAAAAATATTTCGCTTCGCCGATTGGTAGAAACAGCTTTATTGATTCGCGCTGTCCCGCCTCACAAGAGGGGCGTATCGCGATCGTCACGGACGTTGGGTGCGGGATGCGGGTCGCGCGAATGCGAAGGCGTGTGTGTCTTGACGTCATTGCGAGGAGCCAACGGGTCCGGCCTTTCGGCCGGCCCGATGACAGGCTCCGCGACGAAGCAATCCATTCTTTCTTTGCGGCTTGATGGACTGCTTCGCTTCGCTCGCAATGACGGCGCGGTGTGGACGAGCCGCTCCGCGATCAGATCTACTTCGCCTGATAGCCTGCGAGAAATATCCGCGTTGCGCTGCCGACCACCTGCGCGATGCGCTCGGCCGAAGGCGCGGGCGCGGCCTGAAAGATAAACGGCATGAACAGCGACGCCTGGCACATCTGCATGAACTGCGTTGCCGCCAGTTGGCAGTCGTCGATCGCAAGATCGCCCGACCGCGTGCGCGCCTCGAGATAGGCCGCGAGCCGGGCGATCGTATGGGCCACCACATTGTTGTAAAAGCGCCGGCCGACCTCGGGCATGCGCTCGGCGATCGCCATCACCGTGCGGGTGGCGGATCCGCCGCCCGGCCGGCACAGCATCTGGATATAGGCCTGTCCGAACTCCATCAGCGTCGTGGTGACGTCCCGTTCGGGGTCGAAATTGAACGTCACCTTGCCTTGGGAGAGCGTTTCCTCCTCGACGATGGCTTCGAACAGGCGGCTCTTGTCGGCAAAGTACACATAAAGCGTGCCCTTGGAGACGCCGGCGGCGCGGGCGATTTCGCCCATGCTGGCGCCGTCAAAGCCCAAGTCCATGAAAACCTTGCGGGCACCTTCGAGGATTTGTCGGCGTTTCGAACTGTCCTCGTCTGCGACCAGGCGGAGATTGTTGGATGAGGCTGCAACCATTAGTTTAGCTTCTCTGCAAAGATTCCGATGCCGAAAATGCCGGGGAAGCGACTCGTGCCTTATTGTTGGTCGATACCAAACCTACCAAATCTTCTACCTTGACCGAACCGTTCGGTCAATGCTAATTTGAGCCTGGATGCTAGGCAGGGGCCGTTGGGGCCTTGTCTTCGCCGCGACATTGTAATGGGGAGGCCTTTATGGCCGCAGCGAGAGACCAGGCCGCGCGTATCCTGCGCACCGAGCCCAATGCGGCCGAGAGTGATTCCGCGCATGACGCCTCCGCCGTGCTCGCCGACTCTATTCGCCCGCATCTTTCGGATGAAAACGTCGCCCGTCGCCCCGCGGAAGTGCCGGAGCGACCTGCCATCGCCAAGCCGGCGGCGCCGGAGGCTCCCGCCGCCTCAGTCGCGCCGAAACCGGGCAAGCGCAAATTCGTTCTGATCGGCGTCGGCCTGCTGCTCGCGCTCGCCGCGGCTTCCTACGGCGTCCACTATGTTCTGGTCGGACGTTTTCATATCTCGACCGACGACGCCTATGTGCGCGCCAACAACACCACGCTCGGCGCGCGCGTGTCCGGACATATCGCGGCTATCTTCCCCGGCGACAACGCGCTGGTCCACACCGGCGAGGTGATCTTCAAGATCGACGACGGCGATTATCGTATCGCGGTGGATGCCGCGCGCACCAGGATCGAAACCCAGCAGGCCACCATCGACCGGATCGGCCGCCAGGTCACCGCGCAGGAAAGCGCGGCCGAGCAGGCCAAGGCGCAGCTCGCCTCCGCCGAGGCCGGCCTGAAGCGGGCGGGTTTAGACTTCGACCGTCAGCAGGAATTGAGCGCGAAAGGCTTTGCCTCGCGCGCGACGTTTGAAGTGTCGGAAGCCGGGCGCGATCAGGGCATGGCGGCGGTGAAGTCGGCACGCGCCGCCTATGACGCGGCGCGCGACAATGTCGAGGTGACCAAGGCGCAGCAGGCCGAGGCCCGCGCCCAGTTGGCCGAATTGCAGACCTCGCTCGCCAAGGCCGAGCGCGACCTCGGCTTTACCTCGGTGCGCGCGCCGGTCGACGGCACCTTCTCCAACCGTCTGGTCAACACCGGCGATTTCATCGTGGTCGGACAACGTCTCGGCAATGTCGTGCCGCTCAATGACGTCTTTATCGATGCCAATTTCAAGGAAACACAGCTCAAGCGGATCCGTCCGGGCCAGCCGGTGACGATCTCGGTCGATGCCTATGGCCATCGCAAGTTCGCAGGCGTCGTCGAGAGCATCTCGCCCGCGGCCGGCTCGGTGTTCACGCTGCTGCCGCCGGACAACGCCACCGGCAACTTCACCAAGATCGTGCAGCGGCTTCCGGTCCGGATTCGCGTGCCGAAGGACGTCGCGAAGCAAAACCTGCTGCGTGCCGGCATGTCGGTCTATGCCACCGTCGATACCACCGAGGGCGCCAAAGACGCCGAGAGCGAGGAAGACCTCGACGCGCAGACGATGATTCATCCGCAATAAGCCCCGCGCATCGGCCCGGCAAGCCCGGTTCGATTCTACCCTGAGCCGAGCCCATCATGGCTGATGCCACCACCGCTCCCCCTGGAATGCTGAACGCCACGGCTGCGCCGTCCGAGCGCATCGCGCCGCGGCGGCTGGTTGCGTTTCTCATCATGGTGTTCGGGATGTTCATGTCGATCCTGGACATCCAGGTCGTCTCGGCTTCCCTCACCGATATCCAGGCCGGCCTGTCGGCCAGTTCCAGCGAGGTGTCGTGGGTCCAGACCTCGTACCTGATCGCGGAAGTGATCGCGATCCCGCTGTCCGGATTTTTGTCGCGCGCGTTCGGTACACGGCTTTTGTTCGCGATTTCCGCGGCCGGCTTCACGGTGGCGAGTTTCCTGTGCGGATTCGCCGCCTCGATCGAGCAGATGATTCTGTGGCGCGCGATCCAGGGCTTTCTCGGCGCGGGCATGATCCCGACGGTGTTCGCCTCCGCCTATACGGTGTTTCCGCGTTCGAAATTCTACATCGTCGGCCCGATCATCGGCCTGGTCGCGACGCTGGCGCCGACCATCGGCCCGACCGTGGGTGGCCTCATCACCGATGCGATGTCGTGGCACTGGCTGTTCTTCATCAACATCGTCCCCGGCATCGGCATCACCCTCGGCGTGCTGGCGCTGGTCGATTTCGACCAGCCGAATTTCGGATTGCTCGACCGCTTCGACTGGTTTGGCCTGATCGCGATGGCGGGGTTTCTGGGTTCGCTGGAATACGTACTCGAGGAAGGGCCGCAATATGAGTGGCTGCAGGACACTTCCGTCGCGGTGTTTGCCTGGGTTTGCGGGATTTCCGCGATCGCCTTCTTCTACCGCGTGCTGACGGCGGAAGAACCGATCGTCGATATCCGCGCCTTCACCGACCGCAATTTCGGCATCGGCTGCCTGATCTCGTTTTGCGTCGGCATCGGCCTTTACGGGTTGACCTATATGTATCCGCGCTATCTTTCGGAAGTGCGCGGCTACAGCGCGCTGATGATCGGCGAGACCATGTTCGTCTCCGGCATCACCATGTTCCTGATGGCGCCGGTCGTTGGGCGCCTGATGCTCAAGGTGGATTTGCGCCTGATCATCGCCGCGGGGCTGGTGATCTTCGCGCTCGGCTCTTACCAGATGACCTGGATCACCCGCGAGTATGATTTTTACGAACTGCTGCTGCCGCAGGTGCTGCGCGGCATCGGCATGATGTTCGCGATGGTCCCGACCAACAACATCGCGCTCGGCACTTTGCGGCCGGATCGGGTCAAGAACGCCTCGGGATTGTTCAACCTGACGCGCAACCTCGGCGGCGCGGTCGGGCTTGCGCTCATCAACCAGGTGCTGAACGAACGCACCGACCTGCATATCTCGCGCTTGCAGGACAGGGTGACCTGGGGCAACACCGCCGCGACCGAGACGCTCAACATGTTCACCCAGCGCCTGCAGGGCATGGGCGACGCCGCGCTGATGGCGATGAAGCAATTGTCCCAGATCGTTCACCGCCAGGCGGTGGTGATGGGATATGGCGACGCTTTCTTCATGCTGACGCTGTTCTATCTCGGCCTCAGCCTGATGGTCATTTTCCTGAAAAAGCCGGTCTCGCCCTCGTCAGAGCCGGCGCATTAAAGGCTGACCGATTGACGCGTTTTCTTCACGCGAACCTTTATCCGCCCACGGATCAAGTCCGAGGGCATGCTTCGCTCGAAAACGCTATGATATTGTCTGCCGCGGCGGTTCATGCTTGAACGACGGCATGATGCGCGGCCTTTCCATCTCCGAAAAAGGATCGCTCCGGCGTGTGCAGGCGGCGTCCGCGCGATGGATCGCCGGCGCACTCGCGCTGACGGCCGTGGCGTGGCTTGTGGCATTGGCCGGATTGCTGGCGCTTGCCAATCGCGTGCATGACGACGTGCCGGTTCTGCTGGCAATCAAGCTTCCGCTGCTCGCCTCGCGTCCCGAATTGATCTTCGCCGGCGAGAGCCGCACGGTCTATCAGGTCGATCCTCCTCTCGCCGCGCAGCTGATCGGCAAGCCGCAAGGCAGCGTGGTCAACATCGCCTAATACATTCCGCTCGGCGGCAACCGGCTCGGCGAACAGCGCCGTTATCTCAATCTCATGGTGACGATGTTGCTGGGCGGGCTCTGGCATGGCGCGGGCTTCAATTTTCTCATCTGGGGCGGGCTGCACGGCCTCTATCTCTGCGTCAATCACCTTTGACAGGCGTGGCGCAGCGCAGGCACGAAGGTCGCGGCCACCAAGGGAACCGCAAAAGGATTCGCAAAGAGTTTCGCAAAAGGTTTCTCCTGGGCGATCACGTTTTTCGCCGTCGTCATCGCCTGGGTGTTTTTCCGCGCCAGGACGGCGGCGGGCGCGTGGCAGATGCTGGGCGGGCTGTTCGGATTTGAAGCCGGCAGTTCGGCCTACGCTTCTCCCGGCATCCTGCGGCTGATGGACTTGCCGTTGCTGGTGGGCGAGGAGCGGCTGCTCTTGATCGGCGGCGGCACGGTGGCACTGGCGCTCGCGATTGCGCTGGGCCTGCCCAATGTTCCGCAAATCTTCAGGTATCGCGAATATCGCCGCGCGCCGGAGCGAACCAGCTGGCTGCGATGGCGGCCAAACGGGCCGTGGGCGTTATGGTCAGCATTTGCGTTGGCGATCTCGCTGTTCGGCATGTGGCAGCGGCTGGAATTCTTGTATTTTCAATTCTGAGTTGGTTGTTGGTCCGCTTGGGTCTAGCGCATCCCCACGCTGCTCCAGACCAGCGCTACGCCGGACAGGAACAAAAGGCCGAGCACGACATCGCGGAAATTGCCGTCGCTTAGCGCGTGATAGGTCCGCGCGCCGAGCCAGGCGCCTGCCACCGTGGCCGGCAGCACGAGCAAGGCCAGCCACATGATTTCCGATGTGATGAAACCGGTGCCCGCCTGCACGCACAGCGCCGCGGTCAGCACCGTCCAGTTGAAGGACTGGAACACGCCGCGCCGCACATCCTTGCCCCAGCCCCGGAGGCTGGCCCACAAAATTGGAATCGGGCCGGACAGACCGGCCAGACCGCCAAGCACACCGCCCGCGAATCCGATACCCGTGTCGGCCACCCGGCCGCCGAAGCTCAACGCCATCGGCCTGCGGTGGAAGTAAAGCGCGGTCGGAAACACCAGGAGCAGCGCGCCGATGCTCAATCTGAAGATATGCGGATCGGCATAGGCGACCAGCATGGTCCCCACCGGCACGCCGGCAAGACCGCCGAGGAGAAATGGCCAAACCAGCCTGAAGTCGATCGACCGCCAGATCGCCGGCAGCGTCGAGGTTTGGGCAACGATGGAGCAGATCAGGACGAGGGGTACCGCGACCGCCGGCGGCAAAACGTAGAGCCAGATCCCGAGCGCCATGAGCGCGGTGCCGAAACCGGCGAGGCCGGACACGAAGCCGCCGGCGAGCGCGCCCGACAACAGAACCGCGAACGCGATCGTGCTCATCGTTGCCGGATCTTGGGCGAGGGCTCGGCGCAGCTTTTCACTTATTGGCCGTCGCGGCGCCTGGGCCCGAACAACGTGGTGTAGAGATCGGTCGTCGGCCCGTTGGCTGTGATGCCATAAGCGACGGGAACGTCGGGCCCGTCAGGAGCCTGTGGCGTGGCCGCCTGCTGCGCGACTTCGGTGGGTGCGGGCTGAACCTGCCGGCTCACCGCGGACGCGGGTTGAGGTTGCCGGGCAGACGAAGTTGCCGTGGCGGGTTGAGCCTGGCGGCTTGGGGCAGCCGCAGTCGCGGGTTGAACCGGCTGGGGTGCTGCCGACGCCGTCACGGGTTGAACCGGCTGGGCGGCGGCCGCCGCCGTCGCAGTTTTGCGGGAGCCGAACAGCTCGGTGTAAAGGTCGGTAGTAGTTCCCTCGCTCGAGAGGCCGTAACCGGTCTGATGCGGCTGCTCGCCCTGGCTCGACGAGGTGTTGTTCGCCGCCGCACATCCCGCAAGGATTATCGCAACCGCGGCGAGCGCTATCGTGACACGGATGCAAGACAATGAGCGGCTCAAGACGACCCCCTGACCGATGATCCGGTCGATCTTTTAACATTAATGCCAGGATATGGCGCCCGCAAGGCAAACGACCCGATTGGACAGGGCTAGGGGGCAGCGGTGTGCCGTATCGAGCCACCCGCCTCACGCCCGCCGACACCTTCGGTCCATTCGCCAAGCAAGCGAGGAGCGAGGCTGGCTGCCGCCACGACCCGGAATCTCGAGGTCACGACGGAGGCTCTCCACCTCGCATCTTGTCCGCTAGGCCATTTACAAATTTCCGAAGCTCGGGCAGCTATTCTGGATGCTCAATCGAAATAATCTGCACGCACAGTTGGACGCATTCACTGCAAATAAATCCTTGAGCTCCCGCAATTAGCTGCAGCACTTCCGGCTGGGTCTTTCCGCAGAACGAACATGATAGGTGGGCTTGTGGGCTAGTGCTTGCTCGCGTGTGCGTCTAGCGCCTTCTCCATCAGCGCCGGCAGGGTCTTGGCGTACACTTCAATGAACGTTGCATCCCCGCAGGCATGAGGGCCGTGCGCGGCTTGCTCGGCGATGCGTGCGGCCTTTGCCTCGCACTTTGCGAAAAGGTGCCAGAACCAAGCCGGCTTTTTGTCCATCGCCTCTTTGTGCATCTTGATGACGGCGGCCCCTATTGTGCTCATGGCACTTACGGCGCCCGCACTCATGGCACCTATAGCGCCCGCATTCATGGTATCTTCTCGGGCGTCGGTCGCGGCGGCTCCTGCTTTTTTCGGCATGCTCAGGCTCCCTGATGTATCCCGTACCATTTTCAAGCAGCGTAGCGCGCGGAGGTTGATCGCCTCTGAATTGATAGGCCTAAATTGGGCTTTCCGATTTCGGTCGGGTTGTTCTAAATTCTTCGTTCCGACGTCGGATTCGAAGAGTGAAGATCGACTGGAAGCGCGGGGCGTCCAGATTTTCGTTCCGGATCGGCTCGGAATGGATTGTTGTCGCGAGCGTTGTCACCGTCTTGAAACGACCAATAAAACATCCGCAAAATGGCGAGGGGTCCGGCGCGTTACGCCGAACCCCTCATTCTTAACGATATCAGCCAGCCTGTAAGCCGGGTTCTGTAGGGCACCGCCCGCTCGCGCGGACGATACGTGACGGCCATTCCTCTGGGACAACGTTTGCACGTTGCCTCGAGCAACCTACCCGGACGGCGAGCCTGACATCGCTCCCGCGGCGTTATCGCTTTCGCGAACAGCCCGCGTTGCCGTCCCTATTCGGTCTTGCTCCCGGTGTGGTTTGCCATGCCGGTTCCGTTGCCGGACCCGCGGTGCGCTCTTACCGCACCTTTTCACCCTTGCCTCATCCGGAGATGAGGCGGTTCGTTCTCTGTGGCACTGTCCCTGGGGTCGCCCCCGCCGGATGTTATCCGGCACCGTATGTCGATGGAGCCCGGACTTTCCTCCCCCGCAGCCTTTCGACCGTAGCGGGAGCGGCCGTCCGGCCG
Organism: uncultured Alphaproteobacteria bacterium; assembly: GCA_963753875.1. Lineage (GTDB taxonomy): Bacteria > Pseudomonadota > Alphaproteobacteria > Rhizobiales > Xanthobacteraceae > Bradyrhizobium. Next base: position 288,164 of record CAVWDY010000040.1, on the reverse strand, counting down.
ACTGACGCCTTAAGGCATGGGGGCTAAGGGGGGCCGCGTCAAGCCGATATCAGCCTCGCCGGTGCCTAAAATAAATTATCCTGAAGATGTCGTTTTCCGCCTGCCCCATTCGACTGGGTGTCGGCGATCCAGCCGATCAAGAGGAGTAACGAGATGCAATATCTGCTGATGATCTATCGGAACGAAGCCGAACTCGGCAAAATGGGCGCGGCCGAGCGGCAGCAAATGATGGCGGACTATGGCGCATTCACCCAGTCCATCGTCCAGAGCGGCAATTTCAAGGCCGGCGACGCATTGCAGCCGTCGACGACGGCGACCACCGTGCGGGTTCGCGACGGCAAGACGCTGACGACCGATGGTCCGTTCGCGGAGACGCGCGAGCAACTCGGCGGCTATTATCTGGTCGAGGCCAAGGATCTCGACGCCGCGCTCGCCATTGCCGCGCGGATTCCCGGCGCCAGGGAGGGCTCGATCGAGGTCCGGCCGATCATGATCTATAAGTGACGGCGATTGGCGTCGTTCCGGGAGACGCTTCGCGCGCCCGCGGAACGACGACCAGCGAATGATCCGGCCCATGACTCCCATCGAAATCGAAAAAATCTTTCGCGACGAGGCGGGGCGGGCGCTGGCAACGCTGATCCGTCTCGTCGGCGATTTCGATCTTGCCCAGGATGCGTTGCAGGATGCCTTTGCGGTCGCGCTGGAACGCTGGCCCGCCGCCGAGCAGCCCGCCAATCCGCGGGCGTGGCTGGTCAATGTCGGACGCAACAAGGCGATCGACCGCCTGCGCCGGCAAATCGCGTTTCGCGGCAAGCAGGGAGAGCTGACGCACGAGTTGCTGCTCAACGCGGAAGCCTCACCCGAGGACAGCGACGCCGCGCTCGACGACGACATGCTGCGGCTGATCTTCACCTGCTGCCATCCTTCGTTCGCCGCCGAAGTCCAGATCGCGCTGACACTGCGCACGGTCTGCGGACTGACCACGGCGCAAGTGGCGCGCGCCTTTCTGGTGAGCGAGGACGCGATGGGCCAGCGGCTCGTCCGCGCCAAGCAGAAAATCCGGCTCGCCGGCATTCCCTACGAGGTACCCGACCGTGACGCGCTGGAGCCGCGGCTGCGCGGGGTGCTCGCGGTGATCTATCTCGTCTTCACCGAGGGCTATGTGGCCACCTCGGGCGAGGAACTGATGCGGCCCGATCTCGCGCGCGAAGCGATCCGGCTTGGCCGGCTGCTCGATGCGCTGATGCCGCAACGGGTCGAGGTCAAGGGCCTGCTGGCCCTGATGCTGCTGCACGATGCGCGCCGCGCGGGGCGCCAGACCGACGGTGGCGACATCGTGCTGCTGGAAGAGCAGGATCGCCGCCTGTGGGACCACGGCCAGATCGCCGAAGGCTTGAGGCTGGTGGAACACGCGTTGCGGCTGCCGGGCCGCCCCGAGGCTTACGCGGTGCAGGCGGCGATCGCCGCGCTGCATGCGCGCGCGCCCAATTACAAAGACACCGACTGGAAGCAGATCGCCGGCCTTTACGAAGTGCTGCTGCGGATCAGCCCGTCGCCGGTGATCGAGCTCAATCACGCCGCGGCAATATCGATGGTGGACGGGCCGGCGCGCGCCCTCGACCTGACGGACGCGCTGCAGGCGCGCGGCGGGCTTGACGGCTACGAATTGCTGCCGGCGGTCCGTGCCGACCTGTTGCGCCGGCTCGGTCGATATCAGGCGGCCCGCGACGCCTATCTCGCAGCGACCGCCGCGACGCAACTGGAGCCGCTGCGCCGGCTTTACGCCCGGCGATTGGCGGAAATTGATCGCCGATAGCTCTGAGATCGTAGTTTACCTTGCCGCGACCGCCGGAGCTTCGGCCGGCAAATTCGCCAGCAGCGACTGCAGCGTGACCAGCGTCGAATGGTCGGCGATGCCGTCGACGCGGGCGGGGCGAAAGTGGCGCTGGAAAGCGGTGACCACTTCCGTGGTCGCTCCGTCGTATTTCCCGTTGATCGGGATGCCGTAGCCGTATCTGGCGAGCGCCTGCTGCAGATCGCGAACGCTGTCGCTGATGGCGCCCAGTTTGAGGGTTTCGCCGCGGACGATCGGCGCCGGTTGCACCCAATGGCCGACCCCTGAATTGGCCAGCGAATGCCACGGAAACTTCTCGCCGGGGTCTTTCTTGCGGGAGGGGGCGACGTCGGAATGCGCCAGCACCCGATGGGATGGCACCTTGCGGCGGAGCATGATGCCCCGGCACAGCGCGATCACGGCCGCGATCTGGCGCCGCGGAAATTCCGGATAACCCCAGTCGTGGCCGCGGTTGACGATCTCGACGCCGATCGAACAGGAATTGATGTCGTCCTCGCCCGACCAGGACGCCACGCCGGCATGCCAGGCGCGCTTGGCTTCCGGGACACATTGCACGATGCGGCCGTCTTCCAGAACGATGTAATGCGCGGAGACATCGGTGCCCGCCGTGCAGAGTTGCGCGATCGCGCCTTCTACATCGGGCATCCCGGTGTAGTGCAGCAGGATCATGTCGGGCAATAGGCCCTTGTTCCGTTCGCCATAATTCGGCGACGGGATGACGTCGGAAACGACCGAAGAATCGGGGGAGAATGTCTTCATGTTCGCGATAGGCCGGGGGAGCGGGGCGGCGCGACGCTTCGAATCAGGACCAGCAGATGCGAACGAACCGAGTGACATGGAATTGCTCAAACCGGGCAGAAGAACGGCAACAGTAAGTTTTCAAAATGAACCTCGTCACTATTCTCCCATGACGCCGTCAACGCAATTGGATAACCGGCCGCCGCGATGCATTTTGGCCGAGTGTGTGCGGAGCGCATCACTTGACGATCGGCGGCTGTCGACGACTGCTTGCTGCCTATGCCCAGGCTGAAGAATCAAGAACCGCATCAATCCCGTCGCGGAGCGTCAACGCTTTCTTAACGCTAACTGACGTTACTAAGTGGTGAAGAGCCGAACCCGGTTTCAGGGAACGGCTAGTGCCGCCGATTTGAAGTTCCTGCACCGGTGGCCCGGTTCGGATCAGGAACTTCAGATCGAAGCGCGGCGCTAGACTGATAGGTTTCCGGTGTCCTTTCGAATCCCAGGTTCGCTACAAGGGGGGCCGCAAGGTGTGGCGAACTTCGGATTCAGGTCACCGGCGGCCCGATTTCACGCTCGAAATCCGATGGCAGGCCGCCAAACGCAATCGGAAAGCCCGGCGAAACGCAAGCTTTCAAGGCGCAATGGGCCCCTTCGCGTCCGATTTCCGCATTTTCACCCGGACTTCGCGGGGAGCGGCGGCATGAATCCATCTGCCCCAAATTCTTCTGCGCCAAATTCTTCTACGCCAAGACATATCCCGGTCCTCGGCCGCCAGGCGGTTGAACTTTTGAGCCCGCGCGACGGCGGCATTTATGTCGACGCCACCTTTGGGGCCGGCGGGTATAGCCGAGCCATCCTCGATACCAAAGGAACTCGCGTCATCGGCATCGACCGCGACCGGACGGCGATCGCGGGCGGTTTCGATCTGGTCGACCGATCGGCCGGCCGGCTCACGCTGGTCGAGGACCGGTTCTCCAATCTCGCCGATATTTGCGCCGCCCAAGGCATCGCGTCGGTCGACGGCGTCGTGATGGACGTCGGCGTGTCCTCGATGCAGTTGGATGAGGCCGGGCGCGGTTTCTCGTTTCGCAACGATGGCCCGCTCGACATGCGGATGGGGCATGATGGCCCGACCGCAGCGGAGGTGATCGCGAAGGCGTCCGAGACGGATCTCGCCAATATCATCTACATCTTCGGCGAAGAGCGTCACTCCCGTGGCGTGGCGCGGGCCATCGTCGCCGCGCGCAAGGAAGCGCCCATTGCAACCACGCGGGCACTGGCCGATATCGTCGCAAAAGTGGTGCGGTCGAAACCGGGTGAAATTCACCCGGCGACGCGGACGTTTCAGGCTTTAAGGATTTTCGTCAACCAGGAACTCGACGAACTGCACCTGGCGCTCGCGGCGGCAGAACGCGTGCTGAAGCCGGGCGGCCGGCTCGTGGTGGTGTCGTTTCATTCGCTGGAAGACCGCATCGTCAAGAATTTCCTGAGCGAGCGCGCCAGGGCGGGCGGCGGATCGCGGCATCAGCCGGAGATCGCGCATGCCGCGCCAAGTTTTGTCATCCTGACCAAGCGGCCGGTGATGGCGGATGATGACGAGATTTCCGCCAACCCGCGCGCGCGCTCCGCCAAACTGCGCGCCGCCGAGCGCACCGACGCACCCGCGCATGCCGCCGCCGCATTGCCGGCCTGGCCCACCCTCGATGAAGTGATGAGGGGAGGCTGACCATGCGGATCCTCCATCTCCTCGTGATCGGCGTGTTGGTGTTCGCTGCCGCCTATGTCTACCGGATCAAGATGGAATCGACCGATCGCACCGAGCGCGTGCTTCGGCTGCGGGCGGAAATCCGCGAGCAGCGCGACGCCATCGCGGTGCTGCGCGCGGAATGGGCCAGGCTTGACGCCCCGCTGCGGCTGCAGGGTCTTGCCGAACGGCATTTGCCGCTGAAGCCGCTTGCCGCCACACAATATGATTCCCTGAAGAACCTGCCCGAGCGGCCGCCGAACCTCGTCAGGCCGGACGATCCGGATCCGATCGGCGCGATGATCCAGACCATCGATGCGGCTACCGACGCCCCGGCAGTAACGGGCTCGGTGCCGGCGCCGGAGGATCGGCGATGACCGATCCGGCGCTCACCAAGGTCAAGCGCACCGAACCGTGGCGGCAGCGGTTGATCCGCAGCCTGCTCTATGGACGCAATGTCGACCGCGCCGCGAAGGCCCGCGCCCGCGTCGGCTTTGCTATACTGGCGTTCGTCGCGATCTATGCCGTGATCGGCGGACGGCTCGTCATGTTCGCGACCGGGAGCGACAGCCACGGCGGGCGCCGCACCGCGGCGCAGGATGCGATTGCGACCGCGCGGCCGGATATCGTCGACCGCAACGGCGAGATTCTCGCCACCGACGTCAAGACGCCGAGCCTGTTCGGCGAACCGCGCCGCATCATCGACAAGGACGAAGCGATCGAGCTTCTGACCGCGACGTTGCCGGATCTCGACACCGGCGAAGTGCGGGAGCGGTTGTCGGGCCGAAAGGGCTTCGTCTGGCTCAAGCGTGAAATCACCCCATCGCAGCAGCAGGAAATTCACCGCCTCGGCATTCCCGGCATCGGCTTCCTGCGCGAGAACAAGCGTGTCTATCCGACCGGCAACGAGGTCGCGCATTTGATTGGCCTCGTCAACATCGACAACCAGGGCATCGCCGGAATGGAGAAATGGCTCGACACCAATGGTCTTGCCGATCTGCATCGCGCGGGCTTCGCCACCGACCGGCTGCAGCGGCCGGTGGAATTGTCGGTCGACCTGCGCGTCGAACACGCGCTTCGCGACGAATTGCTCAAGGCCAAGGAAAAATTCCATGCCAAGGCGGCCTCCGGCCTCGTCTCCAACGTCAGGACCGGCGAGATCGTGGCGATGGTGTCGGTGCCGGATTTCGATCCCAATAGTCCGAAGGAAGCGCACGATCCGGACCGCATCAATCGTCTGACGACCGGCGTCTACGAAATGGGGTCGACGTTCAAGGCCTTCACGCTGGCGATGGCGCTGGATTCCGGCAAATACGATCTCAACTCGCTGTGGGACGCGCGCGGTCCGCTGTACTATGGCAAGTTCACGATTCACGACGACGAGCCGAAGGGCCGCTTCCTCAACATGAGAGAGGTCTTTACCTTCTCGTCCAACGTCGGCGCGGCGCGGATCGCGCTGTCGCAGGGCGTTGAGGCCCACAAGGCGTTCCTGCGCAAGCTCGGACAGCTCGATCGGCTGCGCACCGAATTGCCGGAGAGCGCTTCGCCGCTGGTGCCGAAACACTGGGCCGAACTGAACACGGTGACGATCGCCTTCGGGCACGGCATCGCGGTGGCGCCGCTGCAGGCGGTGATGGGCATCGACGCGCTGGTGAACGGCGGCTATCTGATTCCGCCGACCTTTCTCAAGCGCACCGAGCAGGAGGCGATGGCGGTCGCAAAGCGGGTGATCAAGCCCGAGACCTCGGAGAAGATGCGATTCCTGATGCGGCTCAACGCCGAAATCGGCACCGCCAGAAAGGCCGACGTCAAGGGCTATTACATCGGCGGCAAGACCGGCACCGCCGAAAAGGTCGTCAACGGCCGCTACGCCAAAAAACGCGTGCTCACCGCTTTCACCGCGATCCTGCCCGCCGACAACCCCCGCTACCAGATTCTGGTCATGCTGGACGAGCCGCAGTCATTGAAGGAAACCTATGGCTTCATCACCTCCGGCTGGAACGCGGTGCCGACCGGCGGCAATGTGATCGCCCGCATTGCGCCCCTTCTGGGCGTCGAGCCGCGTTTCGACCTGCCGCCGTCCGACCGCCTTATTCTTGCGGCATCAAGGGGAACCCAGTAAGGCGTACGCGGCAACCCGTTAAGGCGTAATCGCTATTGCCGCCGATTTGAAGTTCTTGCAGTGATTGCCGCGAATTCTTTTGGGAACTTCAAATCGATTAGCGGCAATGGAAGCTTTAAATTTGCCGGTGCCCCCTTTTATTTCCGAAGTTCGCGTCAGAGGGTGCCGCGAGGGATCGCGAACTTCGGAAACGGGGTACCGGTGCGCCGGCCGGACTGGAAGATAATGAGACTTTGCGACCTCTTCAGCGATGAAGCTGCGATCGACCCGCAGGCGGAAGCCGTCCTGGTCACGGGACTTGCGGTGGATAGCCGTGCGGTGAAACCGGGCGATCTGTTCTTCGCGCTTTCAGGCCTCAAGACCGATGGCGCGGGATTCATCGATTCCGCGATTGCAGCCGGCGCCGTAGCGGTAGCGGGCGACCATCCGCCATCAGGCGAGCGCCGCGTGCCGTTCGTCATCACGCCCAATCCGCGACGCGCGCTGGCGCTGGCCGCGGCGAAATTTTTTCCGCGCCAGCCGTCGACCATCGCGGCCGTCACCGGCACCAGCGGCAAGACTTCCGTCGCCGCGTTCACGCGCCAGATCTGGCAGCGGCTCGGTCATGCCGCGGCCAGTATCGGGACCATCGGGCTGGTTTCGCCTGACCGCACCGTTTACGGATCGCTGACGACGCCGGATCCGATCGCGCTACACCGGCAGCTCGACGAGATCGCGCGCGAGGGCGTCACGCATCTGGCGTTCGAGGCTTCGTCGCACGGCCTCGATCAGTACCGGCTGGATGGCGTGCGTATCAGCGCCGGCGGTTTCACCAACCTGTCGCGCGACCACATGGATTACCATCCCGATGTGGCGCATTATCTTGCCGCCAAGCTCCGGCTGTTCCGCGAACTCGTCATAGCCGATGGCGCGGCGGTGATCTCGGTCGACCATGATTGTTCGCAGCAAGTGATCGATGCCGCGCGGGCGAAGAACCTGCACCTGATCACGGTCGGGCACAGCGGGGATGGCGCAGGCGAGGGCATTCGTGTTGTCGCCGCCGCTATCGACGGCTTCGCGCAGAAGCTTGAGCTCCAACATCGCGGACGAATTCGTTTCATCCGCCTGCCGCTGGTAGGCGAATTCCAGATCGAGAATGCGATGGTCGCGGCGGGCCTTGCGATCGGAACCGGCAGTGAGCCGGATGAGGTATTTTCAGCGCTCGAACATCTCGAAGGCGCCAAGGGCCGGCTCGAGCAGGTCGGCGAGCGCAACGGCGCGCCGATCTTCGTCGACTACGCGCACAAGCCCGATGCGCTGGCGAAGGCGTTGCAGGCGTTGCGGCCTTACGCCAAACGCCGCCTCGTCGTGGTGTTCGGCGCCGGCGGCGACCGCGACGCCGGCAAGCGTCCGCTGATGGGCGCGATTGCCATGGAGAATGCCGATCATGTCATTGTCACCGACGACAATCCGCGCAGCGAGAAACCTGAGGCGATCCGCACGGCGATCCTGAGCGCCGCGAAGGGCGCTCGCGAAATCGGCGACCGCGCTGAAGCGATCCGGACCGCGGTCGCCGGACTAGAGGCGGGCGATGCGCTCCTGATTGCCGGCAAGGGCCATGAGACCGGGCAGATTGTCGGCGATCGCGTTTTGCCATTCAGCGATCATGAGGCGGTTGCATCAGCGCTTGCGCCGAGGGTCGCATGAGCACGACGCCGTTGTGGACTTCGAGCGCGATGGCGGCGGCGATGCGCGCAGAGACTAACGGCGCGCTGCCGGACGCGGTGACGGGCATTTCGATCGACAGCCGGACGTTGGCGCCGGGCGAGGCCTATTTCGCGATCAAGGGCGCCGTCCATGACGGCCATGAATTCGTCGCAGCCGCCTTGAAGGCGGGGGCCGCGCTCGCAGTGGTCGAAAGAGCCCAACGCGGAAAGTTCGCGCCCGACGCGCCGCTGCTGGTGGTGGATGAAGTGCTCGCCGGTCTGGTCGATCTCGCGCATGCGGCGCGCGCGCGTCTCAATGCACAGGTGATTGCAGTCACGGGCTCGGTCGGCAAGACCTCCACCAAAGAGGCGCTGCGGCGCGTGCTCGGCGCGCAGGGCGAAACCCACGCCTCGGCGTCGTCGTTCAACAATCATTGGGGCGTGCCGCTGTCGCTGGCGCGCTGCCCGGCGACGGCGCGCTTTGCGGTGTTCGAAATCGGCATGAACCACGCGAGCGAAATCGAACCCCTGGTGAAAATAGTGCGGCCGCATGTCGCGATCGTCACCACGGTCGAGCCGGTGCATCTGGAGTTCTTCGACGGTATCGAGGCGATCGCCGACGCCAAGGCGGAAATCTTCGAAGGGGTCGAGCCTGGCGGCGCCGTGGTGCTCAACCGAGACAATTCGCAGTTCGCAAGGCTGCGGCGCCGCGCGAAAAAACTCGGCATCTCGCGCATTGTCTCGTTCGGCGCCGACAAGAAATCGGATGCGCGGCTCATCGACGTGTCGCTGCATGCCGCCTGTTCGGCGGTGCACGCCAATATCCTCGGACATGAAGTCACCTACAAACTCGGCGTGCCCGGCCGTCACATGGCGGTCAACTCGCTCGCGGTGCTGGCGGCCGCGTCGCTCGCGGGTGCTGATTTGGCGCTGGCGTCACTTTCATTATCGCGGATCGAGCCGGCGGCGGGCCGCGGTGTGCGGCGCACCCTCGAGCTTGCCAGCGGCGAGGCCACCTTGATCGACGAAAGCTATAACGCCAACCCGGCGTCGATGGCGGCCGCGCTGAGCGTGCTTGGCCAAGCCGCGGTCGGCCCGCATGGCCGGCGTATCGCGATGCTCGGCGATATGCTCGAACTCGGCCCAACCAGCGCCGCGTTGCATCGCGGCCTGAATGACGCCATCAAGGCCAACCATATCGATTTGGTGTATTGTTGCGGCCCGCTGATGCGTAACCTGTGGGACGCTCTTTCCACGGGCAAGCGGGGCGGTTATGCCGATAGCGCGGCGAATCTCGAAGCACAGGCCGTCGCCGCGATTCGCGCCGGCGACGCGATCATGGTCAAGGGCTCACTCGGCTCGAAGATGAAAACGATAGTCAACGCGCTCGAAAAGCGCTTTCCCGGCAAGGCCGCGCTCGACGAAGCCGCGGTATAGGGCGGAATGAATGTTTTACTGGCTGATCGACCTTTCCAACACCGTTCCCGGTCTGGGCGGTTTGCACAGTTTTCTGAACGTGTTTCGCTACATCACCTTTCGCACCGGCGGCGCGATAGCGACCGGGGCGCTGTTCGTGTTCCTGTTCGGCCCCTGGATCATCGATCATCTGCGGATCCGCCAGGGCAAGGGCCAGCCGATCCGCACCGACGGCCCGCAATCGCATCTGGTCACCAAGAAGGGCACGCCGACGATGGGCGGGCTGATGATCCTTTCGGGGCTGGTGGTCTCAACCGTGCTGTGGGCCAATCCGCTCAACCCCTACGTCTGGATCGTGCTGGCGGTGACGCTCGGTTTCGGCTTCGTCGGTTTCTATGACGACTATCTGAAGGTGACCAAGCAGACGTCTAGCGGCTTCGGCGGCCGCATCCGCCTGGTGCTGGAGGCGGTGATTGCGCTCGCCGCCTGCTACGCGCTGGTCCGGCTCGGCCGCGACGCGCAGTCGACCTCGCTTGCGGTCCCGTTCTTCAAGGACGTGATCATCAATTTCGGCTGGTTCTTCGTCATCTTCGGCGCTTTCGTCATTGTCGGCGCCGGCAACGCGGTGAATTTGACCGACGGTCTCGACGGGCTTGCGATCGTGCCGGTCATGGTCGCGTCCGCAAGCTTTGGCCTCATCGCCTATCTCGCCGGCAACGTCGTGTTCTCCGACTACCTGCAGATCAACTATGTCGCCGGCACCGGCGAACTCGCCATCCTCTGCGGCGCCGTGCTCGGCGCTGGCCTCGGATTCCTCTGGTTCAACGCGCCGCCGGCGTCGATCTTCATGGGCGACACCGGTTCGCTCGCGCTCGGCGGCATGCTCGGCTCGATCGCGGTCGCGGTCAAACACGAGATCGTGCTGGCCGTGATCGGCGGATTGTTCGTGCTGGAAGCGGTCTCGGTGATCGTGCAGGTGACGTCGTTCAAGCTCACCGGAAAACGCATCTTCAGGATGGCGCCGATCCATCACCATTTCGAGCAACTGGGCTGGACCGAACCGCAAATCGTGATCCGGTTCTGGATCATCTCGGTGATGCTGGCGCTGGCCGGCCTCGCCACGCTGAAGCTGCGGTGAACGTGTCGCGCCGATTTTCCCTCAGTCATTCCGGGGCGTGCGAAGCACGAACTACGATGTGCAATTGCACATCGGAGAATCTCGAGATTCCGGATAACCGCGGAGCCTGTCATCGGGCCGCGCTATGCGCGGACCCGTTGGCGGTTTCCGGAATGACGGGCTAGATCATGATCCCCGTCACTTCCTTCGCAGGCAAGACGGTCGCGGTATTCGGCCTCGGTGGATCGGGGCTGGCGAGCTGCCACGCCTTGAGGGCGGGCGGGGCCGACGTGATCGCGGGCGACGATGGCGCGGAAAAAATCGCCGAAGCCGCACAAGCGGGTTTTGTCACCGCGGATTTGCGAAAAGCCTCGTGGGCGCGTTTTGCGGCGCTGGTGCTGACGCCCGGCGCGCCGCTCACCCATCCCGCCCCGCACTGGACCGTGCTCGCGGCGCGCGAGGCCGGCGTCGAGGTGATCGGCGATATCGAGCTGTTTTGCCGCGAACGACGCCGTCATGCGCCGGATGCGCCGTTCGTCGCCATCACCGGCACCAACGGCAAATCGACTACCACCGCGCTGATCGCGCATTTGATGCGGGTCGCCGGTTACGACGCCCAGATGGGCGGCAATATCGGCACCGCGATCCTGTCGCTGGAGCCGCCCCGCATGGGACGGGTCCACGTCATCGAGATGTCGTCGTATCAGATCGATCTCACCCCGAGCCTCGATCCGACCGTCGGCATCCTGCTCAACGTCAGCGAAGACCACATCGATCGCCACGGCACGCTCGAACATTATGCCGCCGTGAAGGAGCGCCTGGTCGCCGGCGTCCGGCCGCAGGGCACCGCGATCGTCGGCGTCGACGATGGATGGAGCCGCAACGCGCCGACCGGATCGAGCAGTCGGGCAAGCGCGTGGTCCGGGTCTCGGTGAAGAATCCGCTGCCCGACGGCCTCTATGTCGATCGCGAAACCATCTGGCGTGCTTCCGGCGGGGTGCGCAGCGAGGTCGCGCGGATCGGCGGCATCGGTTCGCTGCGCGGCTTGCACAATGCGCAGAACGCGGCATGCGCGTCGGCCTGCGCGCTCGCGCTCGGCGTCTCGAGCGAAGTCTTGCAGGGCGCCTTGCGCAGTTTTCCGGGTCTCGCGCACCGCATGGAACAGGTGGGCCGCCGCGGCAACGTGCTGTTCGTCAACGACTCCAAGGGCACCAATGCGGACGCGGCCGCGCATGCGCTGTCGTCCTTCGCCGATATTTTCTGGATCGCCGGGGGAAAACCGAAGCTCGGCGGCATCACGAGCCTTGCCGAATATTTCCCGCGCATCCGCAAGGCCTATCTGATCGGCGAGGCGGCCCACGAATTCGCCGCCACGCTCGGCACAAGCGTGCCGCACGAGATCTCGGAGACGCTCGATGTCGCGGTGGCGAACGCGGCGCGCGATGCGGAAGCGTCCGGGCTTGCCGATCCCGTGGTATTGCTGTCGCCGGCCTGCGCCTCGTTCGATCAGTACCGCAATTTCGAAATCCGCGGCGCGCGCTTCCGTGACCTCGTCACCGCGCTACCGGGCGTCAAGCCGGTGGTATGAGTAGAACCGTCATCGCCCGCCAACCGGTCCGGCCTTTGGCCGGCCGGATGACAGGCTCCAGCGGGCGATCCAGTATTCCAGAGCCATCACGGTTCAAACATCAAGGCCGCGGCGTACTGGATACCCGCTTTCGCGGGTATGACGGCCTTTTGTGAGGAGCCGGCTCCAATCTAAAAAGTTACGCATTCCGTTAACTCCTTGGAAACCGTCCTGGGCGACCAATGGGCTGACCCTTAGGCCCTTGGAATGCCCATGCTTTCCCGTGAACAGCGAAACCCCTTGAGCGATTGGTGGTGGACGGTCGACCGCCTGCAGCTTGCGGCGATTTTCGCGCTGATTCTGGGCGGCATCATCCTGTCGCTGGCGGCCAGTCCGCCGGTGGCGACCCGGATCGGGCTCGACCCGTTCCATTTCTTCAACCGACACGTCCTGTTCCTGTTGCCGTCCTTCATCGTGCTGATCGGCGTGTCGTTCCTCTCGCCGCGGCAGATCAGGCGCACCGCGCTCATCGTGTTCGCCGTCAGCATGGCGTTGATCCTGGCGACACTGCTGTTCGGCCCCGAGGTCAAGGGATCGCGGCGCTGGATCACCCTGATCGGCGTCAATATCCAGGCTTCCGAATCCGCCAAGCCCGCCTTCGTGGTGCTGGCGGCATGGCTGTTTGCGGAATCGACACAGCGGCCGGAAATGCCGGCGACCTCGATGGCGCTGGTTCTGTTGATGATGCTGGTTTCGCTGCTGGTCATGGAACCTGATTTCGGCCAGACCATGCTGATCCTGATGGTGTGGGGCGCCTTGTTCTTCATCGCCGGGATGCGGATGATCTGGGTGCTTGGGCTTGCCGGCGCGGCGGGCGCCGGGCTGTTCGGCGCCTATCTGCTGGTGCCGCACGTCGCCGGCCGCATCAAGCGCTTCGTGAATCCCGCTTCCGGCGACACCTTTCAGGTCGATACCGCGATGGAGGCTTTCTGGAACGGCGGCTGGTTTGGGTTGGGGCCCGGCGAAGGCATCGCCAAGCGCAGCCTGCCGGACAGCCACACCGATTTCGTGTTCGCGGTCGCGGCGGAGGAATTCGGTATCATCCTTTGTCTGGTGCTGCTCGCGCTGTTCGCCTTCGTGGTGATCCGCGCGCTGTCGCGCGCCTACGCGACCGAGGATATGTTCGCGCGCTTTGCCGCCTCGGGACTGGCGATTTTGTTCGGCGTGCAGGCCGCGATCAACATGTCGGTCAATCTGCAGCTGATCCCGGCCAAGGGCATGACGTTGCCGTTCATCTCCTATGGTGGCTCGTCGATGGTGTCGCTGGCTTACGGCGTCGGCATGATGCTGGCGCTGACGCGGCAGCGGCCGCGCACCGAGCAGGAATTGATGAACGCCAGCGCGGCGCGCGGTTACGCTTGACCTGGCGGGAAAGACGCGCTTTTCGTCATTGCGGGGAGCCAACGGGTCGCGCGACTGCGCGCTCGATGATAAACTCCGTGACGAAGTAATTCCGCATTTTGTTTCGCCACCCCCATGGAATCTTCGCCCGCCGTGACGGTACTTTAGTTTGCAAAGATTGCCCCAATGACCACTGCGCCTTTGATCCTGCTGGCCGCGGGCGGCACCGGCGGCCATCTGTTTCCCGCCGAGGCGCTGGGCGTCGAACTGATGAAGCGCGGCTTGCGCGTGCGTCTCGCCACCGATTCCCGCGCGCTGCGTTACAGCGGACTGTTCTCGAGGGACATGATCGATGTGGTGCCGAGCGAGACCGTGCGCGGCCGCACGCCATGGTCGCTGGCCTATACCGGCGTCATGCTTGCCGCCGGTACCGCCGTGGCGCTCAATTTGATGCGTAAGCTGAAGCCCGCGGCCGTTGTCGGTTTCGGCGGTTATCCGACGCTGCCGCCGCTATTGGCCGCAAGACTGGTCGGCATTCCCGGCATCATCCATGACTCCAATGCGGTGCTTGGCCGCGCCAACCGGTTCTTGTCCAGCCGCGTCAATGCGATCGCGACCTCGCTTCCGGGTGTGCTCGATCGCGATCCGGCGCTGGCCGCGAAGACGACGACGGTGGGCACGCCGATGCGCCCGGCCATCTTGGCTGCGGCCGCGGTGAAATATGCCGCTCCCGAACCGGCCGGGCCGTTTCGGTTGCTGGTGGTCGGCGGCAGCCAGGGCGCACGCGTGATGGCCGATATCGTGCCCGGCGCGATCGAGCGGCTTGAACCTTCATTGTGGAGCCGGCTGATCCTCACCCAGCAGGTGCGCGAAGAAGACATGGCGCGCGTGCGCGCGGTTTATGACCGGCTCAAGATCAAGGCCGAACTGGCGCCGTTTTTCAGCGACCTGCCGGCGAAGCTGGCGTCACACCATTTGGTGGTCTCGCGCTCCGGCGCCGGCACCGTGGCCGAACTCGGCGCCATCGGCCGCCCGTCGATTTTGGTGCCGTTGCCCGGTTCGATCGATCAGGACCAGTTTGCCAATGCCGGCGTGCTGTCACAGGCCGGCGGCGCGCTGCGGATCCCGCAAACGGACTTTACCTCCGACCGTCTGGCGGCCGAAATCTCCGCGCTCGCCGCCGAACCCGCGAGGCTGGCCGCGATGGCGGAAGCCGCGCGCAGCGTCGGCCGGCTCGATGCCGCCCAACGGATGGCCGATCTGGTGATGAAAGTGGCGGGAATTTAGCGCGCGGCAACCCCATTTTGGGACTTGTCATGCCCCGCGAAAGCGGGGCATCCAGTACCCCGCGCGGCTGATTTGAACTGTCGGCTTCGCGGAATACTGGATCGTTCGCTTTCGCGGACGATGACGCCCAGGGAAAACACCCATGAGACTGCCGCGCGAGATCGGACCCATTCACTTCGTCGGGATCGGCGGTATCGGGATGAGCGGGATCGCCGAGGTCTTAAGCAATCTCGGCTATACCGTGCAGGGCTCGGACGCTTCCGAGAGCGCCAACGTCAATCGCCTGCGCGACAAGGGCATCAAGATCGCCGTCGGCCACAAGGCCGAGAACGTCGCTGGCGCCGATGTGCTCGTGGTGTCGACCGCGATCAAGCGCGACAATCCCGAACTGATGGCGGCGCGCGCCCAGCGCATTCCGGTGGTGCGCCGCGCCGAAATGCTGGCCGAACTGATGCGGCTGAAAAGCTGCGTCGCGATCGCCGGCACCCATGGCAAGACCACCACAACCTCGATGGTCGCAGCATTGCTCGACGCGGGCGATCTCGATCCGACCGTGATCAATGGCGGTATCATCAATGCCTACGGCACCAACGCTCGCCTCGGGGCGGGGGAGTGGATGGTGGTGGAAGCCGACGAAAGTGACGGCACGTTCCTGAAGCTGCCGGCGGATGTCGCCATTGTCACCAATGTCGACCCCGAGCATCTCGATCATTTCAAGACGTTCGACGCCGTGCAGGACGCGTTCCGCAATTTCGTCGAGAACGTGCCGTTCTACGGCTTCGCGGTGATGTGCATCGACCATCCCGTGGTGCAGACACTCGTCGGCAAGATCGAGGACCGCCGCATCGTCACCTATGGCGAAAATCCGCAGGCCGATGCGCGGCTGATCGATCTCAATCCGTCGGGCGGCGGTTCGAATTTCAAGGTCGCATTCCGCGACCGCAAGACCGACGCGGCGCATGAGATCGCGGGCATCACTTTGCCGATGCCGGGACGGCACAACGCGCTCAACGCCACGGCGGCGATCGCGGTTGCCCATGAACTCGGACTTTCCGACGACACCATCCGAAAGGCGATCGCGGGCTTCGGCGGCGTGAAGCGGCGCTTCACCAGGACCGGCGAGTGGAAGGGTATCGCCGTCATCGACGATTATGGCCATCACCCCGTCGAGATCGCGGCGGTGCTGAGGGCAGCGCGCGAGTCCACCAATGGAAAAATCATCGCCGTGGTGCAGCCGCATCGCTTCACCCGCCTGCAATCGCTGTTCGAGGAATTCTGCACCTGCTTCAACGACGCCGATACCGTCGTCGTCGCCGAAGTCTATCCGGCCGGCGAGGCGCCGATCGCGGGCATCGACCGCGACCATTTCGTGCTCGGCCTGCGCGCGCACGGCCATCGCGAGGTGATTCCGCTGCCGAATTCCGCCGAACTCGCCAAGGTGATTCACGGTGTAGCCCGCCGCGGCGACCTCGTCGTCTGTCTCGGCGCCGGCAATATCACGCAATGGGCCTACGCGCTGCCGGGCGAATTGAAGGCGCTGGGGTGAGGGTGATGTTAAGGACCGGAGTCCCAGCACGGCACACTCGGCCCTCTCCCTCCTTGCGGGGGAGAGTTGGAGAGGGGGGTACCACGAACTCCGGCATTTGCGGCTCACCCCCCTCCCTAGCCCTCCCCCGCAAGGGGGGAGGGAACGGTGAGAACAACCCCGGCCATGACGACCAATCATGACCTTCCCCGACATCACGCCCGAACTCAAAGCCGCGATGCCGCAATTGCGCGGGCGGTTGCTGGCAAACCAGCCGCTCGCGGAATTGACATGGTTTCGGGTTGGCGGGCCGGCGCAGGTGCTGTTCACGCCTTTGGACGAAGATGACCTCGCCTATTTCCTTAAAGCTCTTCCCGCTGAACTTCCGGTCCACGTCGTCGGTGTCGGCTCCAACCTGATCGTGCGCGACGGCGGCCTGCCGGGCGTGGTCATCCGCCTGTCGCCGCGCGGTTTCGGCGAGACCAGCGCGGAGGGCGATATTGTGAGCGCCGGCGCTGCCGCGCTCGACAAGCGCGTGGCAGAGGCTGCGGCGGCGGCCAATATCAGCGGGCTCGAATTTTTCTTCGGCATTCCCGGCACCATCGGCGGCGCGCTGCGCATGAACGCCGGCGCCAATGGCGCGGAGACCAGGGATGTCCTGATCGAGGCCTCGGGCCTCAGCCGCGACGGCAAGAAGCTTAACTTCACAAATGCCGACATGAAATTCGTCTACCGCAACTCTGGCGTCGATCCGGACCTGATTTTCACCTCCGCGCGCTTTCGCGGGGCGATCGCTGCGCCTGAGGCGATCCGGGCGCGGATGAACGAGGTGCAAACCCATCGCGAGACCGCGCAGCCGATCCGCGAAAAGACCGGCGGCTCGACCTTCAAGAACCCGCCGGGCCAAAGCGCCTGGAAGCTGATCGACGCTGCCGGCTGCCGGGGCCTGCGCGTCGGCGGCGCGCAGGTGTCGGAAATGCACTGCAATTTCCTGATCAACACCGGGCAGGCGACCGGCCACGATATCGAGACCCTCGGCGAAACCGTTCGCGCGCGGGTGAAGGAAAATTCGGGAATTGAGCTACACTGGGAAATCAAGCGGATCGGGATCGGGCCAAACTGATGCGGATCACCATTCTTTTCGGCGGCACGAACAAGGAGCGCCTGGTGTCGGTGGCGACTGCCCAGGCGCTGCATTCGGCGCTGCCCGAGGCTGATCTGTGGTTCTGGGATGCCGACGACACCGTGCATGAAACGCGGCCTGAGACTCTGCTGAAACATTCACGGCCATTCGAGGACCCGTTCAAGGCTGGCACGCCCAGCCTCGGTCGCATCGAAGCGGCGCTCGACAGGGCCAAGGCCGAGGACCGCCTGCTGGTGCTCGGCCTGCACGGCGGCACGGCGGAGAACGGCGAACTTCAGGCGATGTGTGAAGCGCGAAAGGTGCCTTTCACCGGCTCCGGCTCGGCGGCGTCGCACCTGGCCTTCGACAAGGTGGCGGCAAAACGCTTCGCGGCGATTGCCGGCGTGAAGGCGCCTGCCGGCGTGAGGCTGGAAGATATCGAGGCGGCTTTCGCCGAATACGGCAAGCTGATTGCCAAGCCCGCCCGCGATGGCTCGAGCTACGGGCTGATCTACGTCAATGCCAAGCAGGATATCGCCGCCGTCCGCAACGCCGCCCGATCAGAGGAATATCTGATCGAGCCGTTCATATCAGGCGTGGAAGCGACCTGCGGGGTGCTGGAGCAGTCCGACGGTTCGGTTTTTTCGCTGCCGCCGATCGAGATCGTTCCGGCGGACGGTGGCTTCGATTACACCGCCAAATATCTGCTCAAGTCGACCCAGGAGATCTGCCCGGGCCGCTTTTCACCCGAGATCAGCGGAGAGATCATGGACCTGGCGCTACGGGCCCATCAGGCGCTGTCATGCTCCGGCTATTCCCGCACCGATTTCATCGTCTCAGCGAAGGGCCCGATCTATCTGGAAACCAACACCCTGCCGGGCCTGACCAAGGCCTCGCTCTATCCCAAGGCGCTCAAGGCCCATGGGATCGATTTTGTCGATTTCCTGCGGGATCAGATTGTGCTGGCTGAAAGGCGCGCGCGGAAGTAGCGGTTAAAGTCTTACCTCAGCGGGCGACGGAATCAATTCGTTACCGGATCACTAACGTTACCGGGCAAAGCATTCAGCCGGCACATCAAAACGCACCCTGTCCGGACCAAATTTACCCTTTGTTTACCAGGAAGTCCGAAGGTTAACGCTGGCGGCGCATGTGGCGCTTGGCTGCCGGGGCGTGAGCTGTCGCGGATTTCCGCTTCGACGACCGCATCGAGGGAACAGGTGGCCTCTTCTGCCTTGAGGTCCTTCACCCAGCCCGGCACGACCGAGACGTCATTTGTGCCGGGCTCGCAATGTTTGCGGGCATAACGTTTGACGAGCTCGTGCAATGGATGGTGGAGGACGTCTCGCTCGGTCGCAGAGATCGCCGAGGCCCCAAGCTGACCTGAAAGCGGCCGCCCTCGGCGCGCTCGTGCCGCTGCGCGAGTGGCTCTTCGCCAGGCGCGTGCCTGCGAGAGCGCGTATCGGCCGCGAAGAAGAGCCGCCCCGCCTGATCACGCTTCTGGAACGTCATTTGCCGCGCCGCGCCGGCATCGCCGCGACGGCGCTGTTGCTGCTGGGCAGCGCCGGCTTCGGCGTCGTGAAGGGCGGCCATCTTGCGGAATTTACGGCGGCGCTGAGCGACGCCCGCAATGCGCTGGCGAATTCGGCCGGGTTCCGGATCACGACGGTCGCGATCAACGGACGCAAGCAATTGTCGCAGGACGAAGTGCTCGCGATCGGCGGCGTCAACGGCCGCTCCTCGCTGCTGTTCCTCGAGGCAGCCTCGGTGCGCGACAAGTTGAAAACCAATCCCTGGATCTCGGAAGCGACGGTGCTGAAGCTTTATCCCGGCCAGCTCCGGATCGATATCGTCGAGCGCTCGGCATTCGCGCTGTGGCAGCGGGACGGCCGCCTGTCGGTGATCGCGGATGACGGCGCGGTGCTGGAACCCTATGTGTCGCGCCGCTTCCTGTCGCTGCCGCTGGTGGTGGGCAAGGGCGCGGAAACCCACGCCAGGGATTTCCTGGCGCTGCTCGCGCGCTATCCGCGGGTCAATTCGGTCACCAAGGCGGCTGTCTTCGTCGGCGAACGGCGCTGGAATCTCCGCCTCAAGGACGGTCTCGATATCCGCCTGCCGGAAAACGAGGTCGGCAACGCGCTCGCCACCTTGAGCACGCTCGACAAGGACGACCGGCTGTTCTCCCGCGACATCGTCGCCGTCGACATGCGGCTGCCGGATCGGCTGACCGTGCAATTGTCCGAAGACGCGGCCAAGGCCCGCGAAGAATTGTTCAAGGAGAAAAAGCCGAAGAAGAAGGTCGGTGACGCATGACCGGCCTCAATCGCAACCAGACGCCGAAAACGCGCCCGATGCCGCAGAAGCGCACCGCGCTGGTGGCCTCCCTCGATATCGGCACCAGCAAGATCGCCTGCATGATCGCGCGGCTCAAGCCGTGCCCGCCGAATGAGGCCTTGCGCGGACGCAGCCATGCGGTCGAGCTGATCGGGTACAGCCAGATCCAGTCGCGCGGCGTCAAGGCAGGCGCCGTCGTCGATCTCGCCGAATGTGAACAGGCGGTGCGCCAGGCGGTCGCGCTCGCCGAGCGCATGGCCAAGGTCCGGGTTGAATTGGTCTTGCTGTCGGTCTCGGCCGGACGGCTGCAGGGTCAATTGATCGAAGCGGCGGCCGACATTCGGGGCGGCGCGGTCACTTCCGCCGACGTCATCCGCATCACCTCCGCCGGCATGCACCACGCCACCGGCGAGGGCCGCGCCGTGCTACACGCGCTGCCGGTCGGTTATGCGCTCGACGGCGTCAAGGGCATTCGCGATCCCAAGGGGATGGTGGCGCGGCAATTCGGCGTCGACATGAACGTCGTCACGGCGGACGCCACGGTCGCCAGGAATTTGATGCTGGTGGTCGAGCGCTGCCATCTCAATGTCGAAGCCATGGCGGCGAGCCCCTATGTGGCGGGCCTTGCGGTCCTGACCGACGATGAAGCCGATATTGGCGCAGCCGTCGTGGAAATGGGGGCGGGCACCACCACGATCGCGACCTATTCCGGGGGCCATTTTGTGCATGCCGGCGGGTTTGCGGTCGGTGGGCAACACATCACCATGGATCTTGCCCGCGGCTTGAGCGCATGCATTGCAGATGCCGAGCGAATCAAGACGTTATATGGCACGGTGCTGACCGGCGGGTCCGACACGCGTGAGTTGATGTCCGTGCCGTCCGCCGGCGACAACGAGCAGGATGTTCCCCAGATCGTATCCCGCGCCACGATCGCGAACATTGTTCGGCACCGTGCCGAGGAGATTTTTGAGATGGTCAGGGACCGACTTGCGGATTCCGCTTTTGCGGCAGAGCCGAAGGCGCGAGTTGTGTTGAGCGGCGGGGCTTCGCAGCTGACCGGCACCCTGGAACTTGCCGCCCGGATTCTCAACCGGCCGGTTCGCATCGGCCGTCCGCTCGGCTTTGGCCGGCTCCCCAATGAGGCGAAGGGCGCATCGTTCGCGGTTCCCTCGGGGCTCCTGGTCTATCCCCAATATGCTCATCTTGAACACGTCGAACCGCGGCATACGCGGCAGCTCAGGACAGGGACTGACGGCTATTTCGGAAAAGTCGGACGATGGCTTCGAGAGGGCTTCTGATGAATCTTTTCCGGCCCATTCGACTTTCACCAACTCCCGCGGCCGTCGGCCGGGGCGAACCAACGCGCGCGTAATCGAGAGGCAACCATGACCATCAATCTCAACGTCCCGGACATTCACGAGCTGAAGCCGCGGATCACTGTGTTCGGTGTAGGCGGCGCCGGCGGCAATGCCGTCAACAACATGATCACCGCCGGACTGCAGGGGGTCGATTTCGTCGTCGCCAATACCGACGCGCAGGCGCTCACCATGTCGAAGGCGCAGCGCATCATCCAGATGGGCACCCAGGTCACCCAGGGCCTGGGGGCCGGTTCGCAACCCGATGTCGGCGCGGCCGCGGCCCAGGAAGTCATCGATGAAATCCGCGACCACCTTTCCGGCGCCAATATGGTGTTCGTCACCGCCGGCATGGGCGGCGGCACCGGCACCGGGGCCGCACCCGTCATCGCCAAGACCGCGCGCGACATGGGCATCCTCACCGTGGGCGTGGTGACAAAACCGTTCCACTTCGAGGGCCAGCGCCGCATGCGCACGGCGGAATCCGGTATCAACGAGCTCCACAAGGTGGTCGATACGCTCCTGATCATCCCGAACCAGAACCTGTTCCGCGTCGCCAACGAAAAGACCACCTTCGCCGACGCCTTCGCGATGGCCGACCAGGTGCTCTATTCGGGTGTTGCCTGCATCACCGACCTGATGGTCAAGGAAGGCCTGATCAACCTCGACTTCGCCGACGTCCGCGCCGTGATGCGCGAAATGGGCAAGGCGATGATGGGCACCGGCGAGGCTTCCGGCGACAAGCGCGCCTTGACCGCGGCGGAGGCTGCGATCGCCAACCCGTTGATCGACAATTCCTCGATGAAGGGCGCCCGCGGCCTCCTGATCTCGATCACCGGCGGCAAGGACCTGACGCTGTTCGAGGTCGACGAGGCTGCGACCCGGATTCGCGAGGAGGTCGATCAGGACGCCAATATCATCGTCGGCGCCACCTTCGACGAAACGCTCGATGGCATCATCAGGGTCTCCGTCGTCGCCACCGGCATCGAACAGGCCCTGATTTCCCGCAACGCCGCCGCGCCTGCGGCACCCGTAACCAATGCCGCAGCCCCCGGTTCGGCTCCGGACAGCCGTCTTGCCGAGCTGACCGCGCGGCTTCGCGCCGATAACGCGCGCCTTGTCGAACGCGCCCAGAAACTGGACGCATCGAGCGCGGCGCAGCCGGCTCCGGCCGCGCCGCCGCGCGCTTCAGGCAGCGTCGAACGTGCAGCCCTCGCGGCCATCGCCGCGGCGGTTGCGCCCGAGGTTCCGCAGCAGGCGGGACTGCAGCCCGCATCCTACGGCGACGTCACGGTTCGCCCCATTGCGCAGAAGCCGTCCCTGTTCCCGGACCCTGAGGTCGCGCCTGCGCCGGCCCCGGAGCCGGCGCCGCCCGAGACCTTCATCCCGCAGGCGGCCGAACGCGCGCCATCGCGTGCGCCCAGGATGCCGAAATTCGAAGACCTGCCGATGCCCGCGCAGAACGAAATCCGGCAGGCCCGCGGGGAAGCCGACGAGGATCATCCGCAAAAGACCCGGATGTCGCTGTTGCAGCGCCTGGCCAATGTCGGTCTCGGCCGTCGTGACGAAGAGACCGAGCCGCCGATCGCGGCCCGCGCCTCGGGTCCCGCTTTGCCGGCGATGCCGCCGCTGCCGGAGCGGAAGCCACAGCGCTCGGTCGCCCAGCAAATCGCGACTCACGAGCCGGTATCTGAATACGCCCGCCGGCCGGCGCCGCAGGGGTTGGACGTCCACGGCCGCCCAGCACTTGTTGCCCCGGCGCCACAGGGCGACGATCATCTTGATATTCCGGCCTTCCTGCGCCGGCAGGTCAACTGAAGTTTGTTACAATTCCGACGGCACGAAAGGTCCCGGCTAAACCAGCCGGGACCTTATTCATTTGCGGACGGGGCGGGCGCAGAAATTTGCTCAAGCGGCTGATATTAAATGATTAATTATGCATTCCGTGGTGAGATGGCCTGGCCGGAAACAGCCCTGTCCGCGGCGGAATTTGGTTAAGCTTTGGCGCGAATACGGCAGAGATAGGGTAACAATCGGTAAAAAAGCGTGAGTTGGCGCGCTTTGGGGCAATGACTATTGTCTGCCGTGACTTGGGGAAACTTTGAGACGAATCGGCGCAAAATTTGGGTCGTTTCGATCTCCTGGTAAGTCAGTGTGGGCATTTTTCGCATGAAGTTTAGCCGGCAGACAACGCTTCGGTCGCAAGCCACCGTGATGGGCATCGGCGTTCATTCCGGTTTACCGGTAAGTCTCACTATTGGGCCTGCATCTGTCGATGCAGGTTTTATTTTTGTCCGCAGCGGTCTCGAGGGCTGTGACCGTGAGGTTCAGGCCACGGCGGGATCCGTGATCGCCACCGAATTTGCCACTGTGCTGGGCGACCGCGAGGGCCCGCTGGTCTCGACCGCCGAGCATGTGCTGGCTGCCTTGCGCGGCATGGGCGTCGACAACGCCACCATCGAAATTGACGGTCCCGAAGTTCCGATCATGGACGGCAGCGCCGCCGCCTTCGTCGCCGCGATCGATCAGGCCGGTATCGTCACACAGTCGGCGTCGCGCCGTTTCATCCAGGTGTTGAAGCCGGTGCAGGTGGCGATGGGCGATTCGTTCGGCGAGTTGCGGCCCCATGCGGCCGGTTTCCGCGCCGAGGTCGAGATCGATTTCGCCAACCCGGTGATCGGCCGCCAGAAATATGCGCTGGATCTCAGCGCCGAAAGGTTCCGCCGCGAGATTTGCCGCGCCCGCACCTTCGGATGCATGAATGACGTGGCGCGGCTGTGGAGCGCGGGCTTTGCGCTCGGCGCCTCCTTCGAGAATTCCGTGGTGTTCGACGAGACCCGCCTGCTGAACACCGAGGGTCTGCGTTATTCCGACGAATGCGTGCGCCACAAGGTGCTCGACGTGATCGGCGATCTCGCGCTCGCCGGTCTGCCCTTGCTCGGTGCCTATCGCTCGGTACGCGGCGGCCACAAGCTCAACCATGCCGTGCTGACGGCCCTGATGGCCGATCGCAGCGCCTTCCGGGTGATCGAGGCAGAAACCACCCGCCGTTCGCGCACGCACGCCGAGGCCGGCAGTGGCATGGTGGGCGGCATGGTCGCTCCGGCCTACGGTCCCGACGTTTCCTGACTTTCGTCTTCGAAATGTCCTGACTTTCGTCTTCGAAATGTCCTGACTTTCGTCTTTGAAATGTCCTGAGCGTCCTCTTGGACGTCTCCTGACTTTCGTTGTCGAAATATCCTCCTGGGCGTCCCCATGGAGGCCTCGTGACCATCGTCCCTCGACATTTCCAGACGTACGCCCTTGAAGCCTTGGGCTATCTGGGTCCGCTTGGGATGTCCCTGAGCGGGTCTTGACCGCGCCGGGTCCCGGATTCGGCCCGGACGTTGATTTGGCGCGGTAACCATGACGGGCCGCGACCGCTTCGGACCGCCTTAATCCCGGCGAAATGCCTGCGTAATCGGTTGGTTAAGGGTCTTTTTTTAAGCTAAAAAGGGCCGGTTGCTTCGCAAGGCGCGCCGCCGGCACATCACATCACTCACTGCGTCCGTGACCACGTTCGGGGCGCGCGGCGGGCACCGCATCACAGGCGTCAGGTCTAAATTTTATGTCGACACAGCGCATGACGCTTGCACTACGTGAACTATCGACTCGTTCGGGCTTCCACCGGCTTGCGCGGCCGCTTCGTCTGGCAGCAAGCCTCGCCGTTCTCGCGATCCCGCTGAGCGGATGCAGTTCCGCGACCGAGGCGTGGGACAAGGTTTTCAGCAAGGACGACACCTTCGTCGAAGAGCCTGCGGAAAAGCTCTACAATCAGGGCTTGTTCCTGATGAACGAGAAGCACGATCCGAAGGCCGCATCGAAGAAATTCGAGGAAGTCGATCGTCAGCATCCTTATTCCGATTTGGCGCGCAAATCGCTGCTGATGTCGGCCTATGCCTTTTACAGTGCCAGCGACTACGACAGCTGCATTGGCGCGGCGACCCGCTACGTCACCTTGCACCCGGGAAGCCCGGATGCGGCTTACGCGCAATTTTTGATCGCGGCCTCGCACTACGACCAGATTCCGGACATCACCCGCGACCAGGGCCGCACCGAAAAGGCGATCGCCGCGCTTGAAGAAGTGGTCCGCAAGTACCCGACGTCGGAATACGCCGTCAGCGCCAAGTCCAAGCTCGAAGCCGCGCGCGATCAGCTCGCGGGCCGCGAAATGAATGTCGGCCGCTATTATATGCAAAAGCGCAACTACACCGCCGCCATCAACCGCTTCAAGATGGTGGTCACCCAGTATCAGACCACACGGCATGTCGAGGAAGCGCTGGCCCGGCTGACCGAGGCCTATATGGCGATCGGCATCGTCAGCGAGGCACAAACCGCCGCCGCCGTGCTCGGGCATAATTTTCCCGACAGCCCCTGGTACAAGGACGCCTATAATCTTGTAAGGTCCGGCGGTCTCGAGCCGAGCGAGAACCAGGGCTCCTACATTTCCAAGGCCTTCAAGAAACTGGGTCTCGGGTAGTGGAGCGGATTTGACATTCGCTCGGTGCGTGCCGCGGCTTCGTGAAGCGAATGTCAAATACAAAGCTCCACTACCAACTTAATGTTTGCTAGTGGTCCTTTTGATTCTAACATTCGCAAAGTGCCTCCCGATCGGGGGCGAATGTTAGAATCGGACCACTAGGATTGATTTCACATGCTGGCGCGTCTTTCGATCCGTGACATCGTCCTGATCGAACGGCTCGATATCGAGTTTTCCCGCGGGCTTGCGGTGCTGACCGGCGAGACCGGCGCGGGCAAGTCCATCCTTCTCGACGCTTTCGCGCTCGCGCTCGGCGGCCGCGGCGACGCGGGCCTTGTCCGGCATGGCGCGGAGCAGGGCCAGGTCACCGCGGTGTTCGATGTCCCGAAGGGCCATCCGGCGTCCGTGATTCTCAGCGACAACGGGCTCGACGACACGAGTTCCGAAAATTCCAGTGAAATGATCCTGCGCCGCGTGCAGCTGGCCGATGGCCGTACCCGCGCCTTCATCAACGACCAGGCGATCAGCGTGCAGACCCTGAAAGCGGTCGGCTCGGCCCTGGTCGAAATCCACGGCCAGCATGACGAGCGCGCGCTGGTCGATGCCTCGACCCACCGCCGCCTGCTCGACGCGTTTGCCGGCCTCGAGAAGGACGTCGCCGCGCTGGAGCGGCTCTGGGACGCAAGGCGCGCCGCCAACACGGTGCTCGACGAGCATCGCGCGGGCATGGAGCGCGCCGCGCGCGAGGCGGACTACCTGCGGCACGCCTCCGACGAATTGAAGAAGCTTGCACCCAAGGACGGCGAGGAGACCGCGCTCGCCGAGCGCCGCGCGGCCATGATGCAGGGCGAGAAGATCGCCGCCGATCTGCGCGAGGCACAGGAGGCCGTGGGCGGCAATCATTCGCCGGTGCCGGCCCTGTCGGCGGCGGTGCGCCGGCTCGAGCGGCGGGCGGCCAATTCACCCGCGCTGGTCGAGCCCGCCGTGAAGGCGATCGATGCCGCCATCAACGCGCTGGAGGAGGCCGACCAGCACCTCAACGCCGCGCTGATCGCGGCGGATTTCGACCCCGGCGAGCTCGAACGCATCGAGGAGCGGCTGTTTGCGTTGCGCGCGGCATCCCGCAAATACTCGACGCCGGTCGATGGGCTTGCGGCTTTGGCCGCGAAATACGCCGCCGACGTGGCGCTGATCGACGCCGGCGCCGATCAGTTGAAAAAACTCGAGGCCGCCGCCGCCGAGGCCGACAAGCGCTACGCTGCTGCCGCCACCAAACTCTCCGCCGCGCGGAAAAAGTCCGCCGAGAAACTCAACAAGGCGGTCAATGCCGAACTCGCGCCGCTGAAGCTGGAGCGGACGAAATTCACGACGCAGGTGGAATCGGATCCGAAATCGCCGGGGCCGCAGGGCTACGACCGCGTCGAGTTCTGGGTTCAGACCAATCCCGGCACCAAGCCGGGACCGTTGATGAAAGTGGCCTCCGGCGGCGAGCTGTCGCGCTTCCTGCTGGCGCTCAAGGTCGTGCTGTCCGACAAGGGTTCGGCGCCCACGCTGGTATTCGACGAGATCGATACCGGCGTCGGCGGCGCGGTAGCGGACGCGATCGGCGCGCGGCTGGCGCGGCTCGCGGAAAAGGTCCAGGTGATGGCGGTGACGCACGCGCCGCAGGTCGCGGCACGCGCCGACCAGCATTTGCTGATTTCAAAGGACGCGCTCGACAAGGGCAAGCGCGTCGCCACCCGCGTCAACGCGCTCGCCGCCGACCACCGCCGCGAGGAAATCGCCCGCATGCTGGCAGGCGCCGAGATCACGGCCGAGGCCCGGGCGGCCGCCGAGCGCCTGCTGAAAGCGGCGACGGCGTAGGTATACTCCCTCGCCCCGCTCTTGCGGGGAGAGGGTTGGGGTGAGGGGTTTTATCCGCTTGCGCGACCGCTGGTGGTTTGAACAAGGTGCCTCGCCCCTCACCCGGAGCCGCCGCTAACGCGCCAACTCCGACCTCTCCCCGCGCAGAGCGGGGAGAGGTTAGAATCCCCGCCGCCTTTTCTCCGAACAATCTTCGTCGTACTTATTGGCCATGGCCAAAGCAGCAACCCCCAAAAAACTTCCCGACGTCTCAACCCTCACCAAGGCCCAGGCCAAGGTCGAGCACATGCGGCTGGCGCTCGAGATCGAGCGTCACGACAAGGCTTACTATCAGGAAGACGCGCCGAAGATTTCCGACGCTGAGTACGATGGCTTGCGCAAGCGCTTCGATGCCATCGAAAGGCGGTTTCCGGAACTCGTCACGGGCGAATCGCCGTCGCAGAAAATCGGCGCGGCGCCGTCGGGGAAATTCAAGAAAATCCGGCACGCGGTGGCGATGCTGTCGCTCGATAACGCCTTTGCCGAAGACGACGTTATCGACTTCATCGGCCGCATCCGCCGCTTCCTGAAACTCGACGACGACGAGCGGATCGATTTTTCCGCCGAGCCGAAGATCGACGGGCTCTCGATGTCGCTGCGTTATGAGGACGGCGAACTCATCACCGCCGCCACCCGCGGCGACGGCGCCGAGGGCGAGGACGTCACCGCCAATATCCGCACGATCGAGGACGTGCCGAAGAAACTCAGGGGTCGCAACGTGCCTGAAATTTGCGAGGTGCGCGGCGAGGTCTACATGACCAAGAAGGCCTTTCTCGCGCTCAACGAGCGGCAGAAGGCGGCCGGCGAACCCATCTTCGCCAATCCGCGCAATTCGGCGGCGGGCTCGCTGCGGCAGAAGGATCCCTCCATCACCGCCTCGCGTCCGCTCGGCTTCTTCGCCTACGCCTGGGGGCAGATGACGGAGATGCCGGAGGATAGCCAATCCGGCATGATCTCCTGGTTCGAGCGCTGCGGCTTCAGGACCAATCCGCTGACGAAAATCTGCCATTCGGTCGAGCAGCTGCTTGCGTTTCATCGCAAGATCGAGGAGCAGCGCTCAAGGCTCGACTATGACATCGACGGCGTCGTCTACAAGGTCGACCGCATCGACTGGCAGGAGCGACTCGGCTTCGTCTCGCGCACGCCGCGCTGGGCGATCGCGCACAAATTCCCGGCCGAGCGCGCCACGACCGTGCTGCGCGATATCGAGATCCAGGTCGGGCGCACCGGCTCCTTCACGCCGGTCGGCAAGCTCGAGCCGGTCGGCGTCGGCGGCGTCATCGTGCAGAACGTCACGCTGCACAATGAGGATTACATCCGGGGCATCGGCGGCGACGGCGAGCAATTGCGGCAGGGCCGCGACATAAGGATCGGCGACACCGTCGTGATCCAGCGTGCCGGCGACGTCATCCCCCAGGTCGTCGATGTCGTGATCGACAAGCGGCCGAGGGACGCAAAGGCCTATCACTTTCCGAAGAAATGTCCGTGCCCGCTGCACACCGACGTCGTGCGCGAGGAGACCGCGACCGGCGAGGAGGGGTCGCGCGCCCGCTGCACCGGCGAGTTCGCCTGCCCCTACCAGAAGATCGAGCATCTGAAATTGTTTTGCTCGCGCCGCGCCTTCGACATCGAGGGGCTCGGCGAAAAGCAGATCGAATTCTTTTTCGAGCAGGGATGGGTGAAGGAGCCGGCCGATATCTTCACGCTGCCGGCGCGCAACTCGAGGCTCAAGCTCGAGGAGATCGAAGGCTACGGCGAGACTTCGGTGCGCAATTTGTTCGCGGCCATCGAGGAGCGGCGGCGGATTTCGCTGGAGCGGTTTATTTACGCGCTCGGCATGCGCCATGTCGGCGAGACCACGGCGCTGGCGCTGGCGCGCGGCTATGGCTCGTGGGAAGCCTTCCACGATGCCTGCCTCATGGTCGCCAAAGGCGACGAAGAGACCATCGCCGAGATGGATGCGCTCGACCAGATTGGCGACACCGTGATCATGAGCATCAAGGCCTATTTCGGCGAGAGCCATAACCGCGGCATCGTCGAGCGGTTGACCCGGGAAGTCACCATCCTCGACGCCGAAAAGCCGAAGAGCAATTCGGCGATCGCCGGCAAGACCGTGGTCTTTACCGGTGCGCTGGAGAAGATGACGCGCGACGAAGCCAAGGCGATGGCCGAACGGCTGGGCGCCAAGGCCGCGGGCTCGGTGTCGAAGAAGACGGACTATGTTGTCGCGGGTCCGGGCGCCGGCTCGAAACTGGCGGAGGCCAAGAAGCACGGCGTCGAGGTGCTGACCGAAGATGAGTGGCTGAAGCTGGTCGGGGAGTGAGGCGTTTCTCCCTCTCCCCGCTCTGCGCGGGGAGAGGGGTGGGGTGAGGGGCCGGGCACGACGGCAATGCGCCGGAAGTGTCTTCGACCCGAAGATTGATCGTATCAGCCTTGGTGCCTCGCCCCTCACCCGGAGTCGCCGCTTCGCGTCGGCTCCGACCTCTCCCCGCAAAGAGCGGGGAGAGGTGAAGAAAGTCCCCCTACAGCATCCCCGACTCTTCCTCTTCCGCCTGCTCGATCAATGCCGCGCTGACGACGACGTCGCGCCGCGGAACCAGGAAAATCATGGTCGATGCGCAGGCGATCGACAAAACGACGACGGCGGCATTGAGCGGCACCGGCGTTGAAAAATGGCCGCCGAGGTAGGCGCCGAATTGCGACAGCAGCGAGCCGAGCCCCATCTGCAGGAACCCCATCGCGCCCGATGCGGTGCCGGCGGCTTCGGGCCGGACGCTGATGGCGCCGGCCACCGAATTCGACATCACGAAGGCGTTGGCGAACATCACCAGCATCTGCGTGCCGAACAGCCATGACGGCGCCTGGTTGAGCCCGGCGATGCCCCACACGAGGTTCAGGAGGCTGCCGGCGAATTGCAGCGCGAGCCCGAACCAGATCAGCCGTTCCAGCGAATGCCGCGGCGCGAACCGCACGCAGAACAGGTTGCCGATCAGATAGGCGAACGCCGTTGTCGCAAACCACACGCCATATTCGGCGCTGGTGCGGCCCATCTGCATCACGACCACATAAGGCCCGCCACCGGCGAAGGTGAAGACGATCTGCGAGGCCAGCACCTGGCACAGCACATAGCCGATGAACGCGCGGCTCTTGAGCAGGTTGCCGACATCGCCGCGAAAGCCGCCGGCTTCGAGGCGACCGCGGCGCGTCTCCGGCAGCGTGACGGCGATCGCGACCGCGATGACAAGGGAAGCGGCGGTGACGACGTAAAAGATCGAACGCCAGCCGAACGCCGTTTCCAGGAGCCCGCCGGTCAGCGGGCTCAGCATCTGCGCGATCATCATCACCGCGATCACCAGGCTGATCATGCCGCTGATGCGCTCGCGGCTGTAGAGATCGCGGATGATGGCGCGGCTCACCACCATGCCGGTGGCGCCGCCGAGGGCCTGCAGAAAACGCGCGGCGATCAGTTGCGGCAGGGTTTCCGCGAAGATGCAGGCCGCGCTCGCCAGCACCATCAGGCCGAGACCCGCCAGCAGCACCGGGCGGCGCCCGAAACGGTCCGACATTGGCCCCATGATGATCTGCGAACAGGCGATGCCGACCATGTAGAGCGACACCGTCATCTGCGCGACCCCGATATCGCGGCCGAACGTGGTCGCAAGCACGGGCAGTGCCGGCACCAGCATGTAGAGCGAGATCGGCGCGACGCCGGTCATCGCGACCAGCAGCAACAGCATGATCCGGGACGTCGGGATTTCGTTCCGTGTCGCCGCGCCGGGCGGTCTGCCCATCACACCGTGCATTGAGGTCCGATCCAATCTCTTGAATCGACTCTAGCGTTATTCCGCCTCGCGAATACGGGCGTTTCGGAATGCGGCTATTCGTTTTTCGGGATGCGTTGGATGCAATCGGGCCTGTCATTCTAGCATGGTCCGAAGGACGATGCGCTCAACCCGCATTCACAGTGGATCACCCGCGAAAGCGGGTGATCCAGCATTCCAGAGGCGGTTGCGTTCAAATCGAAAGGTCGCGGCGTACTGGATACCCCGCATTCGCGGGGTATGACGGTTGAGGCTGCGACGCCGTGTTACGCCATTTTCGCGCTACAGCGATAGCGGCGCGGTCGCGGCTTCGAGCCACGCTTTGTTGGCCTCATCGACATGCGGACGCACCGCGTGGCGCACCCTTTCGTGGTAGGCGTTGAGCCAGCTCAGCTCGTCGCCGGTCAGCATGTTCAGATCGATCAAGCGGCGATCGATCGGCGCGAGCGTCAGCGTCTCGAAGGCATTGACCGGCTTCTCTGCGCCCGCGACGTCGGCGCCGACCACCAGCTCCAGATTCTCGATCCGGATTCCAAAGGCGTCCGTCTTGTAGTAGCCGGGCTCGTTGGAGAGGATCATGCCGCGCCTCAGCGGCGTGGTGCCGAGTTTCGATATTCGCGCCGGGCCTTCGTGTACGGAAAGATAGCTGCCGACGCCGTGGCCGGTGCCGTGCTCGAAATCGATGCCGGCCTGCCACAGGAATTGCCGCGCCAGCGTATCGATCTGCGCGCCGGTGGTGCCGTCAGGAAACACTGCGCGCGCGATCGCGATATGGCCGCGCAGCACGCGGGTAAAGCGGTCGCACATCTCCGCGGAAGGCCCCCCGATCGCGATGGTGCGGGTGACGTCGGTGGTGCCGTCCTCATATTGCGCGCCGGAATCGATGAGCAGCAGATCGCCCGGCGAGATCCGCCGGTTGCTCTTGCGGGTGACGCGGTAATGCACGATGGCGCCGTTCGGCCCGGTGCCGGATATCGTGGGAAACGAGACATCCTTCAGCGCGCCGGTGTCGCGGCGGAATGTCTCCAGCGCCTCGACGGCGTCGATCTCGGTCAGCGCGCCCGTGGGCGCCTCGCGGTCGATCCAGGCGAGGAAGCGCGCCAAGGCCACCGCGTCGCGCCGATGCGCGGCCCTGGTGCCCTCGATCTCGGTAATGTTCTTGACGGCCTTGAGCAGGCTGACCGGGTCGTTGCCGCGCACCGGCTTGCCGCCGGCGGCCGATATCAGCCGGCTCAGGGCGTCGGCGGCGGTCGCGCTGTCGAGCGCGACCGAGGCGCCGCTTCGCGCCAGCTCGGTCAATCTTGGCATCAGCGCGTCCGGCTCGGCGACATCGGCCGTCTGCTCGAGATGATCGCGGGTGCTGTTCGACAGCTTGCGGTGATCGATGAACACCGTGGGACGGCCGGTTTTCGGCACCAGCGCATAGGACAAGGGCAACGGCGTATGCGAGACGTCGCCGCCGCGGATGTTGAAGGTCCACGCCACCGCGTGCGAATCCGACAGCACCAGCGCATCGACGCCGAGCCTGTCGATCTCGAGCCCAATCCGCTTCAGCTTGTCGGTTTCCGCTTCGCCGGAAAATTGCGCGCCGTGCACGGTGACGGGCGCCAGCGGCAGGGCAGGGCGTTCGGTCCACACGGCGTCGAGGGGGTTGCTGTCGACCGCTACCAGCTCCGCGCCGGCCTTGGCGCAGGCGGTCGAAAGCCGCTCCGCCGCGGCCGACGTATGCAGCCACGGGTCAAATCCGACGCGGTCGCCGGCGACCAGATGCTTCGTGAGCCAGCTCTCGGGCGGCGGATCCACCAATGGTTCGACACGCCAAGCCTTGGCGTCGACCTGCTTTCCCGCCTGCAGTGTGTAGCGGCCGTCGACGAATAGCGCGGCCTCCCGGCTCAGCACGACGGCGAGGCCGGCCGAGCCGGTAAAACCGGTCAGCCAGGCCAGCCGCTCTTCCGACGGTGCGACATATTCGTTCTGCTGCTGATCGGCGCGGGGAACCACGAACCCGGTCAAGTTGCGCCGCGCCAGTTCCTCGCGAAAAGCGGAGAGCCGCGCGGTCAGCGCAACGCCGGTCTCGGGTTCTTCGAATGTCTGGAAAAGGGCTTCGAACATTGTTTGTCTGCTTTGGCGCGTTTTCTTGACGCGAACCGGTACCCCCCGATCAAGTCCGGGGCAGGCTTTCGCTCGAAAACGCTCTGGCTCGGTACTTTAGGATTAGGTGGAGAACTGCGCAATCGAAGCAAATTGCTTCCGATTTGGCATTTATTATGCTTGAATTACTGCACCCGCGTTAAACGGGTTTGAACGGTTCGCTGGCAAGGCAGTCGTCAAACAAAGATCCGGAGGAAGTCCAGGGGTGTTTCAACTCAACGACGAGGGGAACCACGATGCCTGTCTTTAGTTTTGAGAAGATTTTGCCGCCGGTTCGCCGCGGGCCCATTGCGCCCATCGTCAAGAAGCAGCGCGGCGTCATCGTTCAAATTCTGGATCGTTTCGTCGAAGCGCGGGTCAAGCGCACGATGCGCGAGGAAGAGGGCGTCGCAGACCGCGACAAGCAAAAGAAGTCAGATTAGTTCCACCGTCATTCCGGGGCGCGCGCAGCGCGCTACGATATACAATTGCACATCGGGGAATCTCGAGATTCCGGGTTCGCTCGTTTCACTTTAAATTCAGCCCGCCTTGCACATCAACAGGCTGCTCCAACCCTCGATCCGGATGTGCCGTTTGAGAACCAGCCCCCGCGCGCGGTAGGCGGCGACCACCGCGCTGGCCTGAGCGGGCAATAACCCTGACAAGATGACCAGCGCGTGAGGCGCCAGATGCCGGGACATCGGCGTTGCCATCTGCCGCAGCGGATTGGCCAGGATATTCGCCAGCACCAGATCGAAGGGGGCGCGTTTCCTGAATTGCGGCGCTGAAAACCCGCTTCCCCGGATCGTCTCCACCAGGTCGCCCGTGCCGTTGAGCCTTGCATTGTCGGCCGCGACC
Organism: uncultured Alphaproteobacteria bacterium; assembly: GCA_963753875.1. Taxonomy (GTDB): domain Bacteria; phylum Pseudomonadota; class Alphaproteobacteria; order Rhizobiales; family Xanthobacteraceae; genus Bradyrhizobium. The sequence goes on along the minus strand of CAVWDY010000040.1, from coordinate 253,665 downwards.
CGCACCGAGAGCGGATCGATGTCGCTCGCCAGCACCTTGCCGCGCAGCGCTTTCGCCGCCGCAATCGCCAGCACGCCGGTGCCGGTGCCGAGGTCGAGCACGCGCCGGGGCCGATAGGCCTTCAACACCTCGTCCAGCAGCAACAGGCAGCCGCGGGTGGTGCCGTGGTGGCCGGTGCCGAACGCCAGCGCCGCCTCGATCTCGATCCCGAGCTTGTTGGGCGGCACTTTTGCGCGGTCATGCCCGCCGTGCACGATGAATCGCCCGGCGCGGACCGGGACCAGTTCCTCGAGCGTCGCCTTGACCCAGTCTTTTGCCTCGACCGTATCGAAGCCGATCGCTTGCGCGACTTCATCGCCGGCGGCGATCCCAACGAGTTCGCGGATCGAGGTTTGATCGGGCGCTTCCGCAAAGTGCACGGTGATGTGCCAGCGCCCGCCCGGACCCTCGAAGGCGGCGATCGCGGCCTGGCCCTCGAAAAAGCTCTCGGTCAACAGATCGACCACGCGCTTTGCGGCGTGTTCGCTGCCGATGGCGAAGGTAGCGCGGTGGGTGCTGGGCGTGAGGATGATGGTCATCGGGGGTTCAGAGGAGAGGAGAGGCGGGGGGTAGTTGTTCACGACTATCCACATTGAACGCAAGGCTTGTTCACAGGCTTATACACCGAAACATACCGTGTCGATTCAAGGGTTTGCCGACCTGTTTCCACAGGCCACGCGACATCGGCGCTGCTCGACGCCGGTCGCCGGGGGCTGTATCGTCTGCCCCGGAGGGGCAGCGTTTTCAATGCGGAACGGGCTTTATTCCATCCACATGCATATGCTCGACGGCGTGAAGGGCCGCGACAGCGGGGTGATCATCCTGCGGGACGGCAAGCTTCTCGGCGGCGGCCCGTATTTCTGGTCGGTCGGCTCCTACACCGTCGGGAACGGGACCTGGAAGGGCGAGCTCACCACCAATCAGCACACGCCGCTCGCCGATCCTTTTCTGCGCCCGCTGTCCGGCGGGCAGGAAGTCAGCAGCGGCTTTTCGGGGACATTTGCCGATGACGAGGCGGAGGTGTTCGGCACCTCGCTGGTCGGCACAAAGAGCCTGAGCTTTCGCGCCACCTTGAAACGGCTGGCGGACGATTGAGGCGGGGCGCACCGGCTCGTCAGGAGACGCCAATCCTCAGTTTGAATTTTCTTAACCTCCTTCTTGTAGGTTCGGAGAACCATACGACGATGTCCCATCTTGTGGACACGGCGAAATTTTGAGAAATAAACTACGGTGCAAAGGTTTGGCACTGGATCTCAATCTTCTTGCTGAAGGCATTCGCCCGTCGCGTGAATCACCTCATGCCGATCCGCATCGCGATGCTCCTGTTTTCTCGCCAAATGAAGTGCTGACTAAAGCTACGCCCAGAACAGCTTGAATTAGCTGCTCAATCGCCGCAATTAATTGAGCGGGTTTACCAGCTCGGCGCGATCAGTCGAAAAATCTTGTTGAGACATGGAAATCGACTTCAGCCGCGTCCTTCAACGAGTTGCCACCGAGTTTTCCAAGAATTTTCCCCAAGCTTCCTCCCAACTCATCAACCGGTTTTCCACAGCCTGTCCACTGGTCTATCAACCGGGTTGCTCGCGCTCGTTCAGCCAAACAGCGCCCGGTGATCCCCCAAAATCACGCGGGCGGCGTTGTGGCCGGGCGCGCCGGTGACGCCGCCGCCGGGATGGGCGCCGCTGCCGCAGTGATAGAGCCCCTTCAGCGGCCCGCGGTAATCGGCATGGCCGAGCATCGGCCGCGCCGAGAACAGTTGGTTCAGCGTCAGCGCGCCGTGGAAGATGTCGCCGCCCAGGAGTCCGAACTGGCGCTCCAGGTCGAGCGGGGAGAGGATTTGCCGCCCGATCACGCTCGCCGAAAAACCCGGCGCGTATTGGTCCACGGTCGCGACCATGAGATCGGCGACTTCCTCGCGGTGGTCGTCCCATGACCTTCCGCCTGATAATTCCGGCGCGACGTGCTGGCAGAACAGGCTCGCGACATGCCGGCCCGGCGGGCAGAGCGTCTCGTCCAGTGTCGAGGGGATCAGCACCTCGACCACCGGCTCGCGGCTCCAGCCATGGTTGCGCGCATCCTGCCAGGCGCGGTCCATATAACCAAGGCCGGGGGCGATGATGACGCCGGCGGTGAGATGATCGCCCGGCCCGGGCAATGCCGTGAACGAGGGCAGGGTGCTGAGGGCGACATTCATCCGGAACGTGCCGGAGCCGTTGCGCCAGTTTCCGATGCGCGTGAGGAAATCCGCAGGGACCGCATCGGAGGGCACCAGCCGCGTATACAGCAGCTTCGGATTGACGCTTGAAGCGACGTATCTGGCGCGCACGGTTTCGCCGTTGTCGAGGATGACGCCCACGGCGCGGTCGCGTTCGACGATCACCTCCCGGACGCCTGCCTCGAGCGCGATCTCGACGCCATGCCCGCCCGCGGCGCGCGCCATGGCCAGGGTGATCGCGCCCATGCCGCCGATGGCATGGCCCCAGACGCCCTTCCTGCCGTTCACCTCGCCGAACGCGTGATGCAGCATCACATAGGCCGAGCCCGCCGCATAAGGGCTCGCATAATTGCCGACGATGGCGTCGAACCCGAACAGCGCCTTCACCAGATCGTTCTCGAAAACCTCGTCCAGCATCTCGCCGGCCGAACGCGTGAACAGATCGAGCAGCGAACGCTGCTGTTCCAGCGAAAGCTGGCGCAGGATGTTCGCGGCGCCGAGCGCGTTAAAACTCTCGCGGATCGCGCCAGTGCCGAACCCTTGCGTGATGTTGGGTGGCGCGCGCAGCACGAACGCGCGCAGCACGTCGGCGATCTCTTCAAGCCGGCGGTTAAACCCTTCCAGGCTCTCGGCGTCGCGTTCGCTGAGCCTTGCCAGGGATTGCCGGGTGCGGCCCTCGCCGGTCAGCAGATAACTGCCATCGGGGGAAGGCAAAAAGTTCTGCGCGCGGCGCTCGACGATGCGCAAGCCATGCTCGGCCAGCCTCAGGTCCGAAATGATTTGCGGGTTGAGCAGGCTGACCGTGTAGGCCGCGACCGAATTGCGGAAACCCGGATGGAACTCCTCGGTGACCGCGGCGCCGCCCACCACCTTGCGGCGCTCGACCACTTTCACGCGCAGGCCGGCCATCGCGAGATACGCCGCGCAGGTGAGGCCGTTATGCCCGGCGCCGATGATGACAACGTCCGTTTCGTTCATGCCTGCTTCATTTTTCGTCTGTCACGTCTCGCCACTTCTCGTACTCCATAGCGAAGATGTGAACATTGGCACAGCATGAAGTCACCGGTTTGGTACCCCGTCCTGCATTGTACGCTGCGGTGCCCTATGCTCCATTGCCGCTCCCGGCGCCGGCCGGGATCTTTTGTTTGACGCGTTTTCGCCTGAAAACGCTTTGCCGGAGTTCTCATGACGCTACCTGATCCGTCCGTGGTCGCGGACCGGCCTTCCGCGAGCCGAAACCGGCTGGTGCTGGTGGTCTATACCGCCGCCATTTTTGTCAGCGCGCTGCTGCTGTTTTCGGTGCAGCCGCTGTTCACGAAAATGGTGCTGCCGCGGCTCGGCGGATCGCCCGCGGTGTGGTCGGTGGCGATGGTGTTCTTCCAGTCGCTGCTGCTCGCCGGCTACGCCTATGCGCATTATCTGATGCGGCTCCGCAACCGCATGATTCCGGTCGCGGTGCATCTGGTGCTGCTGGTGATCGCGCTTGCCACGCTGCCGCTGTCGATTGCGGGCGGATGGGGCGAGCCGCCGACCTCAGGCTACGCGCTCTGGCTGCTCGGCCTGTTCGCGGTCTCGATCGGGCTGCCGTTCTTCGCGCTGGCGGCGAACAACCCGCTGCTGCAGGCGTGGTTCGTCGGCACCGGTCATCCGAATGGCCCCGATCCCTATTTTCTTTATGCCTCCTCCAATATCGGCAGTTTCCTGGCGCTGTTGTCCTATCCGGTGCTGCTGGAGCCGATGTTCACGCTGCGCACGCAAAACCTGATCTGGACCGGCGGCTACGGCTTGCTGATCGTTCTGATCGGGGCATGCGGCGTGCTGCTCGCCCGCTCGCCTAAGTCGGCCGCGGTGGATGTGCTGGCCACGGACACCGATGCCCCTGCGCCGCCCTGGATCCTGCGCGCGCGCTGGATCTTTCTCGCCGCGGTGCCGTCGGGCCTGTTGATCGCAGTGACCGCGCATATTTCCACCGACGTCGCCGCGGCGCCCTTGCTGTGGGTGCTGCCGCTGTCGCTCTATCTCTTGACCTGGGTGCTGGTGTTCCAGTCGCGCCCGCTGTTGCCGCACAAATGGGTGCTGATGGTTCAGCCGGTGGCGATCGCGGGCGTCATCGTGCTGCTGGCATTCGGCGGCGAACAGAACCTGCTGCTGACGCTCGGCGGCCATCAGCTCTGTTTCTTCGTCATTGCGATGGCCTGCCATGGCGAACTGGCGCGCACCCGCCCCGCCGCCAAATATCTCACCGGGTTCTATGTCGCGCTGTCGTTCGGCGGCATGGTCGGCGGCCTGTTCGCCGGCCTGATCGCGCCGTACGCGTTTTCGTGGGTCGCGGAATACCCGATCCTGGTGGTGCTGGCCGTGTTGTGCCGGCCGTCCGGCGAGGAACGCTGGTCGCGCTGGAGCCGCTGGTACTGGCCGCTTCTGCTCGCCCTCGCGGTGGCGCTGATCGCGCCTTCCTTTGGCACGGGCCGGGTGTTCGACTGGCTCGAGGAGCAGCGGGTGTATGTGGCCGGCGCGGTCGCGGCCGTCGGGATGCTGCTGGCGCTGCTGCTCAGGGCGGACCGCTGGAAGCTCGCTTCCCTGGCGGCGCTGGCGCTGGTGCTGATCCGGGTCTATCCGGCCGACGACGGGCGGGTGGAAACCGTGCGCAGCTTCTTCGGCGTCCACAAGATCGTGGTAACGCCGCACGGCCAGTATCACGTGCTGATGCACGGCACCACGATCCACGGCGCCGAGAAATTCCAGAACGACGACGGCACGCCTGTGCCGGGGCGGCCCGAACCGATCACCTATTACCACAAGGACGGCGGCATCGGTCAGGCGATCACGGCGATCCGCGAGCGCAAGGGCGCAGCGCTTCGCGTGGCGGTGATCGGCCTTGGCGCCGGCACGCTGACCTGCGCTTCCGAGCCGGGGGAGATCTGGAAGTTCTTCGAGATCGATCAGTCGATGGTCGATACCGCGCGCGACCCCCGATATTTCACCTACATCCGGGACTGCGAGCCGGATCTGAAGCCGGTGATCGGCGACGCGCGGCTGACCTTCGCGCGTGAGCCTGACGGCATCTACGATCTGATCGTCGTCGACGCCTATTCGTCGGATGCGATCCCGATCCATCTTGCCACCGAAGAGGCGATGAAGATCTACAAGGACAAGCTCGCGCCGCAAGGCGCGGTGCTGATGCATGTCTCGAACCGGCACCTGGAATTGTCCAGCGTCGTGGTCGGCATCGCCGAGGCCAACGATCTCAAGAGCTGGGTCTACAGCGAGGATTCCGGGCGCGACGGCGAATACATCTTCTCGACCTCGGTCGTGCTATCGGCGCGCGAGGAAGCCGATATCGGCAAACTGGCTTCGTCGGATCAATGGGCGGAGACCGAAGCCGACGAGAAACAGCGGGTCTGGACCGACGATTACTCCAATGTGCTTGGCGCGGTGTACCGGCGGCTGCGCGACGGCGAGCAATGATCCTCAAAACGTGAACGCAGGCCGGGCGACACCCGGCCGATGCGGGACGACTCCTGGAACTGCACGTGCCGTTCAGGCGTTATTCAGGCGCCATGGCGTGAAGTTACCTCAATTGTGCCACTTCCTGAAGGGAAGCAAGGCTTGGAAGCAAGAGCGGGGGCGCTTGAGGAGGGTGTCGTGTCAAAACTCAAGATCCTGTCCGTGATTGTTCTTTCGATCGCGCTTGCGGGCGCGGCCTACGCGGCCGGCAGAGGCGGCGGAGGTGGCGGCGGCCGCGGCGGTGGTGGCGGCCACTTCGGTGGCGGCGGTCATTTCGGTGGTGGCGGTCATTTTGGCGGCGGTGGACACTTCGGCGGCGCACATTACGGCGGGATGCGCGGCGGCGGGGCGCGCTTCAGCGGCGGCGGTGGACGCCACTTCAGTGGCAGGTCTGGGATATCCCAATCGGCCGGGCGATCGGGTTTCAGCGGCAATCGCTCGTTTGCCGTCCGCAATTCCGGCAGCAATTTGGCAGGCCGGAGCGCCGCCGTCAGGTCGAGGGCCGTCCACAACGCGCTGAGTTCGCGCACCGTCGCCCGCGCCATGCACAACCGGGGCGGATTGCACAATCCCGGCAACCGCGCGCTCATCGCGGCCAGCGCGGCAAGGGCGGGATGGCATGACCGGCGCGGTGGATGGTGGCGGCACGGCAATGGCGGATATGGCTGGGTCGGCCCGCTGTTTTGGCCGTTCGCCTATTACGATTTCTATGACTACGCGATGTGGGGTTACGATCCCTCGTTCTGGGGGTACGGCTATGGCGATCTCTATGCCGGCATCTTCGCGCCTTATGGCTATGACGATCTGACCGGCTATTTGCCGCCGGGTGGCGGCTATTCCGGCGGCGCAGCGCCGGCGCCGTCCGCGTCGGTGGCGGCAAATCCTCCGCCGGATGAATTATCGCAAATGTGCGGCGAGGACAGCCGTGACATCGCTGGTCTCCCGATCGATCGAATCCAGCAAGCCATTCAGCCCAATGACGCCCAGCGTACGGCGCTCGATGATCTTGCCAATGCGTCGGTGAAGGCTGCGCAGAGCATCAAAGCCGCATGTCCGACACAGATCGCGCTGACCGCGCCGGCTCGGCTCGCCGCCATGCAAACACGCCTCGAAGCGATGGTCGCGGCGGTTGGCATGATGCAGCCGCCGCTGGATCATTTTTACGGCCTCCTCGATGACGAGCAAAAGGCGCGGCTGACCGCGCTCGGCCAGGATCAACGTGACGAACAACGCAGCAATCGGCGCCGCGGCCGGGTTGCCCCGGACGCCGAGGGCCCGCTCGCCCAGGGCTGTAGCGCGCAGCCGGATGCGGCGGATTGGCCGGCCGCCGAAATCGAGGCGAGGGTGCATCCGACCGAAGCGCAGCGCGCGAGTTTCGCTGCCCTGAAGGAGGCCAGCGCCAGGGCGAGGGATATGCTCAAAGCCTCCTGCAAGCCCGACGCCGCCCTGACGCCGCCGGCCCGGCTCGCCGCCGTCGGCGAACGACTGGACACCATGCTTGAATCGGTCGAGATCGTGCGGGCGGCGCTTGACGATCTCTATGGAGACTTGACCGACGAGCAGAAGGCGCAGTTTGAAGCCATCGGGCCGGGCCGGACCGTGTCGTCGACTTCCGACGAATCCGCGCCAACGACAAGACACTATCGCTATCACCGGCGTCATCATGCCAGCGTCGGCGGAATCGTTCGCCGGCTTATTTCATTGGGTTTTTGAAAACTTAGCGTTTTCGTGCGAAGCATGCCCTCGGACTTGATCCGGGGGCGGTTCGCGTGAAGAAAACGCGTCAAAAGAAAACATCGACGCGGCCATGTTTCTCCTGGCCTACCGGGCGCGCATGCGCGGCAAGTCGGCGGCGGCGCCGCCGACCGCGGCGCGGGCTACGCGGCAACAGGCGAGGGTGGGTGAAACCCTGCACTGGGCGGGTTCGGCTTCCTCAAAAAGGAAAGGTCCGAGGGGCAGCTTCAAGAGAATTATGTTCGTTCCCAGGGGCGGGCCATCGCCAACTTTCGCGAATCGCGTAACGATATCGGTTTGGGCGCAGTTCGTTTTGTCCGGTTCGCGGTGACCGTTTTGCGTCGTCAGTCTCACGCGCTAATTTTGAACACGATAAATTACAAGACTGACTGACCGATATGAGCTGGGCGGCTTGGCCCGATCCAGGCGCGGCGGGCCAGGCGCGTCCAACGGCGAGCATTTGGAGAGCGTGCCGTGCAATTGCGAAACCTCATTCCGTGGGCAGCGCTGGCGCTTTGCCTTGCGTCGTGTTCGAAGGAAATTGAGTACACCGATCAGGAGCGTTCGTGTATCGCCCAGCGTTACGCGAGCTATGATGCAAGGCAGCTTAGCCAGTGTGTTGACGTGTGCAGGGCCTGCATGAAGGGCAACACGGTTACCTGCAACACCTCGTGCAGGCTCAGGGGCGCAAGCTAGGCGCGCCGCGGCATCGACATGAGCACGGTCGTCATTTTCATTTGGCTTGGCGGCGGAGGGCGTCCCCCTGCGCCGCAGCGTCAAGGCAATGCTTTCGAGCGGTCGCATCCCTCATGATCCGCCCGCGCGACGACTGGGGCTACTACGTGATGGCAATACGCGATGTGGCCCACCCACCTTCGTGGCGCTGGCGCATCATCCGGCGCGGCAAGCCGATGGGTGTGTGGCTGGAAGCCGGTGGCTTCAGCAGCTATGAAGCGGCACGGTTCGCGGGTAACGCCGCTTTGGCGGATTTTCTCGATCGCCTTGGGGCTAGGTCCGGCCCCCGGTCCCACGCCATTGCCGCCCGCATCGTTGCCGCAGGTCCGCCCTGGCAGCTCAGAACTCTCTGCGATCGCTGCTCGCTTCCATCAAATGGGATTTGAAGGACGCCGCCCAGATCTAGGCTGGGTGGGCGACCGCGAGCCGCAACGTCAATTCTGATAGCCGAACAACCCACGCTGCCGTGGCGCGTAGACCTGCGGAGCGGATTGGGGGTCGTAGTAGCCGCGGCTGTCGTAAGCGGGCTGCTGCTGATAATAGACCTGTCCGTCATAGACGCGCCGGCTGCCGCGCGGCGACGGATAGCGCGTGTCGCTCGAACTGCCGTCCGCCGGATAGATGTAACCGTCATCGGCCTGGACCTGCGGCGCGCTGCGGCGGCCGGGCAGCAATTGCGGCTGCGGCGTCAGTTGGACGGGGCCGCCGACGGCACCGTATTGCCGGTCATCCTGGTACTGCGGATCATATTGCGGAGCGGGATCGCGGCGGGCGACGGCGGCATTGGCGCGGCCCGGGTTGCGGGCGAGCGCGATCTGGGACGAGCCGGTCAGCGTTACGGTGGCGTTGAGCACGCCCTGTTCCTGCACCAGCGCATACAGCGTCGAGGCGTGGGCGCGCGACAGCCGCACGCAACCATGCGAGGCGGGGGTGCCGAGCCTGCCTTCGGAATCGGTGCCGTGGATCGCATGGCCGATCTTGGTGAAGAAGATCGAGTGCGGCATCGGCGCGTCGTCGAATTCCTTGGAGTAGTGGTCTTCCTCCATGCGGAAGGTGCGGAAGCTGCCGTTCGGCGTCTCGTGCGAGGGAATGCCGGTCGAAACCGGCCAGTGGTAGCGCTCGACGCCGTCGACCGCCACCGTCATCATTTGCGCATTCTTGTCGACGGTGATCGAGACATTCGCCTGAGCGGCGCCGCTGGCGAACAACATCAAACCAGCGAAAGCAACGAGGAAGGAACGCATCTTGCCTTTGGCCTCCGGGCCTTGGTTGCCGTGCCGCTCACCATCCCCCGACAGCGAATATGCAGGAAAACCGGCCCTGGTTCCAGTGGCGCGTCGGGGGATCGTTAATGCTCTGGCGGGCGCAAACAAGGCGGTGGTGGGGCTGAAACTGGCGTGGGCTGCGGTTTTCGCTTCCCGCCGCACGGGTCTTCGCGGGTTCGTGATGAACGTGGAACCCATAGGTCACGCCGGCGTTACAGAGGCCCATCCCGTCGGCGCGATGCGGCCGGCCACGAGGAATCAAGATGAGAACGATGACGAACACGACGAAGATCACGGTTTCGACGCTACGGACAGTTTCGCCGGTAACGCGCCTGCTTGCCGGTGCGGCATTGGCTCTCGCCCTGCTTGCGATCCCTCGTTCCGGACACGCCCAGGGCATTGTGCGCGGCGCGCAGGAAGGTGCGTATGAAGGCAACCGGGCTGCCGGTCCGGTGGGCGGGGTGGTCGGCGGCGCGATTGGGGCCGGCGTTGGCGGAGCGGTGGGCGCTGTCGAGGGCGTGTTCGGAATTCCCTATCGGGGTCACTATCGCTGCCGCGGCTACTACAATCGCTACGGTCACTTCCACTGCTATCGGTGACGAAGGGCAGGTCAATTCTTCAGCCGATACCCGGTCTTGAAGATCCACCACACCACGATCATGCAGATGGCGAGAAACGTCAGCGTGATCCCGACGCTGACGTTCATGCTGACGTCGGAGATTTCGTAAAAACTCCAGCGGAAGCCGCTGATCAGATAGACCACCGGATTGAGCAGCGTGATCGTGCGCCAGCCCGAGGGCAGCATGTTCACCGAGTAGAAGCTGCCGCCGAGGAACGTCAGCGGCGTCACCACCAGCATCGGGATCATCTGAAGCTTTTCAAAGCCGTCGGCCCAGATGCCGATGATGAAGCCGAACAGGCTGAAGGTCACCGCCGTCAGCACCAGGAACGTCAGCATCCACCAGGGATGATGGATTTGCAGCGGCACGAACAGGCCGGCGGTGGCCAGAATGATCAGGCCGAGGATGATCGATTTGGTCGCGGCCGCGCCGACATAGCCGAGCACGATCTCGAAATAGGAGATCGGCGCCGACAATATCTCGTAAATCGTGCCGACGAATTTTGGAAAATAGATGCCGAACGAGGCATTGGCGATGCTCTGTGTCAGCACCGACAGCATCACCAGCCCCGGCACGATGAAAGTGCCGTAGCTGACGCCCTCCACCGAGGTGATGCGCGAGCCGATCGCCGCGCCAAACACCACGAAATACAGCGAGGTCGAAACCACGGGCGAAACGATGCTCTGCAGCAGCGTGCGCCAGGTGCGCGCCATTTCGAACCTGTAGATCGCGCGGACGGCCCTGAAATTCATGGCGTTCGCACCAGGCTGACGAAGATGTCTTCCAGCGAACTCTTGACGGTGTCGAGGTCCGAGAAGCGGATGCCGGCGGCCCTGAGATCGCCGAGCAGGCTGGTAATGCCGGTGCGCTCTCCCTTGGTGTCGTAGTTGTAGGTCAGTTCGCAGCCGCCTTCTGAAAGTTCGAGATTATAGCTGGCAAGCGAGGTTGGAATCGCATCGATCCTGCCTTGCAGATGCAGCTTCAACTGCTTCTGGCCGAGCTTTTGCATCAGGTTCGCCTTGTCCTCGACCAGGATGATCTCGCCCTTGTTGATGACGCCCACGCGGTCGGCCATCTCCTCCGCCTCGTCGATGTAATGCGTGGTGAGGATGATGGTGACGCCCGAGGCCCGCAGCGTCCGCACCACTTCCCACATGCCCTTGCGCAGGTCGACGTCGACGCCCGCCGTCGGCTCGTCGAGAAACAGAATCTGCGGCTCGTGCGACAGCGCTTTCGCGATCATCACCCGGCGCTTCATGCCGCCGGAAAGAGTGACGATCTTGGCGTCCTTCTTTTCCCACAGCGACAGGTCCTTCAGCACCTTTTCGATGTGATCCGGATTTTTCGGCTTGCCGAACAGGCCGCGGCTGAAGCTGACGGTCGCCCATACCGATTCGAAGGCGTCGGTGTGCAGTTCCTGCGGCACCAGGCCGATCAGCGAACGCGCGGCCCGATAGTCGCGGTTGATATCGTGGCCGTCGACGGTGACGCGGCCTTCGCTTGGATTGGCGATCCCGCAGATGATGCTGATCAGCGTGGTCTTGCCGGCGCCGTTCGGTCCGAGCAACGCAAAAATCTCGCCGCGCTCGATGTCCAGATTGATGTTGTTCAGCGCCTTGAAACCGGAGCCATAGATCTTGGACAGATTTGAAACGGATATGATGGAAGGCATGGGTGGGTTGCAGGTCTGACGGGAAGCAGGGGAAAGCATCAGGGCGGAGGCTCGCGAGGCTGGACAGATAGGAAAGTCAAGCCTGGCGGTGCAATCGGCTTGCCGTCCCCTTTCCGAAAGATATGCAGACGAAGAACAGATGCCGGCGAGGCGTTGCATTTTTTCGCGATTGCCGGCGGGGAGCCAATCAAAATATGCTTCGTCAACCAAAGCAAAATCGCACGATCGCCAGGGGAGGGCGCCGGACCTTGTCATTTTGCGACAGATTTCTCGCGGGATCGCTCGTCGCCACGGCACTCGCGATGCTGCCGGCCGGCGGGTGCAGCGCGGCGGAGACCACCATCAAACTCGGGAACACCGCGCCCTACAGTGGGCCGGCGTCGGCCTATGGCACGATCGCGCGCGCCGAGGCGGCTTACTTTCAGATGCTCAACGATCAAGGCGGCATCAATGGACGCAAGATCGATTTCCTGACGCTGGATGACGCCTACTCGCCCGCCAAGACGGTCGAACAGACCCGCAAGCTTGTCGAACAGGACGACGTGCTGGCGATGTTCAGTTCGGTCGGCACCGCGCCCAATATATCCGTGCAGAAATATCTCAACGCCAGACGCATCCCTCAGGTCTTCGTTTCATCGGGCGCGACGAGGTGGAACGACCCCGAACATTTTCCATGGACGGTCGGTTTCAATCCAACCTACGAACTCGAAGGTCGTCTCTATGCACAGTTTATCCTGCAGACCAGGCCGAACGCGAAGATCGCGGTGATCGCGCCGAACGAGGACGCGGGAAAGGATTACGTCAGGGGTTTCAAGGCGGGCCTCGGCGAGCATGTCGATCAGCTCGTCTCCGAGACGACCTATCTGACCGCCGATCCGACGATCGATTCCCAGATGGTCACCATGCGGGAGTCCGGCGCGGATGTTTTCTTCGCCGAGGCGACGCCCAAATTCGCAGCGCAGGCCATCAAGAAGGCCGCGAGCATGGGCTGGAAGCCGCTGATCATCCTGCCGTCGGTTTCGAACTCCTTCTCCGCGGTGCTGGAGCCGGCCGGCATCGAGAACGCGATCGGCGTGGTCACCGGGCTTTACCTCAAAGACCCCAACGATGTGCGCTGGGCGGACGATGCCGCGCTCAAGGACTGGCTCGCATGGATGAGGAAGTACCAGCCGAACGCCTCTACCGGCGATCTATACAACGTGCAGGGCTATACGGCGGCGCAGATCATGGCTTTGGTGCTGCAAAATTGCGGCGATGATCTTTCCCGCGACAACATCATCAAACAGGCGACGGCGTTGAACGGCGTCACGATGCCGATGCTGCTTCCGGGCATCAGGATCTATACCGATCCGCACAACGTCACGCCGATCCGGCAGATTCAGATGGCGCGGTTTGACGGAAAGTCCTGGGTGCTGTTCGGGGATGTGCTCGGCGAAAAATAGTTTCGTCGTGAATTTCTTCCGGCAGGGCAGGATCAGGCCTTCAGGTCGCTCACTGGAAATACCTGCTGATGATGAGCAGGTCGGATGTGGAGGGCTGCCGCCCGTTCAAGCTCGCTTCGATGACGCGCCGGCAGACCTCGGCCGTCGCTTCGTCCCTGAGATCGGTCGCGGCTTCGAGAACAGTCCGGGCCACATCCAGTGCTCCATCCTGCTTGGATGCTTCACCGTTCCCGTTCGGCGTATCGCCTTTCCGGCCGAAGCCTCCGGCTGCGGTTTTGCCAAATACCGGCACGCCTTTGCCGAATGTGATCGCGTTCATGTTCATTGGCCCCCTTATGGCGCGGCAGGCGCGGGCTGCCGCTGCGCGCCGGCGTCCGCAGCTCCCCCATTCTTGCGCGACTGATAAAATGCGAGAACGCTCCGCGAAGTCTCGATGTTGAGGCGGCCATACTCGCTTTCCAGGTCTCTCAAATCCTGCGCGGTGATGCGGTGATCCTTGGCGCCGAGAAACAGCAGCGCCATCGTCGTTTCCCAGGAGAAGCCGAGGGCTTTGGCGAGGATCAGCAGCGTTTCCGGGCTCTTGTCCAGAAGCGCGCGTTCGATCACATCACCCGGCAATGAGCACAGTAGCGACAATCCGATCGTGACCTCGTCGATCCTGTGGGATCGCGCGTAGGTGGATATGCTGCTCTCATTCAGGTTGCCCAGCCGGTGCTGCGTCGCCACCACGCGCTTTGCGACAAAATGACTTCGCGAGACCGGGCCGAATTTGGACTGCAGCGCGCCCGCGACGTCGGTCACTGACGACTGAATGTCGTTGGCCATTTCGGGACGTTCGCGTTCGAGCCGCTGCTTCACATCGTTCGACGCCTTCGCGATCAGCTGCTGGAAAATGTGCCGGGGGATGTCCTTGCGCAGACCCAATTGCTCGGCGAGGATGGAATTGCCCTCGGCGCGCGTGATCATGTGCAGAAAGCCGAAGTCGGAAAAACGCGCCCCGTTGTTCTGTGCAACCGAGCTCACCACTTCCTCGTTGCCGCGCGTCACGAGCTCGTCGGTGACCCTCTCCGGTAGCGATTCCCGTTTCGAGATCGCGAGCATGTGGGTCTGGCTCTTGGTGCAGACGTTGGCTACCAGCGCGTAAGGTTCGAGCCGTTTGGACTCCCGCAGGACCGGGCCCGCGACTTCGATCGAGTTGTCGAAGGCAAGCTTGTGAATGATATTGACTGGGGCGCGGTCAAAGCGGGCCAGCCGCTGGGACAGCTGCGCGCGGGCCGCCACCTCGATCTCATCGGCCAGCCGCGTGACGACCTCGCCGAAGGTCCAGATTTCGTCCTCGCTAAACCGCCCGGCAATCATCAGGTTGGTAGTATGCCACAACGCCCGAGCGCGGGTCTCGGGTGTCCCGCGCGTGACCGCCTCGTCGAGATCGCGAAGAAACGACGTTGCCTCGTTCTTCTTGGCAGTCTTGAATTGCAGACTCATATGCCGGCCCTAAATCGCAAAACAAATGCGGACCAAAGGACTATCTGGCAGGGATGGTACTCCTCACGCGCAAGTTTTCGGTAAATGCGGCGTGGAAGTATTGCCGATCAAAATTCGCTCAAATGCGATGGATTCGGTTAGTTTTTCGCATCATTCCGGCGATGCTGCAGCGCAGCAAGCCGATTAATAATACCTTCATGATGCAAAGTGGGCAGGCTTTTGCCACTTATGAGCGGATCAAAGGCTGGCCCTGGGTCGGGTGCGGGAGGTTCACACCCGCTCGACAAAACTGTCGACCACCTTCTTCTCGCCGGCCTTCTCGAACGCGATGGTGAGCTTGTTGCCGTCGACCTTCACGACGTTGCCGTAGCCGAATTTCTGGTGAAACACCCGGTCGTCCAGGTTGAATTCCGAGGTGGTGCCGGTGGATTTGGCGATCAGTTCGCCCTCGATCACCATGGGCGCACGCTTGTTGCGCGAGAAGCCGTTACCCCTTGAAGAAGTATCGCTGCGCGAACCGGAAAATGGCGACTGGCTTTCGTTGAAGCCGCCGGCCTGCCCCTGGCGGCCGCTTTGGCCGCGGGCGCGGTTGGCCTGCGCGCGCTGCCAGCCCGGCGTCGTATAGCTTGATCCGAACGATTCCACATTGTCGAAGCGCGACGGGCCGTAGCCACTGGCGCCGCCCCAGCCCGAGCCGCCCTTGGATTCCGTGATCTCGACATTGTGCGCCGGTAACTCGTCGAGGAAGCGCGAGGGGATCGTGGTTGACCAGGTGCCGTGAATGCGCCGGTTGGTGGCGAAGTAGAGCTTGGCGCGGCGGCGCGCGCGGGTCAGGCCGACATGGGCGAGACGGCGTTCTTCTTCCAGCCCCGCGCGGCCCTGTTCGTCGAGCGTGCGCTGGCTCGGAAACAGGCCTTCCTCCCAGCCGGGCAGGAAGACGTTGTCGAACTCAAGTCCCTTGGCCGAATGCAGCGTCATCAGCGACACCGCATCGTCCTCGGCGCCGCCTTCGCGGTCCATCACCAGCGAAATGTGTTCGAGGAATCCTTGCAGGTTCTCGAACTCCTCCATCGAGCGGACCAGTTCCTTGAGGTTCTCAAGCCGTCCGGCGGCGTCGGCGGAACGGTCCTTCTGCCACATCCCGGTGTAGCCGCTCTCGTCGAGCACGATCTCGGCGAGTTCGGTGTGCGTGGTCACCTCACGCTGCGCGCGCCAGCGGTCGAAACTGGCGAGAAGGTCGCGCAAGGCGCCGCGGGCTTTCGGCTTCAGCTCGTCGGTTTCGACCACGGCGCGGGCGGCCTCGAACAAAGGAATGCGACGCTTGCGGGCATGGTCGTGCAACATCTGCACCGTGGCGTCGCCGAGGCCACGCTTGGGCACATTGACGATACGCTCGAAGGCGAGGTCGTCGGCAGCGGAGTTGATCACCCGCAAGTACGCCAGCGCGTCGCGGATTTCGGCGCGCTCGTAGAACCTGGGGCCGCCGATGACGCGATAGGGCAGGCCGAGGGTGACAAAGCGATCTTCGAATTCGCGCATCTGGAACGAGGCCCGCACCAAAATGGCGATATCGTTGAGCTTGTGGCCGGCGCGCTGCAGTTCCTCGATCTCCTCGCCGATGGCGCGGGCTTCCTCTTCGGAGTCCCAGGCGCCGGTCACGGTGACCTTTTCGCCGTCGACGTCTTCGGTGCGCAGCGTCTTGCCGAGCCGGCCTTCATTATGCGCGATCAAATGCGAGGCGGCGGCGAGGATGTGGCCGGTGGAGCGGTAATTGCGCTCGAGCCGGATCACTTTGGCGCCGGGAAAGTCGTGCTCGAAGCGCAGGATGTTGTCGACCTCGGCGCCGCGCCAGCCATAGATCGACTGGTCGTCATCGCCGACGCAGCAGATGTTCTTGGGGGGAGAGGAGGGCGCAACAGTCTTCTCCCTCTCCCCGTCCTTCACGGGGAGAGGGTTGGGGTGAGGGGTACTCTCCGTGGACACCGGCTGTGCGGCAGGCTCCCCCTCACCCGGCGCGCTTTGCGCGCCGACCTCTCCCCGCAAGCGGGGCGAGGTTAGAGGAGGCGCGCCCGGCTTCGACGGCGCCTGCGCCAAAAGCCGCAGCCAGAGGTACTGCGCGACGTTGGTATCCTGATATTCGTCCACCAGAATGAACTTGAAGCGGGTCTGGTATTGCCGGAGCACATCGGGGTGTTCGCGGAACAGCCGGATATTCTCGAGCAACAGATCGCCGAAGTCGGCGGCGTTGAGGATCTTCAGCCGTTCCTGATAGCTCGCATAGAGCTTGCCGCCCTTGCCGTTGGCGAACACCGCGGCTTCGCCCGGCGGCACCTGCGCCGGGCTCAGCCCGCGATTCTTCCAGCCGTCGATCAGGCCGGCGAGCATCCGCGCCGGCCAGCGCTTGTCGTCGATGTTCTCGGCTTGCAACAGCTGCTTGAGCAGCCTGACCTGATCGTCGACGTCGAGCACGGTGAAATTGGATTTAAGCTGCACCATCTCGGCATGGGTGCGCAGAATTCGCCCGCCGATGGAATGAAAGGTGCCGAGCCACGGCATGCCTTCGACGGCTTGGCCGAGCATGTGGCCGAGGCGCAGTTTCATCTCGCGCGCCGCCTTGTTGGTGAAGGTGACCGAGAGGATTTCCCCCGGCCGTGCCCGGCCCGTAGAGAGGATATGGGCGATGCGGCAGGTCAGCACGCGCGTCTTGCCGGTTCCGGCGCCGGCCAGCACCAGCACGGGACCATCAAGCGTTTCCACCGCCTCGCGCTGCTCGGGATTGAGGCCGGCGAGATATTGCGGGGTCGCAGCCGCCCGGGCGCGCGCGGCGATGCCGCCAGCCGCCGGCTGGTGGCCGGGGACGCCGTGGGGGGGCAGCTTGTTCGGCTCGGTCATTTGCGATTTGTCTTGCCCCCACGATGGCACCGCGGGGCCGTGAAGGGAGCCTTCATAGCAGGAATGGGAGGCATATAGGGTTTTGGAGGCGGATTTGACAGGAGTTATCCCGACATGGCTGTGCGGTGTATCAGTTTCTCCAGCTTAGGAAGCAACTTGAGCAGGAGCATGAAGGGCGGGAGTTGCTTTGGCGTGGCAGGCGAAATCCGGAGCCTTCAAAGGACTGCGAACAATCAAGGTAGCAGTGACGGCGCTGGCCACTCGTCGATTGGGAAAGGGCAGGTTTGGGGCGCACAGCGGACTGCGCCCGACCTCCTTGATTGCGACCGCAAAATCGCGCTCATGACCCGCAGCTGCCATTCGTCAATAGGGGCGAAGTGTCTGCTTCGGCCATTTCCGTCATTTACCGTGTGAATTTATCAGCAAACAAGGGGTATCGGGACACCGGATTTATAACCGCAAGTCTTCTATCAGTAGCCGGCTGGTCTTACGAATCCCTCAGACAGTTGAGATGCATGTTTGGCAAAAGTGATTAGTTCCGGCTCGCTCCAATAGGGGCCGACGAGCTGGACGCCCAAGGGAAGTCCCTCTTTTCCAAGTCCGATGGGGATGTTCATAGCCGGATGTCCAGACGCATTGAAGCAGCCCATGAAGGGCCAGACGTAATTCGCGTAGACTAGTTCTGTGTCCTCATAGTGGAGTTTGTTGCCGACCTTTGTTCTCGGGTAAGCTGGGCCAAATCCGCTCGGGCAAATCAGGAAATCATAGTCCTGGAAGAAGCGTTCCCACCTTGACACGACGATGCTCCGGCGCAGCATCATTTCGCCGTAGTGGTTGGCGGACATTCGAAAAGCCTTGTTAAAATTCGTTCGATGCTTCGTCATGCCCTTCAGTATTGTCGAATTCAAATCCATCTTTAGAAAAAATCTAACCACCCAAGGGACACCCTGAGCAACCACATAAGGGAAGATCCCCATCCACAGGTCGAGTGATTCTGCATGCACGCCCCCCTCGGGGGCCTTCTTTTCCACACGGCAACCGTGTTGTTCGAGTTTTTCGACAAAGTCGCGGATTGCTCCGCTGACCTGCTTGCTCACCGGATAGTCCGGCCAGCCGTCCACCCATGCGACCTTGTATTCAGACAATGAAGTTTTCGTAGGCGCGCGCCATTCTATGCGAGGCGTATCGCGATCACTTTCATGCGGGCCGACTATGACCCTCCACAGGGTCTCGATGTCTTCGACCGTGCGAGCCAAAGGACCAGCCTGCGACAGGTGAACAATGAAAGTCTTGAAATCCTTCGGCAACGGAATGTTCCCATGCACGGGAACTGTTTTTTCCGTAGGCTTTAGCCCATACAAGCCGCAGAAATTGGATGGAACGCGGATTGACCCACCTAGGTCACCGCCTAATTCGAGAGGAGAGAATCCTGCCGCCACCGCCGCGGCTCCTCCACCGGTACTGCCACCCGGAGTGCAATCGGTATTGTAGGGGTTCTTGCCTTCCGGATAGAGGTCGCCCCACACTTGGTAGTCCACCAGGAACCTGGGGACATTGGTATGACCCAGGATCACTGCTCCGCTCCTGCGTATGCGGTCCACGACAACAGCATCTTCGGGTGCGACGAAGTCCTTGTGCATCTTCGCGTTGACTGTGCTGCTCTTCCCTCGGATCCAGAACTGCTCTTTGATGCTGACGGGAACGCCGTGCAAAGGCCCCAGAAATCTCCCCTCTTTGGCCTGCCTGTCGCGTTCGGCCGCAGTAACGAGGGCCTCCTCCTCAAACAAGTCCACGAACGCGTTCAGTCGACCATTGTGCTCTTTGATGCGGAGCACATGCTCCTTAACGATGTCCATGCTCGTGGCCTGCCCATCGCGGATCAATTTTGCCAGACTGCAAGCCGATTGATAAATGTACTGTTGCATTGGGTCGCTACTTGCTAAATTTGTGGGTTGCCCGGATTTCTAAGCGACGTGTGTGAAATTCACTTCTCCAAACGTGCGAATTTATGCGGCAGATAGTTTAGCTTGCTCTCAATTCTTGAGCAAACGTCCTTTCTCGGAAAGAAACGAGGCGCGGCATTCGGCGGTCCAGAACCGTACCGCGGCGCCGGCGCGGGGGTTGCTGCCAGAGCGCGGTTATGTTCCCTCGGTCTCGGGCTTTTTCGAAAGTCAGGGATGCCGGTCCGGACGGAACGATCGCGATTGGTCTCGCGCGGTCGCGCCCGCGTCGGAGGTGAAGGATTGAAGTTATTTCGCGGGCATCGCGATTTTTCGTCCGATGCCCTCGGGCCGCGCGACCGCGCTGTGGGCGTTCGCCACCGCCTCGATGCGGGCGCGAATATCCGGTGGAAACGGCGCGGTTTTTCGCGCGGTCATGTCGATATGGATGGTCATGTTTTCCGAAGTCGCAGACAACCAGCCTTCGCTGGCGTGGCGCAATTCCTCAAAGGTGTGCAGCCGCTTCTCGTCCGCGCCCACGAGCAGGATCGAAACCTGCACGGGATCGCCCAGATGAATCTCGCGCAAGTAGCGCACATGGCATTCGGCGGTGAAGGTCGAGCCCCGGCGCGTCTTCATGTAGGTGGGGCCGATCCCCAGTTGCAGCCATAATTCGTCGATGGCGCGATCGAACATCACATTGTAATAGGCCATGTTGAGATGGCCGTTATAGTCGATCCATTGCGGCTCGATCTGCATCACCGACGACAGGAATGGCGCGGGCCCGAGCAGCAGATCGTCGCCGGCAGAACGTGTATTCATTATGTTCAACCTGTATGTTCAACCTGTCTGTTGGGGACATGATGCCTTGACCCCTCATATATCCTTTGCCACGGTACTTTTGCCGGGAGGATTCCGCTTTGGGAATAAAGATAACCAACAATTTGAAGCGGCCAGAGCCGAGAGCGCTGGCGAGCGCCATCGAAGCGCTCGCCGCGCGGTTCGGCAACCGGCTGATCACCTCACAGGCGGTGCGCGAGCAGCACGCCCATACCACGACCTGGCTGGAATCGCAGCCGCCCGACGCGGTGGTCATGGCCCAGGAGACATCCGACATCCAGGACGTGGTGCGGATTTGCGCCAAATATAGCGTCCCCGTGATCGCGTTCGGCACCGGCACCTCGCTGGAGGGACAGGTCAACGCCCCGGCAGGCGGCGTTTGCATCGATCTTCGCGACATGAACAAGGTGCTGGAAGTCCACGCCGAGGATCTTGACTGCGTGATCCAGCCCGGCGTCACCCGCAAGGCGCTGAACGAGCATTTGCGCGACCAGGGCGTGTTCTTTCCGATCGATCCCGGCGCCGACGCGTCGCTGGGCGGCATGGCCTCGACGCGCGCCTCCGGCACCAATGCCGTGCGCTACGGCACGATGCGCGACAATGTGCTGGCGCTCAAGGTCGTGCGCGGCGACGGCGAGATCATCACCACCGGTACGCGGGCGAAGAAATCCTCAGCCGGTTACGACCTGACCCATCTGTTCATCGGCGCCGAAGGCACGCTCGGGATCATCAGCGAACTCACCATCAAGCTGCGCGGCATTCCCGAAACCATCGCGGCCGCGGCGTGTTCGTTCGAGAGCGTGCGCGGCGCCTGCCAGGCGACTATACTGGCGATCCAGACCGGCATCCCCGTCGCGCGCATCGAACTGCTCAACGCCGAACAGGTGCGCGCCTGCAATTCCTATTCGAAATTGTCGCTGCCGGAGACCCCGCTGCTGCTGCTGGAATTTCACGGCAGCGAGAATGAAGTCTCCGAGCAGTCGAGGAATTTCAGCGAGATCGCCAAAGAATGCGGCGGCGGCGATTTCACCTGGACCACACGGCCCGAGGATCGCACCAAACTGTGGCAGGCGCGGCACGACGCCTATTGGGCGGTCAAGGCGCTGCGCCCCGGCGCAGGCGTGGTGGCGACGGACGTGTGCGTGCCGATCTCGCGGCTTGCCGATTGCGTCACCGAGACGGAAGCCGATCTGAAGCGCCTCAATCTGCGGTCGCCGATTGTCGGCCATGTCGGCGACGGCAATTTCCACTGCTCGCTGTTGTGCGATGTCGAGGATTCCGACGAAATGGCGCGCGGCGAGGAATTCATGCATCGGCTCGTCGAACGGGCGCAATCGATGGGCGGCACCTGCACCGGCGAGCATGGCATCGGACAGGGCAAGCAGAAGTACCTCAAAACCGAGCTTGGCTGTGAGGCCATCGACGCGATGCGCGCGATCAAACAGGCGCTCGATCCGCAGAACATCTTCAATCCCGGAAAAATAATTCCGGCGGCCTAGTGCGTTTTCGAGCGAAGGGGTACCGGTTCGCGTGAAGAAAACACGTCAAACGAGGACTTGAAGCGCCGGCCGCCCATCCGCCCGGTCTCCGATGCGACCACTCTGTAGGTACTTACGGCCCGCCAAATTTTTCTTCCGGAGGGGTCAGGCCTCATTTGAGTCCAAAAAGGTCGGTTACCGAGACTGGCACAACGCCGGCGATTTCAGATAACGTGCGACTCATCTGTTACACGGCACCTTTTCGATTCTCATCAACCGGACAAAATGATGCGCCTCTGCTGGCAAATTTTCGCCGTTGCCATGGTTCTCACTGCGGCGCCGTCCATTGCCGAGCCATCCCGTGGCGATCCTCTGCGGGGGCATGACGGGAATTTCAGGCTAAACCCGGCGAACGCGAAGGCGATTTACGCCGAGGAGGTCGCCAACGAACTCAGGCCGCAGGAACCGGACACGGATTTATTGGCGCTGATGTCGGGGAGGTGCAGCACGCTAAAAGTCGCTGGACGCGATTTCGCGTGCAGGACTGTCGCGTATGCCCACAGCACCCGCGGCCGGGCCTATTTCACCATCGCGCTCGACGACCCGGCTGACCACAGCCACATCATCTCGTTCTCGGGCGAGAATAGCCGCAGGACGCAGGACAATCTGTACGAGCTGACGGTCGACCGGATGCTGCTAAACTCCAAGAACAGGCCAAAGGTCGATGGTCTGCCGGTGCCGTTCGTCGAATTATCGGCTGGAATGTGCACGCAGCTTGGAAACTTCGCGGCGGGACAGGTTTCCAGTATCGCCTGTATCGCGACAGACAAAAATGGCAGGAAGTACGAATTGCAATTCGAGTCCGATGGCTCGCCCATCACAATACGGAGGGTCAAGCCGTCCCCGCCGACCATCCGGCAGCGCGGTTAGAGCATGATCCGGACCCGAAGGGCCGCGTTAGCGCGGCCATCTGTGCGTTCAGAGATTCCGGGCGTGGCGATGCGGTGGTTCAACAGGGAGAAGCCCAGGGATATCTGGGACGAAACCATCGAGGGGCCGATCGGCGATATTGAGGCCGCCCACAAGATCCGCGACATCTGCCGTTCCGCCGCCGACAGCGCCGAGAAGGTAGCTGGCTCTGCCGGCCGCCTCGACAACAAGAACAGATACGAGTTCGAGCGGTACGAACGCGCCGCCAAGACCGCGATGACGATCGCCATGAAAATCGCCGATGACCTGTTGCGCGATTCTGCCGTGCGCCAGATCGTCGGCCTGTGCCTGAAGGCCGACGATCTGAGAACCGCACGGATCCTGTTTCAGGGGATTCAGGCGGCGTCGATCAGGGAGGAGGTGCTGCGGGAGCATCCGATTCTGCGGCAGTGAAGCGGCTCGCGGCCGCCGGTTCCGTTCTCAAGGTCCGGTCGCTCCGGGACGGACGGCCGCTTCAACGCGTCACATGCCGGGCTCGATCGGCTTTTCGATCGCGCCGCCGCTTTCGGCCCAATCCTTGAAGCCGCCGATATTGTAGACTTGGCCGTAACCCATTTCCTTGAGCAGCTTGCCGGCGAGCGCGGCGCGGCCGCCGGATGCGCAATAAAGGATCACGGTCTTGTCCTTGGCGAAATTCTTGTCGTGGTAGGGCGACTCGGGATCGGCGCGAAATTCCAGCATGCCGCGCGAGACATGTAGGGCGCCGGCAACCTTGCCGCTGTTCTCGACTTCCGGTGCATCGCGCACGTCGAGTACCAGCGTGTTGCCCTTCCCGATCATCTCGCGCGCCTGGGCCGGCGTGATCTTTGGCACCACGGCGTTGGCGGCCTCCATCATCTGCTTGACACTCAGTGCCATCTTTACCTCCTTGGTAGTTGAACAAGCCTTCGCGTTGCTCGACGATATAGGTTTCCCCCGGCGGACGCCACGGCATCAGCGGCGTCCTCGATACCTCCACAGGTAAGGTCCTGGATGCGGCTTCCCTTCTTTTACGGCTGGATCATCATCGCGGTGACGTTCGTCACCATGGCGATCGGCGTCAACGCCCGCACCGCGTTTTCGCTGTTCTTTCCGCCGATCATTGACGAGTTCGGATGGGAGCGCGGCGTCACCGCCGGCGCTTTCTCATTCGGCTTTGTGGTTTCCGCGGGCGTCAGCCCGCTGATCGGCCGCCTGATGGACCGGTTGGGTCCCCGCAGCGTGATGGAACTCGGCGTCGCGCTGATGGCGGGCGGCCTGTTGCTGGCGCCGCTGACGACGCGGCCATGGCATCTCTATGTGACTATCGGCGTGCTGGTCGGCGCCGGAAGCATCTGTCTCGGCTATTCCGGTCAATCGCTGTTTCTGCCCAATTGGTTCAATCGCCGGCGCGGCCTCGCCATAGGACTGGCATTCGCCGGCGTCGGTGTTGGCTCCGTCACGCTGCTGCCTTGGGTGCAGCTCATGATCGAGCAAACCGGGTGGCGAACCGCCTGCACGGCGATGGGCCTTCTGGTTCTCTTTGTGCTCGCGCCGATCAACCTGTTATTGCGCAAACGCCCGGAGGATATCGGCCTGCGTCCCGATGGCGACGCCGCGCCTTCGGCCTCATCGGCGAAACCGGTATCCAATGTCGTCGATCCCGATTGGGCCGGTATCGACTGGACGCTGAAGCGCGCGCTCGCGACCTCGCGTTTCTGGTGGCTTGCGACGGGTTATTTCGGAGGATTGTACATCTGGTACGCGGTCCAGGTGCACCAGACCAAATATCTCCTTGACATCGGGTTCAGCCCGAGCGTCGCGGTCTGGGCGTTGGGGGCGGTCAGTCTCCTTGGCATTCCCGGCCAGATCCTGCTTGGACACGTCTCCGACCGCGTCGGGCGTGAATGGATATGGTCGGCGAGCTGCGCAGGTTTTGCGATCTGCTTTGCGGCGCTGATTGCGCTCGCGCACTATCCGACGCTGACACTGGTCTACGTGATGGTTCTGGCGCAGGGCGCGCTCGGCTACGGCCTGACCTCCATCATGGGGGCGGTGGTGGTGGAGATCTTTCAGGGCAAACATTACGGCAGTATTTTCGGCACCATCATGGTCGTGGCACTGGCCGGAGGCGCCGCGGGTCCCTTGGTCACGGGCGTCCTGCGCGACCTTTCAGGGAGTTATGAACTGGCCTTCCTGATCGGTATCGGAGTGAGCGGCTTTTCCGCATTGGCGATCTGGCTCGCGTCGCCGGGCAAAATTCGCGCGGTGGCGGGCCGGTTGCACCGGATACCGACCTAGGACTGGCGACCAGGAACCGCCATCTATCGGCTTGCCGTGGCCGCCGGCATGTGGGCTTAATCCCGCATTCACAGCATGATCCAAGGGCGCCCATGAACGAACATGTTCAGGCTGCGACGACCGAGCCGCTTTTCAATCCGCTGTCGCCGGAATTCATTCGCGATCCCTATCCGCATTACGAGCGGCTGCGCAGCACCGATCCCATGCACCTCACGCCGCTTGGCATGTTTGTCGCGAGCCGGCACGCCGAAGTCAGTCTCGTGCTGCGCGACAAGCGGTTCGGCAAGGATTTTGTCGAGCGCTCGACGCGGCGGTACGGACCCAAAATCATGCAGGAGCCGGTTTTCCGCAGCATGAGCCGCTGGATGCTGCAGCAGGACCCGCCCGACCATACCCGCTTGCGCGGCCTGGTGGTGAAGGCGTTCACGGCGCGCCGGGTCGAGGACATGCGGCCGCGCATCCAGCAGGTCGTCGATCAAACGCTCGATCGCATTGCCGCCCGCGGGCATATGGATCTGATCGAGGATTTTGCGTTCCGCCTGCCGGTCACGATCATCTGCGACATGCTCGGGATCCCCGAGGATCATCGCGAAGTTTTTTATGCCAGCTCGCGCAACGGTGGACGGCTGCTCGATCCGGTGCCCCTGTCGCCGGCGGAAATCGCCGAAGCCAATGCCGGCAACGCGATGGCGCAGATGTATTTCCAGCAGCTGTTCGAGCTGCGGCGGAAGAGCCCGGGCGACGACCTGACCACGCAACTGGTGCAGGCCGAGGAGGACGGCAGCAAGCTCTCCAACGAGGAGCTGACCGCCAACATCATTCTCTTGTTCGGCGCCGGGCACGAGACCACCGTCAATCTGATCGGAAACGGGCTGTTGGCGCTCTACCGCAATCCCGATCAGCTGGCGCTGCTCAAGGCCGATCCCGCCCTCATCACCAACGCGATCGAGGAGTTCCTGCGTTACGATTCCTCGGTGCAGATGAGCGGCCGGGTGACGCTGGAGGACATCGACGACCTCGGCGGCAAGAAAATCCCGAAGGGCGAAACCGTGCTTTGCCTTCTGGGCTCGGCCAATCGGGATCCTGCGGTTTATCCCGACCGGCCGGATCGTCTCGATATTACCCGCCCCAATGTGCGCCCGCTGTCGTTTGGCGGCGGCATTCACTTCTGCCTCGGCGCCCAGCTGGCGCGCATCGAGGCCGAGATCGCGGTCGCGACGCTGCTGCGGCGCCTGCCGGACCTCAAGCTCGACGACGCGGCGAATCCGGAATGGCGGCCGACCTTTGTCCTGCGCGGCCTCAAACGGCTGCCCGCAAGCTGGTGAGGCGGCCGGTGTGAGGATGTCACGCGACGCTGCTGTGACTTCGCCACAGTTGTCTCTATATATGTCTTTGCTCCGGCACTGATTTCAGCGCGGCGGCGGGGGACGTTTTCGGATCGTCATCGCAATGGCGTGCATTTCCAATGCGCAAGCGACGCGCCACGCCGCGCAAGCCAGGTGAGCCGGAGCCTGCTCAAGGGGAGACACCGTGCAGACGACGCTGCTCGGACTGGCGATTGCCTTCATCATTGCGCTGGTCGCCGCGCTGATCGGGCCGTACTTCGTCGACTGGAATCAGTTCCGGCCGCAATTCGAAGCCGAAGCCACGCAGGTGATCGGTGCCCCGGTGCGGGTGGCGGGCGCGCTGGAAGCGCGGCTGTTGCCGTCGCCGTCGCTGCGGTTGCGTTCGGTGGTGGTTGGCGGCGCCAACGATCTCGGCAAGGTTCGCGCCGACAAGCTCGACGTCGAGTTCAGCCTGGGTTCGCTGATGCGGGGCGAATGGCGCGCCACCGAACTGACGATCAACGGCATGGCGCTCGATCTCGGGCTTGATCCGAAAGGCGGGATCGATTGGCCGGCGTCGACCGGCAAGTTCAATTTGGGGACGCTCTCGATCGACCGGCTGAACCTGACCGGCCGTATCGCGCTGCATGACGCCTTCAGCCACGGAACGCTCGAGCTGAACGATATTGCCTTTAACGGCGACGTGCGCTCGCTGGCAGGCTCCGTGCGGGGCGACGGCAATTTCTTGCTGGCGGGCACCCGCTACCCGTTTCGCGTCTCGTCCGGGCAGAGCACCGACGGCAGCGGCACCCGCGTTCACTTCAACATCGATCCCGGCGCGCGCGCCATGTCTGCGGATCTCGACGGCGTGCTGAGCTTCGAGGCCCGTGCCCCGCGCTTCGAAGGCGCGGTCACGCTCGCCGTCTCCGCCGGGTCCAAGGCCAAAGGCGGCGCTGATGCCTCGCCTACGCCGTGGCGGGTTTCCGCCAAGGTCAAGGCCGATCATGCGGCTGCGCGGCTCGAGCAGATTGAAGCAAGCTATGGCACTGAGGAGACCGCGCTGAAATTTGCAGGCCTTGGCGACGTTCGATTTGGCGCCTCGCCGCAGCTTCATGCCACGCTCTCCGCGCGGCAGCTGGACGCCGACAAGTTTGCCGCCAAGGACAACAGCGCCAAGGACAATGGCGCCACGGAGCCGCTTCGGGTGTTGGGCGCCTTGCGCGCGCTCATCGCGGCGGCGCCGGAGCCGCCGATCCCGACGCAAATCGAACTCAGCGCCGAGCAGATCATGCTGGGCGGACGTCCGCTGCAGAATTTTGCCGCCGATCTGCGGACCGATGCGAAATCCTGGACCATCGACCGGCTGGATTTTCGCGCGCCGGGCGCAACCCACCTGTCCCTGAGCGGCAGCAGCGCGCAAGCGGGTTCATCCACCGGGTTCAAAGGCGCGCTCAGCGTCGAGTCATCCGATCCCGATGCGCTGGTGATGTGGCTGCAGGGCCGCAGCGAATTGACCTATCGCAGTCAGAAGCCGATGCGCCTGCGCGGCGAAGTCAATGTCACCTCGGATCGCGTTGCGATCGACGCCATCAAGGCCGAGACCGACGGCGGCGCCGTCGAAGGGCGCCTCGCGGTCACGCATGACAAGGCCAGCGGCGGCGCCGCGCTCGATGCGGAGCTGAAGGCCGAACGCCTCGATCTCGATGCCGCCGCGGCATTCGCGCGCGCGCTGCTCGGCCCGCAAGGAGATTGGCCGGAGCAAGCGATGATATCGCTGGATATTGCCCACGCCATTTCGGCCGGCCAGGATTTGCATCCGTTCAATGCGAAGTTCGGCTACGGTCCGAACTTTTTCTTGCTCGACCGGTTGAAGATCGGTCAGCCCGATGGCGTGATGCTGGAGGGCGGGGGCAATTTCGATCGCGCCAATTTGCTCGGAAAGCTGGCGCTCGATTCGACCGCGGCGTCGTTAGGCCAACTTACCGGGCTTATCGCACCGTTTGCACCATCGTTTGCGTCACGGCTCAACGCGTTGGGGACCGATACAGGCCCCGTGCGCGGAAAACTGACGCTCGATCTCACCAGGAATAAAGCAGTCAGTGGCCCGGTCGTGTTCGGCGGACTGGACCTTGATGCGCCGCAGCTCAAGGGTCACGTCGGCGTCAC
Organism: uncultured Alphaproteobacteria bacterium; assembly: GCA_963753875.1. GTDB lineage: Bacteria > Pseudomonadota > Alphaproteobacteria > Rhizobiales > Xanthobacteraceae > Bradyrhizobium. The sequence continues at coordinate 225,061 of CAVWDY010000040.1, read as the reverse complement.
GGTGCAGCCCTCATCCGAAGCGCTGCGCGAGGGCGATCTCGATGCGCTCCGCCGAACCGAATTCAGCGTTGAATTGAAACTGTCATCGGAGCGGGGCAGTTCGGTGCTCACGCTGCTGGGGCTCGATCGCGCGATCGGGCTGGGCGAAGGTCCGGCGCAGTTTCAGGGGTCGGCGGCCGGGGTTTGGCAAAAGCCGCTGCGGCTGAACGTCAAGATATCGGGCGCGGGCCTCGACGCCGAAGCGCAGGGCACCGCCGAACCCTGGGCGCCGCAGCCCAGGGGCAGCGTCGCCTTGAAGGCGCGCAGCATCAACCTCGCGCCGCTGTTCGATCTCAAACCCACCGACAAGCTCGCGCAAAACATCAGCCTGTCGTCGCGCGTGTCGCTTCTCGGCGGCAAGCTGACCTTCGAAGACCTCGACAGCGCGATGGCGGGTTCGCGGCTGCGCGGGCGCGTGGCGGTGACGCTGGACGGCGAACGCAACGTCGAGGGCGAAGTCGGGCTTGATCAGCTTGCCTTGGCGCCGGCCTTCGCGTTGGCGATCGGCGCCGCGGGGCGTGATGCGGCCGAGCCGCTCGGTTCCGGGTTGTTGAAGGGCTGGCGCGGTCAAATCGCGTTTCAGGCGCTGCGCGGCCTCGTTCCGGGCGGCGCCGAGTTGCGCCCGGTCAGCGGCACCGTCAAAAGCGATGGTCAATCGCTGGTGTTCGATGCGCTCAAAGGCGGTATCGGCGGCGGTGAGGCGAGCGGGAATATCGACGCCAGACAGACCGCGAATGGCCTTGCGCTGAATGCGCGCCTTCAACTCAGCGCCGTCGATGGTGGCGCCCTGCGTTATCGCGCGCTGGCGATGCCTTCAGGCCGCGCCTCGATGCAGATGACGCTGGCAAGCCAGGGCCGCAGCGCGTCCGCGCTGACCGGCGCGCTCTCCGGCAGCGGAACCGTGACGCTGGAGTCCGTTGCTATCGGCGGTCTCGATCCGCGCGCCTTCGATGTCGCGATCCACGCCAGCGACGCCGGCCAGGCGACCGACGACATCCGGCTGCGCAAGATCGTCGAGCCGGTGTTGGCGGGCGGCGCGTTGTTGGTCGCCTCCGCGCAGATTCCGTTCACGATCAGGGACGGCCGGCTTCGCGTCGGCGCCACCACGCTCGACGCCGAAGTCGCCCGCGCCGTCATTTCCGGGGGCTACGATATTCCGGCGGATCAAGCCGATATTCGCGCGACCGTTGCTTTGGCGGCGGTCGGGCAGGAGGCCAGCCGTCCGGAAATTCAGGTATTTGCCACGGGTTCGCCCGATGCACTCGATCGCACGGTCGACGTCGCGGCGCTGTCGTCATGGCTGGCGGTGAGGGCGATCGACCGCGAAACCCGCAGGCTGGATTCGATCGAGCGCGGAGAACCAGCGCCTGCGGTAACGCCGGCGTCGATTCCGCCGGCCGTCGCCCAGCCCCCCATTGTCGCGCCGGACACAACGCTGCCCGGCCAACCCTCTTCCGAGCTGCCGCTTCCAGGCCGCGATCCGCGCCGGTTTCAGCCGAAGCCGAAAGTCAGCGCGCCGCGCCCGCCGGTTGCGCCGCCAGCCGCAGTTGCGCCACCCGCCACCAATCCGCCGCCAGCCACCAATGCTCCCGTCGTGAGCCAGCAGGTCCCGCCGCTGCCGCCGCCGATCGAAGTCCGTCCGGCACCTAGCGTCATAGCCCGGCCGCCGAAGCCGAAACCGCCGCTCGTGCTGACGCCGCCGACCCCCGGTCCATCGCAGCCGGCATTTTAGGGCGCGGACCTATAAGCACGTAGCCCCACGCGATCGACCCCAAAAGGACATCCGAACGTCAAGTTTTGCGGGAATGGCTACTGTTCGAACGCTGCGGGAAACTGGCCATTCCGGAAGATGACCGTGGGCTCGTCGTCATAGTCGCCCATTTCGGGATCGCCGGTCGAAGAGAAGGCGACAACGCCGAGTTTGCTTAGTGCCAGTCTCTCCGCCGTTCGGACAGCGCCCGTTGCCGATTTGCAAGCTATCGGAGCGTCGGCCTTGAGGTTTCCGCCCTTGCCGGCGTTGAAAGACTGAACGAAATAACTTGTTTCCCTGGCCATCACGTCTCCTTGCGTCAGTGATCGAAGGCAGTGATCGAAGGCACGCGGAAGTCGCGCTTTGCCTCAGTGGAGATGGCAATCAATTTTGCATTGCTTGCATCAGCGCCGAAATCTTGATGGTCGCGAAATTGGAGAAGGTGTCCGACACCGCATAGGGCAGAATGATCTGATCGTTGTGCCGCATGGCGCCACAGGTATAGACGACGTTGGGGACGTATCCCTCGCGCTCGGATGGCTCTGGCCGCAACAACGGCTCGCGCGAGCGCGCCAGCACCTTGGAGGGGTCGCTCCTGTCGAGCAGCGCCGCGCCGATCGAGTATTTGCGAACCGGGCCGACGCCGTGCGTCAGCAGCAGCCAGCCTTCATCGAGCTCGATCGGCGATCCACAATTGCCAATCTGCACGAACTCCCAGGGAAACTCCGGCTTCAAAATGGCCTGACCGCCGTCCCATGTGTACAGGTCGTCTGAATAGATCAGATAGAGATTCTCGTTGTCCTGCCGCGCGATCATGGCGTATTTGCCGCCGATCCTGCGCGGGAATAGCGCCATGCCTTTGTTCCGTGCCGCCGCACCTTTCAGGGGCGTCAACCGGAACGAGATGAAATCGCTGGTCTCGATCAGTTCGGAACGGATCGCTCGTCCACTGTAGGCGGTATAGGTCGCGTAGTAGGTTTTCCGATCCTTGTCGCTGAATTCGACAAAGCGCGCATCCTCGATGCCGTTCGATTGGGATTCGGTGACGGGAAAGATGACGCGTTCGCTGAGTTCTTCTTCAGGATTGAAAGTCAGCTCAACATGGTCGCCGTCCGGATTGGTTACGCGGCGGCTGATCCGGGGGCTCGATGCGAGGCGAGCTGTCGGATCGACGGTCAGGCTGCCGTCGGCTGCGATCGTTCCCGCCCGAAATGTCAGTGACGACACATGGCCTTCGCCGATGGCGCGGAGACTGAGAATGAAGCGCAGGCCACCTTTCGGTGCGTCCGACTGGTCGGGGTGGGGCACGATGCTCGGGTTGAACAGGGCCGACGCTTCGAACGAATATTCGTTGAGAAAATAGGCGCCGATCAGTTGGCGCTGGGCCTTGGAAAAGGTGCCGTGGGCCGCCAGCGCCTGTTCCATCACATCGGCGCGGGACTCGAACGTCTCCAGCAGGTTGCGGTGCCGGCCCTGGAAATTGTCCAGGACGTCTTCGAGCTGGCTGGCAACGGCTTCGGGATCGAGCGCGAGAACCCGGTCGACAATATGGTTGGCCCGTGTCTTGTCGGTCGGGTTGAGATCGCGCGGTTCAGTCGCCGGCTTGAACGGGCGCACAATCACCCGCCCAGGGTCGGGACGCAGATAAAGCGCCTGACGGTTGAGGAAGGTGGCTCGCGACGACAAGATGCCTCGGCTTGTTGGAGTGAAATGTTGGGTCAAATTCAGGTGCCGACGGCGCGAAGCGCCGCGGGTGGTGTCTGGCCGGTGTTGACGCGTGCGAGCTGCCTGATCTCTGCCAGGCTGAGAAGATAGGATAAGACCGACTCACCACCACGATTTTCATTAGCACGATCCGGATGCAGTCCATCGCGACAACTTCCGGTGTGCGGATCGACCAGCGCCACGGACAGGTCGTTGCTGCCGAGAAACCACGCGAAGACGCGCGTTGCGATGGTCTTCCACTCGGTATCGCCGTCCGCCCGCCAAGCCGTGAGGCAGGCAGCGATCGTCGCCGTTGCTTCCACGGGTTGTTGATCGAAGGCGCGGGGATTTTGCCGCTGCTCGCCGAAACCGGCGGTGCCGATGGGGCGGAAATGACCCGCGGGTGCGGTTTGCCGTGTCATCAGCCAACGCAGCGACCTCAGTCCGGCGTCGACATATTCAGGCGTTTGCGTTGCCATGCCTGCCAGCATCAACGCCTGCGGCAGGCGCGCATTGTCATAGGCCAGTCCTTCCTCGAACCACACCCATTCCGGGGTTTCGACCGACGCCAGAATCGACATCAACCTGCCGGCAAGAAAATACCGGACTTCCCTGGCGTGGAGATCGTCTGGAGCCATGGCGCAATAGGCGTCCAAACCCAGTAGCGTGAATGCCCACGCTCGGGGCGAGTGAAAGGTCTCCGCGGTCGGCAATGCCCGGGCGAACAAAGCAGCAGCCCAGCGGCGCCGCGACGGGCTTGCGTCTCTGCGCGCGCACTCGCCCAAGGCCCAAAGCGTTCGCCCGTGACTGTCTTCGGAGCCTTTGTCTTCAAGCCAGGTCCGGTTGAAGCCCATGAAGTTGCGAAATCGCCTGGTGTCGGGATTCCATGCATGCTGCACGAAGGCCGCAAAACGGGTGGTCAGGATCTCCGGCAGCCGCTGTTCGCCGGGATCGTTGAGGGCGCAGGCCAGCAGCAACGCGCGGGCATTGTCGTCGACGCAATAACCGTGCGAGCGATCGGGCACCGAATGTACGGCATGCTGGAACAGCCCGGTATCGTCGCACATCGACAGGAAATGACCGATTTGCATGTCGGGCGCCGCAGGGCTGCGCGGTTCGGGCGAGGCCGTGTCGGAGCGGGCGACAACCTTGAGCCAATGACCCTGCCGTGCATTCTCGAAGACGGACACGTAACGCTCGGCGGCGCGTTCCCACGTCATTGTACGGCTGACCGTATAGGCACGCCGGCACATCGCGTCCCGGCGGGCGTCGTCGGTGAGTAATTCCCCGATTTCGTGTCCGGTCGCTGCCGCATTGCCAAAGGGCACCAGAACGCCGCGTCCATCGGCCAGCAGCTCCTGCGCGTGCCAGTAGGGCGTCGAGACGACCGGTCTCCCCAGACCGAAGCTGTAGGCCAACGTACCTGACGTCATCTGCGCTTCGTTGAGATAGGGCGTAACATAGACGTCGCACATCGAAATGAATTCGAGCAGCGTGGCCTGATCGACGAACCGGTCGAGGAAAACCACGTGGTCTTCGACGCCAAGTTCGCGCACTCGCGCTATCAGGCTCGCGCGATAGGCCTCGCCCTGATCCCGGACCAGATTGGGATGCGTTGCGCCGAGCACGACATAGACCGCATCTGCGCGGCGTTTCAGAATCGACGGCATGGCGTCGATCATGACTTCGATGCCCTTGTTGGGGGAGAGCAGGCCGAATGTCAGAATGACCGACTTTTCGGCAAAACCGAGCTTGGCCTTCGCCGCATCGGGCGCGACAAATGCGACGTCGGGAATGCCGTGGGCAATGACCTCGATCTTGTCGTCCGGCACGTGATAGACGCTTCGGAGCAACTCACGGCCCTTTTCGGCCATCACCACGATCTTCGAGGACGCCTCGACGACGCCGTTCAGCACCGCGCGCTGGACCGCAGTGGGCCTGGCCAACACGGTGTGCAGCGTTGTGACCACCGGCACAGTGAGGCGGGACAACAGCACGAGAATGTGGGCGCCGGCTTCGCCACCGAAAATTCCGAATTCGTGCTGCAGACAGACGACGTCGAAGCGGCCGGCATTCAGGAAGTCCGCCGCGCGCGCATACTCCTCGATGTTGTCGTCCTTGATCTGCAAAGCGACCGAAGAAGGATAGTCATAGGTTTGACCGTGGTCGGTCATCGCCACGATGCGGGCCTCGAGGTCATGGCGCGATGTCGATATCGCCTGCCGCAGGTCCGTGGTGAAGGTGGCGATCCCGCAATGGCGGGGAAGCGAATTTCCGATAAAGGCGAGACGGCGGAGCGGCGTCATCTCCGCACCCCGACGATCTCTTCCGGTTTCGACGAGCGCGCGGCGGATGTGCCGGCGGATTTGGTCATGTGGTCTCCACTTTCCTCCAGTAACGCAACGACTGGATCTGGTCCTGGATAGGCTAGCAAAGCGCTCATTCCATCGGGCCCGACGTCGATCCCGGCGCGATCGGCTTCCGCAAAAACGGCGTCGCCGACGGTCATGTTCGCCAGTCCGATCCGCGCGCGCCCTTCGATCGCCAGGATCCAGGTTTCCCGCTTCGCATTGAGGGCCCAGTTCGAATTCGCCGGAAGATCGATCCGCTCAAGTACAAAATGCAGGCTTGCGATGAGGGCCGTTCGGACCGCGGTGAGGCGTCGAGGTCCGGCTTGAGCTTGAATCGGCCCGGCATCGGAAACGGCGACGGAGCTGTCTTCGTGCAACTCGCGCTTCCGGCCATAATCGAACAGACGGAAAGTCGCGTCACTGTGCTGTTGAATCTCGGCGAGCACGATACCGGCGCCGATGGCGTGGATTGTGCCGGCAGGGACGAAAATGATGTCGCCTTTCTTGACCGAACGCCAATCAACGAGACTGGCAATCGAGCCGTTCTTGATCGCTGCGCGCAATTGCCGTGGCGCGAGGCGCAGTTTCAATCCAAGGCCAACCCGTGCGTCCGGCGTTGCCGAGAGGATGTACCATGCCTCAGTCTTGCCGTTCGGCAATCCGATCGTGCGGGCGAAGGCATCGTCTGGATGGACCTGAATCGACAATGGCTCGCTGGTGAACAGCAGCTTGAGCAACAATGCGGGAATTGTCGCGCTTCGATCGATGCGCTGAAACCACAACTCTCCAACCGGGTCATTAGAACCGTCGATGCCGCTCCAGGGATGGAGATCAGCTACCCCCCACGGCTTGCGCACGACCTGCACGGTGGCATGTTCGATGGCCATGGGTGTCCTGACCCGTCACGCGCATATCGAAGCGATATGCCGTTGGTCGAAATCGTCTATCGGATTTGGCGTGGCTAACACGTTGCGTTTCGGGGTGGCCGCAATTGAAGCGATCCGATCACGCTATTCTATCAAATGGCTACTCTGGCCCCTGATAACAAGCTACAGCGCCGGTGAAACGTGCTGGGCATGCCTGCGCGCTGGCACCAAGACGGTGCCCGAAGGCGCGATTCGCCTGTCCAGGTCAGGGGGCGGCGGGATGTCGTTACTCCGTGGACTCAAAAGACAGCCATGGACCGCCCGTCCTCAGGTACATGCGTCCATGTGAAAAACGGGCCTTCTCCCCTCGGGGCGCCGGATGTACGGTGCCGCCTCATTCGCCGCTATTGGGGCTGTTCCTTGATTCCAGCTTGCTGACATGGCGCTCACGCTTAACGAGATCTGTGTGTGGATCGACCAGACGGCGCTGAGCCAGGCGATCCAGGTCACAAAATGGGCTGTGCCGACGGTGCAGACGATCCACATTCTCGCGATCGCGGTGGTGGCAAGTTCGGCGCTGATGGTCGATCTTCGCCTGATCGGCGTGTTCTGGGCGAACCGGCCGATCAAAGATGTCATGTCGCGGTTCTTGCCGCTGGTCTGGTGGCCCTTGCTGATCCTGCTCGCCACCGGCGTCATCATGATTATCGCTGAACCGGCGCGCTCGCTGAAGAACCCGGCATTCCAGCTCAAGATGCTGCTGTTGATCGCGGCGCTGACCGTCACCGGGCTGTTTCAATTTCTCCAGCGCCGCAATGCCGCCTTCGGCGATTTGCGTTCCGGGCCGCGCCCCGCCGCGGCATCGCTCGCCCTTGTCTCGATGCTGCTGTGGTCTTCGATCATCTTCGCAGGCCGGTGGATCGCCTATTACGCGTGAGCGGATCGAATTCATCAGGCCGCATGCCGAATCACAGGGATTTTTTTCAGTGGAGATTGACCGCGCTCTGGGGTGGCTGCAGACAACCCGCATCGCCAGTACGATTGCCGAAAACGAAATTCTCTTTCCGTGGATCGAATCCGTTCACGTTTTGGCGATCGTGCTGGTGGTCGGGACGATCTCGATCGTCGATCTCAGGCTTTTGGGCGTTGCTTCGCTCGATCTCACGGTTCGTCGGCTGATGCGCGACGTGATCCCCTATACCTGGGGCGCGTTCGTCGTTGCCGCGATTACGGGTTCGCTGATGTTTTCGTCGGACGCCGTGCATTATGCCCACAATTTCTTCTTCCTGGGCAAGCTGGTCTTGCTCGCGCTGGCCGGTCTCAACATGGCGGTGTTTCACCTCATCGGCGTTGGCGATATCGAGCGCTGGGACACGGGAACCGGCCACACGCCGGTGGCCGCCAAGGCTGCCGCGACCATCTCGCTCGTGGTATGGATCGCCGTGGTCGCGTTCGGTCGCGGGATCGGCTTCACGATGCACTGACTTCACTTTGAGGACAGTTGTCGCTACGTTGGAGCCGCTCGGCGGACCACCCTTGTTTTTTCGGAGAACTACTCGTGAAATGGGGTCCACTCGTTATTATCGTTGCCGGTCTGCTTGCGTCGCTGGGGGCCTCTTCAATGGCTTCGGCGCAAGCCCCCAAGAAGGCGCCAACCGTCATCAACCCGCCGCCGTCAGCCCAAGATTGGGCTGATATCGCCAAATTGCCGGACTGGAGCGGCGTTTGGAATCCTAAAATCACCGACCAGGACGCCCAGGTCAAAACCAATCCGCCGCCGTGGAATGAGGAAGCGGCCAAGAAAATCCAGCAGATGTTCGCCGAGGAAAAGGCCGGCCGGCCGCGCCTGATCTTCTCCAACTGCCTGCCCGAGGCGCACCCGTCCTGGATGCTGGTCACCCACAACGCCATGGAAATCCTGTTTACGCCGGGCCGAATAACCATGCTCGGAGAATCGGACGGCAACCGGATCCGGCGCATCTACACGGATGGCCGCGGTCACCCGGAAGTTTCCGATCCGACCTTTCACGGCCATTCGATCGGGCATTGGGAAGGCGACACGCTTGTCGTCGATACCGTGGACATCATTCCGCAGGCGCCGCTTGCCATCAGCGAGGCCGCAGGCCTTCCCAACAATGGCGACATGCACGTGATCGAGCGCATTCATCTTGCCGACAAGGACATCCTGCATGATGAGCTGGAAATCATCGCGCCGAAGATCCTGACCAAGCCGTGGAAGACGACGCGCATCTTCTTCCGGCAGCGCGCGCGCAAGTTCGACATCGTGGAAGGCGTCTGCGCCGCCGGCGATCTGGTCGAGCGCGTCAATGCCGAAGGCGACCACATCTTCGTCCCGGTGGAAAAGTCCGAATGGGGCCACACGACGGCCGTGCCGGCGAAATAGCCGGCAAAAACAAACAGGAGACAACCATGCGACAACTCATCAAGTCGATCGGCGCGCTGGCCGCGGTCGCGGTATTGGCCGCGGGAATATCAGAGGTCGCCGCGCACCATTCGGCGTCCATGTTCGATTTCTCCAAGACGACGACGCTGAAGGGTAGCGTGCTGGAACTGCGCTGGGTCAATCCGCATGTCACCTTGACCCTCAACGGTTCGCTGAACGCGGAGGAAGCGCCCGCCGAGTGGCTGATGGAAACGACCAGCCCCGGAAATCTGGTGCGGGTCGGCGGGTGGCGCCGCGATGTGGTCAAGCCGGGCGATCAGGTCGAAGTCGTGTTCCATCCGTTGCGTGACGCCGATAAAAAGAGCGGACTCATGAGACAGCTCACAGTGCTTGCGACCGGCGAAGTGTTCGCCGCCAATATCCGCGACCAGGAAAAGCCCGGCCTCGAATAGACCCGTTCGATGCGATTGCATGTTCGATTGAATGGCGCGCTGGCCGGCGCCTTCGTGGGGCTAATGATCGCCGTGCTGGCGGACCCGGCGTCGGCACAGGATCAGCCGGCGGCCAAAGACACGATCTTTGCCCGCAAGATCCTGATGGGCGCCATCGACATGAACATGGATGAGATCGAGACCATGCTGGCGCCGGAAGGCCAGCTCATGCTGGCGGATGCCCAGGAGCACGCGGAAACGATCTCGACCATGCTGATGGCGTTTCCGCACCTGTTTCCGCCGCCCACCAATCAGTGGAAGCCCGGCGCCGATCGCGATCCCGCCACCGACACCTTCGCCAATCCCGGTCTGTGGTCGAATTTTGCCGACTTCTACCAGCGCGCCACCGAGGCCTCGAAGATCGCCTGGAGCGCCAGCCGCGCCAAGCGGGCCGAAGAATTCAGGCCGCTGATCGGGCAATTGCGCCAGCGCTGTAATGCCTGTCACGCCCTGAACCTGAAGACGCAGTGATGTTGCGGGCGCGCGCAGCTCGGATCAGGCTGCTAGGCTTGCGCTTGCGGCTTTGAATCCGGTGCGGCCGCAGGGGCGTAGGCGCGCGACCGGAAATAATCCAGCACGAAGAGGCGTATAGCCGAAGACAGATTGCCTTGCTGGCGGTTGCTGTCGATCTCGCCCACCAGTTCGGACAGTGTCATGTTCCGAAGGCCCGAAATTTCCTTCATGCCGTTCCAGAATGCCTCCTCGAGGCTGACGCTGGTCTTGTGACCCGCGACCACGATCGATCGCTTCACGACAGGCGATTTCATGATGCTTCCTCGCCGTCGATCCGATGCTGGTCCAGCAGGTCGCTGGCGCGGCTTGCGCGGCGTTCGTCGAGAGCGCGCTCGGATTTGGTGCGGCCGAACCGCGCACGATTGGCCTCGGCCTGCTTCTCCGATTGTTGCCGTTCGGCGCGCTTCTTGAATTGTTTCAGATTGACTACGTCTCCCATGCTGGCCCCCGTCATCCGACCAACCGGCATGCGGGATTGCCTCGAAGGCGCGAACGATCGCAGCGGACGTCAGCGCGTTTGCCGGTCATGTAGCGAAATCCGATTACCTTAAAAACAGTGCTCTCGACCAATAAACTTGGGCGCATGCTGGTTGCTGAGCCCGTATCCAATTTCTTGGGATACGCGCCAGCCAGTTCGGTCGTCATCTGAGAAAATCCCCATTAAGGCCACTGATAGCATCAAAAAATGTATTCCGCTTCGCGAATACAAATCATTTTGAGCTGTACCACAGGCCGGCGCAATGGCGATAATTCTAAGTCTTTAGGCGATATGATCCATAATTGTTTCTGGGCCCGGCAATTTCACGGGTACCGTTCATCCGGGGCGCGTCATCTTTTCCGGCTTCACCAGCCGGTCGAATTCATCAGCGGAAACAAAGCCCAGCCGCAGCGCCTCTTCTTTCAGTGTGGTCCCGCGGGCGTGTGCTGATTTGGCGACTTTGGCGGCATTGTCATAGCCGATCCGGGGTGCGAGCGCGGTCACCAGCATCAGCGAACGTTCCATGAGTTCCTGGATACGTTTTTCGTCGGCTTGTATTCCCTCGACGCAGTGTTCGGTGAAAGAGCGGGCGACATCCGCCATCAGTTGTATGGAATGCATCATACAATATGCCAGCACCGGCTTGTAGACGTTCAGCTCGAAATGGCCCTGGCTGCCGGCGGCGGTGATGGCCGCCTGGTTGCCGAACACCTGGCAGCAAACCATGGTGACCGCCTCGCACTGAGTCGGGTTGACCTTGCCGGGCATGATCGAGGAACCCGGTTCGTTCTCGGGCAGAATCAGCTCGCCCAGGCCGGAACGGGGGCCCGAACCGAGCAAACGGATATCGTTCGCGATCTTGAACAGACCGGTGGCCATCGCGTTGATGGCGCCGTGCACGAATACGTAGGCATCGTTGGAGGCCAGCGCCTCGAACTTGTTGGCGGCGCTGGTGAAGGGCAGCTTGGTGATTTTGGCGGCGTGCCGGGCGAACGCCTTTGCAAATTTCGGCTTTGAATTGAGGCCGGTCCCGACCGCGGTGCCGCCTTGTGCCAGCGGATACAGGTCCCTGACCGCCACGCGCAACCGCGCGATGCCGCTCTCGACCTGCGCGGCGTAGCCGGAAAATTCCTGGCCGAGCGTCAGCGGCGTCGCATCCTGGGTATGGGTACGGCCGATTTTGACGATGTGGGCGAACGCCTTCTCCTTCTTGCGCAGCGCGCGGTGAAGAATTTCGAGCGCGGGAATGAGATCGTCCGTCATGCCAAGCGCGGCGGCGATGTGCATCGCGGTCGGGAACGAGTCGTTCGACGACTGGCTCATGTTGACGTGATCGTTGGGATGAACCGGCGCCTTGGCGCCAAGCTTGCCGCCGAGCAATTCATTGGCGCGATTGGCGATCACCTCGTTGAGGTTCATGTTGGTTTGGGTGCCGGAGCCGGTCTGCCAGACCACCAGCGGAAAATGATCGTCGAGCTTGCCGTCGATTACCTCGCGCGCGGCGCGGATGATGGCGCGGGCGCGGCGCTGGTCGAGCAGGGCGAGCTCGCGGTTGGTCTCCGCCGCGGCAAGCTTGACGACGCCAAGCGCACGAATGATGGCCATCGGCATCCGGTCCTGGCCGATGCGGAAATTCTGCCTCGACCGCTCGGTCTGCGCGCCCCAATAGCGATCGGCGGGAACCTCGATCGGACCGAAGCTGTCGGTCTCGGTGCGCGTGGAAGCGGAACTGGGGGAGGGTGTCGATCGGGCCATGGATCACATGTGTGACGCGCGAGCCGCCTGTTTCGCGCGGGGACCGCGGTAGGTTCAGTCTACAGCCAGCCGGCGCGCGCGCGGATTATTTCTTGCGGAAACGATCCAGCCGCACGACTTCGGCGCCCTCACTCGCCTTTGCCGGATCGCCCGTGGTCTCGGTCGCTGGCGCAGGAACCGGCAGGCCAGCGGTGGCGGGCACCGCCGGAAGATTGGTCGCGGGCGCTTCCGGCGCGGCTTCGGATGGTTCGAATTGAAGGCCGAACTGCACCGAGGGGTCGAAGAAGCTCTTGATGGAATTGAATGGAACCACCAGCCGCTCGGGAATGCCACCGAACGACAGGCCGACCTCGAAGCGATCCTCCGTCACCACCAGATCCCAGAACTGGTGCTGGAGAATGACCGTCATCTCTTCCGGATATTGCGCGAGCAGCCGCGGCGACAATTTCACGCCCTCCGCGGTGGACAGGAAGGTGATGAAGAAATGATGTTCGCCCGGCAGGCCGTGCTCGGCGGCGTCGGCCAATACGCGGCGCAGCACCCCGCGCAGCGCGTCGCGCGCCAGAACGTCGTATCGGATATGATCGGTCGCCATTATCGGTCCTGTCGCGCTCAAATACGGCCGCGGAAATCGGCGGCGATGCCGGTGGTCCGACTCGCCCATCATCGCCATGCTACCCCGCCGGGGGCTTGAGGTCAGCAGGCGTTGCCGCCGCCGGTGAAAATTCAAGCAGACCTCAGGACAAGGCAGGCAAGCTAAAGACAAGCAAATTGAAGTGGAGGCTTCTGTTGCCAGGTGCCTCCGAACCCCGCCTAGCGGAGCTTAACCCACTAGGACTTTAGACTTGGTTTTTCAAACCGCTTACGCGGCCTGAGCAACCGGAGCATAGTTGTCGTTTGCAACTATTGCATAGCCCGATAACGGCGGAACCATACCGAGAAAAAACACGTCCTTTACGCCCTCGTCGATCCTGTTTCGCCCCCGCCGAAGCCCGCCGCTTTCACGGGGTCGGGCTTGGGTGGAGGCGCCGGGTACTGCCCCCGGGTCCGAATGGTTTATTGCGACGGCAATTTATTTCCATAGCCGGCGAACCGGCACCCTCAATATAGGGTGCAAAAGTTGAGAAAAACAGAGCCCTTAAGCCCTGTACGGCGTGGAATGGCCCAACCAGGGGTGGAATACCGTTAATATCGGTTGGCGCTTGCGTGGCGGCCGCTCTAAATTTTCAGTCATGCCCCCGGATTCGCTGCCGGCCGCCCCAGTGGCCGATCCCCAGACATCAGCTCCGCCCAGTCTGATCGCGCTGTTTGTCGCGTTCGCCAAAATGTCGCTTGCGGGTTTTGGTGGCGTATTGGTCTGGGCGCGGCGCGGCATCGTCGATCAGCACAAGTGGATGACCGCGGACGAGTTCAACGAGACCTTCGCGCTGTGCCATTTTCTGCCGGGTCCGAACATCGTCAATCTCACCTTTGTGTTCGGATCGCGCTTTCGCGGCATTGCGGGCGGTATCGCGGCGTTCGCCGGGCTGGTCGGTCCTCCCGTCGTGATCGTGACGGTGCTGGCGGCGCTATATCAGCGCTACGGTGAAATCGATGCGTTGCGGCGCATCCTGGCCGGAGTGTCCTGCGCGGCGGTAGGCCTTTTGATCGCGGTCGTTTTCCGGATGATGTGGCCTCTGATCAAGCGGCGCGATGTGGTCGGGCTTGTGGTCCTGCTGGCGGTGTTTGTCGCGATCGGGCTGCTGCGGCTGCCATTGGCTTCGGTGCTGCTGGTGGCTATCCCGCTGAGCATCGCCATCACCTTCGCCATGCGGCGGAGGGGCGCGGCATGAATTCAGACACCAACCCGCTTCTCGCGCTGGCATCGACCTTTGCCCTGATGTCGCTGTTCGCGGTCGGCGGCGCGAATTCCGCCATTCCGGAAATGCATCGGGTCGCGGTCGAGGTTCAGCACTGGCTGACCGACAAGCAGTTCGCCGATGTGTACGCGATATCGCAGCTCTCGCCGGGGCCGAACGTCCTGATCGTCACCCTGATCGGCTATTCCGTCGCCGGCGTCGCCGGCGCGCTGGTCGCAACGCTTTCGATGTGCGTGCCGACGGCGGTGCTGGCCCTGTGTGTGAGCCGGCTTCTCGCGCGATCGAGCCATGCGCGCTGGCCCGCCATCATCCAGGCGGCGCTGGTCCCGTTGTCGATCGGGTTGATGGGCGCCAGCGGCTTCATTCTGGCGCGGGCCTCCGACCGGACCCTGGCCGCAGTCCTCGTCACCGCCGGCGCCGCGGTGCTGGCTTCGGTCACACGGCTTAATCCGCTCTGGATGCTGCTCGCCGGGGGGTGTCTCGGTTTTGCCGGCCTTATCGGGTGAAAATCGCTGCCTGACCAGGGCGAACCCGCCACAGAGGGGCACGTTCCCCCCTTGCCGTTGCCGGGCCGGATGTTCATTTTTCCGGGTATAATCAATTCCGCCGGCCGAATCGGCGTGTCGAACGGCCGGGCCGGCCGCTAAAACTTGCCTTCCTCGCCATCCCTTCGCCACCCTTGGGGGTGCCTGACGCAACGCCATGAATCAGTATCACGACCTGCTCGAACGGATTCTCAGTGACGGCGCGAAGAAGTCCGACCGCACCGGCACCGGGACGTTGTCGATCTTCGGCCACCAGATGCGCTTCAATCTCGCGGCCGGATTTCCGATGCTGACCACCAAGAAGCTGCCGCTGAAATCGATCATTTACGAATTGCTGTGGTTTCTCAGAGGCGACACCAACGTCAAATACCTCAGGGATCACGGCGTTACGATCTGGGACGAATGGGCTGACGCCAATGGCGATCTTGGCCCGGTCTATGGGTCGCAATGGCGCTCCTGGCCGGCGCCGGATGGGCGAAGCATCGACCAGATCGCCAACGTCATCGACATGATCCGGCGCAATCCGGATTCGCGGCGCCTGATCGTGAGCGCGTGGAATCCGGCCGACGTCGACAAGATGGCGCTGCCGCCATGCCACTGCCTGTTCCAGTTCTACGTCGCAGGCGGCAAATTGTCCTGCCAGCTCTATCAGCGCTCGGCGGACGTGTTTCTCGGCGTGCCCTTCAACATCGCCTCCTATGCCTTGCTGACCATGATGGTCGCGCAGGTGACGAGCCTGAAGCCCGGCGACTTCATTCACTCCTTCGGCGACGTGCACCTCTATTCGAACCATCTCGATCAGGCGCGGCTGCAACTGACGCGCCATACGCGGCCGCTGCCGACGATGAAGATCAATCCCGAGGTGAAGGACATTTTCGCGTTCCGCTACGAGGACTTCGTGCTGGAAGGCTACGACCCGCACCCGCATATCCGGGCCGAGGTCGCGGTGTGAGCGATTGAATGTCGCTCATCATCCGTCGCGCGCGTCCCGACGAAGCGGGGCTGGTTTTGTCCCTTGTCCGCGAACTCGCCGAATATGAGAAGCTGCTCCATGAGGTCGAAGCCACCGAGGCTGACATCGGGGAGGCGCTGTTCGGCCCTAATCCCCGGCTGTTCTGCGACATCGCGGAATGGAAAGGCGAGGTGGCCGGCTTCGCGGTCTGGTTCATCAATTTTTCGACCTTCAGCGGCCGCTCGGGGATCTATCTGGAGGACCTGTTCGTTCGCCCCGCGCTGCGCGGCAAGGGCATCGGCAAGGCGCTGCTGTCGCAACTGGCAGGGGAGTGCGTGGCGAACGGCTGGTCGCGATTGCAATGGTCGGTGCTGGACTGGAATACGCCCTCGATCGAATTCTACAAATCGCTCGGCGCGGTCCTGCTTGACGAGTGGACCGTGTGCAAGGTTACTGGTCCGGCGCTGACGGCGCTCGCGGAAGGGAGCGGCTAATGGAAATCGTCCTGATCGTGGCCGTCGCCGACAACGGCGTGATCGGCGCGGGTGGCGCCATACCCTGGCGGCTGAAGACCGATCTGCAACGCTTCAAGACGATGACGATGGGCAAGCCGGTCGTGATGGGCCGCAAGACCTTCATCTCGCTGCGCCGGCCGCTGCCCGGACGAACCAACATCGTGCTCACCCGCGATGGCGATTTTCGCGGGGCCGGCGCGGTCGTGACGACCTCGTTGGCGGACGCCCGCGCGGTCGCGACCGGCGACGCGCTGCGGCGTTTCGTCACTGAAATCGCCGTGATCGGCGGCGCGGAAATCTACGCCCAGTGGATGGGGTATGCCGACCGTCTGGAAGTCACCGAAGTTCACGCCCACCCCGAGGGCGACACGTATTTGGCCGCAATTGATGCGGCTAACTGGGAAGAGGTTGCACGGGTCCGGCATTCGGCCGGTCCGGACGACAGTGCCGACTTTTCCTTTGTCACCTATCGCCGGCGAAGGTCGAATTAACCCCATCCTCCAATGTTTACATTGACAATTAACGGCTCAGGCATAGCTCCTCCGGGCACCAAGCTTGCGTTGTAAGGTCCGGGGCCGTCCCCTATAAAGCCGTGCGGAAGTAGCAGGGCGGGGCATCTTGGCCCCTAAGCCCGCGAAGGAGAGCGTTGATGCCGTGGAAGAATCAAGGCGGAGGCCCATGGGGTTCGGGTCCGAAAGGACCATGGGGCTCCGGCCCGCAGCCGGTCGGGCCGAGGCCGCCCGATCTTGAAGACCTTCTCCGACGCGCCCAGGACCGGCTGCAACAATTGTTGCCGGGCGGCTATTTCAGCGGCCTCGGCATCGCGATCGTCCTGCTCGCGGCGGTGGCGATCTGGGCCATGTCGGGCTTTTTCCGCGTCCAGTCCGAGGAACTCGGCGTCGTGCTGCGCTTCGGCAAGCATGTACGTACCGTGCAACCGGGCCTCAGCTATCATCTGCCGTATCCGATCGAGACCGTGCTGCTGCCGAAGGCGCTGCGCGTCTCCACCATCTCTATCGGCATGACGCTGATCGACGATCCGGCCCGCCGCGGCCGGACCATGCGCGACGTGCCGGAAGAAAGCCTGATGCTGACCGGCGACGAGAATATCGTCGATGTCGATTTCACCGTGCTGTGGCGCATCAAGCCGGACGGCGTCGGCAATTATCTCTTCAACATCCAGAATCCGGAAGGCACCGTGAAAGCGGTGGCCGAAAGCGCGATGCGCGAGGCAGTCGGCAAAGCCAACATTCAGCCGATCCTCACCGGCGCGCGTACCTCGACCGAGTTCGCCGTGCAGGAGCTGATGCAGAAGACGCTGGACAATTACGGCTCCGGCATCCTGGTGCAGCAGGTGCAGATGCAGAAGGTCGATCCGCCGGCGCAGGTGATCGACTCCTTCCGCGACGTCCAGGCGGCGCGCGCCGATCTCGAGCGGTTGCAGAACGAGGCGCAGACCTATGCCAACCGCGTCGTTCCCGACGCGAAAGGACGCGCCGCGCAGATCATCCAGGTCGCCGAAGGCTACAAGCAGCAGGCCGTCGCCGAAGCCAAGGGCCAGAGCGCGCGCTTCCTGAAGGTTTACGACGAATACAAGAAGGCTCCCGACGTCACCCGCCAGCGCATTTATCTGGAGACGATGGAGCGGATCCTCGGTTCGTCAGAGAAGCTGCTCTATGACGGCGGCGGGTCGTCGTCCGGGCAAAGCATCGTGCCGTATTTGCCCCTGAGCGAGCTGACGCCGCGGCGTCCGGCGCCGCCGGCCGCGACCCAGCCGCAGCAGGGAGCCACGAGATGAGATCCCCCGTCACAGGTATTGTCACGCTGTTCCTGCTGTTTGTGCTCGTGATCATCGGCTACGGCTCGGTATTCACGGTCACGCAGACCGAACAGGCCCTTGTGGTTCGGCTCGGCAGGCCCGTCGACGTCGTCACCGATCCCGGTCTGCACTTCAAGGCGCCGTTCATCGACACCGTGATCGACATCGACAAGCGCATCCTCGATCTGGAAAACCCGTCGCAGGAAGTGATCGCCTCGGACCAGAAGCGGCTGGTGGTCGATGCCTTCGCCCGCTATCGCATCAAGAACGCGCTGCAGTTCTATCAAAGCGTCGGCACGATCCAGGCCGCCAACCTCCAGCTCACGACGCTGCTGAACGCGTCGCTGCGCCGCGTGCTCGGCGAGGTCACCTTCATCCAGGTGGTGCGCGACGAGCGCGAAGCCCTGATGGCGCGGATCCGCGACCAGCTCGACAAGGAAGCCGGCGGCTACGGCATCCAGGTGGTCGATGTGCGGATCAGGCGCGCCGATCTGCCGGAGCAGAACAGCCAGGCGGTCTACCAGCGCATGCAGACCGAACGGCAGCGCGAGGCCGCCGAATTCCGCGCGCAGGGCGGCCAGAAGGCGCAGGAGATCAGGTCCAATGCCGATCGCGAAGCGACCGTGATCGTCGCCGAAGCCAATTCGACCGCCGAACAGGTGCGCGGCGAGGGCGACGGCGAACGGAACCGGCTGTTTGCCGAAGCCTATGGCAAGGATCCCGATTTCTTCGCGTTCTACCGCTCGATGACGGCCTATGAGAACGGGTTGAAGAGCAACGACACGCGGTTCCTGCTGCGGCCGGATTCCGATTTCTTCAAATTCTTCAGCAACTCCTCCGGCAAGCCGCCTGTCGCGGCGGCGGCGTCGCCGAAGCCGTAAGCCGGCATAGTCAGAACAAGGGCCGAAGCGGAACCCGCTTCGGCTTCAATTAAAGCAAGAATCAAACGGGGGGTTTCAGTCCGATGAGGTCCATAGCGTTCGCCGACTTCCTCATCGGTGTGGGAATTTTGTTTGTGCTTGAAGGTCTGATGTTCGCGGCGAGCCCGGCATGGATGCGCCGGGCGATGAAGAGCGCTCTCTCGACCCCGGACAATATTCTCAGGGCGGTCGGCATCGGCTCGGCGGTGGCGGGGTTGATCCTGATATGGGTGGTCCGGCGGTAGGCTGGAAACCGAAGATTTGGTCCCTATTTCATCGTGAGCGGCGGCGTCTGTTTTTCGCCGAAATGCCGGGCTCAAACGCTTGCACGGTCACCCCGTTCGGGCGCACTGTGAACGTTAAATTCCGCCCGTTTTTTGAGAAGAGAGACCCGATATGACCGTTGCGACCCCAGCCCTGAGCCATCGCCTGCGCCCGCTGATGGCCGCGATCTGCCTCAGCGCCAGCTTTGGCGCCGCTGATGTCCTGACCTCAGCGCCCGCGTTGGCGCGCGGTCCTGATGGGATCGCCGACGTTGCCGAGAAAGTGATCGATGCGGTGGTCAATATCTCGACCTCGCAAACCGTCGAAGCCAAGGCCGGCCCCGGCGGTGAGGGCAGGGGCGTGACGCCGCAATTGCCGCCGGGCTCGCCGTTCGAGGAATTCTTCGACGATTTCTTCAAGAACCGCCGCGGCGGTCCGGGGGGCGGCCCGCGGGGCGGCGATATGCAGCCGCACAAGACCAGCTCGCTCGGCTCCGGCTTCATCATCGACACGTCGGGTATCGTCGTGACCAACAATCACGTCATCGCCGACGCCGACGAGATCAACGTCATCCTGAACGACGGCACCAAGATCAAGGCCGAGCTGGTCGGCGTCGACAAGAAGACCGACCTTGCCGTGCTGAAGTTCAAGCCGGTGAAGCCGCTGGTCGCGGTGAAATTCGGAGATTCCGACAGACTGCGCCTCGGCGAATGGGTGATCGCGATCGGCAACCCGTTCAGCCTCGGCGGCACGGTGACGGCGGGCATCGTCTCGGCGCGCAACCGTGATATCGCCTCCGGGCCTTATGACAATTACATCCAGACCGACGCCGCCATCAATCGCGGCAATTCCGGCGGCCCGCTGTTCAATCTCGATGGCGAAGTGATCGGCGTCAACACGCTGATCATCTCGCCGACCGGCGGCTCGATCGGCATCGGCTTTGCGGTGCCCTCCAAGACCGTTGCCGGCGTGGTCGATCAGCTCAGGCAGTTCGGCGAGCTCCGCCGCGGCTGGCTCGGCGTCCGCATCCAGCAGGTCACCGACGAGATCGCCGAAAGCCTCAACATCAAGCCCGCGCGCGGCGCCCTGATCGCCGGCGTCGAGGACAAGGGCCCGGCGAAGCCCGCCGGCATCGAGCCCGGCGATGTCGTCGTCAGGTTCGACGGCAAGGACATCAAGGAGCCGAAGGACCTGTCGCGTGTCGTCGCCGACACCGCCGTCGGCAAGGAGGTCGATGTCGTCATCATCCGCAAGGGCGAGGAGCAAACCAGGAAGGTCACGCTCGGCCGTCTGGAGGATAACGACAAGCCGGTGCCGGCGGCAATCAAGTCGCCTGAGCCCGCGGAAAAGCCGGTGACGCAACGGGCGCTCGGCCTCGACCTTGCGACGCTGAGCAAGGATCTGCGCAGCCGCTACAAGATCAAGGAAAGCGTCAAGGGCGTCATCATCACCAATGTCGACGGCACCTCGGACGCCGCCGAGAAGCGGCTTGCCGCCGGCGAGGTCATCGTCGAGGTGGCGCAGGAGGCAGTGAGCAACGCCGCCGACGTCAAAAAGCGCGTCGAGCAGTTGAAGAAGGACGGCAAGAAATCCGTGCTTCTCCTGGTCTCGAACGCCGACGGCGAATTACGCTTCGTGGCGCTGAGCGTGCAGTAGGTTAGGTAGTTGATATTGGTCGTCCCCGCGAAAGCGGGGACCCCTACGCCGCGGCTTCGCGATTTTGAACGCGGTAAACGCCTTCGGCTCCAACATACGACTGTGGTTATGGGTCCCGGCGTCCGCAGGGACGACGACTGGGATCACGTCTCCACAAACTCGTCCCGTCGATACCCCTGCGCGTATAGCAGGGCCGTGAGGTCGCCGTAATCGATCCGCGCCGCGGCTGCGGCGGAGACGGTGGGCTTGGCGTGGTAGGCGACGCCCAGGCCCGCCTGCTGAATCATGCCGAGGTCATTGGCGCCGTCGCCGACCACCAGCGTGTCGATCTCGTCGAGGTCGAAGGACTCGCGGAGCTCCGTCAAGGTCGCGAGTTTGGCGGCGCGGCCCAAGATCGGCTCGGCGACCTCGCCGGTCAGTTTTCCGTTCTCAATGAGCAGTTCATTGGCGCGGTTTTCCTGAAACCCTAACGTGGCGGCGATCGCATTGGTGAAGAGGGTAAAGCCGCCCGAGATCAGGCAGGTCCAGGCGCCATGGGCGCGCATGGTCGCGACCAGCTCGCGGCCGCCTGGCGTCAGCGTGATGCGGTCTTTAAGGACTTCGTCGACCACGCCGACCGGCAACCCCCTAAGCAGCGCCACGCGCTCGCGCAGCGCGGGCTCGAACGCAATCTCGCCGCGCATCGCGCGTTCGGTAATGGCGGCGACATGCGCCTTCAGGCCGGCAAAGTCGGCGAGCTCGTCGACGCATTCCTGGCCGATCATGGTGGAATCCATGTCGGCGAGAAAAAGCTTCTTGCGCCTGAACGCCAGAGGCTGCACGACAATGTCGATGGGCAGATCGCCGCGCGCCTCGCGCAGGCGCTGTTCGATCGCGCGGATATCCTCACGGCCTTCGTCGAAGGGGATGTCGGCCGCGACTTCGTCGAACAGCCATTGCGCGGGGCCTGCCGAGGGAAGCAAAGCGCGCGCGCCGTCGATCACCGTGCTATCGAGCGCGGGATTGGCGGGATTGCAGATGAGCGTGACGACGAGAGACATAGAGTGAATTCGCAACCGGGGAACAACAACGCCGTGCTTATCGCAGGGCCGACCGCCAGCGGCAAGTCGGCCCTGGCGCTCGAGCTTGCGCAAAAAACCGGCGGCGTCATCATCAATGCCAATTCCATGCAGGTGTATCGCGATCTCAGGGTGATCACGGCGCGGCCGACGCCAGAAGAGGAAGCGCTTGTTCCGCACCGGCTCTATGGTCATGTCGATGCCGCGGTTAATTTTTCCGCGGGCGCCTGGGTGGTGGACGCGGCAAAAGTATTGTCGGAAGTGCGCGCGCAACGTCGTCCGCCGATCTTCGTCGGCGGCTCGGGCCTGTATTTCAAGGCGCTGACGCGCGGCCTGTCGGCGGTGCCGCCGATTCCGGTCGACGTGCGCGAAGCCGTGCGCGCGCGGCTGGAGCGCGACGGCGTCGAAGCGCTGCA
This sequence comes from uncultured Alphaproteobacteria bacterium, assembly GCA_963753875.1. Lineage (GTDB taxonomy): Bacteria > Pseudomonadota > Alphaproteobacteria > Rhizobiales > Xanthobacteraceae > Bradyrhizobium. The sequence continues at coordinate 202,706 of CAVWDY010000040.1, read as the reverse complement.
TGCGGAACTGGCACGGCGCGATGGCGCTGCCGCCGAACGCTTGAGGCCGCGCGACCGCACCCGCATCGCCCGCGCGCTGGAAGTGGTCGAGGCCACCGGACGGTCGCTGTCCGACTGGCACCGCGACGGCCTGCCGCCGCTGCTGCCGCCGGGAACATTCAGCGCGCTGTTTCTTGAGCCCGATCGCGACGCGCTCTATGCGCGGATCGATGCGCGTTTCGATGCGATGCTGAAGGCCGGCGCGCTGCAAGAGGTCGAGCGGCTGGCCGCGCGAAAACTCGATTGCTTGCTGCCGGCGATGAAGGCCCACGGGGTGCCGGCGTTGATGGCGCATCTGAAAGGCGAGATCGCGCTTGAAGAAGCCGCCGCGATCGGCCGCGCCGATACCCGTCACTATGCCAAGCGGCAGTTCACCTGGTTCCGGCATCAACTGCCGGAATTCGCGTGGGTGAAGCCGGAGGCGGCGGGGGAATGGCTCTCCACTGTCATTCCGGGATGGTCCGAAGGACCAGACCCGGAATCTCGAGATTCTCCGATGTGCAATCGCACATCGTAGTTCGCTCGTTTCACTCGCGCCGCCCCGGAATGATGGGAGGTGGGTGCATGGCTGCACGCCCAAAATTCGCCCTCGCCGAACGCCGGGAACCCCGCTAAACTCAAAATTGAGCGTGATTTCCGCCTGAGACTTGACTTTCGAGGCTTGGGCAGTATGTTCGCGCAACCTTTGGGAAGCCTGAGCGGTCATATGCGTAATAAAATTACCAAACTGCTTATCGTCGTCGTACCTAGGCGCACCGCCGGGGATGGCTAGGGCCATCCAAATACGGGCGGTGTGCATGGGGCCTCTTCCGGGCCCCTTTTTATTTTCCAGACGACAAAGTCCCTACCTCCAAACCAAAAGCCGCGTGAGCGCATCCGGAGCCAGCCATGAGCGACAAGAGCCACGATCCGAACCAGATGACGGGAGCCGCGATGATCGTGCGCGCGCTGATCGATCATGGCGTCAAGCACATCTTCGGCTATCCCGGCGGCGCGGTGCTTCCGATCTATGACGAGATTTTCCAGCAGAGCGAGGTCGAGCACATCCTGGTGCGGCACGAGCAGGGCGCCGGTCACGCCGCCGAAGGCTATGCGCGCTCGACCGGCAAGCCCGGCGTGGTGCTGGTGACCTCGGGGCCGGGCGCCACCAACATGGTGACGCCGCTGACGGATGCGCTGATGGATTCGATTCCGCTGGTGTGCATCACCGGACAGGTTCCTACCCACCTGATCGGCAACGATGCGTTCCAGGAATGCGACACCGTCGGCATCACCCGGCCCTGCACCAAGCACAACTGGCTGGTGCGCGACGTCAACGATCTGGCCAAGGTGTTGCATGAGGCTTTCTATGTCGCCAGCACCGGGCGTCCCGGGCCCGTGGTGGTCGACGTGCCGAAGGATGTGCAGTTCGCGACCGGCACCTATCACCCGCCGCGCAAGTCGGACGTGCATGTGTCGTATGCGCCGCGCGTCAAGGGCGACGCGACGCAGATTCGAAAGGCGGTCGCGTTGCTGGCCTCCGCCAAACGCCCGGTGATCTACAGCGGTGGCGGCGTCATCAATTCCGGCTCCGAGGCCTCAAGGCTGTTGCGTGAGCTGGTCGAGGTCACGGGCTTTCCGATCACCTCGACCTTGATGGGGCTCGGCGCCTATCCGGCGTCGGGCAAGAACTGGCTCGGCATGCTCGGCATGCACGGCACTTACGAAGCCAATATGGCAATGCACGACTGCGACGTCATGCTGTGCGTCGGCGCGCGTTTCGACGACCGCATCACCGGGCGCACCGATGCGTTTTCGCCGGGATCGAAGAAGATCCACATCGACATCGACCCCTCTTCGATCAACAAGAACATCCGCGTCGATGTTCCCATCATCGGCGATGCTGCGAACGTGCTCGGCGACCTCCTGCAGGTGTTCAAGGCGGAGGCAAAGAGGCCGGATATCCGGCCCTGGTGGCAGGAGATTGCGAAATGGCGCGCGCGCAATTCGCTGTCCTACAAGAAGAACAGCGATGTCATCCTGCCGCAATTTGCGATCCAGCGGCTGTTCGAGGCCACCCGCGGGCGCGACGTCTACGTCACCACCGAAGTCGGCCAGCACCAGATGTGGGCGGCGCAGTTCTTCGGTTTCGAGGAACCGCACCGCTGGATGACCTCGGGCGGCCTCGGCACCATGGGCTATGGCCTGCCGGCGGCGCTGGGCGTGCAGGTGGCGCACCCCGACAGCCTGGTGATCGACATCGCCGGCGACGCCTCGGTGCAGATGACGATGCAGGAGATGTCGACGGCGGTTCAATATGAATTGCCGATCAAGATTTTCATCCTGAACAACCAGTATATGGGCATGGTGCGACAGTGGCAGCAGCTTCTGCACGGCAACCGGCTGTCGCACTCCTATTCCGAGGCGCTGCCGGATTTCGTCAAACTCGCCGAAGCCTTCGGCTGCGTCGGCATCCAGGCGGTCAAGCCCGGCGATCTCGACGGCGCAATCAAGGAGATGATCAGCGTCAAGCGCCCGGTGCTGTTCGATTGCCGGGTGGCGGCGCTGGAGAATTGCTTCCCGATGATTCCCTCGGGCAAAGCGCACAATGAAATGCTGCTGCCGGCGGAAGCCAACGACGAAGCCACCGCTGCGGCCTTCGCCAGCGGCAAGGCGCTGGTGTGAGGATGAAGAACGCATCGGGCATCGCTTCCTTCACCTCGCCCCGCTTGCGGGGAGAGGTCGGACTGCGCGTAAGCGCAATCCGGGTGAGGGGGACTCTCTGCGAGTCAAATTCCTGGAGAGTCCCCCTCACCCCAACCCTCTCCCCGCAAGCGGGGAGAGAGAGCGCACCGTCTTTGACGAGGCGAGCCGATGTTTGATCTCGGCCAGCTGGAACGCGCCCACGGCGTCGTCGGCGCGGCGATGCCGCCGACGCCGGCGCATCTGTGGCCGCTGCTCTCCGAGCGGCTGGGTGCTGCGGTGATCGTCAAGCACGAGAACCACACGCCGACCGGCGCCTTCAAGGTGCGCGGCGGGCTTGTCTATCTCGACCGCCTGAAGCGCGAGCGGCCCGGCACGGCCGGCATTATCTCGGCGACCACAGGCAATCACGGTCAGAGCCTCGCTTTCGCGGCGAGCCGCTATGGCGTGCCGGCCACGATCTACGTGCCGCACGGCAATTCGGTCGAGAAGAACCGGGCGATGCGGGCGTTTGGTGCAACTCTCGTCGAGCACGGCGAAGATTTCCAGTCCGCCCGCGAGGAGGCCGAGCGTCACGCCGAACGTGACGGGCTTGAATCCGTGCCGTCCTTCCATCCCGATCTGGTGATGGGGGTTGCGACCTACGCGCTCGAACTGTTCAGGAAGGCCAGCGATCTCGACATTCTCTACGTGCCGATCGGACAGGGTTCGGGCATCTCTGGCTGCATCCTGGCGCGCGACCTGCTCGGCCTGAAAACGGAAATCGTCGGCGTGCAGTCGACGGAAGCGCCGTCCTACGCGCTGTCGTTCGCGGCTGGTACGGTCGTGAAGACGAACAGCAGCAACACGCGCGCCGACGGCATGGCGACGCGGGTCCCCGACGCCGATGCGCTTGCGATCATCCGCAGGGGCGCCTCGCGCATCGTGCAGGTCACCGACGACGAAATAGGGGCGGCGATCCGCGCCTACTGGACCGATACCCATAACCTCGCGGAAGGCGCCGGCGCCGCCCCGCTCGCCGCGGCGCTGCAGGAGAAGGCAAAAATCTGCGGCAAGCGCGTTGGCCTCGTTCTGAGTGGCGGCAACATTGATTTCGACTTGTTCAACCGATGGGTCGTTGCGGAAAGCACCGCCCCCACCGGCGCCAAGGCGCTGGCGTGAGCGCAAAGGAAACGCAGAAAATGAGCCAGCCCGCATCCGCCTACTTCATGGAAGAGCGCCACGATCCGAACGAGTCCCACACGCTCTCGGTGCTCGTGCAGAACGAGCCGGGCGTGCTCGCCCGCGTGATCGGGCTGTTCTCCGGCCGCGGCTACAACATCGAAAGCCTCACCGTCTCCGAGACCGAGAACCAGAAGCACGTCTCGCGCATCACCATCGTCACGACGGGCACGCCGATGGTGATCGAGCAGATCAAGCATCAGCTCGACCGCATGGTCCCGGTCTATCGCGTCGTCGACATGACGCTCACCGGGCGCTCGATCGAGCGCGAACTGGCGATGGTGAAACTGCGCGGCACCGGCGAGCACCGCGTCGAGGCGCTGCGGCTGGCGGAGGCCTTCCGCGCCCGGGTGATCGACGCCACCACCGAAAGCTTCGTGTTCGAGATCACCGGCAACTCCACCAAGATCAACCAGTTCATCGACCTGATGCGTCCGCTCGGCCTGGTCGAGGTTTCGCGCACAGGGGTCGCCGCGATCGGGCGAGGGGCCGAGGGGATGTGAGCCATGCTGGCGCGCGACTGGTACTACAATGAGCGGCGGCGGCTTGGGCTGGATTCCGCCGTCGCCTCGATCTACGACCGTCATGACGACAGCGATCTGCGCGCCCGCGCTGCCCTGACGATGCTGGGGGTGCAGCGCGGCTGGCGGGTCGCCGACATCGGCTGCGGCAATGGCGTGCTGGCCTGCGAGGCCGCGCTGATGGGCGCGGAGGTCGATGCCATCGATATTTCGCCGGCGATGCTGGCGCTCGCCAACATCCAGGCCAAGGACCGCAAGGTCGCGATCCGCACCCAGCCCGCCGGACTCCTGAGCTTTGCCTACAAGCCGAATTCGTATGACCTGATCGTCAGCGAATTCACGCTGCACCATTTGCCGGATTTCTGGAAAGCCGTGGCGCTGTCGCGGATCTTTTCTGCATTGAAGCCGGGCGCGAACTTTTATCTGCGCGACATCGTCTTCGCCAGCATACCCGATGGCGTGGAGCGCGGCGTCGAAGCGTGGGCTGATTTCAGCATCAAGAACCACGATTTCGACCGCGACAGCGTCATCACCCATATGCGCGACGAATACTCGACCTTCAGCTGGGTGATCGAACGCATGCTGACCGATGCGGGCTTCACGCTGACCTCGGTCGATTATCACGCGCCGCTGCACGGCACCTATTTGCTGCGGAAACCGAAACACGGCGAGCAGAGCTAGGTAGATGAAGCCAGCCGACATCTGCCTTGCCGTCACGGTGGCGGTGATCTGGGGGCTTGCCTTTGTCGCGAGTCGGATCGCGCTCGACGAATTCTCGCCCGCGCTGATGACGGCGCTGCGTTTTGCGATTGCGGCATTGCCGTGCCTGTTCGTGCCGCGGCCGAAGGTCTCGTGGCCGACCTTGATCTCCATCAGCTTCACGTTGTTTCTCGGCCAGTTTCTGGCGCAGGCCTATGGCATCGCGCATGGCGTTCCGGTCGGCCTCACCAGCGTGATCGTGCAGAGTCAGGCGCTGTTCACGATCGGCTTTGCGGCGACCGTGTTCGGCGAATTGCCGACGCGGATGCAGACGGTCGGCATCGGTATCGCCGTCGCCGGCCTGGTGATGATCTGCGGCACCGTCGGCTATGATTTCAGCGTCGGAGCCTTCGCCGTGCTGATGATCTGCCCGATCAGTTTTGCGATCGGCAATCTCTTGCTCCGGCGCGCGCAGGGGGTTCGGATGTTCGACCTTTTTGCGTGGCTGTGCCTGGCCGCCGCGGTGCCGTTGTTCGCGGTGACGCTTGCGGGCGATGGGCCACAACCGACTTGGCACGCGCTGTCGCATATGTCGATGACCGGCCTTCTCTGCATGCTCGGTCTCGGCGGCGTCTCCACCAGCGTCGCCTATTGGCTGTGGGGCCGGCTGCTGCGCGATTACACCGCGGCGCAGGTGGTGCCGTTCGCGCTGCTGGTGCCGTTCGTGGGCTCCGCCGCGTCGAGCGTTGCGTTCGGCGAAACCTTCGGGCCGCTGCGGCTGGCCGGCATGATCACCGTGGTCGGCGGCATCGCCGTGATGCTGCTGTCGAAGCGTTCGCAAGCCATACCGAAGCTCGCATGAGCCTGACCCATGTCGCATACGCTGCTGATCGCCTTCTGCGTCTTCGCCGCCGTGATGTTTTTCACGCCGGGGCCGAACAACATCATGGTGTTGTCGTCGGGGCTGACTTACGGCTTCCGCCCCACGATTCCGCATATCGCGGGCATCACGATCGGTTGCGCCTTCATGGTCGGCGCCGTGGGTGTCGGCTTCGGGACCATCTTCATCGCCTATCCCGTGCTGCAGACGGTCCTCAAATACGCCGGCGCGGCCTATCTGATCTATCTGGCCGCCGTGATCGCGATGTCGGAGCCGGTCACGCCGGGGCAGGACAAGGGGCGCGGCCCGATGACCTTCTGGGGCGCGGTGCTGTTCCAATGGGTGAACGTCAAGGGCTGGGTCATGGTGATCGGGACCATCACCGCCTATGCGGGCATTGCCAGCTTCCCCTGGAACATCATGATCCAGGTGGCGCTGTGCCTGTTGCTGGGCGTGGTGTCGACGTCGATCTGGACGCTGTCGGGCAGTTCGCTGCGCTCGCTGATGACCTCGCCCAGGGCGGTGCGGGCCTTCAACATCGTCATGGCGGCGCTGCTCCTGGCCTCGCTCTATCCGGTGTTCATGGACGCATGATGAGACAGCCACGCCATGCAGAAACGGGTTTCCCCTGAGCGGGAAAATGCTCTAGACAACGCCGGAAATTCGCGGGCGCCCGGCGGTCATACCCACCTGAAAGCCTGATCCATCGGCCGATTTCGGCCCCCTCAAGAGGAAACCACCATGCGTGTTTATTACGATCGCGACGCCGACCTGAACCTGATCAAGGGCAAAAAGGTCTGCATCGTCGGCTATGGCAGCCAGGGCCACGCCCATGCGCTGAACCTGAAGGATTCCGGCGTCAAGGACGTCGCCATCGCGCTGCGCAAGGGATCAGCCTCCGCCAAGAAGGCGGAGACCGCCGGCTTCAAGGTGATGGAAGTCGCCGAGGCCGCCAAATGGGCTGATCTCGTGATGATGCTCACCCCCGACGAATTGCAGGGCGATATCTACCGCGAGCATCTGCACGACAACATGAAGAAGGGCGCGGCGCTGCTGTTCGCGCACGGCCTCAACGTGCATTTCAATTTGCTCGACCCGCGTCCCGATCTCGACGTGCTGATGATCGCCCCGAAGGGTCCCGGCCATACCGTGCGCTCGGAATATCAGCGCGGCGGCGGCGTGCCCTGCCTGATCGCGATCGCAAAGGACGTCTCGGGCAACGCGCATGATCTCGGACTGAGTTATGCCTCCGCGATCGGCGGCGGCCGCGCCGGCATCATCGAGACCTCGTTCAAGGAAGAATGCGAGACCGACTTGTTCGGCGAGCAGGTGGTGCTTGTGCGGCGGCCTGGTCGAACTGATCAAGGGCGGCTACGAGACGCTGGTGGAAGCCGGCTACGCGCCCGAGATGGCCTATTTCGAATGCCTGCACGAGGTGAAGCTGATCGTCGACCTGATCTACGAAGGCGGCATCGCCAACATGAATTATTCGATCTCCAACACCGCCGAATACGGCGAATACGTCACCGGCCCGCGCATCGTCACCGAAGAGACCAAGAAGGAGATGAAGCGGGTGCTCGCCGACATCCAGGGCGGCAAGTTCGCGCGCGACTGGATGCTGGAGAACAAGGTCAATCAGACCTCGTTCAAGGCAACCCGCGCCAAGCTTGCCACCCACCCGATCGAGGAAGTCGGCGCCAGGCTCCGCGACATGATGCCGTGGATCAAGAAGGGTGCGCTGGTCGACAAGACCAAGAATTGAGGCTTGATCCACGATTAAGATGCGAGATCGCGCAGGCGCGATCTCGATGATCTGGAAGGCGTCACGTCAAACCGCCGCCGCGCCGCCGGCGTCAGGGCTGGGTGGTGCGCATGGCGCGGGCGAGCGTCGCGGAAGGGCGCTCGCCGAATGCTTCGCGATAGTCTCTTGCGAAGTGCCCGAGATTTCCGAAGCCGCAAGCGAAGGCGACCGCTGTCACCGATGTCTCCGGGTCCGGCGCCGAAAGCCTCTCCCGCGCGCGCCTGAGCCGGACCATTCTTGCAAAGGCCATCGGCGAGTATCCGCGGCTTTGCTGGAATGCCCGGAAGATCGACCGCGCCCCCGCACCGGTCACTTCCACCAGGCTTTCGATCGTGATCGCCTGATCCCAATGCGCTTCGATGTATTCTTCCGCGCGGCGCACATGCGACGGCACGGTGTCGCTGGCTCCCCGGTCCAGGAGATGGCTGAAGGTATGCCGGTTGGCGTACAGGAACGCGACCAGAATGGCCTGTTCGAGCTCGCGAAGCACCAGCGGGGGTAGCCGGCCGGATGTTGCATCCAGCTGTTCGGAAAAAAACTGGATGAGCCGCCAGAGATTCCGAACCTGCGGGTGGTCTCGATTGACGGCGGCCGTGAACTCAAGCTTGCGGCTTGGCCGCGCGCCCAGAAGATAAGCGAGCTTCTGCTTGAAAGCGCCGGGGTCGATGCGAAGGTTGAACCAGCTTTGGCCGCTTTCGGCGGCAAGGCGCGTAGATTGTCCCGGCGAAACGATACAGGACTGGTGCGCATCGATCTGCGTCGTCTTCCCGCCGATCGTCGCTTCGCCTTTGCCGGTCACGGCCGTCAATAACCGGAAGCGATCGGCCTCCGGATAATCGACGGATACGCCGGAGCTGCAGACCCCGTACACGAGCCCTACGCTTTGAAGCTGAACGAGATTTCCCTGCGCCCAAAGGCCTGCGGGAGATTTCACCTCGGCTCTGCGCGCGCCGAAGCGCGTCAGGAGCGCGTTGGTGAACTCTTCCGGGTCGGAGGTCCTGAAAACTGGAAATCGCCGGAGCGGATCGGCCATGTACTCGGGAGGCAGGTGCTCGGGAGGCAGGTGCTCGGGATACAAGCGCTCGGAAGGCATAGGCATAGATCGGTCGGCTCGCGAATCCCACAGGCGTGTTCAGTCAGGTCGACTTATGCGGAGGATAGGGTGTCAGGGCGCCAAACGCCATGTGTCAAAAAGCGCCACGGGGCTCAAAAGTCGAGCAGGCGTGCAAGTTCGTGAAGCGTGGCGGGGCGTCCTTGACTTGCCGCCGATTGCGTTGGACCCCTTGTCGCGATCGCGATCGCGATCGCGATCGCGATCCCGCACCCGCATTACTATACGTGCATGCAGGATTGGGCGCGTGCCTTTGACTGTCCTGTCCACCTGCACGTCGCCGATGCCGATTGGGTCATGCGCCCGGATTCCGCGATCCGACATTGGGATGGCGAAGCACTGGAAATCGTGCGAGGCGTAACGTTGCTGCGGCTGGGCGGCCACTTTCCGGGCGGCACGGTGCTGCATTGGGCTGATGGCGCCGATGGGGCGCGGCGCGCTCCTGAGCGGGGATATTGTGCAGGTGGCCGCGGACTTCAGCCGGGTCTCGTTTCTCCGGAATGAGGGCGCGTACGGTGAGCCCTGCGGTTCAGAATTAACGCAAGCTCTGAGCCGGGCCGCCAATTTCATTGCGTGTTCATGACGTTTCAATTACATTTTTATGACATGGCGCAGGCTCCGGCTGCGCCGTGCGTCTCCTGGTCGTCGCCAGCCAAGGCCTGAGATCGTGCCGGGTGTAGTTGCGTCTTAAAGCCCATGGCGATCCCGCCAAATTCAGGTCCCTCCGTGACCTCTGCCGCTACCGGCCTCGCCGCGGCCGGCATCTGGCGGTGGCTCGCGGTTGCAGCCCCCCATCTGGCGGCGCTGGCCGTGATGCTGGAGACCGAGACCGACTTCGGTTCGCGCACGGGATTTCTGCTGTCGTGGGGAATCCTGAATTTCTTCTGGATCGCGCTGTTGCGGCGTCCGGCGCTATCGGGCGCTTTATCGTTGACGCTGGTCGTGGTGCTGATCCTGCTGTCGCGGCTCAAGCACGACATCGTTCAGATGACCGCGAACTTCGTCGACCTGATGGTGATCGACCGCGACACCGCGGCGTTCCTGTTTACGATCTTTCCCAATCTGCGCTGGTCGGTGATATCGGCCGCCCTCGTCATTATCCCGTTGATGTATTCGCTGTGGTGGCTCGATCCGTTTCGCATCCGCCGCCTGCCGGCGCTTGCCTGCAAGCTCGCCTGTCTGGCAGCGCTGGTCGGATTTTCCATCGAATGGCCGGAGGAAGCCTGGCGCGGCTACTACGACGACGGGTATCTATCGAAATTTGCCCGCTCGGGCGTCACCGCGTTGTCGGATTTCATCAATTACGGAATCATGGAATCGGACGCGGTCGCGGCCGAGCGTCTGAAGGTCCCGCTCGTGGATTCCTGCAGTCCCGCGGGACGGCGGCCGAACATCATCATGATTCATGATGAGTCCAGTTTCGACATTCGGCAGGCCGATGCCGTCAAGGTGCCCGCGGGCTATGGCAGCCATTTCAAATCTTACGACGGCAAGGAGCGCAAGTTCCTGGCCGAGAGCAATGGCGGCCCGAGCTGGTTCACCGAATACAATGTGCTCGCCGGGCTGTCGTCGCGGTCGTTCGGCCGGTTCGCCTATTTTGTCACCCGCATCGCGTCGGGCCGCGTCGCGCGCGGCTTGCCGCTGGCCTTGCGCCGCTGCGGCTACGACACGGTTTCGCTCTATCCCGCTTTCGGCGCGTTCATGAGCGCGCGCAGCTTCCAACTGACGACCGGCATCCAGCATTTCTACGACGCGCATGATCTGGGCGCCAAGGATGTCGAGCCCGACAGTTTCTTCTACGACAAGGCCTTGGGGCTGATGTCGCAGCGCGCGCCGGCGAAGCCGCTGTTCATGTTCGTCTATCTCGCCGCCAATCACTTCCCCTGGGAGACGCGGTTTCGTCCCGATCTGATGCCCGCCTGGCGCAACCCCGGCAACGAGCCGGCGGTCGATGAATATCTGCGCCGGCAGGCGATGAGCGCCGGCGACTACGCGGCGTTCGTCGCCGGGCTGAAGAAAAAGTTTCCGGCGGAGCCGTTCCTGATCGTGCGTTATGGCGACCATCAGCCGGAATTCTCGCCGCATGTTCTCGATCCCGACCTCGATGAGGCCGGCGTCGGCAAGAAGCTGGAGAATTACGACCCGAGCTATTACGCGACCTATTACGCGATCGATGTGATCAACTTCGAACCGGTGAAGAGTCCGGTTGTCATGGAGACGATCGATGCGCCCTTCCTGCCGCTGGTGATCCAGGAAGCCGCCGGCATCCCGCTCGATCCATCGTTCGAGGAGCAGAAGCAGATCATGATGCGATGCAGGGGCATGTTCTACGCTTGCAAAGGCGGCGCCGAAGCCCGCCGCTTCAATCGATTGCTGATCGACGCCGGCTTGATCCAGGGACTGTAGGGTTACCTTGCCAGCAGGTTCTTATAAGTTCTGTCGTCCTTCATGGTGATCAGGAAACTCTTTGCGGCGTCTGCAACCAGATTGATGTCCTTGATCGGGTCGCCGTCGACCAGCACGAGGTCAGCCAACGCGCCGACTTCGATGACACCGAGGACGCCGGGATAGGGCGACCGGGGACCGGAGAGCGCCAACAATTGCCCATTGTCCCGCTGGTTGGCTGCGAAAAAAGCGCGACTTAACGCGATCTTAATGGCTCGGCGCAACACTTTCGTTTTGGAACACGCAAAAATTCAAGACTTGCTCAAACCGGTCTCCACGCCGGGAAAGGGCGAAGGTAAACTGGGGGCATGTTGTGCTACGGCCAGATTCCATCATCGCCGAACTCGAAGACGCCGTAAGGAGCGGCTCGTCGGAAAAACGTATCTCGACCCTTCGGCAAGTAACAGATCTTTTCCTGCATGGCGGGGAACGCCTCAGCGAGGATCAAGTCAAGGTCTTCGACGACGTGTTGTGTCTTCTTGTCACCCGCGTCGAGAGCAGGGCGAGGGCCGAACTCAGCGAACGTCTGGCCCCGGTCGACTACGCTCCATTCGACGTCATTCAACACCTCGCGCGGGATGGCGAAATCGCGGTGGCCGGAAGCGTGCTGGCCACCTCCAGCCGCCTGCGGACCAGCGACCTCGTGGAGATTGCAAGCACAAAAGGGCAGGATCATCTGCTGGCCATTTCGGGCCGGACAAGCCTCCCGGAAGCCGTCACCGACGTGATCGTCGACCGTGGCGAAGGCAAGGTCATTCGAAAGCTCGCCAACAACGCCGGCGCGCGCTTTTCCGATTCCGGCTATTCCAAAATCGTCGCGCGCTCGGAAGCAGATGCCGAGCTGATCGAAATCCTCGGCCTCCGTGTCGACCTGCCTCTCAAACTTTTGCGCGATCTGCTGAAGCGCGCGACCGAAGCGGTACGCGAGCGACTGATGGCCCTGGCACCTCCCGAGCTCCAGGAAGAGATCAAGCGGGTTCTTGAAGCTATCTCGGCAGCGGCGCAGAAAGACGCACGGGACTTCAGCCGCGCCGAAGCGCTGGTCAAGCTGCTGAATCAAAAGTTCGAACTGCACGACGACGCCATCATCAAATTTGCCGAAGGCAAGAAGTTCGATAATGTGGCTGCGTCGCTCGCGATTCTCGGTGGCGTGCCTACCGAAATGATGGCGCAATTGCTGGAGGGTCCGCGATCCGACCTGATCCTTATTCCCTGCAAAGCCGCCGGATTGAGCTGGATGGCCGTCGAAAGCATCCTTGGCAACCGTCCGTCCAAGCGAAAAATCGGCGAAGAAACGCTGAGGGTAGCTGAGAAGGATTACGGCAAATTGTCGCTGGAGACCGCCCAGCGCACGCTGCGCTTCTGGCAGGTCCACAACAAGCTCGAGAAGTAGTTCATAGCCAGCCCCAGCCAGACGCTTGATGTCCCGGTTGAGCAGTGTGAGTCCGTTATGGCAGGCATTTTTCGGACTTGACCGGCCGCGCCCACAATGCCCGTTCTCGGGGGGTGAGCTTGAGGCATCGGCGGCACGCGCCGGCGTGGCCGGCCGCGGTTTTGCCGTCGTGGCGTCCGAAGTGAAGGCGCTCGCCGAGCAGACTGCCAAAGCGACCGGCGAGATCGGTCAGCAGATCACCGGCATCCAGGCGGCAACGCAGGAATTGGTCAACGCGATCAAGGAAATCAGCGGCACTATCGAAAAATTGTCCGAGATTTCGTCAACCATTGCGGCTGCGGTGGAAGAGCAGGGCGTGCCGCCTAAGTCACCGCCTGGAAGCCGCGATCCCAGGGCGGGTCGGGTGCAAAGCGGGATACAATGAAGTCGATGAACGCGCGCACCTTGGCGGGCGGGTGGCGGTCCGGCAGGAAGACCGCATAGATGCCGCCGAGTTCGACGGTCGGCTGATCGAGATCGAGCGCGATCAGGGCGCCGGCGCGCAAATCGTCGGCGACGATGAATGTCGGCTGGTAGATCAGGCCTTGTCCCGCGATAGCAGCGGCGCGCAGCGCATCGCCATTGTTGGCGCGCAGATTGCCCGAGACCCGAACGCTGACCTCCGCGCGCGGGCCAAACGCCCAGCGGTCCACCGATGTCTGCTGCGACAGCGTATAGCCAAGACAATTATGGCCGGCGAGACTCGAAACCGTGAGCGGCGTGCCTCGCGCCTTGAGATAGGACGGCGAGGCGCATACCACGATACGGCAGGGGGCAATTCGCCGCGCGATCAGGCTTGAATTGGAGAGGTTGCCGATGCGGATCGCCAGATCCCAGCCCTCTTCGGCGAGATCCACCAGACGGTCGTTAAGGCCGAGCTCAATGGTGACGAGCGGATGGCGCTCGGTAAACTCCGCGAGCAGGGGCGCGATCTGCCGTGAGCCGAACGCCACCGGGGCATTGAGTTCGAAGCAACCCTCGCGGCTCGACCCGATCCGCCGCAACGCTGGCATTTGCCGCGTCGATCTCGGCAAGAATCCGCTCGGAGGCTTCGAGGTAGTTTCGCCCGGCCTCGGTGATCGAAAGCCGTCGCGTGGTGCGGTGAAACAGTTTGACGCCGAGCCGCGTCTCAAGCGCCGCAATGTGCTTGGTGACCATGGTCTGCGACATGCCCATGGCCCGGCCGGCGGCCGACAGGCTGCCGCTAGCTGCGACTTTCGCGAATACTTCCAGGCCCGTCAGGCGGTCCAGCATGGATCATCTCACTCTCTAGGTGTGATCTGAAATTCATGATTACCAGATTATCACCCCGCGGAGAATGGGCCATAGGTTAGTTTAGCCAAAGGAGACAGCCATGATCGATTCCCGAACCGCCCCCTATGCCGCGTTGTTGCTTCGCCTCACGCTGGGCCTTCTCTTTCTGGCGCATGCCAGCCTCAAACTGTTCGTGTTTACGCCAGCCGGAACGGCGAAGTTCTTCGGCAGCGTCGGACTGCCGGGCGAAATCGCCTATGTCGTCATCGCAGCTGAGGTGCTTGGCGGCATCGCGCTGATCCTTGGAATCTGGACCCGGGTGGTTGCGATCGCGGCGACGCCGATTTTGCTGGGCGCGATCTTCACGGTGCACGGCGCGTCCGGGTTCTTTTTCAACAACCCGAACGGCGGCTGGGAATATCCGGCGTTCTGGGCTATCGCTCTCATCGTCCAGGCGTTGCTCGGCGATGGCGCTTACGCACTGCGTACCTCGCGCGCCGATGGCTTCGCCGGCGATTTGCGCGGCGCACACTCACATTGAACGGGGCAGCGGGGCCGCCATTCGCGGCCCCGCACCGATCGGATCAATCCCGTGACACCAAACCTCATGCCGAGCCTGATACGGCCAAGTCTTTTCCTGTCGCACGGCGCACCGACGCTGCCGTTGACCGACACGCCGGCGCGCGCGTTCCTGAAAGAGCTCGGCGGCATGTTGCCGCGTCCGAAGGCCATTCTGGTGGTCTCGGCACATTGGGAGACGGCGTTCCCGACGGTAAGCGCTGTGGAGCGCAACGACACCATCCACGATTTCGGCGGCTTCCCGCGCGCGCTTTATGAGCTGCAATACCCTGCCGCGGGTTCGCCGCGGGTTGCCGCGCGGGTTTTCGACCTGCTGCGCGCATCCGGCTTCGACTGCAAGATCGATCACCGCCGGGGCCTCGATCACGGTGCCTGGGTGCCGTTGCTGTTGATGTATCCGCAAGCCGACATTCCCGTGCTGCAGCTTTCGATTCAGCCGCATCTCGGGACGAGGCATCATCTTCTGATAGGACACGCGCTGGCGCCGCTGCGGGACGAGGGCGTGCTGATCATCGGCAGCGGCAGCATGACGCACGATCTGTCGGAATTTCGCGGCCATGGTCCGAACGATCCGGCGCCGGACTGGGTCAACAGCTTTGCCGACTGGTTTCATTCATCGCTGACCTCTGGCGCAACCGATGATCTGCTCGACTATCGGCGCAAGGCGCCGTTTGCGACCAAGAACCACCCGACCGAGGAGCATCTTCTGCCGCTTTATGCCGCGCTTGGCGCCGCGGGCGCGGAGGCCCGCACCGAGCGGCTTCACGCAAGCTCGACCTACAGCATCCTGCGGATGGATGTTTATGCGTTCAAAGCGGCGAATGACGATGCGGTGAATGGCGATGTTTCAAACGAGGGCGCGAGCGCGAAGAAACTGGCAGGGCTTGGCTAGATCGTCGGCGAAGGGCCGCGATCGGTTCAACTACTCGATCACCTCGTCGGCGCGGGCCAGCATCCGCGGCGAAATCGTCAGATCGATCGCCCGCGCAGCCTTCAGGTTCAGGGTCGTCTCGAATTTGACGACCTCTTGAACCGGGAGGTTTTCAGGCTTCTCGCCGCGCAAGATGCGGTCGAGATAAGTCGCCGACTGGCGATGCAGCTCGTTTCCGTTAGGGCCATAGGAGGCAAGCCCGCCGGATTGGGGAAAGAAGCGCGACCAGTAGATCGCGGGCAATTTCAGCTTTTCGGCGAGACCGATAACCAGTTCGCGGTGGATGAGTGAGAATTGCGCGGCCGAAATGATCAGGCCGCCATTCGGCTCGGCCGCCATCGCGCGCATATTGCGCTCGATCTCCGCGGCGTCGCCGACCGGTGCCTGTATCGCGCGCACGGCCTGCTTGCCGGCGGAGGCCTCAAGCGCGGCCCGGAAGCCACGGAAGTTGTGGTTCGAGGGATCGCCGAGCAGCGCCACGCGCGAGACATTGGGTGCGAACTCGCGCAGTTGCTCCAGCCATTTGCTGGCGATCGGATATTCAAACGGCGTGAAGCCGGTAATGTTACCCCCGGGCCGCCACAGGCTGGCCACGAAGCCGCCCGCGACCGGATCCGTGACATTGGCGAACACGATCGGCACGGTTGTCGTCGCGGTGTGCAGGGCGGTTGTGGGTACCGTGCTGGAGGTGAGAACAACGTCCGGCGACGCCGCCAGGATCTCTCGCGCTATCTGCTGCGCCCGCTCGGCATTGCCCGCATCAAAATATTCGTAACGCAGGTCACGTCCTTCGACCCGGCCAAGCCGCGTTATCCCGTCCTGGACAGCGTCAATGCGCGCTTTGGCTCGCTTGAACCCGCAAGAGGCGTCCGTTACGCTCGCTTCAAGTGATATGGGGGAAGCGGAATGAAGCAGATCAGGATCGGCGACGTCACCATCGATGCGGTGATCGAGCGCGAGGGTCCGTGGCGGCGGCCGCAGGATTTCTTTCCGGCCTATGATGAGGCCATCTTCCGGCATCATCTGCCCTCGATGGAGCCGGAGGTTTTCGACGACGCGCTGGGCAAGATCGTCATCACCTACCAGACCTTCGTGGTGCGGACGCCGCGTTATACGATCCTGGTCGATACCTGCACCGGCGAGGACAAGGGCCATCCGCCGCCGTTCGATTTTCCCGGCAAGGAGCGCTGGCGCAACGAGCTGTTTGCGCTCGGCGTCAGCTACGACAAGGTCGATTATGTGTTCTGCACGCATCTTCACATCGACCACACCGGCTGGAACACCACCTTGCGCGACGGCCGCTGGGTGCCGACGTTCCCGAATGCGAAATACATCTTTCACAAAAGGGAATATGCGGTCTGGGAAGCCGAGCACGCCAAGGGTAACGATCCGCCCGGCACGGTATTTCGCGACAATTGCCTGCCCGTCGTGGAAGCAGGCCAGGCGCTATTGGTCGACGACGATTACGCGCTCGACGACACCATCACCCTGACGCCGACGCCCGGGCATTCGCCCTGCCATTGCTGCGTCAACATTTTCTCGCGGGGAAAACGCGCGGTGGTGGCCGGCGACCTCATGCACCATGCGATCCAATGCCGCGAGCCGGAGTGGTCGTCAAAGCCGGACTGGGACGCGAAGCAATCGGCGGTATCGCGCCGGAAGTTTTTCGCCTCCGTCGCCGGTACCGACACGCTCATCCTGCCGGTGCATTTCCCGACCCCGACCGTCGGCCTGATCACAGCGGACGGGGATCGGTTCAACTACCGCTTCAAGCGCGATTGATTGGACAAATTCGCCTGCGCGCTATAACCGCCCGCAATCAACCCTGTGCTCCGAGACCGCTGCCTGGAAAGAGGCCCGAAATGAGAAGACGCTGCATCGCCGCCCTGATTGCAATGGGGACCACTATCTCCGTCCCGGCGCTGGCTGCGGATGAAGCCCGCGCAAAGTTCATGCAGGCGGCAGCCCTGCCGGCGCGCTCGGTTATCGATAACGAACGCGTCACTGTCTGGGACACAACGGGCAGTCTTCCGGCCGCCGCCCACGACTTCGTCGCCATCTCTTTGTCCCAACCGGGCAATGCCGTCTTCGGTCACGCTGGCGACACGGTCGGCATGGCAGGGGCGCGCGCCATCGTCATCGAACTCAGGGATCATCAGGTGGCACCGATTCCGAACAATTCCGGTTATCCCAACGCCTATCCGCGCCCTCACATCGAGAAGATCCTGGAAAACGACCGCGTCATCGTCTGGCGTTATCGCTGGAATCTGGGCGAACCGACGCCCATGCACTTCCACGACAAGGACGTGGTGGTGGTGTATCTGGAGGACTCAGCCCTGCAATCGACAGAGCCCAACGGCAAAAGCATTTTGAATGAATACAAGTCCGGCGACATCCGATTCAATCGGCGCAACCGCACGCACACCGAACTCCTCGTTCGAGATGCGGGAAGCGCGATCATAACTGAGTTAAAGTAGAAACCGGCTGCTAGAGCATGATCCGGAAAAGTGGAAACCGGTTTTCCGAAAAGATCATGCTCAAACAAAGAGATGAGATCATGATCCAATTCAACCTAATCGGATCATGATCTAGAACTCAACTGGTCGTCTTCCTCGTCACCGCGTCACTCCATGCACTTGCGGACAAATTGGATTCGCTCGAGCAGCTTGAGACCTTGCGCTTCGGCCTGCTTGCGGCAGCCCTCGCGCTTGTCCAGGCTCAGCACCACCTTTTGCATCAGACTGAGGCCGATATCGCCGGAGACCTGCGGCGCTGCTCCCGCCGCGGCCGAGCCGGCATCGCCGGACGGTCCGTCACCGGCAGCGCGCGCCGCTTCCTGAAGACGCTTGATGTCTGCCGGACTCAATTTCGGCCGGTCGATATTCAGCGTGATCTTGTTCAGCTTTCCCGTGAACGTGAACGGCGTGCTGTAGTCGTTGTCGTCGACCGGCGTGCCGGTGTCCGACCCGATATCGAGCGATTCATCCCACTGCAGGATGAAGGGAAGCGTGTGCTCCATCTTCTCGGTCGCAACCGCGTTGCCGTCGACCTTCAGCACCCCGGTGCCGCCGGCTCCGATACCGCTGTAGTTGCCGAACGCCATGGTCGCAGGTCCCAGACCGTCATATTTGAAGTCGAATTCGATCTGGTGCTTGCCAGGCGTCAGCTCCGGTCCCTCCCAGCGCACCCGCTTGAGGTCGACCAGGTTCCAGGTGAACACGGGCTTGTTCTTCAAGACGTAGAAGCCGTAGCCGCCGAACCGTCCGCCTTGCGTGATCAGCATGCCTTCGGCGCCGCCTTGCGGAATTTCGATATCCGCCTTGAAATTATAGGAGGTGTTGAGCAGGCTCGGCGCATCGCCGTTCGGCGTGCCGGTCATCGGCCGGATCCAGGTGAAGGAAGTGCGCCCGGCACTGAGACTTGGCCGCAGCGTTATGATCCGTCCCGCAACGGAAGAATCCAGCGGCAAGACCTGATATTTCTGGGCTTCCTTCCAGAACAGATCCTTCATCTCCTTCAATTTGTCCGGATACTTGGCCGCGACGTCCTCATACTGCGTCCAGTCGTTTTTCAGGTCATAAAGCTCCCAGGGATAGTCGAGCGGACTCGGCAGCTTGGCAGCCGTGACCCACGGTGGCCGCAACACCTTGGTGCTGGCGATCCAGCCGTCGTTATAGATTGCGCGATCGGCGAACATCTCGAAATACTGCGTCTTGTGTGTCGAGGGCGCGTTCGCATTCTTCTTGTCGAAGGTGTACATCATGCTGACGCCCTCGATCGGGCTCTGCTTGATGCCATCCACCATTGTCGGCTGCTTGATGTTGGCCGCCTCGAGGATGGTCGGCACGACATCGATGACGTGGTGGAACTGGCTGCGAATCCCGCCCTTGTCCGTGATCGCCCTCGGCCACGAGATCGCCATGCCCTGGCGGGTGCCGCCGAAATGCGACACGATTTGCTTGGTCCAGGAGAACGGCGTGTCGAACGCCCAGGCCCAGCCGATCGACATGTGATTGTAGGTGCGGTCGGTGCCCCAGACGTCGTAGAAATATTTGAGCTGCTCCTCGACCGACGGGTTGGCCTGATTGAACATCGCGACTTCATTCGGCGTGCCGTTCGGCTGACCTTCGGCGCTCGTGCCGTTGTCGCCGTTGATATAGATGATCAGCGTGTTGTCGAGCTTGCCGAGGTCGTCGATCGCCTGAATCACGCGGCCGATCTCGTTATCGGCGTAAGCGACGAACGCCGCGAAAACCTCAACCTGCCGGATAAACAGCTTCTTTTCGTCGGCGTTGAGCTGATCCCATTCCTTGATGAGGTCCTTTGGCCAAGGGGTCAGTTTCGCGTCCTGCGGAATGACGCCAAGTTTCTTCTGGTTGGCGAAAATCGTCTCGCGCAGCTTGTTCCAGCCCTGATCGAACAGCTTCATGCCGCTGATCTTCTTGACCCATTCCGGCGTCGGATGGTGCGGCGCATGCGTCGCGCCCGGCGCGAACTTGATCAGGAACGGTTGCTCGGGTGACAGGGCGTTGATGCGGTTGACATAGTCGATCGCCTCATCGGCCATCGCCGTCATCAGGTTCCAGCCGGGCTTTCCGACATAGGGATAGATCGGCGTGGTGTTCTGGATGAGATTGCCCGGCTCCCACTGGTTGGTGTCGCCACCCATGAAGCCGTAGAAATATTCAAAGCCCATGCCGGTCGGCCACTGGTCGAAGGGACCTGCCTGGCTCGCCTGATATTCCGGCGTGTTGTGGTTCTTGCCGAACCAGGCGGTGTGGTAGCCACTGTCCCGCAGGATCCGGCCGATGGTCGCCTTATCCTTGGTGATGATGCTGTCGTAGCCGGGATAGCCGGTGGCTTGCTCGGCGATCACGCCGTACCCTACCGAGTGATGGTTGCGGCCGGTAATCAGCGCCGCGCGCGTCGGCGAGCACAAGGCGGTCGAATGGAAATTGGTGTAGCGCAGGCCGTCGCGTGCGATCCGGTCAAGCGCCGGCGTCGGAATGACGCCGCCGAACGTAGAGGGGACGCCATAGCCGGAATCGTCGGTGATGATCAGAAGCACGTTCGGTGCGCCCTTGGGCGGAACGATGCGCGCCGGCCAATAGGGTTTCGATTTCGTCGCTTCGCGTTCGATCTTGCCGCCGAATTTTTCGGGCGGCGCCGGAAGCTGATCGCCGGGAATTGTGGTGGTCGCGCTGGGTGAGCCCGGCACGCCGTTGATTTGTTGCGCGCTTGCTGCGGCGGACAACAGAAACGTCAGCGTCAATGTCGTAATGCCCAATCGACGCGTGCTCATGTATCTCTCCATTTTTTGGCGAAATACGACGTTGGTTTTCCAGAATGGACGATGCTCGGCATCGGAATCTTGATGTGGATCAAGAAGCCCAAGCGCCAGATTGGGATTGCTAAGCAGGGCAGTCAGGAGCGCGAGGGCAGATGTCAAAACTTCGAGCAGCAACAGGACCGGTGGCCGCGCAACCGGAGCGGCAGCCAACACCGATTCCTTGAAACGGGCTCAGGCCCTGCAATCGAAATTCTCCGCGACCATGGCGCGCGCGAAACGGCTCGATGCCAAGGGCGATCGCGCCGGCTGCACTTCCGCGCCATCTCAGGCCAAGCGGATGTATATTCTTTGAAATTGCTTGAGTGCGTTGGAGATCGGTACACGGACCTGATCGATGAGGTCCGCATCGCACTGAACCTTTGGAAGATCGTCGACGTTTCGGTCAGCCGGCGATCGACGGCGGCGTCATTGCGGATGCTTCGGCTGGACGCGTTTGGGCTTCACGAGATTGGATTCCGCTTGCGGTGGTTGCACGGTAGCCGCCGGCGGACTCACGCGCGCACGGTTCCGCTCATTTTGCCACCAGTCCTGGAGCGCATAGCCTTGATGAACGACCGCTCCGGGAACGGGAGAGGCGAATTCGCCGGTTTGTGCAACGACGCTTGCCGTCGACGCAAGCAGGGCGGCCACGAGAATGGCCGAGACCTTGAGATGATTTCGCATATCGCAGAGCCCTCCGTTCCTGGAACAACCGCAGTACCGATGTTCGTCGCTTCGGCTGGTTTTGAATCCTAACGCGCTACAGGACACTCGTACAGGATCCCGCGAAGCCTGCCCGTTCGGAAGCTTCGCAAAGCGCGGTCCCGCGCGCGGCCTTCACGCCGCGCGCGTGAGAGCCATCAGATGCTAGTAGCAGGGCGGATAGGGATAGTAGCCGCAGCGCGGCGCATAGTAAGCCCCGGCCGCCGCGGCTCCGACCGCAGCAGCGCCGACACCTACCGCTACACCGCGACGTACGGCCGCACCGCGATAAACGCCACCGCGATGGACACCACCGTGATGGACGCCGGCGCGACCAACGCCAGCGCGACCGCCGCCGCGATACGCAAAGGCGTCGGATGAAATCATCGCCATGCAGCCGATGCCGACGATTGCGGATGCAAAGACGGAGATAATACTTCGACGCGCCATGATTGATCTCCTTTCTCAGGTTGATCAGTTTCTTCGCTAACAGGATCCTTGCGGTTCACCTTGACTTGAATCAACGAAGCGCGCGTGGCGCGCTTGCGCTGGATCAACCGTTTCCGCGAACACATCGTCACATTGATTTTCTAAAGTTCGCCCCCCGCCTTGGAGAATTGCGATGAAACCTGTTGTGCCGTTGATCGTCGCGTTTTGCGCGTTTTGCGGGCCTGCGATCGCTCAAACGGCGGAGTGCCAGTCAATACCGAAGGCCAGCGACCGCCTCGCGTGCTACGACAAGGCGATGCCGCCAATGAGCAAGGCCAAACCGGCTTCTGCATCCTCGACGCCTTCAACGCAGCAAGGCCAGCCTGGCGATCTGCTCGCTGCTGAAAACGCTCGCCTGGACGCCAAAATAAACAATATCTGTCGCGGCTGCTGAGCTTGCGGCGAGCGAAGGGTCTGGAAGACACGGTCCTGTGACGATCTGATCCGCCATTATTGGCAAGCCTGCTCCCGATCAAAACCGACCTTTCGGGAATGCCAGTTTTGGGCGCATGGCCACATGCCTCGGAACACCCTTCCGCTAATCCCTCACATGGCATAAGAGCGGCCCGAAACTTTTTCTTTGGGCCTCCGGTGCACATGATTCGTCTCGACAACATCTCAAAACAGATCGGCCATCAGATCCTCTTCATCGAGGCCTCCGCGGCGCTCCAGAAGGGCGAAAAGGTCGGCCTCGTCGGCCCCAACGGCGCCGGCAAGACCACGCTGTTCCGGATGGTCACGGGACAGGAGCTGCCCGACGAGGGGCAGGTGGCGGTCGATCGCGGCGTCACCATCGGTTACTTCAGCCAGGATGTCGGCGAGATGTCCGGCCGCAGCGCCGTATCCGAGGTGATGGATGGCGCCGGTCCGGTCAGCGCGGTGGCCGGCGAACTGAGGGAGCTCGAAGTCGCCATGGCCGACCCGGACCGGGCGGACGAGATGGAGGATATCATCGCGCGCTACGGTGAAGTGCAGCACCGCTTCGAAGAACTCGACGGCTACGCGCTGGAGGGCAGGGCGCGCGAAGTGCTGGCGGGCTTGAGCTTCAGCCAGGAAATGATGGACGGCGACGTCGGCGCGCTGTCGGGCGGCTGGAAGATGCGCGTGGCGCTGGCGCGAATTCTGTTGATGCGCCCTGACGCCATGCTGTTGGACGAGCCCAGCAACCACCTCGACCTCGAAAGCCTGATCTGGCTGGAGCAATTCCTCAAAGGCTACGAGGGGGCGCTGCTGATGACCTCGCATGACCGCGAGTTCATGAACCGCATTATCGACAAGGTGGTGGAGATCGACGGCGGGTCGCTCACGACCTATTCCGGCAATTACGAGTTCTACGAGGCGCAGCGCGCCTTGAACGAAAAGCAGCAGCAGGCCCAGTTCGAGCGCCAGCAGGCCATGCTGGCCAAGGAGATAAAGTTCATCGAGCGCTTCAAGGCGCGCGCCTCGCACGCGGCGCAAGTGCAGAGCCGGGTGAAGAAGCTGGAGAAGATCGAGCGGGTCGAGCCGCCGAAGCGCCGCCAGACGGTAGCGTTCGATTTTCTCCCCGCCCCGCGCTCGGGCGAAGACGTCGTCAGCCTGAAGCGGGTACAGAAAGGCTATGGCAATCGGGTCATCTATGACGGGCTGGATTTCATGGTCCGCCGCAGGGAGCGCTGGTGCGTGATGGGCATCAACGGCGCCGGAAAATCCACGCTGTTGAAACTGGTGGCGGGTTCGACGCCGCCGGACGATGGCACGGTGGCGCTCGGCGGCAGCGTGAAGATGGGTTACTTCGCGCAGCACGCCATGGATCTCCTGGACGGCGAACGCACGGTGTTTCAGTCGCTGGAGGATGCGTTCCCGCAGGCGGGCCAAGGCTCGCTGCGGGCGCTCGCCGGCTGCTTCGGATTTTCCGGCGACGACGTGGAGAAGAAATGCCGGGTGCTTTCGGGCGGCGAGAAGGCGCGCCTGGTGATGGCGAAAATGCTGTTCGACCCGCCGAATTTCCTGGTGCTGGACGAGCCCACCAACCATCTGGACATGGCGACCAAGGAGATGCTGATCGCCGCGCTGTCCGAGTTCGAAGGCACCATGCTGTTCGTGTCGCACGACCGGCACTTCCTCGCCGCCCTGTCCAACCGGGTGCTGGAACTGACGCCCGAGGGCATTCACCAGTATGGCGGCGGCTACACCGAATATGTCGCGCGCACCGGCCACGAGGCGCCGGGCCTGCGCAGCTAACGCTCGTCGTCATCGTCAGGCTTGGGCAATGATTGCGACGAGACGGTCAAGGAGAAACGGCCTCAGCGCCGGGGTACATGCTGAGGCCGTTATTTCATTGGATGCCTTGGGCATACGGTATTGAGAGGTTAGTAGACCGCATTGGTTCTAGTCCGGCGCTCGGACGGGGTCCAATTCGTAGCAATTTTCGTGACTGCGCAATATTGACCACTCAGTCCGCACCACCTGAGGCCGGCCGAGACTTGGGTTACCATCATCACGGGCATGGATGCCGCAGGCCGTCATAACCGACATAAGTGCCGGAATACGGGTCATAGGACCTGAAGCGTTGCACACAATAGGCGACTGCGTCGCCACCAATGTAGGGGGCCGGAGCGACGTAGGCCGGGCCATAATAGCCGGGCGGGTAGCCGTAATAGCCATAGGGTTGTGTTGCGCCAATAATCGCCCCGCCGATCAGTGCGCCTGCGATGCCGAGCCCAACGGCTGCGCCGCCGTAGCCGTGGCCGCGGCGGTATCGCACGGTCTCTACCGACGGCACCACCGCGCTTCGCAGCATCAGCGGGGATGTTATTGGCGCCGCGATGACAGGCGCGACGAGCCACGGCGTCGTGGCGACCATTAGCGCAAGAAGCATAGTTCGGGACGATTTGTTCTTGGTAAAATCTCCAGATGTTTCCGAGCAGCACCGCGACCTTCGGCGGCGTTATCGTCTTCGGAAAGAAAAACTAAAAATGCTCCAAGAAGGGCTCCATGCAATTGATCTAGCGCAACGAGAGCATGCGCCAATTGAATAGTCTAATTTATCAGAGACATCGCGGAGCTGCGGCCGGCGCACGAGTTAGAGGCGATTTTAGTTTTTCATCCGGAGTGGCGCGCAAGTATCGTCGCCGCACCAGCACAGGGGGTGGTTTCCATGCTTTCACTCTTAATCGGGATTGTGATTATTTGCGTCGTCGGCGCAATTTGTTTTTGGGCCATTGATCGGTTTATCAATGAATCTCGCTTGGCCGGCCTTCTCAAATTGTTGGTGGCACTGCTCTGCCTGGCGGCGATCCTTCAACGGGTACTGCCGCTGGCGGGAATTAATTGGCTGTAGCCTCGTTGCTCAAGGCGAGGCCGCCGATATTGATCACGAGTATCGCCTGCTGTCCCAGCAGGCCATTGATGTTTTCGTTCGATCCGCGCTGTCCCCGACAAAGGCGCCGCCATTGAGATCGCGAGCTTGGGCGCGCGCGGTTTCAAATGACCGTTCCGAAAAGCTTGCCGATTCCCGCGGTGATACCGAGCGCCAATGCACCCCAGAACGTCACTCGCAGGGTCGCGCGCGGAATATTGGCGCCGCCCGCCTTGGCGCCAATAGCTCCCAGCAGGGCGAGAAAGCCCAGCGACGCGGCAGATACGATCGGGACAAGCATAGTGGCGGGAGAGACCACGACCATCAGCAATGGCATGGCGGCGCCAACGGAAAACATCACGGCCGACGTGAGCGCGGCTTGCACCGGGCGCGCTGTGGTGATTTCGGAAATCCCAAGCTCGTCGCGTGCGTGAGCGGCGAGCGCATCTTTTGCCATCAACTGCCGGGCAACCTGCTGCGCCGTTTCCCGATCGACGCCGCGCTTGACGTAGATTTCGGCAAGTTCGTCATGTTCGGCCTGCGAATCTTCGCTCAACTCCCGGCGTTCTCGTGCAAGATCAGCCTTCTCGGTGTCGGATTGTGAGCTCACCGAGACATATTCACCGGCAGTCATCGACATGGCGCCGGCGACGAGTCCCGCAACGCCTGCGATCAATACCTCGTTCTGCTTCGCGGCCGCCGCAGCAACGCCGACGATCAAGCTCGCTGTTGAGATAATTCCGTCATTGGCGCCAAGCACCGCCGCCCGCAGCCATCCGATGCGGTCGACGAGGTGCTTTTCCGGGTGGTGGCGAAGACGGCTCATCACCCGCTCCTGCGTGCTAGTTCGCTCGGCGGCATATCACCGTGTTTGGACATCTCGATCTGCAAAAGGAAACGGCCCGCCAAAGCGGACTGCTTAAGAACTTACAGTTTGCCAAGTAATAGCAGAATCAACAGAATGACGACGATTAGGCCCAGGCCTCCGCCGCCATAATACCCAGTGCCATAGAATGGGCCGCCACCTATTCCGCTAAAGCCACCGAGCAGGGCTATCACAAGAATAATGAGTATGATCGTTCCAATCGACATTTTTAGTCTCCATACATTTGTCGTTCAATGGCAATGGTGCCCTCGCAATAAAGCGCGGACAGTCGACGCGCAGCAATAATTAGGATTTCCAAACCAGCTTACGAAACGGCACAAGCGCTAGCATATAGCCGTGCAACGGATCGGCCGACGTGTTGGTCAGCGCTGACTTTCTATTACTTGGCCATTCGCCAGACAAACAGCACCACGACTGCACCAACCGCTGCGGCGATGACCGACGTTAACAACCCGCCACTGAGCGCAAGCATAGCGATGTGATAACCGACGAACGCTCCGGCCACGCCGACGAGCGCGCTGGTGATGATGCCGCGGGTCGATCCGGAGAACCGCCGGGCGAGCCAGGAAGGCCCAGCCAGCCGGTCGAAGAGAATGCCGGCAACGATGCCGATCGCCAGAACCAGAAGGAAGAGCACGGCCGGGTCAGTGGCACGCATGGATCAAATCCTCCGCATCAACTTCGACGATGTCCTGCCGGCCCCAATCGCTCCTGCGGCCTGGGTCCGGAGCGATCGGGAGGCGCGACCCGGATACCCTACCAAGGCTGATAATAATAACGGCGGCCATAATATGGATATGGCCTGCCGTAATAGTACGGCCCACCGCCGTAATACGGCCCGTATCCGTAGTACGGCCCGTAACCGTAACCATAACCATAGTTCTGCTGGGCTGCGATCGCCGCCATGGTCCCAATCGCCATTCCAAAGATAGCGAGTCCCGCGGCGTTGCCTCCACGGTAGTGACGGCGACGGCGGGCCGCACTGAAATCCGTGGCATCGCTCGACGCCGTGGTAGCCGCGACACCCTTGGACGCGGGAGCAGCCGAACCGGCGATGGCCAACGACGGCTCACTCATCGTCACAACCAGCGCTGCAATCGTCGCCATAACGACGCCGTGGCCAGCCGAAGAAAGTGATCCTTTGTGCACACGCATTTTTGTCTCCTTCATTACCCGCGGAATGACTGCCCGATCACCCATCGATCACCATTCGCGCCAGACGCGCCATACCATGTTGATCCAGGTCAACCTAAAGTACCCGCCGCCGTAATTGCCGCTTTCCGCCAGGTTTTTCGACGTGCTACTCTCCCATGAGGCCAAGCGGGGGGAGCGGATCATGGTCTCGGGTTTTCGAAGGTTCTGTGCGAGCATTATCGCAATTGGGTCGCTGCTTCTGTCCGGGACGTTTGAAAGCCGGGCGGCGGCCGATGACTCCAAGATCTGCGCCAAAGAATCCGGCGAAATCGCAATCGCGGCGTGTTCGCGCGCCATCAAGTCGGGCCGTTACAAGGGGCGCGACCTTGCCCGCCAGTATATGTATCGCGGCGTCGAGCGGCGATCGAAGCAGGATTTCGACCTCGCGCTCGCGGACTATGGCGAGGCAGTCCGGATTGATAAGAAATACGCGGATGCATTTTACAACCGCTGCGTCATTTTCAATCTTAAAGAGGATTACGATCGCGCCGTTGCGGATTGCAGTCAGGCAGTCAAACTCGGGCCGAGCCCTAACGCGACCGCGGCAACCGGTGGCGAGCGTCTCGGGAACGATCGTACAAGCTCGGACTACTACTCGGAGCGCGGTTTCGCCTATCTCAAGAAAAACGACTACGACCGGGCGATCGTGGACCTTGACAATGCCATCCGTCTGAATCCCCAGAACGGAAGAGCCCTCAAAAACCGGGGGCTCGCTTATCAGGCCAAGGGCGACACCGCGCGCGCCGATGCCGATCTTGAGGCGGCTAAGCGACTCGGCGAGTGAACATCTGGAAGTTTGCGCGATCCGCCGGCATCGCGCCGGACAACGCCCCGTTTTGCAAAGGGGCCGCGTCCCGGCCGACATCAGATAGGCCCCTCGGACCAATTCGGATCGGGGTGATGCCAGCGAACTTGACCAGCTTCGCCCGTTTTCTGGTTTCCTCTTCGCTGAGCGTCGAGAGGTCGGACGGCGAACCGCCCAGCATCGCACCGCCGAGATCGGCTACCCTGGCTTTGAAATTGGGGTCGGCGAGAACCGCACTCGTCGCGACGTTGAGTCTGTCGATGACACCAGCGGGTGTATTCCTGGGCGCGCCGATGCCGTACCATGTGCTCATTTCATAACCCGGCACGAAGTCGGCCATCACGGGTACCTCGGGGAGCCGCTCCGAGCGGGTCGCGGTGGTGACCGCGAGCGGTCGCAGCGTGCCAATTTCGATGTACCCGATCGACGACGGTATGCTGCCGAACACGACCTGCGTGATCCCCTCGAAATAACCGAGGTAGACGACCGGTTTCCCCCTCACTATCGTCGTCACGGAATTTCCGAACGAACAGCCTCTTCCGATACCCGGAATGCATGGGCTGAACGTCCGCGCCTATTGAGCTTGATCAATATGCCGGCCAGCCGGCAGGCTATCTAGATCATATCATCAATATCACGCCGCCGATCGCGGTCAGCCGCGGACGCCCGGTAGCGCGAGAGGGAATTTTTCAATGCCGTTTAAAAGCATAGCTGTCTTTGTCGACTCCACGCCGGCGGGTGAGGCGCGAACCTGCTATGCAGCCAGGATGGCGTCGCATCATGGCGCTCACCTTATCGGGATCTTCGCGGTGCCGTCGATTTCCGGTGGCAGTCCCGCGGAATGCTTTGTTCAGGGGCGGCAGGCGGTCCGGCAGGTCATTGCCGGCCACAAGGCCAAGGAAGCGACCGCGATCGACGCTGCGAAACGAAGCTTCTCCGCAGCCTGTGCGCGTGAGGACATCGGCTTCGAGTTCCGTTTCCTCTATCAAGGTGACTTCCATGACGGCGCTGCGCTGAATTCCCTGCATGCTGATCTCGTGATCGTCGGTGGTGCACGACCCGGTGGATTGCCGGGCGACTGGTCGGCCGAGGCGCTTGTTCTCGCCACCGGCGTGCCATTCCTGCTGTTGCCGGAGCCCTGGACGGGGGCCGCCGCCGAGCATGTCGTTGTCGCCTGGAATGCAAGCCGCGAGGCGCGGCGTGCGATAGCAGATGCGCTTCCGTTTCTCACCAGTGCGAAGTCCGTCACCGTCCTCGTGGTCGATCCCGAAAGGAATCCCCGTCACGGCGAGGAGCCCGGCGCGGATGTGGCCCGTTATCTCACGCGTCACGGCGCCACGGTGGTCGTCGAACAGATGCAGTCGCAAGGCGAGCCGATCGCCAGGATCATCCTGACTTATGCGGAACGTCACGATACCGATCTTATTGTCGTCGGCGCCTATAGCCATCCCCGAACAACCGAGATGATCTTTGGCGGCGTGACCCGGTCGTTGCTGCGAGACGCCGCTGTTCCGCTGCTGATTGCGCATTGAGTGAGCCCCAGTCCGGGCCGACGAGGGGATCGATTTCCAATGCAGTTTGCTGCGGGCGTCTGAAATCCCGTCTTAAGGCCAGTTCACCGGGACGTGAAGGCCGCATTTGTGGGCTGCGCCGATGGAGCCGGCATCGCCGCGGGCGAGGGATTGCTCGTCAAGGCGGTCATCGTAATGGCGCAAGCCACGAGAGCCGCACCCAGACCGGCCACCGCGGCTGAACTCTTTGCATGACCCTGTGAAGCTGTTCGCTGCATGGTGATCCCCCTCTGTGTTCGGGAGACAATGGCAGGCCAAGCTCACCTCGTATGTGATCATCCGCACATTGGACGTTTGGCTCCGCGCCGCCAACGCGCGGCATGTTGCGGTGGATAAAGCCGAGGGCAAGCAGCCCAAAGAACAGGATGATGACGATGATTTGGAGTACGATCGCTATCTCAGGTGAAGCTGAATGATGGAGGCGTCGTCAATGCTCAAGCTTCCGCCCCCCGTCTGGGCTCTGGTTTATGTTCTTCTCGCCGCAGCGATCAGCTGGCAGCTCGATTGGCTGAAAATGCCGGGCTTTCCGCTTCCGCTGCTCGGCATTGCCTTGGCAACCGTTCCCTGGATTCTGCCGGTCTGGGCCATCATCGTGTTTCGCCGTGAGGGCACTGAAATCAACCCGACCTCACCCACCAACCGCAAGCTCATCGCCACCGGTCCATACC
Source organism: uncultured Alphaproteobacteria bacterium (assembly GCA_963753875.1). GTDB lineage: Bacteria > Pseudomonadota > Alphaproteobacteria > Rhizobiales > Xanthobacteraceae > Bradyrhizobium. Next base: position 172,130 of record CAVWDY010000040.1, on the reverse strand, counting down.
GCCATACACGCAACCCGATGTACCTCGGACTGGTTATAGTCACTCTGGGCATTGCGGTGTCGATCGGCACCTGGCCAATGTTTCTTGCGCCGATTGCCGTTTTCGCCACCGCAAACTGGGTCCACATCCCCTTTGAAGAGGCCAAGATGCGCCGTCAATTCGGATCGACGTATGATGACTACGTTGGACGGGTGCGGCGATGGGTGTGAGTTTGCCACGCGAACGCCATGGCGCAACACAGGGTCTACCACCCCGACACCTACGCCCAGAGCGGCTATTGCGCTCACCACGAGCCGGGCAATCCCTATACCAAGGAAGAGGATTACATCGCCTGGAGCGGCTGGCGCGCCCGAGGCGGATGGGACGACCGCAACGACTGGAAGTGTACGCCTATTCGTTCGCCTCACCACGACGCATGGTTCTAGCTCGAGCGTTTTCGAGCGAAGCATGCCCTCGGACTTGATCCGCGGTGGATGCCGGTTTGCGTCAAGAAAGCGCGTCAAAGCAGAAGATCGAGCCTCGGTTCTCATTACATCAAAACCGAGGCTCTAGCCGCGGCAGGCGATATTGGCGGCGCACACGACAGCCAGCCATCACACGGGGTCGACTTCCGGTGCGGAAACGGACGTGGTTGCGCTCGTTGACGATCAGGGCAGGACGAGGTGTCTGAACGACGCCGCCCCTCATCGCCGCCCTGCGCGGCGCGATGGGCGAGTGAGACGAATCCTGCCATGGGTTCTCGGGAGAAACTGAGCGCCTTTGGCGCTCAGGAATTCCAGCATCGCACGCGCTGGCGGCATTAGTACTTTATCCTTGCGGGAGAGCACGAACCATTGCCGGACAATGGGCAGGCCATCGACATTGAGCGTCACCAGGCGGCGCTCGTCGAGCTCCGTCGCCACGGTATGGGCGGAGATGAAGGCAATGCCGAGACCGGCAATCACCGCCTGCTTGATGGTCTCGTTGCTGCTCATCGCCATGCCGATCTTCGGCCGGACGCCCGCGGTTTCGAACAGGTTTTCCATCAACCCGCGGGTGCCGGAGCCGGGCTCCCGCATCAGAAATGTTTCGTCGGCAAGGTCGGCCAGTGCCAGGTGCGACTTCCGCGCGAGCGGATGCGCGGTCGGCGCAATGATGACATGAGGATGATCGCCGATCAGGTGCACATCCATATCGATACCCATGGGCGGACGGCCCATGATCGCGAAGTCCAGTTCATAGCCGCGTAGCGCCTCGATGGTCTCTTGCCGGTTGCCGATCGTGAGCTTGATATCGATGTTCGGATGCAGCTTGGAGAATCCGGAGATCGCAAACGGCACGAAATATTTCGCGGTGCTCACGGCTCCCATCGAAACGCGCCCCGCGGTTCTGCCTGCCATCATCTCCAGCGACGTCCCGCAATCAGCGATCGCCGCTTCGACGCGCTCGCAAAGCGCGAGCACTTCGCGGCCGGCCTCCGTCAACAGCATGCCGTCGCCGGTACGCTGAATCAGCGGAAGGCCTGCGAGCTCCTGCAAATTGCGAAGCTGAAGCGTGACGGCCGGCTGCGTGAGATGCAGTTGATTGGCCGCGGCCGTCACCGATCGGTGCTTCTGAACGGCCGCCAGCGCGCGCAACTGACGGATGGTTAGTTCGCGGTCAAATCGGCTCGACATGGCAGCACCCAATTATAAGGAAAACTTTGGTATATCCAAAGATAAGAACATTTTACTAATTTTGCAAACTGCGTTGTGATCGCCGGCGGGCCGCCTGCCACCCGACCCGCGGAATGTCATGAAGGGCGCGCTACAGGGGAAATGCCATGGAGGAGCGCATGACGTTGCGTTCGCATCTCGATCGCTCGGCGTCGCAGACGCCGCCGGGATCCGCGACCGCCGCCGTGATTGCCGCGATCGCGACGGCCGCGATTGATCTATCCGCAATCATCGCGGATGGGCCACTCGGCGGTATCACGGGGGCGAACCGTGGCGTCAATCCCGACGGCGATCAACAGAAGGACATCGATCTTGCGGCCGATGCGATGATGCGCCGCGCACTGCGCGCATGTCCGGTGGCGGCGATCCTGTCCGAAGAGTTGGCGGTTCCGGAATTGCTCTCGGCCAAGGCGCCGCTCTGCGTCGCCATCGACCCGCTCGATGGGTCGGCAAACCTCGCGAACAACATCTCGGTCGGCACCATCTTTTCGATCCGCCCGGTCGGAAACGACATCCTGTCGACGTTCTTTGAGCCGGGTACGGCTCAGTGCGCCGCGGGCTTCGTCGTTTATGGCCCGCAGACCATGCTGGTTCTGGCGCTGGACGGCAGCGTCGACATCTTCATTCTCGACCGGCAGAAGCTCGAATTCCTGTTGATCAAGCAGGGCGTCCGGATCGCATCCGACACGCCGGAATTTGCCATCAACGCTTCCAACCGCCGGTATTGGTACAGTCCGGTCCGCGCTTACATCGACGAGTGCCTTGCCGGCGCCGACGGCAACCACGGTGTCGACTTCAACATGCGATGGACCGGTTCGCTGGTCGCCGAGTCGCTTCGCATCCTGGTTCGTGGCGGCGTATTTCTCTATCCAGCCGACGCCCGGCCCGGCTACCGCGAGGGGCGCCTGCGTCTTTTGTACGAGGCGCATCCGATGGCGCTGGTGATGGAATGGGCCGGCGGCGCGGCGACCACAGGGCGCCGGCGTATTCTCGAGCTCTCGACGAAATCGCCGCACCAGCGCGTGCCCCTGATCATGGGCTCGGCGCGCGCCGTTCGTGACGTCGTCGCGATCCACGAGGGCATTGAGCCGATGTTCGATGACAGCAACGCTCCGCTCTTTGCGCGGCGCGGCCTGTTTCTCTGAAGTTGGACAGGCCGATGTCGCGCCGTCATCCCATCATATCGATCACAGGTTCGTCGGGCGCCGGCACGACGTCGGTCAAGAAGACGTTCGAGAATATCTTTCGCCGCGAGAAAGTCTCGGCGGCCTACATCGAGGGCGATGCGTTCCATCGCTACAACCGCGCCGAGATGCGCACCAAAATGAGTGAGGAGGGCGAGCGCGGCAACAGGCACTTCAGCCATTTCAGCCCCGAAACCAACCTTTTCGAGGAGCTGGAGAAATTATTCCGTGATTACAGCGAGGCTGGCTGCGGCACCACGCGCCATTACGTCCACGATAACGAAGAAGCCAGGCTATATGGCGCGGCGCCAGGAACCTTCACCGAGTGGGAGCCGATTCAGCAAGGCTCCGATCTTCTGTTTTACGAGGGGCTTCACGGCGCTGTCGTGACCGACAAGGTCAATGTCGCCCAGCACGCCGATCTCAAGATCGGCGTGGTGCCGGTGATCAATCTCGAATGGATTCAGAAGCTGCATCGTGACCGCGGCGACCGCGGCTATTCGACCGAAGCGGTCACCGACACGATCCTGCGGCGGATGCCGGACTATGTGAACTACATCTGCCCGCAGTTCGCCGAGACCGACATCAACTTTCAGCGCGTGCCGACGGTCGATACGTCGAATCCGTTCATCGCACGCTGGATACCGACTCCCGACGAGTTGATGGTGGTGATCCGGCTGAAAAACCCGCGCGGCATCGACTTTCCCTATCTGCTGTCCATGATTCCGAACAGCTTCATGTCGCGCGCCAATTCAATCGTGATCCATGGCGCGAAACTCGACCTTGCAATGCAACTGATCCTCACTCCGCTGATCCTGCAACTGATCGAACGCAAGAGGCGCACGGCATGAATATTCAAACCCCATCTTCCCTCGTCAGCCGCGTGGACGTCGCCCATGCGGACATGGCGAATGCGATCCGGTTTCTGGCCATCGACGCGGTCGAGAAAGCGAAATCCGGCCATCCCGGCATGCCGTTGGGGATGGCCGATGTGGCGACGGTGCTGTTTTCACGCTTCCTCAAATTCGACGCCGCCGATCCGACTTGGCCGGATCGGGACCGGTTCGTTCTGTCTGCCGGCCACGGCTCGATGCTGCTGTATGCGCTGCTATATCTGACGGGCTATCGAGACATGACGCTCGATGAGCTCAAGGCGTTCAGACAATGGGGCTCGAAAACACCCGGCCATCCCGAATACGGGCATACCCAAGGCGTCGAGACGACGACAGGTCCGCTGGGGCAGGGCATCGCCACCGCGGTCGGCATGGCGCTGGCGGAGCGCCTTTCGAATGCTCGTTTTGGCGACGATTTTGTCGATCATTATACCTACGTGATCGCGGGCGATGGCTGCCTGATGGAAGGGCTCAGCCACGAAGCGATCTCGCTGGCCGGTCACCTCCGGCTCAACAAGCTGATCGTGCTGTTCGACGACAACGAAATCTCGATCGACGGATCGACGTCGCTGTCGTGTTCGGACGATCAGCTTGCCCGGTTCAAGGCATCGGGCTGGTCGGCGCTGCGCATCGACGGCCACGATCCCGAAGCGATCGCAGCGGCGATCGAACGTGCGAGGCAAAGCGACCGGCCCTCACTGATCGCGTGCCGCACCATTATCGGTTTCGGCGCGCCGAACCGCCAGGGTACCGAAAAAGCGCACGGTGCGCCGCTTGGTGCCGATGAGGTCGCGAAGACACGGCTGGCGCTCGATTGGCCGCATGAGCCCTTTGATATCCCGGAGTCCGTCGTCGAGTTATGGCGCAAGATCGGGGCGCGGGGACGGCGAGCCCGGCAAGCCTGGATCGAGCGGACGAGGCGTCGCAATTCGGCGCCGCGCTCGCCCTTTCATGATGCGCTGAACCGGCATCTTCCCTGCGAATACGCCGGCGCGATGGCGCAGCTACGCGATCGTTTCGGTACTGAGCGGCCAAATATCGCCACCCGGCAGGCGTCTCAGCTGGTGATCAACGCGATTGCGGAAGCCTTGCCGAATTTGCTCGGTGGCTCGGCCGATCTGACGCACTCGAATCTCACGCAAGCCAAAACGCAGCGGCCAGTACGGCAGGGTTCTTTCGAGGGCAGCTACATCCATTACGGCGTGCGCGAGCATGCCATGGCGGCGGCGATGAACGGTATCGCCTTGCACGGTGGATTCATCCCCTACGGCGGGACATTCCTGAGCTTTGCCGACTATAGCCGGCCCGCGATCAGGCTGGCGGCGTTGATGGCTATCCGCGTTATCCACGTGATGACGCACGATTCCATCGGGCTTGGCGAAGACGGCCCGACGCATCAGCCGGTGGAGCATCTCGCCGCGCTGCGGGCGATACCCAACCTGCTGGTGTTTCGGCCCGGCGACGCCGTCGAGACCGCGGAAGCCTGGGATTGCGCGCTGCGCGCCGAAGCAAACCCTTCGGTGCTTTGCCTGTCCCGGCAAGCGCTTGCCACGTTCCGTGAAGGTACCGGCGACACAAATCGGGTCGCGCGCGGCGCCTATGTGGTGGTCGAGCCGGAGGGTGGCCGCGATGTCACCCTGATCGCGACCGGCTCGGAAGTCTCCATCGCGCTTGCGGCGGCAAAACTACTCGCGAACGACGGCGTCGAAGCCGCGGTCGTCTCGGCTCCGTGCTTCGACCTGTTTCGCCGCCAGCCGCAGGAATACCGGGCAGAAGTGCTGGGCCGCGCGCCACGCGTTGGTGTCGAGGCCGCGGTCGAGGGCGACTGGGCGCGGTGGCTTGGCGATGGCGGCGAGTTCGTCGGCATGACCGGCTTCGGCGCGTCGGCGCCGGCGGAAGTGCTCTATCGCGAGTTCAGCATTACCCCGGAAGCCGTCGCAGTAGCGGCCATGCGTTGCCTGGCCCGGTCGAGGATGCCGGCGCGTGCCGCTTTGCACCATGCAAACGATTGAACGGAGGCTCCGATGGCGCGTATTGCACTGAGGCAACTGCTCGATCATGCCGCCGAGCACGGCTACGGCGTACCGGCATTCAATATCAACAACATGGAGCAGGGGCTTGCCATTATGGAAGCCGCTGCTGCGGTCGATGCGCCGGTGATCATTCAGGCATCGCGCGGCGCGCGCAGTTACGCCAATGACATCATGCTGTCGAAGATGATCGACGCGCTGGAGGAGATGCATCCGCAGATTCCGCTATGTCTGCACCAGGATCACGGCAATGAGGAAGCCACCTGCGCTACCGCGCTTCAACACGGCTTCACCTCGGTGATGATGGATGGTTCGTTGAAGGCCGACGCCAAGACCGCGGCGGACTACGAATACAATGTCGATATCACGCGGCGCGTCGTCGACATGGCGCACTGGATCGGCGCCTCGGTGGAAGGCGAGTTGGGTGTGCTCGGCTCGCTCGAACATGGCGGCGGCGAGCAGGAGGATGGCCACGGCGTCGAAGGCGAAATCAGTCGCGATCAGTTGCTGACCGACCCGGACCAGGCGGTCGATTTCGTTCGCGCCACCAGGGTCGACGCGCTGGCGATCGCGATGGGGACTTCGCACGGCGCCTACAAGTTCTCGCGCAAGCCGGACGGCGAGATCCTCGCCATGAAAGTAGTCGAGGAAATCCACCGCCGGCTGCCGAACACGCATCTGGTGATGCACGGTTCTTCTTCGGTGCCGCAGCCCTTGCAGGACGCGTTCAACCGGTTTGGCGGCGAGATGCCGCAGACCTGGGGGGTCCCGGTCGAGGAAATCGTCCGCGGTATCAGGCACGGTGTCCGCAAGGTCAATATCGACACCGACTGCCGGCTGGCGATGGCCGCGGCGTTCCGCAAGGTCGCAACCCAAAGCAAGGGCGAGTTCGACCCGCGCAAATTCCTGAAACCCGCGATGGACGCGCTGCGCGATCTCTGCCGCGAACGTTTCGAGCAATTCGGGACCGCGGGCCATGCCTCGGGGATCAAGGTGATACCGCTGGCGGAAATGGCGAAACGCTATCGCTCGGGCGCGCTCGACCCGCGTATCGGCGAGATCGCGGCCGCAGCCGAATGACCCGAAAAATCCCAGCGATCCGCGCCGCGCTGTGCAACTCAAGGAGACCGACATGAACAAGCACTCCATCACCCTACATGGCAAGGATCGCTATAAATCCGGCGTCATGGAATACAAAAGGATGGGCTATTGGGAGCCCGATTACCTACCGAAGGACACCGACATCATCGCGCTGTTCCGGGTCACGCCGCAGGAGGGTGTCGATCCGATCGAGGCCTCTGCCGCGGTGGCCGGCGAGTCCTCGACCGCGACCTGGACGGTGGTCTGGACCGACCGCTTGACCGCGGCGGAAAAATACCGCGCGAAATGCTACCGCGTCGATCCCGTACCCAATTCACCGGGGCAATACTTCGCCTACATCGCCTACGATCTCGACCTGTTCGAGAATGGATCGATCGCCAACCTCTCGGCCTCCATCATCGGCAATGTGTTCGGCTTCAAGCCGCTGAAGGCGCTGCGGCTCGAGGACATGCGGCTGCCGGTGGCCTATGTGAAGACCTTTCAGGGACCGGCGACCGGCATCGTGGTCGAGCGCGAGCGCATGGACAAGTTCGGCCGTCCGCTGCTCGGGGCCACCATTAAGCCCAAGCTTGGCCTGTCCGGCCGCAACTACGGCCGCGTGGTTTACGAGGCGCTGAAGGGCGGGCTCGACTTCACCAAGGACGACGAAAACATCAACTCGCAGCCATTCATGCATTGGCGCGAGCGATTCTTGTATTGCATGGAGGCGGTCAACAAGGCGCAGGCGGCGTCCGGCGAGATCAAGGGCACGTATCTGAATGTTACCGCCGGTACCATGGAGGACATGTACGAGCGCGCCGAATTCGCCAAGGAACTCGGCTCGGTCGTCATCATGATCGACCTGGTGATCGGCTATACCGCGATCCAGTCGATGGCGAAATGGGCGCGCCGCAACGACATGATCCTGCATCTGCACCGCGCCGGGCATTCGACCTATACGCGACAGCGCAGCCACGGCGTTTCGTTCCGCGTGATCGCGAAATGGATGCGGCTCGCCGGGGTCGATCATATCCATGCCGGAACCGTGGTCGGTAAGCTCGAGGGCGATCCGGCGACAACGCGCGGCTACTACGACATCTGTCGAGAGGACTTCAATCCGGCGAGGCTCGAGCACGGCGTCTTCTTCGACCAGAGCTGGGCGAGCCTCAACAAGCTGATGCCGGTGGCATCGGGCGGCATTCACGCCGGACAGATGCATCAGCTGCTCGATCATCTCGGTGAGGATGTCATCCTGCAATTTGGCGGCGGCACCATCGGTCATCCCATGGGGATCCAGGCCGGCGCTACGGCAAACCGGGTCGCGCTGGAAGCGATGATTCTCGCCCGCAACGAGGGCCGGGACTACCTCCAGGAGGGGCCGGAGATACTCGCCAAGGCGGCGCAGACCTGCACGCCGCTGAAATCGGCGCTGGAGGTCTGGAAGAACGTCACCTTCAATTACGAATCCACCGACATGCCCGACTACGTTCCAACCGCCAGCGTCTCGATGTAAGGAGCTTAGGATCATGCGTATTACTCAAGGCTGCTTTTCGTTTCTCCCCGACCTCACCGACGAGCAGATTTCCGCCCAGGTTCAGTATTGCCTCGGCCATGGCTGGGCGGTGAACATCGAATTCACCGACGATCCGCATCCCCGCAATAATCTCTGGGAAATGTGGGGGCTGCCGATGTTCGATCTTCGCGACGCGGCGGGCGTGCTGATGGAGCTGAACGAGTGCCGCAAGGTCTATGGCGACCGCTATATCCGGTTGTCGGCATTCGATTCCAGCCACGGCTGGGAATCGGTGCGGCTGTCTTTCATCGTCAACCGCCCGAAGCAAGAGCCGGGGTTCCGTCTCGACCGGCACGAGGTCGCGGGCCGCCGCATCCAGTACACGACAACGTCCTATGCCGTCGATCGGCCTGAGGGCAAGCGCTACGGTGCATCATGAGCCTGCCCGCTGCCGCGCACAGCATAAGCGAGACGCAAGTTGACTTGCAGGTTGACTTGCAGGTCGACTTGCGCCGCGAGTTCAACGAGGTCGGCATCGGTGAGGTGCTCGATCAGCTCGATCGCGAACTGATCGGGTTGAGGCCGGTGAAAACACGGATCCGCGAGATCGCCTCGCTGCTGCTGATCGAGCGTATCCGCAAGCGCATGAACCTGACGTCCGACGTGCCGACGCTGCACATGTCGTTCACCGGCAACCCAGGTACCGGAAAGACCACCGTTGCGCTGCGGATCGCCAGTATCCTGCACAGGCTCGGCTATGTGCGCCGCGGGCAGGTCGTATCGGTGACGCGTGACGAACTGGTCGGACAATATATCGGTCACACCGCGCCGAAGACCAAGGAGATATTGAAGAAGGCGATGGGCGGCGTGCTGTTTATCGATGAAGCATATTATCTGCATCGGCCGGACAACGAGCGCGACTATGGACAGGAGGCGATCGAGATCCTGCTGCAGGTGATGGAATCGCAGCGCGAGGATCTGGTGGTAATCCTGGCCGGCTATGGCGAGCGGATGGACAAATTCTTCGCCAGTAATCCGGGCTTTCGGTCGCGGATCGCGCATCACATCGACTTTCCGGACTATAGCGAGGACGAATTGCTTTGCATCGCCGATTTGATGCTGCGCGAAATGAACTACAAGTTCAGCCCGGACGCCCGCGAGGCCTTCGTGCGTTACATAAGCCTTCGCAAGACCCAGCCGCTGTTCTCCAACGCGCGCTCGATCCGCAACGCGCTCGACCGGATGCGGCTGCGGCAGGCAAGCCGTCTTGTCGCCGATCTCGATCGGGTGTTGACCGCCGACGACGCCATGTCCCTGGAAGCGTCCGATGTGCTCGCAAGCCGGGTATTTATGAAGCCGACGGGCGCATAAGGCGAACTGGCTTTCGGCATCGTCGTTCCCGGCGAGACTCGCCAGAACCGGATTTCTGACCTGACCGTATTGCAGTGAATGCAATCGATGACTGGCACGCTCCGGATTCCCGGTTGAATTGATTTGGGCACGTTGATACGCTCGCCAATATTAATTTTGATTGCGGGAGGAATTTTCTATGCTTCGGATTTCCGCAGCCATTGCCGTCTTGACGCTGATGGGGACAATTGGCATTGGTGTTTCAGCAGCGCAGGCTCAAGGCGCCTCAAAGCCAAAGGCATGTTCTTTCAACCTGGAGCAATGCATTGCGACGTGCAAAAAGAACGGCACCTGGAAAAATTGCGATTGGGGTTGCGAGAGGGCAAGGCAAAGTCGAGGTTGTTGAAATAGCCCGCCCGCTCGATCTGCGATCATCAATCCCGCCACGCTGAGCTTCGGCTTCTTCGCAGCTACCGCTTCCCGATCTTCTCCCACAGCCAGCGCGCGACCGCGTCCGGCGACGACGCGCCACCGCCGCCGGCGGCGCGCAGGTTCGCCTCCCGCATGTCGGCGATATCGATGCGGTCGAGCAGCGGTCGCAGCGCCGCCTGCAGCGCCTGATCGCCGGCGCGTTTCGGCGCGATCAGCACGATCGCGTCGTAAGGCGGGATCGCGTGCCTGACATCTTCCAGCACGACGAGGTCGTATTTCGCGATCAGCCCGTCGCTGGTATAGCCCGCGATCACATCGACCTCGCCGGAAGCGGCCGCGGCATACATGAAGTCGGGCTGCATCTGCCGCTGGGCGCGAAACTTGAGCCCATAGGCTTTTTGCAAGCCCATCCATTCCGGCCGCGAGAAAAATTCGTAGTCGGCCGCCATCGACATCGTCGGCGCGTGCGGTGCGAGATCGGCGATCGTGCGAATGCCGAGCGCTTCGGCGCGTTTTCGCGGCATCACCAGGGCGTAGGCGTTCTCGAAACCGAGTTCGCCCGACAGCGTGATTTTCTGCCGCGCCAGCGTGGTCGTCAGCTCAGTGAGCAGTTCCCGGCGCGGCCTGATATCGCTGTGGTGAAACTGGTTGGCCCACAGCGTGCCTGAATAATCGACATAGACGTCGATATCGCCGCTCGCCAGCGCTTGGTAAATCACATTGGAGCCGAGGCCCTCGCGCGTGGTGGCCGCAAGCCCCGCCGCCTGTAGCCGCTGCGCGATCAGCGCGGAGAGCACGTATTGTTCGGCAAAGGTCTTGGCGCCGACAACATAGGCCGATGGCGCGCGCGCCATCGAAGGCGCCAGCGTCGCGGCCACCAGCGCCGCGATTCCAAGGCCGCCCAAGGTCGCGCGCACGCGGCTGCGCGCGCGAATTCCGGTTTCGATCAGGGCCAGCAATTGATCGACCGCGAGCGCCAGCACGGCGGCGGCGACGCAGCCGAACAGCACGAACACCCAATTCTGGGTCTGCAAACCGGCAAAGATGTAATTGCCGAGGCTGGTCTGGCCGATCGGCGTGGACAATGTCGCGGTGCCGATCACCCAGACTGCCGCGGTGCGGATGCCTGCCATCATCACCGGCAATGCCAGGGGCAGTTCTACCGACACCAGCGACTGAAGCTCTGTCATGCCGACGCCCTGGGCGGCCTCGAGGATCGAAGGCTCAACGCCCCGCAAGCCGGTGATGGTGTTGCGCAACACCGGCAGCATGGAATAGAGCGCAAGCGCCAGCACCGCGGGGAGAAATCCGAACGCCGAGAAGCCGAAGCCGAACCAGGCCAGCGAGACAGATGCGAGCGCCAGCAGCAGCGGATAGAACAGCGCCAGCAGCGCCAATCCCGGCACCGTCTGCACGATTGAGGCAAGCCCGAGCAGCACGCCGCGCATCAAAGGTCGGTTGCGCGCGGCAATCGCCAGCGGCAGGCTGACCAGAAGTCCGAGCGCGAGCGCTGTGACGCTGACGCGCACATGATTGCCGAGATAATCGGGCAGATGCGCGAGGGCCTCGCTCCAGCGTGGATCGGAAAACAAACTCATGCCGCGCCACCCCGCGGCAACAGGACTTTAAGCCGCTCGGCCTGCCGCCGCGGCGTGCGCAGGAGTTCGGCGACATAGGCGTCGCCGCTTTCCGTGAGTTCCAACGGCGTGCCCTGCGCCAGCAGCCGTCCGGCGCGCATCACCGCGATGCGGTCGGCGAGCAGAATAGCCTCGGTCATGTCATGGGTGATCATGACCGTGGTCAGCCCGAGCTTGCTGTGCAGGGCGCGGTAGTCGTCGCCGAGCGCGTCGCGGGTGAGGGGATCGAGCGCGCCGAACGGCTCGTCCATCAGCACGATCCGGGGCCGAGCCGCGAGCGCGCGTGCGACGCCGACGCGCTGGCGCTGGCCGCCTGACAATTCGTGCGGAAAGCGATCGCGGTATTGCGCGCGATCGAGCCGCGCCAGATCGAGCAGCTCGTCGACCCGCGATGCGATCTCGGCGGCTGGCAGCCCTAACAGTTTCGGCGTGATCCCGATATTGCCGGCGACGCTCATATGCGGAAACAGTCCGCCGCTCTGGAACACGTAGCCGATGCGGCGGCGCAGCGCGACAGGATCGGCCGCGCGCACGTCCTCGCCTTCGATCCGGATGCTGCCGGTGTCGGCCTCGATCAGCCGGTTCGCCAGCCGCAGCAGCGTGGTCTTGCCGGAGCCGGAGCCGCCGACGATGGCGAGAAACTCGCCCTCCGCGATCTCGAGCGAGACGTCGTCCACGGCCTTCACGCGGCCGCCGTCGAAACTCTTGCCGACATGCGCAAATGCGATCAGCGGCACGTTCTGCATGCTATTCGACCACGGTGCTTTCCTTATCCTCCCCTGCAGGGGGAGGGTGAAGAAGAGTCAAGCCTCCAGTACCACGTCGCCGCACCGCGTTGAACTTATCCTTGGCACGCGCTAAGCCATCCTCCGAACCTGGGGGAGGAATGCGGGTGGACAAGGCAAGGCCGACGGCGGTCGCACTTGAGCAAGCGACGGTGGCGTTTCGCCTGGCCGACAACCGCGTCTATACGGCGGTCGAGCAGGCCCGGTTGGCCGTCGAGCATGGCGAGTTCGTCGCCATTGTCGGGCCCACCGGATGCGGAAAATCGACGCTGCTCAACGTGGCGGCCGGCCTCCTCAAGCCGGCCTCGGGAAGCGTGCGGATTTTCGATGCCCCGCTCACCGGGCTCAACCGGCAGGCCGGCTATCTCTTCCAGGCCGATGCGCTGTTTCCCTGGAAGACCGCGATCGACAATGTCGCCATTGGGCTTGAAATCGAAGGCACGCCGCGCAGCGACGCGCTGGAGCGCGCGCAGGCCTGGCTGGCCTCGGTGGGGCTTAGCGCATTCGGCAATCGCTATCCGCATATGCTCTCGGGCGGCCAACGCAAGCGGGTTGGCCTCGCGCAGGTCTTGATCCGCGACCCCAAGATTCTCCTGATGGACGAGCCGTTCGGGCCGCTCGACGCCCAGACCCGCCAGATCATGGGCAACCTTCTGCTCGAGCTGTGGAACGCCGACCGCAAGGCGGTCCTGTTCGTGACCCACGACCTCGAAGAGGCGATTGCGCTCGCGGATCGCGTGGTGATCATGTCGGCGGGGCCCGGCGCGCGCATCATCGGCGACTGGCGCGTTCCGCTTCCGCGCCCCCGCGACATCACCGAGGTCCGGCTGGACAAGGAATTTCACTCACTTCACCGTGAGATATGGGGTGTCCTGAAGGCCGAGGTGCTGAAAGGCTACGCCCAATCATCGCAAGCCCCGGCCGGAGCCGGCTGATGCTGCCTTGATCTGGATGCGTCCAACGCTACATTCCGCCCGCCAACTTCAAGCAATTAATGCAGGCAAATAGAGGCAAGCTGTCAAAGGAAGGTGTCATGCTTTTACGTGGTTCAATTCTGGCCGTTTCCGTCGCGCTCGCAGCCCTGTGCGGTTCACGTGCCGCAAGCGCGCAAGGCGCGTTTACGCTGACCTCGCCGAGCTTCAAGGACGGCGAGCGGCTGGCGGTGAAAAATGCCGGCAACAACAAATCCAATCCGAATTGCGTTGGCGAGAACGTTTCGCCCGCGCTCTCCTGGTCGAACCCGCCGGAAGGCACCAAAAGCTTCGCGCTCCTGATGTTCGATCCGGAAGGCCGCCCGCCCGGCGGCGTCAGCCACTGGGTGGCTTATGGCATTCCGGCCTCCGTCACCGGTTTTGCCGAAGGCGAAGTCTCCAAGCCGAGCGACAAATATGTCGGCGGCACGAGCCTGATGAAGCTGTCGAACTATTTCGGGCCCTGCACACCGCCCGGCCCACAGCATCACTACACCTTCACGCTGATGGCGACCGATCTCGAGCCGACCGCGCTTGCGCCCGGACTGACGCGTGAGGAGGCGATCAAGGCGCTCGAGGGCCACGTCAAGCAGGCGACCGGTTTGATCGGCGCGTTCTCCAAGCCATAATGAGCCACATTTCAAGATCTCGCAAAGAGACGTGGAAGCGACCTTCAACTGGGGTCGCGCCACGAATGCAGTGCTCTCCCTTCCCCTTTGCGGGGGAGGGTTGGCGAGGGGGGTCGGGAGCCACTGGCCTCTCACATGCGGCCAACCCCAACCTCGAGAGCGAGCTTTGCTCGCCTCGGACCCCGCAAGGGGGAAGAGAGTCCAAGGGATCGCACCCATGTCGCGCGTGATGCTTCTCGCCTTGCAGGTGCTGGTCGCGGTGGTTGGCCTCGCAATGTGGCAATTGCTGGCGACCGTGCCGATCTTCGGCCGCACGTGGCTGCCGCCGTTCTTCTTTTCCAATCCAGTCGATGTCGGCGGCCAGATCGTGGACTGGTTCCGAAGCGGGGTGATCTGGAAACACCTCGCGATCACGCTGTGGGAATCCATACTCGCCTTCGCGATCGGCTCGCTCGCCGGAGTGACGGTCGGCTTCTGGTTTGCGCGCAAGCCTCTCGTCGCGGCGGTGTTCGATCCCTATGTGAAGATGGCCAACGCGCTGCCCCGCGTGGTCCTGGCGCCGATCTTCACGCTGTGGCTTGGGCTCGGCATCTGGTCGAAGGTCGCGCTCGGCGTCACGCTGGTGTTCTTCATCGTCTTCTTCAACGTCTATCAGGGCGTCAAGGAGGTCTCGGCCACCGTGCGCGACAACGCGCGCATGCTCGGCATGAGCGAGCGGCAGCTGATGCGCCACGTCTACTGGCCATCGGCGCTGTCGTGGATGTTTTCCTCGCTGCATACCTCGGTCGGCTTCGCCGTGGTCGGCGCCGTGGTCGGTGAATATCTCGGCTCGGCCGCGGGGCTCGGTTACCTGATCCAGCAGGCGGAAGGGGTATTCGACGTCGCCGGCGTTTTCGCCGGCATGTTCGTGTTATCCGCCTTCGTCATCGTCATCGACATTGCCGTCACCCTGGTCGAACGGCGCCTTCTGGTGTGGCGGCCCAACGCCGGCGAGGCGAGGGCGTAGGGGATTATCCGTCATTCCGGGGCGATGCCAACGGGTCCGGCCCTTGGCCGGCCCGATGACAGGCTCCGCATCGAACGACGATGTGCAATTGCACATCGGAGAATCTCGAGATTCCGGGTTCGCGTCTCCGACGCGCCCCGGAATGACGGCCTAGACGTGACCCACCTTCTCAAGACCCACGCGCTGCTCTATCGTGTGCCGCAACGAACAGCTGGCATGGAGAAAATCATGAGGTTTATACTGGGAAAGCTTGCCGCGACACTGCTGGCGCTGGTCCTGATTTCCGATATCGCGGCGGCGCAAACCAAGGTGACGATCGCCGTCGGGGGCGGCGCCTGCCTGTGCTATCTGCCGACCGTGCTGGCGAAGCAGCTCGGCGAGTATGAGAAGGCGGGACTTGCCGTCGAACTGGTCGACCTGAAGGGCGGTTCGGATGCGCTGCGGGCCGTGCTCGGTGGCAGCGCCGACGTGGTGTCCGGCTATTTCGAC
Source organism: uncultured Alphaproteobacteria bacterium (assembly GCA_963753875.1). Lineage (GTDB taxonomy): Bacteria > Pseudomonadota > Alphaproteobacteria > Rhizobiales > Xanthobacteraceae > Bradyrhizobium. The sequence continues at coordinate 156,437 of CAVWDY010000040.1, read as the reverse complement.
CACTGCGTCAATCTCGCCGCCAAGAAGCAGGAATTGCAGTCCTTTGTCGTGTACGACCGCTATCCGGGCTTGGTACTGGTGGTGTCGCCCGGGCACACCGCTGACATCAAATCGATCAAGGATCTGGCCGGCAAGAAAATCGGCGTCAGCGCGCCCGGCTCCTCGACCGATTTCTTTCTCAAATTTCTGCTGAAGAAGAACGGCGTCGATGCCGCGGGCGTTGCCGTCATCGGCGTCGGCCTCGGCGCGACCGCCGTGGCGGCGATGGAGCAGGGCCAGATCGACGCGGCCGTCATGCTCGATCCTTCGGTGACCGTGCTGCAAGGCAGTCATCCGGACCTGCGCATCCTCTCCGATACGCGGACGCAAAAGGATACGCTTGACGTGTTCGGCGGCGAATATCCCGGTGGCGCGCTCTACTCGACGACCGCATGGGTCGCCGGCCACGAAAAGGAGGTTCAGGCCCTGACCAATGCGATCCTGAGCACGCTCGGCTGGATCCACGCGCATACGGCGGAAGAGATCATGGACAAAATGCCGCCGGAAATGGTCGGCAAGAACAAGGAGCTTTATCTCGCCGCGCTGAAGAACACGATCCCGATGTATTCGCAAACCGGCAAAATGGATCCCAAGGGGGCGGATGCCGTGCTCGCGGTGTTCAGTGAGGGCTCGCCTGAAGTCGCCAAGGCCAATGTCGACGTCAGCAAGACCTACACCAACAAGTATGTCGAGCAGGCGAAGAAGACGACGGGGTTGAATGCCAGGTAAAATTGGTGGGTCGATTGCCGCATGACCCTTCCAGTCATTCACCGCGTCACGGCCCTCGATCTGACCGTTCGCTCCACGCCCTGGCTGTTCGCGCAAACCCGGCGCGCCGACATCGATTCGCATTTTGCGGAGAGGCAGCAGGAGAAGCCGCGGATCTGGAATGGCCGCGTCCTGCTCGCGCGGAATCCGGTTTTCAGGGAAGGCCGTTTCAGCGCCGATTACTTCGAGACCGATTTCGCAAGTTTTCTGGCATGGCGCGACTGGGGCTTTCCCGATTCCGAGGTCTTCAACGGCTTCGGCATGGGCGCGCTGCGCGCTGCCGACGGCGCCTTTGTGCTTGGCGAAATGGGACAGCATACCGCCAATGCCGGGCGGGTTTACTTTCCGTCGGGGACGCCCGATCTCGACGATGTCAGGAGTGGCACGGTCGATATCGCCGGCAGCGTAGGCCGCGAAGTTCTGGAGGAAACGGGGCTCGCGGAAGTGGATTACACGGCGAGCCCGCACTGGGACTGCGTGGTCTCCGGCGCGGCGATTGCGATGATCCGGATCTTGGGCATCGACATGTCAGGCGAAGCGCTGCGCGCGCGGATCGAGGCTACACTCGCCCGGCAACACCAGCCGGAACTTTCCGCGGTCCATCTGGTACGCCGAACGAGCGATCTCACCGCAGCGATGCCGCGTTTTGTCACGGCGTTTATCGAGCGGGAGTTTTCCTCATCATCGTGATTTTCACCGTCATTGCGAGGGCGCCCTCGCAATGACGAACCGGTCTGGCGCCGCTCGCGGGCGCGATGTACCGTCAGCTCCACATGCGCCAACCGGAGCCCGCGACCTCATGAGCAAGATACCCTCGCAATCCCTCGGCGATCAATTGAAGCCCTATGTCGCGCCGTTCCGCTTCGATGGATCGGGCGCATTCCATCTCAGGTCGCACAAGACCAATGCGAAGGGCGGTCTCGACAAGGACAAGGCCGACAAGATCCTCGAAGCCAACCGCATGCGGCTGAACGATTTCCAGGAGCGGCTTTACGCGCAGGACCGCTGGTCGCTGCTCGTGATCTTTCAGGGCATGGATGCAGCGGGCAAGGACAGCGCCATCAAGAGCATCTTCGAAGGCGTCAATCCGCAGGGCTGCGAGGTCACTTCCTTCAAGCAGCCGAACAGCCACGAGCTCAACCATGACTTCATGTGGCGCGCCATGGTTGCGCTGCCGGAGCGCGGCCGCATCGGCATCTTCGACCGTTCCTATTATGAGGAATGCCTGGTGACGCGGGTGCACCCGGAATTCCTCGCCGAGGAGAAAATCCCCCACAAGCTGATCACCAAGAACATCTGGCGCGAAAGGTTCGCGGATATCACGGCGATCGAGCGCTACCTCGCGCGCAACGGCACCGTGATCCTGAAGTTCTTCCTCAACGTTTCGAAACACGAGCAGCGCGAGCGGTTTCTCGACCGGCTGGAGCTGCCGTCGAAGAACTGGAAATTCTCGATGAACGACATCAGCGAGCGCGCGCTGTGGCCGCGATACATGGCCGTGTACCAGGACATCGTCCGGCATACCTCCACGGCCTTCGCGCCATGGTACGTGGTGCCGTCCGATCACAAATGGTTCGCGCGGGTGGTGATCGGATCTGCGATCGTCAGCGCGCTGGAGGCCCTCAACCTGCACTTTCCGCGCGCCGACAAGGCCTCGCTGCGGGAGTTCAAGCAGGTGCGCAACGCGCTGGAGAGCGAAGGGAAGGGGCGGGCGAAGAAGGTGGCGAAGCGCGCCGTGAAGGGTAGCTAATTCAGTCGCTCCGCGTTCAGTCACGAATCGACCGCGAGTTCAAGAACGCTGCGAGCAAGAAACCTCCGTAGCACTGCGGCCAGTTGATCAGCGATCAAAAGACATTGGACGGACCGAAACGAGAAGATCGTTTCGGCAAGTTAATCTGCGTGCGCTGCCAAGCGGCGGTGAGCCGGCGCTTCATCGGGAAGCCCGATAACGAAACCGGCTTCTCCGAGGAGACGTACGGTCCAGCGGAAGCGAGCGCTGTGAATTATTTCATGAGGTATGAAGTTGAGGCAGGCGGCGATCGTCGGAATCCGCCGCTACCGCTTGCTTGCGTGACTGGTAGGCTTTCAGAACGCTTCGCGACGTCTCAACGTTGAGTCCGGCAAATTCCCGTTTCATGGCCTCAAGGTCGTGCGCCACGATGCGGTGATCCGGCGCACCCAGGAACAAGAGCGCCATCGCGGTCTCCCACGAAAAACCGAGAGCCTTGGCCAGGATCAGCGCAATCTCCTTGTTCTTGTCGACCAGCACGCGCTCGACCACGTCGACAGGCAGTGAACACAACAAGGCGAGACCGACCGTGGTTTCCACTAACCTGTGGGACTGCGCATATTCGAAGATCTGCTTCTCATTCAGAGAACCGCGATGCTGCTGTTTTGCCACTTCCCTTTTCGCATCGAAATAGTCTTTCGATGCGGGTCCGAACTTCGCATGCAGCGCGCCCGTAACGTCCGTCACCAGGCTCTGTATCTGGCTTGCCGCTTCCGGGCGCTCACGCTCGAGCCGCTTTTTCGCATTCTCCGACGCCTTTGCGATCAGCTGCTGGAAAAGATGCCGGGGAATGTCCTTGCGATGGCCCAGTTGATCGAAGAGAATCGAATCGGTTTCGGAGCGTTTGATCATGTGCAAAATGCCGAAATCGGAAAGGCGCGCACCATTGTTTTTTGCGACTGAACGCACAACCTCCCGATTCCCTCGGGTCACAAGCTCGTCCGTTACCTCTTCGCCAATCGACCTTCGCTGCGAGATCGCGAGCAGGTGTTCCTGGCTTTTCGACCTGGCGTTGGCGACCAGGGTCCGGCTATCGAGTTGTTCGGACTGACGAAGTACGGGACCTGCGACGTCAATCGAATCGTCAAACGCAAGTTTCCTGATGACTTTAATGGGCGCATTGTCGGCCCGAGCCAGTCGCTTTGCGAGTTGGGCGCGGGCCGCGGTTTCAATATCCTGCTCCAGCCGGCCAATTATTTCTCCAAACATCCAGATTTCGTCGTCGGTATACCGGCCCACTATCAATAGGTCGGTCGCATACCACAACGCTCGCTCGCGGCTCTCAGCCGATCCTTGCGAGACTGCGACGTCTAATTCATGCAGAAACGACATTGTTTCGACCGTCTATAAAAAACTTCTATGCAGTTCCAGTTTTTAGCGCGTCTTTCGGCCAAGCATGGCCAGCGAACGCGCCGCAAAACAAAATCCATATCGTTCAACATGCGGCACCGAGACAAACTCCGGCGCTCCGAACAACCGAATAGCAGTTTCCGCCCCCATACGTTTTGGCATGCGCCTCGGGGGGATAGTCCAAATCTTGCGACCTAATTCCGCCAACTCTACCCAGAGTTGGTTATCAAACTACTGACTGCAACAATCGTACCGATCGCACAAAAAATGGACATCTGGTTCGGTGCACGCCGCCGGGTCGAGAGCACGACTAACGCAGGGTATGCGGACCGACCGAAACCAAATGTGATGTACGATAATACCGGACGTTCACGCGTTTACCGAACGTTGGCTTTTTAAATGCACGCTACGACTTATTAGAATCAGTTTTGACCGCGGCCCCGACCCAGACCGAAAGTACTTAAGGGGGGATTAACCACTCCTCCAGTAATTTATGGAATGCGATTGTGCCAAATGCCGAAAGCTCGTCCCTGTTCGACGATCTTGATGCCGCACCGCGGAGCGGCTCGTTGGAAAAGCGCGTTGCCATGCTCCGGCAAATCACCGATCTGTTCCTGAACGAAGCGGATCGCCTGAACGATTGAGAATAGAAACCAGAACCCTTCCGGAGATCAGCGAAGGCCGGACACGAGAAGCTCAAAACCGATTTCGCCAAGTTGTCGAAGCCCAACGCCCAGCGGCTGCTTCGATTTTCTGAAACATTGGTTTGCATCATGGCCTACGGAGACAGAAAGAGCGAACGTGTCAATTTCGACCGCGGCATCCCTGTTTACATGATGGGGATTGATGGAACCTGGCGTCGGGATTGCATGATGATCGACGTGTCCCAGACGGGCGCGCGTTTGCTCATCGAAGGCTCTCTCGAAGGGTTGGACCTCAAGGAGTTTTTCCTGCTTCTGTCGTCGACAGGTCTCGCGTATCGCCGCTGCAAACTCGTGCGTGTTTCCGGTGATCAGATCGGCATCGAGTTTCTGGCGCGAGACACCCACACAAAAAAGAAAGCTTCAAAACATCGGGCCCCCGACCAAGCCGTTTGAAGCCGGTTTCTGACGGGATGGTTTTTTTTGGCGAGTATCAATGTCCGAAAAGGGCAGCCGGCTCGACCGATCGAGGCCATTTGGGTAAAGATTTTGGCGCTCTGCATGTCGGCGAAGAACGTTGGGCTGCCGCCGTTCGTCTCGATTATGCCGCACTTTGGCCCCCATGATACGGCGTCTTTTGGGTGAGTCCTCTTTGAGAAGCAGGTGGTTCTCCAAGGCGTCGAACCCCCGGGGGAATGGATGGCCTACGTCAAAAGGAAAGCGGACAAAGTTCCGTCGGCGGCGCGCGGCTTTTCATTGTCCGGCACCATTGTATTGGTCGTTGGTGCATTCGCATTGGCATCGGGGGCGGCAGTCTGGACGGAGGATTTCGATCCGGTTACCCGGGTCGCGGGTGCGGCTTCTCCGAAAGATATCAATACCTTGTCGTTTGATGACCGGTTCTCGGTAGGTTCCGCGCCCAGGTTGCTTTCCGCGGATAGCCCGCCGCGGTCCCTCGCTCGATCCCTGCCTTCGGAACTCGAACTCAAATTTCAACAGGCCAAAGACCGTCTCGCCGAGAGACTGCGGCCTCAAGGCTGGCGGGTAGCTCTTATCGAAGAACCAAAGCCGTCGAGCGTTCCCGCCGTTCCCCTTCCCAGGTCTCGCCCGGTTGAGGCGAACCTGGAACCAAAGAACGACGCCTCCAATGCTCGAGCCGAAGCCCCCATTGCCCGAGCCGAAAATCGCACATTGCTGCAGAAGCTTTCTGACCTGTTGCCGGGGCGCGTCACGCTTGCCTCGCTCGCTCCCGATGGCGGTCTGTTTGGCAAGAGGCCGGACCTCGCGTCGCTTGGCTACGGCAACGTTACCGCCGTTTATGACATCTCGGCGCATGCCGTTTACATGCCGGATGGTTCAAAACTCGAAGCGCATTCAGGGTATGGCAGCCTGATGGACGACCCGGCACATGTGAATGCGCCAAATGTCGGTGCGACGCCGCCAAATGTGTATGACCTGAGGCCGCGAGAAACACTGTTTCACGGTGTCCAGGCGCTGCGCATGATCCCCGTGGGCGATAACGACACGCTCGGGCGATCCGGATTGCTCGCGCATAATTATATGCTTGGCCCCAACGGCGATTCAAACGGCTGCGTGTCGATCAAGAACTATGAGAAGTTCTTGAAGGCTTTCACCAACGGTGAGATAAAGCGGCTCGTTGTCGTGCCAAGACTTGAGGAAAGAAGAATTGGGGATGAGAAGCCGGCGTTACGGCAGTCAACCTGACAGCATGACGCCGGTCTCGTATGAAGTACCGAACGGTGGCGGAAGAGTTTCGAACGACTTTCGTCGCCCTGTTTCCACGACCGCTTCATGAGTGAAGTATCAGATTCCGACACGCCGCTGATGACGACGTTCAAGATTATCCTGAACGGCAAGCCGGTTTCCATTGGCACGGTTGGCCAAGCCTATCGGTTCATAACAAATCTGAGTTCAGTCGAGTGGATGGAGTTCAGATCGCTTCATGAGGATGCCGTAGGCTCTCTTCGGAGCGCAGCCGGCAATGCGATGTTAACGGTGCAGGCGACGAACGCCTTACGCGTGCTGTTTGGCCGCGCCAAGCTTCTCTGAACGGGACGGCGCGCCGTATTCCGCCTTGATTTCCGCACTATTCGGGAAGCAAATGGGGCAGTCTAACGCTTTGGAGGGCAGGCGATGCCGGGTTCCAGGCTCGCATTGTGGCTCGTGGGACTGCTGGTGTTCGCGCTCGGCGGTTGCATGCAAGCGACGCTCTCGCCGTCGTCGGATGCGAATTTGACTCCAAGGGACCGGCAGTTGCTGGCCGATGCGCCTTACGCGCAGGCGAACATTCCGGAGCAATATCGTCGGCATATGGTCGACTATCCGTACAAGGAACGGCCGGGATCGATCCTGGTCGATACCGACGCGCGTTATCTTTATTACGTCATGCCGGGAGGCAAGGCGCTCCGCTACGGCGTGGCGGTGGGGGAGGAAGCGATGGCCTGGTCCGGCGTCGCCACGGTTGGCCGGATGGCTGAATGGCCCGATTGGATCCCGACACCGGAGATTCAGGCCCGTCTCGGCCCTTACCCGCCACGCATTCCAGGAGGGCCGGCTAATCCGCTGGGTGCGCGGGCGCTCTACCTTTACGAGCGCAACAAGGACACCCTGTATCGCATCCACGGCACCAACCAGCCGGAATATATTGGCCAGGCGATATCCTCCGGCTGCATCCGCATGACCAACGAGGATGTCATCGATCTCTTTGATCGCGTGAAGCCGGGCGCGACCGTCGTCGTCCTCGCGCCGGGTCAGAATGGATGGATGGGATCCGTCGCAGGTCGCCGCGGCTGATCAAAGTCGTGTGAAGCGACGTCGTCCCTCACGTCGTCGCGCATGGAACGTACCGGCGGTCCCGAAAAGTTTCGTTCGTCAGCCAAAAAAGATTCTTTCAACAGTATCCGCCAGTAGCGGCCATCGTCGCTGACACCACCGCGCGCTCAAGCGCCGGAGCGCCGCCAGCGAGCGCATGCAATCCGGAAATCATTCGTCTGCCCGCACACATATTCTTGTCGTGACTGGCCGCAATTTATGACAGAATTGCTACCATCGGATTTGTGACAGAATTATTACAATCAAATGCCGGATCGGTTAGATGTGGAGCGGTCTATGAGTTTGGAATGGCGGGCGCGGTCAAGTTCCCTGGCCTGGTCAAATCCCCTGGCCTGGTGGTGGGGTCTGTTGACCATGGTCAGCGGCGTAAATATCGCGGTTTGGTTCTTGCTGTACCGCCAGCTCCACGAACAGCCGATTGGCAGTCTCGGCAGCACGTCCAGCATCGAACTCATGCTGCTGCTCTGCGCGGCCTATGTTTTTGGCTGCGCATTCAGGTCGTTCCTGCCGCGCGCGGATGTCCAGCGGATCTGCCTGTTCGACACGTGGCTGTCGAGCGTTGTCGTCGGCCGGTCGGTAGCAACCGTTGCCGAGATCTGCTTCGTGGCGCAGTGGGCGATTATCCTGCGCCAACTGGGCACGATGACGGGAGCGGACACCACCTTGAACGCCGCGTGGGTGATCGTGCCATTGATCATCATCGCGGAATGCTTCTCGTGGCATGCGGTGCTGACTACCCACTATTTGGGCAACGCCATCGAAAATTCGATATGGGCCGTTGCCTTCTCCGTGGTTGGGATTGGCCTTTGCCGGTTGCTGCCGGAGTTCGATGGTCCGGTTCGCGTGGTCCTCGCCATCGCGATCATCGGCATCGCAGGCTATCTGGCGTTTCTCATGACCATCGACGTCCCTATGTACCTGAGCCGATGGCGGGCCGACGTCGCCGATGGCAGCAAGCTGCTGCTGAGACCTCTCGAGGGTCTCCGTGACGTGAGCACGCGTTGGGTCGTGACGCACGACCTTGCGGAGTGGAAGGACGAGATTGCCTGGATGTCGCTTTATTTCAGCGCGGCGGTCTGGGCCAGCCTCGCGCTGTGCGTTTTCTACTCGCTCGAGGATCATCTCCCGCGCTATCGTACCGAACCTGTGGTCGCAAGCTGGTCGTCGGATGCGTTGGCGGTAGTTGGCAAACAGCACCGGTAATCGCGCGCGTTCAGGCGCGCACGCCGTGACGAGACCAATCCGGTGCCGGTCGCAAAAGGCGGTCGGTTCGGTCTCGACTGCATGCTGCCCGACGGCAAGCTCAAGCCTCACGACACGATCTACAAGTTCGATGCAAAGGGCAACGTCGTCAAAAGTTTTGGCGCGGGAATGTTCATTTGGCCGCATGGGTTGCATGTGGATCGCGAGGGCAATGTATGGGCGACCGATGCGGCCTTTTCCGTGAGCGACGAAGACCTGATTTATGTCTACGGCTCGGAGTCGGACAATGTCGAAAATCCGGGATTCGAGCAGGGAATCAGAATTGGCGACGCGCTCGGCGGCTGGGTGAAATATTTCATTCTGGATCAGGGCGGCAACCCGGGCACGACAACGGGGAGCGGCGCCGAGTTTGGCGCCGTGGATAAATTCGGCAACGTGTTCGCGGGCGAACCCCGGCCGCGCGTCCTGCGGAAATATGTCAAAGTGAGGTAGTCACGATCGGCGCGGCGCGAAAAACGCCTCCTGGATAGGGCGAGAATGCCGCCCTTGGCACTTTGCGGAGCTGAGAGGGAAGCATAAGCTTTCTTCCGAACATACGATCCGCAACAAGAAATAATCGAAACTGCCGGGGAGGAATTGTCGTGATTGGGTCATTCAAGGTGCTGCGGCTTGCCGCGGTCGTCGCAAGCCTGGCCAGCCCCGCTTTTGCTCAGCAGCCACCTCCGGCGATGGGGCAACCCTCTCAGGCGCCCGGGGTCCCGAAATTCCAGCCGGAGCCGTACTGGCCAAAGCCGTTGCCCGGCAATTGGATACTTGGGCAAGTCTCAGGCATTGCGGTCGATCGCGACGATCACATCTGGATCATCCATCGGCCTTCGACCCTGTTTGATGACGAAAAAGGCGCGACCAAGAATCCGCCCGAGACCAAGTGCTGCACGGCGGCGCCGCCGGTCCTGGAGTTCGATCAGGAAGGAAACCTGCTGCGATATTGGGGCGGCCCGGGAGCGGGTTACGATTGGCCAAAGTCTGAGCACGGCATTTTTGTCGACAGCCAAGGCAACGTCTGGCTGGCCGGCAATGACAACGCCGATCACCAGATCCTCACCTTCACCGGTGACGGAAAATTTCTCCAGCAGATCGGCAAGGCCAATGTGACTGCCGGTTCCAACAGCCAAGACAGTCTTGGCAGGCCGGCGCATATGATGCTCGACGAGCAGGCGAACGAACTCTATGTGGCGGACGGTTACAAGAATCGTCGCGTCATCGTGTTCGATGCCAAATCCGGCGCCTTCAAGCGCCTGTGGGGGGCTTATGGACACAAGCCGAGCGATGAAAAGATGGCGGCCTACAAACCTGACGCCCCGCCGTCGGAGCAGTTCTCAAACCCGGTCCATTGCGTCCGGATATCCAATGACGGTCTTGTCTATGTTTGTGACCGTGCCAATGATCGCATCCAGGTTTTCCGCAAGGACGGCACCTTCGTGAAAGAGTTCCGGATCGAGCCGGAGACGATGCAGAACGGCTCGGTCTGGGATCTCGTGCTTTCGGAGGACTCGGGGCAAAAATACATTTTCATTGCCGATGGCGCGAACGGTCAAATCATCACGATCAACCGGGACGATGGGAAGGCGATCACCCAATGGGGTCGTCACGGCCACCAGCCCGGCCAGTTCAAATGGGTGCACAACATTGCCATCGACTCAAAAGGAAACATTTACACGGCGGAAGTGGGTTTTGGCCGCCGCACGCAGAAGTTTCGCAGGGTGGAGTGACATCGAGTTGCGCGAGGCACGCCTTGCGCAGGTCCAGGAAGCGGAAGACCGCAAGGGCGCTGATTTCGGAGAGACCGCCGCGAGGCGGTCTTTCTGTCTTGAGCAGGCTGACGAATGTCTGCCCATCGCACTTGGCTGACGTCGGCGTTTTACCGGACGTCGGCGTTGCGCCGGAAGCAGCCGCTGCCGTTGAATCAGGCGATAATTGATGGCGATGGCGTCGGAGATGATCGGGCCGGAGAGGGCGGCGCCGAGATGGGCTTATATTTTTGTTCCAACGGCATGACCAGCCGATAGGCTCGGAGCTTGGGATCCTGCCAGGATTCCAGGAGCTTGCCGCAGACGGTGCATTCGGCCCGCCCCGGGCTTCCTTCCGCCGATATTGATTCGGCGACTTGGTAAACCGATGCACAGGATGGGCAGGTAAGGTCTGATATTCTCATGGCGATAACCTACACGCTTATTCTCATGGAGATAACCTACACGCTCGCCAAGCCGCGCGAATTGTTTTGGATCAATGCGGCACGACTAAGGACGCAGCCGCATCGTCAGGTTCCTCGGCTCGACCGCTCACGCGAATATTACGTCGCTCGACGAAACAATCTTCCACGGACGTCAGTCGCGGAAATTGCATTGAGTGTGGCGTCGAGCTCGATCCTTTCAATCGCGTACCCGACATCGCGTCCGTAGAATACGTGGGTTACATTGGGGAGAGGCACAACGGTGCAGCTTCCCTCAAACTCGCGCAAGGCATGCTCGATCCGGGCGCGAATGTCATCAAAGCTGAACGGGTTTTTTTCATCGGTCCCGCCGGTGTCGCGGACCGCGACGCAAACCTGTCCAAACCGTTTTGGCGATCAGCGCTCGCACCGTTCAAAAACATCTCGATCACATTTTTCAGAAGCTCGGGGTCGAGACCCGCATGGCGGCCGCTATCCGTGCTTTGGAAGCAGCCGATGATCCAGTTGGTAGCCTCTAGCGAGCTGACGGCACCGTTCAATCGACCGGCCCCCTTGGGATTTGACTTCCGGTTGAATACGGGGTCCGGAAAAATCCCCTTGGGCTGGCATGATATTCGCGTTTCCATTCTCGCCGGTCGTTTCCTTCCCTGGAGATCAAATGGGCGAAGTCATAGAATTCCCGAGGCCTGATCGCGACCGCGACGGGGCGCGTCTTGTTCGAGAGGCCCGCGCGTTGTACGAAAGCGTTTTTCCGACTGAAAAGGGCCTCGCCAACGTGCAGCAGGACACGCCTGCAAAGAGCTAGAAGCCTCATTCGGATCGGCGCGACTCTGCAAGGGTCCGGCCCGCTTAGGGTTTTCCCGACGGTCGCCGCATGCGAACAGCACGGCGGACGCGTGATGGCCCGACGGGCTACGTTTGAGTTTCCAGCCCGCTTGCGACGCGCGCGGCTGATAGCAAACAAGAGGAGCGGTCCTCAGTTTGGCCTTCTTCGACCATCGAAGTGGCCCGGAAGCGCCCAAATAAGTCCTTAAACGGGACCGCCAATGAGGGGGACCAGCGCTCACGACAATCATGCGAGTTAGTAAAATGGTGCGACATGATCCCACATCGATGTCTGAGGACGAGCTTCGGTCCCTTCATGAACCAGTCGCCGCGGATTCAGCGGAGTCTGCGACGAGCGCGGATAAATTTCGAGCGCAATTGCAAAGCTCGGAGCGGCTGACTGAGTATTACAACCAGGTGGTCGCCGAGATCCGCGCTTCTCTGGAGCGGGCTGAAGAGGAAGAAATCGGCTCGAGCGCCTGAAAGGGGGGCGGATCGGACGTCGCAACGATGGCTATCGTCGTTCGCCAATAAGCAGCTAAAACGTTCTGGTGCCGTTGGCCTCCTGGGCTTTGGTTCAGGAGGCCAGTCACGGGCGCATCGCGTGAGTGACCGCGCTTCATTCAGATTTCCGGTCGTCACATCGACGCCGCGCAAGGAACAAGCCGGAACCGCGGTTCATCGCAAACATGGGTCTTGCATGGGTCTTGGCGTTTGGTTTGATTTGCAACCGCGGAGTTCAAAGGAGTTAGACAATGTCGACGACGCACCAGGACAAATCGAGCGGTAAGCCCCGCAAGCGCGGCCGGAAGGCGGATCAGCGGGGCCAGAAGCCCGAACAACCGCGGAGCCCGAAGCTCGATCAGCAGGATGAAAACCAAATCAGCCCAATGGTCGCGTCAGCAGACGCCCTCACGAACAGCGCAGCCGTGCCGGCGGAGGTGCCCTTGATCGGCGAAGTAGACATGCCCTTGACGGGCGAAGTCTTGCCGCCGGATGTCCCCTCGATCGGCGCAACCGCGCCGGCGGACTATTGTCCGATCAGCATTCAAACCATCGCGAATGCCTACGCCGACTACACCGTGAAGTCGTTCGAGGAGAACAGGTCCCTTGTCGAAAAGCTCATCGGCGTGCGGTCGTTCGACCAGGCGATTGAGGTTCAGACCGAATTCGCAAGGCAGGCTTATGCGAACTTTGTCGCCGAGTCGCAGAAGATTTGCGAACTCTACGGCGAACTTGCCAGGCAGATCTTCAGGCCTTGGGAACGCTTCGCGGGTCTTCGCCGCCCACTCTCGACGGGTCCCTTCCACTAAAGCCAAAGTTCAGTGGGGTGATCTCTCAGCTCGGGCACCGTTCGAGGTGAGAGACTGTCACCCCACCCCGCCGCTCATTTCATTCGCGTCGACCCAGAGAGCGAGCTTCGCTCGTCTCGACCCCTCCAGGGGAGGGTAAAAGGCAAAACTAGGTCAGCCCATCTGACCATCTTTTGGCATTGCGGTTTCAGGCATTTCTCGTTTAGAACGAGGCCCGAAGCGCATGTCGAGGCAACCAACCGTCAACGGTTTTGGCTCAGGATGGCGCTTTAATGGGTCTGGCAATGCTGATTCGCAGCGAAAAGTACGGAGTTCAGGGCGGGGCGGCCAAGGCGGCTGGTCCCGCGGCGATTCCGGCTGCGTCCGTGCCCACCCTGCTTATTGGCGGGCTGCTGCTTCTTATCGGCCCCTGAGGGCCGTCTGGGCGGTTTGCGCCTGGGCACTCAGGGGTTGCGCGAGATCACCAGACCCCTTCAGCGCTCAAAAAAGCAGCGCACGGCCTAGAGGAATTTTCGAAATGACCAAAGTGAACAAGTCCGACAAGGACCGCGTCGTTATATTCGACACCACCTTGCGCGACGGCGAACAATGCCCCGGCGCCACCATGACCTTCGAGGAGAAGCTCGAGGTCGCCGAGATGCTCGACGACATGGGCGTCGATGTCATCGAAGCCGGCTTTCCCATCACCTCCGAAGGCGATTTTCAGGCGGTCAGCGAGATCGCCCGGCGCTCCAAGAACGCCATCATCGCCGGTCTGTCCCGCGCCCACCCGAAAGACATCGACCGCTGCGCGGAAGCGGTGAAATTTGCCAAGCGCGGCCGCGTCCACACCGTGATCGCGACCTCGCCGCTCCATATGCGGGTCAAACTCAACATGACGCCGGAGCAGGTGATCGAGACCTCGATCGCCAACGTCGCCCGCGCCCGCAACCAGATCGACGACGTCGAATGGTCGGCCGAGGACGGCACCAGAAGCGAAATGGAATTCCTCTGCCGCGTCGTCGAGGCCGTGATCAAGGCCGGCGCCACCACCGTGAATATTCCCGATACCGTCGGCTATACGGTGCCGGAAGAATATACGAACTTCATGCGCACCCTGATCGAGCGGGTGCCGAATTCCGACAAGGCGGTGTTCTCGGTCCACTGCCATAACGATCTCGGCATGGCGGTGGCGAATTCGCTGGCCGGGCTCGCCGGCGGCGCGCGGCAGATCGAATGCACCATCAACGGCATCGGCGAGCGGGCAGGCAATGCCGCGCTCGAGGAGGTCGTGATGGCGATCAATGTGCGCAACGACAAATTTCCGTACTGGAACAAGATCGACACTACGATGCTGACACGGGCCTCCAAGCTGGTCTCGGCGGCGACCTCGTTTCCAGTGCAGTACAACAAGGCGATCGTCGGCCGGAACGCCTTCGCCCACGAGAGCGGCATCCATCAGGACGGCGTCCTCAAGGATGCCTCGACCTACGAGATCATGCGCCCTGAAATGGTCGGCCTGAAGCAATCCTCGCTGGTGCTGGGCAAGCATTCCGGGCGTCATGCCTTCGTGCACAAGCTGGAGGAGATGGGCTACAAGCTCGGCGCCAACCAGCTCGAGGACGCGTTCGTGCGGATGAAGGCGCTCGCCGACCGCAAGAAGGACATCTACGACGAGGACATCGAGGCGCTGGTCGATCAGGAAATCGCCGCCTCCCATGACCGCATCAAGCTGGCTTCCCTCACGGTCATCGCCGGTACCCATGGTCCGCAGCGCGCCACCATGAAGCTCAATGTCGACGGCCAGATCAGGATCGAGGAGGCCGAGGGCAATGGTCCGGTCGATGCGGTCTTCAACTGCATCAAGCTGTTGGTGCCGCATGAGGCCAAGCTCGAACTCTACCAGGTCCACGCCGTCACCGAAGGAACCGACGCGCAAGCCGAGGTGTCGGTGCGGCTCGCCCATGAGGGCCGCTCGATGACCGCGCGCGCCTCCGATCCGGATACGCTGGTGGCCTCCGCCAAAGCCTATCTCGGCGCGCTCAACAAGATCGTGATGAAGCGGCAGCGCGACGTCCCGGCGCAAGCTGCGAGCTGACCGTCATTGCGAGCGCAAGCGAAGCAATCCATGGTTGCCAGTGAAGAAAGCATGGATTCAATGCTGACATTTTTGCTAGGGCTATTGAGGGTTGCTAAGTGGAGTGCAGTGACAAGAGCAATCATGCCGAAAAGAAAACGGAAGAACCGCCCGTTTCACAAACTAATGATAGCATAGGGGAGTCCAAAAACAGCCAGAAGGAATCCAAGAGAAAATTTTGGTCGGTAGTAAAAGCGGCTTCTTACTATTGCTTCTCTCCGTTTCGCTATATGGATAGCGTCGGATTCTTTACCGCTGTTTTATGCTTTGTCGCTTGGCTTCAGTGGCAGACATTCGAAAAAACCGACCGCACGCTCCGAGATACTTTGGATAGCACGAATATTACTAATCGTCCCTTCGTTTTCGCCAAGGGCGTAACCATCGACCCGAACATAGTGCGGGGCTATTGGACGTTTGCAATACCCATAGAAAACTCTGGCAATACCCCGACACGGGAAATGGATTCTCTCACAATTTCCGGCTTGGTCGCTCCGTCCGATCCAGAAGAGGTTTTCGTTCGCACACCAAAGAGTGCTTATGATGCACCGGGGACCATTCTTCAGCGATGGCCCGGAAGCTTGCTTGGGCCAAAAGCCCAAGCACATCTGCTCGGAAGCCAAACAGGGATGCCAGCGATCACAATTTCCAAAATGGCCGACGACAGGCAAAATTATTACATCAGCGGCGTTATTCATTATAGAGACGCTTTCGTAGGTACTCCGGAACACATCACGAAGTTCTGTTACGCAGTAATTCCTTTCAAAGAGGGGACAGAAACCCGCGTCAATTACGACAGATGCCTTTACTGGAACTGTGCCGACGAAGATTGCAAAACTGATCGCGAGCGATGGGACCACGATCTTAAGATCGCGAACATGCCTAAAAAATCGCAGTAGTGTAGCGCCGCCCTGTCGGAGGCCGGAATAGAATCCGGACCCCATAAGCCAAGTCCCGTAAATCGCCCTCGCAATGACGGTGCTTGAGCAGCGCTCCGCGCCGCTACCCGCGTCCGCGACACGCATGAAGGAATTCAGTTGACAATCGTGTGTTCGCCGAAGCCGATTTGCCCGTCGTGCCAATGCGTCGCAGTTGATCTTATGGGCAAATCAGAAGCAGAATCCTCGCCGTCCCGCGCCTCTCAAGAGGGGCGCTTCGCGGTCGTCACGGACGTTGGGCGCGGGATGCGGTGGACGCGGGCGGCGCACGAGACGAGTGCGCCGAACGCGGACGGCGAAGTCGTGTGGTCCTGACGCCCCGACGCTGGCGTCAAGTTCTTGAGAAGCAAGCTTCTCAGGGGCGACGGTGGCAAGAAAGCCCGGTCACCGGGGAGATCACGAAGGAAACCGTTAAAACCATTGCGCAGGGAAGGCCGGGCGTTTCCGGCGTACCTGTGGTGACTAACGCGTGTGCTTTCTACACTACACACGCGGCCGCGGGTGCAACGGGTACCCGGCTTTCCCTGCGCCCTCTATTGTCGAGAGGGACAAGGTTGATGCAAACCTCGGGCGCGATCCGCGCCGCGAGAAGCGGAGCCGTGTCGCGACGGGTGGCGCACTCCTGCTTTGCCGTTTCCCTCGCGCCGCGTTTTTTGCGCTGCAGCAATGCTTTCCGGCGACCCCTGCTAACAGGCAATGGCCTTTCGGCCGGCTTCTCTGTATTGGTTCGGGCCAGCATACAAGCTTTCCGGAGCTGCGCCGCTCGCGCGCGCTCCGCATAAGGTAGGCGGGAGGACAAATGCGTAAACTGGTATTGGCGGCTGCGTCGATCGCGGCTTTGGCTCTGGCAGGACCGGGCTTCACAGGACCGGCCTCGGCGCAGGCGCCGATCGTCATCAAATTCAGCCATGTGGTTGCCTCCGACACGCCAAAGGGCAAGGCGGCCGAAAAGTTCAAGGAACTCGCGGAGAAATACACCGACGGCAAGGTCAAGGTCGAAGTCTACCCGAACTCGACGCTCTACAAGGACAAGGAAGAGCTGGAGGCGCTTCAGCTCGGCGCGGTGCAGATGCTGGCGCCGTCGAACTCCAAGTTCGGCCCGATCGGCGTCCGCGAATTCGAGGTGTTCGATCTTCCCTATATCCTCCCCGACCTCGCCACCTTGCGCAAAGTGACCGACGGACCGCTTGGCGCGAAACTGCTCAAGCTGCTCGAGCCGAAAGGCATGACGGGTCTCGCCTATTGGGACAACGGCTTCAAGCAAATGACCGCCAACAAGAAGCTGATCGCGCCTTCGGACTACAAGGGCCTGAAATTCCGCATCCAGTCGTCGAAGGTGCTTGAGGCGCAGTTCCGCGCGCTCGGCGCGATCCCGCAGGTGATGGCGTTCGGCGAGGTCTATCAGGCGCTGCAGACCGGCGTGGTCGACGGCCAGGAGAACACCTGGTCGAACATCTACACCCAGAAAATGCACGAGGTGCAGAAATACGCCACGGTCACCAATCACGGTTACATCGGCTATGTCGTGGTCACCAACAAGAAGTTCTGGGAGGGTCTCCCGGCCGACATTCGCAGCCGGCTCGACAAGGCCATGAAGGAGGCGACCGCCTTCGGCAACGGACAGTCGGCGAAGGAAAATGACGAGGCGCTCGAGGAGATCAAGAAGGCCGGCAAGACCGAAATCATCAAGCTGACGCCGGAGCAGGACGCCGCCATGCGCAAGGCGATGGACCCGGTCTACAAGGACGTCGCGAGCCGGGTCGGTCAACCGCTGATCGACGAATTCATCAAGGAAACCGGCGGGGTCAGCCATTAACGAGAATGCCGGCGAGCTCTCGTGGTAAATGCGAGAGCTCGCCTTTTAATTCGCACGGCGTCGGGCGGCCGCAGCCGGTCGGCGCGTACTTGCGCAGAGGTTTGACGACGCGTCTCAAAGCCTGCGGGGCGCGCATGAGGGGATGGGATGCTTCGTATCCTTGATCGGCTCGAGGAAATTCTGATCAGTTCGCTGATGGCGGCGGCGACGATCCTGATTTTCATTTCGGTCGTGCACCGCTTCGGCACCGGCGTGTCGTTTCTGTATCCTTACCTGATCGGCATCCACATCTCCTGGGCGCAGGAGCTGTGCATCTACATGTTCATCTGGATGGCGAAGTTCGGCGCGGCCTATGGCGTGCGAACCGGCATCCATGTCGGCGTCGACGTCCTGATCAAGCGGCTCAATCCGGAATGGCAGAAGGGCGTCGTTCTGTTCGGCCTGCTCGGCGGCGCGCTGTTCACCGCGATCGTCGGCACCATGGGTGCGAAATTCGTGATCGAACTGATGAGCACCGACCAGGTCTCGCCCGATCTCGAATTGCCAAGCTGGATCGTCTACGCCTGCATCCCGCTCGGCTCCTATCTGATGTGCTTCCGCTTCCTGCAGGTGTCGTGGAGCTACTGGAAGACCGGCGATCTGCCGCATCATGACGCGACCAATGTCGACGGCATCGAGGTCTCCCCTGAAGCGCCGGTCGCGCTGGGAGAGGCGTGATGAGCGCCGCGCTGATTTTCGGACTGCTGTTTGCCCTGATGCTGACGGGCATGCCGATCTCGATTTCGCTCGGCCTCACCGTGCTGACCTTCCTGTTCACGATGACGGAGGTGCCGATCGAAAGCGTCGGCCTGAAACTGTTTTCCGGCCTCGACAATTTCGGTATCATGGCGATCCCGTTCTTCATCCTCGCCGGCACCTTCCTGACCCGCGGCGGCGTCGCCCGCCGCATGATCGCCTTCACCACCTCGCTGGTCGGCCATCTGCCGGGCGGGCTGGGCCTGGCCGGCGTCGCGGCTTGCGCGATGTTCGCCGCGATTTCCGGCTCCAGTGTCGCGACCGTGGTGGCGATCGGCTCGATCATGATGCCGGCGATGGTCGAACACGGCTATCCCAGGCGGTTCGGCGTCGGCGTGATCTCGACCTCGGGCGCGCTCGGCATCCTGGTGCCGCCGTCGATCATCCTGGTGCTGTACGGCGTCTCCACCAATACCTCGATCGGCGCGCTGTTCATGGCCGGCATCGTGCCGGGGATCATGCTGGCGCTGATGCTGGCCGCGGTGACCTGGTTCATCGCCTTCCGCAACGGCTATCCGAAAATGCCGCGCGCGACGCTGATGCAGCAATGGACCGCATTCCGCGAAAGCGTTTGGGGCCTGCTCCTGATCGTACTCGTGCTCGGCGGCATCTATGGCGGCATCTTCACGCCGACCGAGGCCGCCGCGGTTGCCGCGACCTACGCCTTCTTCATCACCGTGTTCGTCTACAAGGAGCTGAAGCTGAGCCAGGTCGGCAGGGTGCTGCTGCAGGCGGCGAGCATGAGTTCGATGCTGCTCTATATCATCACCAACGCGGTATTGTTCTCGTTCCTGATGACGCATGAGCAGATCCCCCAGGAAATGGCGGCCTGGATCATCGACAAGAATTTCGGCGTCTGGACCTTCCTGCTCGTGGTCAACATCATCCTGCTCGCCGCCGGCAACGTCATGGATCCGTCGTCGATCCTCCTGATCATGGCGCCGATCCTGTTTCCGCTCGCCACCAAGATCGGCATCCATCCGGTGCATCTTGGCGTCTTGATGATCGTGAATACCGAGGTCGGGCTCTGCCATCCGCCGGTCGGCCTCAATCTCTACATCGCCAGCGGCATTGCGAAGATGGGCATCAGCGAAATCACGATCGCGGTGTTGCCGTGGCTGTGCGCGATGCTGATTTTCCTCGGCCTGATCACCTACGTCCCCGAGATATCGCTGTGGCTGCCGCGCTTGTTGGGAATGATTTGAATTAGCGCGTATTCCGCAAAAGTGGGCACCGGTTTTGCTTCGCAATCAAGTTCACGCAGATTGCGTAGACTTATCTGCGGCAGAATACGCGCCGATTAATAAGCGTTAGCAAGATTAAATCTTGGTAACAGAGGGTACTGTTGCCGAACTGTAAGTTGATTGCCGGGAAGTGCGGGCTCATCTTTGGAAGACCTTTGAGAGGAGGTTGAGATGAGGAAGTTTGCTATCGCCGGCATCGCTGCGCTCGCCATCGCCGGTTCGACGGCGGTCTACGCCCAGCATCATCAGTGGTTTCATGAGCACATGCGAATGAACCCCGAGGACAGGGCCGCTTTTGTCGATGCGCGGATCGCGGCTGTCCATGCCGGACTGAAGCTTGACGCCGATCAGGAAAAGCTGTGGCCGCCGGTCGAAAGCGCGGTGCGGGAGTTGGCAAAACTGCGGATCGATCGCGCCAATGCGCGGATGAACGCCAAGCCGGAAGAGGACGCGCAGAAGGATCCGGTGACGCGCCTGCGCGAACGCGCCGACAACATGGCGACGTCTGCGGCGGCGATGAGGAAGATCGCGGATGCGGCTGACCCGCTCTACAAGACACTGGACGACGGCCAGAAGCGCCGCCTCGCAATCCTGACCCACCGGGCAGGCCGGTTCGGCGAAGAAGGCTGGGGACGCGGCCACTTCGGGCACGGCATGATGGGTGGCGATGGCGACCGGGATCACGGCCCGGGCCGGGATGGCGGCCGGGGCGGCCCCGAACGGCTCTAGCCCGCGAGGGCTTCGCTCACAAGCTCAGAACCCAAGGAAAGACCAAGGAAAGACCAAGGAAAGCCGCCGGATTCCGGCGGCTTTTCCGATATTTAGGGGCCCCCGACAGGCCCGGGAAAACCCCGCACGCTTGCTGGACATCGGGGGGTCGCTTTGCTAAACGACGCCCTCTTGCGAAGGCTTTCCGGGCCGGTTCCGGGCGCATAGCTCAGTTGGTAGAGCAGATGACTCTTAATCATCGGGTCCCAGGTTCGAGCCCTGGTGCGCCCACCATCGCATCAATGACTTAGCCGAATTACCGGCTTCCATTCCGATCATCGCGGTCCGCTATTCCGACAAGATAAATCGGGCGTATCGGTCGGCTCGCCGCCGTATCCATCGGCGTCGGACCCAGGCCTCTCGCAAGGGTGACGTTACCGGTGGACGGACGCGTCTTTCACTTCGCCATCGGCTTCGCGTGAAGCAGATCATTCGGTTCGATTTGGCATGCCGCGAACCGATCCGCCGCATCGTTGATCATTGCAACGGTCTGGAAGACATCATCCGCAAACCACAGAACCCGCGGCGCGTCGCTTCCCTGAATCGATTTCATCAACAGGCGGGTACTTGACCGGCGCAAAATTACGAACGCTGACGCGATAAGATTCTCATAGCCGGCCAACAAGTCTACATCAGGGCGATGCCGCGGGCAATGTCATCGGCGAGGGCGATTTCGATGCCCAAACGAAACAGGTCTTTCGCAACATCGAGGCGGCGCTCAAATCGGCTGACGCGTCCTGGGCGAACGTCGTTCAGTTCACCACATACCTCGTCCATTCGCAGGATATTCCCAAGTTCATGACATTCCGCCTGCGCGAATTCCCGAAAATGTTTCCAAACGGAAAATATCCGCCGAACACGCTGCTCATGGTCGATCGGCTCGTGAAGGAGCCTTTCCTGGTCGAGGTGCAGACGATCGCGACGATCTGACAAACCCGCGACGGTCGTCTTGCGGCTAGCGACGCCCGAAGCGGTCAAAGAAATTGCGGCGCAAGGGGCCCCACAATAGCTCGCCGTGCCCATTGCGCGGTAAACTCGGTTCTCGCGACATCTGGGTCCCGGGGGCTTCCGTGACGAACAGCCCGCGTCGCTTCATGGCCATCCAGACCAGCGGGTTGCACTCCAGCAGGGCGCGATCGGCCTCATCCGCCATGAAGCCGGCGACGATGGTTGGCGGCGGCGCAAAAACCTCCGGCATGGTGCGCGAAAGGCTTTCGTCCTTGAGGACGTTCCATTTCGACAATCCGCCCATGTGCGGCGAGTGCAGTCCATAGACGACGCGGCCGATGCGGCTCTCGCGGATCGCATAACTGCAGAGAACGCACGGCTCGGCGCTGCCGTAGATCACGCAGTCGTCGAGGCTGGTGCAACGAAGCGCTTTCTGGGCGGCCGAGATCGCCACGACCTCGGCATGTCGCGTCACGTCGCGGTCATGCTTGACGCGGTTGATGGACTCCGCGACCACCTTGCCGCCGCGACAGATCAACACGCCATAGGGATATTCACCGGACGCGCCCGATTGCTTCGATAACGCGATCGCACGCGCCATCATCATACGGTCATGTTGCTCGTCGGGAGTCTTGTCCATATGCACCGCCTCAACAGGCGGAACGAAGATTAGTGGTCCGTCTGGCGCAGCGCTTGATGAAGATCAATCGTGACTGGTACGGCGCGCGTCTTCGCCGTAGCTGAGATCGCAATATTTCGCCGGATCGTTCAACAGCCTCGATAGGCTGCCGTAACGGCTGCGCAGTTCGAGAACGCAGTTGAGCCCTTCGCGGTCGATATCGCCGCTCCGGAAAAAGCCTTTCACCGGATCGAGCAATTCCGCATAGCTTGCCTCGGCGATCTCAGGCTTCATCTGCGGAAGATGCCGGCGCAGGGTACAGCGCTGGAACGCACTTCGCGAAGGCCGTCACGCGGCGACGCGGTTACCGCCGTTCGATCGCCTGGCTCTATGAACCCTCCAACCGCGTGGAGGCGATCGATATCCATGCCGCCGGCGCGGACGATCTCGTAGTCGCCTCTGTCCTTGTCGAGGCCGTTTCGGCGCATGAAATAGCTGGAAAACACAGCCAGCAGCGCGGTGAGCTGCATCGCCTCGCCGATCCCGGTGATCGCGCGATAGAGCAGCATGTCGGCGAAACCGCTAGCGGCCACGGTGATGATCGTTGCCGCCGAATAGATCAGGATGCCGACCTGGATCACCGTCTTGCGCGAGTATCGCGACATCAGATAGCCGGTCGGAATTCCCGCAAGCGTCATGCCCAGCGTGAAGAACGTCGACATCAGTCCGGCCTGGGGCAGGGTGAAGCCGTATTCCCGTCGCACATCGGTGAGCATCAACGGGAACAGCGTTCGGTCCATCGCATTCACGCAATAAGAGCAAATCAGGACGACGATGGCGGCAGCGGCGATCGCGTTGGCGGAGGTGCGCTGGCTATCTTCGACGCTCGCCGGCACTGGCGTTTGGTCCATGATCCAGCCGCTCCGTACAGCCCGCTTTGTCTCGGCCGGTTCGGGTCCGGTCACCGCGGCGCGGATCGGCCGCCAGGGACGAAATTCAGGTAAGCGATCGGCGAACAGACTGTCAAATCTTGCGGTGCATGAGTCTCATTTTGGGCATGACTGGCCGCAACCGGAGGGCCCGACGAATGCGGTTACGCCGAAGCGGCTTGGCTTGTCAGCTAGATTGATCAGGGTCAATGCGGCGTGACCGGCATCATGTATGCATGAATTTCTCTGATCTGCAGGACGTGTTCCGTCATGACCGAGACAATTCAGAACTTGCCTGTTGTCTCGCTCCATGCGGCGCCGTGTCCCCCTCCGCCTTCACCTGTGGTTAATCTGCCCTCCTTTGAAACCCTTGATCGAGTTGGCCGCAGCACGATCGCGCGGTTCACTGCAGGGATCTCGCCGCATGCGGAAGCCGCGGCGTGGCTCGACTGGATATCGCATTTTTCGCGTGCTTCCGGGCGGCAGCTTGAACTTGCCGCACTGGGCGCCGTGCTGACCGCAAGGCTCGCCGCCCTGGCGAGTGGCAATGCGGCACCCTTGCTGGAGCCCGGACCGGCCGACCACCGCTTCAGTGACCCCGCCTGGCAGAAGTTTCCGTTTCTCTGGTTGCAGCAGGCGTTTCTCGCGCAGGAGGAGTGGTGGCGCAGCGCCATGCGGCCGCTTCGCGGGATGAAGCCGAGAGACGCAGAGCGGGTCGGCTACCTGGTGCATCAGTCTCTCGACGCTTTCTCGCCTTCCAATGTGCCATGGCTGAATCCGGTGGTGATCGAGCGCACGCGCAACGAAGCAGGCGCCAACCTCGTGCGTGGAATGCGCAACCTTGTCGAAGACTGGGCGCGCGCCGTCACGATGACGCCGCCGGAACCTAACAAGAGCTTTCGGATCGGCGAGACCGTCGCAGCGACCCCCGGTCAGGTGATTTTCCGCAACGACCTGATGGAATTGATCCAGTACAGCCCCGCCACGCCCGATGTGCTGGCGGAGCCGGTGCTGATCGTGCCAGCCTGGATCATGAAGTATTACGTGCTCGACCTCGCGCCGCGGCGTTCGCTGGTAAGCTATCTGGTCGATCGCGGCATGACGGTATTCATGGTCTCCTGGCGCAACCCGACCCCCGCCGACCGCGACGTCGCCCTTGATGCTTATCGCACCGAAGGTGTGATGGCCGCGCTCGCGGTGGTCAACGCCGTGGTACCCGGCCGCAAGGTCCACGCCTGCGGCTATTGCCTTGGCGGCACGCTGCTTGCGATTGCCGCCGCCACCATGGCGCGCGATGGCGACGATCGGCTCAAGACGGTCACGCTTCTCGCGGGCCAGACCGACTTCAGCGAGGCGGGCGAACTCATGTTGTTCGTGGACGAAAGCCAGGTCGCCTTTCTCGAGGACATGATGTGGGATCAGGGCGTGCTTGATTCGTCGCAGATGAGCGCCGCGTTTCGCGCGCTGCGCAGCGATGATCAGGTATGGTCGAAAATGACGCGGAACTATTTGCTGGGTGAGCGGGAGCCGATGAGCGATCTTCTGGCCTGGAATGCGGACCCGACCCGCTTGCCCTATCTCATGCATGCGCAATATCTGCGCGGCCTGTTTCTGGAGAACCGGCTCACCGCCGGTCGTTTTGCCGTCGAGGGCAGCGTTATTGCTCTGAAAGACTTGCACGCCCCCATGTTTGTGGTGGGCACCGAGACCGACCATATTGCGCCCTGGCAGTCGGTCTACAAGGTTCATCTCTTCACCGACAACGAGCTGACCTTCCTGCTCACCAATGGCGGTCACAATACCGGCATTGTTTCCGAGCCGGGTCATGCGGGCCGTCACTACGACGTTGCCACGCGCCAGGCCGGCGACCGCTACGTGGACGCCACAACCTGGCGTTCGCGCGCCTCGCGCCTCGATGGGTCGTGGTGGCCCGAGTGGGAATCCTGGCTCGTCGCCCGCAGTGATGCTCAGCGAACCGCGCCGCCAGCCATGGGAGCGCCGGCACGCGGCATTACCCCGTTATGTCCGGCGCCGGGTACGTTTGTTCTTCAACGATAGGTGACGTCTGGCATCGGCACCCCAGCGGCACGCCGGCAGATTTCGCGCATGTCCGCTTATTGGAGCAGATCAGAGATGACCGCAGGCTTGCCATGTGGCCGGCGCGGCCGAGACCGGCTATGATGCGAATCTCAACGAAGAGATTCACATGCTTGCCTCGCAGCGCGGCCTCTTCGAGATGCCGCGCGATATCTGCTATTTGAATTCGGCCTCCTACAGTCCGCTGCCGCTTCGAACCCAGGAAGTGGGCCGCGCGGCGGTCGGGCGCAAGGGGACGCCCTGGACGCTCGAGGCTTCCTTTGCAAACCGCCAGCACGAGCGCGCGCGTCTTGCCGCCGCCCGGCTCATCAATGCCGATGCCGCCGATATCGCGCTGATCCCCTCGATCAGCTACGGCGTCGCGACCGCGGCGAAGCTCTTGACGCTTCCCCGCGGCGCACGCGTGCTCGTTCTGGAAAACGACCATTCCTCGCCGGTGCTGGAATGGCAGACGCGGGCCGATGCGCAGGGTTTTGTCATCGAGACGATCCGCCAGCCGGATGACGGCGACTGGACCTCGGCGGTACTTGCGGCCATCGAACGGCCGGGCGCGCCGCCGGTCGGCCTTGCATCGATCTCATCGGTGCATTGGTCGGACGGCGGGTTGATCGACCTCGAAAAAGTGGGGGAGGCGCTGCGGCGGCAAGGCGCGGTCTTTCTTGTCGACGCCACCCACAGCGCCGGCGTGCTGACGATCGACGTGAAGGCTCTCGACCCGGATTTTGTGATCTTCCCGACCTACAAGTGGCTGCTCGGCCCCTACGGCCGAGCCTTTATCTACATTGCCAGGCGCCATCAGGACGGCATTCCGCTTGAACAGACCGCGTTCGGCCGCCGTGACGTGCGCTCCGAGAATGCGGTCTATTTCGCCGACACGCGCTATGTTCCGGATGCGCGGCGCTTCGACATGGGCGAGCGCGACCATTTCATTTCGATGGAGATGGCCGCGATCGGCATGGAAATGATCGCTGAATGGGGCGCGGCGGCCATCGAGCAGCGTCTGTCCATGCTGACCGAACGCATCGCCGAGGGCGTGCGCGGCACGGGCGTCCGTGTCGCCGACCGTCACCTGCGTGCTCCGCATGTCCTGAGCCTTGGTTTCAAGGGTGTTGGCTTTGAGGATGGGCTGCCGGCGGGGCTGGTCGAGGGACTTGCGAGCGAAGGCATCTACGTCGCGGCGCGTCTTCGCCGCATGCGCGTCTCGCCCCATGTTTTCAATGACGAGCTTGACGCCGACCGCTTTGTCGCGGCTTTGGCCCGGCGGCTCCGGGGCTAAATCTCATCCCGGGCACCGCCAGCCATGCTGCGATGCAAGATCGTCTCGCGAGGGCCGGGGAATGGAACCCGTGAGCCTCGCCGCGTTTAACGCAGTGCGTTGAACCTTGAGCCCCTGGTCGCGACTTATTTACGAGAGGCGATCTCGAGGAGGCTGTGATGACCCGCTGGCACGATTCAATGGTGGACAGGCCGGAAACGGATGAAGCGGTTTACGCCGCGGGATGGACGGTTTCGGGTCTTGCTGTCCTCGGCGCCATCGTTGTCGTCTGGGTGCTCGGGATTTAATCAAACCAATTCAGACCAGCTGCGCTTGAGCAAAGCCCGGCGCAGGAATTCGTCAGCGAGTTGTCACACCGAAGACGCTGGCCGACTGCACCGGGGATCCCTGGATGCAATGCCGGGCAGCTTCGATCTCGGCTTCGGTGGCGCCATGGCTTCGCGCCCATGTCTCAGCGGCGGCCGCTGAATATTTCGCCACGTAATACCGAACAACACTGCAGGAAGCACGGTGAACAATCCCTGAGGGCTCGCCGGCTTCGGCTTGCGGCGACCATCCCGAGACGATCGCGGCGACGCATATCCACCTGGTCCACATAGCTGCCGTCCCCCTTCTTTTCACAACCTAACAGGCTTGTCGCAGATAGGTTCCAGTGGCTGGATGCGCCTCAGCCAGCTTGGGGGATGCGACGGTGTCCCTGCATACGGCCTTTATTAGCAAATGTCGTGCCGGAAGGTGGCGGCCGAAGGAATCTCACTTATGCAAATGCGGCAGCCAAGGCGCCGGTCCGAATCACAACGTAGTTTCAATACGGTGCGATTGCGCGCGGAATTGGGCGCAAAACCCGGTCGCGGGCTTTAGCCCCGCTGGGATCATCCCATGAGCTCATGGCCGCGTCCTCTGGACGAGGCGGCGCTCCTTGGAATATGTATATACTTAGGAGACTAAGGGTTTTGGGATATTAAGGGTTTTGCGCATTCCCCTGCGCCCTGCGACATGACCCTGTTGCCTGAGAGGAGAGCGAGCATGCTGACTGCAGTGGAAAACGAATTGCTGTGCCGTGTCGAAGGTGAAGCTCCGATGGGCCGCCTGATGCGGCGGCACTGGGTGCCCGCGCTTCTGTCTGAACAGGTTTCCCGCGCCGATGGTGCGCCGGTGCGGGTCCAGCTCTTCGGCGAGAAGCTCGTGGCGTTCCGCGACAGCAACGGAAAACTCGGCCTGCTCGGCGAGTCCTGTCCCCATCGCAAGGCCTCGCTCGCGTTCGGACGCAACGAAGAATGCGGCCTGCGTTGCCTCTATCACGGCTGGAAGTTCGACACCGAAGGCAACGTCGCCGACATGCCTTCGGAGCCGAAGGGAAGCGCGTTGCCAGGGAAGGCAAAGCATCTTTCATACCCCACGCGCGAGGCCGGCGGGTTCGTATGGACCTATATGGGGCCGCCCGAGACGATGCCGGAATTCGAGGCGCCGCCCTGGGCGCCGCATTCCGAAGCCAGAATTGCGATCGCAAAGGTCGAGCTTCCCTGCAACTGGGCGCAGATCATGGAAGGACAGATCGACTCGGCGCATTCTTCCACCCTGCATTCCTCCGACATGCGCCCCGCCAAGGGCGAGGCCGCGGCAAAGGGAGACCACTGGGTCCGTCCTTCGACCGACAAGAACCCGCGCATCCAGGTGCAGCTGACCAATTACGGCATGCGATATGCCGCCATCCGGCGTCCGATCGTGAACGCGAACTCGCACGATTACGTTCGCATCACGACGCTTGTCGCTCCATTCACGGCGCTGATTCCGCCCAACAGTACCTACAACCTGGCGAGCGTGATCGTGCCGCGCAACGACACCTCGAGCACCTTTCACTTCATCGCCTGGGCCGAGGGCGACCAGGCCGGTATCGATACCGAGACCTGGCGAAAGTTCTGCGTGCTGGTCGTAGGCCAAGATGTCGATTCCCAGTTCCGTCCCATCAAGCGTCACGCCGACAATGATTATCTGCAGGACCGAGTGGCGATGGAGAATGGCAGCTTCACGGGTATCCCCGGTATTCCAAACCAGGATATCGCGATGTGGGAATTGATGGGGGCGATCGCGGATCGAACCCAGGAGCGCCTCGGCGCCAGCGACATCGCGATCGTCCAGTTCCGCCGCCTGATGATCGACGCCGCCAGCGCTTTCCAGGAGGAGGGCCGGGTGATCGGCCAGATCGAGCCGCGTCTTCCCCAGGCGAAGCTGCGTTCATACCAGGGAGTAGTCGAGAAATCGGTTCCGTGGCGGACCCTCGGCGCCTCGGATGAGGAGGTGAAGGTTCTCTCAGGCCTCGAAGAGGATGAGACCGACAAGGAAATGGCGGGGGCTGCGGCATAGCGCACGCGCCAATAAGATACTAAAGAGAAGAAAAACGAAATTTTTCAAGAGAAGAAGACCCTGGGAGGTGAGATGGGCGTCCGTATCGTTCTTGTTGTTGCCGCGCTGCTGCAATGCGTGACGTTTGCCAATGCCGCCGACACGCAAGATATCAACGTGATACTGCCGCTCACGGGTGGGGGAGCGTTCCTCGGCAAGGCCGAGCAGCAAGCCCTTCAGCAATATGAGAAGGCGGTGAATTCGAGCGGAGGTATCCATGGCAAGCCGCTCAAGTTTGTCTTCCACGACGACCAAAGCAGCCCGCAAGTGGCCGTTCAGCTTGCCAACCAGGTCAAGGCCACCAATCCGCCGGTCATTCTGGGTTCGGCGCTGGTCGCGCTGTGCAACGCGATGGCGCCCCTGATGAAAGAGGGACCGCTTCTCTACTGTTTCTCGCCCGGGATTACGGTGAGCCCTGGAAGTTACGTTTACAGCACGAGCATTTCGACCAAGGAGCTGGCCGCGGCGCTACTCCGGTATTTCGGCCGGAAGGGCTGGAAAAAGGTGGCGCTGATTACCTCGACCGACGCGACCGGACAGGACGCCAACCGGAATTTCAAATCGCTGGTCGGAAGCGAAGGCCACAAGGATGTGGAGCTGGTCGCGGAAGCGCAGTTGAATCCGACGGATGTCAGTGCTTCCGCCCAGATTCAGCGGCTGAAGGGAGCGGGTCCGGACGTGCTGGTGGCCTGGTCGACCGGAGGCCCCATCGGCACCATCTTCAAGGCGATACACGACGCCGGCCTGGAAGTGCCGGTCGCAACCACCAACGGCAACATGACCTATGCGCAGATGACGCAGTATGCGGCGTTCCTGCCCAAGGAACTGTACATTCCGGCTGCGGATTTTCTTAAATCCTCGCGTCCCGTGAAGGCCACTGAAGCGTCCGCGGCCAGGGATTCCTTTTTCAAGGCATTCGAAGGCACCGACATCAAGCCGGACGGTCCGTCGACCTATGCCTGGGATCCGGCGCTTCTGGTCGTGGAAGGCTTACGGAAGCTCAAGCCCGATGCAACGGCCGAGGAGCTGCGCGCATACTTACGCGAGCTGAAGGGATTTGCCGGCGTCAACGGCTTTTATGATTTCAAGGCGGTGCCCAATCGCGGTCTCGACGAAAAGAACGTCGTCGTCACACGCTGGGACCCCGCCGCACAGACCTGGGCAGTCGTGAGCGGTCCGCTCGGCATACCCCGTGCAGAGTGATCGGACGGGATAACCGGACGTGCTGGAGTTCCTGCAGATCTGCATCGGCGGGCTGGTCGTGGGCAGCATCTACGCCGCGATCGCGCTTGGCTTTTCGCTGGTCTATCGGGTGACCGGCGCGATCAATCTTTCGCAAGGCGGCTTTGCCATCATCGCTGCGATGATCGGCTACACGCTGGGCGTCTCCTTTGGCTGGCCGCTGTGGGTGGCGATCCCTTGCGCGGTGGCAGCCACGGTCGCGATCGGGATGGCGCTCGGCGCCTTCACCTTCGTGCCGGCGCTCGAGCGGCTGTCGAACGCGAATGTCCTGATGCTGACCGCCGGCCTCCTGACGATGATCGAAGGTGTCGCGCTGGTGGTCTGGGGCAGCCAGCCCTACGCCATGCCGCCGTTCTCGGGCGAGGCGCCGCTGGTGCTCGGTCCCATCCGGGTGCCGACGCAGGCCTTCTGGGTTTTCGGCGCGACGGCGGTTTGCATCACCGCGCTCTGGTTCCTGGTCGCAAAGACAAAACTCGGAAAAGGCCTGCGCGCGTGCGCCGAAAATCCGGCGGCCGCGAGTTTGATGGGAATCGATGTCCCGCGGATGACGCTTTTGAGCTTTGCTCTCGCGACATTGATCGCCGCGATCGCCGGCGTCACCATAGCTCCGACCACCTCGCTGCAGTTCGATACCGGCCGCCTGTTCACGATTTCGGGTTTCGTGGCGGCCGCGATCGGTGGAATCGCGTCCTTTCCCGGCGCGGTCATCGGGGGACTTTTTCTGGGTCTGGTGACCCAATTGGCGACCGCCTACATCTCCTCGCTGTTCTCGACCGCCATCGCTCTTCTCATTCTCCTTGCGGTGCTGATCTGGCGGCCCTCCGGTCTCGTGCACGCGGGGCTAAGCAAACGCCAGGATACCCGCGACGAGGTGAAGGCCGTGGCTCACGCCGCCAAACTCCCGGCAAGCCTGGCCCGGCCCTTGGCCGCGGTCGCTCTGATCGCCGCAACGTTCGTTCCCTTCGTGGTGACCGATAACGGCATCCTCTCTGGACTTGTCATCGCCGGCATCCTGTTCATGACGCTGATGGGTCTCGACGTCCTCATGGGTTATGCCGGGCAGGTCAGCCTCGGCCAGGCCGGCTTCATGGCGATCGGGGGCTACACGTCGGGCTATCTCTCGATCAATTACGAAACCACGCCGCTGCTTGCGATCCTCGCCGGCATCGGCGTCTCGCTGGCCTGCGCGCTTGTCCTTTCCGTCGTGACGCTGCGCCTCCGCGGACTCTATCTGGCGCTGGCGACGCTGGCGTTCGGACTGCTCGTCGATTCCTGCGCGGTCGGATTTCTCGATATCACCGGCGGCCCGTCCGGACTTGTGGGCATTCCGTCGTTTTCCATCGCGGGGTTTGAGTTCGCGACCCCGCGCGCGATGTACTACGTGGTGTTCGCGCTCGATGCGATCATCTTCCTCGGGCTGACCGGTGCGATGCGGTCGGGATTCGGCCGGGCGCTCAAGGCGATCCGTTCCGACCAGATGGCGGCGGCCGCGCTCGGCATCAACACCATCAGGTACAAACTGGCCGCCTTCATGATCAGCGTGACGCTGGCGTCGCTCTCGGGAAGCATGTACGCGTTCTTCTTCAATTTCCTGTCGCCGGAAATGGTCGGAACGGGGCGCTCGCTCGAGCTTGTGGCGATGCTGATCGTCGGCGGCGAAAGCACGCTGCTCGGCGGTTTGTTCGGCGCGTTGCTGCTGACGCTGCTGCCGACGGTGTTTCAGCCCTTGGCGATCTACAAGACGTTCGCGTCGGGCGCGCTGTTGGTCGCAAGCTTCCTTTATCTGCCGCAAGGCCTCTACGGCGCCGTCGTTCAATTGGCGATCCGGCTCGTGCGGTCACCGCGCGAGATCGCACCTGACAAGACTGCATCCAAAGAGGCCGCATCTGAAACCTCAGTGAGGGCGCTATGACGGCTGTGACGAAGGCTCAGCCAGATGCGTCGGTCGGAGAGAACTCCGTACTGAGCGTGCGCCACCTCACCAAGAGTTTTGGGGGCCTGAAGGCGATCAACGACGTCACTTTCGACGTCGCGCCGCATCAGGTGACCGCCATGATCGGCCCCAACGGCGCCGGCAAGACCACCGTCTTCAATCTGGTCACCAACATCCTTTCCAAGGATGCGGGCCAGGTCCTGTTTCTCGGGCGCGATCTTGCCGGGATGTCGGCGGTGAAAATCGCCGACATGGGGTTGATCCGCACGTTCCAGTCGGCGCGGGTCTTTCCCGGCATGACCGCGATCGAAAACGTGATGGTTGGCGGACACCGGCTCGTATCGCGCTCCGGCGCAAGTGAGATGCTCTGGCTACCGGCGGCGAGAAACGAAGAGCAGCGGATGCTACGCCGCGCCGAGGAGATGCTGGAACTGGTCGGTCTTGCATCGTTCAAGGACACCCACGCGACCGAACTGCCGATGGGCGTCCAAAAACTGCTGGAAGTCATCCGCGCATTGATGGCGCAGCCCAAGCTTCTCTGCCTGGACGAGCCGGCGGCAGGGCTGAACGACACCGAAACGCAGGAACTGGCGAATTTGCTTCGTGCGATCAGAACGCTTGGAATTCCGGTTCTGATCGTGGAGCACAACATGTCGCTGGTGATGAATGTCGCGGATCATGTCGTCGTCATCGATTCCGGCGCGATCATTGCCAGGGGGACACCGGCGGCGATTCAACAGAACAAGCAGGTGATCGAGGCCTATCTGGGACGCGAGGACCATGCCGCTTCTTGAACTCAAATCCGTCTCTGCCGGATACGGGAGCAATCGCGTCTTGCAGAACGTCAATTTGACGCTCGATCGCGGGGAGATCGTGACCCTCTTGGGCGCCAACGGCGCCGGAAAATCGACATTGGCGAAGTCGATATCCGGGCTTCTCCGCACCGAGACCGGGACCATTCTGCTCGATGGCGAGCCGATCGAAACCCTGCCTCCGGCCGAGCGTTTGCGCTGCGGAATAGCTCATGTTCCGGAGGGTCGGCAGATCTTTGCAGGAATGACGGTTGCCGAGAATCTCGATCTTGGCGCCTACGCCTCGTCGGAGGCGGATCACGCCGAGCGGCTTGAATTCGTATTCACGCTGTTTCCGGTTCTGCGCGGGCGCATGGGCGATGTGGCGGGTAATTTCTCAGGCGGGCAGCAGCAGATGCTGGCCATCGCCCGGGGGCTGATGTCGAAGCCGAAGATCCTGTTGCTCGACGAGCCGTCGCTTGGCGTGGCGCCGCTTCTGGTTGCCGAAATTTTCCGGCTTATCGTTGCCTTGCGCGCGCAAGGCATCACCATCCTGCTCGCGGAGCAGAATGCGCGCCAGGCGTTGTCGATCGCCGATCGTGGCTATGTTTTCGAAAACGGAAAAATCACGCTTTCGGGGTCTTCGAAGGATTTGCTGAACTCGCCTGACATCGCGGAGCGGTATCTTGGAATGGGAACCGCCACCGAAATGTCGGGAGCCGCGAGCGCCGCGCTCGCTGGCAAACTGCGGACGGTCCTGTTTCCCGCCTCCACGGAAACCGGCTAAGAGGTAACGAGGGATAGAACGATGACACTCATCCGCATCGAGCCCAAAAAAGACTCCTCAGTCGATCTCTATTATCTGGAAATATTTCATCCGGCCGAGTCCGCGCAGCCGTTCGTGACGACCGAGCCGCGCTACAAGACAGCGGCCGCCGCAGAGAACGACATCATCGCCATCATTGCGTCCCGCGCCAATAATCCCCGGTGAGGCGCGAGACAGCTTCAGAGCTGCGAGTTCAGACCTGATGATGCAGGTCGATCTCGCGTCCATGTTCGGCGGACGCCAGAATGGCGAGGCAAATCTCCAGCGTAGCGAGCCCCCATTCTCCGGAATGAAGCGGCGGCCGGCCCACGACCACCGCGTCATATAGCTCGTTGACGACCTCCGCGCGCGGAATCCGCGGCGCAACGAGTTCCTCCACGTGGCGTGTTTCATCGCCGTAGACAATAACGGCCTCAGGCATCGGGCGAAGATCGGCGCGCTCACAGCTCACGACCACCAGCCCGAAATGGTTATGGGCAACGTCCCCAGTCACGCGGAAGGCATCACGGCCTGACGGCCCGTAGGCGCGCCGGTTCTTCATTTCGATTTCTTCGGCTTCAGTCTTCGCACTCCGCAAGGCTTGCCGGGCGCGCCCGTAGGAGGCATCGGCGTCACGCTTTTGACCGAGCTCGCCCCACCATCCCCCGAACTCGTCGGTGTCGAAATGCGCGTAGCCGCTATAGGTCAGCGAAGCGAAGCAGCCATTTTCGAAATTGATCTGGGCGTTGTAGGCGCCCTCTGTCGGGCGCGTGGGATCCCAGCTTCCCGTGAAGGCCCGGACCGATTTTGCCTTTGCGCCCGCGAGCAACCGCACGATGTCGACCTGATGGGCGGCCTGACTGAACACCACGCCGCCACCGGCCTTGGTGTCCAGCTCCTCCGGACGGCGCGGCCGGTACAGGAAATCGGTAAAGTTCAGCGCATTGATCATGCGGACGCGGCCGTAGGCACCGGTGCGGATCATTTCACGGGTGCGCAAATAGGGAAGGTCATAACTGTGGCTGTGGCCGACGAGGAGCTTGATTCCAGCTTGCCTGGCGACCGCAATCATTTCCCGGCAATCGTCGACCGTCAGCGCCATCGGCTTTTCGACAAGAACATGCTTGCCGTGCACCGCCGCGAGCTTCACGTGATCGACATGAAACTGGTGCGGCGAGGCGACATAAACCGCCTGTACTTCCGGGTCGGCGCAGAGGGCTTCGGCATCTTCGTAAGCCTTCGCGCCAAATTCTTCCGTGAAACGCTCGCGCGCGTCGGAGCGGGGATCGCTGGCCGCGACCATCGCGATGAGCGGATGGGAAGCGAACGTCGGCAGCATGAGGGTAAAGGCGCGTCCGAGACCAATGACACCCAGTTTTAGCCGTTCGCTCATGAGGATTTACTCTAATCTAGAGTTCGAGCGTCAACGTCGGTGATTTCGAACGCGACACGCAGATCATGATCTCGCTCTTTTTTTCCTTCTCCGACAGCACGAGATCGCGATGGTCGGGCTCGCCGTCCGCAAAGCGGGTGCGGCAGGTGCCGCAGGTGCCGCTTTCGCAACTGCTTGCCAGGACGTGGCCATTCTTTCGCAGCGTGTCCAGAATGGAAATACCAGCTGCAACTTCATAGCTCTTTCCGCTTCTTGCGAGTTTGACCTCGAAGGCCTTGTCGTCGGCATGCGGGGCGGATGCCCCGACGAAATCCTCGAAGCGCACCGCCGAATCCGGCCAATGACCGGTCATGTCGCGGACGGCGTCCATGAGACCGCGCGGGCCGCAACAATAAAGATGGGCGCCGCGTTGTTGTTCCAGCACCGGCCAGAGATCGTAGGCCTGCCCGGGGTCGCCATTGTCATGGTGGAGGACGACCTTTCCGGCAAACTCCTTGGCGCTGAACTCCTTGCGAAAGGCCGTCGCCTGTGGGGTCCGGGTGAAGTAATACAGTTTGAAGTTTGGCTTGCCCTGGCGGATGCAGTGAAGGATCATCGCCCGGATCGGCGTGATGCCGATGCCACCGGCGATAAACACAAAACTCTTCGGCTCCGACTTTGCCATCTCGAATTCATTGGCCGGCGGCTCGACGGTGATCTCATCACCTTCCTCGATGTCTTTGGTAAAACTCAGGGAACCGCCGCGGCCTGAAGTCTCCTGCTTGACGGCGATGAGGTAGTGGTCGCGCTCGCTATTGTCATTGCAGAGCGAGTAGCGGCGCTTCTGGCCGGAAGGCGCGGTCACCGTGATATGGGAACCCGGCGTGAAGGGCGGGAGATCAGCCCCGGTCGGGGACCGCAGCTCGAACAGGAAGACGCCGTCGGCGATTTCCGACTTTTGCCGCACCGTCAGCACCATCTCACGGGCATCGGGATCGAGACTCATATCACCCTCGTGGCAGCAACTTCGGTCTAATACTTAGCTTGCTAAGTGAATAGCACAACCCGTAACATCTGCGAAAGCGCCCGTTTCAAAAAACCCCTCGCGTTTGCAGGGTGTTACGCCCCGATGGAACAGGGATGTCTGAAGCCGTTTGCCTGTCGCAAGCGAATGTGCAATCACCGATTTGCGGCGAGCAATGAGGGGCGCCATTGGCCACAAGGAAGCAAGCCGGATCCGGCAAGATCCAGCCGCGGGGCAAGACCTCCGCCGATGATGCGGATTTTCCGTTTGCCGAGAGCGTTGGCTATCAGATCCGTTGCACCCATCGGGCGTTGCAACGCTTCCTTCAATTGAAAATCGAGCCGCACGGCGTCACGCTGGGCATGTGGTACTTCCTCCGGGCGCTGTGGAATGAGGACGGCCTCAACCAGCGCGAGCTTTCCCGTCGCGTTGGCACCATGGAGCCGACCACGCTGAGCGCCATCCTGAACATGGAAAAGAAGGGGCT
The DNA here is from genome assembly GCA_963753875.1 of uncultured Alphaproteobacteria bacterium. Classification (GTDB taxonomy): domain Bacteria; phylum Pseudomonadota; class Alphaproteobacteria; order Rhizobiales; family Xanthobacteraceae; genus Bradyrhizobium. The sequence goes on along the minus strand of CAVWDY010000040.1, from coordinate 119,823 downwards.
GGTCCGCCGGGTGCAGAACAAGAAGGACCGCCGAAAATGGCATGTTCACCTCACCCCCAAGGGGCGGGCGCTGAAGCGGGAGCTGATCCCGCTTGCCCGGGAGGTTGTGGACACCGCGGTGCAAAGCCTTTCCCGGAAGGAGGTCAAGCAGCTGCTGGAAGGATTGGCTGAGGTCCAGAAGAACCTGCACGCCACCGTCTCGCAGTTCGACGAGATCAACTCCAGGATGGTCGAATAGGCGGCCAACTTTTAGGCATGACGCATCGCAAACTTCGCGGGCAAACCGCGAGCGCGCGGCCTCAGGCCTGATCTGCGCGCAAAGGGTATAGGCAACGGTTGGTCTCGCCGCTATGGTTCCACAAACGGAGGATGCATATGGCAAAACTCAATATCAACGGTACGGTGAGGGAAGTCTCGGCGGAGGCCGACACACCCCTTCTCTGGGTCATTCGGGAGCATGTCGGGCTGACCGGCACGAAATACGGCTGCGGCGTCGCCCAGTGCGGCGCGTGCTCGGTCCACCTCAACGGCGAGGTGCAGCGTTCCTGTCAGATTCCCTTCGGCGATCTCAAGGAAACCGATGTGATCGTCACCATCGAGGGCTTGTCGGTCGGTGCATCGCATCCCGTGCAAAAAGCCTGGGCCTCGGTCGACGTTCCGCAATGCGGTTATTGCCAGTCCGGGCAGATCATGGCCGCCGCGGCGCTGCTCAAGAAAAACCCCAAGCCGACCGACAAGGACATCGATGAGGCGATGACCAACATCTGCCGGTGCGGCACCTATCAGCGCATCCGCGAGGCCGTGCATATGGCGGCCGGCGTCGGCACCACCGGCCGGTCGGGAGGTTAGCCATGAACAATATGGTTTTGGAAAAAACACAGAACTCTCGCGCCGTACCTTCATCGTCGGCTCGGCGGCGGTCGCGGGCGGCGGCCTGGCGCTTGGGACTAAGCGTGCCGTTCGGCCTCGACGAAGCGCAGGCGCAAAGCGCGCCGGCGGCGACCGAAGTCAACATCTGGGTCGCGATCAAGCCCGACGACACCTGCGTGGTCCGCGTCGCGCGCTCGGAGATGGGACAGGGGACGCTGACGGGGCTTGCCCAGCTCGTGGCGGAGGAGCTCGAATGTGACTGGAGCAAAGTGACCACCGAAGGCATCACGCCGGGCCGCAATCTCGCCAGCAAACGCGCCTGGGGTGAAATGGGTACCGGCGGAAGCCGCGGCATCCGCACCTCGCAGGATTATGTTCGCCGTGGCGGTGCGGTGGCGCGCACGATGCTGCTGCAGGCGGCGGCCGACCAATGGAATGTCCCGGTCGGCGAGCTGAGCGTATCCAACGGCGTCATCACCCATGCGGCGAGCAAGCGTTCGATCCATTATGGCGAGGTCGCAGCCGCGGCCGCCAAGCTGACCCCGCCCGATCCCAAGTCGATCAAGCTCAAGGATCCAAAGGACTGGAAGATCGCCGGCAAACCGCTCAAGCGGCTCGACACCGCGGACAAGCTCGATGGCAGCAAGATCTTCGCCATCGATCTGAAACTGCAAGGCATGCTCTGCGCGGCCGTCAAGGACTGTCCCGTGTTCGGCGGCAAGCTCAAGAGTTACGACGAGAGCAAGATCGCCGGCATGCCCGGCGTGAAGAAGGTGGTGCGGGTGAAGGACAGCGGCGTCGCGGTCGTCGCCGATACCTGGTGGCGCGCCAAGAAGGCGCTCGAGGCACTCCCGATCGTCTGGGATGAGGGGCCGAACGCTTCGCAATCAAGCGCGACAATTGCCGAAATGCTCAAGGAAGGCCTCACCGCGACCGCTACCAATGGCGAGCGGAAGAACGGCGACGCGCTGAAGGCGATCGGCGAAGCCGCCAAGAAGGTGGAGGCGGTCTATGCGACGCCTTTCCTCGCCCATGCGCCGATGGAGATGATGAACTGCACGGTCAAGCTCTCGGCCGACCGGGCCGATGCCTGGGTTCCGACGCAAAACCTCGAGGCGTCGCTGGCGGCCTTGTCGGAGGCCTCCGGGATTCCGCTGGATAAGTGCGAAGTCCATCGGCATGACCTCGGCGGCGGCTTCGGCCGGCGCGGCGGCACGCAGGACTATGTCCACCAGGCGGTCGAGATCGCCAAGGCATTCCCCGACACACCAGTGAAGTTGATCTGGAGCCGCGAGGAGGACCAGGCGCATGATTTCTATCGGCCGATCTCGCAATGCAAGATGTCGGCCGGGATAGACGCCGCGGGCAATCTCGTGGGCCTGCACGTCCGCGTTTCCGGTCAGTCGATCAACGCGCTGCTCAATCAGAAAGGCATTGTCGACGGCAGGGACATGCGTCAGTTGCAGGGCTATTACGATATGCCCGGCGACGCGCAGCTCGGCTACGACGTGCCCAATCTGCTGATCGAATATGCGATGCGTAACACGCATGTCCCGGTCGGGCCCTGGCGCGGGGTGAACACCAACCAGAACGCCGTCTACATGGAATGCTTCATGGAAGAGGTGGCGAAGGCGGCGGGCAAGGACTCGCTGGAGTTTCGCCGCGCGCTCATGAAGGATCATCCCAAGCATCTCGCCGTGCTCAATGCCGCGGCGGAAAAGGCTGGTTGGGGTACGCCGCTGCCCGCGGGCGTCTATCGCGGCATCGCGCAGTTCATGGGCTACGGCAGCTACTCGGCCGCGGTCGCTGAGGTTTCGGTGAGCCCGCAAGGCAAACTGAAGGTCCATCGCATGGTGCTGGCGGTCAATTCCGGCCATGCGGTCAACCCCGGCCAGATCGAGGCCCAGGTGCAGGGATCGGTGGCCTTCGGTCTCACCGCCACGCTCTACGGCGAAATGCCGATCGACAAGGGGCGCATGACCAGTCTCAACTTCGACACCTACGAGATCATGCGTCTCGCCGAAATGCCGAAGGTCGAGGTGGCGATCGTGCCGACTTACGACTTCTGGGGTGGCATCGGCGAGCCGACGATCTGCGTGGTGGCGCCGTCGGTGCTCAACGCCATTTATGCGGCAACCGGCAAACCGGTCCGCAGTCTGCCGCTCAAGAACGTCAAGCTGGTGTAACGCAAGGCCACCGGTACGCGTGACGCAGAAAAATCCCCGCCCGCGCGCTCTATAATGGAGTTGCGCGGGCGTATTTGCGTCGCGGCGCAACGCCGGCAAAGTAATTGCCAGTGTCCTGTCGCCGCGCTCTCACCACGATCGCGCGATGTCCGCGCTGCGACCGCCAAAACATTCCGCTTCCCCTCACGCAACTCTTTCGTATCGCCATACTTGGACCACCAGCGTGTGGAACAGGAGGCGAGGCTTGCCGGTTCTCCGGAATTTTCTTGCGAAAGTCGGAAGCGTTGCATGAGTGGCCATGTCGAGCGCGTGCTGGGAGAAATTGGCCAATCCTTGCGCCCGATGAGCGAAGCCCCGCGGGACGGAGGAGGTATTCTGGCAAAGTCGGCTGCGGGCTTTGTCGTTTGCCATTGGGATGCCGATCCCCTGAAGCTCGCCGGACCAGCCTGGGTGGAAGCGCACGACGCGGAGCGGGGATATTTCGACAGCTATTTTATCGGTTGGCTCGAGCCGGCCATGCTGAAGCTTTGGGACTATGCGACGCTCGCCGACCTCCTGATTGCCTTTATCGACGATGCCCAGGCCTGCGGCGATGCAAAAGCGCTTTCGATTTTGGAGCGCCGCGCCAAGGGGGAAGCAAGGGCGGACTGAAATCCCGCGGCGTCCGATGTCACGGCCTGCTCTTGACGGCAACGACCCGATAAGTCTACTTATGCAAGTCACGCGATTGCCATAAACTGGCAGTCCTGTTGCTCCACAGCCGGCGCGGTCGATCGTTCGGGAGCGGCCAGAGACCGCAAGCCAAGAATGGGCCAAAGAACAGGCCCCAAGGGCAGGAGCCAACGGTGGGACAAGGGTAGGAAATGCCAGATATCCTCGTGACCATAAAGGACGGCATCGGCGTGGTGACCCTCAACCGGGCCGAGATGTTCAATGCCGTCAAGCTCAGCATGTGGCGCGAATTGGCGGACATCTTTTCCAACCTCGCCCACGACGATGCCATTCGCGCGATCGTGCTGACCGGTGCGGGCGCGAACTTCTGCGTCGGCGCTGATGTGACCGAGTTCAAGGTGATCCGGGAAAACCGGGAGCAAAGTACGGCCTATGAAGTGTCGGTCGACGCGTGTTCGGCGGCGATAGCGAATGTACCGAAGCCGGTGATATCAGCCATTTCCGGCTATTGCCTGGGTGGCGGCTGTCACCTCGCGCTCGCCTGCGATTTTCGTTTCGCGGATACCACGGCCATGCTTGGAATTCCCTCCGCCAAGCTTTCGATTGTTTACGGCGTAAAGAGTGTCCAGCGCCTGCTCGCGATTGTCGGAATCGCGAATGCCAAACGGATGCTCTATTCCGCCGAGCGGTACAGTGCCGGGCACGCCTGGGGAATGGGCCTTGTCGATGAGGTCAGCGATGACGCCGTCGGCGCGGCCATGGATTTCGCCGGCAAATTGGCGCAGAACGCGCCGCTGTCGATCGCCGGCGCGAAATTCATGCTGAATGGGTTGTCGTTGGGAGAGGGCGCGCTGGATGTGACCGCTGCCCAACGGCTGATCGATCGGGCCGCCGATAGCGACGATTTCAGGGAAGGCAGGCGCGCCTTCAGCGAGAGACGCGCGCCACAGTTTCGCGGCCGTTGATGTCGCGCCTTGACGGGAGTGCGAAGGTGAGGTTGTCAGAGCTTTCAGGACGAGCCAAATGAAGCCTGCGGCCTTCGACTATGTCGTCCCTGAAAGCCTCGAGGCCGCGGTGCAGGCGCTTGCGACGGCGAACGGCGACGGCAAGGTGATGGCCGGGGGGCAATCCCTGATGCCGCTTTTGAATTTCCGGATGACGCGTCCCTCCGTCGTCGTCGACCTCATGCGCATTCCCGGCCTGTTGTCCATCGAGCTGAAGGGCGACACCGTTTCGATCGGCGCCCTGACGCGGCACGCGGACCTCGAATTTTCCGACCTGATCGCGGCGAAGCTGCCGGTCATGGCGGCTGCGATGCCGCATGTCGCGCATTTGGCGATCCGTAACCGCGGCACGATCGGCGGCAGCCTGTCGCATGCGGACCCGGCGGCGGAGCTGCCGATGCTGGCCGTGTTTTACGGGGCTGTCATCAAGGCCCAGGGGCCGCAGGGTCGCCGGGAAATCCCCGCCGATGAATTCTTCATATCCGCGCTCACCAATTGTCTCGAGCCGGAAGAGATCGTCTTCGAAGTCGATTTTCCGGTTCTGAAGGCGCACACCGGCTGGGCCTTCGAAGAAGTCGCGCGCCGCTTCGGCGACTTCGCATTGGCATGTATCGCGGTATCCTTCGAGCTACGCGATGGCCAAATTGCCGACGCGCGGGTTGCCGTCATGGGTGTCGCCGACACGCCGCGGCGTCTGCGCGAGGCGGAGGACGCGCTGCGTGGCGCAAAGCGCGGAGGCGAAAGCGCGGCGCAATTTGCCGAGGTTGTACGTTCGTGCGTGTCACCCTCGGACGATATCCATGTTTCCTCCGAATACCGGAAAAATCTGATAGGCGCGCTGGCCGAAAAGGCTTTCATGGCCGCCTGGGCCCGCGCGGTGGGAGAAAGGCCGTGAAGAGGGATATCGCTGTCACCGTGAACGGACGGCAATACGAGGCACGCGTCGAGCCGCGGCTGCTGCTTTCCGATTTTTTGCGCGACACGCTTGGACTAACCGGAACCCATGTCGGCTGCGAGCATGGCGTATGCGGGGCATGCACCATCCTTGTGAATGGCGACAGCGTTCGCTCCTGTCTGACGCTCGCCGTCAGGGCCGACGGCATGGAGATCGTTACCGTCGAAGGTCTGGGGTCGCCGGATCGGTTGAACGCGCTGCAGACCGAGTTTCGGGAAAAGCACGGGCTGCAATGCGGTTTCTGTACCCCGGGAATGCTGATCACCGGCATGGATCTCCTGAAAAAGTATCCGCTGGCGAGCGACGAGGAAATCCGCGAGGGGTTGTCCGGCAACCTTTGCCGTTGCACCGGCTATCAGAACATCGTCGCCGCGATTCGCGCGGTGGCGCGTTTACGCAACGGGAGTGTCACATGAAGCTGCAATTTCTCTCCGCCGGCCGGGTGCGCCTGAAGAAAAGCATCTACGACAGGACGGCGGATCGCAGCGAGACGTTCGAGGCGCCCGTCTCTAGCGCGCTGATCCGGCACAAGCAGGGCAATGTGCTGTTCGACACCGGCTGCCATCCTTCCGTCGTCGAGCATGGCGAGGAACGATGGGGCTCGCTGATGAAGGTGATGACGCCTGTGATGCGCGCGGAGGATACGCTGCTACCGAATCTGGCCTGCGTCGGCGTCGACCCCGATGACATCGACGTCGTCGTGAATTCGCACTTCCATCCCGATCACTGCGGCTGCAACCAGTTCTTCAAGAAGGCCACCATCATGGTGCATGCCAAGGAGATCGAGGCGGCAAACGCACCCGGCGCGGAGACGGCCGGCTATCTCCGCGCCGACTGGGACCACGGCCAAAAGACCGACGCCGTGAATGGCGAACGCGACGTGTTCGGCGACGGCAAGCTCGTTCTCATTCCGCTGCCCGGCCATACGCCGGGCACGATGGGAGCCCAAGTCAATCTCGATTCCGATGGATCGTTTCTGCTGGTGTCGGATGCGGTGAGCCTGCGCGAGAATCTCGATGCGGATACCGTGCCCCGCAACACCTGGAACGCCGAAGCGCTCCTGAAGTCCTTTGCGGAGATACGCCGGATCGAGAAGGCTGGCGCCATCGTCGTCTGCGGCCATGATGACGCTCAATGGCAAAGTTTGCGCAAGGGGACAGAGGCGTATGAGTAAGGACGACATCGTCCAGACCTCGGACCTGGTGCGGCCGCGCCATGTCGGCCAGCCGATCAGGCGGACCGAAGATCCGCGCCTGTTGACCGGCAATGGCGAATATACCGCCGACCGCAAACCGGACCGCGCGCTTCACGTTGCGTTTCGCCGCAGCGAGCAGCCGCACGCCGACATCGTGCGGATCGACGTAACGAAGGCGCGTGCCGCGCCCGGCGTCGTCGCTGTCTTCACCGCCGATGACGTCGCAGGCGATTACAAGCCGGTGATCCCGGTTTCCCGCATGGCGAACTATTACGCGACGCCGATTCTGGCCCTGGCTTCAAAGAAGGTGCGGTATGTCGGGGAAGCCGTGGTCGCCGTCATCGCGGAAGATCGCTACCTCGCCGAGGACGCGCTCGAGCTGATCGATATCGAATATGGCCCTCTGGGCGCGGTCGCCGATCCAGAATTCGCCATTTCAGAAGCGGCCCCCCTAATTCACGCAGAAGCCAAGACCAACGTGCTGATCGCAAGGGAATTTAGGAAGGGCGACGTTCGCGCCGACCTCGCGGCGTGCCATGTCCGCGTCCGCGACCGCTTCCAGATGATGCGAAAGGCGCCGCTCGCCATCGAGCCTCGTAGCTATTGCGCGGAATTCGAGAACCGAAGGGACGCGATCACGCTCTACACGTCCTCGAATGTTCCCGGCATCGTACGCGACGCGTTGGCGGAATCGCTCGAGCTGCCCGGCAACCGGCTGCGGGTCGTCGCGCCCGACGTCGGCGGCAGCTTCGGCTCCAAAGGCTCGCTTTATCCGGAAGAAATTCTGTTATGCGTGGCGGCGAGGAAACTGCGCCGCTCGCTCAAATGGACGGCCGACCGGCTCGAAGACATCAGTAGTTCGAGCCAGGCGTTCGCCGAAATCGTCGAAGCCGAAATGGGTTTTGATACCAACGGCATGGCGATCGCGCTGGAGGCCGATGTGATCGGCGACATCGGCGCCTATTCGATCTATCCCTGGACCTGCGCGCTTGAGCCGGTCCAGGTCGTGAGCTTCCTTCCCGGCCCGTACAAGATCAGGTCTTACCGGGGCGCGGTGCGCGGGGTTGCGACCAACAAGCCGCCGACCGGGCCCTATCGCGGCGTCGGCCGGCCGATTTCCACCTTCGTCACCGAGCGGCTGATGGACATGGGCGCCAAAGCGCTAAGGCTAGACCCGCTTGAAATTCGCCGGCGCAATCTCGTGCGCGCGGACGAATTTCCCTATCGGATTGCGTCCGGAATCATCTGGGACAAAACCGGGTTCATCGAATGCCTCGAAGCCGCGGCACAAGCCGGTGAGTATGAAAAGCTGCGCGAGCAACAGCGCGCGGCGCGCGCGCAGGGGCGTTATTTCGGCATCGGACTTTCAAGCTATGCCGAATTGACGGGGATCGGGTCGCGCATTTCCGCGGCACCCGGCATGCCGATCAACACCGGTTCGGAAACCGCCAAAATCAGACTCGATTCGACCGGTGCGATCACGGCCGCCTTTGGCGTCGCCTCGCATGGGCAGGGACTGGAAACCACGCTCGCCCAGATCATCGCCGATGACCTCGGTGCAAGTTTTGCTGATATTCGCGTCGTCCAGGGCGACAGCGATGGCGTCCCGATGTCGACGGGAACCTACGCCAGCCGCAGCGCGGTTCTCGGCGGAGGTGCGGCGAAACATGCCTCGCAGATATTGCGAGAGAAAATCAAGAAGGTCGCCTCGCATCTGTTGGAGGCGAGTAGCGACGATATCGACGTCCATGGCGGGCGCGCCACCGTTACCGGAACGGATCGTGCGGTTACTTTCAGGCAGATCGCCAAGGCCGTCTATTCCGATATGAAGACGCTGCCGGTCGAGGCGCGTCAGGAGCTCGAGGCCAGCTACACCTACGATCCCATCAATGGAACGACGGCGGGCGCCACGCATCTGGTCGCGGTCGAGGTCGATCCTTCGACATGCTTTGTCAAGATACACTGCTATCTGGTCGCGGAAGATTGCGGTCGCATCATCAACCCGATGATCGTGGACGGCCAGGTTCACGGCGGCGTCGCGCAGGGCATTGGTGCTGCGCTATACGAAGAGATGGTTTACGACGAAGACGGTCAGCTCGTGAGCGCGAGCCTCGTCGACTATGTCATCCCCTCCGCCGTCGAGATTCCCGACATGGACGTCATCCATATCGAGAGCGAGTTGGCTGTTGCCGGCGGCTTTCGCGGAATGGGCGAGGGCGGAACGATCGGTGCGCCTGCCGCGATCGCCAATGCCATTGCGGACGCGCTCTCGGAACTCGACGTCAATGTCTCGACCCTACCCATGACGCCCGAGCGAATCTTTGGGCTGCTGGAGCAGGCACGCAGGAAAGCGAAAGGAAGCAAACAATGAACAATCTTGCAGGGCGTGTCGCCCTTGTTACCGGAGGCGGCCGGGATGTCGGCGCTGCGATTTCAAAGGCTCTCGCCGAAGCCGGCGCGGCAGTCGCGGTGAATTATCATTCGTCGAAGGACGAAGCGGAGGCGGTCGTTGCGCAAATCAAGCAGGCCGGTGGCAAGGCCAAGGCCTACGGCGCTGATATCGCGGATTTAGAGGCGGTGCGAAGCATGGTGGCAGGCGTCAAGTCTGACTTCGGGGGCCTCGACATTCTCGTCAATAATGCGGGCCTCGTGCTGCGCAAGCGCTTCAACGAGACCACGCCGGCAGACTGGCACAAACAGATCGACACCTGCCTCTATGGCGCGATCCATTGCTGCCATGCTGCTGCTCCCTTGCTCGAGGCGTCGGGCCGCGGCCGCATCATTTCCATCATGGGAGATTCCTCCCGCGTCGGCGAGTCAGGTTTGGCCATCGCAGCTGCGGCGCGCGCGGGAACCATCGCGCTGATGAAATCGCTGGCGCGGGAAATGGGACGAAGCGGGACGACCGCCAATTCGATCGCGCTCGGCCTGATCGAATCCGCGCATGACAAAGGCTGGGTGGAGGCCAATCGCGACAAGCTCGTCAAGGCCTATGCCATCCGCCGCCTGGGCCAGCCGTCGGACGTGGCGCCCATGGTGGCGTTGCTGGCATCCGATGCAGGCAGCTGGATCACCGGGCAGGTTCTCAGCATCAGCGGCGGATTCAGCATGGTCTGAACGGCGGAGGAAACGATGTTACATACGGACTTGATCGCGCCGATATCGGAACTACTGGAGCGGCATAGACGCGAGCGGCCGGATAAAGTCGCCTACTGGGACGCCGCGAGGTCGGTCACCTACGCACAGCTTGCGAGCCGTACGGCTTCGATGGCCGTTGCCTTGTCGGCGAAAGGCGTGCGGGAAGGCGATCGTATCGCGATCTATCTTCCGAACAGCGTCGATTGGATCGAGGCCTGCTTCGCGGGCCTGCGCGCCGGCGCGGTGATCGTTCCCATCAGTCATGACGCGGCCGAAGCGGAGATCGCCTACCGGCTGTCGGATGCCGATTGCGGTCTGGTGGTCACGACGCCAGCCCGGGCCGAGCTCATCAACAAGCTCACCGCGGAATCGCGTGGTCGGGTTGCGCTTGTTTTCGCCGGCCCCGGCGCCAGGGAAAAAGGCCTGAGCCTCGACGAACTGGCGGAAGGGAGCGCGCAAGGCGCTCTCGACCCGGCCGACATCGATCGCTCGTCCTTCATCATCTATACCTCCGGCACCACCGGCCGCGCCAAGGGCGTGCTGCTGTCAATCCGCGGAATGCTGTGGATCGCCGCGTCCTGCTGGGCGCCGATCCTGGGTCTCAGCGACAAGGACGTCGTGCTGTCGCCACTTCCCCTGTTTCATTCCTACGCACTCAATCTCTCGGTGCTAAGCGTGCTCGCGGTCGGCGGCAGCGAACACATCATGGAACGGTTTTCGCCGCAGCTTGTGCTGGAGCTGTTGCAGTCGGGCAAATACTCGATGTTCCCCGGCGTACCGACGATGTTCCATTATCTGTTGCAGCGCGCGCAGGAGGCTGGCGTCCGTCAACTCGGCAACACGCGGCTGTGTTTCTCAGCGGGCGCGATCATGCCCGCGACCTTGAACCGGGCGTTCGAGGCGCATTTCGGCACCATGCTTCTGGATGGCTACGGCATCACCGAGACCTCGACCATGGTCACGGTGAACTGGATGACCGGAACGCGCATAATGGGATCGTGCGGGCTTCCGGTGCCGGGACTTGCGGTGCGGATTGTCGATCCCAACACGCTGGAAGACTTACCGAGCGGCGCCGAGGGCGAATTGATCGTTCGCGGTCCTAACCTGATGCAGGGCTATCACAACAAGCCGGCGGAAACGGCGTCCGCGTTGCGGAAAGGCTGGTACCACACCGGCGATCTCGCGAAGTCCGACCCCAACGGCTATCTGACGATCACCGGGCGCATCAAGGAATTGATCATCAGGGGCGGACAGAACATCGCGCCGGCGGAAATCGAGGAGGTGGCGATCCGTCATTCGCAGGTGATCGATTGCGCCGTGGTGGGCGTGCCGCACGCGACGCTCGGCGAGGTGCCGTATCTGTTTGTGGTCGCCGAGAAGAACCAGCTCGATGTCGAATTGCTGCTGGCGCATTGCCGCGTCAGCCTGTCGTCCTACAAAATCCCCGAAGCGACCCACATCGTTTCCGAAATTCCGCGCACGGGTTCGGGCAAGATCATGCGTTTCAAGCTGGTGGAAGCGCTGAAGCGGGATTGATCCCGAATTCGCTAACCTCTCCCCGCAAGCGAGCGGGGAGAGGGAGAGGCGGCGATCATCGCTGCTTCAACGTAAGCCCCTAGCTGACCGATCTTGGCCCCAGCGCGCCGTAGTCCCTGGGATCGTAGTTCAGGCGATACTGCATGTCGGCGGCGATGATAGGCTTGCGGCACTCGTTGCAGATCACGGAGGCCTGAAAATCGTGGCCACATGTCGTGTGGCGCAGGAGCAGCGGCGGCTTTGCCTTGGCGAGCCAGCGGTCCCCCCACGCCAGCATCGCGACGAATGGCCCGTAGAGATCGCGGCCCATGTCGGTCAAGAGGTATTCGTATCGTTCCGGCGCTTGCTGATAGCGACGCCGGTGAAAGATGCCGCGGGCAACGAGGCGTGACAACCGGTCGGTCAGGATGTTCGGGGCGATGCCCAGCTCAGACTGGATCCGGTCGTAACGCCGATTGCCGAAGAAGGCCTCGCGAACGACCATAAAACTCCATTTGTCGCCGATGATTTCGAGCGCGCGAGAGACGGAGCTCGGCCGTCCCTGCATGAAGCGGCTGTCATCAGAGGCGCGCCTGGTATTGCGGCCAGGCTTGGCCGGCCTGCGTCCCGCGCCCGGGCCGTCGCGATACTGAACCTCGCGCGCTTCGAGTTCGGTCAGGCATTCCGAACAGCCGACGATGGGATGGCTTTCGCAACCGCAGCCGCGATGGATCAGCACGAGCGGCGGGCGCCTGCCGACGGAAAGCCAGCGATCGCCGAACTGCATCAGCGCGATGAAGCTCGGATAGAGGTCGAACCCCATTTTCGTGAGCCGGTACTCCTTGCGTTGCCCGGTTTCGGCCGCGACCTGGCGGAAGATCCGCAGCCGCGTCAGCTTTCGCAAGCGGTCGGTCAGCGTGGCGCGCGGGATGTCGAGCGCGGAGCGGAATGTCTCGAATGTCCGTGTGCCGAAGAAGGCTTCGCGGATGATGAGAAACGCCCAGGCGTCCGAGACAATGTCGAGCGTGCGGGCGACGGAGCAGTTGCGCTCGCCGCGGGCAGGGCTTGCAGCCCGTTGCGGGTGGCCGGCCGTCGCCGGCCCGGGACTTATCTTGGCAGTCGCCGAACGCGCCATCACGTTCGACTTCGGTTGGCGGGATCGCACGGTGCGCCGCGGCGCAAGGGAATCGTCATGGTTCAGCCTTCGCGGCACGGCGTGGAGAGATCAGTTCAAGCCATCCTACACCAGCCCGATTGACTTACAAACGAAAGTCAGTCTAGTTATGCATGTCATAAAAAGAGGGTGGAAATCCGCCGCGCTTGTTCAAGGCAATTTGGGAGGTGCGCCATGGTAAGTGTTCGTCGAACCGTGCTGGCAATTTCACTGGTTGTGACGATCGGGAGCGGATCGGCAGCACTCGCCGATGGCGTATCCGACAATGTGGTGAAGATCGGCGTGCTGACCGACATGTCCGGCCAGTTCTCCCACGAATCCGGTGAAGGCGCGGTCACCGCCGTGCGCATGGCGATCGAGGATTTTGGCGGCAAGGTTCTCGGCAAGCCGATCGAACTCGTCGTGGCCGATCATCAGAACAAGCCTGATATCGCCTCAGGCATTGCGCGGAAATGGTTCGACGTCGACAAGGTCGACATGATCGCGAACCTGATCAACTCCTCGATCGCGCTCAGCGTGACGCAGCTGGCGAAGGAAAAAGACCGCATCGCCATCGTCAATGGATCGGGCGCTTCTCGGCTGACCGGCGACGGCTGCACGCCGAACAGCATCCATTACGCCTACGACACCTATTCGCTGGCAAAGGGCACCGGCACCGCGATGATGAAAGCCGGCGGCACAAGCTGGTATTTCCTCACGGCGGACTATGCGTTCGGCCATGCGCTCGAAGCCGATACGACGGCGGTGATCAAGGCGCTTGGCGGCCAGGTGCTGGGCGCGTCGCGCTATCCGGTGGAGACATCGGATCAATCCTCCTTCCTCTTGCAGGCGCAGGCCTCCAAGGCCAAGGTGGTTGGGCTGGCAGGCTCCGGCACCGTCTTCGTCAATGCCGTCAAGGCGGCGCAGGAATTCGGCATCCAGAAGAACGGGCAGACGCTCGCGGGTCTGCTGGTCTGGATCACCGACATCAAGAGTCTCGGGCTCGAAGCGGCGCAGGGCCTGGTCCTGACCAACGCCTTCTACTGGGACCGTGACGACGAAACGCGGGCATGGTCGAAGCGGTTCTTCGAACGCATGAAGCGTCCGCCGCATATGGGCGATGCGGGCGATTACTCCTCGACCATGCACTATCTCAGGGCGATCGAGGCGGCGGGAACCGACGACGCCAAGGCCGTGATGGCCAAGATGCGGGAGATGCCGATCAACGACTTCTTCGCCAAGAACGGCCGCATCCGCGAAGACGGCCGCATGGTGCACGACATGTATGTCTATGAGGTCAAGAAGCCCCAGGAATTGAAAGGCGAGTGGGATTACTACAAGCTGCGCGCCGTGATCCCGGGCGACGAGGCGTTTCGTTCGCTCAAGGAAAGCAGCTGCCCGCTGGTCAAGAAGGGCTGATCGCCCGCCGGCATGCGCGTTGCAGCGGGGTCGATCACGAGATCGGCCGCTACTCGCGCGAAACCCAGAGGTCGCCGGCTTTTTCGTATTTGCGCTTGACGGCGGCCCAGGCGACGCGATGAGCGAGTTGCTCGCGTTGCGCTGAGCCGCGATCTTCGTATTCGACCCAGGCGTTGTTGAAGGCGCTCCGATAGATTTCCTGCGCATGCGCGGGCAGGTGGTCATGAACGGATGCCGGGAGATCCTTCACCGATGCGTAGGGCATGTCCGTCTCCTTATCCTGTATCCTTTGTGGAATTTAACCGTCGGATCCAGCGTCCCGGCGCCTGCCGCTTTTTCAAATAATAAGCCACCCGGCGCGGGGACGATTGATCCAGAGCAAACCCGCCGGATTGGCCGCAGCTATAAGAAGACAATCAATAATTGCCGCTGCCCGCCACCAAGCTGGATTGCGAGATCGATTGACCGGAGGAGAGGATGGAGCAGGATTCATCATCGCGAAAGCAGGCCGTCGCCATCGGCTACATCCTCGCAGCCGGCATCGGCATGGTGGTGCTGCAGTGGGTGCTCGCGACCTACAACACGGTCGACACCATCCCCTACAGTGAGTTCGAGCAACTCGTCGCGCAGGGCAAAGTCACCGAGGTCGCCGTCGGTCAGGACACCATCCAGGGCAAACTGAAAGACAAATTGCCGAGCGGAAAGTCGGCTTTTGTTACCGCGCGGGTCGACGCGCCGCTGGCCGAAAAACTGGCGGCCAAAGGCGTGGTCGTGACCGGCGTTCCCTCCGGCGGACTGTTCCAGACGATCCTTTCATGGATCGTGCCGGCGTTCCTGTTCTACCTGATCTGGGTGTTTCTCAGCCGCAGGATGGCGGGTGGCCAGGGCTTCGGCGGTCTGATGTCGATCGGAAAATCGCGCGCCAAGGTCTATGTCGAAAAGGACACCAAAGTGACCTTCGCCGATGTCGCCGGGGTCGACGAAGCGAAATTCGAATTGCAGGAAGTGGTCTCCTTTCTCAGGGATCCCAAGAGCTATGGCCGGCTCGGCGCCCACGTTCCCAAGGGAATTCTGCTGGTCGGACCGCCGGGCACCGGCAAAACGCTGCTCGCCCGTGCCGTGGCCGGCGAAGCAGGCGTCGCCTTCTTCTCCATCTCGGGCTCCGAATTCGTCGAGATGTTCGTCGGTGTAGGAGCCGCGCGGGTGCGCGATCTCTTCGAGCAGGCGCGCAAGGCCGCGCCCTGCATCATCTTCATCGACGAGCTCGATGCGCTCGGCCGCAGCCGTTCCCCCGGCGCTTTCGGCGGCTATGACGAAAAGGAGCAGACGCTTAATCAGCTGCTCGCCGAGCTCGACGGCTTTGACCCCAGAGCCGGCGTCATCTTGCTCGCGGCCACCAACCGGCCCGAAATTCTCGATCCGGCGCTGTTGCGGGCAGGAAGGTTCGACCGGCAGGTGCTGGTGGATCGCCCCGACAAGGGCGGCCGCGTCGCGATCCTCAAGGTGCACATCCGCAAGATCACGGTTGGCAAGGACGTCGATCTGGACAAGGTCGCAGCCCTCACCACCGGCTTTACCGGCGCCGATATCGCCAATCTGATCAACGAGGCCGCCATCGCCGCGACCAGGCGCAACGCCTCCGAAGTTTCGTTCGACGACTTCACGGTCGCGATCGAACGGATCGTCGCCGGGATCGAAAAGAAGAGCAGGGTGCTGAGCAAGGAAGAACGCCGGCGGGTCGCCTACCACGAGATGGGCCACGCGCTGGTCGCCGCAAGCCTTCCCGGGGTCGATCCGGTGCAGAAAGTATCGATCATTCCGCGCGGCGTCGGCGCGCTTGGTTACACCATGCAGCGTCCGACCGAGGACCGGTTTTTGCTGGCGGCGAGCGAACTCAAGAACCGCATCGCCGTGCTGATGGGAGGCCGCGCCTCCGAACAGCTCATCTTCGATGGCGACATCTCGACCGGCGCGGCCGACGACTTGCAGCGGGCGACCGAAATTGCCGTCGAGATGGTCACGAAACATGGAATGGATGCCACCGTCGGGCAGCGGACCTATGCGCCGCGCCCGCAGGCGTTTTTGCCGGCCATGCAAGACACGGTCGTCGGCGCGGCCGAGGCCACGGGGCGCGAAATCGATCTGGCGGTGCGCGATCTGGTCGAAGCCGGCGGCGCTTGTGCGCGCGCCATTCTCGAAAAGCGCCGCGGCGATCTTGACGCGGGCGTCGAGCTTCTGATCGCGCGGGAAACGCTCACGGCCGAGGAGTTCGCGCCGTTGCGTCCGGCCGGCGCGCCGGAGAAAGCGCCGGCCCCGAAGGCCGTCGCCTGAAAGCTAGCCGAACGTCTAGGAAATCCAGTCGATTTTCGGGGCTTTTCTTGGAACCGGCGCCGCCGCTGTTTTCGGATGCCCTACGATAATGGGCGCGACCGGCAGGTTGGCGCTGGAAAGCTTGAGCGCTGCCTTGCCGTCGGCTGTTCCGAGCCAACCTTGCGCAAATCCGATCCAGCATGTTCCAAGTCCCGCGGCGCAGGCGGCCAACATCAGATTTTCAGCCGCCAAAGAACAATCTTCCAGCGCCCAGGGACTTTCGGCCACGGCCGAGATCACGATGAGGACGGGAGCATGATAAAGGATATCGAATTCCGGGTTACTCAACACGCTTTGGAAATGGTGCGATGCCGCAGCTATCGAAGTCTTCAGCATATGGGCTTTCGCTTCGGTCGAGATGCGCGCGAGCAAGGCTTTGTCCCGTACGACCGAAAATAACCACGCCTGCTGATTGACGGCGCTGGGAGCCTGGATGGCGGCATCGATGAGTTGCCGCAATACTTTTTCGTCCACCGGTTCCGCGGTGTATTCGCGCACGGCACGGCGACCGTAGATTGCCTCTTTGAGGTCCATGTCGTTTCCAGTCGATCGAGCGCGATAGCTTATTATCACCCGATCGCCGGACCATGCTTGATGTCGATCAAGTCATGAAAATGACGATGCAGTTATTGTGGAAACTGAGACGGGAGCTTCGTGATGGGATTGCTTGCGTCGAAAGATGGTCGCTCCGGTGTGGCAAATTCATTTGCTTCCCTGCGGGCGAGGATGGTCGAGCGAAACATCGCCGCGCGCGGCGTGCAGGACGAACTCGTCCTCGAGGCCATGCGCAAGGTGCCGCGCGAATTGTTCCTGCCGAAGAACCTTCGCGAATTTGCCTATGAGGATTCGCCGCTGCTGATCGCCGGCGAGCAGACGATTTCCCAGCCCTATATCGTCGCCTTCATGGCGGAAGCCCTGATGCTGAGGGGCGGCGAGAAAGTCCTCGAGATCGGCGCGGGTTCCGGCTATGCCGCAGCGGTGCTGTCGGAGATCGCGGCCGAGGTGTTCACGGTCGAACGCCTGGGCCAGCTCGCGGACAAGGCCGCCGCGACGCTCGCCGACCTCGGCTACGACAATATCCACGTTCTGCATGGCGACGGCACGAAAGGCTGGCCCGGACATGCTCCCTATGACGCCATTGTCGTCGCCGCCGGCGGACCGCAGGTTCCGGAATCGCTCAAGGAACAGCTCAAGGTCGGCGGCCGGCTCGTGATCCCTGTCGGCGCGGATCAGCGGACGCAGGAACTGGTCCGGGTTACCCGTATTTCGAAGGATACTTACCGCAGCGAGGATATCGCCGACGTTCGCTTCGTTCCCCTGATCGGCGAGGAAGGGTGGGTTGCGAAAGATGAGGGTCGCGCGCCCGTGCGCCGGGCGCTGCGACCGGCCGCTTCGGACGAGGAAATACTGGTCCGAAACCTCGCCGACGCCGCGCAATCGTTCCCCTCCATCGAAGCCGCCGACCTCAATCCGTTGCTGGAGCGGATCGGCTCCGCGCGCATTGTGCTGCTTGGCGAAGCGACCCACGGCACCAGCGAATTCTACCGGATGCGCGAACGCATCACCCGCGACCTGATCATCGAGAAGGGCTTTCGCTTTGTGGCGATCGAGGCGGACTGGCCGGATGCTGCCCGGGTCGATCACTATGTGCGGCATCTGCAGTATCCGCCGTCGGAGTGGACCGCGTTTGCGCGGTTTCCGGCCTGGATGTGGCGAAACACCGAGGTACGCGATTTTGTGAGCTGGCTGCGCAAGCACAACGGTGCGGTGGAGAAGAGCAAACGCGTCGCTTTTCACGGGCTCGATCTTTACAGCCTCTATGACTCGATCCGGTCGGTTTTGACTTATCTCGACGAGGTCGACCCGGAATCGGCCAAGGTTGCCCGCGAGCGCTATGGCTGTCTGACGCCGTGGCAGCGCGATCCCGCGACCTACGGCCATGCGGCGCTGACCGGATCCTATCCGACCTGCGAGTCCGACGTGGTGCGGGCGCTGACCGATCTCCTGGCAAAGCGCCGGGCCTATGCCGAGCATGATGGCGAGCGCTTTCTCGATGCCGAGCAGAACGCGCGTCTCGTCGCCAACGCCGAGCGCTATTACCGGATCATGTATTACGGTTCGCGCGCGTCGTGGAATCTGCGCGACAACCATATGTTCGAGACCTTGAAGAACCTGCTGGCGTTCTATGGTCCGGACAGCAAGGCCGTGATCTGGGCGCACAACTCGCATGTCGGCAATGCCGGGGCGACCGAGATGGCCGCCCGTGGCGAGTACAATATCGGTCAGCTCTGCCGCAAGGAGTTCGGCGACCAGGCCTATCTGGTCGGTTTCGGCACCCATAGCGGCACGGTCGCCGCGGCCTCGGCATGGGATGGCCCGATGGAAATCAAAAATGTCCGGCCGTCGCTTCAAAACAGCTACGAGCAGTTGTGTCACGCGACCGGGCATGCCCGCTTCATGCTGGGGCTGCGCGGCAGAAGCGACTTATGCGGCCCTTCGGGTCTCGGCAAGGAACGCCTGGAGCGTGCGATCGGCGTGATATATCGGCCCGAAACCGAGATGGCGAGCCATTACTTCCGGGCCAATCTGCCGCGGCAGTTCGACGAGTATATCTGGTTCGACAATACCAGCGCGGTCACGCCGCTCGATACCGCGGAAGTGAAGGGGCTCCCGGACACATATCCTTTTGGCGTGTGAACCGATCGGCTAGTAAAGTTCAATGCGTGAGAAAGACGAGCAAGGACCAGCTGCGGAGCGGCCGGCCTCGGCGCTGGAGGTGTTCGTGGCTTGGCCATTTGCGGCCGCGGCGCAGGTTGCGCAGGCAAACCTGCGGCTGCTTGAAAGTCTGATGCCGCGGGGCAGACCAGGCGCATCGCGTGGTCCCTCGTCAGGTTCATCATTCCCCTGGACCACCGCCAACACGATCGCTCTGGAACTCGCATCGATGCGGTTGCGGGATTTTTCGACTCGCAACGATGGACCGGCAACCCTCATCTGCGCGCCCTACGCGCTGCATCGGGCGACCATCGCCGACTTCGCTCCGGGTCACAGCGTGGTCGAGGCGCTGCGCCAAAGTGGCTTGCCGCGCGTGTTTGTCACGGACTGGCGATCCGCAACGCCTAAGATGCGCTACTTTGAGATCGACAATTATCTTGCCGATCTCAACGTCGCGGTTGACGAACTTGGACCGCCGGTCGACCTGGTAGGGCTGTGCCAGGGCGGCTGGCTGGCGCTGGTCTACGCGGCGCGATTTCCGAAGAAGGTGCGGCGGCTGGTCCTTGTCGGCGCGCCTATCGACGTCGCGGCCGCCGAGTTGCAATTGTCTCGTTTTGTTGGTGACATGCCTTCGACCATGTTCGACGAATTTGTGCGGTCGGGCGATGGCATCGTGCATGGCGAGCAAATGCTCGGCATGTGGGGGTTATCGCACGGCCCCGATGAAGCCGAGATGTCGCTGCAAACTCCCGGCGATATCGACCTCGAGCGGCGACGTGAGTTGAGCGAGCGGTTTCGTCGGTGGGATGCCGAGACGGTCGACTTGCCGGGAAGCTTCTACCTTCAAGTCGTCACATGGCTCTTCAAGGAAAACCGGATCGCGAAAGGAACCTTCGTCGCCCTTGGACAATGTATCGATCTGGCGAAGCTTGACGCACCGATCTTTCTACTGGCGGCCAGTCACGACGAAGTCGTCTCACGCGATCAGTTGTTCTCGGTGGCGCGATTGGTCGGCACGCCGGCCGATCAGCTGGTGAAGATCACCGAACCTTGCGGCCATTTGGGCCTGTTCCTTGGTGCAGACGTCCTCGACGGCTCATGGCGCAAGATCGCATATTGGCTGCTTCAGGATTTAAGCCAGCCTCAGATCGGCAACCTGTAATCGCAAGGTCGGATGCTCCTGGGGTGGGGGAACAGGAGCATCCGGAAGTCGAACGGATGACCTGGGGGAAAGACATCCGCGCAAATAAACGACCACGTTCCAGGGGGCATGTCTTTGCGGCAGATCAAACTCGGTCGCGATTTTCAAAACCTGCCTGCGATGCCAACCGTCAAGTCTAGATCATGATCCGGTCGCGCCGAACCGCGATGTCCACGGCGACCGGACGATCGGTGCGCTGTGGATCACAGAATGTCAGCGTCTCGTGACGGATCGCCTATTTGCTCGCGGTGAAATAAGCGAGGCTCGCCAGCGCGCAAAGCGAAAGCAGAATGGCCGTTCGGCGTTTCATCGTTGTTTCTCATCGCGAGAACCTTGGAACGCATTGTCCCGAGTTTCTGTCACAACGACGTGACATCAAGGCAAGATGTTGCGCGCCTTCGCCGGCTCGCTGCTGTCGCTTCATCCTCAATCTGGCCGAACGAGCCGAATTGAAATTTCCGGATCATGCTCTAGGCGCCAAGCCGCGGCAGTAGTTTCAGCGCATTGCCGCGCTCGATATCCATGATCTGCGCGTCGGAGAAAACGCCGGCGTTCCGCAAGCCCTTCACATGGTCGATGCCGGTGCGATAGGGAAAATCAGTGCCGAACACGATCTGCGACGTCGGGATCACCGCCGACAGCGCCGACATCGCGGCCTTGTTCGAGGTTTGCGCGGTGTCGTAGTAGAAGCGCGTGAGTTCTGCGAGCGTACCCTCGGGCACGGTGGCCTTTGCTTTCGGCTCCAACAGCGGGTGGAGGACGAACCGCTCGATCAGGAACGGCATGGTGCCGCCGGCATGCGAGAAGATCCAGCGAATGTCGCGGAATTTCTGCGCGTTGCCGGAAAAGATGATGTCGGCGATGGTGCGGGTCGTATCGGTGCCCCATTCGACCATCCCCGGCGGCTCGGTGCGGACCAGGTTGACGCAGCAATCGGCCGTGGCCGGATGGGTGTAGACCACGACCTTGCGCCGGTTGAGTTCTTCCATGACGGGCAGGAAGGCGGGATCGCCGAGCCACTTGTCGTGATAGTTCGTCAAGAGGCCGATGCCGTCGAGCTTGAGGGTGTCGAGCGCGTAAGATATCTCCTTCAGGCTGCCGTCGACGTCGGTCAGCGGAAGCATCGCGAAACCTCCGAAGCGGCCGGGATGATCGGCGATCAGCTTTGCTGAGTATTCATTGCACTCGCGCACGAGCTTGCGCGCCGCGTCACCGGAGGTGAAATTGACGCCCGGCTGCGTCACCGAGAGCATCGCGACCGCGATGCCCGCCTGGTCCATGTTGGCGAGCGATTTTTCGGGCGTCCAGCCCCGCATCAGGCCGTCGCCGAAATTGGCGCCGACTGAGGCCGCGATATAGCTCGGCGGCGACAGATGATGGTGAACGTCGATACGGTAGGGTTTTGTCTCCGCGCCCTGCGCCATAGCATTCTGCGGACGGCCCAACCCGGCCGCTGCCACGGTCGCAGCGCCTGCAATTCCCTGTACGAATTGACGCCGGCTCAGCGCCGCGCCGGAGAGCGAAAGGGTGTTTCCACAGCCGCACGCGCAGCCTCTGGGTGACCAGCGCTGCTTGCCATCGTGTTCGTTCATCACGTCCTCCCTGACGGTTCTTTCAGGACTTCTTGTCTTGCGCGGTCCCATAAATGTCACAGTCTAACTATGTACCGCAGATAGCGTGACAGACAATAGACTCCCGAGGTCAAGCCATTAGACTCCCGAGGTCGAGCCATTGAAAAATCGGGACGACGGACCAGATGAAGGAAGCCATTCCCGCCGATGAGACCCACAAGCATTTCGGTGGCGGCCAGACGGAAGCCATGGTGACGCTGCCGACAGGCCAGCACACGATGCAGCTCGTGCTCGCCGACTGGACTCACATCCCGCATGTGCCGCCGGTGATGTAGGAGCCGATCACGATCATGGTGCGTTAAAGAATTTTCTCGCGAAAGGATTGCCGCTTCGCGCAAGTGAAGCGCGCCGGCATCTTGTATGCCAGAAGATTTGCTGCGCTATGACCGATATGCTGCATTGCGATGTCCACAGGGGCAGAATGATTGCCTCTTTTAGCGCGACAAAATGCAACGGACTCGCCGTCCAGAATCTGCTAAGATGCGCGCGTCAATTGGCTTCACACAGGAGTGGAGTTCATGAACAAGCTCGTTGAAATTCGCCGCCAGGAATATTTTTGCCGTGAGCGTGCGTATCTTGATTCCGAGCGTAGGGTGTTCTGGCTCGCGGAAGCCGAAGAGTGGGAGCAACGCGCGCTTGACGAGATCGCGTTCCACTTCAGGGAGTGCAATCTCGATGCTCCCGGTCATTCCCTTACCGCTGCCTGAACGCGGCGCATTCCAGACTTGGGCGTTCCTGAAATTTTCCGTTGCGTTAGATCATCACCCGCCACGGGCAGCCAACGCGCTGCTCGTGAATTTCTGCGCGCGGTTCTGATTCAATCGGAACCGATCGCGCTCTAGTGGGGCCGTTCCGGCTTGGTCACGGTCTGCCTGACCTCGGCGCCGCAGTCGGAGCACTCGTAGATGAAGTCGATCTTCGCCATGCTCCAGTGCGGCTCGACGTCTCTCACAAACATCGGAAGCAGTCCGATGCAACCGGGGCAGACAACCGGAGGCGTCTCGACGATATCGTGGTGCTGGACGTAGGCTGGCATGTCGCTCTCCTTCGCAGCGGAAGTGAACTTCAACCCCGACAGCGAGCCTACCGCTTCGAATCAAACGTCTCTTATCAACTCTCTCGAACGTTTCAGGAACAGCCGCACTATCCTGGTGCGTGTGACATTCCTGTAACATATCCGTTCGCGGCCGATGCCGGCATCATGCTATAGGCGGCAGGCGGTTCAAAACAACAAAAGCCGTCACGGGGAAGGAAGTTAGGGATGACACTCTCGCAGCAGAGCGTCCCGGGGGAACTCGATGTGTCAGAGCGGGCAGGGGCGGATTCCGTGCTGCAAAGCGCCGTTCAAAAAGCCGCTCTCAGGTTCGTGCCGCTTCTGACGATCGCCTATCTCTTCAACTATCTCGATCGCACCAGTCTCGGCTTCGCGGCCTTGACCATGAACCAGCAGCTTGGACTGTCGGCGTCTCAGTTCGGTCTTGCCGCGGGCGTTTTCTTTCTCGGCTATTCGCTGTTCGAAGTGCCGAGCAACCTGCTGCTCTATCGATTTGGCGCGCGGCGCTGGCTCGCCCGCATCATGATCAGCTGGGGCATCGTGTCGGCGGCGACCGCCTTCGTGGTCGGGCCGAACAGCTTTTACGGACTTCGCCTGCTGCTCGGGATCACGGAGGCCGGGTTCTTTCCGGGCGTGACTTTCTTTCTTGCCGCCTGGTTCCCGGCGCAATACCGCACGCGGATGCTGGCCTGGTTCCTGGTCGGGATTCCCCTGTCGTCGCTGGTCGGCAGCCCGGTCTGCGGCCTGCTGCTGCAGATGGACGGGATCTGGGGTCTCGCCGGATGGCAATGGCTGTTTCTGCTGGTGAGCCTGCCCTGCGTCCCCTTGGGATTTCTGACGCTGCAATTACTTTCCGATTCCCCGCAGGCCGCGGCCTGGCTCACGCCCGACGAGCGCGACGCGCTGGACGGTGTGCTCGCTGGCGAAGTGCGGGAGCGGCCGCATTCCTCATTGCTGGCGGCGCTGAAAGATTCGCGGGTGCTGATTTGCGCGGCGATCCAGTTCGGCTTCACGCTGGGTTCCTACGGCATCGGCATCTGGCTGCCGCTGATGCTGAAGGAGTACCATTTGTCGAATCTCGCGATCGGCTGGATCGCGGCGATTCCCTATCTGTTTGCTTCGATCGGCATGATCCTGTGGGCGCGTTATGTCGACGAAAAAGGCCAGCGCATCGTCAATCTGGCGGTCGCGTGCTTTTTGGGCGGCGCGGGACTGCTGGCGCCGATCGTCTCCGGCTCGCTTCCCGTCGCCGTCGTCGGATTTAGCCTGGCGCTGGTCGGGGTGACCGCGGCGCGGGCGATCTTCTGGACCATCCCGACGCGGTTCCTGACCGGGGTCGCGGCCGCCGGCGGATTGGCCTTCATCAACTCAATCGCCACCGTCGGCGGTTTTGTCGGCCCTTCGATGATGGGCTGGCTGAAGGAGTTTTCAGGCTCCTACGTCGTCGGCCTGCTGGCGGTGGCGGCCATCATGATCGCGGCAACCGCGGCATCGATGTCGCTGAAGCTGGTGATATCGCGGGAGTGATGGGGCCGGAAGCTGACGGGGTAGGGGATTGCGTTCGAGGGGCTAGGCGGCAAACCTCCCTCACGCCGTCTCATGCTTGCGCAGATCGCGGAAATGATCGAAGCGGCTCGCCTGCAGATCGGCGCCCGTGGGCGGGATTTCGGGAACGGCGGCCTCCGCCAGGATTTCGGCGGTGATGTCCTCGACCGTGGAATTGGCGATCTCGTGAATGAAGCTGATATTGCTGTATTCGCCGGACACAACGCGCGAGACGACCTCGCGCCGGGTCACTTCCGGGTCGACGATGGCCTCGCGCCCGCGCCGTCCATAATCGATCATCACGACGAAATACTGCATGCGCTGGTCGCTGCGCTCCCGGTGGCGGCTTTGCCGATCGAGTCGCATTATTTCTGAAAATCAGAAATAGGTCAATCTAAAATTTCTGAAAAGCAGAAATAGGGTCATGCCGTGACGCCTGGCACGCCGCGGCCTCGCGAATCGCGTCCCGCGCCGGTCTCATTTCGCGGGCGCTTTCTTGCGCGAGCGCGCCCCAGCCTTGGCGCGCAGGCGCTCGATCTGGCCCCTCGGCAGGGTGACGCAGATCTCCCCGATCCACTCCAGCTTCACGCCGGTGATCGGCTTGGCGTTGAAGCTCGTGAGGTTGACCAGGGTGGCGGATTTGCCCCGCTCGATGGTTTTCAGGTAACGCTCGCCGGTCTTCAGCCGCACCGCGGCCTCTTCGCCGTAGAAGCTCGAAAGCGGGTGCCGCTGGTCCCGGTAGACCACGATAATATCGCCATTTTCGTATTTCGGCAGCATGGAATCGCCGACCACTTCGAAGGCGATGGTTTCCTCCGCGATCGGGAAGGGCAGTTCGACCTCGCCCAGTCCCTCCGGCGGCACCTGCTCGTGCTCCGGCTCGATGGTGGCACCGGCGCCGACCCGGCCCATGATCGGCACCGAATTCAGCTCGAGGTAATCGATAATCGGCTGGATTTCCGATGCCTTGATCAGGCGGGCGTCGGCCAGGATTTCGGACACCGCGCCGGGGCGAACGCCCATCGCCGCCGCGAGCCCCCCCTTGGTCTTGCCCGGCTTCTTGAGCCCCCGCTCGATCAACTTGATGTCCAGCATGGCGCATCTTTTCCGAATTTCAGAAATAATAGCAATTCCGATTATCCGAAATCAGGCTTGACTTCGATTTCGGAATATCCGAAAGTGAGAACACAAAGTGAACTGTCGGGGAAGCGGGAATGCAATCCAGCTGGGCGGAGGAACACTCGCAGGCGCTGCGCGAATATCTCGGAAGGGGCCTGTCCTTTTCGGAGATTGCGAATGCGATCAACGCCAAATTCAACACCGCCTATTCCCGCAACGCCACGATCGGCCGCGCCAGGCGCTTGGGCCTTTCCGGTCCCGAGCGGCCCGATCGTTCCGCTCGGCCGAAACGGCAGCAACCCCCGGCGCGGCAGAAAAAGATGCGCCCGCGCGTCGTTGCCGAACCCCGGCCGAGGCCGGCGGTTTTCGAACGGGCCGCGGCGCTGAAACTCCGCTGTGTCGGGATCGCGCCGCGTCACCTTTCGCTGCTTGAGCTCGAAGACGGCGATTGCCGTTACCCCTATGGCGGCGAGGCGGAGGGCGAAGCCATCACCTTTTGCGGCCATCCCCGCCGCGACGGTTCGAGCTACTGCGTTTCGCATTTTCACCTGACCAGCGGCCCTGGCACCGCGTCGGAACGTTCCGCCGGCAAGGTCCTGCTGCGGCTTGTGGAGGCGGCATGAACGCAGAGATCTCTCATCTCGCAGTCCGGATGAAGCGGCTGTCGCCGCGGCATCGCCTGGCGCATCTGCGGGCGCTGATCCGGCGAGAGCCGGCTGGCTCGGCCCGCAGATCCAAGCTTGTTGCGCTGCTGCGCGGTCAGCTGACGGCTGTGCCCGCAAACGAAAACCGCGCCGTATGAACCGTCCCTGGATGCCCCTTTATGTCGGCGATTATCTCGGCGACACCGGCCACCTGACCACGGCGCAGCACGGGGCGTATCTGCTCTTGATGATGCACTACTGGCGCAAGGGCGAGTTGCCGGACTGCGACCGGCAGCTTTCCAAGATCACAAAACTGCCGTTGCGGACCTGGTGCGAGTATCGCCCGACGCTGCAGGATTTCTTCCACAGCGGGTGGAAGCACAAGCGCATCGATGCCGAGTTGGCCCGGATGATGCGCGTCTCCGAGAAGCGCGCGATCGCCGGGCAAAAGGGCGGCCTCGGCTCGGCGCTGGCGCGCATGAAGCTGGAAAATGCCTCGCGCTCGAGGCCACCCACGAGAGCAATTGCTCCGCCGTCGTTGGGCGTGGCTCAAGCCGGCGGCGACCACTCACACCCACACTCACAAAAGAATCTTCCTCCCGGCGCGACGCCTTCTGCGGCTGCCGCAACGCCGCATGCAGGGGAGGCGGAAAAGCCTGCCGATTCCCGTCAGCGCGGAGCTCGCGGCCTATGTCGCCAGACGAATGACGTGAGACGCGAACGCGCTGAAGCGCGAACGACGTAACAGGCCAACCACCTTCGTATTTCGAACCACGCTTGCAAGGGAGTCTTCCATCATGCCACGGGTCAAACGCAACAGGGTACACAAATCCGGTAAAATTCATGACCGGCGGTCGCAGGATCTGCCGCGCAACGCGGAAGTCGCGGCCGTCGAAGTGGACGATCCGTTGGCGCTGGAGCCAGGGGAAAAGATCGTCACGCTGCGCTCGATCCGCAACGATCCGTTGGGGCGGCTGCACAGCCGCCGCCAGATCGACGAGGCGCAATATCAGGGCGGGCGGGCGTTTCAGGACGATTGGGAGAAGGCCGAGCGCGGCCCGCAGGCCGTCGATCCGACGCGGGAATATGTCGACGGCGGACGGACGCGGGAGCCGATCACCGAACGCCAGCGCAAGGCGGTGCTGCGGCTCAACCGCGCCGAGCGCGAACTCGGCGCCGACGGCTCAGCGCTGGTGCACGAGGTTTTGGTTCTCGGCATGACCATGGAGCAGATCGGCCAGCGCCGCGGACTGCGCGGCCAGCGCTGGATCGACTATTTTGCAAGACGGTTCCGCGAATGCCTCGACCGGCTGGCGCTGATCTACGGCTTTGCGACGGAGCGGCGGTAGGGTGACAATGTTATTCTTACCAGACCGAGCGCCCGGTGCTAGCATAAGCAACGATAAGGCGGATGCTCATGAGAAACTGTGGGCAAGGAGGGGGTCGGTGCAGCGAATTTCGCTTCCATGGATGTTAGATGTTGCCGCCGCCCTCGATCAGGTTGACCGCCTCATGCCGGACGAAAGAGTCTCAGCCAAGTGGTACGTTTTATTTGAGGCTAAGAGCCAGCTAGAAGCTTTATTCAGCCAGAGTATATATGCTTCGCATCTTCGGATTTCCCGTCAAAAGGCTGATGAGCTTTATAGTTTAATCAATTCGACGCTTGGAGAAGATCCCGCCTCAAACGAGCGGGTGTTGAGCGAATTCGATGTTTGGTTTCTGAAACAGCGGAGGGATCACTTCAAGACTGTTTTTCTTTCGGAATTAAGTACGCTACCAGCGTTCCTCGTGCGCATGAAAGAAAGCTATGACGTCAATCTTCTAACTGACGAGGGAACGAGGCTATTCCCGGCTACGCTTGCAAGCAAATGCCCCGAGGCTATCCGGGACGCAGTAGAGGTTGGGAGGGCTATTGCGTTCGAACTACCCACTGCGGCCGGGTTCCACATTTTCCGTATCGTTGAAGCGGTATTGAAGCGCTATTGGGATCATGTGTCATCTAAGAAAGCTAGACCCAAACTAGAAACCATTGGGAATTACGCTAGCGAATTGGAGAACAAAAAGTTTGGGGATGCCAAAATTTATGAATCTCTAAAGCAACTCTCAAGACTTCATAGGAATCCGCTGATTCATCCGGAAGTCATTTTAGATGTCGGCGAGGAGATAGAGATATTGGGGATTTCTCGCAGCGTTATAGGAGCAATGTTGCGGGTTTTGCCAGATGTACCTACCACGACGGGGACGGCTCTGGCTCCATAAGTCTGGAAACCAATAATTCAGTTGGTGACTGTCCATTCTTGGAATGCGAGCCGGATTTCGGGAGTTTTTACCCCCAAAGGTAACCGCAACGCGTCATCCAGCCGACAATGATCGCGATCATCACCTTATGATCAGGGATCATAGCCATGGATCAACGCTCTCTCCTGAAGTCAGCCGCATCAACTACGGTCGGGCCGGGCCTCTTGGTGGCAGGCACCGATAACGCCATCAGCACTCATCTTGATTGTCGCGCCGCACACACAAGCTCTTCTTCTCACGCGAAGCCGCGCATAGGCGATTTTGTCGATCGCGAATGCCTCGACCGGCTGGCGCTGATCTACGGCTTTGCGACGGAGCGGCGGTAGAAGGTTAACGCGCCGCCCATCGGCTATTGCGCTCTACCGCTCTGAGCCAGTGTCACGGTCGGCGAGGCCGCACCACCAAGGCTTGTCCGCATGACGGCCCAGGCCGCGAACATCGACACGAACAGGCATGTCACGGCGATCAAGCCGGCGTAGTGCGGACCTCGGTTACGGCTGTCGAATGGTTTTTCATAAGTGCGCATGGTCCTCACTCCTGAAAGGAGAAGTGCGAGTGCGGTCAGGAGCCCGCCGGTCGGGCTTCGAATCCGGCGGGCCTGGTCGCGTTTGCTAGAGCTTCGGTTGAAGTTCTAGATTCTTGTTTTGACGCGTTTTCTTCACGCGAACCGGTATCTACCCCGGATCAAGTCCGAGGGCATGCTTCGCTCGAAAACGCTCTATTACCCGTGCTTGAGCATGTCCTGATCGCTCAGGTCCCAGTCCTGCCACAGCTGCAGGGCCGCCAGCAGCAGCACCAAGCTGCCAAGGCTTGAATGGTAGAATCTGAGCAGACCATCGCCGGAGTAGCCGAACATGTAGGGCGAGGCGATCAGCCACAGCCCGAGCAGGATTCCGGCTACCTCTTCCCAGCGCTGCAGTGCTACGTATTCAAGCTGGGCGAGGCCAAATACGATGATGCCGACCGTAACCGCATTCAGAACCACATAGCTGCGGTCCGCATCGACAACCTCATGGCTTGTCTGGGCGGGAAACCAGGGCGACAGCACGATCAGCACGCCAAGCAGCATGCCGAGCCAGTCTTCCCATGTTCGATGAGTGTTGAAAAACCGAAAATCCGACATCGTAAACCTCCCTTAACCAGAGGCATACGTCAGCGGCTGGCGAGCATGACACTCCGACTGTCAGGCGACCGATCCGGCCGCATCGGGGGCGTATGTCTTCTTCATCACGTAGGGAACACACCGGCTTCTGACAAGACGGACCAGCGCAATTTTGTGGCCGTCTCAGTCAGCCCGCTTGTCTGCCGGCGCCTTTGCGGCACTGCGAATACAAGGCGCATCGCCCGCATCTTCCGCGGCTAAGCCGCGTGCCCGATAACCGGCTCAATATTTTTCAGCTCTTTTCCGATTTTGCGCTCTGCGATTTGAACATCAAAAGCATTTTGCAGGTTCAACCACAGCGCAGCCGTCGTCCCGAACGCCTTCGACAATCGCAGAGCTGTATCCGGGGTGACGCCAGTCGCTTCACTGGCCAGCCGTTCAATGCGCGTTCGAGGTACGCCGCACACCTTGGCCAACGCGCCCCGCAATGATTGCGATTGGAACGCGGCTCCCGCCTTTTGCGTTCCTCCGGCAGGCGTCATCCGCACGTGCCCCGCGGGGCCATGTTTGATCTCGCGCAATGTGGCTTTCGCCGCGGGCCCTAGCCTTGAGCGAGAGAAGGCTTGCGGCTGAAAGTCTCAGGCCTGAAGGATTTGCGCCGGTTTCCGGAGGGAGTGTCTGCGATGAAAAAGGTCCCGAACCTGTCGATCTCGCCGGAGAAGGTGTTCTTCATCATCGCGAAATCACGTCAGTCCGAAGGCGGCACCCTTGGGCTGGATTTGGGGGTCGATTCCGGCGACGACCTGCCTGAGGACCACAGCCAGACTTCAGATCGCTCGGAGCTTTCCGGCTTCATTCGAGGCCTGAACGAAGACGAGCAGATCGATCTCGTTGCCCTGATGTGGCTCGGCCGTGGTGACGGCGAGATCGGCAACTGGCGCGAGCTGCGCGCGGAGGCGTCGCGGGCCCATAACAACCGCACGGCAGCCTATTTGATCGGGACGCCGATGCTTGCGGACTATCTGGAGGAGGCCCTGTCGGCGTTCGGCCTGTCCTTTGAGGATTTCGAAGAGCACCTTTGATCCATATCCACTTTAATCCCGCGCCGGTCGTCGCCTCAAAAAGCCCCGGAGGAGGCCGGGGCTTTGCGCCAGCGTCGAGCGCCGTTATCGCGCCAGATGAACCGAAGGCTTCGATTGCCGATGCGGTCTTCAGCTCGCGGGTCGAGCGGTAAGTTTCATGGTGTTGATCGAAATGTGGGGCCACTTGATACGTCCGACATCCCGGTGGCCGATGGGGAAGAAATCGAGCAGGACGCGTTGGGCGTACTGCAGCATGAACTGAGGATTCCCCCGCGCGTCGAGGTCCGCCAGCTCCTCGATCCAGAAAACGGCCCGCATCCGACTGGCGTTGGCCTGTTTGACCACGAATGGAATGTTGTTGATGCCGCCTGTCGCCAATGCGGTGTCGAATGTGAGCACCGTCGTGGTCTTTATGTTCACCCCCTGAACCGCCCCTTTCAACAACGCCAGCGGGTCTGTCGGATTGAAGAGATTTTTGAATGGATTGTCCTTGAAGTGCTTATAGGGCGCGAGATAGGGATTGCGATCGACGTCGTCGTCCACGCCGAGCGGGAGCGGAGAGAAATCGCCAATATTATTGAAGTTTGGCGGACCGTTCACGAGCACGCCGCTGCCAAGGGCGAGGACCGCGTCGCCATGCGGTATCGTCGCGAGCCGCGCGATATCCGGGCCACCGTCGGTCTGCGAAAAAAGATGCAGGAGCAGGCCCGGCTCGTGATGGATCGCCGCCGATCCCTTCGGCGTATCTGCCGTGTCGGCGGTCTGCGGCAAGTCTACCGCGGCAATTTGCACGATATGCTGGATGTACTGAAGCGCGGCCAGATGTTGATCGCGATCGAAGATCTGCGCATACGCGGCGCCCCGATTCGGGACGCCTTTGTCGACGGTCGTAAATGTCAGTGTCTCGTTGAACTGGTTCAGCAGAAGACGAAAGTCGGACTTCTGATCGGGCGTATTCGGATTGACCGCTCTGCCAGGTTCCTTGTAAGGCAGCGCGATCATGTTCCATCCGTGACCGGCCAGGTTGTCGGCGTTTGCCCAGGTGCCGGGCAATAGCGTCAGATCGCCAAGCGCTGGATCGCCTGGTGTAGCCTGGGTAACGGTGCGGCCGCTGTTGACCACGGCTTGCAGATCGTTCGCGTTAAGCATGGTGCCTCTCCTGTTTCAATTGGATTGCCGAAGCAATTGCGAAAAAGAATCCCTGCCGCTTCGAGCAAGCAGCCGCCGCAGCCGAACGATCGTCTGGGATGCAGGTCCCAACTTCGGATGCTCGGACCTGCGGTTTGGAAAATAGTCCCGGACTTGCCCGCGGCCTGTGGGCTAGCTCACAATCCCGAAATTTTCATTGCACCGCGCGCCGTGACCCAAAGCGCAGGTCGATCTCAGCCGCCGTTACCATCGGGAAAAAACGTCGAAGTCGAAATGACGACGTCCGGGATAGCTTTTTTCGCAAATGACCCGAAGCGGACTTCGGGTCGTGGTGACTGAACGGTTTCTTGAGTCGAGCCGTTCACGGAATCGTGCAGCGGAACAGAACCTCGATCGTCCCCAGCATCAGTACGAGGGCGATGACCACCAACACCACGCTGCTTGGCGCGACCGTCGGCTCGGGCTTGCGTTCGATGATGGACGGCGGCGCTTCCCGAACGATATCGATCTGATGCTGTTTGCGCGTCGGTATCGCGTCCCAGCAATGACCCTGGTCGTGCCGATAGATGTGAACCGAAGAAAAATCCTGACGCGCCGCATTCCTGCTCATGCAGGCCTGCGAGGCTTCGGATGGTGCTGCAAACACCAACATCACCAAGATCGATACGGCAATCACTGCGGCAGACATCGGGTACGCTCCGTCTTCGGGTACAGACGTTGCCTCCGCCGAGGTGCCACTCCGGTAAGGTCTACAAATTGACAAATTGCAAATTATTCCGGGTTTTAAAGGGCAACATGCTTGTCCAATTAACCATGGTCATCGCCGCATGAATTGCGGCTCAAAAACCGGGCAGATCGCGCAGTGGTGCGTGATTTGAGATTTCATGGCGGCGCGGGCGCGAGAATCGCGCCGGAATTTTTCATCATCCTCAGACGTCGTGGATGGAGAGTGACGGCGCGTCGCGGGTTCAGGACTGCGGCGTCACCGAATGCGCGATTCCCGACTGATCAAGTCGCGGTTTCCTTGCCATCGTTGGCATGGATTTGGCGCGGCTTTCTTTTTCGATCCGTTTCGCCCGCGCGATGTCGGCGAAAGCGCGGTCGAATTGTCCCAGGCGATAAAGCACGATGCTGCGGTCGATGTAGGAAGCCGAAAAATTCGGATCAAGCTGGATCGCCTGATCGAGGTCGGCAATTGCGCCGTTCAGGTCGCCGTAGCGGTAGGCGGAAATCCCCCGTGCGCGAAAGAACCTCGCATCGTTGGGGGCGGGGTCGGGAGCCGCGCCGACATTGAGCGGCGGGACGCTCACAACTTTGGTGATGGGCATGGTGGCGCTGGGCGCGATGACCTCAGCGCGAATGCCTTTGCTCTCGCGCTTCACGAAAGTGCTCTGGTCGGCCGGATGCGCATCTGCGGTGCTGATGGCCGCGATATCAGGCGATACGCGCATCGCGACGTTTGCCGGAGCAATCAACGCCGTCGAGATGTGGATGAACAGCAAATAGCCTCCGACGGCCACGATCGAGGCTCCGGCAAGCGCGATCACGGCTGAGGCAAGACCGTGAATCCAGGCGACGACGGGGTGCACCGATGCCGACTGCTGCTCCCGGCGCGCGAGCACCAGCAAATGGTCGTAAGCCGCGCGTTGGTCGGAATCGATAAGGATATCGTTGGCGCGGACGATCTGCCTGAATTTCAGCGCCGCGTCCGGATCGCCGGGTCGGAGGTCGGGATGAGCGCCTTTGACGGCTCTGCGGAACGCGGCCCTGAGATCCTCGGCGTCATCGCGCGGAAGAGCGCCAAGCAAATCGTAAAGCGTGTCCATCGCCGCTCTCGCTGCAGGATCCTCGTCTCCGCACGAAATTCCAGCTAGCGAATTTGCTGCGGAGTACGCGTTAAACTAAATTTCACCGCGTCTGCAGAGTGTTGATCCAGTGCGGCAAAAAAATGACTGTTCGAACGTGCCGAAGTGAGACATCTGCGTTTTGCCGACGCGTCGTTATCGAGCCGGCGGGGCTTCGCATTTTGTTGCGGCTTGCAGCTGCTGCAAACGCCGGCGAGCGGTGTTTTCCGCCTCTTTATAACATTTTAGCTCGTATTCGAGCTTCAGGCGCGCCCACTGATCGGGGTCGAGCGTCCTGAGGTCCGCCCGTCCGAAGCCACAATCTGGCGCGGGTTGTGGCGTTAGCAAGGCGCGATCTGGGCGACATGTTTGTGGTCCAGAAGCCGCTCTGGCGCTGGTCGGGTCGGATGCCGCGCAGCCGGAGAGGGCCATCGCGCACCCAAGCGCGTAGAGGATCGAAAGTCTTGACGTGAGTAAAGACCATCGGCGGGAGCCGCTCGTGCCCAGCCGGACGTAGCGGCGGGTCGATCGAGACGATGCCCTCATGCAAGTGACCGCCGCTCTCAAGGCAGCAGACGTGCGGTGGGTGATCCGCCGCGAAGATGTCCCGGAATTGTTGCGCATCGCTGTGGTCGAGCCCGTGGTCTGATCACAAAAATGGAACGCGCAACAACTTGAGTTGCTCGTTCCAAACTCATGAGTAATCGCTGACACGGGGCTGATTGCGACCACCATGCGAGAGCGAGACGAATGTTCGCCTCTCGCATGCCGCGCACATCGCACTACGAACCTCGTGTAGCAATGGCGCCTGGGCCGCCGACCAAGCATGGAGACTGTGAAGGTAATGTTTGAATTGCCTTCTAACAATTATAGCCAAGCATTCCTTAATGTCATTATTGAGGACTTCGAAGAGCCTCAAAATGCCCGCCTGAGCCGCTCCTCGCCAAGCGGCGGCGCTATTCGGGAAAAGTGCCAAAGATATAGACCGCCGCACGCAAGAGATCGGGACGCGGACCTGGAGGGGGAGTTGAACATCGGCTCAACGCGCTGGTCGATAGAAGGCGAATTTCTCGATCTTGATCGCGGAAAGCTGAACGCTACTTCCTCGACAAAATCTCCGTTTTTAGGAAATCCAACGCCCGTTTTTTATAGCCACTCGCTCAGTTCAACGGCGGAGATCGCTTGAATCGGGTTCAACTACAACCTCAACTGAAACGCGTCGATCTCCGGACTATTCAGCACACCTGACGAGGCCGGGGCAAAGACCCGGGCGCTTTCGTTGGCGATCGCCGGACCCCGATCTCGCGTACTGGCGCATCGTCACGTTTCGCTACGATGAAGAATTTTGTTGCCTTTGGAGTGATCGCGGACATCGCGTAAGCGGCATCGATCAAGCTTGAGCGATGAGTACACGCCCTGGCTCACAGCCACGACGCCGACATTGGTCGGATCAGCCAACGGGTCGCGTCAATCCCCGGTTGGTGTTAGCCTCTTCTTCATCGGCCGCACCGCTCGTCGAGAGGCGGTTTGCGCGCCCCAAGGTCGCAGATGAAGAATTCCGCCTTTCGTTCCGATCCGCCGGGAAACCGCGTCACCGCCCATGCGCTCAATGTGGGGGATCGGATCAATACGGTAGGCTTTGAGAAGGAGGCGCTGTCGGCGATACCGCTCGCCGTCAGGGCTGGAAAGGACGGCATCGCGATCCTGTTGCGCTATGGCGCGGTGGTATTTGCTGGCATGTCCGCGGAAGAAGAAGCTGCCTTTCTGGAGAGGCTTTCCACGCGAATTGGCGGCAGGTTGACGCCGCCCGAGGAAGAAACCGCGACGTTCGAACTTGCAGGCATGGGCGAGGACCAGGTGGCCGCCGGAGGACCGATCCAGGTTCGCGACTTCTCACTGGAAAGGCTTCTCATCATTTCCGACGCTCTCGCCAAGAGCGTTGTGCTCGCCCATGACGAACGCGAGGTGGCGAAGGTGTTCGAAATCATCGAGCCCTTTGTGCGGGAATTGGCCAGCTCCGGGAAAACCCAGCGAAGCCGGCGGGGCATATTGAAGCTGATCGGAGATGCGCTCTTGGTGCAGCACAACGTGTCCGGCCGCGTCGCTATCGCGGAGAAGCCCGATGCGCTGTGGGACCGTCCGGATCTCGAGCGGCTCTATGCGCGTCTGGAGGACGAATACGAACTCAAGCAGCGCGTCGATGCGCTCAACCGCAAGCTTGCCGTGGTCGCGGAAACCGCCAACACGCTTGCGGATATCATTGACACGCGGCGCTCGCTTCGCCTCGAAATCATCGTCGTGCTCTTGATCGCCTTCGAGATCGTCATCGCCTTCTATCAGATCTACGCGGCGCGAGGAGGCCATTGAGCATGATCGCGAGGCGACGCGGCTGCCGCTGTCTGCGAAAGAGCAGGGGCCTGAAATGAACCCGCGACTGTTGCTCAGCGTGGCGCTGATCGCCGTTCTCTTTTGCTTCTGGCTGGTCATGACCAAGCCGATCTGCCGGGATGGTTTAGCCGCCTCCCTCGGCCCGCGTTTGGACTGGAGCTGCGTCGCCGATAACCCGTAGGCGGTGCGAAAGACGGCGCCCGCGGCCATGATTGTTTCCCGGCTTCGTCCCGAAAATGCGCCAAGCTCTGACATTTTCGGCCACAATCGGAAGCGACGTTGATCCCATGAAAACGATGGCGGTCATCATGGTTCTCGCGCTGCTCACGATATCCGGAGCGGTCATCTCGGATCAGATTCTGACCAGCGAAGAGCGTGCGGCGCAAACTACAAATTGAATCGTTTTGGGGGACGACAAACATGCTTTCAGTGGATCAATTTCTGAGATTCATCAGCGTTCCGGCCGTGTTTGCGGCCTTTCTGATCGCTTCCCAGGTTTCGGGGGCCGGGATCTTCCATTCCACGCCGTCGCAATACGCGAGCGAGTGATCTCCTTGAAATAACCGGCAGTTTTCGAGCCGGCCCGCGGCCCCGATGGCTGTGGGCCGGATCACGTGACCTTTCCGGTCTTTTTGTGAAGTCTCCTCATCGTTTTCAGAGAGGAGATTTCAGATGCGTTGTTTCATTCTTGCCGCCGCACTGGTTCTCGC
Source organism: uncultured Alphaproteobacteria bacterium (assembly GCA_963753875.1). GTDB lineage: Bacteria > Pseudomonadota > Alphaproteobacteria > Rhizobiales > Xanthobacteraceae > Bradyrhizobium. Next base: position 82,864 of record CAVWDY010000040.1, on the reverse strand, counting down.
CTGCGGGACTGCCCATGCCCAGGATCTGAACAAGGATCTGACGAACCTCCAGCTCGCCCAGGCGACGACGCCGCCGCCAGCGGCTCCCGCGCCGCAGGCGGCTCCGACGGCTCAAGCCGCTCCCGATGCCGCGGCGCCAACGACCGCGCAGCCGTCCAAGCCGGCCAAAAAGAAGCAGCCGAGGCGGCGCGAGACCGACGAGGAAAAAGCCCGAAGGATCGCCGCGAAGTACGGCGTTTCCTGGTAAGGCGTCGTCGGGGCGGGTTGCGTCCCGATTCCACGGGTGAGTGCGCTGGGTGCAGGCAAGTCGCGGGCGCCAGTTGCGTCTATTTTGCGCATGCAATCGCGAGCCTAAGCGCCATGTGATTAAAATTGTGCCGACTGAATTTATACAGCTTTAGATCGCTTCCTGTAATCCCTAATGCGTTGGATTGGTACAACGCAACTACAGGAGGCAGGTTTGAAGCGGATTTTCCTAAAGTTTTTGTCTGATCAGTCGGGTGCAACCGCGATCGAATACGGATTGATCGCTGCGGGCATCTCGCTTGCGATCATCGCTGTGGTAAACGGCTTGGGCAGCAACCTCAATACGATGTTCTCGTCAATCAACACTTCGCTGAAGTAAGTTCTGTCTCCTTCTCAGGGGGATTTCTCTCTCGACATTTGGCTTAGCCCGCCGGATCTGATCCGGCGGGCTTTTAGCTGTTTGGCGTTAGCCGCCGAAGCCGACCATGACGAAGACCGCGAGCATCACTCCACCGAATACGGCGCAAATGGCAGCGGCGATCAGCGGCGCCAGCGATCCCTGCCGGTTGTCCGGCTCCAGCACCGCATTTCCCGGCTGCTCCGGATCGTAGTGGACCGTGACGGACTGTCCCTGCCGGTACTCGCTCGCGGCTTTTTCCGCGACCTCGCGCGAGAAACGGCGCAGCCGGGATGAGATGCTGCATCGGTCGAACCAGAAAGCTTTCCAAGTTCATGGCGGCGTGACGAGATTGTCGCGAGTGGCTGATGACCAGAAGGCGATCTCGACCGGCCCTTACGCGCGGGTGCGACATCCGATGTATGCGGGGGGCCTTGTCATGCTGCTCGGTATGCCGATTGCGCTGGGCTCCTGGTGGGGCGTGCTTGTCCTTGCCGCGATGCTGCCCGCGCTGATATGGCGCGTGTTCGACGAGGAAGCTCTGCTGGCAAGGAATCTGCCGGGCTATGTCGAATACCTGGAAAGGTGCGGTATCGCCTGATACCTGGGGTATATTTGGGGTCTGGTAGGAAGGCTCTAGTCGCAGGTCAGGACGATCTTTCCCTCCACCGTGCCCGTGGCGAGGAGTTCGAGCGCCTTCCTTGCGTCACGCAGTGGAAATACCGCCGATATGACCGGCTTGATTTTCCGGTGCGCGATCAGCGCCAGGATTTTCGGCAGGTCTTCGAGAAAGGGCTTCCTGTCCTTCCGGTACAATAGCGAGATGCCGTAGAACGTGCCGCGGCGCCCGCGCAGGCGCGAACCCACAAAGACATCGAAGAACATGCGTGCCCGCGCAAGCCTGCCATCGACCGCCATGAAACCGTAGCCGACCACCGTGCCGCCACGCCGTACCGCGCGGATGCATTTGCCGATGTTCGCACCTCCCAGCGCATCGAAGGCGACATCGACGCCCGATGGTTCGGATGCGCGGATGAGGCGGTCGACGGGACCGGCCTGATAGTCGATCGGCGTTGCGCCGAGTTTCGCGATAAGCCCGTGCTTCCGCGACGAGGCGGCGCCGTAGGTCTTGACGCCGGCAAGCCTGAGGAGTTGCAGGAGCGCGGTGCCGACGCCGCCGCCCGCGCCGGTGACGAGCGCGCTCCGGCCGGCTTGCACCTTCGCCGCACGGTGGATCATTTGCCACGCGCTGACGTAGTTCAGGATGACAGCGGCGGCCTCCACGTCGGAGACCTCATCGGGGATGGGCACGAAATGCTCAGCGCCGCGAACCAGCCGTTCGGCGAAGCCGCCATGGACCGTCAGCGCGGCGACGCGCTGGCCGACGTGAAAGCCCGTCACGCCCTCGCCGAGCGCCTCGATGACGCCGGCGATCTCGTAACCGCCGACGAAAGGTAATTTCGGCGCAAACGCGTAGCTTCCCGCCAGCATGGCGAAGTCGGTCGCGCCGACACCGCAGGCGCGCACGCGCACGCGCAATTCGCTCGCACCGGGCTCGGTGACCGGCAAATCCACCTGCTGCAGCACCTCGGGCCCGCCCGGCTTCGCGATCATCATCGCACGATAGGTTGCCGTCATGGCGCATCTCCTTGAGAGGGGTGTTCGATGCGCTGGAGTATGGCGGCGGCCGAGATAAATGAAATTGCGCGAACGTGTATCTATGATATACATTTCTGTATGACCCATGGCGAGCCCGGCTGGGAGCTGTACCGCACGTTTCTGGAAGTGGTTCGCGACGGCAGCCTGTCGGGCGCGGCGCGAAAGCTGGCACTGACGCAGCCGACCGTCGGGCGTCATATCGATGCGCTCGAAGCTTCCCTTGGACTGTCGCTGTTTTCCCGCTCGCCGCAGGGATTGAAGGCAACCCCTGCCGCGCTTGAGCTCGTGAGCTACGCCGAGACCATGGCGGCCGCTTCGGCCGCGCTACGCCGGACTGCTTCGGGCGGCGCCAAGGCCGATCGCGGCACCGTCCGCGTCACGGCCAGCGAGATGATCGGGTGCGAGGTGCTGCCGCCGATCCTGGCGAGCTTTCGCGACAGCCATCCCGGCATCACGCTGGAGCTGGCGCTCTCAAACCGCAACGAGGACCTGTTGCGGCGGGATGCGGACATTGCCATTCGAATGGTGCGTCCCCGGCAGAAGTCGCTCGTCGCCCGCCGCATCGGCAAGAGCGCGATCGGATTCTATGCGCATCGAAACTACGTGGAAAAATACGGCCTTCCGAAAGAGATCGCGGAGCTCGAGAAGCACTGCCTGATTGGCTTTGACCGGGACGATCTGGCGCTTCGCAGTCTCGGCAAGCTGCCGCGGCAGGTCGCGCGGGATGTTTTCGGCTTTCGCTGCGACAGCGATCTCGCCCAGTTCGCGGCGCTGAAGGCAGGGGTCGGGATCGGCGGCTGCCAGCACAACATCGCCCGCCGCTTTCCGGACCTGGTGCCGGTCTTGGCAAAGGCGATCCGCTTTGAGCTGGAGGTATGGGTCGCGATGCACGAGGACATGCGGTCGACGGGGCGGGTGAGGGTGCTGTTCGATCACCTCGCGGCGGGACTTTCGGCCTTTGTCCGCGGTCACGCCGCCGGTTGATCCACCAAAAGCAGAATTGGGCCGTCTTTGAGCTCCGGCTGCTATTTCAGGCCTTGACGGTGGAGGGCTTCGCCAGTTCAGATGCAGCCATGATCCATGCCCGACCGATCGCGCTTGTTCTTGTGATGGCCGCAACGACGCCGGCGTTCGCGGAGACGATGAGCTTTGAAAGCGGTGCAGCGATACTGGGCGAAAGCTGTGGCAAGGATATCGACGCCAATTGCTTCGGCGTTAACTTCGACGCGCCTCGCCTCAAGGAGTGCCTCGCTCGCAATCAGGATACCATTTCGCCGCAGTGCAGGGCTGACTATGTCAGAGCCTTCGACGCGATCCAGAAGCGCGTGGCGGCGCGCGCGGCCGTTCCCAAGGTGTGCGAACGTGACCAAAAAAAATACTGCGCCGACGCGCAGAACGTCTTCGCCGACGTTCTCGGATGCCTGTTGAAAGGTCCGCGCGGGATGACCTTAAATTGCAGCAAGGCCATCGGCGAGGCGGGGTATCGCTGATGCAACCAGGCAAGAGAGGCTGGCTCGAGTTTGGTCTGTTGAAGGTTTGCCTGATGGTCGCGATGCCGGCCGCTTCAGCGCTCGCGCAGCCGGTCGCCACGGCCGAGAACATGGTCAATCAGCTCGCCGGTCTGGAAGCCACGGCGGATTTGGATGTCGCTGCCTTGCGCCAGCAGGTTCTCGATCGCGTCAAGTCGAAGGCGGACGCCGTGGCGCTAAAGCGGCCGCCGGTTGCCGTCCAGCTGCTCAAGTTGCCGCGCCTCAACCTGGATATCCAGTTCAATCCCGACTCCCCGGTCATCAGGCCCGAATCCTATCGAACGCTCGGGCGTGTCGCCGATACCCTCACGGATCCCAGGCTGCTGCCCTATGGCTTCCTGATTGTCGGCCATACCGACGCCACCGGTAGACGTGACAATAATCTCACTCTAAGCCAAAGGAGGGCCGACTCGCTCCGCGACGTGTTGGTGACGACATTCAAGATCTCGCCAAAACGCATTCAGGCGGTCGGTCTCGGCGAGGAGCAATTGCAAGATGCCGAGCATCCGAAAGCGGCAGTCAACCAGCAGATCCAGATCGTGACCGTCCGGAAAGGGCCATAGATCACGATCGGATCGTGATCTCATCCCTTTAATTGAGCATGATTTCTTCGGAAAGCCGGTTACCACTTTTCCGAATCATGTTCTGGCGGCCTATTGCGGACTTCACCCTGGCAATCCGATATTCGGGATCGGATCGGGGAGGTAGCCGTTCCCTTGGCGCGTTCCCTTGGCACCTTCCTTTGGCAGTTGAGCCGGAGCGGACGACCCGCGCGGGCAGGTCGGCGAAAATAACACAATCCACAGCGGAATGAGGGAAGAAGAAACATCCAGTGAAGACAAAATCAATCCAGGCGTTAAGCTTGGGGTGACTACGCGGGGAAACGGCGGCGAACGCATGACACACCCTTCACTTCTCAATCCGTTTTATTCGAAGCAAGAACAGGCCCAAAACGTCAACGGGCGGGCGGCGCGAGCGACACGGTGTACGCCTGTCTGCTCTCACTGCCGCTCGGATGACATCATCTCTCACGCGACCGCCCAGTGGAGCAACGAAGCGCAGGAATGGGAGCTGGCCAACACCTTCGCCCAACCGGCCCACTGCAACAGCTGCAATGGTCCGTGCGAGATCGTCTGGCTGCCGCTCAACTAAGTCTCCGCCACACACTCCGCCTTTAGGACGGCTTGTCCGGCCGCGCCAGCCATATGACGGGGAGGGCGCACCTTCAGCAAATGACGGAGGCGGACGTCGGACCGGAAAATCGGCTGAGGTCGGCTGTGGCATTTCTCATGCGAAAGCCCTGCCGTAAGGTGCTAGGCTTTGGATGCAATGAGGCGGTTCTCGAGGGGGCAAATGCGGCGGCGCCAATTCGTCACGCTTCTCGGCGGTGCGGCGGCGGCTTGGCCGTTCGCGGCGCGGGCGCAGCGGCCGGGGCGCGGTGTCGCGCCGCCAACGACTCCCGGACCCGTCATGAACGCGCTAAGCGCCTATATGAGCGCCGCCAGAACGCGCGCGCTGCCGGAGGAAGTCACCGAGCAAGCCAAGTACCATCTGCTGGATACGCTGGCTTCGATGATTTCCGGCTCCGAATTGCCACCAGGTCAGGCGGCCCAGCGTTATATCCGCGAACACGGCGGGAAAGGCGCGACGACGGTGGTGGCCTCGGCGCTCACGGCTGCACCGACCGATGCCGCGCTCGCCAACGGCGTCATGGCGCATGCCGATGAAACCGACGACTCGCACAATGAATCGCGCTCCCATCCGGGCTGCGCGGTCGTGCCGGCAGCACTGGCACTGGGCGAGGAATACGGCATCGATGGCGCGGCGCTGCTTCGAGCCGTGACGCTCGGCTACGACGTCGGAACGCGCGTGGTGCTGGCGATGGGCGGCGCGGCTTTCAGCTATGAGAGCAGCCTGGCTACGCACAGCATTGCGGGGACCTTCGGCGCTGCCGCCGCCGCAGCTTGCGTCGCCGGTCTCGACGCCCGCCAGATGCGCTGGGCGCTCGACTACAGCGCGCAGCAATCCTCGGGGATCATCGCCTGGCGGCGCGACACCGATCACATCGAGAAGGCCTTCGTGTTCGCCGGCATGCCTGCGCGCAATGGCGTCACCTCGGCGCTTCTGGTAAAATCCGGCTGGAACGGGGTTGACGACATTTTCTCGGGCGCGGACAATTTTTTTGCCGCCTACGCCCCCAAGGCGCAACCCGATCGGCTCATCGACAAGCTTGGTGAGCGCTACGAAATCGCGCAAACCGACATCAAGAAATGGACAGTCGGCTCACCGATCCAGGGACCGCTCGACGGGATCGAGGCGATTCGCGGCAAAAAGCCTTTCGAGGCCGATCAGGTGAAGCGCGTGACGGTGCGCCTCGCCCCATCGGTTGCGACCGTGGTGGACAACCGCGACATCCCGGATATCTGCCTGCAGCACATGGTTGCCGTGATGCTGCTCGACAAGACGGTCTCATTCCATGCGGCGCATGACAAGTCGCGCATGCAGGATCCGGCCGCCTTGCGCCAGCGCGCCAAGGTCAATCTTGTGCGCGATGAAGAACTGGCCAAATTCCTGCCGCTGCGCGAGGCCATCGTCGAGATCGAACTGACTGACGGAGCGCGCCTTTCGGAGCGCGTCTCGGCGGTGCGCGGCACGCCGCGCAACCCGATGGCGCGGGCCGAAGTGATCGAAAAGGCGAGCGATCTGATCGTGCCAGTTCTCGGGCGCGATTCGTCGAAACGTTTGATCGAAGCCGTGTTTGCGATCGAAGCCGTAACGGACGTTCGCAGTTTGCGGCGCCTGCTTCAGCACGGCTAATTGCTGCCTCGGTGCAATGTGGCAGGCGCCCAGGCTGACGATGCCGGCGCATCGGGGTAAAGTCGCTATCCTTCCTTCTGCGTCATCAATGCTGCGCAAAGGAGTCTAGCGCAGCATACGATCTGAGTAGAGGGCATCAGTCCAGCCGAACTCGGCCATGGAAACCAAATCGCAAGGCAGAAAAAGCGGGCGTAGGGCGATGTCAGGGCAGGAATTTGATGCCGTAGGTCTTGCCGCGACGCCAAACGACTTCGCATAGCTCACGCTTCGGGTGGTCCGGCACAAGCGCCAATTCGAACTTGTCCCTGACATCCATCGCATCGTCCGTCGCGATCCTGGCGCCGCCCGGCGAGACGTCCAGGACGAAGCATTCGCGCTTCGTCATCCCGCTGTCGACCGTAATCCAGGCCGGCTTCTTGCGCAGTTGCCGTCGCGGTTCGCGCTGTACCCTTGCCCTCGACTCGATAACAGTCATGATGACCATCCGTTGTTGGACTAGTCCGTGCATCCGAAGCCAGGCGATCGTCAAAGCAGGTCTTCAGATTGAGGCGATTTCGTAAAGTTCCCCTTAGCGCGTTGCCTTGAAATTTAGCGGTTTACACCGCGGGCGATGTCCTTCCGGACATCCCGACGGGCTCTGAAGTCAGGCGACCAGATCGGTCAACATGGCCGCGGTTTGCCGGCCGAATTCTGAAATCGGGACCGGCCGGCCGAACAGGTATCCTTGGGCGAGGTCCACCCCTGCGGCTTGCATGTATTTGAACTGGTCTTCGGTCTCGACCCCTTCGGCCGTCGTGACGATGCCCAGACCCTGGGCCAGTGCGAGCGTCGAGGCAACCACTGCCCTGCAATCGCTCCGGCTGAGGGCGCCTTGCGTGAACGACTTGTCGATCTTGATCTTGTCGAACGGAAAAACCGTCAGATAATTGATCGATGAAAATCCGGTGCCGAAATCATCAAGCGCAATCGAGAGGCCAAGATTCTTGAGCTGCCGTATCGTCGTCAGATGCGCTTCCTGGTTCTCGAGAAGAGAGGTTTCGGTGATCTCCAGTTCCATACGCTCCGGCGCAAGACCGCTTTCCAACAGCGTGGTCAATATGACGTCAAAGAGGTTGCTCTTCTTGAATTGAACCGCCGAGATATTGACTGCGACCTTGACATGTGCAGGCCACGAAGCGGCGTCCCCGCAAGCCCGCTGCAGGATCCATTCCCCGAGAGGCACGATCAGGCCCGTTGATTCCGCGAGCGGAATAAAATGGTCCGGCGCAATGAGGCCCCTGGTCGGGTGCCGCCAGCGGATCAGCGTCTCAACGCCGCAGAGCTGCCGCGTCTTGACGTCGACCACGGGCTGGTAATGCAGCTCGAATTCTCCCCGCGCGATAGCATCCCGCAGTTCGTTCTCCGCGGACTGCTGGGTATTCGCAATCTCGAGCAGCTCGGCCTGGAACACACAAAAATCATTTCTTCCGCTGGTTTTGACGCTGTAGAGCGCGAGGTCGGCTTTCTTCAGGAGTTCCTCGGGTTCAACGCCGTTTTCCGGGGCCTCCGCAATCCCGATGCTGGCGCCGACGCTCGCCTCCTGGCCGTTGAGATCAAACGGCCGGGAAATGGCGTCGATGATCCGAAGCGCCAGCGCGACCGCGCCTTCATGCTGATTGGGTCCGCCCTCCTGAATGATCGCGAACTCGTCGCCACCGAGACGCGCCAGCACGTCGGTCTCACGAATGGTGGATTGCAGCCGTTGGCCGACCTCGACCAGCAATTGATCGCCGGCGGGATGTCCAAGCGTGTCATTGACGGCCTTGAATTTGTCGAGATCGATCATCATGATGGTCACGGTGCCGCCATTCCGCTCCAGGCGCTTGCTGGCTTCTTCGAGTTTCGCATTGAACTCCGCGCGGTTGGCAAGTCCGGTCAGCACGTCATGCCGCGCCAGGTGGACGATCTCGGCCTCCGCGCGCCGCCGCTCGGTTATGTCCTCGATGATGGCGACCCAGCCGCCGCCTTCCATCGGCTGCCGGGTAAGGAGCACGAACCTCCCGTCCGAGAGTTCGTCAACTCGGCTGGAATCGGGTGAAAGCGCGGCCAGTTCGGCAACCTTTGTTCTGGCGTCGCGTTCGCTGATTTCTCCTTTCAGGATACCGCGAGCGAAGCGATCGGCGACGATGGCCTCATAGGGCGTGCCGACCTTCAGCAAGTGCGACGGTACGCGGTACAATTCCGCGAAACGATCGTTCCAGACGACCAGTCGCTTTTGGCCGTCGAACATGCAGAGCCCTTGCGCCATATTGCTCAGCGCCGCGCTGAAGCGTGTGTTCATTACCTCAAGTTCGGCTGCCTTCTCGGCCAGGAGTTTTTCGCTTTGCTTTTCCGCCGTGACATCTTCATGAGTTGTCAGCCACCCGCCATTGGCCATCGGTTGGCGTTTGATCGAAATGACCCGCCCATCGGCAAGTTGCTGAATCTCGCTTTGTTGCCTTACGTTGACACTGACATAGGCATCCGGATCCGTCGCGAAATTGGTGGCATTCTCGCGGCGAGATTCGAGGATCTGCCGCAGCGTCGTACCCGGCTTCACCTGATCTTCGCCGAGGTGGTATATTTCGGCGTAACGGGCATTCGCGATGACCACCCGCTGTTCCGGATCAAACAGGCATAGACCCTGCGACATGTTCCTCAGGGCAGCGTTGAAACGCGCATTGATGAGTTCGAGCTCGGCGGCTTTTTCCGCGACCAATCGCTCCTGAGATCGCTGCGCCGTGACATCCTGATGAATCCCAACCCACCCGCCGCCCGCAATCGCGGTGTTGACGACGGAGATGAATCGCCCGTCCTTGAGCCGGGAGGTCGATGTGCTCTTGCCGGTCTCGCTCATTCCCTGCCGAAACCTGTCGACAAAGGTGGCGACGTCGATATCCAGATTCCCCGCCTGATGCCGATGCTCGAGGATTTCGTAAACGCTCACGCCCTGCCGGACGAGCTCTTTCGGCATTTCGTAAATTTCAATGTAGCGTTCATTCCAGACCATCAGCTTTCCGTCGGCGTCAAACATGCTCAGCCCGTTCGACATGTTGGTCAGGGCGGCATCGAAGCGGACATTCTGCGTTGAGATTTTCGCGTTGAGCTGCCTCAGATTTTCCTGACTGCGGTCAAGCTTCAACTGGTAGCGAATGCTGAATGCCATGGCGATCAGAATCACCAGGGTGATGATCGCCGCCGCCACGAGGTAAGCCGTTCGATGTCTTTCGTAGTCACGCTGGATATTGTTTTCGGCGAGGCCGACCGCGAAAGTCAGTGGAAACTTCTCCGAGGTGCGGTAGGCCACCAGTCGGTTGGTGCCGTCGACAGCGCCGCCGCCCCAGTAGTGACCGGTAGGGGATCGGGCGAGGGCTTCGAGAAGCGGTTGGTGTTTGACTTGCCGGCCAACGGCGTTACCTGAAATACCCTGCGCCGCCAGTATGACGCCATCCCGGTTGCGCAGAATGATGCTGCCGTTTTCACCGAGATCGACGGCTCGATAAAACCGCCGAATGAAATTGGGGTTGATCGAGATTACGATGACGCCGGCAAAGCCGCCGTCAAGCCCCTGCACGCGACGCGAGAGCTGAAGGGACCATTTTCCCGACGTCCGTCCCAAGACCGGTTCACTGATGAAAAGATTGTCAAATCGCAGATCAAGCTGCTTGCGAAAATGATCGCGGTCGCCAAGGTATACCGGGGGTCCCTGATAATCTGTCGTCGTGGCTACCTGAAAGCCGTCGGTGCCGATCAGGGTGACCTGAAGCGTCTCGTCGTCAACGAGCGCGGTACGTCCGGCCCAGCTTCGCAAGTCGAAGTGGACGGGATCGTCTTCAAAACTCTTGCGAAGCACGAGCAGCGTTCGGTCAAAGCGCTCCAGCATGTCCACGGTGTTTTGCTCGAACAGCCGCACCAAGCCGCCGGATTGCTTGAGCGCCCCCTCGATGGCCTTCTCGCGCTCGAGAGATGATACGAACGCCACGACGAACCAGCAAGCCGCGATCAGGATCAGACCGGCGAAGCTGGTCGAGTGCAAAGACGCTCGCAGCCATTTCAGGCACTTGCCGCGAAAACTCATTGAATGGCCCAGTTGGAAATTCGTACTTCAAACGGAGCCTTGTCGCATCCAGCGCTTAAATCGCGGTTACAGGCGCACCCAGAGCCGCGCGACTTGGTTAATGCCGTTCGAATCTGTTTATGAAACTGCGAATGAATTTGCCGCCGCTTGTCCCGCGCGGCCGAGGCTCTTCGTCGAATTGGCGATGCAGACTGCCGGCCTGAGATGATGAGTCCGTCGAATGAAGCCGCTGATTGCTGCGAGGGTCAGTCAACGCGAACTGGTCGGGAAATGCTCACCAGCGGATGCGAACCTCGAGTGCGGCGCCGCTGAACGTCGGCACGCGGCACCACGCGGTGCGCGACGGGTTTCGCTTAGCCGTCTCGCGCAACCCCGCGCAGGGCCGGATGCCGGGACTGATCGCGGCCGAGTCTCGGTTGCAGCTCAACAAGGTCGGTGAAGACGTCGGCCTGGCGCCGCAATTCGTCAGCGATCATCGGCGGCTGGCTCGAAATCGTCGAAACCACGGTGACGCGCACCCCGCGCCGCTGCACCGCTTCGACCAGCGAGCGGAAATCGCCGTCGCCTGAAAACAGCACCATCTGATCGATATGCGCGGCGAGTTCCATGGCATCGACCGCGAGTTCGATATCCATGTTGCCCTTCACCTTGCGCCGGCCGCTGTCGTCGATGAATTCCTTGGTCGGCTTGGTGACGACGGTGTAGCCGTTGTAATCGAGCCAGTCGATCAGGGGACGGATTGACGAAAATTCCTGATCTTCAATGATCGCGGTGTAATAGAACGCGCGGACCAGGGTTCCGCGGCTCTGGAATTCATTGAGCAGACGCTTGTAATCGATATCAAAGCCGAGTGTTTTAGCTGTCGCATAGAGGTTTGCGCCGTCGATAAAAAGCGCAATCCTCTCCTCGCTAGTCCGCATTTCTTGCTCGTTGAGCCGGCGTGAAAGGGAATCGATGCCAGCGCCCGCGAGCCGACCGGACAAAGCAATGTACGTTATCCGACTTAAAAGCAATCTGGGTCATTGGTCCTCCCCTAATTTTAATTTTTGCATTGCAAGCCCGCAAAGCTGCGCGAGAGCCCCCCTGACGGTTTGGTCGTACCACGCTTTTGAACCTTTCCCTTGGCTCCTAGACCATCACGAACCGGGGGATTTAAGGGACCCAGTTTCGACGCAGCGCCGCCGGGCGATTATATTCCGCTTGGTGGCGTTGCTGCGTCTTTCGGTGCGGCTGCGTTGATGGCTGCGGCCTCGCCAATCTCTCCTCGGGTGAGGCGAGCTAGTACCGGCTGCGATCGGCGACCGGAGCTTGCGCCGCCTGTTCCAGACTTGCAGCTTTGCGCTGGGCTTCAACCGCCAATCGGACTTCCCTGGCGCTCAACAGCGCTTTGCGAATATTTCTGTCTTCCGAACTGCTGTCGAACGTGATCAGCCGGTTGCAGTGCGTGCAATTGGTTTGAAGCCCGTTGCGGACCCTGTGCGCGCGCTCGCGAAATATCTGCGAGCATTTCGTGCACTTGATTTTGACTTTTTCATCGATCATGAAATGCTCCCGAATTCGAAAAACGCAGTCTGCGATCCAAGACTTAACGGCTGGTTCGAGGGTTCGCTAAAACTCTCGTGAGAGAGGCGGCAACAACGGGTGGAATCCCGAAATCACGGTTGCCATTGCGACAGGCCGCATTTTCCACGCGCGCCGGGCTTCTGCGGCTCTTCATCCACGAAAGCCAAGCTTCGCGGTGCCGTCCCGGCCATTTGGCTGACTTGGTTCAGATGACGGTAGCTAATTTTTAAGGATAAAACCTTTCCGCCGAGCGTTGCGGAATCGAACAACCTTTTTGACACCGTTGGACCCTTATGTTTTCCGACCGACATGGTGCCCCTCCACCGGGGTCAGGCCTCGATGGCTTCCGCGTCGGCATCAGGATGGACGATGCGCGCACACGATTCCCCGGTGGTCGAATCCCCAGACTTTCTGCTGGCAGCGCTGGAGCGGGCGAACGACGCCGTCGTGATCGTCGATGGCGATCTTCGCGTCAGCCATTTTAACGCGGCGGCCGAACTCATCTGGGAGCTGGATCGCGCGGAAGTGCTCGGTTGCCATGTGGGCCGTCTGGGGCTGAAGGACTTGCAGCAGCATGCTGCGACGGCGGCCTCAGGCCAGGCGAACGGCGACGACGCGCTTCGAGGACGCGTGTCCGAGGTCACGATCGAGCGCAAGGACGGCAGCCGGATCCGTGCCGCGCTGTCGCTTTCGCGTGTCGAGGCCGGCGATCAAAGCCGCACCATCGCCTTCGTCCGGGATATCACTGCCGAGGCCAACTCGCGGGAAAAACTGGCGCTGCTCACAACGATCGCCGACAGGACCAACCGCGCGGTTGTTGTTACCGATCACAAACTCAGGATCGTCTTTACCAATGCCGCGTTTACCGGAATGTTCGGGTACTCGCCCGAGGAAGCGAAAGGCCAGCAGGCCAACGAGCTGCTTGTGGGCCGCCACACCGACCGCAGGGCGCTGGCGAGGTTGCAACGCCTGATCGACGATGAGCGTGGCGGCGAAGAGGAAGTCCTCAGCTACGACAAGAACGGCGACGAAATCTGGATCTCGGCCGACGTAAAATCGTTCCGCAACGATCGCGGCCGGGTCAAGTACATGTGCGCCCTCCTGACCGATATCACCGAGACCAAGCAGTTGCGCTCGCTGCGGCAGCTGATCATGAATGCGCTGGCCGATGAAATCCCGATCACCGATATCGCCGATCAGCTTTGCAGGCGTGTCGAGGAGATCGCGCCCGATGTGGTTTCCTCGATACTCCACATCGACGCCGGCGGACTGGTTCATCCGCTCGGCGGCCCCAGCCTTCCCGAAGACTATTCGAGGGCGCTGGAGGGCGTCGCGATCGGGCCGGACGTCGGCTCCTGCGGCACCGCGGCGTTTTACGGCGAGCCCGTCCTGGCAATGGATATTGACACCGATCCGCGCTGGCAGCCGTACAAGACCCGGCCGCTTGAGGTTGGCTTGCGCGCCTGCTGGTCCACGCCAATCAAGGCCAAGGACGGCCGCGTGATCGGAACCTTCGCCTTCTATTTCAGGGAATGCCGTCCGCCCAGCCGCTGGCATCGGTGCATCGTCGACGCCTGCGTGCATCTCGGGGCGCTCGCGATCGAGCGCAAGGAAGCACGAGCCCAGATCGCACGGCTCGCTTATTACGATGTGTTGACCGGCCTGCCAAACCGCTCGCACCTGCGGGATCTGATCTCCGAAGCGATAACGGCCTGTGCGTCCGGGAAACACGTTGCGCTGGCGTTTCTCGATGTCGATAATTTCAAGGACGTCAACGATACGCTCGGACACTCGGCCGGCGACGAATTGCTGGTCCAGTTTGCCCAACGCCTGCGCGCGCAGATTCAGCCGGGTGACGTGCTGGGGCGTCTGGGCGGCGACGAATTCGTGGTCATCCTGCCGAACCGCGACGCGACTGAGGCCGCGCTCGTCGCCTCGCGGATTACCGATGCCTTGGTGATGCCGCTCAAGATCGGAACCAGACAGGTGCCGATGTCCGCCAGCATGGGCGTCAGTATCTATCCGGACAACGCGACCGACATTGACACTCTGATACAGCAGGCCGACGCGGCCATGTACCAGGCCAAGCGCGCGGGCCGTTCCACCTATCGGTTCTTCAGCGCCGACATGAACGGGCTTGCCGAGCAACGGCTGGTCTTGAGCGCGGCGCTGCGCAGCGCCATCGCAAATGATGGCTTGAAATTGCATTATCAGCCGCAGATCCGGACGATCGACGACGCCATCCATGCCGTCGAGGCGCTGGCGCGCTGGCATGACCCGGTGCTCGGCGAGGTTTCGCCTGCGAAGTTCGTGCCCCTGGCCGAAGAGTGCGGACTGATCGAGCAGATCGGCCTGTGGTCCATACGCGAGGCTTGCCGGCAAATGGCGGAGTGGCGCGCCTCGGGGCTCGATATTCCCTGTGTGTCGGTCAATCTGTCTCCGATCAATTTCCAGAACGCGAACCTGGCAGCGGCGGTCGCCGAGATCCTCGCCGACCATGGTCTGCCGCCGGAAGTGCTCATGCTCGAGATTACCGAAGGCGTGATCATGAACGAGCGCTCGGTCGCGATCGAGACGATGAATTCCATCCGCAAGCTCGGGGTAGGGCTGTCGCTGGATGATTTCGGAACAGGTTACTCGAGCCTCAGCCGGCTGACGCAGCTGCCAATTCGCGAGCTGAAGATCGACCGCAGCTTCATGCATGATATCGAGAACAACCCCCCTGCGCGGGCGATCGTTACCACGGTGGTTCGCGTGGGCCAGAGCCTGCAGCTCACCGTCGTCGCCGAAGGCGTCGAAACCGACGGTCAGCGCAAACTGCTCACCGAGCTTGGATGCGACGTCGTGCAGGGATTCCTCTACGCCCCCGCGCTGTCACCTACGGCGTTCGGGCGTTGGCTGCTTGACCATAGCGCCAAACGAGCGAGCGTGATGCTCGGGCGCATCGGCCGATCCCTGTCGCAGCCGCCAGCCGCCGCTTCACCTCGCGTCTCCTCCAGCGTTGGGCTGGGTTAGCTTTTCAACTTCCTCCATGGCCGACGGATCGGCGCGGGCGGCGAGCCGACGGGCCGCCGGTGCGAGAGTTTTCGGCGCCATGGCGGCGTCATTGGGACGCGTCTCAATTCGTATCCAATTTTCGTCTCAATTTTGCCCGCCGACTCAATTCACTTCTGGACCAAGGGCGGCTGGGGGCGCTTTCGGTTGATTGAATTGGAGTATTAGTCATGGGAATAGACCATCCGCCACGTAGCAAGCGAAGCCACCTCGGTGAACCCTCACTTTGGGCTGGCCAGCCTACCGACGACGCTCTTGCGCTACTTGAGGAAAATGCCCTTCGAGAGGATGAGCCGGCGCTTTGGGATGACGAACACTCCGACGGCGTTCATTCGCTACTTGAGGAGAATGCTCGGCTTCGAGGGCTTTTGGTTCAGCTATCGGACCTCATCCAAAGAAACATCTTTCAGCCGAGATGACGCCGCATCAGTTCACGCGTCAGGTGGCTTGAGCGCTGCGATCCCGGACGGAGATTTCGCCAGTTCCTCGTCAGTCAACAACTGGCGCAGTTGTGTTCGAGACCCGCCCGCTGCCAGCGTTCGCGGGCGTCAGTCACGCCCGCCCATACTTAACCATTCGAAAGGAATGCGAGTTGATCATCATGGGGGCAATTGCGCGGCCAACACATCAACTGGTTCGCATGCGAGGGCGATCTTACGTTGCGTTCGTGTTTTGCCCAGTGGTTCCGATCGCTGGCTGGCTTGAAGAAATAGACGCATCGATCGGCCACTCGCCCGGTTTTTTCATCGGCAAGCCGGTGGTACTTGACCTTTCCGCCGTGGACCTTAGCCAAACAGCTATCCTGCACCTCGTCACAAGCCTCGAACAACGGAATATTCGCGTCCTTGGCATCGAGGGCGTGGACGCTGCTCGCCTCAGTTCGGATATGCCACCTTTGCTTACAGGCGGGCGCCACTGTGTGCTTACGCAGAACGAACCGAAGAAGCCTGAGGTCAAACCTAAACCAATATCCCTGCTGCTCGAAAGCTCGGTGCGCTCGGGTCAGTCGGTTTTTACCGAGGGCGATGTGACGATCCTGGGTTCGGTCGGTTCTGGCGCCGAAATTGTCGCAGGCGGGTCTATCCACATCTACGGAACGCTTCGCGGCCGTGCGATGGCGGGCGCTAATGGCAACCCGGCCGCCCGCATTTACTGCCAGAAAATCGAAGCCGAACTCGTGGCCATCGACGGTCACTATCAAACTGCTGAAGAAATAGATGCCACCATGTGCGATCGGCCAGCTCAAGTATGTCTCGAAGGCGACATCATAAAGATTACACCGCTGAATTAATCCGCTAGGGAGATCAGAATGGCCAAAGTCTTGGTCGTGACGTCCGGCAAGGGCGGCGTCGGCAAAACAACTTCTACTGCCGCGCTCGGTGCGGCGCTCGCGCAAATGGGAGAAAAGGTAGTGGTTGTCGACTTCGACGTCGGCCTGCGCAACCTCGATCTTGTTCTGGGGGCGGAACGGCGGGTTGTGTTTGACCTCATCAATGTGGTGCAGGGCGTTGCAAAACTCTCGCAAGCTCTCATTCGCGACAAGCGCCTCGAGAATTTGTGGTTGCTTCCCGCATCCCAAACCAGGGACAAGGATGCCCTGACGGACGAGGGCGTCAGCGGTATCATCGCGGACCTGCGAACCAAGTTTGACTGGATCCTCTGCGATAGCCCAGCCGGCATCGAGCGAGGCGCGATGCTAGCGATGCGCTATGCGGACGAGGCGGTCATCGTCACCAACCCCGAAGTCTCCTCGGTGCGCGATTCCGACCGCATCATCGGAATGCTCGATTCAAAGACCGTGAAGGCCGAGAAGGGCGAGCGGGTGGAAAAGCATGTGCTGATAGCCCGATATGACACAGCGCGTGCAGCGCGGGGAGAAATGCTCAGCATTGAGGATATTCTTGAAATCCTCGCTACGCCGCTGCTTGGAATCATTCCTGAGAGCCAGGACGTTTTGCGTGCGTCGAACGTTGGATCTCCCGTTACTCTGAACGACGCCACCAGCGCGCCGGCCCGCGCCTACACCGATGCAGCGCATCGTCTGATGGGCGAAACTGTCGCCATGATGGTGCCGGTCGAACGAAAAGGCTTGATGGATCGATTGCTGGGACGGAGGGCCGCATGATGAATCTGCCGCGGCTCTTCAGTGGCCGCACTGCTTCCGCGCCTGTTGCACGGGAACGGTTGCAGATTCTCCTGGCGCACGAACGCGGTTTGCGCGGTCAGCCTGATTTGCTGGAACTACTTCGGGCAGAGATC
This sequence comes from uncultured Alphaproteobacteria bacterium, assembly GCA_963753875.1. GTDB lineage: Bacteria > Pseudomonadota > Alphaproteobacteria > Rhizobiales > Xanthobacteraceae > Bradyrhizobium. The sequence goes on along the minus strand of CAVWDY010000040.1, from coordinate 65,244 downwards.
CTCGCGGTGGTCGCTCGGCATGTCGTACTTGATCCGGAAAAGGTTATCGTCAGGATGGACAGGGGCAACAATGTATCGACGCTTGAAGTCGATATTGAAGTTCCCAACGCCGTCGAAAGAATGACCGCGGCTGCTACATGATTGCAAACAGCAGGTTCGAATGCCTGCATCTTGGCGTGCGGGTATCACAGGCGGGGTGCTGGATGTCCGCTATCAGCGCCTAGTCCGGCGCCGATCGGGCGGCTTCGACGGCCACAGGCGTGATCTTGCCGTTGCGGATTCGCTCGACCATCGAGCTGAGGCCCATCGTGATGAGCGGGACGACCAGTGCCAGGTAGGCATTGTCGATCCCGAACGGATTGCCCATCATGAACCACGCGATGGTTGCGACCAGAGAACAGAGGATGCTGAACAGAGCTCCGGTTTTGGTGCCGAACCACGGCGCGTAGAAGACGAGCAGCACCAGGACCGAAAGCGATGCCCGGATCGCCTTGGCCAAAAACGTCATTTGCAGAATGTTCGGCGTGTAGATTGCGAGAGCGATCGGAAGCAGGCCGACGATAATCGTCGTGACGCGAATGAAATTCAGCGATCGCTTCTCATCACCTTGCTTCGTCACGAACCGGGTGTAGAAATCCTTGTAGAGGAGCGTCGCGGTTGAAACGCTGATCGCGGCGATGGTGCCGAACAGCGACGCCGCCAGTCCTGCCGCGACCACGCCCGCCATCACCCCATCCATATCCGCGATCAAGGCGGAGAACGCGTTGATGGATTTGATGTTGGGGAACAGCGCGAGTGAGCACATTCCGACCAGCGCGGTCGCAATGCCGAACGGCACCAGCAGCAGCGCGGTGTACAGGCTCGCGGCTTTCGCCTTTTGCCGGGTTTCGACCGTGTTAATGGCTTGAATGACGTATTGCGTGGAGAAAGTGGCGCCAACGCCGGCGATGAACCAGGCGAAGATCTGGCTCCAGCCCACGTTCGTCCAGGAAAACATTTCGCTGGGAAGACGCGCCTGCAGCTCCTGAAAGCCGCCGACTTTCGTGAGTCCGAAGTAAACTGCGACACCGATGCCGAGGTACTTCACGAGCGAATGGATGACGTTCGTGTAAACCACGGATTTCATTCCACCCATGAAGACGTATAAAACGGCGACGATGCCGCAGATGATGGTGGCAAGCGTGCGATCAACGGCGAGCAGCGCACTCAATATCGCGCCTCCGCCCGCGTACATCGCCACCGCGACGATCTGCAGAGCAAAGATCATCACCAGCGACGTGGCGATTTTGGTCTGCGGCCCGTATGCGTCGGCAAACACCGCGGAGATCGTGTTGTGCCCCGACTCTTTATATTTCCCGGCGAGGAAATAGGCATAGAACAAGAAGCCGGCGCCGAGCGCGATGATGTTCCACGAGGCGGAGATGCCGAACCTGTACGCCTCCTGGGCCGTACCGACGCTCGCCGACGTCCCGATGAATTCGGACATCAACATCAGGCCGACCAGAACGGCGGGGATCCCCGAATGGCCGCTGGTGCCCGACGTGAAGGTTGTCGTCGTGGTGACGGACCGCTGGACGACGGTCGTAAGCAGGCCGAGGCTGACCATGTATCCAATGACGATTGCCAGGGCCAAATAGTTGGTTTGCATTCCTCGGTCCTTCCCAGGCGGGAGATTGCCTGCTTTGGTCGAAAAGGCAACCGAACGCAAATCCCGCGTCGATGAACGACGCCGGGAAAATCTCGATGACGTTCCGGCTTTCCTCGCTGTCGCGAGGGAGCGCAGCTTCACGCGCGCGGCGGCGAAGCTCGGCGTTCCGCGATCGGCGCTGAGCCACACCATTCGCGGCCTCGAAGCTCGACCGGGCTTGCGGCTTCCGGCTCGAACCACAAGGAGCATCGCGCCCACCGAAGCCGGCGAACGCCTGCCCGAGGCGCCTGCACCGCGCTTCGACGAGATCGAGGCCGAGTTCGCCGGATTGAGCGAATTGCGGGACAAGCCTGCCGGCACCATCCGCATCACGGCCGGCGAGCAGGTGGTAAAGGACATAGAAGGCCGTTCATGGCACTTCTTTCGGCCTTGCGCGGATTTTTGCGACTTAACATAAAATTGTTGAGGACTTCGTAACTCCGGATCGAGAAAATGATTACCGTGATCTAAACGCCCGATCCCCCGCCTCAGCAGTTGTTTAACGATTGTCGTGTATGACGATGGTCATCTATGCAGGTCTTAACTGCCCTGAATGCACGGGGTCCCTATGCCGGAAGCCAAGTCACCGCGTTTATATCCGCGAGTTCGGCCCACGAGTCCTGAGGCAAGCAAGGCCCAGATCATCGTGAACCCGAAGTTGCCGGCGATTCCCTGCAGGCTGATCGACTACTCCCGGGGCGGTGCGTGTCTCGAAATATTTCCGATGGTGCCGCTGCCCGATCGTATCGAGCTTCTCCACGGCAATGTGCGAAAGCGAAGCCGCATTGTCTGGCGGCGGGGAATACGCATCGGCGTCGCCTTCTAAATGGGGCTGGGCACCGGAGAGGACCGGTGCCTCGTCTCTGCCCGCGAGCCTTTTCTGATCTCGCGCGATCTCTGACTCTCTTGCGAAACCAGCGGCCACGGACACAATTATAAATTGTTTTATGGGAACGTTTCACGCTGACCGTTGGGGCCCAGCGGTTGAAGCGGTAGTGCCGTATCGCCTGGCGCACGCACTCTGCGCAAAAGGGTGGCATTGCGGGGCCTGTCTTAGCCCGATAATGATTGTCTATTAATTTGCTCTGCCGCGGGGCGCCTTTGCGCTCCGCTCGTTCCTGTGCTGATTTTTATAAGTTTTATGTGGGGAAATTTGCAATGTTGAGTTTCATTGCCTGGCTCGTGCTGCTGGCCGCGATGGCAATCCTCCAGTGCAAGTATTCCACTTTGATTTGGTCCACAGCCCCGCTGCCTTCGTGGCGCTTCCGTCTCCGCAGCAGGCTGCGATCGGCCTTATTGCATTAATGGCGCTGGCGCTCATGGCGTCCGCCGTATGGCAATCCCGTCGCCTCGAGCGCCAGGACAAGCACCCCTGCGGCCCCTGTGGCTCAAGACCGTTTGACGCGGGGTCAGGCGGGCGAGGCCAGCGGCTTGCCCTTCTCCACGATATAGGTGCTCACGATGTGGGACTTCTTGTCACCGTTCTTGCCGCCTGCATGCGGCGTGTTGGCCGGAATCACGACCGCGTCGCCCGGCTTGAAGGACTTGGTCGGCTGGCCCTCGATCGGCAGGTCGAAGCCGCCTTCGAGCATATAGGCGCTTTCGATTCCCGGATGGGTATGCCGCCCGATGGTGACGCCGGCTTCGATTTCGATATCCACGATGAGCGTGACATATCCCGGCGTCGGGCCGTCGGCCTGCGACAGGATTTTTCGCGTGACCCCGGGTGTCGCGGCTGGGGGCGTTTGCGCCGATGCGTCGGTCGCAGCAAATCCGGTGATGGTGCAGAGCGCGCAGGATGCAATTCCGGCAAAGCCCCGGCGTGTCAGCATTTGGCGTGTCAGCATGATGAACCTCCCCTGTGGCGCCCGGCTCGTATGGCCGGAGCTGCCAAAACGGTTACCGGCGTCATTGTCGCGCCGGTTTCCGCGCAAAATTGCCCGATGGAGGTGCCCTTGGCAAGCGGCTAGGCCACCGGAAAGTCCGGCAATCGGTCAGGCGGCGGGCATCATGGCGCGGTTTTTCCAAATTTCGGCCGGCCGGTTTGAACGCCGCGCCGGCCACGCCCCACTAATGCCTGAGGCGATGGAGGCTTCGATGAAGATGATGTCATGGTCGCGGTATCGTTGCCGTCTGCGACCCTTGCTGCGCGTCGCGCAGCGACACCGCGATGCGATGGTTCATAGAAGCCTCACATTGAGCCGTGACAGGCGAGCCGACCGTTACGCGATCCCGCAGCAGCGCGCGCTGGATTCTGATCGGTCGGGATACACGCGCTCGCGGTGAATCTCGGTGCCGGATTCGTCAAGGACAACCACCGAGAGGGCGGAATCCCTGCATCGCGGATCGTCGCGAGGCCGCTTTGCGAGATCCTTGCTGTGCTCGATCGCGCCCGAGATGGTGAGAAACTCCAGCCCCTGCCTGTCCCTGGTAGGGATGCCGTCCATCAGGTCGAAATAATAGGTCCGCATAGCGGTGCTCGCGTACTTGCCGGAAAAGGGCTCACGGATGCCCTGCCAGGCCACCCAGCCTCGGGAGGCATCCATGATCCAGCGCTCAGGTGAAATATCGCGTCAAACAGAGCGTCAAAGGAAGCTGCTCCGAATTCCATCAGCTGCGAGCTTTCTTCACACTTTGTAATTAGAGCACACCCCGCAAGCCGCGCCTTGACCTCGATCAAGGTTGTTCCGGCGCGGTATGGCTTTCCAAATCGCGTCTCGCCACCGGTTCGTAAAGTGCTAGACTTCGCGGCAAAACAACCGGTGAGGGCGCCATGGGCTTCATTTCCTTTCTTGTATTGCTTGCTTTCCTCTATGCCCTGATTTCGCTTCGGGTACTCAAGCAATATGAGCGCGGCGTGGTGTTTCTGCTCGGCCGATTTGCCGGCGTGCGCGGGCCCGGCCTGACGCTGATCTTCGTTCCATTCCAGACGATGACGCGGGTGTCGCTGCGCACGGTCACCATGCAGATCCCGTCGCAAAAGATCATCACCAAGGACAACGTCTCGATCGATATCGCGGCCGTGGCCTATTATCACATCACCGATCCGGAAAAGGCCGTGATCGCCATCGAGAACGTCTACAACGCGATCAACCAGATCAGCCAGACCACGGTACGCAACGTGGTCGGGCGCTTCAGCCTCGATCAGCTGTTGTCGGACACCGCCAGCATCAACGACCAGATCAAGAACGTCATCGATCTCCACACCGAGCCCTGGGGCACCCAGGTCACGGCGGTGGAGATCAAGGACATCACGCTGCCGGAGAACATGCAGCGGGCGATGGCCAAGGAGGCCGAGGCCGAGCGCGAGCGCCGCGCCAAGATCGTCGCCGCCGAAGGCGAATACCAGGCCGCCGTGAAGCTCGGCCAGGCGGCCGATATCATCACCCAGCATCCCGTGGCGCTGCAGCTCCGCACCCTGCAGACGATGGCGGAAATCTCGGTGGAGAAGAATTCCACCATCATCTTCCCCGCCCAGTTCATGACGACGGTGCAGGACGCCATTGCGCTCTTGGCAAAGGACTCGGCGTCGAAATAGGCCCGCATTGCCATGGCTATTCTAAAGTCTGTTCGGTTCCGCTGCATCTCCAGAAATATATCCGATACCGCGCATATCGACAGGCGCGCACCCGGCAGGCGACTGCCTCACATCTGACGGGGCGGTGGCGACAACAAGTACAAATTCCGCCAAACCCCATCAAGAAGTGCAGATTCTGCCAGTTGAAGCGGCCGTGCTGCGCGGCAGTTTGCCTTGCCGGTGGGGTTGTTCCTTGGCATACTTTCAACTTGGCAAATCCGCTTAAATCGCCGCTTAAAGGCGCGACATGAAAAATCGCATATCTGTTTCGGAGTTGAGCGAAAAGCTCGGATATCCGTCCAGCGAAACGATCCAGGACCTGCGGCTGTTGAAAGCGTTCATCAAGCTTTCGCCCCTGCAGCGGTCTGAAGTCGTAGATCTGGTCGAACGGCTCGCCACCGGTCCCGCGCCTCTTCCCGGCGGCGTGAACGGGCGGCTCGACACGCGCTGAGATCAATGGCTTGGATCGCTCTCTAGGAGGCAACAGGCTGACATGAAAGAGGCCGCCAGGGGAGGCGGCGCCGCCGAGACCGGTTCGGCTTCCTCTCAGGTCTTGTCCTCGGCCCAGTCGCTGTCGAGCGAAAGCAACCGCCTCAAGCTGGAAGTGGGAAAATTCCTCGCCACCGTGCGGGCGGCCTAGACCCCTTCCAGTTACCGGTGAATTCGCCAGCGTCCGGGAAGTGTGGTAACCACGGGCCAAACAGGAGGGATGGCGCCCATGATTGAGCCGAAACTGGAAGTCCCGGCTGAACTGCGCGATTTGGCCGAAAAGACCATCGATCAGGCGGAAAAGGCGTTTGGAATGTTCTTCGATGCCGCCAACAAATCGGTGGCGTCGATTCCGAGCCCGGGGACGGAAATTTCCAAACAGGCGTTGTCGTTCACCGAGCAGAACATGAAGGCCGCCTTCGAACACGCGCGCAAGCTGGTCCACGCCACCGATCTTCAGCAGGCCATGCAAATTCAGTCGGAGTTCCTGAGAAGTCAGTTCACCAATGCCGGCGAGCATATGCGGCAGATCACGGGCGAGGTCATGTCTGCCGCCAAGGGTGCAACGAAGCCCAAGTCCTGAAAGCACACGCGGCGCGCGCGACCGGGACAAGAGGAATCCGCTGCCCACAAAATAGTCTTGCATGGGCGCGTGCCGTGGACTTGAATTTCATTCGCAGGTCCTTGACGGGCCACCGGGTGTTGCCATCCGCCGTCTGTCAACCTTTCTGCTGATCCCTGTCGGCTATCACCGGCAGGGGTTTGCATTTGTAATCTGCAAAATCCGGATTTTGTCTTAGGTTGACGGCGCCAGATGTCTGTGGGTCTGGCGTGCGATCGCCGGTATGCGCGCGCTGGCGCGCACTTTGCGTCGATCAGCAGGGATCGACGGAGTGGCCAAACTAGATCGCCTTCAAAAAACTCTCATCGGACGCGCACCCGCCGCACTGGTAAGTCAGGAGATTGAAGCTGCGGTCTTGCGGTTCGATCAGCACCAACCTCATGCGGTCGCTGCCTTTGATGCACGACATGTTGGTGGTGGTCTGAAAGCGCGTGCAGGTGGGCGTCGGTCGGGGAATGTTAAGCATCGTGTCCTCGTTCTTCGAGGGAAGAGTCCTGGTATATGTCCATCCGCCTCGCTCGCTCACGCGGTTACGGCTGACGGATTGTCCTCTCAACGCGCCGCTTTTGCACGCGCTATCTGCTTATTTGCGCAGCGAACCGATATAGGCGGCGATATCGGCCGCCTCGATGCGGCTCAGCGGAAAATTCGGCATCTTCGGATGCGGTTCGAGCAGAAAGGAAGCGATCTTGTCCGCGTTGAAATCCGGTTTGCGCGCGATCGCAGCGAACGGAGGAACATCGGCGCTCGCCTGCTTCTGGTCGCTTTCAACCACATGACAGGTGGCGCACCAGCGCTTGGCGAGCTCCGCGCCATGATCGGCGTCGGCCGCGGCTGCCCGTGACACGCCGAGCGCCCCGCCAAGCGCAGCGGTGACAATCACCAGCGCCCAAATATGCCTGAAAATCGCGCGCATCCGATATTCCCCTTCGCTGCGCCGGGCGGGCCCATCCAGGGGCTCCGCACCTGCGCCTATATATTGAAACAATGCGCGGTATCGCACCAGAGCCATTGATCCTGATCAAAGGGTAAGGTGGCCCTGCCGATAAATTAATTTGGATGGTTCGCGCATTGCTATTCGCGCATTGCTAATTGCAGCGATGCCGTTGGCGGTCAACGGCAGACAGGGGCGAGGCGCCGCATGATGATATCGTGCAACCCGATGAATGAGTTCCGGATCGCCGCGATCGTCGTTGGCGTGTCGATATCAACGGTGTCGGCGCAGGATATCCCGGCTGGAGAGATATCGTTCAGCCGGTGCCTTGGCTGCCATGCCATCGGCGTAAACGCAAAGAACAAGATCGGTCCGCAGCTCAACGGGATCGATGGCCGCAAATGCGGGACCGTCGATGGTTACACCTATTCGGCCGGCAACAGGGATTGCGCCTTTACCTGGAACGAAGCCGTCTTTGTCGAGTACATCAGGGATCCCAAAGCGAAAATTCCGGGCACCAAAAAATCCATTTCCGGCATCAGGGACGAAACCGAGGCCAGGAACTTATGGGCCTATCTGCGTCAGTTCGGACCCGACGGCCGGATGAAATAAGCCCAAATAAGCCAATTGCGTCGTGCCGCTCCGCGATCATCCGCAGCACGATCCCGGAAAATCCTTTAGATCAATGCGCGCGATCAGACGCCTGAGAAAGCCCAGCGTCCGATCGAGGCCGTGGCGTATTGGGTGAGGGGTTTCGGATTCTACCTGAGCCGCAATGGGGGCGGGACCCGGCGAAGCTATCCGCAGAGGGATGACGGTATCTGACTGCAAATGCGAGAACTGCAAGTGCGACGCCGGTTCAAGGACGGCGCTTTTCGTCGTGGACGACATCTTGTTTTGCATTGTCACCCAATGTCCTGCCGGTGGTCTTGTTGACGAGATGGATCCGGGCACACGCCGGGCAGGTCACGGACTCATAGCTATCCGGATAATCCGTCGGCGCGGCATCGGGCATGTCAATCTGAACATTCATGCCGGTCCGCGCGCAGCGAAATATCAACTTGCCCATACTCTTTTTTGGCGCCGCGGGCGTCCTTGTGCATTGATTTGCCTCAAGGTCGCTTGACTGGCGCACACGGCGTTATCGCCTCGCCGCGTCCGGCGGCGCGGCGCCGGCTTACGGATAAGGCGCCGGTCCGAGCTTGGCGATCAGCGGATTGTCGGTTGGCACCGGTGCCAGATCGCTGGCGGCGGCATCGCCCAGAAACCGATCGAGGGTCGCCTGTATCGTCTCTTTCACGGTATCCGGGCCGCGGTCGCTCATGTCGGTGTGCTGGAATTGGGTTTTGACGATGTCGATACCGTCAGCCTTGGCCTGATGCGGGGTCGGCAGCACGCCGGGATCGGTCTTGAAGTTCGGATCCGCCGAGCGGAACGACAGGATTTTCATCTTGTCGCTGAGCACGAAGGGAACGCGCAGATTGTCGAGGGTGATGACCTTCGACACCAGTTCCGGATGTTGCTTGGCGCAGTACATCGCGATGTCGCCGCCATTGGAATGTCCAACCAGCGTCAGGTGATCGTAGTCGGCGTTCGGCTGCAGTTTTTTCAATTGCCCGAGCACGAACAGGATATTGGCCTCGCCGCGTTCATAGACCACCTGTCGGCCGACGTAAGGCAAGCCGATCTTGGTGACCAGCGGCGGATCGGTCGGCAGATCCTGCTGAATGCTGGCAACCAGATATCCCCGCGCCGCAAGGACGTTGGCCAGGAACGAATATTCGGTGTTCTTGACGGTGTTGCCGTTGCTGATGACGGCGACCGGAAGCTTCCAGTAACCGGCATCGGCCTTCATCTCGTAGTCGCGGCGCACGGCAAGATCCACCGAAACGGAGCGCGCCCGCGCGGTATCGAAGAGATTCAGCGTTTCGTGCCGAATGGCCCATTTGCTGGCGGCGACGTAAAGGCCGCCTGTGACAAGGCAGATGAAGGCCAATACGGCAAGAGCCCGTTTCATCGTTTCCATCCCGATCAATTCTGATTCAATAGATGGTGTTTAAACGCGGAAGCGGCGACTTCAGGCCATGCCGGCGGCGGATTAATTTTAGGAAAGTTTTTGCTCTGCAGCATCGGTGTGGGCGGCGAAGGCCCAAATCTGGCCTAGCCGGCCGCCCGACTTTTGGCCTGGTTTGCGCCGGCTCTTTCCCTGATCATGGCGACGACGGCGTCGATGATCCCGGCGATGGCGGGGCGCCGATAGGCCCAGCGCGGATCGGGGTCGGGCGCTGCGATCACCATGGTCGCATTGGCCTCGAACAGCAACAGGTCGCCGTCGGCGCTCAGTCCGAAATCGACGCCGGCATAATCGAGGCCGAGCGCGGCGCGTATCTCGTTGAGCGCGACCATCGCCTTGTCGCCAAGCACCGTGGGCATATCGCTGAGAAAAGCGGCTTCTTCCGCCCGATGGTCCGGCTGGTCGGCCATGTCGGAGGTGAAGTAATGCACTTTCCAGTTTCGGGATATCGCCAGATGCAGCGGATAGAGTTTTCCCCCGATCATCATCACGCGGTATTTGCGCGCGCTGCCGTCTTTGCCGCGGGCATCGAGATATTCGATCACGAGAAGTTCGCTTCCCGGCAGGGTGCCTGCGGCTGCGGATAGTTCGGCCGCCTTCTCGACGAGAATGAAATTGCGTCCGGTGTGATAGCCGGGCGAACGCAACAGCAGCGGCAACGTAAACTGGTTATCCGCGATCCAGGCCGTGCCATCGGGGCCGGCGAGGATGTCGCGCGCGACCGACAGGGTTTTCGGGGTCACCACGCCGGGCAAGGCGGCAAGCCGGTGTGCGTTGCTGATGCGCCCGGTCTTCATCACCGCGCGGGGATCGTTGATGAGGGGGGCGGAGCTCCGCGCGATCAAATCGACGGCGGCCTCGAGCGCGGGCCCGCAGAGGTCGGCATCGCCGATCGCGTTGAAGATCAGCCGATGCGGCGGCAGCGGCACCGAGGGATCCAGATAGTCTGCGACGATAACCGACGTCAGGAAGATGCAGTCGTCCAGGAACGGGGCGGTCGGAATATTGCCGCCGCCGGAGGAGACCAGCTGCAGCAGCGCCACCGGCGGCCCGCTGCCGCGATAGGGCAGGCTCGATAGGGCGTGGCCGCGAAAACCTTTTCGGAAATGCTCGCGCGCGCCTTCGCGGTCGCCATTGTCGGCGAGCACCGCGCCCAATCCCTGATGCGCGCCCGCATGATCCGGATCGGCCCGCAACGCCGCCTCATAATGCACGCGCGCCTGCTCGTGCTTGTTGGCGCGAAGCAAGAGATTGGCGAGGTTCACATGCCCCATCGGGTTGTCGGGATGGTGGAGGATCGCCTCGGCATAGACGCGGCAGGCGGCGTCGATGGCGCCCTGGCCTGCGAGCAGCGTTCCGAATTCGTTGAGCGCGCTGAAATTCGTAGGCCACCGGCGCAGGATGTCGATGAAGGCCGCTTGCGCATCCTGCCGCCGGTCGAGCGCGCCAAGCAGGGCCGCGCGCTCGATTTCGGTTTGCAGCGCTTCGTCCCCGCTGCGCGGACGCGCGAGCAGATCCTCCAGATGAAGCAATCTCGATTCCTGTGCCAGCCGGGGGGCCCAGCCGCCGGAGGGGGACGTGTTCTGTTTCATCTGCGGTTACGATGCGAAAGATTTAAGAGGGAACTGTGCAGCCACCACTATCGGCTGATTCGTGCTCAGCGCGTATCCGCAACTGCCGGCCGGCCGAGATGCGGCCAGCATTGCCGAATATTTCTGCGCCGGCGTTGGGGACGTCCCGTTACGGCTTTTGATCGAAGGTGACGCCGATCCGCTTTTCCTTCCGCCAGACGACACGACAGGGCAGATGGTTGCCGTCCGTCACCAGGGTGAACTGGGCGGGGATTCCGATCTGGCTTGTAACGTCAAGGGCCGCGCCGGTGGCGGAGATATTGCGGACCGTGCAGTCGATCGCGCCGCGGCCGAACTCGATCGTTCCGGCCTTCAGGACCCGATGCCTGCTTGCAATCCGGTGCTCTTCCATCGGATCGTCATGCTCCAAAAACCAAGGGAACCAATAGCTGGTTTCCCGGATGAAACCCCAGGCGATGCGGGGGCTTCCGCTGTCGGGGACAAAAAACCGTGCCTTTTTGCGCCCGTCGAAGCTCACAAGCGCGGCGGCAAATCCTGCGCGCCCACGCTGCTCGAGGACGCCATTTTACCTCCCGAATAGGACACCTTTTGTGACCAATTGGGTACCTCCAAATCGCGCCTATTTTGCAACATCCGGCAAAAATCCGCCGGGAACCCCATAGGCAACATAATTGCACGTCGCCTTAGGGATAAGAGGGTGTTCCCGGATTCTAACTTTATCGCAAGCCGGCTCTCATTGGTAAGCTGGGTCTGATTGGAGAGAATTATGCGAAATCTAAAATTCATCGTGAGCGCCGCCGTTGTGGGCGCGCTGGTCGGCATCACCGCTGCAACGGCCGCGGACCTCCCCGCCCGGACCTATACCAAGGCGCCGGTGTACGTCGAACCCGCCTTCAACTGGAGCGGCTTTTATGTCGGTGGCAACATCGGCTACAGCTGGGGCCGCTCGGGCAATACCGCGGAGATCTCCGATCTCGCTACGGGAGTGATCCTCGACACCGCAACGTCCCGCAATGACGTCAATGGCGTGATCGGCGGTGCCCAGTTCGGGTATAATTGGCAAATATCGAACTGGGTGGCCGGCTTCGAAGCCGACGTCCAGGGCAGCGGCGAGCGCGGATCTACCGCCTTCACTTGCGTCGCATGCGGTAACGGCGGCGGCGACATTACCTCGACTTTGACCCAGAAGCTGAGCTGGTTCGGCACCGTGCGCGGCCGCGCCGGCGTTCTGGTCACTCCGACCATACTGCTGTACGGAACTGGCGGTCTGGCGTATGGCGAAATCGACACCGGGGGCAGCATCACCGGAGGCACTCTGCAGGGCCCTCTCAACACGGTTCTTTTCCCCGGTCTTAATTCGACCCAAGTTGGCTGGACGGCGGGCGCCGGCATCGAAGGCCGGATCAGCGGAAACTGGACCATGAAGCTCGAATATCTCTACATGGATCTCGGCACCGTCAGCGCCGGTCCGATCGCCACCAATATTCTGGTGCCGCCGCGCACCAATGCCGGGGCGTCTTACTCCTCGCATTTCACCGACAACATTCTGCGCGTCGGCTTCAACTACCTCCTCAACGCCCCTGTGGTAGCGAAGTACTGAAATCCGGACTACTGAACTGCGAATCTCTCCCGGCACTTGGAAAGACTGAAAGCCCCGGCATCGTCCGGGGCTTTTTTGTATGGTGGCAGAACCCCGCCCGCGGGCCGGAACCATCACGGGGTTGGCGACTTGCCGATGTACTGCCGGGTGCCAGGTGCCCCCACCGGTATCCGATGAAATGACGGCCTCAGCGCGCGCCCCTCGCGCTGGGGCCGTTTTTTTGCACGGCGGTATCGGGTTGGATCGAGACGCGCTTCCGGCTATTCGGAAACGGTCGAAATGAGAGACGCCAGCGGCACGTTGAGCGCATAGACAAAGCCGGCGGGCTCATAGGTCAGCAGCACGTCGCCCTTGAGCTGCTTGCCGAGCGTTTCGATCAGCCGGGTACCGAAGCTGCGCCGATCGGGAGCCCGAACCGCGGGGCCATTCTTCTCGGTCCATGTCAGATTCAGGCGCTGCCCGCTGGGATCAAGCGCCCAGGCAATGTCGACGCGCCCGCCCGGCACCGACAAGGCGCCGAATTTCGTGGTGTTGGTGCAGAGCTCGTTAAGCGTCATCGCAATCGCGATCACGGCTCCCGACGTCATCCGTATTTCGGGTCCCGCGATCGAGAATTTCGGCACGTCCGGATTGTCGAAAGCTTCGGTCGCACCACGAATGATCTTTCCGAGATCCGCAGTGGTCCATCTCGCCTGCAACAGAAGGTCGTGAGCGCGCCCCAGTGCCAGCAACCGGCCTTCGATCGCGTGCTGCGCGTGTTCGGCCCCCGGCACATTGCGCAGGCTCTGGGAGGCAATCGCGCTGACGGTTGCGAGCGTATTCTTGATGCGGTGGTGAAGTTCTTCGAGGATCAGCTTCTGGAGCTTGTCGGCCGCCTCGCGCTCCTTGGCGTCAATACCGGCCTGAGCGAGCAATTCCCGCGCATCAATTTCGGCCTGCGCGAGCAACAGCCGAAGACTGACGTTCTCCGCCTCCAAAAACTCCGGGGGGTGCGCTGCGTCCTTCAAATGAAGCTCATCCGGCTGGACTTCAATCTCTGACATCGTTCACCGTATCACCATCGGTCGGGTACCCGTCATAACAATCGCGACGTGGCTGGTAGCACGATAGGGTGAATATCGACGTTTTCCGCCTGAAAGCGCCGACATCAGGCATGACCGATCATTTTCTGCATTTGCGCGATCATTTCCCCGGCTTCGAACGGCTTGCCGAAAAACCGGCTGTCGGCGGGAATATCGATGCTGGCCAGCTTCAACTGGCCGGATACCAGGATGATCTTGATCGGCGGCCAGCGCTCACGCACCGTGTGCGCGAGTTTCAGGCCGTCCATGCTGCCGGGCATCTGGACGTCTGTGAGTAGCAGCGCGATGTCGGATCGGGATTCAAGGATTGCGACAGCTTCGTCAGCATCCACGGCCTCAACCGAGGTATAGCCGGCGTCTTCGACCATATCGACCGCGCGCATCCGCAGCAGCATTTCGTCCTCAACGACAAGAACGACTGCGGGAACAACGGAATGATCCAGGACCATCATGACGGGCGCTTTCGAAGCAGCGAAAGAAATCAGCCCGTGCCATTGCTGGATATGGCTGCGAACAGCGAGACAAGCATCTCATAGCCCATTTGATCCCGATTAGCTTAATAATAGTGCAAGAAGTTGCTGCGCCGGAGCGGGAGAGAGCCGTGTAAGCCCCGCAAGCCCCTGATATCGTCCGCAATATGCCGGATAAAGACATCCGCCGTCGAATCTGTATCATGACCGTAACGTGGGGCGTGAGACGAGGCTGATGGAGGCCGTGACCGATCATTTGCCGGGGGCTGGGAAGGCTCCTGCCGTGCATATCGATGGCGATCGCCGCGATCTGCGCCTCGATGCCTGCCGCGGGCTCGCGCTGTGGTTCATCTTCATCGATCACATCCCGGATAACGCATTCGACTGGCTGACGCTTCGCAACTACGGCTTCAGCGACACCACCGAAGTGTTCGTGTTCGTGTCCGGCTACACCTGCATGCTGGCCTATGGCGGCACGCTGCGCGAGCAGGGCTGGCCGACGATCGTGGCGCGGGCGCTGCGGCGCGGCTTTGAAATCTACGCCGCTTTCCTGATGCTCGTGATCGTCTATCTCGTTCTGATTTGGGTTGCCGGCGGCGGCGGCCGCTCTCTCGACGAGACCAACACGCGGTTCTTTTTCGACAATCCCGGCGTGGCCCTGGCCCACGTCGTGGTTCTGCGATATACGCCCGTCAACACCGACATATTGCCCACCTTCGTGCTGCTGCACCTGGCTTTCCCGGCCGTGCTGTGGCTCCTGATCCGCAACGCCGCGGCCGCGCTGGTCTTATCGTTTTTGCTTTATCTCATGGTGCAGCTCTTCAGCTGGCATGTGCCGGCGTGGCCGACCGGCGAGTTGTACTTCAATCCCTTGGCCTGGCAGATACTGTTCGTGTTCGGCGCCTGGTATGCCGATCGGGGTGCCGGACGGCTCAAGACGATCGTGCAGTCACGCGGTACGCTGTGGCTTGCGGTGCTCTATCTCGCGTTCAGCCTCATCGTCACGTTGAGCTGGCAGATCGAGCCGCTCACGTGGCTGATCCCCGATGCGGTGTCGAAGCTGATCTACCCGATCTACAAGAGCCACCTGGCGCCCGTGCGGCTCGTACATTTTCTGGCGCTGGCCGTCGTGGTCTCGCGGCTGATGCCGCATGGCTGGCACGGGCTGATGAAACCCTGGATGACGGCGATGATCCGCTGCGGGGAAAACTCGCTGTCGATGTATTGCTTCAGCGTCTTGCTGTCGTTCGCGGGCTTCGTGATCCTGACGGGGATTTCCGGCAGCTTCGCGATGCAGGCCGCGGTCAGCGTTGCCGGAATAGCGCTGATGATCGCGGCTGCGACCCTGATGACGTGGGAAGCCAAGCTCGACCGGCGCGGGCCGAAGCTGTTTTGAACCTGATTGTCTTCGCGCTGTCTTTTGCGGGACATTCGTTGCAGATAGATAGGTCACTTCAGAGGTCTTGCCTGTGAGCGATGTTTCAAAATCAGACCTGACGAAACGCATTGCCGTGCTTGGCGCTCCGATCGAAATCGGGGCGTCGCAGCGCGGAACCCTGATGGGGCCGGCGGCGCTCCGAACGGCGGGCCTTTTGACCCTGCTCGAGGGGCTAAGCTTCGCCGTGCAAGACCACGGCGATCTCTCCGTCGCCGAGGTGGCCCACCTCGATGATGCTGCCCCCGGCAACACCAGGCATTACCGGGAAATTCAGCGCTGGATCCGGACATTGAGCGCACGCGCCTACGAGCTCGCGCAGTCGGGCGCCGTCCCGATCTTTCTCGGTGGAGATCATTCGCTGTCGATGGGTTCGGTGAACGGGGTCGCGCGTCATTGCCGCGAAGCGGGCCGCGAGCTTTTCGTCCTGTGGCTGGATGCGCATGCCGACTACAACACGCCTGCGACAACGATCACGGGCAACATGCACGGGATGTCGGCGGCATTTCTTTGCGGCGAGCCGGGGCTCGATGGCCTCCTGGGGCAAGAGCCGCGTGCTTCGATCGATTCCAGCCAACTCGAACTGTTCGGCACACGCTCGATCGACAAACTGGAAAACGATCTCTTGCGCCATCGTCGCGTCAGCCTTGCCGATATGCGCCAGATCGATGAATTCGGGGTTGGGGTCCCGATCCGCCGCGTCATCGATAAGGTGAAAGCCCGCCATGGCGTGCTGCATGTGAGCTTTGACGTCGATTTTCTCGATCCGGGTGTTGCCCCCGGCGTGGGCACCACGGTGCCCGGCGGCGCGACCTATCGCGAGGCGCATCTGGTGATGGAGATGTTGCATGATTCCGGACTGGTTCAGTCCGTCGATATTGTGGAACTCAATCCATTCCTCGATGAGCGCGGACGTACCGCGCGCACCGTGGTGGAACTGATCGGAAGCCTGTTTGGTCAGCAGATCACCGATCGTCCGACCCCTACCAATGCGATTGGGCCCGATCGTTGAGGGGCGCTAAAAGCGTTTTCCAGCGAAGTGGGTACCGTTCGCGTGAAGAAAACGCGGCAAAAACGGGAGATCAGCGGATGCTGACGAAGGTGCCCCAAAGCGCTGCGAGAATGGCGCCCACGAATACGATGGATGGATTGTCGCAGAACGTGCTGCCGTATTGGCACATCGTCACGCCGACCGAGCCGATCTCATGATGTTCGGCGGCGTAAAACAGGCCCGACAGCACGGCCAATGCCCCAGCTACAAAATGCATTGCACCCTCCGTGAAGGGATAAAATGGGAACGGCCAGCGGCGGACGCTGGTTTTTCGTCCGCGCACAGGCTGCCATATTGGGACAGCACAATTGCGATGTTGACAACAAAATTGGGAAATTTTTCATTAACTTGCGGGAACTCTGATATTTGAGGTGCCCCGAGGTGTCGGCCGGCCGACATCTGGCCGAAAGGCAAATCCGCGCCGCGGGCAACGGCGGGCGCTATTATTCCGCCGCCTGCGACGATGGTGGGCGCATGGTCTCGACGCCATCGGCAACGGTTGCGGAGATCGTCGTGCGGATCATCAGCCGCGCCTCGTGCGAGGGCCACGGCCGGCCACGATGCATGGTCGCGCGGTTGTCCCACATCACGACGTCGCCTTTGCGCCACCGGTGCATATAACTCGTGCCGGGCGCGGTGGCGAACGCCATCAGCTCGTCGATCAGCTTCGTCCCCGCGGCAGGCTCCATGCCTTCCACCGCATAGGCGTGCGAGGCGAGGTAGATCGCGCCGCGGCCATTCGCAGGATTTTTCCACACCATGCGCCAGCATTGCGCCGGCAGCGCCGCGCGCTCTTCGGCGCTTGCAAGGTCCGGGGCGATTTGCTTTCGCGAGTGCGCGTAATCGTGCCATGCAAAGGAATTTTCGAGCCGCTTCCGCAAGGGCGCATCGAGCCGCTCGAAGGCATGGCGGGTCGAGACGTATTCGGTCTCCCCGCCATGCGCGGGAATGATACGCGCCGAAAGGATCGATGTCAGCGCCGGCACGCGCTTGAACGAGGAGTCGGTATGCCAGAGCTGGTTGGCCTTGCTGCGAAGCGAAAGCCGGTGATCGGGAGGTACCACCTTTCCGTCAGGGCCGATGGTGCTCAGGATCACGAAATGCGAACCCGTTCCCTGCGAGCCGACCTTGGTCACCTCAGGCGGCCCGAAGCGGCGCGAAAAGGCGAGCTGGATTTCGTCGGTCACATCCTGGTCGCGAAACACCAGAACGGAATGTTCCTCGAAGGCCGCGCGCGCCGCCGCATAGGCGGCATCGTCGGAGGCGATATCGGAAAGAGTCACGCCGCGCAGCTCGGCGGCAAATCCCGGACCTATGGGAACGATGTCCATCGGCAGATCCTCTCTGTTGTCATTGCCTTCGAAGTTAGGGCGAATCCGCCCGACCGGCAACGCGGCGGCTAAGTTTGCACGGCGCGGAAGGCAACTCGCCAAATGTCGCGCGACAGTCGCTATTTCGGTCCGGCCGCGGCCTGCTGTGCGATCTTGTTCTGCGCGATGATGCCTTCGAGCCGGGCGTTGTTTTCCAGAAGGCGCTGGCTGGTCAGCACCAGGAAGTAGTAGCCGAATTGCGGATTCTGGAAGTAGATCTCGAGCAGCTTCTCATAGGTGATGGTCAGGACGTGGCCGTCCTCGAGGCACTCGATCGTCGCCGTGCGCCGGTTATTGGGCGACAGGAAGCCGAGTTCGCCCATAATGCGTCCCGGTGGCAGCTCGACCTTGATTTCCTTGACCAGGAATTTTCCGGTAACGGTCATGAACATTTCCTGGGCTACATCGTCCTTTTTTACCAACACATCGCCTTTGCGATATTTGCGCTCGGTCATGAACGGCTTCAGCCATTCCATCGACGTGTCGCCCTGCGTTGCGCTGCGCGCTTTCTTCACGAGAACGAGCATCTGACGCAGGCGATAGGCATTGATGGGGACCAGCAGGAGATACAAGAGGAAAGTCGTGATGTTTCCGGCGAGCGCGCCGAAGCCGGCGAAGAATACGCAACCGATCATGTTCGCAACCCGCAGCGGCACCATGGTCTGTGTCAGCAAGGTGGCGACAAAGAAGATCGCGCCGATCAGCGCGAACATGTTGGCGAGCGTGATGTTGGCGAGAAAAATTTCCAGCAGGCGGTTGAAGATCGCGTCGTAGGTGACGTTGTTGGGGTCGAGACCAAGCTGGATCAGAATCTTCGCGACCCTGAGGTTGTCCGCGGCGGTGTCGAGAATGCGATTGAGCGTCGTCGACATGTCGGCACTGAAAGTCATCGGATCCCCCGCGCAAGATTGCCGGTCATCGCCGTATATCCCGGGCTTGGCAAAAATCGAGGCCGGGCAGCCACGGTTTGAAAGCGTTAGTACCGGTCTCGATGGCAACGATCAACTTTTACCCCGGAGGCCTGCTCCGGCAACCGGCCTGCCGCGGCTCGCCGGTCGCCCGGTCTTGCCGCGAGGAAGAATCAGCGCGTCCTGAAAAATCGGTCGGTCCTATCGGCCGTCGGCACAGGCCGCGGTGCGGGGCTGGCACCGGCCTTGCGATCGTTCGTCGGCATTGCAGCGCGTCATCGCGGCGTTTTGGGCTTCGGGATAGGTCGTGCCGCCGGCGGTCGGACAGACCGGCGCGCCTGCTCTGCATGTGCACGCCAGCGGGGCAGGAGGAGTTTTTCATGTCGGTCGGCGATCCCGTCGACAGCGGTGCCGCGCCGCCGCCTGAGCTCGGTAAAGATGAACAGGCCGAGCGCGTGCGACGCGCAAAGGCACTCGCGGGCAAATATCGAACCGAGCTCTTGGTGTGAGGAACTTTGTTCCGCTGGCGCGTCACTCAGCCGCGCCAATGCCGAACTTGTGAAGCTGAATGCCCCGGTATTGCTGCCGTCTGCGCCCAAACTGGTCCGGTTGGGACGCAGGAGACCCCGTACATTAACAGATTTTCAACTCGCGCACGGTGGATGCCAGTAGTCGCCCGGATGTTGCGCGATGGTTACATGTCATAGAAATCATATGATTTTTCGGCGATGGCGGATCAACTAGCACAACTATTGCATTGCCTCATGAAGTCGGTCGCGTGTCCAATGGCTTCATGTGCTGATTTGATTCGCGGGCCGGGTACAGGCAGCGCTTCAACGACATGGGAGTAATGGCGGGCGTTCCAGCGGTGCAGCAAACCATATGAGGAGAGGGATCATGTACAACGATTCTCTGTTCAATGCTTTCGCCCGGTCCTTCGAGGCCCGAAGCGAAACCGATATGTCGATGGCGGAATATCTGGAATCGTGTCGGGGCGATCCGATGCGATACGCTAATGCGGCCGAACGACTGCTAGCGGCGATCGGCGAACCTCAGATGATTGACACGGCCAGGGACCCCCGCCTTGGCCGTATTTTTTTGAACCGGACCATGCGGGTCTATCCGGCCTTCGCCGGGTTCCATGGCATGGAGGAAACCATTGAGCGCATCGTCGGCTTCTTCCGGCACGCCGCTCAAGGTCTGGAGGAGCGCAAGCAGATTCTCTATCTGCTCGGCCCGGTGGGCGGCGGCAAGTCATCGCTTGCCGAGCGGCTGAAGTCGCTGATGGAAGTCCATCCGATCTATGTGCTGAAGGCCGGCGACGAGCTCAGTCCGGTATTCGAGTCACCGCTCGGTCTGTTCGATCCGGAGCAGCTTGGTCCGATGATCGAGGAGAAGTACGGAATTCCGCGCCGCCGTCTCAACGGTCTGATGAGTCCGTGGTGCTACAAGCGGCTCGAAGCCTTCGGCGGCGACATCTCGCGCTTCCGCGTCGTCAAGATTCAGCCCTCGCGACTGCGGCAGATCGCGATTGCGAAGACCGAACCGGGCGACGAGAACAATCAGGACATTTCCTCGCTGGTCGGCAAGGTCGACATTCGCAGACTGGAGACCTTCGCCCAGAACGATCCCGATGCCTACAGCTATTCCGGCGGTCTCAATCGGGCCAACCAGGGCATCCTCGAATTCGTCGAGATGTTCAAGGCGCCGATCAAGATGCTGCATCCGCTTTTGACGGCGACCCAGGAAGGCAACTACATCGGCACCGAGAATATCGGGGCGATCCCCTTTACCGGTGTCATTCTCGCGCATTCGAACGAGGCCGAATGGCAAAGCTTCAAATCCAACAAGAACAACGAGGCCTTCATCGACCGCATCTGCGTCATCAAGGTGCCGTACTGCCTGCGGGTGATCGAGGAACAGAAGATCTACGAGAAGCTCATCTCGGGATCCGAGCTTGCCTCCGAGCCGTGCGCGCCGGCGACGCTGGAGACGCTTGCGCGCTTCTCGGTGATGTCGCGTCTGCGCAAACACGAGAACTCGACGCTGTTTGCGAAAATGCGGGTCTATGACGGGGAAAGCCTAAAGGAGTCCGATCCCAAGGCCCGCAGCGTTCAGGAATACAAGGATGCCGCCGGCGTCGACGAAGGCATGGACGGCGTCTCGACACGGTTTGCTTTCAAGGTTCTGGCCGCCACGTTCAACCACGACACCGCGGAACTTGGCGCCGATCCCGTTCATCTGATGTATGTGCTCGAGCAGTCGATCCGTCGCGAGCAACTTCCCGAGGAAGTCGAAAAGCGCTATCTCGAGTTCATCAAGGCCGAGCTCGTGCCGCGCTATGCGGAGTTCATCGGCCACGAGATACAGAAAGCCTATCTCGAATCCTATTCGGATTACGGCCAGAACCTGTTCGATCGTTACGTCGATTACGCCGACGCCTGGATCGAGGACCAGGACTTCAAGGATCCCGACACCGGTCAGATGCTCAATCGCGAGCTTCTCAACCAGGAGCTGACCAAGATCGAGAAGCCCGCGGGTATCGCCAACCCCAAGGACTTCCGCAACGAGGTCGTAAAGTTCTCGTTGCGCTCGCGGGCGCAAAACGGCGGCAAGAATCCGTCCTGGACCTCTTACGAAAAAATCCGCGAAGTCATCGAGAAGCGGATATTCTCCCAGGTCGAAGACCTGCTTCCGGTGATCTCGTTCGGTTCGAAAAAGGACGGCGATACCGAAAAGAAGCACGGCGAATTTGTTGCGCGGATGGTGGGGCGCGGTTATACCGAGCGCCAGGTTCGCCGGCTCGTGGAGTGGTACATGCGTGTAAAACAAGCCGGCTGAGGCGGCTGCAACGGTGGCGATGTTCATTGTCGATCGACGTCTGAATCCAGGCAGCAAGAGCCTGGAAAACCGCCAGCGTTTCCTGCGCCGTGCCAAGGCGCTGGTTCAGGGCGCCGTGAAGAAAACCTCCGAGGGCCGCGACATCAAGGATGTCCTGGAGGGAGGCGAGGTCAGCATCCCGCTCGACGGGATGCATGAGCCTCGTTTTCGCCGGGAAGGCGGCACGCGTGACAGGGTGCTTCCCGGAAACAAGAAGTTCGTCGAAGGCGACATTCTTCCGCGTTCGGGCGAAGGCCGCGGCAAGGGATCGCAACCGGGGGAAGGCGACGGCGAGGACGACTTCCGTTTCGTTCTGTCCCGCGATGAGTTTGTCGATCTGTTCCTCGACGATCTCGAACTGCCGGATCTCGCCAAGCGCAAGCTTGCCGAAGCGGAAAGCGAAGGGCTTCAGCGCGCGGGCTTTTCGACCTCCGGTTCGCCCGCGAATATTTCGGTGAGCCGCACGGTGCGGCTCGCGATGGCGCGCCGCATCGCGCTGCGGCGGCCGCGGCCGGAGACGATCGCGCAGCTTGAGGCGGAATTGGCCGAGTGCGGCGACGAGGCGCGCCGCGCAGAGCTTGAGGCCGAGATCGAGGCATTGAAGGCAAAGGCCCGCCGAATTCCATTCATCGATCCGATCGACATCCGCTTCCGCCGGTTTGAAACCGTGCCAAAGCCGGTGGCGCAGGCCGTCATGTTCTGTCTGATGGACGTTTCCGGATCGATGTCCGAACACATGAAGGATCTCGCAAAGCGCTTCTACATGCTGCTATACGTGTTCCTGACCCGGCGCTACCGGCATGTCGAGATCGTCTTCATTCGCCATACCGACCGGGCGGAGGAGGTCGACGAAGAGACCTTCTTCAACGGGCCGGCGTCGGGCGGCACGATGGTATCGAGCGCGCTGGAGGCGATGCACGACATCGTCAGGTCGCGGTTCCGCCCCTCCGACTGGAACATCTACGCCGCCCAGGCCTCCGACGGCGACAATTCGATTTCGGACAGCGCCGTCACCGGCCGGCTGTTGACCGAGATGATCCTTCCGGTCAGCCAATTCTTTGCCTATCTTGAAGTCGCCGAGGCCGGCGGCAGCACCTTCGAGATGCCGGATTCCTCGCTATGGACGCTATACCAGCGCCTTCGCGCCGAGGGCGCGCCCTTGTCGATGCGCAAGGTCAGCGACCGCAGTGAAATCTTCCCGGTGTTTCACGACCTGTTTCAGCGTCGCCGAAACCAGGAGAAAGCCGCGCCATGACCGCGACAGCCGAACGCCTGTTTGAGGGAGCGGACTGGGATTTCCCGAAGCTGCAGCGCATCCACGATGCCTGCGAGGCGATCGCGCGAACCGAACTGGGACTCGATGTCTATCCGAACCAGATCGAGATCATCACCGCCGAGCAGATGCTGGACGCCTATTCCTCGGCCGGCATGCCGCTGTTCTACAAGCATTGGTCGTTCGGCAAGCATTTCGCCCATCACGAGGCGTTCTACCGCAAGGGCCTGAAGGGTCTGGCCTATGAGATCGTGATCAACTCTTCGCCGTGCATTTCCTATCTGATGGAAGAAAATACCGCGACCATGCAGACGCTGGTGATCGCGCACGCGGCGTTCGGCCACAACCATTTCTTCAAGAACAACTATCTTTTCAAGCAATGGACGGATGCCGAGGGCATCCTCGATTATCTCGACTTTGCCAAGAGCTATGTGGCGCAATGCGAGGAGCGTCACGGCCGCCTCGCGGTCGAGATCACGCTCGATGCGGCGCATGCCCTGATGTCGCACGGGATCGATCGCTACCCCGGCAAAAAGAATCTCGATCTTCGCGTGGAAGAGAAGCGCGCCGAAGAACGCCGCGCGCATGAGCAGAGTGTGTTCAACGACCTGTGGCGAACGGTTCCGACGGGACCGGCGAAGAGCGCAGAACTGCTCAGCACAGAGCGGCGCCAAAAGCTGCTCGGGCTGCCGCAGGAAAATATCCTGTATTTCCTCGAAAAGGCGGCGCCGCGCCTGCAGCCCTGGCAGCGCGAGCTGCTCCGGATCGTGCGGCACATCGCGCAGTATTTCTATCCGCAGAGCCAGACCAAGGTCATGAACGAGGGCACCGCGACCTACGTGCATTACCGCATCATGACCCGGTTGCACGAACAGGGCCGGCTTTCCGACGGCAATTTCCTCGAGTTCCTGCAGTCCCACACCAATGTGGTGTTCCAGCCCGAATTCGACGATCCGCGCTTTTCGGATTTCAATCCTTACGCGCTCGGCTTCGCGATGATGCAGGATATCGAACGCATCGTATCCAATCCCGACGACGAGGATCGCGAGTGGTTTCCCGACATTGCCGGGACCGGCGACGTCATGGGCGTGCTGCGTGACGTCTGGGCCAATTACCGCGATGAAAGTTTCATCAGCCAGTTCCTCAGCCCGCGGCTGATGCGAAGCTGGCGGATGTTTCACCTGCACGACGATCCGCAGGAAACCGCCGGCATCAAGGTCGATGCGATCCATGATGCGCGCGGCTACCGGAGGATTCGCCGCGAACTGGCGCGGCAATACGACGTCGGATACCTCGATCCCAACATCGAGGTCGTCGACGTCGATCTCGCGGGCGACCGCCGTCTGATGCTGCGCCATGTCGTGGTGAAGGGCGCCCAGTTGAACGAGACCGACGCCAGGCGTGTGCTCCAGCACCTCGCCGATCTCTGGACCTACGACGTATCCCTGGTTGAAGTCGACGCCAGGGACAACGTCCTGAAGGAGTATATCGTGAGCCCGCGCGGGCTCGCCGTGGCCGCCTAATTGGCAATGCCTGTTGAAAATCTCACTGCGCCACCAAATGTCCGCTTCGGACGCTGAATTTTGCCCCAATCGCTGCGAGATATGGCAGCGGGTGTTTTAGTAGGGGATTACAGATGGCGTCCAGGCGTACAGAAGTTGCAATCGAGAAAATCATCGCGTCATGCGATGGCAATATGCGCGGAGCACTTGAGGCGCTGATGCTCGTCAACGAGCACCTGGAGGCCGAGCTTCATCGGATTTACGCGGTTATGTCGCGTATCGGCCAGCCGGATGAAGAATGCTTCGAAACGTTGCATTGAGGCCCGGCGCGCCATTTTGACGTGCAATCGGGGCGAGTAATCCAATCAGGTTGGCTGATGGCCGGCGACGCCGGCCGAGGTGGATGCGAAATGAATTCGTCCGCCCTGGGTGTCCGCTTTTGTCCCGCGTGATCGAGGTCACGTTGCAAGGCGACGGCACGCCCCAATGGGAGAGCATATCTCCGGGGTCGCCACGCTACAAACACGAGGTCAAGGGCTTGAGGATCGTGAAGTACCTGTGAGCGTGCGCGCGCCGCCAGCTGCCTTTCAGGATTGTTCCGGCCAGTAAAGCCGCATCGGATTTTCGACCAGCAGCTTGCGCTGCAGCTCAGTCGTGGTCGCGATGTGCGGGATGAAATCGACCAGCAGGCCATCGTCCGGCATGTGGTTCTTCAGGTTGGGATGCGGCCAGTCGGTGCCCCAGAGCACGCGGTCGGGAAATGTCTCGACGACGCGCCGGGCGAAGGGGACCACGTCGCGGTAAGCATTTTGTTCGCCGTTCAACGCCGGCGGACCCGAAACCGACAGCCGCTCCGGGCAACTGACCTTGGACCACACGTTGGGGTGCTGCCTCAAGAATTTCATGAATAGCTCGAATTCGGGTCCGTCGACCGGCTTGGAGACATCGGGCCGGCCCATGTGATCGACGACGACCGTCGTCGGCAATGCGGTGAAGAAATCCCACAGTTCCGGCAGGTCGACCGCCTCGAAATAGATCACGACATGCCAGCCGAGCTTGTCGATGCGGCCGGCAATCTCCATCAGTTCGTCTCTCGGGGTGAAATCAACGAGCCGCTTGACGAAGTTGAAGCGCACGCCGCGCACGCCGGCTTCGTGCAGCGCATGCAGTTCGGCATCAGTGACGTCGCGACGGACCGTCGCAACGCCGCGCGCCCTGCCGCCGGAATGGTCGAGTGCATCGACCAATGCGCGGTTGTCGGCGCCGTGACAGGTTGCCTGCACAATTACATTTCTCGCGAAACCAAGATGATCGCGCAAGGCAAAGAGCTGCGCCTTCGACGCATCGCAGGGCGTGTATTTGCGCTCGGGCACGTAAGCGAATTCGGCGCCGGGACCGAAAACATGACAGTGCGCATCGACCGCGCCTGACGGTACCTTGAAGCGGGGTTTTGAGGGACCGGCGTACCAGTCAAGCCAGCCGGGGGTCTTGGTAAATTGCGTGGTGTCGGTCATTCAACTGTCTTTCTTGTTGTTCTTGGCTGCGATGCTGGCGAGGATGCGGTCGGCTTCGGTGCGCCAGTCAGGGCTGCGGGCAAAGGTTTTGGTGCCCCTCTGTCCGAACAGGCCCTCGTCGGCAAGGTCGGCGATCCAGGCCTGGCGTTCGGCCGTGCCTTGCGCCGACCACGGCGTGAGGCCGATCTCGCGCACGGTTTCCGCGACCTCGCGGACCTCTTCGCTGCGGCGCCGGCCGTGTTCGATCACGCGCTGGAAGAAGTAGGCGCCTTGCTTTTCCCAGTCGATGCCGGGGAATGTTTCCTTCAGCGACGCCAGCACCGCGTCCTCCACGCCATAGGCGCGCGCGGTAGTGAAGCTTTCGATGACCATGGCCTCGAGCCCCTTGATCATCACGCTGCGGCACATCTTCACCGCCGAGGCGACGCCGAGCTTCTCGCTCGCCACCTTGGCATCGAAACCCAATTCCAAGAGCAGCGGTGCGAGTTCGCCTGCGCCGGAGCCGCCGAGCAGCAAGGGCACCTTGATGCGGTAGGGCGGGATCGAGGTCATCACGGCGCCCTCGACGTAACGGCCACCGCCGCCGTCAATCAGCGCCGCGGCGCGTTGCTTGGCGCCGGGCGAGGCCGAATTGAAATCGAGGAACCAGGCGCCCGGTTTCACCGCGCCCGCGCAAGCCTGCGCCACCGGCACGGCCTGGCTTGCGGTGACGGCGGAAACGATGAAGTCGGCAGCCACAGCGAGATCGGCGTGGGACGCGGTCAGCGCCACGCCATGGTGACTTGCGTGATCGCGCAAAGGCAAGCCTGCCTGATCGCTGCGAAGCTTGATGTCGTAGGCGGTGACTTTCACATCCTGCTTGCGCAGGTCCTCGGCGAGGATGCGGCCCACTTCGCCGTAGCCGACAAGGCCGACGTTCCATTGTTTGGGGTTGGTTGAAAGCGCGGTCATGGGAGAGGGTCTTTCGAATTGGGATCTCTGGCTTTGCGAAGGTTTTTGTAGGTTACTGTTTTGGAATTTTGGCCTTCTCGATCACTTTTCGCCATTTGTCGATGTCGGATTTGAGCCGGCCTGCGATTTCCTCCGGCGCGCCCGCTTTGGCCTCGATGCCGAGCGCGATCAGGCGCTTCTTGAGGTCGGGGTCGGCAAGTATATCCTGCAATGCGCCGTTGAGCGTCTTCACGATTTCAGGCGGCGTGCGGGCGGGCGCGAACAGCGCGTTCCAGGAGACAACATCGTAATTGGCGATGCCGCCTTCCTGCACGGTGGCGAGATCGGGCGTGCTTTCCGAGCGCACCGGGCCCGACGAGGCCAGCGCGCGGAATTTGCCGTCGGCGATGTTGCCCTTGATCGCCGAGTAGCTGTCGATCATCAGCGCGATATTGCCCTGCAGCAGCGACACCTCGACCTCGGGCGTTCCGCGATAGGGGACGATGGTGAAATCGATATTGGCCGCCGTCTTGAACAACTCGGCCGACAGGTTCTGCGTGCTGCCGATATTGATGGTGCCGACATTGAGCGCGCCGGGTTTGGCCCTGGCGGCCGCGATGAAATCCGCAAGCGTCTTGAAGTCGGACTTAGCCCCCGTGCAGAAGATAAAATCGAAAAATCCGAGGCTCGAAATCGGCGCGAAATCCTTCGTGGGATCGAACGGCAGCTTCTCGAACAGCGAAACGCTGATCGCGGTTCCGTTGGTCAGCAGTATCAGCGTATAGCCGTCGGGCGGAGAGGAGATCACAGTGCGTGCCGCGGCGATGCCGCCGGCGCCGGGTTGATTCTCCACGTAGAAGCGCTGGCCGAGCTTATCGCCGAGTTTTTCCGCGATGATGCGCGCCGTGGTATCGGCGACGCCGCCGGCCGCAAATGGCAGAACGATGCGCACGGGCCTGTTCGGATAGCTCGCTTCCGCGCGGGCGCGATGCGGCAGGCCGATCAGCGCGCAGGCGGCAAGCACCGTCAGAGACAGCGCGAGGAAAATGCGCCTGTTGGCGTGATCGGCAGATCTCATGGACAACCCCTATATTTATTTGGGAGCGATGCCGCAAGCCGTCGGCTCACTGCCGTGCCGGAGTGGCGTTTGCGCGTCGATTGAGCTTTGCCGCTATCGCGCCAGACGGGCGTCAAGCGACCATTTTCCGGCGCCGACGATCAGGAGATAGACGCAGCCGAACAGCATGGTCAGGTCCGCCCGCGATTCGTGCATCGTGCTCCAGAAGCCCAGGCGCTTGATATCGCCGAGGTGAAACATGCCGACATCGTGTCCCAGCAGGATCGGAAGTTTTGTCGATACCAGCGCCACGATCATGATGATGATGAGCGGCACGGCGGCCAGCCGCGTGAACAGCCCGAGGATGATCAGCGAACCGCAGACGATCTCGACAACGCCCACGAACGGACCCATGATTTCGGGAAAAGGAATGCCGATTTTTGTGAAACGCCCCGCGCCGAGCACATCCGGGTAGACCAGTTTCTGAATGCCCTCGGGCAAGAACACAATCAGCCCGACCAGAAGCCGCACCAGGAGGGTCCAGCCCGATTCGCCGGTGCGAAGAATGTTGTTCAAGGTCATCGCTGCATCCCCTTATCCGTAATGCCGATCAATTCACCTTGAGCCCCGGCAGCGTCTCCCGCGCCGGAACGATACTCAAACCAGTTGCAGCAAGGTGCCCGCGGCGGCCAGCAGCACCACCACGATCCATGGCGGCAGTTTCCAGACGGTGAGGAGCAGGAATCCGCCAAGCGCAAGCGCAAAATCGCGCGGCGTCATGACCGCGCTCGTCCACACCGGATTATAAAGCGCCGCACCGAGAATGCCGACCACGGCTGCGTTGGTGCCGCGCATCGCGGCCTGAGCCGCCGGGCGGGTGCGCGTCGCATCCCAGAACGGCAACATGCCGTAGACGAGCAGCATGCCCGGAAGGAGCAGGGCAACGAGGGCAATGGTTGCGCCGGCAAGGCCGTTCGGCGGAGATGCCATCACGGCGCCAAGATAGGCGGCGAAGGTGAAGAGCGGTCCGGGCACCGCCTGTGCCAGTCCGTATCCCGCCAGAAATGCCTCGCTGCTGACCCAGCCGGGCGTGACGACCTGCGCCTGCAGCAGAGGCAGCACGACGTGGCCGCCGCCAAACACCAGCGCACCCGAGCGGTAGAACGCGTCGAACAGGGCAAGACCATGCGATCCGGTCGCCGCGATAACGACCGGCGGTAACAGGAGGAGCGCCGCGAACAGAGCGAGCGCAACGCTTCCGCCGAGCCGGGTGACCGGAAAATTCAGATGCCCGGAAACCGGCGCGACGTCGCCTCGGCAGAGCCAGAGGCCGGCACAGGCGCCGAGCGCGATCGCTGCGATCTGCGCAAACGATCCGGCGAACGATACCACGATCGCAACCGCGGCAAGCGCGATGCCTGCGCGCGCACGATCCGGTGTGAGGGTTCGCGTCATGCCCCAGACGGCTTGCGCGACCACCGCGACGGCGACGAGCTTGAGGCCGTGCAGGAAACCTTCCGCGAGGGGTCCCGTGAACGCGGCAGCGCCCATCGCAAAGGCGAACAGGATCAGGGCCGAGGGCATCGTGAAGGCGAACCACGCGGCAAGCCCGCCCAAAAGGCCGTTGCCACGAAGAACGCCGAGGGAAAAGCCGACCTGGCTGGAGGCCGGTCCCGGCAGAAACTGACAGAGCGCGACCAGGTCAGCATAGGCCGTCTCGTCGAGCCATTTGCGCCGCACGACGAGTTCATCCCGGAAATATCCGAGATGCGCGATCGGGCCGCCAAACGAAGTCAGGCCCAGCTTGAGAAAAGCCCAAAAAGCTTCTGCAACCGAGCCGCCAGTTTTACGACCTGCATCCCCGGAGTCGAGGCTGCTGTTCTTTGCGTCCTTGTCAGAGAGCGCTGCGTCGTTCATCGATTGATCTTTTGCCGTTGAGTGCTCGGATGACGTTGAGCGGATAAAATTTCGCCGAACAGCTCCGCTGCCTTCGTTCTTGCCAACTTCATTGCCCGCCGCCCGAGAGGAGTCGCGCGATAATATTTGCGGACAGTTTTTCCCTCGCGGCTTTTTCGCGACGCCAGATAGCCCTTTTTCTCCAAGCCGTGGAGCAACGGATACAGCGTGCCCGGACTGAGGCGGTATCCGTGACGCGCCAGTTCTTCAATCATCCACTGACCATAAAGCTCCCCCTCCGCTGCATGATGGAGGATGTGAAGACGGACGAAGCCGCTCAGCAGTTCACGATGGTCCATTCCGGTGAGATGCCTCGATCGTGACATCGTTCGATCTAGACTATCGCATTTCGATAGTGCAATTCAATCACCAGATCGCTCTGGTCGTCAGGATGGAGACTGCTCATGGCAATTGATCGACGCCGACTGCTGCAAGGGGGAGCTGTTACCGTTTTGGCCGGAGCTACCCCGGAGGCGGTCATGGCGCAGATGCAGCCCGCGCCTCATGACAGTGCTGTTGCAGTGCCGCAAGGCAGCGCCGATCACACCATTCGTATCGCGAACGGGCTGGTCGAGTTGGCGCCCGACCATATCGTATCGACAAAACTCTATAACGGGCAATTTCCCGGTCCGCTGCTGCGCCTGAAGGAAGGCCGGCCGGTGGTGGTCGATATAAAGAACGACACCGATACGCCGGAGCAGTTGCATTGGCACGGGCAGACCGTACCGGTGGATGTCGACGGCGCCGCGGAGGAGGGGACGCCGTTCATTCCCGCCCACGGCATGCGCCGGATCAGTTTCACGCCGGGGCCGGCCGGATTGCGATTCTATCACACGCATCTTGTTCCCGGCGCCGATCTGTCCGAGGGACAATATAGCGGACAAGTCGGCACGGTCTACATCGAGCCGAAACGCGAGCCGGGCCGCTACGACCGCGAAGTGTTCCTGATGCTCAAGGAATTCCAGCCGACGTTCAGCCGCGGCGGCGACATGGCGTCGGATTTCCTGGCCAATCCCGCACGCATCAAGTCGCTTGAGGATCTAGGCGAAGACGCGATGCGCGCGTCGATGGCGAGCGGGAAACCGCACGGCTACGAGGTCGGCTACAATCTGTTTTCGATCAATGGCCGCATGCTGGGCCATGGCGAGCCGGTCCGCGTGAAACAGGGAGAGCGCGTGCTGTTTCACGTCGTCAACGGCAGCGCCACGGAAATCCGCAGCCTCGCTTTGCCGGGGCATCGCTTCGAGGTCGTGGCCCTTGACGGCAATCCCGTTCCGAAGCCGGCCGAGGTTTCGGTGTTGTGGCTCGGCACCGCCGAACGTGTCTCGGCGATCGTCGAGATGAAAAATCCAGGCATCTGGGCGATGGGAGATCTGGCCGACGACGATCGCGGCAAGGGCATGGGCATCGTGATTGAATATGCGGGCCGTACCGGCAAGCCCAAATGGATCAAGCCCGCGCCCTCGCGCTGGGACTATACGCTGTTCGGCAAGCAGGGCACTGCCGCGGCCGCGCCCGATGAAACGCTCGAGATGACGTTCGAGAAGAACAATGCCGCGCTCGATGGCTTCAACGAATGGACCATCAACGGCGTTGCCTTCTCGATGGACAAAATGGAACCGATGTTTCGCTTGCAGCGGGGCAAGCGCTACCGCTTGCGGATGCGCAATGCCAGCGACGACGTTCATCCGGTCCACCTGCACCGCCATAGCTTTGAACTGACCAGGATTGCGGGGAAGGCGACCGCCGGCGTCATGAAGGATGTCGTCATGCTCGGTGGCTACCAGGAAGTGGAGGTCGACTTCGTGGCCGATAATCCCGGCCGAACCCTGTTTCACTGCCATCAACAGTTGCATATGGATTTCGGATTTATGGCGCTTTTCGACTACGCATAGCGGCAGTCCGGCCATTTCAGTTGACACGCCGGCCAATCGGCCCTGTATTCCCTGATAATCACGGGAAAAGCGCCGTGATTCCGGCCGAACCCAGGAACGAGCACCATGCCGAATTTCAATCGACGCGACGCCTTGAAGATGTCGGCTGGCTTTGCCGCAGCGGCGGCGGCTGGCGGATTTGCCTGCATCGAGATGGCCAAGGCGGGCCCGATCGAGGTGCCGACGATTGACAAGCTGAGCGTTCGCGTCCTGGTCGACAGCGCCAGCGATCTCTTCTTCAAGCCGCAGGAAGCAAATGGCGTGAAGACCGAACCCGGCCGCTCCACGAATTCGCTGCGCCCGCTGCACAGCGAATGGGGGTTGTCGCTGCTGCTGGAGCCGCAGCGCGGCGATGCAAAGCGCACCTTCCTGCTCGATTACGGTTGGACGCCCGAAGTCATCAACGGCAACATGGAACTGCTGAAGGTCGATCCATCCAAGATCGACACGCTGATCATGAGCCATGGCCATTTCGATCATTGGGGCGGCCTGATGGGATTTCTCGACAAGCACCGCAAGGACTTGCCCGCCGACCTCACGATGTATGCCGGCGGAGAAGACAATTTCTGCCAGCGCTACAACCGGATTGGCCAGGGCGGCGATTTGGCCGACTACGGCATGCTCGACCGCCGCGATCTCGCCAAGCGGGACGTCAAGCTCGTGCTGTGCGAATCCCCCGTCGTGATCGGCGGGCAGGCGTTCACCACCGGCAAGATCACGCGCAACAGCATCGAAAAGGTGCTGCCGAACTCTCTGGTGGAGTTCAAGCTCAAGGACGGCGCCGGCTGCGATTGGAGCCATTATCTGCCGGCCGAAATGGAAGGCAAGATCGTGCCCGACGAGCACATCCACGAGCACGCGACCTGCTTCAATCTGAAGGATAAGGGTCTCGTCGTCATCTCTTCCTGCGGCCATGTCGGTATCGTGAATTCGGTGCGGCAGGCGATGGAAGTTTCGGGCGTGCAGAAGGTGCATGCCATCATGGGCGGCTTTCACTTGGGGCCGGCGCCGGCGGATTACCTGACCCAGGTCGTCGCCGAGATCGGCAAGCTGAACCCGGACGTTCTGATCCCCATGCATTGCAGCGGGCTGAATTTCACCCAGGAAGCGCAGCGGCAAATGCCGGGCAAGGTTTTGACGACCACTACAGGCACCCGCATCACCTTCGGCATCTGATCCGAAGGCCGCGGCGATGCCGGGCCCAAGGGCGTGCGCGTGGCTCTTGATCGCGTCCTTGTTTGGCGGCGCGGTTGCCGCGGCGGAAGAACAGCCGTCGGCCGCGCAGATGATGGACGATCTGATGTATGGCCGCGGAACGGTCGGCGGACCGTTCACGCTGACCGACCAGACCGGCCGGAAGCGCAGCGACAGCGAATTCCGCGGCAAGCTGATGGTGGTATATTTCGGATACACTTTTTGTCCCGATGTGTGTCCGGCCGACCTGATGGCCATCACCCAGGCGCTGGACGCGCTGGGCCCGGCGGCCGAAGGCATCCAGCCCGTTTTCATCACGGTCGATCCGGAGCGGGACACCAAGGTGCTGGCGGATTACGTCGCCGCCTTCCACCACAGCCTTGTCGGCCTCACCGGGTCTCCCGAGGAAATTCGAAAGGTCGCCAATTCCTACAAGGCGTTTTACGCGAAAGTGCCGGGCGAACGCAGCGGGGAGTATTCGATTGATCATGCCGGCGTCATCTATTTGATGGGCCGGGGTGGCGAGTATCTCGGCTTCATGCCGCCGCAGACCAGTCCCGACCGGTTGACGGAAGTGTTTCGCAAGTACCTTGCGAGGTAGCGGACTCGCGATCGTCGCTGCATCGCCGAAGGCGGACGGCGAACGCCTTTCCCCGAGCGGGCTTCGGTGCGATAGTTTTGAAGCCGTCCGGCCTGGACGTGCCCATGTCCGTCCTGCAGCGTGCCGACGAGGTGATCGAGTGAGGCGGTTGAAATCGCCGCCCCGCCGCAGACGGCCCGCCGCCGAGCGGAATCCGCAAAATGAGCTTACGTCAGCCTTACAGTGGCGAGTGCGTTAACTTTTCGGAACTTGTCGGGCGCGTCAAAAGGCCTCAAAGCTGGTTAGGAGAAATCCGAACTTTCGGTGGTTGGCCGCCTATGCGATTGCTGGTTGTCGAGGACAATGCGCTGCTGTCCCAGTTGCTCGCCAAGGGCCTGCACACGGCTGGCTACGAGACCGACCTGCTTGCCACCGCCGCGGAGGCCCGCGCCGCCCTGATGACGACGTCCTACGCGGCCGTGATCCTCGATCTCGGACTGCCGGATGGCGACGGACTGGCGATCCTGCGGGAGCTCAGGCATCGCAAGGATCCGACCCCCGTGCTGGTGCTCACCGCACGCGGCGGACTGCAGGATCGTGTCAGTGGCTTGCGCAGCGGCGCCGATGACTACCTGGTCAAGCCGTTCGCGCTGGAGGAACTGGTCGCCCGGCTGGAGGCCCAGTTGCGCAGGCCGGGTCAGCAACTCGGCAGTTCGCTTCGTATCGCCAATCTCGAATTCGATCTGCGCAATCGCCAGGCGTCGATCGACGATCAGCCGCAGGTCTTGTCATCCCGCGAAACCGCGGTGCTCGAACTTCTGATGCGCAGCAAGGGGCGCGTGGTGTCGAAGAAGCAGGTCGAGGACCACATCTTCGGGCTTTCCGGCGACGTCGCCTCGAATGCCGTCGAGGTTTATGTCCATCGACTGCGCAAGCAGCTTTCCGACAAGGGCGCCAAGGTTCAGATCCATACCATTCGCGGCGTCGGATACCTCATCGCCGAGGAAAAGCGTGATCCGGTTTAAGTCGATCATCTCGCGTATCGTGATCCTGCACGTGATCGCGGTGGCCATCACGTCCATCCTGATGTCGGTCGCGCTGTCGTGGTTGCTGAACATGGCGACCAACAACATCCACAACGAAGCGATGGAAGAGCAGGCCGCTTCCCTCGCCAAGCATCTTGTCCGGCAGGCCGATGGCAGCCTTTCCCTTGAACTTCCTGAAAACCTTCAGGGCCTCTATTCCCAGCCCTATGGGCGATATTCCTATGCGGTGGTCGACGACCAGGGAAAAACCCTGTTCTCTTCGCTGAAGGATCAGGCGCCGGTATTTCCCGCCGATCCGCGGGCCGCCGCCGTTCAGTTTCTGGAAACCCGCAACGGCGGCGCGGCGATCTCGGGTGCGAGCATTCGCCGGGCCGTCGGCGACAGGTCGGTATGGGTGCAGGCCGCGGAAGATATGGCCAACCGCGACGTGTTGATCGACGACATCGTCGAGGATTTTTTCAAACATGTGGGCTGGATAACGCTTCCGATCCTGCTGGTGCTGCTGGTCACGGACATCGCGATCTTCCGCCGCGCACTTCTGCCGCTGCGGCAGGCTTCGGAAATCGCCCAACAGATTGGGCCGGCCCGCACCGATATCCGGTTGCCGCTTGATGAAATCCCGAGCGAGGTCCGGCCGCTGGTCTCGGCGATCAACAAGGCGCTCGACCGTTTGGACCAGGGATTCCGGGTTCAGCGCGAATTTACCGCCGACGCGGCGCATGAGCTGCGCACGCCGCTCAGCATTTTACGTACGCGCGTGGAAACGCTCGACGACCCGCGCGTCGCCAAGGCGCTGCATCTGGACATCGAGGCGATGAGCCGGGTGGTCGGTCAATTGCTCGACATCGCGGAGCTTGAGGCGTTCGCGATCGACCCGTTGGAAGTGGCGGATCTGCAAGGCGCCTGCGCCGAGGTCGCCGGGTTCATCGCGCCGCTCGCGCTCGAGCAGGGTAGGGAAATCGCGTTGCTTGGCGCGACCGCGCCGGTATGGGTCAAGGGCAATGCCGAGATGATAAAACGTGCGATCCGCAATCTCGCCGAGAATGCCCTCAAACACACGCCAAAGGATACGGTGGTCGAATTCGTCGTTGAGGAGAACGGCACGGTGACGGTGCTGGATCGCGGTCCCGGAATTTCGAGTGAAGAGCGGGAATTGATCTTTCAGCGTTTCTGGCGGCGCGACCGCAACCAGCAGGGAAGTACCGGGCTTGGGCTATCCATCGTGCAACGCATTGCCGAGTTGCATGGCGCGGCCATTGCCGTCCAGAACAGGGGCCTGGGCGGCGCGCAGTTTTCCCTCCGTTTCGTAGTTGCCGACAAGATGGCTTAGCGTGTGCGCCCCGACGCGACGCTTGACGCGGGGACGTTAAGTGCGATCAAAATGCCGAACCGAAACATGCTTGACCCACGGCCCACGCCCCGACGTCAAACCCCCGCATGCATGATGGACTGCGGGGGCAGCAAACAAAGGAGACCTCGAATGAGGCTCCATCCGTCGTTTTCTGGAGGAAACCCCAATTGCATCGCTTTTGTTTGGCGGCTGTTGTAACCATGGCCGGCCTTTTTTCCGTTGGCCAAGCGGCGTCAGCGCAAGACGCGGCCCAGCCCGTTTATATTGTGACTTATATGGAAGTCGCGCCCAGTTCGGCGTCCGAGGCGGGGAAGTTGATTCTCGCCTACGCGAGCGAGGCGCGAAAAGCCTCCGGTGCCGTGCAGGTCGATGCGCTTCAGCGCATTTCCGATCCCGGCCACTTCGCCCTGATCGAGCAATGGCAGTCGCTGACGGCCAAGCAGGCTTTTGCCGCGACCGACCCCGCCACCAAGTATCGCGCGGCGCTCAACCCCCTGCAAAGTGCGGCCTATGACGAGCGCATTCACGCAGCCCTTTCGGTCGGTCCGTCGAAGCCGGCTTCGGGCGATCCGGTCGTGATCCTGACCCACGTCGATGTCGTCCCGACGCAGGTGGAGCCCGGTACGAGCAAGGTGAAAGGCTTTGTCGAGGAGGGCAGGACGGCCAAGGGCAATCGCCGTTTCGACGATCTGGTCCAGATCAGCCGGAAGAATCACTTTACGGTGGTCGAAAGCTGGGACTCGCTGGCGGACAAGAACGCCTGGATCTCGACCAAGACCGCGAGGGCCTTCCGGGAGGAGCTGCAGCCGATGAGCGGCGCGCTCTACGACGAGCGCGCCTATAAACTGGTGCGCTGATAGCGGCCACAAGCCGTTACCATTTCTTAATGGCGGGGAAAAATTTGCGAGCAGGTCAAGGTCGAGCAGGCCGCGCTTTTTCAGAATCGCGATTATCCGGTTCTGACCGACTACCGCGCGATGTTCGCAGGGCTGTTGCAGCGGATGTTCGGCCTGGAAGCCGCCAGCATTCAGCGGATCTTCGCCGGCGCCCATCCGGCGGAACTCGGACTGGTCTGGGGCCTGATCGGTTCTGACTAAAAGCGCGTGGCGAGTTTCCTAATGTGCCGCCGGGGTGAACAGTGCAGTCAACTTCTTCACCATTTCCTCGGTATTGGCCTGCGCGTCCGGTTGCTGAGCGACAATCGTTCCATCTGCATCGAGGATTGTAATGATCGCGGAGTGGTCGAAGCCGCCGCTTGCGTCGCGGCGATAGCGCACGCCAAGCGCCGCGGCGAGCTCGCGCACCGCCTTGTCGTCGCCTTGGTAGAGCGTCCAATGCGCGGGGTCGAGCCCGTGGTCCTTGGCATAGGTCTTGAGCCGCTCAGGCGTGTCGATGGCGGAGTCCAGCGAGAAGAACGCAAAGCGAATGCCTTTCAGGGAGGCCTCTTTCGCCCGGTCTTCGATTGCGACCATGTCGGCTACGATCATGGGGCAAATGTCCTTGCACCTGGTATAGCCCATGGCGACGACGACCGGCTCACCGCGCAGCGTTTCCAGCTTCACGCGCTTGCCATCCTGGTCTGTCCAGCCGGAAGTCAAATTGTAGATCGACGTGCCGGACAGCGGCTCCGCAGCCTTCATCATGTGCTCGTGATCATGCGCGCTCACGCTCGCAGGCCACGGAAAAAAGCTGATCGCGAAAGACAGCAGGAAAATTGCACCGCGCATCATTCATCTCCCTCGCACCGGAACCCGACATTCTCAACCGTGTAGTTCGCTTTCAGGCTCGATCGCAACGCGTAGCGCATGAAGGCGGGATAATCCGTTGCATCGCTGACGCCGATGCTGCCGCTGCCGCAAAATGCCGCGTCATCCTTGCTGGAAGTGTTGCGCTGCTCTGTGCCGGTCATGAAGCTGCTGAAGTCGAGCGTCCACTCCCACACCAAGCCAACCAGGTCATGGACGCCATAGCCATTCGGTGCGCCGCGTCCGACGGCACTCAGGCGCTTGGGATTGGGCGAGCTGAACCAGTCGAGCGATTGCTGGGCGATCTCGTTCTGTTTGCGTCCTTGATCGGCGAGCGCGTACTCCCACTGTTCGGTTGTCGGCAGTCGCTGGCCCTGCGCCTCGCAATATGCCTCGGCTGCGAACCACGACACGTTTGTCACGGGCTCGGTCGCCGCGCCTGCGTCCGGCAGCTCAAGATCCGAGCGCCACTTGGCGAGATAGTGGTGGTCGGCAAACAAGGGTTTGATGCGCGACCTGCGCCATTCGGGATGCTGGCGCACGAAGTCGAGAAATTGACCGTTGGTGACGGGGAAGACGTCGAGGCGGAACGCTTGCATCGGTAAAGGGGCGGGCGCGACCCGGGCCT
The DNA here is from genome assembly GCA_963753875.1 of uncultured Alphaproteobacteria bacterium. GTDB lineage: Bacteria > Pseudomonadota > Alphaproteobacteria > Rhizobiales > Xanthobacteraceae > Bradyrhizobium. The sequence continues at coordinate 26,763 of CAVWDY010000040.1, read as the reverse complement.
TGCCCTTGCCCGCGCTCTCTTGAAAGAACGGCATGAAATCGCCCTCGGGCAATCGCACCATGGGCGTGGGGCGCGCCATGGCCGCGACCGCGGTCACGCTCACGATGACCGCGGCGATTGTCCACGTGCTTGCGTGCGGCTTAGTTTTTCTTGACACGGTTCGCCTGCACGTCGGCGGGGCGCACTTCGAGGCCGGAATTGCCCCATTTGCTGTAGATGTAGGTCATGACATTGGCGATGTCCTCGTCCGGAAGCTCCCATGCCGGCATGACGCCGTTGAACGCAACGCCGTTGACGGTCAACTTGCCTTCAAGTCCGCCGGTGACCACCTTGATGGCGCGCGCCTTGTCGGCATTGAGGTAATCCGACTTCGCCAGCGGCGGGAACGCATCCGGGATACCTGCGCCGTTCGCCTGATGACAGGCCTGGCAATTGTTGACGAAAACGGCTTCGCCGGCCTTGATCCGTTCCGCCTTGTCCTTTGCGGCCGGAGGCGCCTTCGCAAGCTGTTCGGTAACGCGTGCGCCGACGCCTTCAGGCATATAGACCTCGTCGCTGGTCTTGCCGGAGTAGATGATCTTGTTTTCCTCGCCGTTGATCTTCAGTTGCGCCAGAGCGCCGCGGTTGAAGGCGCGGCTCAGCGAATGGTCCACCACGATGAAGGTGCCGGGCACGCTGATCTGGAAGTCGGCGATCGCCGAGCCGCCGGCTGGAATCATGGTGGTCTGCACGTTGTGGGTCGGGGTGCTCATATTGCCTTCCGCCCAGACCGTATCGAAGATCTGGCCGATCACGTGGAACGATGACGTCAGGTTCGGCCCGCCGTCGCCGACGTAGAGACGCACGTTCTCGCCGACATTTGCCGTCAATGCCTGGTCACCGATCGTCGAGCCGACCGATCCGTTGAAAACCACGTAATCCGGCTTCTCGTCGATCGCCTTCGCCATGCTGAACGGTTGCAGGCCTTTTTCGCCATTCGCGCCCTTGGTGTAGAAGTCTCCCTGCATGACGTAGAATTCGCGATCCACCTTGGGCAGGCCTTCCTTCGGTTCGACCAGGATCAGACCATACATGCCGTTGGCGACATGCATGGCGACGGGCGCCGTGGCGCAGTGGTAAACATACAGTCCGGGGTTCAGGGCCTTGAACGAGAACACCGAGGTGTGACCCGGCGCCGTCAGCGAAGCCGCGGCGCCGCCGCCCGGCCCGTTGACCGCGTGCAGATCGATATTGTGCGGCATCTTGTTGCCGGGATGATTTTCGAGGTGCATCTCGACCATATCGCCCTCGCGAACCCTGATGAATTTGCCGGGCACTTTGCCTCCGAAGGTCCAGAACGTGTAGGCGACGCCATCCGCCAGCCGTCCCTCGACCTCCTTGACCTCCAGATGCACGACGACTTTGGTTGCATGGTCGCGGTGTATGGAGGGCGGCACCGCGGGCGCGTCGGTCAGGATGGCCTCTTCGGTACCGACAACTTCCGCCCGAGCGTTCTCGTCGCGGCTCGCGCTCCATGCGGGCACGGCCAGGAGCACGGACGCGGCAGCAATAAAGGCGCTCTTTGATACGGTTTTCATGGTTTCGGCCCCCGATGCGTAGAGTGGCAATTGAGTCCAACAAGCCCTGTCTGGGCCTAAGTGCTCAAGTGAAAGTAGAACTGGATTTCCCGCGCACATCTTTGCGTTAGCGCAAACAATTCCGAATTTCGCGGGTGGGCTTATCGAACCCCGATCCCGTCGGAGGCGGTGCCGGGGTTCGACCCCCTGTCAAACCAGGCTTTGAGCCGATACGATGCGTGATCGGTAACTTCGGACAAGAGGTTACGGTCGACCAAAGGGCGACATTTGATTCGTTGCCGTTTCCACGAGGACAGATCGCGCGCAAATGACGATGGACCGTCCCGCCGCCGAGGTCGCCGCGGTCGCGCCGGCTCCTGAGCACCTGTCGCCATCGGTGCGCCGGAGCATCTTTCTCTATCTCGGCATCCTGATCGTTCTCCTGGCCTTCGGCGGACCGTCGGGTGGCCTGATCGACATTCCCATCAGCTTTTTTCTCAAGAACAGGCTGCATCTGGAGGCGCATCAGGTCGCGCATTTCCGCCTCCTCGCGGCAATCCCGCTCTATTTGTCCTTTGTGTTCGGATTCATCCGCGACATGTGGAATCCGCTTCAGATGAGAGACCGCGGATTCATGCTGCTGTTCGGCGGCATCTGCGCTCTTCTCTATCTCGGCTTTGCGCTGGCGCCGATGACCTATTCAACGCTCCTCCTCGCGGTGGTCGCGCTGACGACTTCGTTCCTTTTTGTCGCCAGCGCCCAAAACGCGCTGACATCGACGATCGGCCAACAGCACGCGATGACCGGCCAGATCAGCGCGGCGTGGAACGTGTTCGCGTCGATCCCGACCGTCGCGGCCCTGCTGGTCGGCGGCATGCTCTCGGGCCTGCTCGAGGACCAGAACGCCAATTCTGCCGCCCGCATCCTGTTTCTCGTGGGTGCCGCGATCATGACCGCGGTCAGTCTCTTTGCCCTGTGGAAGCCGAAGAACGTGTTCGAGCATGTTCACGCCGAACGCGGCAACGACGCTCACCCGGTGAACGATATCAAGCGGCTGTTCGGGCACTGGCGCGTCTATCCGGCGCTGCTGATCTGGCTGTTGTGGAATTTCGCGCCTGGCTCGGCCACGCCGCTCCAGTACCATCTCCAGAACACGCTGCATGCCACCGACGCCCAGTGGGGCCAGTGGAACGCCATCTTTGCCGCCTCCTTCATTCCGACCTTCATCGTCTACGGATTTCTCTGCCGCCATTTTCCCCTGAAGACGCTGCTGTGGTGGGGGACGATCATCGCCGTTCCGCAAATGGTTCCGCTGCTCTTCATTCATTCGGTGACGGGCGCGTTGATATCGGCGGTACCGATCGGCCTCATGGGCGGGGTAGCCACCGGCGCCTATATGGATCTGATCATCCGCTCCTGCCCGAGGGGCCTGCAGGGGACCACGCTGATGATGTCGAGCAGCCTTTATTTCGTGGTCTCGCGATTTGGCGACATTCTCGGGACGACGCTGTACGATCACTATGGCGGCTTCACCGTTTGCGTCATCGCGATCACGGTCGTCTACGCGCTGATTCTCCCGACCCTGCTGCTGGTGCCCAAACAACTGATCGCCACCGCAGACGGGCAGATGCCCGAAAGTCTGAGCGAGGCGTAACGCAGTCGTTTCGGTGTCGCAATCCGGGGCGATAGTTTGTAAGAAATGGGATCGGTTGTGGGTGCCGGCCCGGCTCCCACGGCGCTGGCCGCGCGCCGGCAACTCGCTCTCTTCATTGGACGGCACATCACGTGAGCGAAGATCCAACACTTTCCTCCGGCGATGCGCGGCAGACCCCGCGGGGCAAATTGCCCGTTTTGGCTTTGTCGGCGCTCGGGATCGTGTTCGGCGATATCGGAACCAGCCCGCTTTATACCTTCAAGACCGTGCTCGGCACCGCCGAAGTCCCCTCGGACGTCGCCACGGTCCTGGGTGCGCTCTCGCTCGTGCTCTGGACGCTCTTCATCATCACCACCGTGAAATATGTCTCGTTCGCCATGCGCGTCGACAATGACGGCGAGGGTGGCATCCTTGCCTTGATGGCGTTGCTGGGCGTGAAGAAGCAGCACCGGCCGACCATCGTGGCCGTCGGCCTGTTCGGGGCAGCGCTGATCTACGGCGACGGCGCGATCACGCCCGCGATCTCGGTGCTGTCGGCGCTGGAGGGGCTGAACATGACGACGCCAGCGCTGCAGCCCTATGTGGTGCCCGCCGCGGTCGCGATCCTGATCGCGCTGTTTGCGATCCAGTCGAAGGGAACCGCGGCTATCGGCCACTTCTTCGGCCCGGTGATGCTGATCTGGTTCGCCGCCATGGCCGTGATGGGGATTTCGGGCATTGTGCAGCACCCCACCGTGTTAGCCGCGCTCAATCCCACCTACGGCCTGTCCTATTTGCTCTCGCACGGGGCGACCGGTTTCCTGGTGCTGGGCGCGGTGTTTCTGTGCGTCACCGGCGCCGAGGCGCTTTACGCCGACATGGGCCATTTCGGTAGCCGGCCGATCAAGCTGGCCTGGTTCGCGATCGTGTTCCCGAGCCTGATCCTGAACTATGCCGGGCAGGCGGCGCTCGTGCTCGAGGGCGCGCCAACGGACGGCAATATTTTCTTCAGGCTCTGTCCGCCAATTCTCCTGATCCCGCTCATCGTGCTCGCAACCGTCGCCACCATCATCGCGAGCCAGTCGATCATCACGGGCGCGTTCTCGATGACGCGTCAGGCGATTCAGCTTGGCTGGCTGCCGAGACTGCTGATCAAGCAGACCTCCTCGGAAGGCTACGGCCAGATTTACGTTGGAGTCGTCAACTGGCTGTTGATGATCGTGACCGTCGGCCTGACCATTGCGTTCGGCAAATCGGACAATCTGGCGGCGGCCTATGGCATCGCCGTTTCGCTGACGATGCTGATGACGTCGGCGCTGCTGTTCATTGCGATGCGCGAGATCTGGGGCTGGAGCATATTGGCTGCGGGCGCGGTCGCGGCCTGCTTCCTGATCGTCGACAGCGCCTTCTTCCTTGCCAACCTCACCAAGATCGCCGAGGGCGGATATGTGCCCTTGATGCTGGCCATCACCGTCTACGGCGTGATGTGGATCTGGCATCGAGGCGCGGCCGCGATTTCGATCCGCATGCACGAGGCGCTGATCCCGGTGCCGGAATTCATGGCCAGGATTGCGGCGGCGAACGTGCCGCGGGTTCCCGGCACGGCCGTGTTCCTGACCCGGACCGAGCGCGACACGCCGCCGGTGATGGTCTGGCATGTCCGGCATAACCGCGCTCTGCATGAGCATCTCTTCGTGCTGCGCGTGGAAGTCCAGTCGGTGCCGTGGGTGTCATCCAGGAACCGCATGGGAATCGAGGAAGTCGCGCCGAATTTCTGGCGCGCGGAGGCGCGTTTCGGATTCATGGAGCGTCCTCACATTCCGGAACTTCTCGCCACCAGCAAATCACTGGGCTGTACCATCGATCTCAACGACGTCACCTATTATGTCGGCCATGAGACGGTGGTTGGCCGCGAGGACGGTCTGGGTTTGCCTGCCTGGCAGGAGCGGTTCTTCGCCGTGATGGAGCGCAACGCCGTCCATGTCAGCGACTTCTTCAGCCTCCCCAGCGATCAGGTGGTTGAGATCGGGCGACAGGTTTCGATTTAGAGAGGCGGGCGGTCACTTTATCCAAGGCTCTGGAAATGTGAATGCTCGACAAGCCGAAGGCGTTCCGAGCGGCCCGGTTCACTCAATGAGGGCGGCTGCAAACCGGAGTCGAGCGCCTGACAAGGGAGGGAAAACGGCCAAATCAGAGGGGTTTCTCTGATTTGGCTATTTTAAGCATATTAAAGCGCGCGCGAGCGACGGCTCACGGAAACAGCAAACACGATGGCTTGCCAGATTCTAGGCTGGCTTCTTCGCGTAGACCATGCACCAACCCTCTGGCGAAATGGTTCCGTCGACGGATTTGCACGAGGAGGGGGCTTCAAACAACGCGCAATTGTCACAGCGCGCTTCGCCTTTCGGCGTGTCCTGATACTTTACGGCCTTTTGGGGCGCCTTCGCTGCCTGCGCGGGCGTCGATGCGCCAACGATTGCCGCCATGCCGGTGATGGCTCCGGCCGCTCCTGCCGCGACCGTCAACACCCGGCGTCGGGAAATTCCGCTTGATTCTATCATGGCACGTTATCCTGTTTTGGTAATGAATAACGTAACCATGATTGATGTCGCGTCGCACCGCTTTGATCTGGAGCAAGCGGATTTGCGACGGTCTGGTACGGGATCGCTTCAACGCGCCACGATCCCGCGAAGGGGTCATTCCAGATAGCTAAGATAGGCCGCGACGGCCTTGATCTGTGCTTCGGTCAGGTTGTGCGCGATCGGCCCCATGATGGCCGAGTTATCCGGCTTGGCCTTGTCCTGGCCCCGCTCCTTGTCCCAGGTTGTCAGCTGCCTGAAGATGTAATCATGAAGCTGTCCCGCCAGGCGAGGAAATGCATCGCGGCCTTTGGCGTCAGGCCCATGACAGGAAGCGCATGGAGGAACCTCGGACTTTGGGATTCCTTCCTCATAGATCTTCTTTCCCTCGGCCACATTCTCCTTCGGCGCCCCGCCAAGCGGCTTGGGATTGAGATCCTTGAAATACTCGGTCAGAGCCTTCTGCAGTGGCGGGCTCAGCACGTGCGCCACGTTGAACATCACCGGGTTGGTCCGGTTGCGATCGATGAACGCATGCAGCTGGTTTTCGATATATTCGGGTTGCTGTCCGGCAAGTCTCGGCATCGGATACGACCCGCGAAACCCTTGCCCCGACAAGCCGTGGCAGGTCTTGCAATAGTCGGTCTTGGCCTTGAGTTCTGCTTGCGAAACGTCGGCCTTAGCCTTGCCCTTGTCCTCCGCTTGCGCCGTCGCGGAAGCTGCGACGGCGAAAGCTACTGCCAGTAATACCGATCGAATGCGCATAAGACCGCCCCTTTTGAATGATTACCACATTACGCCGTGCCGGGTAGTTCGATCCAGTTCAATTTTTCTGAACCCTTTGATTCGGATCAATTTGATTCTAGCGAATCTGGCCCACAAAGCTCAATGCTGGGCGAGTGATGGGGACGAGACCTCCTATTGCCTATTTTATTATGTCGGCGTGCGACGAAATATCAAGTTTCGGCGCACGTCGATCTATTGCGTCAGCAATGATTGTTGCCAAAATGTCGCGCTTTCGTAGAATCTAATTCGCCCGCAGTTATTACCTTGGCCACGCTTCCCAATCATGGATTATCCTTGCTTCAGTAAGTTGGTTTCGAATCAGGTTCGTGCGTCGGCACGGAGCGCTGTAAACAACGGGATAGCGCGCAATGCGGGGCGATGGCGGTCGTATCACTCGGCCCTTCGGTAACTTCAGGGTATTTGTTGCGGTCGCGTTTGTCGTCGTGGCGATTGGCTTTCTGACGATTGGGTTTGCTCCGCCGGCGCAAGCGCTTCCGAGTTTCGCGCGGCAGACCGGGCAGCCCTGCGGCACCTGCCACACTGACTTTCCCGCGCTCACCCCGTACGGCCGAAGGTTCAAGCTGCTCGGATACACCACCGGCGGCGGTGAATACCGCACGACGCCGTTCTCGTCCCAGGCTGGACGCGATGCGCGCGCCGAATACGAAAAGATGCAGGGCTATGTTAAGGCGCTGCCTTCGTCGACGACTCCCGAGGCCGACAAGGAATATGTCCCGCCGATCTCGATGATGGCCATTGTCGGCCTTACCCATACCCAGGCGCCGCAGGTTGCGCCCACGGATCCCTACAAGCCGAACGACAACACCGTGCTGTCACCGTTCAGCATGTTCTGGGGCGGCGCGATCACCGATAATATCGGCGCCTTCGCGCAGGTCACCTATAACGCGGTGGGCTTCAATGCGGTCGGCGCCCCTCCCAGCGGCAGTCCCGGCGATCAGTTCAGCCACCACACCTGGGGGTGGGACAATATCGACGTCCGCTATGCCAACACGGCCCGTATTGGTCCACTGGACATCGTCTACGGCATCACCGCCAACAACAATCCGACCGTCCAGGATCTTTGGAACACTACACCAGCCTGGTCCATGCCTCAGTCTGGCTCGACCCTCGCGCCTACACCCGGCGCCGCGACGATGATCGAGGGAGGATTGTCGGGGCATGTTGTAGGCGTCGGCGGCTACACCATGATCAACGATCTGCTTTACCTTGAGCTTACGGGCTACAAGTCGCTTGCGTTCAACACACTGAATGCACTGGGCCAGGACCCCTTCGATGTCGGGCCGCTCAGCGGCATTGCACCCTATTGGCGGGTTGCGCTGGAGCCGCATTGGGGCCGGAACACGTTCATGGTCGGCACGTTCGGAATGTACTCCGACTGTGAGTCCATGGCTTAATTCAGGCTTACCGAATTGGACGACGGCGACGACTTCCCTAAGCGACAAATTCACCGACATTGGCGTCGACACTCAATATCAATATCAGGGTGACAATTGGTGGCTGACTTTGCGCGGCAGTTATATCCGCGAGTATCAGCAGCTGGACGCCACCTTTGCCGCCGTCCTGGGTTCGCTCAATCCCACCAACCAGCTCAACAGCATGAAGCTGCAGGCCTCGTTTGCCTATGGCGCCGATAACCGGGTCGTCTTCACCGGAAACTATTTCAATGTCTGGGGCACGGCCGACGCCGTGGTGTACGGAATGGACGCGTTCGGGAACGCCTTGACGCCTAACAGCAACGGCTGGCTCGCCGAGATCTCCTACATCCCGTACGGGGCGAGCAAGACGGCCGGCTGGCCCTGGTTCAATACAAGGATCAGCCTGCAATACATCTATTACAACAAGTTCAATGGCACCTCGATCGGTGCCCGCGACAACAATACGCTGTTCCTCAATGCCTGGTTTGCCATGTAGGCGGGCTCGCCCGCATACGGAGATAGTACGATGAGAAAACTTCTTTTCGCCCAAGCCGCGGTGCTTGCAGTGAGCTTGGCGGGACCCGCGGTCGCCGCGGACCTGCCGGTGAAGTCGGAGGTGCCGTATGTGGCGCCGCGGTTCAGCTGGACGAGCTGCTATCTCGGCGGACATATCGGTGGCGGCTGGGCCAGCAAGGACATGACCGATCCGGTGTTTCTCGTGCAGGATAACCTCATCGGTGCAGGCACGACGACCGGGATCAACACGGTAGGCACGTCGCCGACCGGCGTCGTGATCGGTGGCCAGATCGGCTGCGACTACCAGTTCGCTTCCAACGTGGTGGTCGGCATCGAAGGCAGCGCCTCGGGCTCCACCATGAAGGGCAGCAAGCTTGCTAGCCTTGTGGACAGCCCTCCTGACGTCGCGCTGGTGCAAGCGAACACCGACTTCCTCGCGAGCGTGACGGGGCGGATAGGTTATGCCTTCGACAACGTCCTGCTCTACGGCCGAGGCGGCTTCGCCATGGCCGGTGACAAATACGATGTCAGCGGGCACAGTTGCGCAACGGGACGCCGTTTGACTTCCTGGGGGTAGAGAACCGCATCGGTTGGGTCGTGGGTGGCGGCGTGGATTGGGCGTTCACCCGTCATTGGTCCATGAATGTCGAATATGATTACTATCAATTCGGTACACGCGATGCGCAGCATTCTGATGGCCGATCAGGTCAGCGCTCTGACGGGCCTCGTGGACGTCAAGCAGAACATCCAGGTCGTCAAGCTCGGATTTAACTTTCACATCTGGGGGGCCGGTTTGTGATCGTCGCAGCCCGTTCAGTTGAAGCGGACGCGTCAGGCGGCAGGCGAGGGGGCCGGAACGTCAGAGCGACCGGCTTACGCCTGATTTTGCAGACGGCAGTGTTGGCGGTGGCTTTTTCCGTCAGCGGTCACGCGCAGGAAAGGATGGCGCCCGCGAAAGGCGGCCTGGAGAGCAAGCTTGAATATTGCAAGACCTGCCATGGACTGCAGGGCCAGGGCTATCTCGGATATTTCCCGATGCCGCGCCTTGCCGGACAACAACCCGAATATATTGAGGCTCAGTTGCGGGCGTTCATCGAGCGCCGACGCACGAACCCGATCATGCGCAACGTCGCGCATGTGCTGAGCCCGCCGATGATCGCGGCGCTGGCCACGCATTTCAGACATCTCAATCCCGCACCGTTCGGCGGTGCGCCGAGGGGATCGATCGCGGCCGGCAAGAAAATCTACGAGGAAGGTCTCCCCGAATCCAATGTTCCGGCCTGCTCTGCCTGTCATGGCAATGAGGGCAAGGGCCAAAATGAAATTCCGCGGCTGGCGGGCCAGGTCTATCCGTACGTGGTCGGCCAGTTGACGGGCTGGAAGGAACAGCGAGGCCAGGGTACGGCGGTCGATACATCCGCCGTCATGGCGCCGACAGCGCACAACCTGACGCGGTCACAGGTTGAAGCGGTCGCGGCTTATGTCAGTTATCTGCAGTGAGTGCTGCCATCTCATACGCCGACATGTCGGTGAGTGCATGAAAAGCTTGGGGTCATGAAGCGCATCGGACTGAAAATAGCGATCCTGGCGATTTTCGCCTCCGCCGCCTCCACCGTGTCCGCATGGGCCGGTGAGAGCGCCGCCGTCCGCAACTGCACCTGGTGTCACGGAGCGGGGGCGCAGGGCTACACGGTCGCGCCACGGCTCGCCGGACAGAGGCCGCAATACATCATGAGTCAGATCAGGAGTTTTCGCGAGCACGCGCGAAACAATCCGTTCTCAAGGCAATATATGTGGAGTGCGGTCGCGGCGCTCGATCCGTATACGGCGCGCGATCTGGCCAGCTATTTTGCATCGATCCCGCCGAAAGCCGCCAATGACGGCGACAGCACGCTCGCGTCGCGGGGACGAACGATCTATCTGGAAGGAATTCCGGAAGCCAACATCGTCTCCTGCTATGCCTGTCACGGACCGAATGCGGAGGGCGTGAGGGATATCCCACGTCTCGGAGGACTGTCCTATTCCTATCTCAAGGGCCGGCTTGAACAGTGGGGCCAGGGATATCATTCGACCCCGGGATCGCCGATGCCGATGGTTGCGACCCACCTCGGGCCGGAGGAGATCGAGGCGCTCACCTCGTATCTGAGCTTCGTCAGATAGATTGCGGTCGAGCGGCCGGGCCTGATCGAGCGCAAGGTGACCGCGAAAAAAGCCTATCATGATTGAACGATTGTCCGCGCCGGAACTTGAAGCGGTGCGAGAACTATCGAACAGCAAGGAGGCCGAAAATGACCGGTCATATGCCGCCAATCCCCAAGGGGAATCGAAGCAACAAGGGTCCGAGATCAGCCGGCGCCGATGCGGCTCGCGACACTTCGCTGAAGGAAGGTCACACCCAGAATACCAACGAACAAGGCGACTCCGCCAATATCCGGCAGAACACGACCAGCAAGGGCTTCTTCCACGGCCGGTGCGTGAAGTAAGAAGCGATCGCCTTCTCGCGAGCCTCGCGATGTCAGCCGGGGTACTGCTGCGCGGCTGTAACGATCACCACAAAATTGACACGTCGGGCAAATCGCCGTCACATTTACATCGTCGCCAGAATCTGAGGCCCGCGCCGGGAACCCAGCCGCGGGTCTTTCCATAAGCGCAGATGGTATAGTCGCGACCTTGGTGCTGCCGTATTTTCCGAGTGATTTGGGCGCGGTTATTCGGCAAGGAATTCGCCATGAGGATTTTTCTGGTCGCGGCACTGATCGCTGGCTCGCTCGTCTCGTTCGAGGCGAAGGCCCAGGAGCGCGCAGGCGATGCGGCGCTGGGCGCGGTATCGGGCGCGGTCGTGCTGGGACCCGTCGGCGCGGTGGCGGGTGCGCTCATCGGCTATACCGCCGGGCCGTCGATCGCGCGCTCTTGGGGAGTGCGACGCTCCGCGTCGCGTCCGCGGGTCCAGCGAACATCGCAAACGAGCGCGGCGCCTGAGGTGCGAACCACAGGCAGTGTGGCTTCGCCGCCGCCTGCCAAATCTTCCGAACCTCCACCCGCCAAATCGTCGGCGCCTATGGCCGCTACCCGGCTGCCGCCGGTTCAGAGTCTTGAATAGCTGGAGCCCGCAAGGATGTCTGTGCGTCACGGAATTTGACACGTCGGGCAAATCACCGGCAGATTTTCATCATCGCAAGAATTGAGAATTAAGCCCGCGCCGGGAAACCGGTCGCGGGTTTTCTCGTTCGAACTTTCAGAAATCGGACGGCGGCCGCGGGGCGCACCAATCTCCCTAAGAAGCGCTAGCCGCAAGGCGCCTTAACGCGCGCCGCCGTCCGAACCTTTATTTGAGTTTTGCCGGCGCGCGCGAACGCGCCGGCACGCGGCCTCCCTTGGAGAGATAGGGTTCGCGCCTGAAATGACCCGCGCCAAAGCGGTCATGCCGCGCATCTGATTTGTATCAGGCTTTAGCCAATCTTCGGGGGACGGGCCGGCATGACTGCGTATTTGATATCGCTCGCACTGGCCGGCCTGGTCGCGATCGCGCTGTGGGAGGGATTTTCGTGAGCGCAGAGATCATTCCATTCATCCCGCGTCCGAACCGTCGAAACGGGCTGGCGGACTTTCCCGGCACATCCCGGTCGGCCATTGGGCCGGATGATCTCACCATGGATCATGCCGATACGGCGCCTTGCGAGTATATCCGGCCCTGCGAGGAACGATACGACGCGAGCCTTCCCAAAACGCGAGCGGACCTCGAAGCGTAAGCCCCCCGGTCCGCGTGCGGTTGCATGCAAAAAACGCTCGCGGCCGCGATGAGCGCAATAGCGCTCACGCGGGGAAGGCGACCGCGGCTGTCAGAACTTCAGCGCGCCACCCGATTTCCGTGAAGCGGTGCGGGGAGGCCATAGGAAACACCGATTCAAGATGCCAAAAACCCTTACTGAAATCCGTTCACTGGCGCGTAGCCATACCCGAACCGCGCTCAATGTGCTGGTCGGCGTCATGCGCAGCACCAAGGCGCCGGCGCCGGCGCGCATTGCGGCCGCCAACGCCATCCTGGACCGCGGCTGGGGCAAGGCGACGCAGACCATCGAGAACGGCGATGACGGCGCGCTTGAATTGATCCACCGCATCGAGCGCGTCATTGTCCATCCTGAAAATTCCCACAGCTAAAGTTTTCGAGCCGCTTCTGGTACCCGCCAGGTACAAAGGCGTGTATGGAGGACGCGGCTCGGGAAAATCCCATTTCTTCGGCGAGCTTCTGGTCGAGACCTGCCAGGCCGAGCGCGGCACCCTGGCCGTGTGCATCCGCGAGGCGCAAAGAACGCTGGCGCAGTCTTCCAAGCGGCTGATCGAAAGCAAGATCGCCGGCCTCGGCCTCGGACACGGCTTCAAAGTCTATAGCGACAAGATCGAGACGCCCGGCGACGGCATCATCATCTTCCGGGGCATGCAGGACCACACCGCCAACTCCATCAAGTCGCTGGAAGGCTTTCGCATTGCCTGGATCGACGAGGCGCAATCCCTGAGCGCGCGCAGCCTCGCGCTGCTGCGCCCGACCATCCGCAGCGATGGCTCGGAATTGTGGGCCAGCTGGAATCCGCGGCGGAGAACTGATTCCATCGACGATTTCTTCCGGACCAAAAAGCCTGACGGCGCGATCCTCGTCAACGCCAACTGGCGCGACAATCCCTGGTTTCCTCCCGTGCTCGAAGACGAACGCAAGACCGATCTCTTGCTCTATCCCGATCGCTATGCGCACATATGGGAGGGCGACTATGTCGGCGCCTTCGAGGGCGCTTACTTCGCGCAGATGTTGACTGATGCGAGATCGCAAGGCCGCATCGGCAAGGTCGCCGCCGATCCCCTGCTGCGGCTCCGCGCCTTTCACGATATCGGCGGCTCAGGTGGCGTTGCCGATGCTTACACGATCTGGGTTGTCCAATGGGTCGGGCATGAAATTCGCATTCTCGACTATTACGAATCGGTCGGGCAGGTTCTCGCCTTCCACGTCCATTGGATGCGCGAAAGAGGCTATGAAAAAGCGATCAACTATCTGCCGCATGACGGCGTCAACCAGAACAATGTCACCGGCAAAAAATACGCCGATCATTGGCGCGACGCCGGCTTCACCGTCGAGCCGCCGGTGAAGAACCAGGGCAAGGGCGCCGCGATGATGCGCATCGAGGCGCTGCGCCGGCTGGGGTCGCAGCTCTGGTTCAATGAGGCCACCACCGAGGCCGGCCGCGACGCCATCGGCTTCTACCACGAGAAAAAAGACGACGTCCGCAACGTCGGCCTCGGGCCGGAGCATGACTGGTCCAGCCACGCCGCCGATGCGCTCGGCCTGATGGCGATTTGTTATGAGGAGCCGGCGCGCACGGCGGGCTTCAACCGGCCGATCCGGTATCGCGAGCAGGGGTGGGTGTGAGGGGGAAATTTATCCCAATTACATAGTTGACGCACCAAAGGTAAGTCAGGTCTGTTTAGCCAACATTTCTTCGGTACGCTTTACGATTTCAGGGTCTTTACAGGAGGCGAGGAGCGCCTCCCAATTATCCGGCGGATTACCGTCTGTCAGCATTGCTGAAAATACGGCATAGGCGTCGGACTTTGCCCCATATGTTCGCAAAGTCTTTTCATCATTGATCCAGGCGTAGATGATAACTTTGGATTTGGAATCGTAACGGAAGAACAGCCGGAAGCGCCCCGCGCCGAATTTTTCCCGAAACCAGTGTTTGTGGGATTCCCCGAGGGTATCGCCTAGACGGTATCTCTTGTCGGTTGGATCTTGCGGAATCCGTTCCAATGCGATTGTGGAAACGGACTTCAGAAGTTTGGCGTTTGGCTTTTTGGTGTAATTCTTGGGATCATTTTTTTGATCACGCTCTACGGCCTGAACGAGCCGTTCAAGCTGATCCAAAAAAAGCGGATGGGCGTATATCGTCCATCCGTTTATCGTCAAGAGGCGGCTCAGAGTTCAACGTCGCCGTCAATTTCAGCCTCGGGATCAAACTCGACGCCCTTGGTGAGGCCTGCAATGCGCTCGGCGAGGCTCACCGGAAACGCGTGCAGCTTCTCGGGATGAGCCTGAATGTCCTTCGCGAGGAAGGACAAAAAGGAAGCAATCGCGGGATCGTCACGAGTTTCTTCGGCGCGTCGAATAGTTACCCCAGCCGCATCTACCCGAAAGGCGATCTGATCGCCCTCGTTGACGCCCAGCGCCTGACGAACGGGTTTGGGAATAGTGGTCTGTCCCTTGGACGAAATGGTGCTGATTTCTTCGAAAACGTACACTGCCTGCGCCATAACCCTCTCCTTGACTCTGGAGCCTTCGGGATTATTGTAAGTAAGGAAAATTCCTTACTTTGTCAATATCTTTGGAGCACAATTGCTTTGGTGTCCTATTCGGACACTCGCGGCGGCGAATTAGGACTGTGGATTTCCGGTCGATTGTGAAAGTCCGCGACAATAACGCGGCAAAGACTGTGACGATCACGCCGTGCGAGGCGCGGCCATTGAAGGCATCGCGGATCGCGTACTGATAGGGCAGGAAGCCGTTCCTGCTGATCTCCGGTGCAGCGACACGCGCTGGCGCAAATCCTGGATGAATAGGTCTGTCTCCTCGCTGTCGCAAGACGCCCAAGCCCTCACCCCTGCAGCGCCTTCGCAATCCGGTTGAGCCGCTCGTCGATCGCCGCGACCTGGTTCTTCAGGGCTTCGATATGAGGCCCCGTCGCCGGGTCAAGGACTCCGACCGGCGTTCCGTATTGCGAGCATTGCACGAGTGTGAGTTTCCTGCTCTCGCCGATGGGTCTGAGCAGCGCCAGTTCGAAACTGTGGCTGCTGCACTTGATGCATGTCGAGACTGCCATTTCGTCCCCCGGTATTAGATCATGGTCGACAGGGCGGCGTTGCTATCGAATAACTTTGGGGGCTTTCAGGGCGGCATAAAGTTCGTTCCGATGGATTCGATCTCGCTGAGAATATCCACAAGCCGCCAAGGCAAAAGCCAGAGGCGAAGAACAAAGGGCCGAAAATCGTCTTCGGCTCAGTAGTGATATCGGCATTGGACGATATCGAGCTGTTGAGTATTGCCTTTGCCGGTAACGCGATAGACTAAACGATGTTCGCCCGAGATGCGGCGAGACCACCAGCCTGCCAAGTTATGTTTAAGGGGCTCTGGTTTCCCGAGCCCCTTGAACGGATCGCGTTTGATATCCTTGATTAGGTCATTGATGGCGGTGAGAATCTTTTCATCCTCTTTCTGCCATTGAAGATACTCTTGCCAAGCATCTTCGGTCCAAGCGGTTATCATACCGTAGTAGATCCCGCCTTGTTTGGTTCAATCAGTTCTTGCTCTGTTAGCTTGCCCTGATCAGCCTCGCCAATAGACCGCAGTAGACGGGCTGCGTTAGCTGGACTCCTAAGGAGATGAACGGTCTCCATAAGACCCTCATAGTCCTCCTCGGACATGAGAACGACGCTGCGAGCGTTCTGACGGGTTACAAAGAGGGGCGCGCGATCATCGCACACCTCGTCCATGTAGGATGCCAGGTTGTTGCGAAGCTGGCTGTACGAAACATGTGCCATAAGAACTCTCCCTCTTCATTGTACATAAATATGTACATGTACATCGATTTGTCAAGGGAAGGGAGCTAATAGGTAAAATAACACCATATAATACTGTCACGCCGGCTATCGAAGCGGGTGCTGCGGGAGTTCTGGGCGCTGTCGGCTCGCGCTTCCGAACGGTCGATCGCCTGAAGCGCGCCGATATCCGTTCGCGAATGCGCGCCAAAGCTAATCCGCAACCAGAACCGTTGGATCGTCGGTGCGCACGGTGCCCATGATCCTGGCGGGATCGATCTTCTTCGAGTCCGCCCAGGATTGCAGTTTCGGCGGCCGGTAGGTTTTGTCGGCGCGCCAGCGCTCGAACACCGAAGCGTCGATGGTCTCGTTGATGTTGACGACGCCGTCGCCCTCGTCCCTGGGCGGCATGCCGATCGGGCGGTAATATGGGCGATTGAGGGTGTACAGGCGATAAAGACCCCACATGAACGCCGTATAGGAATCCGAGACCGGCGCGATCGCGGCGCCGGGATCCATGGCAAATCCGTCGCGGAAGGAGAGGCCGAGGCTTTCGGCCTTGCGCGCGAGCCATTTGAAAGGAAGCTGCGCCAGGGGATCGTCGAAATATCCGCCGCCGACATTGGCGTGGGCGCCGACAAACCATCTCTGCTCGGTCCGTTCGATCAGCCTCGGTTTCGCGTTCGTCGCGCCCTGGTTGCTCCACAGCGTCGGCGCGAACGCCTTGCGGTGCTCGTCGATCGCCAGCGCATGAAAGGCGTATTCGTTTTTCTGGCGAAGCCCGGTATTGAGAAATTCATAGGCCGATCCAAACAACCGGTGAAACCAAGGGAAGGGAACGCCGAGCTCGCCCACGGTATCGAACACACCGATGAACTTCACCGGCACGGCCTGCGCGTATTTCAGCATCCAGCCTTCCTCAAAGCTGAAATCGGTTTGGCCTTGACCTTGCGCGTCGAGCAGTTCCCAGATGGTCCTTTGATTGCGACGCCGGTATCGCATGAACAGCTGGTTGACGCCGAGCGGCGCGCCGCTCTGCAGCAGTCCGCATTTCAGGACAAAACCGGAGAGGCTTCGCGCGGTATAGGCGCCGCGGCTGAAGCCGAAGATGAAGATATCGTCACCGGGGGTGTAGTGCTCCATCAGCCATTCATAGGCGCTGGTGATCGCGGTATCGATGCCGGCGCCGAACATGCCGCCGCTGATCTTTTCGCCGAACTTGGTGCCAAGGCCGGTAGAGTAGTAGGCACGCTGCGCGCATCCGTCGGCGCTTGCCGGCGAGAATAGCGCGCGGAAGCGCCAGACGTTGGTGTTATCGCTGACCTGATTCCAGGTTCCGTCCAGATACAGCGCGAGGCGCTTCTTCGGCGTTGCGGGTGACGGGTCCGGCATGTCGGGATTCCCCAAGGGTATCTCAGGAGATCTGATGAGCGTCTTTCACTTCACGGCCGCGGCCGGCTTGTTCAGTCTGGTCGGTGGCATTGTTGCTGTAAACATCGTCTCAACGCCGCGCGCGGCGCAACTTGGCACAATCGTCGCCACGAGTGGAGTCGTCATGCTCGCGGCCGTCGCGATCCGGCAATTGCTGATCTAGCAAACAATCGTAGGTTGAGGAAGGGTTTGCCCCGCGCGAACCATTATTTTTTCGCCTTCTCAAGCAATGATGTCCGAGTCAGCTTCGCGGACCTGGTCTCGAAGAAGAAAATCGCAAACGGATTCCAGCGGATTTATCCACAAATAGTGGGCGGGCGGCGCAATGAAGATTGTGGCGCATACGGTGCACCATGCGGGCGAAGCGCCGGAAAAGTCGGGACGGCGAGTTGATGGGCCTACCGCGTGGCACTTAGCTGATTTCGAAATCGTGACAATGCCTGGGCTTGTCGACCGTACGACGGCAAGTACGTTAAGATAGACCGGGACGAAGAGAATCCGAGTTGGAGCCCGACGGGAAGTTGGGGGAGTGATAAGGTCGATGAGACGTTATTGCCATGAATTGGCTGATTGAGTCTTTGTTTTATGAAATCCCGATCGGTCTGATTGGATACACAGTGGCGCGGCTCGTGCTACCTCGTCTCTCGGGTCACAGGATATACGTCCAGCCTCTCAACTCTTCCGGAACGGGATTTAATGCGTTCGGCTACCGGTATGACCACGACGGACGAATAGAGATCGAGTCCACTCCAGCAGGCTTTCTTGGCTTCATCATTTTCCTCATTTTATTCTTTTCATTCGGCCTCCTGATCCGGTCTGCTTTCTAAGCGCTTCAATCCGAAGGTTTGGCAGGGAGCGACGGCAGGTACGCCGCGTGAAGCTGCAAGGTTCCTTAGCGGATGCGTGGTCGAGTTGATTTGTGCGACTTGGTGTTGTGAAAACCTCGCCCGCATTTCTCACAGAGTTAAGCGCATCGGGGCTGCGAATCAGCGAAAGTTGTTTTGCGAGAACGACTTCTTGATGATTCGAGGAGAGCCCCGATGCGGACAAAGTGTATCCCGGATATTTCTGGATTTGAAGCGGTCGAAGGCCGCCAGGTAATAGCGGCGGTTGATGGTGGCGCGATCACGTCGGATGCGGGTGCGCTGCTGCGCCGTCGGTTGTGGTACCGTTGAAGTCAACCCGCCGCACCACTCAATCAAACAGCGTGAGAAATGCGGGGCTAGTCCCGGGATACGCGCTGGCGCCGGCCGATCGGCCCTTATTGATTTTGCGCCCCGCGCCGGCGTACTGCGAAACTGTTTGTGACTTCATCCGCAAACTTGTCCGGTATAATAAAATTGACACGCCGGGCAAATCACCTGCATATCTTCAACATCGCCAAATTTGGAAAGCCCGCGCCGGGAAACCGGCCGCGGGCTTTTTGAATCTGGCGGCGATCCGTCTCTCTGTAATGCCATTCCGACCTGGTCAAAAAGGACGAGATTCGGAATCTCGAGATTCCAGGTTCGATGCTGCGCATCACCCTCGGAATGACTGGCTTGTGCATTCACTCTTTTCAGATCGAGAATCCTGCTTATGACGAGAATGTCTACGTCTGACTTGAAAGCCATGCTCGCCGCCGAGAAGGTTGACGCGCTGGCGGCGATTTCGGCGGCGCGGCTGGCGGAAGAGCGCGCCGACGCGATGGATTATTATCTCGGCCATATGGCCAAGGACATGCCGGCGCAGGACGGCCGCTCGCGCGCCGTGTCGACCGATGTCGCCGACACCATCGAAGGCCTGATGCCGAATTTGATGGATATCTTTGCCGGCTCCGATGAAGTCGTCCGCTTCGAGCCGGTCGGGCCGGAAGACGAGGCCGCCGCGGCGCAGGAGACCGATTACGTCAATCACGTTTTCATGCAGCAGAATCCCGGCTTCATGATTCTGTATTCCTTCATCAAGGACGCGCTTCTATCAAAAGTCGGAATCGTAAAGGTGTGGTGGGAAGAGCGGGAAGAAGAAGAGCGCGAGACCTATTACGACCTCACCGAAGATCAGTTCGCGCTGCTTGCGCAGGCTGTGGCGGAATCAGACGGCGCGATGAAGATCGTGGCGCACACGGTGCACGACATGAGCAATGTGCCGGAAAAAACGGAGGCGACGAGTTGACCTTGTTTGTGGAGTTCTGCCTGGCTACGGTAACTTTGCGAACACGCTCACAACGACCAACAGGAAGCCATCGATCATCCAGTGGAACATGATCCTCTCGGTTCGGATCGCTCTCTCGAGATATTGGCGGCCAGCCTCGGTAAGCTGCGCAGGGTCGATGTTTTTGGCCATTCTTCTGAAACCGAACCGCCTGAAGTCCGAGGGCGGTGCATCCGCAACGCGATTGTCGAGCGCCTGGCGGACATCATCCCGAGACCGCCCGGCCAGAACGTAAAGCCCGGCAAGCCAGACAAGAAACACGCCGGTAGCAACGTAGATCATTTTGAACTCGGTGCCTTGGCTAGCTCGCGCTCGCCCTGGTTGTCAGGACCGTTGATACCTCATTTCCTCGAGCGGCGGCAAGATTGTCGTTAACTGGCGTATGCGCGGCGCCTCTGCGCGGCGCCTCGATTGGATGGGCTCGCTCCTCTGCAAACTCGTGGCCCCCTTTGAGATCGCCAGGCGGGGATGTTGATATGTCAGTAAACGAAAATGGAAATCTCCGCCCGGATGGAATTTCGGTGTCGCTGCCGTTTCCCTGGGGAAGAGCAGGTGGGACCTACTACTGGAATCCTGGCTCGCCAACTGCGCCTCACGTAACCCTGTCACGCAACTACGGCCTTCCGGGGCTTGGATTGAATGCTGTTTTCCTGCGCAAGGGATGACTTCTCAGGACACGCTCGGGCAGGGAATAAGTGGCAATGTATCGACGGGTCTGCCGTCCATAACCGTCAATGGGATTGCTCCGGACGAAGGGGACTATTTTCCGCGACCTTGGAAATCGAGAGTTACCTCCGTTGAGGCCGGGATAGGCACACCAAATGCTTGGCCGGCCGAAACCAATACCTACACGCCTCAGCAGATCGCCGGTTTCCTGAACAAATATATTTTTGGGCCCGCTACCGGGCCGACCGACGAACTCTCTCCCTTCGCCCGAACCCTGCAAAGCGGTTTCGGGACGGTTGGTCCCAGCAATGGCGAGCCGCCGGTCAGATTCTTGAGTCGCCGCTCCTCGAATCCGCTCGGCAGCGGGATTGCCGACTGGACATCCTCCGTCGATCCCGCCGGTCCACAATATGCGGCGCGGCCGACGTCAGCGCCGGAAGAGCCGGGCGGTCTTCTCGGGATGTTGCTGGATCACCTGCGCAACAATTTCGATAATTGAAAACACGGCCGCCCGCGATATCGCGGGCGACGCATGTGTACTGAACTTGGAGGCAATGAGCTGATCAACATGGCTACTTCCCTGCTTGCCCCATCGCTATCGCCGCCGGTCGCGCCCGCGGTCGCCCACGACGTCACCATCGTCACCACGCGAAAACTCGCCCAGGCGCGAATGCGTGCCGCCCCGATGTTTGCGCGGTGGTGCGAATTGAACGGTGCTTCCTTCTGTCCGGCATCGCCCATGGATGTGGCGAGGTTTGTGAGCGAATGCGCCTCGCTCGGCATCGAGCGGCTGTGGCCTGCGGTGCAGGACGTCTCAAGGGCGCATGTTTCGCTGGGGCTCGCTGACCCGACGCTCGGCGGTGTCGCGGCTGCCGCGATCAGCGATATCGCCGGCATCGACCCGCCGCGTTCCTGGCCCAATGATCGCAAGCAGCGATTCAGATCGCTGCCTTATGATTTGCAGGTCTATGTCGCAGACCATGAAGCGCGGCGCGAAAAGGCGGTTCGGCGCGCGCAGAACGAGGCCGCCATCGCACGGCAGGAACTGGCGGCCTCGCAGCAACCAAAAACGGGAACAGCGAAGGGAATTGAGACCGATGAGCTCAAAGGAAAAGAAACCGACGACCGAGCTTCCGCTTGAAGAGCGTATCAAACAGATCCGCGCCGATATCGACGCCATCATCGACGCGAGAACCGCGGCGGTCGCAAAGGAAAATCCCGGCGTCCCGCCGGGTGTGATCCGCAACCTGCTGACCGCGCGCGCCCCGGCTTGCGCTTGCGCGCAATATCTCGAGCTGGAAGGCCAGCGATAGAGCAGGCCGGCGGGAAAACATCCATCCGGTATGAAGCGGCGGTCCGGCGGGCCGCCGTTTCCATTCGGCGACGGCAAGCAGCGATCCCCGGGATCGCCTTTTTCATTTTCAGGGGAAGCAACAATGACACTCTATAAATGGTCGCAGACGGCTTCGGCGGACGCGGCTGCGGACTCGACGATCAACTGGGCCGAAGGACAGGCGCCATCCAGCATCAATGACTCCGCCCGCGCCATGATGGCCGCGACCGCGAAATATCGCGACGATATCGCCGGCGCGATCGTCACGTCTGGCACGTCGACCGCGTATACGGTTTCGTCCTTTCAGGCGTTCGACATGCTCGCCCATCTCAACGGGCAGATGATCGCGTTCACGCCGCACGCCACCAACGGCGCGACCGTGACGCTGAATGTGGACTCGCTGGGCGCCAGGCCGCTGCGGACCTCGCCGGGGGTTGAATTGCTTGCCGGCACCATCATCCAGGGCACGCCCTATGTCGCGACGTATAACAACAGCGATGGCGCGTTCTATCTGCAGGGATTTTTCGGAAATCCGTACAACATTCCCTTGGCGGGCGGGCTGGACTATTGGGCATCGACCGCGCCGAACACGTCGTTCGCTTTCCCGATCGGCCAGGCCATCTCGCGAACGACTTATTCCGCCCTATTTGCCCTGATCGGAACGACCTATGGACCGGGCGACGGCAGCACTACCTTCAACCTGCCGGACAAGACCGGCCGCGTTTCCGCGATGAAGGAGACGGCGGCAACACGGCTGACCTCGGCGGGGAGCGGTGTTGACGGAGGCACCTTAGGCGCTTTCGGCGGCGTGCAAAATGGATCCATCCTCCAAGCCAATCTTCCTTCCGCAACGTTGATAACGACGATCATTGATCCGGGACACGGTCATCCCGGCAGCACAATCACCGAAAGTGGTACCTCTGCGAACTTGAATATTTCGGTAGCGCCAGGAGGAAATAATGTTGGACCGACCGACTGGCCTAATCCGTTGAAGATTGCCACCAATACCACCGGTATCACTGCGTCAACCGCACTCGGTGGATTGGGAGTCGCATTCAAGGTCGTGCAGCCAACCATCGTCTGCAACTATATCATGCGTGTTGTCTAAGTGATCGATCTGATCGAGCGCCTCAGCTCCTAGAGCAGCTTGGCAAAAATCGACGCGTCGTCACGACCATCACGCGCCAACATCCAAAAAGAGAACCGACCATGCTCCAATCGCCTTCTGGCGAGGCATCGCCATGACCGATCTCATCGCGCTTCGGCGCGCGAATGCGCAGCGCTGGGGACATGCCAGGCCGACGCGCAACTTCTCTTCCGTCGCCAGGCATCTCGTCTCGCCCGACGCCAAGTCCCGGTATCAGGCCGTCTCCGCGAAGACCGGCGTTCCCTGGGCTGCCATCGCCGTCATTCACGAGCGGGAATGCTCACAGGACTGGACCGGATCGCTGGCGCAGGGCGACCCGTGGGACAGGGTGTCGGTTCACGTTCCCGCGGGGAGAGGGCCCTTCAGGCCATGGGAAGAGGCCGCGGTCGACGCGCTGAACAACTGCGCGCCCTATGCCGACCGCAACAAGGATTGGACCATCGGCGGACTGCTCACGAAACTGGAGGAATATAATGGGCTCGGTTACGCCTCGCGCGGCATGTCCTCTCCCGATGTGTGGTCCGGCACCGAGATGCGTCCCAAGCGATAAGCGTTACGTCAACCACGAGCGACATTATTCACGGCTCTACCAACTCTTCTGGCGCTCCTGGTGGGGCGTTAGTTCAGCTAAACGCAGGCGCGGCGGCTGGCTCTGTGACCTCGACTGGAACGAACAACATAACCGTCACATCAAACAACACCAGCGGAAACGCTCATATCAACGTGCAGCCTACCATCGTGTGTAACTATATCATGCGGATTATCTAAGAATACATTCTGCCATGATCTACCGCATATCTTTTTGACATTAGGGATTCTGTCTCCATCCACGGCTGGAGACATTTTCTGGAGATCGCAAAGGCAAATTCGTTACCCTGCTTGGGGGCAAGCCTAGCGAACATTCGAGATAGGGGGATGACCAAAATTCCCAATAATCGAAGAAGGGTTCTTCCCGTCTGAGTGTATCTCTGAATTGGGATTCTTAGGTCATAGAAGAAGTCGATCTTGTGAGCATAGGCAGGATCATAGCTTGCTATGGTGTCTCGCACCTCACGCTCAGTCCACCGATATATGAAATTTGGCACGGGGCCGTTAGACATTCCGCCAGTCTTGAAATCCGCGGAAACCGCTTCAAGTTCATACTCTGTAGTCAATCCAAGCCGGATCGCCAATCTCATGGTGAAGCTATTGCGGGCTTCGAAAGCTACCACGCACTCACGTGCGACGCGGTACATTTCCAGCAATGCGCGATGAGGTGATCTACAATGGTGCAGCCCCGCATGAACCACGACGAGATCGAATGATTTGTCCTCATACGTGAGGTTCTCGGCGTCCTGTCGAGTGTTTGACATCCCGTCATCAAGATTCGTGATCGTGACATCGTTGAAGCCAACGATGGTCATCACTTCCTTGTCGAGTGGGCCCCCGCAAACCACAAGCACACGATCTGAAATCGAAGCTGCGCCGTTCGCGATCAGCTTTCTGAGCACATCAACGTAAAAGCCTGTCACCACATCACGCATATTTTATCCCACTTATTTAGACGAAACCTACCACCACAACCCCACAGCGAGCAATAGATGACCGATCTCATCGCGCTTCGGCGCGCGAATGCGCAGCGCTGGGCACATGCCAGGCCGACGCGCAACTTCTCTTCCGTCGCCAGGCATCTCGTCTCGCCCGACGCCAAGTCCCGGTATCAGGCCGTCTCCGCGAAGACCGGCGTTCCCTGGGCTGCCATCGCCGTCATCCACGAGCGGGAATGTTCACAGGACTGGACCGGTTCGCTGGCGCAGGGCGACCCGTGGGACAGGGTGTCGGTTCACGTTCCCGCGGGGAGAGAGCCCTTCAGGGCATGGGAAGAGGCCGCGGTCGACGCGCTGAACAACTGCGCGCCCTATGCCGGCCGCAACAAGGATTGGACCATCGGCGGACTGCTCACGAAACTGGAGGAATATAACGGGCTCGGTTACGCCTCGCGCGGCATGCCCTCTCCCTATGTGTGGTCCGGCACCGACCAATATCGATCCGGCAAATACGTTCGCGACGGTGTCTACGATCCGAACGCCATCGATAGCCAACTCGGTTGCGCCGGCCTCTTGATGGCCATGATGACCATCGATCCGACCATCACCTTCACGGGCGCCACGCTTACACCCGTCGCTCCGAAGGCGCCCGTATCCAAGCCATCTGTCACGAATCCGGCCAACGGCTCCATCGGAGCGTGGGTCGTTTCCATCCTGTCTGCGATTTTCAAATCGAAAGGAAAGTAAATGCTTCACGCGCTGTCGATCGGCATTCTCATCGCAACACTTCTCATGGTCGGGTGGATCGGATTCACGTTCGTTCATGCCTGGATGACCGAGATCGGATCATTCTGGCAGCGCACGTTGAAGGCCGGGAAGGAGTCCGCGACGATCGTCTGGGCCAAGTTGGTCATCATCGTTGGTGGGCTCGTCGCGGTGCTGGACAAGATCGCCGACCTGGCCGGCGATCCCTCGCTCACCGCGCAAATTCAGCAATACGCGACGCCGCAGATCGTGGGTTACGTGATGGTCGGCATCATGTTCATCAACGTCTGGGCGCGGCTGCGGACGCTGGGCAAGTAAGATGTGGTTTATGCTCGCCAAATGGCTGGCAAGCTTCGTCACCGGCCCCGTGTTTGACGACCTCCTCAAGGGGTACCAGGCCAAGCTTGCGGCCGGCAATACGTCAGAGACGATCGCAGCAGGGCTTGCCGCCAAGGAGTTGGCGTTACAGCAGCGCGAACTGGAATTGCAGACGCAGCTTCGTATCGCCGAGGTCGGACATCCCTGGGAGCCTGACAAGCTGATGGGATATTTCGTCGCGATCTATCTGGGCAAGCTTTTGATCTTTGACAAAGTCCTTGGGCTCGGAACGACCGATGGACTCGCGGGCTTCGCGTCAACCACGTCGAATCTCATCGTTGCATCATACTTCGCCAAGCGCGGATTCGAGAATGTAGCGAGGATTATCAGGAGATGACCGCGGGATCGTCGAGGAGCCATGAGTGAAATGAACGAGGAAGATATTCGGTCGATTGTCGCCGAGACGGTCGCCGAACAGCAAAGGATTTATCACAGCGATATCGATGCCGTGGTGGTTCGCGCCATCGCGACCATCCTGACCTCGTTCGGGATCGAGGAAGAGGACCGCAGGGAATTGAGGGCGGATTTCCAGCACCTGAGGCGTTGGCGCAAGAGCGTCGAGCAGGCCCAGAGCTATACATTCAAGGCGGTCATCACGATCATCGTTTCCGGGCTTGTCGGAGCGGTATGGCTTGGCATCAAGGTGATGCTTGGCAAATGATCCATGTATCTGTGTTGATTGTTGCGCTGCTGGCTTCATCTCTCCCGCAGGAGGTTTCCTGCTGGGCAGTGAAGCGGGCCGTCGCGCAATATGGCGAGGCGGCTGTGGAATCCTGGGCACGGGCGAAGGGCATTTCCGAGAGGGAAATCGAGAGGGCGAGGCGATGTCTCAAGTAGACGGGGCGTTGGCCGCCTTGCGGCTCTCGCCATCGACCGGGGCTTTGCTCTTACTTGCTGGCCCGGCTCGAACCTTCGGCGATCAGGTGCTTTGACATAGGGTAGCCGGAGCTCATGCCGAACCTGCCGTCGGCGGGACCATCCCGGGTATAACCTTCGGCGAGGTAGAAACGCCTCGCTGTTTCGGTGCTTTTGAGCGTACACCTCTCGTTGCGTTGTTCCATCGCACGGGCTTCGAGCGCGGCCAGCAGCGCCTTGCTGACGCCGCGAAATCTCGCATCCGGCGAAACGTAATTGAGTGTGATTTCACCCGCATTGGTGACGCAACCGACTGCGATGATGCGGTTGTCCTCGACCGCAACGAGCAGCGAGTTGTCCGGTCGGATCCATGATCGGAATATTTCCG
>CAVWDY010000039.1:0-53610 GCA_963753875.1 uncultured Alphaproteobacteria bacterium | reverse complement strand
CTCAACCCGAACAGTTGCATGGGCTTAGAGCCCGAACCGAGCAAGGAAGGGAGTTGGATGATGACACAAAACGGTTTGGTTGTCGCCGGTATCGATATCGCCAAGGACAAGGCGGATGTGAGCATTCGCGCGCTGTCTCAACGGCAAACGTTCCCAAGCACCGCGGAGGGACGGCGGCAGTTGATCTCCTGGCTTCGCAAGCACAAGGTGACCAAGGCAGTGATGGAGGCAAGCGGGGGATATGAGCGCGGATGGGCCAGGGCGCTGCGCGAGAAGGATATCGAAGTTCGTATTGTTGACCCCAAGCGGGTGCGCCACTTCGCCCAGTCCGCTGGGCGACTGGCCAAGAATGACGTCATCGACGCTGACACGATCGCCTGGTTTGGCGAGATATTCGGCGAGGCGCCAAGCCAGGCCCACGATGCTGCGTGCGAGATGCTTCGACAGATGGTGAATGCGCGCCAGGGGTTGCTCGATATAAGGACCATGCTGGGCAACAAAGGCGAGCAGGATGTGCCGGAACCGGTGCAAAAAAGCCATGCGCGGCTGTTGAAGAACATAGCCGTCGAGCTCGCCAATCTCGAGGCGGCGATCACCGCCATGATCAAGGCCACGCCGCATTTTGCCAAGCGCGCCGAGATCATCGAGAGCGTGCCGGGGCTTGCCGGTACGACGTCTGCCGGCCTGATCGCAGCGATGCCGGAATTGGGCCAGGTGAGCAACGAGGCCATCTCCGCCTTGCTGGGCGTCGCGCCTTACGATGATGATAGCGGTAAACGGCGGGGCGAGCGCCAGATCAAGGGTGGACGCCGCAAGGTCCGCAATCTGTTCTACATGGCATGCCTGGGAGCGGCGACCCGGCACAACCCGGCGCTCAGGGCCTTCTATCGTCGCCTGATCGCCAAGGGCAAAAAGGCAAAGGTTGCGCTGGTCGCCTGCATGCGCAAGCTGATCGTCATTCTCAACATCATGATCGCCCGCGGCGAGAAATGGGATGCCAGTCGCTATGCGGTGGGCTAACGAGTGCGCCACGCTCGCGCTCGGCATTCGGCCGAGCGCTTGCAAAGCCCAACAGACCGGTGAGCGGATGGGGTCAAGGCCGGCAGCCGCCGGAGGCGGTGGCGCGCAGCGCCAGCCTTGAGGCCAGCCGATCACAGGTCTACGTCAACACAGTTGCTCCCCGGTGACCGGGCTTTCTTGCCACCGTCGTTCTCGCTAGTTACCCAGCGAAAACTTGATGCCAGCGTCGGGGCGTCAGGACCACACGACTTCGCCGTCCGCAAGCCGGCGCATTCGTCTGCACGCCGCCTGCGTCCACCGCATCCCGCACCCAACGTCCGTGACGATCGCGAAACGCCCCTCCTATGGGACGGGACGGCTCGACTCATGAAGTGATTTGCGTCAGGCGCAAAAGGAAATATTTTTGCAAATAGGGCTGGACAGCCGAATGGCCGCGGAGCCCGTCGGGCAAATCACCGGACGCCGCTCGATCTGACATCTTGCGCCCGCCTGCCGTCCTGCCGCGCAGTGAGGCCCTTTAAGATATCCGACAGCCGCCGCCGGGCGACCGGAGTTTTACTCCGCCGCTCCCCCTCAATCATCTCTTCCACGTCCCGAACGCGGGTTCCGCCAGCGGTCCTGCATCGCGCGGTGCTGGGTTCAGCGGCTAGCTTTCGTTTTGGAGGACTATGAACTTTGCACGCTCGTAAAGTTCATCAAAAGTGATGATTTCTGGCGAGAGGGTGTTTCGACGGAAGAGCTCAAAAGAGCGGAACTGCTCTTGATTTACACCCTGCTCACCCACAAACGCGCTTAGATTTCCAATTACAAGATACGCCTTGTATCTGCCCATTGAGGAAAATGTGCGATGGAAGCGACTGAGCGCTTTGGCCGGTGGCCACCGGCCAAAGCGCGCGGCGATGTCGCCCGATACCCCTCCGGCAACAACCGTGGGTGAGCCTGGGATCTTCGCCGTTGTCACGCACGACCGAACAGTCGCTGGATCACAATCGCACGAACAAGGCAGGTTACCGTGATGAAGATTATTTGTGGAGTGGATATTTCGAAGGCCAAGCTCGATGCCTGTATCGAGCCCGGGGCAGTCTTCGCGAGTTTTGACAATGACCCGGCCGGGATCGCGGCCCTGGCGGCGTTCTGCCGCCAGCACCAGGCAAGTCTGGTGGCAATGGAGGCGACCGGGGGCTATGAACGCCGGGCGTTTTTGTTGCTGTGGGAGGCAGGCGTGCCCTGCGCCGTGACCAATGCACGCAACGTCCGGCAATATGCCGAGGCGATGGGCGTGCTGGAGAAGACCGATCGGATCGATGCAAGCATCATCGCACGCTTCGCACGAGCCAAGGATCTGCAGCCAACGCCGCTGCCGAGCGCGGCGCAACTGCGCCTGAAGGCCCTTGTGGCAAGGCTCCGGCAGGTCACCGACGATCTCACCGTGCAGAAGCAGCGCCGCTCCAGCCTGCTCGACAATGCCGAGATGCTGGCCTCTATCGACGAGGTGATCGTCCTGCTTAAGCGCCAGTCCCGCACCCTGGAAGGCGAGATCGGCTCGATGATCGACGACGATCCCTTGTGGGCCCATCTCGCACAAGCCTGGCGCTCGGTGAAAGGCGTCGCCGGCCGCACCGTCGCCCGCCTGATGGCCGACCTGCCGGAGATCGGTACCTACTCTAACAAGGCCATTGCCAAGCTCGTCGGCGTCGCCCCGATCGCCAACGACAGTGGTAAAAGAAAGGGGAAGCGGCCGGTCCGTGGCGGCCGATCCAGCGTACGCTCCATCCTGTTCCTCGTCGCCGAAATCGCCTCGCGCTACGATCAGAGCCTCGGTGCCTTCCGCGCCAGATTGCTCGCCGCCGGAAAGGAAAAAATGGTCATTCGCATTGCGCTCGCCCGCAAACTGCTTGTCCGTCTCAACGCAAAAGCACGCGATGCGCGTGCCCAATACGCCAATGCAACTTGACTCTTCAGATAGTCGCTCACCCACAAACGCGCTTAGATTTCCAATTACAAGATACGCCTTCGGTGAAAAATTGAATGCTTCCTCCCCTGTCGGATAGCCGTCGGGATCGTTAATAGCGAGCTTGCCCCGAATCGAATCCATTGCGGATGCGACGGTCCCCTGAACTTGAGAGACCGCCTTGGCTAGTTCGGAGGACGGAGGCCAGCAGCCAGCGCGATAGGCTGCGTTGCCCAACAGAGGCGTCTTGTGAGTCTTGATTTCTACAAAGCAAAGGCTTGAAATGACACCTTTCGACTTCATCAATGCATCTACGCGTTTACCGTGCCCGCTGACATGATGGCCTTGAACGACTTGCTCGAGCTTCTTGTCGTTGAGCGTATCTAGATAGACGTAGTTTAACCCGTAGCCAAAAATCCAAGGGTTCTTCTCGAAAAACATCTGCCACAAGGCCTCGTCGCTGCATTCCTTGCTTTTCTTGGCTTTGTTGAAATATGACGGGTCCTCTAGAAGCCGCCGAAAGGTCTCCAGCTGTTTCTTGCGATAGCCGATCGCCAGGGGAATCGGGTGAAGGCAATCAGGCGGCGACGAGGCTTGCGAGATATTCGTCGTCCCATCCTGCGGTTTTGCGCCGGAGACGGATGGAATCCTTGCCCGGGGCCTTTCGGGTGAGGTTGTAGGCGATATGCCGGCAGGTTGCGAAGTTGGCTGGGGCGTTGTCGGTTCTGACGCGGCATTCGTCGTCGCGAAAGACCATATCCATAACCCAGTGCAAGGAGTTCTCGATGGCCCAGTGCGCTCGGATCATCGGGCCGACCGCGGCGGCCGGCTTTGCCAGCGAGGTGATGTAGAAGCGCGTCTCGTCGGTGATCTTGCCGTTGATTTCGCGCCGGCTTTCGACCACGACAACCGCGTTCAGGCCCGGCCATTGGTGGCGCGCCTGCAGCCAGTCGACATCGTGGATCACGGTGTAGTTTCGGGTCTCGATACGGCCGTGATCGGCGTCGACGGTTTCGTGCGCGCTGATCGTTGTATCCTTGTATTTCAAGGCTTTCTGCTCATCGACGAAGACCTCGACATCCTCGCGCAGGGTTCCCTGATTTCCCTTCAGCGCGACGATGTAATCGGCCTTTTTCTCGATGATTTTGGTGGCGATGTCGCGCTGGCAGCCCATCGCATCGATCGTCACGACCGCGCCCTCGATCGACATCATGTCGAGCAGCGCCGGGATGGCGACGATTTCGTTCGACTTCTCGCTCACCTTCACCTGGCCGAGCACGATGCGTTGTCGAGCCGCGAAGGCAGAAACCATGTGGATGGCCTCTTTTGAGCCCTTGGTCTGATACGAGCGGCGCGACGTCTTGCCATCGACCGCGATGACCTCGGCGGGCGTGTTGGTCAGCGCCGCGACCCAGGCCACGAAGCAAAGCTGGAAGGCACGGGCATCGAGCGCGGCGAAGATATCGCCGAGATGATCATGCGAGGGCGTGCCGTTCACATAGGGCCGAAACCGCCGCAGCAGTTCGATCTTCCGCTCGCCAAACCGCGCGATGTCGGTGAACGCCTCCGCCCCCGCAAGAACCGCCAGGAGAATCAGAAGCAGCACCTCCGGCAGCGGATAATCCACTTTGCCGGCCTGACGATGATCCGGCAACCCGCTGAAATAGTGAAGGAAACTCGTCGTCTCCGCAATCGCTGCAAATCGTGCCCCGTCGGTATCCATCATCGTCCTCCTCCTGCGACTCAGTGGATGACAACAGATTCAGCACTTCAGTCTTTTGTCACGGATATCTTCACCCGATTACCCTGAGCCGATCGCGACGACATCTTTCTTGGTTATTGATGAAGAGATAACCTCCGCGAAAAGCTCTTCATTATCTTCGATCAGATTTTGAGCTTGTCGTTTTGATAGGACCAGTCGACGCAGCTCCTCGTCGGGGATATTGACGGCACCCGAGTTCTTGAAGGTTACCGATCTGATATTGGCGATGAACTCAAGAAGCGTGTTTATTTCATTGCCGATGAACGAGAAGCTGGCGTTATGTGGCTTATCGCTAGCTACCGAATAGCCTTGAATAGAAAGAACAAAAATCTCTCGGTTATCTTCAAACAATTTCGCGCTTATGTAGCTCTTTGCGTTCTCCTTCTGTCGAAGGATTACTTCGTCCTTAATTGTTCCAAATGCATAGCTAGTCGGCGACTCGATCACTTTGGATGTGATTCGCACCTTGCGGTCTTGCTGTCCGAACGCAGGTAGTGCCGGGCTAATATAGGTCTTGCCCGATTTAGGATTCTGATAGTTGTCCATATGCGCCGCTCAGGCCATCAATGCCAATATCTCTGACAATCCGGGAGATCAGGCTATCATGGCCGCGGCTGGCCGGTAGACCTAATCCGCCGCGGTCACCGTCTCGGCCGGCACTTGCTTCGGTTCTGCGGTCAGGCTTCGCCAGCATGGCGAAGGCGACCTCTATTAGCCGGTACTAACCTTTCTTCGGTGACCAGCCATAAGCTTTGGCGCAGGCACCGCCCATCAGCATGGCCCGCTCGGTGTCGCTCAGGTGGCCTGCCTTAAGGAAGGGCTCGACGGCCTGCTCGTAGTTGACGACTGCGAACGCGCGCGTCCAGTCCGTGCCCCACAGGCAGCGATCGAAACCCCACGCATCAAACACGCGGGCAAGCGGATCCCAAATGTCCGGGAAAGGGTACGGCTTAAGGGACAGCGTGCAGGCACCGCTGACCTTGATCACTGCGTTCGGGCGCCTGGCGAGTTGCAGCACCTTCGGAAGGTCGGTCCAGGGCCGCGGCGGCGCGGGCGGCACGCGCGGCTGCAGGATGCCCAGATGGTCGATGATGAATCGCGTGTCGGGATGGCGATCGATGAGCGCCGTGCCCGCGTCCAGATTGTCCCAGCACAGGAGGTTGACCGGAAAGTCGTGGCGGACGGCCGCGCGCGCGATCCGGTCGAGGCCGGGGTCGTCCGGCTCGCGCTTGGCCTCCTTCGTCAGCATGATGCGGATCCCGACCGCGCCCGGCGTATTCTTCCAGTCGGCGACGACATCGGCCACATCAGGATCGTCCGGGTCGACCGGCTTGACGATGGCAAACCGGCCGGGATGAGCCCGTTGCACTTCCACGGCATAGCTGGCGTCGTAGCGGTACATGGAAAAGGCGGAGATGAAGATCGCGCCGTCGACGCCGACCTTGTCCATCGCCGTCACCATCTCGTCACCCGTGACGTGATCGGGCCAGTTCGGCACACTGTGCCAAGGCCGCTTCGGAGTGTTCGCCTCATAGGCATGGACCTGGGAATCGATAATCGTCATCGGGGCAGCTCCTCTGTGCCAGGCGAGTTTGGACGTTGCGGCGGGTTCGTGTCCAGAGGGCAAAGGCGCCGCGTGCCGCTGGCGCCGACGGTCGCGAGCAGCGGCTCCCCACAGCGACGATGGTAAACCCAACGCAGCGGGTGCGATGGATCGAAGCCCTTGCGCTCATTGCCGCCAGCGTCAGGCTGGGGTCGATCAAATCCGGTCAGCGAGCGCGCATCGCGGTGACAGGCGACCACCCATGTCCTCGACGGGTCAACTCGTCATTTTGGCCGGCTGCCTGTCACTTCCGGTCTGCCCCCGCCAGCGACCGGACAGCCGACGTCGCTGGAAGTCCTTTTCGTGCCTCCGACTCCGATCCGGTTCTTGCATCGTCGCCGCCCAAGCCTCTTCGGGACAATGCGCGCCGCCACAAGCTCCTACGGGACGAACGGCGCGTGGGCGGCGTACCCGACGACTGGACGGATGACGCATCTCCCATAAGCGACACTTCGGGACCGGTTCCAGATCAAGGCATCTCCCGAAATAGACAGAATATTAATGTTAACGGGTATGATGCTGCCCATCGCTCCCGACCGGATGTCCAGAGGTAAGCCGTGGCTCGTTGGTGGAAAAACGTCAGGTTGCAAACCAGGTTCATGGTGATCGCAAGCCTGGGAACGCTGGGGCTCGCGGCCTGCGCGCTGGCCGTGGTCGGCTGGTCCGAATTTTCAACTTTGGAAAACAACCTGAGACGGCTTTCGGAAAATGAACTTGGATCGCTGAAGTCTCTGGTTGAGAGTGCCATGGAGCGGCGACTGGACGACGGGCAGGACGTTGCCATCAAGGTCTTCAACGGCTGGTTCGAGAGCCGCAACAAGGACTATGCGGGCAAACTGTGGAGCGTCTGGGGTCCGAAGATCAAGGCCTACATGGCGCAGTCCGCTCCGGAGCAGGCTCCCAAAATGCCGCAGGATGCGGTCGACGAGGAGGCGCTGCGCACCGGTCAGCCTGTCGCGCGTTTCGTCGGGGGTACCTACCGCTACAGCCTGCCAATCGTGCTTGGCAGGAATACAACCAGCGCCACATGCAATGTATGCCACACGGATGGCATGGGTATAAAGAATGGCGAGGTGATCGCCGTTTTTTCCAGCAGCCTGTCGACGGTCGATGAAGTCGCGGCCCTGCGACGCTTGCAGTTGTCGATATCGGGCGGCGCGCTGGTCGCCGTGTTGATCGTGATCCTGGCTATCCGCATGATTTTTGCGCGCATCATCACCCGGCGGTTGACCGGCATGACGACCGCCATGCAGGGATTGGCCAATGGTGACCACACGGTCGAGATTCCGGCGCAGGCGGGAGCGGACGAGATCGCCGAGATGGCGAGCGCGGTCGAGATATTCAAGCGCAACGCGGTCGAGAAAGAGCGGCTTGAGGCGGAGCAGAACGCGGAGCAGGCGACGAAGTTGCGCCGCCAGGCCGCCATCGAGCAACATGTAGCCACCTTCGAGCAGGTCGTCCGAAACATGCTCGATCAGCTGACCTCGGCGGCCGCGGAAATGCGCACGACCTCGCAGGGCATGTCCGCGACCTCCGACAGGACGACGGCCCGCGCCAAGGCAGTCGCCGGCGTCGTCGAGGAAGTCTCCGGTAACATGCAGACCGTCGCTGCGGCGGCCGAAGAGCTTCTATCGTCGGTTTCCGAAATCGGGCGCCAGGCCGAGCATTCCAGCAGGATCGCCAGCCATGCGGTTGACGAGGCGGGACGCACCAACGCGACAGTCCAGACATTGTCGCACGCGGCGCAGCGGATCGGCGACGTTGTAAAGCTCATCACCGAGATTGCCGAGCAAACCAATCTTCTGGCGCTTAACGCCACGATCGAGGCCGCAAGAGCCGGAGACGCCGGCAAAGGCTTCGCAGTTGTCGCGGCAGAGGTCAAATCGCTTGCCAATCAGACGGCGAAGGCGACCGAGGAGATCGGCGCCCATGTCCATTCGATACAAGGAGCGACCGGCGAGGCGGTCGATGCCATCGGAAACATCAGCCGCACCATCACCAACATCAGCGAGATCGCGCAGGCGATTGCCACCTCCGTCGAGGAGCAAGGCGCCGCAACACGTGAAATCACCCGTAACGTGCAGCAGGCGGCGGACGGCGCGAATGCCGTGTCGAGCAATATCGCCGGGGTTAACGAAGCCGCCCAGGAAACCGGCGCCGTGTCAGGTGAAGTCCTCGCGTCGGCCGACCAGCTTGGTCGCCAAGCCGCGGCGCTGCGCGCCGACGTCGATAAATTCCTCGGCAATATCAAAACCGCCTGAGCCAATCCCTCAAGGTCCGGTCCGGGTCGTCATTTTGACCGGCTGCCTGTTACTTCCGGCCTGCCCCCCGACCAACGGACATCGTCAGCCCGCCCGGCATGTCGCAAAGGTGGCAAACGCGGAACTGCGCGCGGCGCAGTGAGGCCGTCAAAATAAGCCTTTAGGAGATCCGATGACGCCGCCAAGCGAGCGGAGTTTCACTCCGCCGCGGCGGTCGGCTTCGCGCCCGCGCCGTAGCGCTGGTCGATGTAATCGATCACCAGCGCCTTGAACTCGGCGGCAATGGTCGGTCCCCGCAGCGTGCGGAACTTCTGGCCGTCGACGAACACCGGCGCGGCCGGCGTTTCGCCGGTACCCGGCAGCGAGATGCCGATATTGGCGTGCTTGGATTCGCCGGGGCCGTTGACGATGCAGCCCATCACAGCGACGTTGAGCTCCTCGACGCCGGGATAGCGCGTTTTCCAGCCCGGCATCTCGTCGCGAATGAAATCCTGGATCGAGCGCGCCAGTTCCTGGAACGTGGTCGAGGTGGTGCGGCCGCAGCCGGGGCAGGCCGCCACCAGCGGCACGAAGGTGCGGAAGCCCATGGTTTGCAGCAGTTCCTGCGCCACCTGGACTTCCAGCGTGCGATCCCCGCCGGGCTCGGGCGTCAGCGAAATGCGGATGGTGTCGCCGATGCCATCTTGCAGGAGAATGCCGAGGGCTGCCGATGAAGCGACGATGCCCTTCGATCCCATGCCGGCTTCGGTGAGGCCGAGATGGATCGCGTAATCCGAACGGCGTGCGAGTTCCCGGTAAACCGCGATCAGGTCCTGCACCGCGGAGACCTTTGCCGACAGGATCATCCTGTTCTTCGGCATGCCGAGTTCCTGGGCACGCGCGGCCGATAGCAGCGCCGACTGCACCATGGCTTCCCTTGTGACCGCGCGGGCATCGATCGGGTCGGGCGAGGCCGCGTTTTCTTCCATCAGCTTGGTCAGGAGTTCCTGATCGAGCGAACCCCAATTGGCGCCGATGCGGACCGGCTTGTTGTTCTTGTTCGCGATCTCGATGATGTCGGCGAATTGCGTGTCGCGCTTGTTCTTGAAGCCGACATTGCCGGGATTGATCCGGTACTTGTCGAGCGCTTCGGCGCAGGCCGGGTATTCCGCCAACAGCTTGTGGCCGATGTAATGGAAGTCGCCGATCAGGGGCGTGGCGATGCCGCGCTTGCGCAAGCCGTCGCGGATATGCGGGACGGCGGCGGCGGCTTCCTCACGGTCGACCGTGATGCGCACCAGTTCCGAGCCGGCGCGCGAAAGCGCCGCCACCTGGGCGATGGTGCCGTCGACGTCGGCGGTATCGGTGTTGGTCATCGACTGCACGACGATCGGCGCGCCGCCGCCGACGGCGACATGGCCGACCATGACCTCTGTGGTTTTGTGCCGGGCCTTGGGACCGGCGACGTCGTTCTGGGGCGGTTTTACGGGCTGGTTCATGGGGTCTCGAATATCAGGTTTTGGTGACATTCACCAAGGGGACGGTGACGGCGGTATCCGTCGCACCGAAGCAGAAATTATTCATCTGTATATTCAATATCTTAACGCGAGTGTTGCGATCGAGAGCGAGGCAATCCCGGTATCGCTATATTGGACAGGAATCGCTGATTTCAAAGGGCAATCGGCCGCCTTTTCATTGTCCGCCGCGCATTTTAGCATCTAACAAAACAATGTGAGGGAGGCGAGGCATGCCGGCGCGAAATGAGCTGATCAATACGGCGGAACTCGCCGATATCCTCGGCCATCCCACTCTGCGGCTGTTCGATTGCACCACCTATCTCGAATACCAACCCGAAGGCAGCGGCATTCCTTATATCGCCGT
Organism: uncultured Alphaproteobacteria bacterium; assembly: GCA_963753875.1. Taxonomy (GTDB): domain Bacteria; phylum Pseudomonadota; class Alphaproteobacteria; order Rhizobiales; family Xanthobacteraceae; genus Bradyrhizobium. The sequence goes on along the minus strand of CAVWDY010000039.1, from coordinate 43,153 downwards.
GCCCGGCAAGCACACGTTCGAGGCAGGCCACATTTCCGGCGCGGATTTTCTCGATTTGCAGGGCGAGTTCTCCGACCAAACCACCGAGCTTCGCTTCATGATGCCACCGGTCGCGCAGCTCGAAGCCGCGTTCGGCCGCCACGGCATCGGGGCCGACAGCCAAGTGGTGCTTTACTCGATCGGCTCGGCGATGTGGGCGACGCGGTTCTGGTGGATGCTGAAATCGCTGGGCTTCGATCATGTGTCGGTGCTCGACGGCGGTCTCGACAAATGGCAGGCGGAGGGCCGCGCCATCGAGACCGGTTCGGCGAAAGGCTATCCGCCGGCGAAATTCACCGCCAAACCGAAGCCGGGCTATTTCGTCGGCAAGCAGGATGTGCTGGCCGCCGGCGCAAGGCGCGACACGGTCGTTGTCAATGCGCTTGTCCCGCAATTTTTTAAGGGCCTGGAGCCCGGTCGCTACGGCCGGCCGGGCCGCATTCCCGGCAGCGTCAATGTTTCGGCGGCAACGCTATTCGATCCGCAGACCAAGGCTTTCGTCCCGCTCGCGGACGCAGAAGCGAAATTTGCCGCCCAAGGCATTACAAAAGACAAGCGCGTGGTCGCCTATTGCGGTGGCGGCATCTCCGCCACCATCGACCTGTTCCTGCTGCACCAGCTCGGCTACGACAACCTCACCCTCTACGACGCTTCGATGAGCGAGTGGGCCAAGGATGCGTCGCTGCCGATCGAGACCGGTTAGAGGTTGGGATCGGGCACGACCTCCGGATCCGGCTTGTTGACCAGATAGAGCCCCGCGATCACCAGCAGCGCCGCGGCGCCGAACGCCAGCGTCAGCGGGTCATGCAAAATGAAGTACGCGGCCACGACACCGAACAACGGCGTGATGAAGGTGAAGGCCGACAATTTGCTGGCGGAATAAGTCCTCACCAGCGCGAACCACAGCACGAAGGTGCATCCGACCACCCAGATCGCCTGATAGGCGAGCAGCGATATCGACAGCAGACTGGGATAATGGGTGACGGTTTCGCCCGATATCCATGAAGCGCCGCCGAGAATCGGAATTGACAACGCGACCTGATAGCCAAGCGCTTTCTCCGGCGCCGCGTTGCGGAGCCGCGTGCCCTTGGCGATCAGCGTGGTCGCCGCCCACAGCGCGCCGCCAGCTACGACCATGAGGTCGCCCAGCAATACTTTTGTATCGACGTTCGGCTGCGGCACGCCGATGGCGAGCGCCACACCGGCAAAACTCAGGGCCAGTCCGCTCCATTGCGAGGCGCTCAGCCGCTCGCCGAGAAATTGATGCGAACCGAGCGCGACAAAAAACGGCGCGGTGTAGAGAAACACCGCCGCGCGCGACGCCGACGTGAAAACCAGGCCGCTGAAGATCAGCACGAATTCGATGCCGAACAGCAGCCCCGCCAGCAGGCCAGGCCCAAGCGTGCCGTCACGTTCGACGAATTTGACGCCGCGCAGCCAGCCGACCACGAGCATCACCGGCAGCGCGCCGGCCGAGCGGATCATCGCCTGCAGCATCGGCGGCACATCGGGAAGCGCGAGCTTGATCGTGATCTGGTTGAACCCCCAGCTCAGGCACAGCATCAGCATCAATGCGACGGCGCCCGGCGTGAGCGCGCGCCCGGCGGTAGAGATCATGGTGGTTGACGACATTTATCCTCGTGGCCGGCTTATCGCCGTGTTGTTGGGGCATGATCCCGAAAAGTGGTCTTCCGGTTTTCGGAAAAGATCATGCCCAAAAAATCAAGCCTTCTGACAGTGCGCGCAAATGCCGGTGATTTCGACGACCGACATTTTGGGAGCAAAGCCGGTGGCGCGCGCGGCGGCGTTGAGGCTTTGCGCTACAGGCGCCGCCGGAATTTCACCGACCGAGCCGCAGCGCTCGCAGATCAGAAATGCCACCATCGCGGCCGCGTCATGGTCATGCGCACAGGCCAGAAACGCGTTGCGGCTTTCGATGCGATGGACGAGGCCGTTCTCCATCAGGAAATCGAGCGCGCGATACACCGTGATCGGCGCCGGCCGCGGCATTGATTTCGCGAGTTCGTCGATCACCTCATAGGCACCGAGCGGCCGGTGGCTCGACAACAGCGCCTGAAGCACCTGGCGGCGGATCGGCGTGAATTTTTGTGCCCGTAGGTCGCAAACCTTTTCGGCATGCCGCAGCGCCTCCGCGGTGCAGCGGCCGTGATCGTGATCCGGTGCGGGAAATGTCGGTTTTGCCAGCCTCATGCCGGGCAATCTAGCATTTCGGCGAACAAACCCAAATCCCGTTCGGCCGCTCGGGTTCGCAGGATGGCCGTTGCCGGTGAAGCGCTCGTCGAGACTGCCGACGCAGGGTACCCTCAAATCTCGAAAAACACCGTCTCGTTGTCGCCTTGCAGGTGGATGTCGAAACGATAGACCGGGTTGCCGTTGCCCGGCGCGCGCCTGGCGATCAGCGTGGCGCGGCGGTCTGCGGGCACCAGCGCCATCACGGGGTCGGTCACGTTGGCCGCCTCGCCGTCGAGGTAAATCCGCGTATAGTTGTGCAGCAACATGCCGCGCGCGAAAATCGCCAGCAGAATATGCGGCGCCTGCGGCTTGCCGTCGGGATCGGCGACCTGCCCCGGCTTGATGGTGTCGAACGCATATTCGCCGTTCGGGCTGGTGCCGCAGCGGCCGAATCCCCTGAAATTCGAATTCGGCAGTGCGCGCTTGTCCTTGGGATCGGCGAAGTTGCCCAACGCGTCGGCCTGCCAGATCTCCAGCATGCAATCGGGAACCGGCTGTCCGTCGCCGTCGAACACCCGACCCTCCACCCTGATCCGCTCGCCCGTCGTATCGGCGGTAACGAGGTTGTTGGTGAAGGCGTCGTTCCAGTCGTATTGACCGCCCGGCGTCAGCCCGTATTTGAAGAACGGGCCGACGGTCTGCGATGGCGTAATTCCCTGGGCTTTTGTTTCCGGCACTATTTGTTCTCCGTCGGTGTGGCGTTGCGGCCGCGCAGCACGATATTGAAGCGGTAGCACAGCGCCCATTCCGGCTGGGTGTTCTCCAGGTCGAATGAGGAAATCATCCGCGCCCGCGCCCGCTCATCGGTGACCGAATTGAAGATCGGGTCGAACGGAAACAACGGATCGCCGGGGAAATACATCTGCGTCACCAGCCGCGACACGAAGGAATAGCCGAACACCGAGAAATGAATGTGGGCCGGCCGCCAGGCATTGTGATGGTTGCCCCAGGGATAGGCGCCGGGCTTGACGGTGACGAACCTGTAATAGCCTGCGCTATCGGTTTGCGCGCGTCCGGCGCCGGTAAAATTCGGATCGAGCGGCGCGGGATGCTGGTCGCGGACGTGGATATAGCGGCCGCAGGCATTGGCTTGCCAGATTTCGACCAGGGTATTCGGCACGCCGCGGCCGTCTTCGTCCAGCACATGGCCGTGCACGATGATGCGTTCGCCGAGCGGCTCACCCTTGTGCTGCGTGGTGAGATCGCCGTCGTTCTCGCGCACCGTCTCGTGGCCGTAGACCGGACCGGTCAATTCCGACAGCGTATGGCGCATGACGATCAGCGGCTTCGAAGGCGAGCGCTTCACGGTGCTCTTGTAGGCCGGCGACAATCGAGGCGGATGCGCCGCGTTGCTGGCGATGGGGTAGCTCAACGTCATCTACGTCTCCTCCGGAACCGGTCCCGTCACCCTGAGGAGCGGCGAAGCCGCGTCTCGAAGGGCGACGGAGTTCTTGGCATCCTTCGAGGCTCGCGACTGACGTCGCTCGCACCTCAGGATGACGTCCTTAATTCAGCTTCTCGATCGCCATCGCGACGCCCTGCCCGACGCCGACGCACATGGTCGCGAGCGCGCGCTTTCCGCCGCGTTTCTCCATCCCATGCACCGCCGTCAGCGCCAGCCGGGCGCCGCTCATGCCAAGGGGGTGGCCGAGCGCGATGGCGCCGCCATGCGGGTTGACGAAGTCAGCATCCTCCTTGACGCCGAGCTGGCGCAGGCAGGCAATCCCCTGGCTGGCAAAGGCTTCATTGAGCTCGATCAAATCGAAATCGCTGATTTTCAGTCCCAGCCGCTCCATCAGCTTGCGCGTCGCGGGTACCGGACCGATCCCCATGATGCGCGGCGGCACGGCGGCCGAGGCGAGCCCGAGAATTCGCGCCCGTGGGGTGAGGCCGTGCTTCTTCACGGCGGCCTCCGAGGCCAGAATCATCGCGGCCGCGCCGTCATTGACGCCGGACGCATTGCCGGCCGTCACCGTGCCGGGATTGCGTACGATCGGCTTCAATTTGGCCAGGCCTTCGAGCGTGGTCTCGGGGCGCGGATGTTCGTCCTTGTCGACGGTCACCGGTCCGGCCTTGCCGCCGGGCACCGAGATCGGGGTGATTTCCTCGGCGAAATAGCCCGACGCGATCGCTCTTCCGGCGCGCTGCTGCGAGCGGATCGCGAACGCGTCCTGATCGGCCCGCGACACCTGAAACTCCTCGGCGACGTTCTCGCCGGTCTCCGGCATCGCATCGACGCCGTATTGCGCTTTCATCAAGGGATTGATGAAGCGCCAGCCGATGGTGGTATCGAAAATCTCGGCGGAGCGTGAAAACGCTTCGCCCGCCTTGCCCATCACGAACGGCGCCCGCGTCATCGATTCGACGCCGCCGGCAACGGCGAAATCGATCTCGCCGGCGCGGATCGCGCGCCCCGCAGCGCCGACGGCATCGAGGCCCGAGGCGCAGAGCCGGTTGAGCGTGAGGCCGGGAATCGAATCCGGCAGGCCCGCCAGCAGCAGCGCCATCCGCGCCACGTTGCGGTTGTCCTCGCCGGCCTGGTTGGCGCAACCGAGATAGACCTCGTCAACCTGCGACCAGTCGACTTTGGGATTGCGCGCCATCAAGGCCTTGATCGGGGCGGCCGCCAGATCGTCGGCGCGGACCTTGGCCAGCGAACCGCCGAAGCGGCCGATCGGGGTCCGCACGGCATCGCACACAAATACGTCACCCATCGATCTCTCCCTGGAATGGCGGGTTCGGCGCCGACCGGCCCGATTGATGGCGAGTTTTAGGAGCGGGGGTGCGGCAGGTCAATTGATCGCATTCGCTTAAGCGGCGCTTTCGCGGGAGGTCGGTCATGCCCGCAGGTACGGGGTCGCGCGCGAAGAGGCTGCCGCGGGGGTGGAAAACAGGCAAGGCCACGGCAAAGCAATAGGATCGGCGGCCAAAATTTTGTAGTTTGCGCGCGTGAAGCCCGTTCTGATTGGATCAGAACCGGGCTCCAGATTTCTCATTTTGACGCGTTTTCTTCACGCGAACCGGTACCCACTTCACTCGAAAACGCTTTAATGACGATCCAGCCATCCTTTGCCGCGCCATCAGACGCTCAGCCCGCCGCCGAGGCGGCGGCGCGCGTCACGCCGATGATGGAACAATACCTCGAGATCAAGGCCGCCAATCCCGGACTGTTGCTGTTCTACCGGATGGGCGATTTCTACGAGCTGTTCTTCGAGGATGCCGAAATCGCCTCGCGCGCGCTCGGCATCATGCTGACCAAGCGCGGCAAGCATCAGGGCATCGATATCCCGATGTGCGGCGTGCCGGTGGAACGCTCGGACGACTATCTGCATCGCCTGATCGCGCAAGGCCACCGCGTCGCGGTGTGCGAGCAGATGGAGGATCCTGCCGCGGCGCGCGCCCGCGGCAACAAGAGCGTGGTGCGCCGCGACGTGGTGCGGCTGGTGACGCCGGGCACGCTGACCGAAGACACATTGCTGGACGCGCGAGCCAACAACTATCTGCTGGCGATCGCACGCGCGCGCGGATCGGCGGGCGCCGACCGCATCGGGCTTGCCTGGATCGATATTTCCACGTCCGAATTCATCGTCACGGAATGCGCCACCGGCGAACTCGCGGCGACGCTTTCGCGCATCAACCCCAACGAGGTGATCGTCACCGATGCGCTGTATGGCGATCCGGACCTCGGACCCGTGCTGCGCGAGCTGCCGGCGGTGACGCCATTGACCCGCGACGTCTTCGACAGTTCGACCGCCGAGCGGCGGCTGTGCGATTATTTCGCGGTCGCCACCATGGACGGCTTAAGCGCGATGTCGCGGCTCGAGGCGACCGCCGCGGCCGCCGCCGTCACCTATATCGACCGCACGCAGGTCGGAAAGCGGCCGCCGCTGTCGCCGCCTGCGCGCGAGGCCGCCGGCACCACCATGGCGATCGATCCGGCGACCCGCGCCAATCTCGAACTGACCCGCACACTCGCGGGCGAGCGGCGCGGATCGCTGCTCGATGCGATCGATTGCACCGTGACGTCAGCCGGATCGCGGCTGCTGGCCCAAAGACTGGCAGCACCTCTCACCGACAGCGCTGGCGTCGCCCGGCGGCTCGACGCGATCGCGGCATTCGTTGCGGACGCCGCGGTTCGCGACGAACTCCGCGCCACGTTGCGCGCGGCACCCGATATGGCGCGCGCGCTGGCGCGATTGTCGGTGGGGCGCGGCGGTCCGCGCGATCTTGCCGGTCTGCGCGACGGCATTCTCGCCGCGGATCAGGCGCTGGCGCGGCTTGCCGCGATGGAGCCGCCGCCGCGGGAGATCGCCGCGGTCATGGAGGCGTTGCGCCGGCCGTCGCGGGAATTGGCGCGTGAATTCGAACGCGCGCTTTCGGAGCAATTGCCCCTGATAAAGCGCGACGGCGGCTTTGTTCGCGAAGGCTATGAGCCGGCGCTCGATGAGGCCCGCAATCTGCGCGACGCCTCGCGCCTCGTCGTGGCTTCGATGCAGGCGCGCTACGCCGACGCGACCTCCGTCAAGGGCCTGAAAATCCGCCACAACAATATGCTCGGCTATTTCGTCGAGGTCACCGCGCAGCATGGCGAGAGGCTGATGGCGCCGCCCTTGAACGCGACCTTCATCCATCGGCAGACGCTCGCGGGCCAGATCCGCTTCACGACCTCGGAGCTCGGCGAGATCGAAGCCAAGATCGCCAATGCCGGCGACCGCGCGCTCGGGCTGGAGCTGGAAATCTTCGAACGGCTGTGCGCGATGGCGATCGCGGCCAGCGACGACCTGCGTGCCGCCGCGCACGCTTTTGCAATCCTCGACGTCGCGACGGCGCTGGCAAAACTCGCGGTCGACGACAATTATGCGCGGCCCGAGGTCGATACCTCGCTCGGCTTCGCCATCGAAGGCGGCCGGCATCCGGTGGTCGAGCAGGCCCTGAAGCGCGACGGCCAGCCGTTCATCGCCAATGCCTGCGATCTTTCGCCGGGACCGGGACAGAAATCTGGCCAGATCTGGCTGATTACCGGCCCCAACATGGCGGGCAAATCGACCTTCCTGCGTCAGAACGCGTTGATTGCGCTGATGGCGCAGTCTGGCTGCTTCGTGCCGGCGTCGCGGGCGCGGATCGGCATTGTCGACCGGCTGTTCTCGCGCGTCGGCGCGGCAGACGATCTGGCGCGCGGCCGCTCCACTTTCATGGTGGAGATGGTGGAGACCGCGGTCATCCTCAATCAGGCCAGCGAACGCTCGCTGGTGATTCTCGACGAGATCGGCAGGGGGACTGCGACCTTCGACGGGCTGTCGATCGCCTGGGCCGCGATCGAACATCTGCATGAAGCCAATCGCTGCCGCGCGCTGTTCGCCACCCACTATCACGAACTCACCGCGCTCTCGGCCAAACTGCCGCGGATGTTCAATGCGACGGTTCGGGTCAAGGAATGGCAGGGCGACGTCGTGTTCCTGCACGAAGTGCTGCCCGGTTCGGCCGACCGCTCCTACGGCATTCAGGTCGCAAAGCTCGCAGGCCTGCCCGCGCCGGTGATCGCGCGCGCCAAATCGGTGCTGGCAAAACTGGAAGCGCAGGATCGCGGCCAGACCGCGCGCGCGCTCGCCGACGACCTGCCGCTGTTCGCGGTGCCATCGCGCGCCGCCGCCGAGCCCGCGCCGTCGAGTGAGGCGGAAAGGCTGGTCGAAGCCGTGAAGGCGCTGCATCCGGATGAAATGTCGCCGCGCGAGGCGCTGGAGGCGCTTTATGCGCTGAAGGCGAGGCTGCCGAAGCAGTAATTGAAGCCGTCCGGGGCGATGCCAACGGGTCCGGCCTACGGCCGGCCCGATGACAGGCTCCGCATCGAACTCAGATGTGCAATCGCACATCTGAGGTCTGGTCCTTCGGACCATCCCGGAATGACGGCTCACTCACCGCGCAACCTTCCTCCGCCCGAACCGCCACAGGCCGAGGTTCCAGCCCACCCCGGTCATAAGCGCGAGACTGAGGCCGATCGCGGAGCCGAACTGCAATGCGGCGACATGCAGGACCGCGATCGCGGCGCCGAACCCCATCAAGCCCATGCCACTGTTCGCGATCACGGCGGCGGTCGCCGGGCCGCCGATGCGCGGGTGCAGAATCAGCATGATGCTGGTGAACACCACCGGAAACAGCGCGATCGTGCCGCTCACGCCAGGGCCGACCCAGCCCGACAGCGTGACCACAATGGCCACCAGCGTCGCGACCAGTCCCGCGCGCAGCGGGATGTCGTACCACCGGCGCGTGATCAGCGGCATCCGGACGTGGCGAAAGCGTCGCAGCAGCGGCAGGCAAACGGCAAACGCCACGGCATTGGCGATCAGGCCGCCGGTGAGCGACCATGGGACCATTCGCGCCAGCGCGGCGAGCGTGATCCACACTATGACGGCGCCGCCGGCACTGACCGCGGCATTCCAGCGCTGCGCCAACACCACATAGGTCAGCCCGAGGAAGATCGTGGCGGCGTTGATCGGCAGGCTCGCCAGCGCGCCTTCGGCGATGAACGCCGCATCGTGGTCGATTGCGAGAAACACGTAAGAGGGGCCGGCCGAAACCGGCAGCGTCGCGATCAACGCGCCGATCACCGGGCCCGACCGTTCGGTGATGAAGGACGCCGTCACCACGAACGCGGCCGCCACCGCCATCCGCAGCGCGAGCATCAGAATGAAAGCGAGATCGGGGGACATTTAACCGTCGTCCCTGCGAACGCAGGGACCCATACGCCGCGGCCTTTCGATAATTGGCGGTGCGGGTTGATCCTCCCGCAACAATTGACGCCTGTGGTTATGGGTCCCGGCTCGCGCTTCGCTTGGCCGGGACGACACCAACTGGATTTCCTTACACCCGCTGCATCGTCACCGAAACCTTCGGCCCGTTCTTGATGGTCTGATAGACCACGCAATAGCGCTCGGTGAGCTTCAGAAGCAGATCGAGTTTTTCCTGCGGCGCCGATGTATCGACGTCGAAGCGCAGACGGATCTCAGCGAAACCGACCGGCGTTTCCTTGTCGACGCCGAGCGTGCCGCGAAAATCGAGATCGCCTTCGGCGGTCACGATGCCGGTTTTCAACGGCACCTCGATGGCGGTGGCCACCGATTTCAGGGTGACGCCGGCGCAGGCGACCAGCGCTTCCAGCAGCATGTCTCCGGAACATAATTCAAGCCCCGAACCGCCGGTCGCGGGATGCAGCCCCGCCACCGCCAAAGCGCGGCCGGTCTCGACCTTGCAGGCGATGCCTTCGTTGTCGATCGAGCCCTTGGCTTTCAATGTGATGAAGGCAGTCTTCGGATCGCTCTTGTATTTTTCCTTGATCGGGGCCTGCGTGGCGCGGAGTTCGGCGGCGTCCATATATCGTGCTCCAGAATAAATTGTGCATCGGATGTAATGAAAGATTGCCCCGGTGTCACCCTTTAGTCCGGCATGGCGGCTCTGCCGATCTTAAAAATTCTCTGTTATTTCAATTGGTTGGATGGGTGTCCCAACGAGGAGCGAGGCGCCCCTGATGCCCTGCAATGGGAACTGCCGGGCTTCGAGCCAAGGGAACGCAGCATGGATTTGCTGCCATTTTTTGAATGTCCGTGACAGGGTCGGCGCCGTCCGATATCGGGGTAGGCGATGGATAGCGTTGTCACACAGGCCCGGTCCGAGGCCGACGAACGTTTCGATACCGCGAGGATCACCGCCGCGGTCGACGCGCTCGCCGCGCAGCATTCAGGACGCGAAGATGTCTTTCGCGCCGCCGTGGCGAAACTGCTGAAGGCCGAGCTCATCGCGGCGCGCGCTACGGCGCAGGCCGTGCTGCTGAAGGACCGGCACGGGCGGCGTTGCGCCGAGCGGCTGTGTTTCGTCCAGGACGAGATCATCCGCATTCTGTTCGCCGCCGCCACGCGCCATCTTTATCGCTCGCCGATACCCTCGGGCGCCGAGCGCATGGCGGTCGTCGCCACCGGCGGTTACGGCCGCGGCTTGATGGCGCCGGAATCCGATATCGATCTCCTGTTCATCCTGCCCTACAAGCAAACCGCCTGGGGCGAGCAGGTCGCCGAGGCCATACTCTACTGTCTTTGGGACATGGGATTGAAGGTCGGCCACGCCACGCGCTCGGTCGATGAATTGATCCGGCAGGCCCGCGGCGACATGACGATCCGCACCGCTATCCTCGAGACCCGGTTTCTGACCGGGGATCAGCCGCTCTACAATGAGCTGGTGGCGCGGTTCGACAAGGAAGTGGTGCAGGGTACCGCTGCCGAGTTCGTGACCGCCAAGCTTGCCGAGCGCGAAGAGCGGCACCGCCGCGCCGGGCAATCGCGCTATCTGGTCGAACCCAACGTCAAGGACGGCAAGGGCGGCCTGCGCGACCTGCACACGCTGTTCTGGATCGCGAAATATGTCTATCGCGTGCGCGAGACCGACGAGTTGCTCGAGCGCGGCGTGTTCGACGCGCAGGAATACCGCACCTTCCGCCGCTGCGCCGATTTCCTGTGGTCGGTCCGTTGCAATCTCCATTTCGTCACGGGCCGCGCCGAAGAGCGGCTGTCTTTCGACTTGCAGCGCGAGATCGCCGTCCGGCTGGGTTACACCTCCCACCCCGGCATGCAGGATGTCGAACGCTTCATGAAGCACTATTTTCTGGTCGCCAAGGACGTCGGCGATCTCACCGCGATCCTGTGCGCCAAGCTGGAAGATCAGCAGGCCAAGCCGGTGCCGGTGCTCAGCCGCATGATGGCGCGGTTCCGGCCGAGCACCAACCGGCGGCGGGTGCCAGAGAGCGACGACTTCATCGTCGACAACAACCGCATCAATCTGGCCGCGCCCGATGTCTTCAAGCACGATCCGGTCAACCTGATCCGGATCTTCCGCCTCGCGCAGAAGCACAACCTGGCCTTTCATCCCGATGCCATGCGCACGGTGACGCGTTCGCTCAGGCTGATCAACACCCAGCTGCGCGACGATCCCGAGGCCAACCGGCTGTTCATGGAAATCCTGACATCGAACGACGCGGAAGTCGTGCTGCGGCGCATGAACGAAACCGGCGTGCTCGGCCATTTCATCCGCGCCTTCGGCAAGATCGTGTCGATGATGCAGTTCAACATGTACCACCACTATACGGTGGACGAGCATCTGTTGCGTTGCGTCGGCTACCTGCAGGAGATCGAACGCGGCGGCAACGACGAGTTCATCGTGGCCAGCGATTTGATGCGCAAAATCCGCCCCGAACACCGCGCGGTGATTTACATCACGACGCTGCTGCACGACATCGCCAAGGGCCGCCCCGAGGATCACTCGATTGCCGGCGCGAAAGTGGCGCGACGGCTGTGCCCGCGGCTCGGGTTCAACGCGGCCGACACCGAACTGGTCGCCTGGCTGATCGAACAGCATTTGACGATGTCCACGGTGGCGCAATCGCGCGACCTGTCGGACCGCAAGACCATCGAGAATTTCGCGGCGGTCGTCCAGTCGGTCGAGCAGATGAAGCTGCTGACGATCCTGACCACCGCCGATATAAGAGGCGTCGGTCCCGGCGTCTGGAACGGCTGGAAAGCGCAACTCTTGCGCACGCTTTATTACGAAACCGAGCCGGTGCTGACCGGGGGTTTCTCGGAGGTCAACCGCGCGCAGCGCATCGCCGTGGCGCAGTCGGAGTTTCGGGCAGCCTTCAGCGAATGGCCGGAACAGGAACTCAATGCCTACATCGCTCGGCACTATCCCGCGTACTGGCTCAAGGTCGAGCTGCCCCGCAAGATCCGCCATGCCCGCTTCCTGCGCGCCAGCGAGCAGGCCGGCCACAAGCTGGCGATCAATGTCGGCTTCGATGAGGCGCGCGGCGTCACCGAACTCACCATCCTCGCGACCGATCATCCATGGCTGCTGTCGATCATCGCCGGCGCCTGCGCTTCAGCGGGCGCCAATATCGTCGACGCGCAGATCTACACCACCACCGATGGCCGCGCGCTCGACACCATCGCGATCACACGGGAATACGATCGCGACGAGGACGAGGGGCGGCGCGCGACGCGGATCGGCGAGATGATCGAGGATGTGCTGGAGGGCAAGCTGCGCCTTCCCGAAGTGGTGGCGCGCCGGGCCGCCGGACGCGGCAGGGCGCGTCCATTCGTGGTCGAGCCGGAAGTGACCGTCAACAATCAGTGGTCGGACCGTTACACGGTGATCGAGGTGTCGGGCCTCGACCGGCCGGGCCTGCTTTATGAGCTGACCACGGCGATTTCGAAGCTCAATCTCAACATCGCCTCCGCCCATGTCGCGACCTTCGGCGAGCGCGCCCGCGACGTGTTTTACGTCACCGATCTGCTCGGCGCGCATATCACGGCGCCGACCCGGCAGGCCGCGATCAGGAGCGCGCTGATTCACCTGCTGGCCAACGAGCAGGTCGCGGCGTAGGCCGTTTCGCGATCTTCACGGCCTTTTACGGAATTTCGCCAAACGTCTTGCCGGCCGCGAGCGGCTTTAAGCGAATGAGCCGCGAGTCCTCCACCGCGGCCTGCCGGTGTTTCACGGCTTCCCGATAGACCGGATCGCGGATCATTTCGACGAACGCGGCAACGCTCGGATATTCCGCGATGAAGCAATGATCCCAGTGCTCGTCGGATGGTCCGATCAGCATCAGTTCGAAGCTGCCTTGCCAGATCACCTTGCCGCCGAGCCGCATGAATACCGGCCCGCTGTCGCGGCCGTAGGCCGCGTAGGCTTCCGCGCCGGTGGCGATCCGTCCGTCGGGATAGACGGCGCGATCGCGCAAGCGGACCAGATTGAGCATGTGGATCGGCCCTGCGCGATCGTTGTCGCGAAACCGGGCGAACACTTCCTTCGTCGGATCGATATGGCCTGTCATCGTCATTGTCCCGCTGCCAGCCATCGCCCGCCCCGGCGTGCTATCATCATCCGTGCGATGTTTCGCCTCGCGTCTTAGGGGGAGAGCAAGATGAACGCAATTGCCAACATGTTGGTGGCGCTGGTCGCGGCGCTGCATGTCTATTTTCTGATTCTGGAGATGTTCCTCTGGACCAAACCGCTGGGCCTGAAGACCTTCCGAAACTCATCCGAGAAGGCGGCCGATTCCGCGGTCCTGGCCGCCAATCAGGGGCTCTATAATGGCTTTCTTGCCGCCGGACTGGTTTGGGGACTGGTTCAGGCCATCCCCGGTTTTGCCTTTCAGATCAAGGTGTTCTTCCTGCTCTGCGTGATCGTCGCCGGCGTCTATGGCGCGGCCAGTGTCAGCCGCGGGATTCTGTTCGTCCAGGCGGCGCCCGCCGCCATCGCTTTGGTGCTGCTCTGGCTGGCGTAAGGTCGTTCACCTCCACAGCCCGCATCGTCTTGCATTGCCATCATCGTTCATCCAGTATCGCGTGAGCGATGACATTCAACCCGGTTGGACCAGATCATCCGCATAATCAAAAACTTAAGTGAGGCAGCGACATGAGGAACAGTCTTTTTCATTTCGTCACCGGGACGGCGGTTGCCCTCGCGCTGTCGGCGTCGCCGGCCCATGCGCAGAAAAAGTACGACCCCGGTGCGACCGATACCGAGATCAAGATCGGCCAGACCGTGCCCTTCAGCGGACCGGCTTCCGCATACGCCACCATCGGCAAGGCCCAGGCGGCCTATTTCAACATGATCAACGAGCAAGGCGGCGTGAATGGCCGCAAGATCAACCTGATCCAGTATGACGACGCCTACAGTCCCCCCAAGGCCGTCGAGCAGGTGCGCAAACTGGTCGAGAGCGACGAGGTGTTGCTTACCTTCCAGATCATCGGCACCCCGTCCAACGCCGCGGTCCAGAAGTATCTCAATGCGAAGAAAGTGCCGCAACTGTTCGCCGCCACCGGCGCATCCAAATTCACCGATCCGAAGAACTTCCCGTGGACGCTGGGCTTCAATCCCAACTACTTCGTGGAGGGGCGCATCTACGGCCAATACATTCTCAAGCAATATCCGAACGCCAAGGTCGGCATACTCTACCAGAACGACGATCTCGGCAGGGACTATCTGAACGGCATCAAGGCGGGCCTCGGCGACAAGGCTGCGACGATGGTCGTGGCCGAGGCGTCGTACGAAATGTCCGACCCGACCATCGATTCGCAAATCATCAAGCTGAAGTCCGCTGGCGCCGACCTGTTCTTCAGCGCATCGACGCCGAAATTCGCGGCGCAGGCGATCAAGAAGAACGCCGAACTCGGCTGGAAGCCGGTGCATATCCTCGACATCAACGCCACTTCGGTGGGCGCGGTGATGCAGCCCGCGGGCCTCGAGGCATCCAAGGGCGTGATCAGCGTCAACTACGGCAAGGATCCGCTCGATCCGACCTGGAAAGACGATCCGGGCATGAAGAAGTATTTCGACTTCATGGCGAAGTATTTCCCGGAAGGCGACAGGAATTCCAGCTTCAATACCTACGGCTACAGCACGGCGCAGCTGATGGTCCACGTCTTGAAACAGTGCGGCGACGATCTGACCCGCGAAAACGTGCTCAAGCAGGCCACCAACCTGAAGAACGTCCAGCTTGATCTCGCGCTGCCCGGAATCGTCGGCAACACCACGCCCAACGATTATCGGGTCAACAAGCAATTGCAGATGATGAAGTTCAACGGCGAACGCTGGGAGCTGTTCGGTCCGATCCTCGAGGACACGGGTGCCGCCGGCTGAGGCCGGTTTCATCCTGAAGTCTCGACCAAGGCTGCCATCGCCAACGTTCCTTGCGATGGCAGTCTTAAATTCTTGCCCGCGGTAGGGTTAAGCCTGTCTGAACCCCTTGCCCGTCAGGCAGTTACGCATCTCGGCCAGTGCTGCGATTAACCATCGTTTAAGACGGCTTTAAACCCGCCCCGCTACCTTGGCCAGCATCGGGTGGCGTGGGCGTTCGCGTATGGCGTGGGGACGGAAAAAGAGCGGCGGGCGCAAGGAGCCGCAATTCGGCCTCGGCGCATCGCTCGCGGAATTGCGCCTCGGTCCGCGGGATCGCGTCGCTCCCGCCGGCGAAGCGAAGCCGAAGAAGCAATCCTCCAAACGCAAGGCCATCGATAGCGACGATGACGACGCTCCGCGCGAGCGAAAGCCGCGCGCCAGCCGGGCAAGCCGCAAGCGCAAATCCAGCAGCCGGGCGCGCGGCGGGTTCTTTCGACTGTTCTATTGGGGCGCGGTGCTCGGCCTGTGGGGCGCGATCGCGGTGGTCGGCGTCATGGTCTGGGTCGGCGCGCATCTGCCCGCTATCCAGTCGCTCGAAATCCCGAAACGGCCGCCGACGATCCAGATCACGGGCCTCGACGGCGGCGTGCTGGCCATTCGGGGCGAAATGGCCGGCGCCAATGTCGCGCTGAAGGATCTGCCGCCGTATCTGCCGAAGGCCTTCATCGCCATCGAAGACCGCCGCTTCTATTCGCATTACGGCGTCGATCCCATAGGCATCGCACGTGCGGCGGTGACCAACATCCTGCATCGCGGCGTTTCGCAGGGCGGCTCGACGCTCACCCAGCAGCTGGCCAAGAACTTGTTCCTGACCCAGGAGCGCACATTTCAACGGAAGTTGCAGGAAGTCGAACTCGCGCTTTGGCTGGAGCGCAAGCATTCCAAAGCCGAGATTCTCGAACTCTACCTCAACCGCGTCTATTTCGGCTCCGGCGCTTATGGGGTCGAGGCCGCAGCCCAGCGCTATTTCGGCAAATCCGCCAAGCACGTGACGCTGGCGGAGGCCGCGATGCTCGCGGGGCTAGTCAAGTCGCCGTCGCGTCTGGCACCCAATCGCAACCCCGAAGGCGCCGAGCAGCGGGCGCAGACGGTGCTTACCGCGATGGCGGATGCCAAATTCATCACCGAAGCCCAGGCGCAGGCCTCGATCGGGCATCCCTCCTACAATGTGAAGCCGGCCGGCGCCGGCACGGTCAATTACGTGGCGGACTGGATCGGCGAAGTGCTCGACGATCTCATCGGCCAGATCGACCAAAGTGTCGTGGTCGAAACTTCGATCGATCCGAAACTACAGGCGGTTGCCGAAGCCGCCGTGATCGACGAACTAGCGGCGAAAAGCGTGAAGTTCAACGTCAGCCAGGGCGCGCTGGTGGCGATGACAGCGGATGGCGCCGTGCGCGCCATGGTCGGCGGCCGCAACTATGCCGAAAGCCAGTACAACCGCGCGGTGACCGCCAAGCGCCAGCCGGGTTCGGCATTCAAACCCTTCGTCTATCTCACCGCGATCGAATCCGGTCTGACGCCGGAGACGATCCGGCAGGATGCGCCGCTCGACGTCAAGGGTTGGAAGCCTGAGAACTACGGCCATGAGTATTTCGGCGCGGTCACGCTGACCCAGGCGCTGGCGATGTCGCTCAATACGGTGGCGGTACGGCTCGGCATGGAGGTGGGACCCAAGAATGTGGTGCGCACCGCGCACCGGCTCGGCATTTCATCGAAGCTCGATGCCAATGCCTCGATCGCGCTCGGTACCTCCGAGGTCTCGCTTGTCGAACTGGTCGGCGCCTATGTGCCGTTTGCGAACGGCGGCCTCGGCGTCTCGCCGCATGTCGTGAACAAAATCCGCACCGTCGAGGGCAAGGTGCTGTATGCGCGGCCCGCCGACCAGCTTGGCCAGGTGATCGACCCACGCAACGTCGCGATGATGAACACCATGATGCAGGAGACGCTGCTGAGCGGCACCGCGCACAAGGCGGAGCTTCCGGGCTGGATGGCCGCCGGCAAGACCGGCACCAGCCAGGATTTCCGCGACGCCTGGTTCATCGGCTACACGTCCAACCTCGTGACCGGCGTCTGGCTGGGCAATGACGACAATTCGCCGACCAAGAAGGCGACCGGCGGCGGCTTGCCGGTGGAGATCTGGACCCGCTTCATGCGCGCAGCCCATCAGGGTGTGCCGGTCGCGGCCTTGCCGGGTTCGCAAGCCGGTGGCTTGTTCGCGAACATCGCGCAGGCCGCGCCACCAACCAGCGTGGCGGCTAACGCGCCGTCCGCGACTGTCGCAGGCAGGCCGGCGCCGACGCGAGCATCCGTGCGCCCGGAAGCCGCCAGCGGATTGGACGGATGGCTGATGGACCGGCTGTTCGGGCGGTAGCGTCTGCGATCCCGGAGAAGTGCGGCTTTCGACTCTTGTCTGGTCTGCCGGGTTCAGCGGCCGTCCGGAGTGCGAACGCCGAACCAGTTGTCACGCACCTGGTGATAGTGAACGCCCGGGTCGTAGACAGGCGTGGCGAGACGGAGCACCTGGGGCGATAATCGTCCTATGGTGTTCAAGACAGCATACGACGCAACCACGCGATCATGCTGGGCAGTGACAAGCGCCACGCGTGCGTTGACCAGCGCCTGCTGCGCGTTCAAGACGTCGAGTACGGTTCGCTGGCCCACGGTTGCTTCCTTGCGCGTGCCGATCAGGGCGATCTCCGACGCTACGACCTGGGCATCCGAGGATGCGATCTGCGCCTTGCCCGCCAACAACTGTCCCCATGCCGTAACAAGGTCGGCTCTAGCCTGGTCGCGAACTTGCTCGAGATTGAGGCGCTGCTGGTCCAGTGTTTCCTTCGACTGGCGTATCAGCGAATATTCCGCGCCGCCCTGATAGATCGGCATGCTTACCTGGGCGACCGCCGAAGCACTGAATTGCCGAATCTGCGTGATGGTCTGTTGCCAGTTTTTCTGAACGTTGGCGGCCAACGTGACGGTCGGAAACAACGCGCCCTCGTTGACTTTCACGTTGAGGAAATTGACGTCGATGCCGAACATCGCGGCCGTCACGTTCGGGTTTTCCGCCAGGCTGAGCGCGATGGCGCCTTGCAGCGTTTCCGGCAAATAGCGATCCACCGGGGAGGCCGGCGCGAGCTGCTCCGGTTCGTTGCCGACGATGCGGCGAAAATTCGCGCGCGTCGTTGTCAAAGTGGCTTCGGCAGCGAGTTCCTGGCCGCGGCCTGCCGCGAGCTGGGCTTCCGATTGGGCGATGTCCGTGGGGGTGACCAGCCCCGCGCCGTAGCGCTGGCGAGTCTGCTTCAGGGTTTCTTCGAGAACCCTTGTATTACTGCGCTGGACCTCCAGGATGGCGGCATCGCGCAGGTAGTCCATGTAGATGGTGGCCGCCGCCAGCAGAACGGACTGCTCCATGAGCCGCAAACCCTCGCGTGCTCCCAGGACCTGGCTCTCCGCGGCCCGGGTCTTATTGGCGGTTTGATTGCCGTTGAAAAGCGTCTGGGTCACCGCGAGGCCCGCGGCGTGAGGGCCCTGCGGCCCCTCTCCGATTTTCTTGCCGGTCGAAAATTCGAGGAGCTGATTGGTGTATTGGACGCCGCTGCTTGCCGTCATCGCGACCTTGGGGCGGTAGCCGGACAATGCCAGAGGCACGCTTTCATCGGTGGCGCGCACCGTGGCACGTTGCGCATTGAGTTGCGGATTGTTCTGATAGGCGCGCAGCAGCGCGGCCTCCATGGTGTCGGCGCGGGCAGGGGTTGCGGCCATTTGAATAAAGAGAAGAACCGCCGTTGCGGCTCCGCTCAGGACGGTCATGCCAAGCATATTTGACTTATCCGACGCCAAGTGGCGCCTGACAACATTCATATGCATTTCTTCAACGGATCAAAAGCGCATACCTGCGCGGGCCGTCTCGCGGCCGGCGCCAAGGTTTGACCGCGAGGCCGGCCCTGCTCGGGATGGCAGGCCTTGATCGGCTGCGGCTTGATGGATGAGCAGCTTCGCGCGCGTGATCGGTTAGCGCAACCTAGTCCTGAATGCCGTAGCGATGCAGGTCGTTGCCATGAGTGTCGAGCCAGGTCTTGGCGCGTTCAGCATGATCGCAGACCTTTCCGACGACCCTCCAGAACCGCGTCGAATGGTTCATTTCCACAAGATGGGCCACCTCATGGGCGGCAAGGTAGTCCAGCACGTAGGGCGGCGCGAAGATCAGCCGCCACGAGAACGACAGCGAGCCAGCGGATGTGCAGGAGCCCCAGCGGCTCGACTGATCGCGAATCGACAGTCGTCTGACCTTCACGCCCAGTGCCTGGGCATAGAACGTTGACGCCTTGTGCAGGTCCTTGCGGGCTTCGCGCTTCAGATGATCGTGGACCCGTCGTTCGATATGCTCGGCACCGCCTGCGACGCAGAGGATCCGTTCACCGCTTTCGCGCATCTCGGTCCAGACCGTGCCACGCTGACCGGCGCGATGCGCGATTTTGTGCGCGACGCCGCGCAGCGGAACCACTGTGCCCGGAAGAAACGGCGCTGCCTTTGGCAACCGGCCGAGGCGCGCGGCAATCCAGCCGCCGTGACGCTGCGCGAAATCCTTGGCGTCGGCGATGGTGCCGCGTGGCGGCATGGTCAGGATCGCTTCGCGGTCGCTTGGATGAATGCGCAGGGTATATCGACGCGCGCGCCGATGGCGGCGCAGCCGAACCGAGTAGATTTGCGAGCCGTGCTGGACGAGAAGACGAGAAGGTTCGTAAGGCCGCCGATAAAGGAGGGCGCGAGTGGCCATGTCTGCGATTCCGGGGATCAAGAGTTCGCCCGGATTCTGCCATATCCGCCGCCAGTGAAATCGCTCGGCGCAAAAACAAATCATTTGCCCAATATACAGGGGCTGGCCGCCTAACTGGCCCTATAGGATGGGCCCGGAACAAAAAAAATCCGGCCGAAAGACCCCCGGTCTGGCACCTCAAGGATTGAAGTTATACTCATTCTTTTGGGCGACCCGGAATCGGCGTTTCCAGGGGCCATTTCAGGGGGTTAGCCGCCCCCAATTCACCGCCGATTCGCTCTCGAATCCGATACCGCATCGAACTCGCCAACTTTACTCCGCGGCATAGGCCAATGAAGGCTTCACGTTTGCCGCTGACATCATGAAATCGCAGATGCGTGGCACGATTTCCGACTTGAAGCGCGAACCGTTGAAGACGCCGTAATGGCCCACGCCCTTTTGCACATAATGCACCCGGCGGTGATTGGGGATCGAACTGCACAGCGCGTGCGTCGCTTCGGTCTGCTCAAGCCCGGAAATGTCGTCGTTCTCGCCTTCCACCGTCATCAATGCGACGCGCCGCACCTTCGAAGGGTCGACCGGCTTGCCGCGGTGGCTCATCTCGCCCTTCGGCAAGGCGTGCTTGATGAAAACGGTATCGACCGTCTGCAAATAATATTCTGCCGACAGATCCATGACCGCGAGATATTCGTCATAGAAATCGCGGTGCTTGTCGACCAGGTCGCCGTCGCCCTTCACCAGGTTCCTGAACAGATCCTTGTGGGCGTCCATGTGGCGGTCGAGATTCATGCTGATGAAGCCGTTGAGCTGCAGGAAGCCCGGATAGACGTCGCGCATGACTCCCGGATGCGGAAACGGCACCTTGGTGATGACGTGGTTGCGAAACCAGTCGATGCCGCGCTCGGCGGCGAGGTTGTTGACCGCCGTCGGATTGCGGCGGGTATCGATCGGGCCGCCCATCAGCGTCATCGAAATCGGAACGTAGGGATCGTTTTCAGCTTCCATGACGGAGACTGCCGCCACGACCGGGACCGAAGGCTGGCACACCGCGACCACATGCATGTTGCCGCCCAGCACGTGCAGCATCTCGATGACGTAATCGACATAATCGTCAAGATCGAAACGGCCCTCCGTCAGCGGTACCATCCGCGCATCGGCCCAGTCGGTGATGTAAACCTCATGGGTCGGCAGGAAAGCCTCGACCGTGCCGCGCAGCAGCGTCGCATAGTGACCGGACATCGGCGCCACGATCAGCATCCGCGGTTGCGGGCTGCGCAACGGGCGCGTCAACTTGCGATCGAAGTACAACAGGCGGCAGAACGGCTTTTCCCAGATGACGCGAACCTCGATCGGGGTGCGTATGCCGTTCACATCGGTGTCGTTGAGGCCCCATTCGGGCTTGCCGTAGCGGCGCGTGGTCCGCTCGAACAGCTCGCAGCCGGCGGCAATGGATTTGCCGAACTCGGTGTGCGACCACGGATTGAGCGGATTCTGAAACAGGATTTTTGTGGCGTCGGTAACGGCGCGCGCGGGATTGAGCGAGGCGTGCGCCATCTCGTACATCCAGTACATCGGCGTCGTCAGCGCCGGACTGCCTTCGGCCACCAGTGGCGGTGCTCCGCCAAATTCACCAATCGGCATTTAGTCCTCATCTCTTTTGCATCGCAGCATAGTGCCGAATGCGTAATAAAGCGTCAATGCACAGATCGGTATTTCTTCGCGGCGCACAAGCCGAAGATAGCTCAAATCCCCGGCATAAGCGGGCTTATTCACCGCTCTGGATCAACGAACCGTGCCGCCGCGCGCTGCGCAAAAGCGCAAGGAATATCGCAAATGACGCGATAAACAGCACGACGTTGATGGCGAGCGCATCCGCCATCAGGTCGGCGCGAAACACATGGTCCATCAATAGCGCCCGCATGCCCTCGAACACGTAGGTCGGCGGCAACGCCCATGCGATATATCGAAGCCAATGCGGCAGCACCGTTACCGGATAGTAAATGCAGGCCAGCGGCATCAGGCCGAACATCAGCGTCCAGACGATGCTTTCGGCGCCGAGGCCGTGCCGCAGCACCAGCCCCGAGACGAAAATCCCCACCGACCAGCTGGTGAAAATCAGGTTGCAGAAAAAGGCGATCAGCGGAAATCCGATGCCGTAGAGATTGAAGTCGAAGAAGATCATCGCCAGCAGGGTCATTGGAATGACGCCGATCGCGAGCCGGATCAGGCTCATGATCATCAGCGCGATCAGAAACTCGATCGGCTTTAATGGGCTCATCATCAGGTTGCCGAGATTGCGCGCCCACATCTCCTCCAGAAACGAGATCGAAAAGCCGAGTTGCCCGCGAAACAGGATGTCCCACAGGATCACCGCGCCGACCAGCGTGCCGCCGGCGCGCGCGAAAAACCCGGCATTCTGCGAGATGTAATTCTGCAGAAATCCCCAGGTGACGATCTGCAGCGCCGGCCAATAGAGCAACTCCAGGAGCCGCGGCCACGACGACATCAACAGATACCAGTAGCGCAGGATCATCGCGTTGATGCGATGCGGCGCGATACCCCCGACCGTCATGAGCCTGCTCACGGCGTGCCTTCCTGAACCCGGCCGCGCGCGACGTCGAGGAACACTTCCTCCAGCGTCGCCCGGTTGTAGCGGGCCATGATCTTGTCCGGACTGTCGTCATCCTCGATGCGGCCGCGTTTCATGATGATGACGCGGTCGCACAGGCGCTCCACCTCCAGCATGTTGTGCGAGGCCAGGAGGATGGTCGCGCCATTTTCCTTGCGATAGGTCTCAAGGTGCTGCCTGATCCAGTCGGCGGTGTCGGGATCGAGGGAAGCCGTCGGTTCATCCAGCAACAACAATTCGGGCTGGTTGATCAGCGCTTTGGCCAACGCCACGCGGGTCTTTTGCCCGGCCGAGAGCTTGCCATTGGCGCGGTCGAGGAATTCGCCGAGATCGAGATCGGCGGCGAGCTTTTCGATGCGCTCGCGCAGGTTCTCGACGGCATAGAGGCGGCCGAATATGGTGAGGTTCTGCCGCACCGTGAGCCGCATCGGCATATCGACATAGGGGCTTTCGAAATTCATCCGGCCGAGCACATCGGCGCTTTGGTCGGGCATCGCGCAGCCCAGCACCCGGATACGCCCCGAACTCGGCAGCACCAGCCCCATGATCATGGCAATCGTCGTGGTCTTTCCGGCGCCGTTGCCGCCGAGCAGCCCCGTGATGCTGCCGCGTGCGATGCGAAACGACACATCGTCGACGGCGCGGGTGGTCTTGTAGAATTTTGTCAGGTGCGCGACCTCGATCGCGGCCGATTCGCCCCGATCGGCCGCGGCAGGCTGGGATATGATCGCGCCATCGTTCATCATGCGGGCCGTTCCTTGGGCCATCGGGACCATAAGCGCAAGGCTCCGGCCGGAATTTGCGCACCGCCGACGTGCGCCGGGCAAGCGAATTTGTCGTCGGCGCCTGACGCAGTTAAGCTTCGGTATGGGTCGAATTGAAGTTCCATGACAGACATCGCCGCCTCCGATTTTCGCCATCCGCGCCGCTATGTCCGTCTGGACACGATATTGCGGCTGCGCTGGCTCGCCGTGCTCGGTCAGCTCGTGGCCATCTTCATCGTGGTACAGGGGCTCGAATTCGACGTCGAGGTCGCCCCCTGTGTGGCCATCGTCGGTCTTTCCGCCCTGCTCAATCTCGTCCTGCAGATCAGCTTCAACCCGATGCAGCGGCTGGAGCCGGCCTATGCGGCGGCGTTGCTGGCGTTGAATATCGTCGAACTGGCCGGACTGCTGTTTTTCACCGGCGGCCTGCAGAACCCATTTTCATTTCTGTTTCTTGCCCCGGTGCTGATCTCGGCGACGGCGCTGCCGATTCGGTTGACCATCGCGCTCGGTGTGCTGGCGGTCGCCTGCGCCTCCGTGCTGGTATTCTTTCATCTGCCGCTGCCATGGGACAGCGACGACCCGCTGGTGCTGCCGCCAATCTATTTGTTTGGCGTCTGGCTCTCGATCGTGGTCGCCATCGGCGTCACCAGTCTTTATGCCTTTCAGGTTGCCGAGGAAGCCCGCAAGCTGTCGGACGCGCTGGCGGCGACCGAGCTTGTGCTGACGCGGGAACAACATCTCACCCAGCTCGACGGTCTTGCCGCCGCCGCCGCCCATGAACTCGGCACGCCGCTTTCGACCATTTTTCTGATTTCGCGCGAGCTGGAGCGCACCTTGCAGGATAACAGCCCGCTGGCGGGCGACATCAAGACGTTGCGGGAGCAGGCGCAGCGCTGCCGCGATATCCTGGCCAAGATCACCCAGCTCTCCTCGACCGGCGCGCCGTTCGACCGCATGCCCTTGTCCGCGCTGATCGAGGAAACGGTGGCGCCGCATCGCGATTTCGGCGTGGCGATCAAGGTCCGTATCGCGGTCGCGGGCACGCCCGAGCCGGTCGGTACCCGAAATCCGGCCGTCCTTTATGGTGTCGGCAACATCCTCGAAAACGCCGTCGATTTTGCGCGGGCGACCGTGGAGGTGAACGCGTGGTGGAATGCCGAAACCGTCGAGATCGTCATTTCCGATGACGGGCCGGGCATTGCGCCCGACATGCTCAAGCGCATCGGCGAACCCTATTTGTCGCGGCGACGCAGTGCGGACGAGGTCCAGGGCGCACGCAGCGGTCTCGGTCTCGGCGTGTTTATCGCCCGCACCCTGCTCGAGCGCACGGGCGCAAAGGTCTCCTTCACCAACAGGGTTTTTCCGGATCACGGCGCCGTGGTTCAGATCGCCTGGCCGCGAAGCCGCTTCGAGGCGCGAGAACCCACGGCGGAACCGCCGCCTTAGAGCATGATCCGGAAAAGTGGGAACCGGTTTTCCGAAAAGATCATGCTCGGGAATCGTGTCCCAGGCGGTCGGGAGAGTTGCCTGATCGACCTTATGCGGTCTTGGCAGCGCCCGGCCGCCACGCCATATGTTGTAAAGTCCGACACCAAGGATAGGCCGAATTGTGAACGCCATCGCCGAACTGACTGGGCACGCCGATCGCTCCCTCCTGATCGTGGAGGATGACAAGCCGTTCCTGGAACGCCTCGCGCGCGCCATGGAAACCCGCGGCTTCACGGTGACTTCCTGCGACAGCGTCTCCGAGGGCCTGGCGCAGATCGGCCGGGCGGCTCCGGCATTCGCGGTGGTGGATTTGCGATTAGGCGACGGCAATGGCCTTGACGTGGTGTTGGCGTTGAAACGCAAGCGCCCCGATGCGCGCGCGATCGTGCTGACCGGTTATGGCAACATCGCCACCGCCGTGACCGCGGTAAAGATGGGCGCGGTGGATTACCTTTCGAAGCCCGCCGACGCCGACGATGTGGTCGCGGCCCTGCTCGCCAGCGGCACCGAAAAATCCGAGCCGCCGAGCAATCCGATGTCGGCGGATCGCGTGCGCTGGGAGCATATTCAGCGCATCTATGAGATGTGCAACCGCAACGTCTCGGAAACCGCGCGGCGGCTGAACATGCATCGCCGCACCCTGCAGCGGATCCTGGCCAAGCGCGCGCCGCGCTAGCGTTTCGGCACAATGATGCGTTGCTGAGTGCGGCGGCCGCCAACGCCTAGCGCTTCTGAGCCGGTATCTGATAAAGATGTACGCTGTTTCCTTCGAATTGATTTTCGAAAACACCATCTTTGATGGTTACACTTCGAGCCTCGCCTAGGACTTGAGCATTGGTGTTGTGACCCTCACCAATCTTGATCTGCACCGTCGAGGGAGAATTCTGCATCGCCACGGCAAATATGTAAGTCGTATTTTCGTACACTTTCACCATTGTTGCGATTGGGGTCGTCGAGCTTACGGCCGTAGTTCCGGATATGCTTGGACTCGGAAGCACTGGCGCGAGAGACTTGATCAATCGGTTCGTTTTCGTGACATTCGAATTTTCCTTCGATGATTCTCACAACGACGCGCTGGTCGGCTCCATGTCGCCAGTGACACAATGCAGACGTGCCACTCGTTTCGGCAAATGTCCCTGTCGCGGGAAGAGCGGACATTAAACTGGCTTACCGCTCATCAATCCAGGACGATTGCGGCCGATGGCTCCAGGCAGCCACCGCGCATGACGGAGCGGCCGCCGCTGACCTCTTGTCCCGGAATGCTCACCGCCACTTCGTGCGCTCGCGCACGCCGGCAAGCGCGGCGCGTGCACCGGCAATCACCTCGGGCGTATCGAGCGCCGCGAGCTTGCCGCCGCGCTTGAGAATGCGGCCGTCGACCACCACCGTGTCCACGTTTTCCGCACCTGTAGCTTCGAGCACGAGATGCGCCGGGTCGGCCACGACTGCCATGTTGAGCGCATTGGGGCTGATCGCGATCAGATCCGCGCGCTTGCCCGGCTTGAGCGATCCTATTCTGTCGTCGATCCCCATCGAGCGCGCGCCCTCGATGGTGCCAAGTTCGAGCGCCTTGCGCGCCGTCATCTTGAACTCGCTTTCCGCCTTGGCGTTCTCGGAGTCGCGCGCAAGCTTGAGCACGCCGAACAGATTTGAGCTTCCGGTCAGCGCCGAGGTATCGACCGAGATGCCGAGCGGAATGCCCTTGGCCAGCATCTCGCTGATCTGCGGATAGCCGTAGCCGATGCGCAGTTCGGAGCCGGGCGACACTGAGACCGGAGAGCCAGACTCCTTGATCATGTCGAGTTCCGCGGCGTTCGCCGACAGTGTGTGAATGAGCTGGACGTCCTTGCCCATCAGCTTCGCCTTGTAGAGCAGCTCGATCTGGTTCACGGCCTTGCGGGCGCTCGCAACATGCACCGTAATCGGCAGCCCGAGCTTGCGGGCGTTGTCGAATTCCGGCTGATAGACCTCTGGCTTGATCGGACCGGCGCGGAACTGCCCCCGCCACGCCATGCCGAGCGTGATAAGGCCCTCGTTGGACCAGCTCTTCCAGTTCCTGGCGAGGCTCTCGATCGGCCCCTGATCGGCCGATTGGGTGTCGGGCAAACCCTGCGGCCAGCCGCAGGAATGGCGGGCACGGATGCCGACCTCGGCAAGCGCACGGATATCGGCCTCGGCATGGGCCGTGCTGCGCGCATTGTGGCACCAGGAGTGAACGAAGGTCATCCCGGAATTGATCGCCTCCGCCGCGGAGAGCCGCGTGCTCTGAAAGATGTCGTCCGGGCTCATCTGCTGGCCGAAGCGCGCGACAGTCGGGAAATAGCCGTCCTCTGGCTTGTCGCCCGCGAAGCTGCGGAAGAGCGTGTTCCACATATGCCAATGCGTTTCGACCAGGCCGGGCATGACGATCAGGCCGGTGCCGTCGATCCTCTCGCCGCCGCCGTTCACGTCCTTGCCGACCGCGACGATCTCGCCGTTCCTCACATGCACCGAACCATCGGCGATATCGCCGAGCACGCTGTCCATCGTCATCACATAGGCATTGGCGATGGTGAACTCGCCGCGTGCCGGAAGCCTCAAAGAGCCGGTTTCGCCGCGCGGTGCCTGCGCCATCAGCGGCGATGAAAATAGTCCGGTTGCGCCGAGCGCGGCAGCGCCACGAATGAAACTACGCCTGCAGACTTGGCACATGGCCCCTCCCCCCAAGGATCGGCACGCGGCCGATCGTCAATTGCGGCCGACTTCGTCTGAGCCTGGTCCGCGGAGGCCACCTTATATGAGCTGGCAGCTCTGGCGAAGTCTGTTCGGGCACAAAGCGGACCTCTCGTGATCCCCGCTTCGACCCAACGCGTCTTCTAAAACTCGGCATGTCCCTGCGGATCGACCAGACGATTGATCCGATGCGCCGCGGCGATGGCGAACCGCACCGTCATTGATTTGCGGGTCGGCGCCGGCAGCCGATGCTCCGGCGCCGCGCAATGCATATGCGCGCCATAGGCGTCGGCGACGATCAGGCCGGTTTCGCCGGGGAAGATCTCGCACGGCAAATCCTGGGTGAAGGCGAAGAACAGCCGGTCGCAATGGGCCCTGTATTCCGGCCATTTCTGGTCGGCGCGCAAATCCTCGACCGATGATTTGATCTCGACGATCCAGATCTCGCCACGTTCATTAATAGCTACGATGTCCGCGCGTCTTCCCGAGGGCAGCGGCAATTCGCTGATGCAGGCAAATCCCAGCGACCGTAGCAGCCGCGCGGTGCCGCGCGCGATCGCAAGCGCCGTCTCCGACTGACGGCGGTCCGGCGCGGGCACGAGATTGACCTGACGGGCTTGCGATTCCATCGCGACAAACATAGAGCGCCGCCGGCTAGGAGGAAACCGGTTTTGCGTTCCCGAGCGAATTCGCCGGCAGGCGGAGCGACAAATAGCCGTCGAAATGACCTCGTCCGGGGGTTAAGGCCAGCGGCGCAAGGATCGGCGTCATTTTCCGCGCGCTTCCGATAGTAAGGGTAACCCAAATTAATCCCGCCGGTCCTGGATTAGGCTTGGGAACACCGGCCGAACGGACTATCGTGGAAACAGCCGGGGGCAGGGACAGTGACCGAGTTCAGTTTTTTTTCGCGCTCGGCGGGTCTGAGTGTGGCCGAGATCGCTTCCCTGACCGGGGCCGAGCCCTGTGCGGGAGCGGATCTGTCCCGCCGCCTGACCGGCATCGGCCCAGTGGACCGTGCCGGCGCCAACGACCTGACCTTCGTCAAGGACGCCAAATTCGCTCATGCGCTCGCGGCGACCGGGGCCGGCGCGGTGCTGACCAGCGAACGTTTCGCAAGCCGGGCGCCAGGCAGTGTCGCGGTGCTGCGCGTGCGCAAGCCTTATGATGCCTTCGTCAAGGTCGTGCGCGAAATCTACCGCAGCGCGCTTCGTCCGACCTCGGTGTTCGCCAGCAAAGGTGTTTCGCCCAGTGCGGCCGTGCATCCCTCGGCCCAGTTGGAGCCTGACGTTACGGTGGATCCGTTCGCGGTCATCGGACCGTCGGCTAAAATCGGATCGGGCACGTTGATCGGCGCCCACGCCGTGATCGGCGAACATGTCCGGATCGGAAAAAATTGCGCCATTGGCGCTCATTGCACGGTCACCCATGCGCATCTTGGCGACGGTGTGGTGATCCATCCCGGTTGCCACATCGGCCAGGACGGCTTCGGTTATGTTTCAACCGCCGAAGGACACGTCAAAATCCCGCAGATCGGCCGCGTCGTCATCGATAACGACGTCGAGATTGGTTCTGGCACCAGGGTGGATCGCGGCGGAATGCGCGACACTGTTATCGGCGAGGGAACCAAGATCGATAATCTCTGCCAGATCGGACACAATTGCATTATCGGCCGCCATTGCATCATCGTCGCTCAATCCGGCTTCAGCGGCAGCGTGACGATCGAGGATTTTGTCGTGCTGGGAGCACGCACCGGCATCGTCCCGCACGTCACCGTCGGCAAAGGCGCGATGCTGGCCGCGCGATCCAGCGTCTATGAAGACGTGCCTGCGGGCGCCGTCTGGGGCGGCATTCCGGCCAAACCGACACGGGAATGGATGCGCGAATTGGTCGTGCTGCAGCGCCTTGGGGCGCGCGGCCGCAACAAATCCAAGGGCGGCCCGGCCAAGACATAGTCGCCATGCGCGACGCGCAGTGTTCCACGGAAAATGCGCGAATCTTTGACTTGGCGGCCCGCGAAAAATCGGCATTGTGCTGACATGGCCCAGGAAACCGAAACCCAGGCGAAAGCCGGCGCGATCATCGTTCCGGTGACGCTGTTTGAGCAGAACTGCACCTTGCTGTGGTGCGCGGCCACCAAAAAGGCCGTGGTGATCGATCCCGGCGGGGACGTTCCGAAAATTCAGGCTGCGATCAAACAGGCCAATGTCACGGTCGAAAAAATATGGCTGACCCACGGCCATATCGACCACGTCGGCGGCGCGGCCGAGCTGCGTGACGCGCTCAGGGTGCCGATCGAAGGTCCGAATGTCGCCGACAAATTCCTGCTCGACAATGTGGTGACGAGCGGGGCGCGTTTTGGCATCATCGGTGTGCGCGATTTCGCGCCGGACCGCTGGCTCGAGGAAGGCAACCAGGTCTCGATCGGCGAATTGACGTTCGACATCCTGCATTGTCCGGGTCACTCGCCGGGCAGCGTGGTGTACTTCAACAAGGAAATGCGCTTTGCGCATGTCGGCGACGTCCTGTTCAACGGCTCGGTCGGGCGCAGCGACATTCCCGGCGGCAATTACACGACGCTGATCAAGTCGATCAAAGACAAGCTGCTGCCGCTCGGCGACGACGTCGGCTTCATCTGCGGCCACGGCCCCGGGTCGAGCATCGGCCAGGAACGGCTGACCAATCCGTTTCTCACCGGCGCGATGTGAGCGACGGCGGCGGATTTGGACATTTTGCGAGCCGAAGCCGATCCCGGACTTGAACGGAAAAATCAGTTACCGCGTCATGAAGAACCGTGACGATTCCAGCTATTTCCATCTCGCCGCGGCCACCGACGAACAGGCGGTCAAGACCCTGCGAGCGCGGGATTTCTTCAAGCACTATACGGAGAAGACCCGGCAGGTTGCAGGCGGCGAAGTTATCAGAGACGCCGTCGAATTGATCGACGCCGGAGTGATTGGTGATCTCGCCGGCGGCTCTATTTCATCAAACCGGCGGCCGTCAGTGCGCGCGTAATCACGGCACCGACGTCGATACTGCGGCGGTGCTTTCGTTGCGGCTTGGAAGGGCGGAGGCCGTTAACCGTGGTTAACGGCCAAAGTACCTGGCTCAGGTCGGGCGGCGATGTCGTTATTGGAGAGACCAGCGGGATCAGCCTGGCACTCGGCGATTCTATCGCCGCGCGGGGCGGCGTTTGCGCAGCCGGCTTCAGCGTCGGCTTGGCAACCCTTAGGGGCTGGCGAATCCCTTCGGTCAGGCCGAAGAAATTCGCAATGTGATACGAGGACGAGATGCCCGCCTCGATCAGGAACGCGCCCTGGGTGCCATAACGCTCGTCATTGGCAGCCGTCCCAAGCGGAGTGCCGTGGGCCATATCGGTAATGGTGTAGGATTCGACGATTGTTTCGCCGTCCGCATTCCACCAGATCTGGCGGGGATAGCCGTCGACGGTGCCCTCCGACATCGGCGCCGAAGGCAATTGATGCAGGTCGAGCCATTGCTTGACGATCTCGTTGGCGTTTGCGGGATTGACGGTACGATCCGCGCTGCCATGCCACACCGAAATTTTCGGCCACGGACCGCGGTGATTTGAAGCCTTGCGCACCAGGTCTCCCAACTCGCCGGCCGGGCGGGCGCGCGACTGGAACATTCCGCTCAACGCCTCCCGCACATTGGTCGCAACGCCGTACGGCAGTCCCGCGATAACGGCGCCGGCCGCAAATACTTCGGGATAGGTGGCGAGCATGACCGTGGTCATCGCGCCGCCCGCTGATAGCCCGGTGACGAAGATGCGATGCGCGTCGATCTGATGGTCCTTCACCATCCGCGCGATCATCTGCCCGATCGAGCAGGCTTCGCCGCGCCCGCGCGCGGTGTCTTCCGGATTGAACCAGTTGAAGCATAGGTTGGCGTTGTTCGAGGGCTGTTGCTCGGGCATCAGCAACGCAAAACCATAATGTTTCGCGAGCGTGGACCAGCCGGCCCCCAAATCGTAGCCGGCGGCGGTCTGACCGCATCCGTGCAGGACGACGACCAGACCGGGCGCCGGCTGCAAGCTATCAGGCACGAACGAGAACATCCTGAGATCGCCCGGATTGGCGTCGAATCCCTTGGTTTCGACAAGGGGGCTGCGAACCCCTCGTCGCACGCCGCGCCCGAAGCCTTCCAAAGCGTTGATTCCGTGCAGCTTGGGTAGGTGCTTCAGGAATTCGATATTTTTGGCAAGCGACACCGGCAGCTCCTTGGCGAGAGACTTTGTAACGCTAACGCCACTAACAACAGATAGTTGTTGCACTGCAAAATAAAAAGACCGTGCGCTGTCGGTCCCCAGAATTCTGACAATCGTCCTTAATCGGTTCCCCTGTCGCATCCGTGACAGAAATGCGGCGGGGGTGGCGACCGACGACGCAAACTGTGCCAAAGAAACAAGCAGCGCAGCGCCCGCGCGGTAGACGATATGATGAGAGATCGCCTTCAATTTGCGATAGGCGACCCAATCATTTTCAAAAACAGCCGTCCATCCCGAAAACGCGAGACCTGCGTCCGACCGAACGTGCGAGCCCTCTTAAGTGTGCTCTTCTCTTGCCTCTTCCCGCGCCATAGTTTGGCGCCGAACAACCAAGACCAATCGCATCATTTCGCTCGGCTCGATGTCGACACAGGGCTTGATGGCGCTGCCGACGCAATGGAGTTTTGCCGAGGACGCCGCGAAGAAGCACGGCGCCACCGTAAGCCGATCCGACTGGCGTGTGCTTCTCTCCTGGCACATCGCCGAGAGTCGTGAACAGGCGCGGCGCGAGGCCGGCGCCGGACTGATGCGGTGGCACAACGAATACAATGTCGCCACGCTGCAGCGGCCCGGCCTGCAACCGTTCACTTCGCCCGAGGACGCCGTGGAGAAAACCGCCGGCGGCGAGGCCGCGGCCTCCACCATCGGGCGATCCTCGCAGACCCCAAGGGTGAAGTGGAACGGATGGCTGCGAAACACGGCCTCGTCTACCGCAGCCGCGTGCTCGGCGAAACCAGCATTACCGCGCTCGGACCTGAAGCCAACGAACTTGTGCTGTGCGACCAGGGCCGGCTGTTCTCCTCGACCCACGGCTGGGGAACGATCCTCGGCCAGTTGTTTCCGCGCGGCTTGATGCTGCTCGATTTCGACGAGCATCGCCTGCACCGGCGCGCGCTGTCCGTCGCGTTCAAATCCGGCCCGATGAAATCCTATCTCGCGGCGCTCGATGCCGGGATCTCCGAACGCGTGGCGCAATGGCGGCAACGGCCCGGTCCGATGCTGTTCTACCCGGCCACGAAGCAGCTCACGCTCGATCTTGCGGCCACATCGTTTCTCGGCACGGGCATCGGGCCTGACGTCGAGGAGATCACGCGGGCTTGGGCTGCATTTCGCTTACATGCAGGCGAAATGCTTCGCGCGGCATTTCCTGCAGAATCTCAGCGTCTCGCCGCAGCCCGGCACCTCGCCGGACTGGCAGATGTGGCCGATCCCGAAGCCGAAAGACGGATTGCGCGTGACGCTGTCGCCGGTCGCGTAGGCTGGCCGGGCTGATGTTGCGCCTTGCGAATGCCCCGGCGGGGGCCTTTGCGTTTGAGCACTCACCCCCTGGCTTGATCGAACGCCTTGCGCAGGGCGGCAAGGCCTTGCTGCTGCGCGGTCCAGTTGCGGCCACCGGTGATGGCGCCATCGACCACCAGATCGTGTCCATTGATGAAGCTGGATTCGTCGCTGGCGAGAAATACCGCGGCGTGAGCGATGTCCTCGGGCAGCCCGGCGCGTGGTATCGGCTGGGCGGTCTTGTAGACATCGCGCATCACGTCGGGGGTCTTCTCCGCCGCCTCGGCCGGCAAGCCCAGCGCCTTGCCCAAAATGCCGGTGGCGATGGCGCCCGGCGAGATGCTGTTGACGCGGATGCCGGACTCGCCGAGCTCCATCGCCACGCATTTGGTGAGGTGAATGACGGCGGCCTTGGCCGCGCCATAGACGACCGAGGACGAAAAGCCCGCGAGCCTGCCGGCAATGCTGCCATTATTGATGATGCTGCCTGAACCCTGGCGGCGCATATGGGGAGCGGCGTGTTTCATGCCGAGCATCACGCTGCGCACCAGCATCGCCATCGCGGCGTCGAAACGCGCCACCTCAAGTCCTTCGATCCCGCCGGTTTGCGCCGGCCCGCCTGCGTTGTTGAACAGACAATCGATGCGGCCGAATTTCTCGACCGCCTCGGCGATCAGGGCGCGCATCTCGTCCTCGACCGTGACGTCGGTCCGGCGGAACAGGCATGCAGGGCCGAGCTTCTTGGCCAACGCCTCGCCTTCAGGCACACGGCGGCCGGCGATGACGGTTTTCGCCCCTTCCGCGACGAAGATTTCGGCGGTGCGCAGCCCGATGCCGCTCGTTGCGCCGGTGATCACCGCGACCTTGCCGTCCAGCCGTCCCATGTCGTTCTCCTTTTTACGTTGTCGAGTTCAAAATATCTCCGGCCCGCAGGAATAACGCAAGCCAAGCGGGTTAGCGTTGCGAGCGCCCGATCTTCCAAAGGCGCTTGTCCGGCAATACCGAACGTCACTTTTGATCGATTGTTCCCTGACGCCGAGGTGTTGGACGGTTTTGCTGTCTTTTGCAGCGGATCCGGTTTTTCCGCTATGCTTGGCCTTGTTTTGGATTTGCTGACCGGTTGATGTGACCCATGGTGAAATTGATCGACGAGTTTCGACGGGGGTGGCAGGGAACATCCCGGCCCTCGCCGCTATTTAGCATTGGCTTTGCGGTAGGCTGCCTTGCCGTGTCGACCGTGGCACGGTGGTGTCTTTCCATGATCCGGCCGGACGTTTACTTCACCCCGTACTTTCCGGCCGTTTTCTTTGCCACTGCGTTTGGCGGTTACCGGATCGGGATCGCGACGGCCATCCTGGGCGGGGTGTTCGGCATAACCCTGAATTTCGGCGACCCCCCGACCGATTTTGCAAGGCTGGCGCTGTTGGTGATCTTTCTGATGGTATGCGGCCTCACGATCTGGGGCGTCGAGCACTATCGGTCGGTCGCCTCGAAACAGCGGGAGATTTCGAAGCGCCTGATCCGGGAAGAGGCCTATCGCAAGCTCGTCGTCGACGAACTGCAACACCGGCTGAAAAACAAGGTATCGACGATGCACGCCGTACTTCACCAGATTCTGCAGGATCAACCGCAAATCTGGGCCAGCATCGATCGGCGGATGCGGGCGCTGTCGGCGACCGACGATCTGATCGCCAAGGCGGACAGCCGCGGTTGCGATATCAAGGATTTGCTGCTCTCCGAACTCGGACCCTACGGGCATGTCCGGTTTAGCCTCAACGGCGAGCGGCTGTTTCTGCCCGCCAAGCTGGCCGTGAGCCTTGCATTGATATTTCACGAACTTGCCACCAACGCCGGAAAATACGGTGCGTTTTCCTCCGCGCGCGGACTATTGCAGGTGTCGTGGTCGGTGACCGACGGTCGCCTCAATATCGCCTGGGACGAGACCGAAGGGCCTTCGGTCGGGGCGATCGGGGAAGCAGGCTTTGGCAGCAAATTACTGAAATCGGCGCTCAAGCCTTTCGACGGCAAAACCGAGATCGCCTACTTGAAGACCGGCGTTCATTGCACGATGCAGTGTCGAATACCTTCGAATTAAGCTCCAACGCCGATCGAACCCGCGCATCTCCAGGGTTGGCTCTGTTCCGGAAGGCGCAGATCCGGATACGTTGACGTTCTGTTAATGACGATCAACGCGGCGCCGATCCAAAGCGCAGCCGCGTGCGGCCGCCGTGTCATACTTAACCAAAACTACAAGAGACTTTGACAACCTCGGCGACCATGCAAAGCCGCACTACACACCACCTGCCGCCCGCCACAACCCAAGGCGAAGGCGATTTCGCCGCAGGAAGCGAATTGAGCATTCTGAGGGATGTCCTCAGAATGCTCCCGACCGGCATCACGGTTCAGGACGAGCAGGGCCGCTTCCTGCTGGTCAATGACGCCGCGGCGGCGCAACTGGGGATGGCTGCGGGACAGCCGGGTATGCTCCCCTCGAAACAACTGGACGATCGTCGCGACCTCGGGCTTGAATTGCTCCGCGCCGGGCGTGCCGTTGTTGCGGAAGAATGCGCGACCGGCCGTCATGGCAAGCAGGTCTTTCTGACGGCCCATCGGCCCGTTCGCATCGCGGACCGCAACCTGCTGCTTTCGAGTTCTGCTGACATCAGCGAGCAAAAAGCCGTCGAGGATCATCTGTTCCGGTCGGCTTACTTTGACGAGTTGACAGACCTGCCGATGCGGCGGGTGATCGAACATCGCGCCGAAAGCCTGATCCAGCGCGACGGACCGCGCAACAGGTTCGCGCTCGCCTTTCTCGACATCGACAATTTCAAGCACATCAACGATTATTACGGCCATGCGATCGGGGATGCGCTCCTGATAGAAGTCGCCAAGCGGCTCGGGCTTGATTTGCGCGAAACCGACATGTTGTCGCGGATCAGCGGCGACGAATTCATGCTGCTGCTCAATCCGATCCAAAGCGAACAGGAGGTGTCCGAATATATCCAGGCTACGCTGCGGCGGCTGAAGGCTCCGTTCTTCATCGAAGGATCGGAAATATTCGCCTCGACATCGATCGGGGTGAGCCTTTTTCCCGATCATGGGCGCAGCTATGGCGCGCTGCGTCAGAACGCCGATATTGCGATGTATCGGGTCAAGAACGACGGCAAGGGCGCGGCCGCTTTCTTCGACGCCAGCATGGAACGCGAAGCGCTCGCACGAATGAAGGTCGAGCAGTCGCTGCGGCTCGCCATTCTGGAAAAGCGCTTCTGCTGTGCGTTTCAGTCAAAAGTCGACATCCGGACCAGGGAGATCAAAGGCATCGAGGCGCTGGTCCGCTTGCGCGACGATGGGGGCGTGATTCAGGCGCCCGGCACCTTCGTCAACCTCGCCGTGGAACTGGGACTGATCGACGAGCTCGCCCATCTCGTTCTGGCGGAGATCGTCAAGTCGATCGATCTCATCAACGAGACCTTTGGGCCAAGCACCAGCATCAGCATCAACGTCGCAGCCAGGCAGGCCTGCAATCCGGAGTTCATGCGCTCGTTTGCGCAGGCGCTGGAGGCGACCGGGTTTCCCCGGCGCTTCATGATCGAGGTGACCGAAGACGCCTTCGTCGCCAAGACCAAATTTCAGGCCGAGATTCTGCCAATCTTCCGTAAACTGGGCGTCGGAATATCGATCGACGATTTCGGCATCGGCTATTCGTCGCTGTCGGCGCTCGCCGATATCACGGCCGATGAAATCAAGATCGACCGCTCGTTCATCACCGACATTCACCTGCGCCCGCGCAGCCAGGGAATCCTGCGGGCGATCGAATCGCTGAGCGAGGCGCTCGGCATGACCGTCATCGCGGAGGGTATCGAAACCTTCGAGGAACTCGCCTATCTGCAGGCCGCCACCAAAATCCGTTTCGCGCAGGGCTTCTATTTTTCCAGGCCGGTTTTTCTTGATGAACTCAAGCCAGCCGCTCCGTTTGCCAGCGAAGCGCGCGTCAGTCTGGCAAGCCGCCCGCCGCAGGAAAACCGCCAGGCCTATTCGCGTCCCGCCGGCTATCGCCGCTGACGGAAGTGCGCCGTTCGGCGCGCCGCGATTTCGACGCGGCGCATGACGGTGGCAGGCCTCCTCGCCCAGGCCTGTTCCCGCCTGATTTCTCATCTTGCTTGCTATCATCGCCACATCGGAAGGTTTACAAGCGGTCGAGATTGCCCGGCGCGGACGCGCGTCAACCCTTTTCTCGCAAGAAAGACGCATGCCTCCCGTTTCGATATTTCTGAACATAGTCTGGCTTCTTCTGGGCGGGCTTTGGATGGCGTTCGGCTGGGCGGTCGCCGCCGTGATCATGGCCATCACCATTATCGGCCTGCCCTGGGCAAGGGCTGCATTCAATATCGCCGCCTATACATTACTGCCGTTCGGTCAGAAGGCCGTGCGGCGCGACAGTCTGACCGGGCAGTCCGATATCGGCACCGGGCCGCTGGGCCTGATCGGCAACCTGATCTGGTTGCTGCTGGCCGGCTGGTGGCTGGCGCTTGCGCACATGGTGACCGCGGTCGTTCTCGCGGTCACCATCATCGGCATCCCCTTCGCCTGGGCCCATGTGAAGCTCGCCGGCATCGCATTGTGGCCGATCGGCAAGGTCATCGTTCCGGCCTAGTCAGGGGATCGTCGCTTTCTTGCCGCGCGCCTGGATCGCTTCCTCCACGCTGTGAAACTGACGATCCGGACCCAACAGCGCATTGATGCCGAACCGCGCCATGGCTGTCTGCGCGCGGATGGACTCAAGCCGGGCGAGAGCAAAATCGATGCCGTCGGCGTGACACTTGCGAATGATGTCGGTCAGCACCTGCGCCGCGGTAAAATCGATCTCGACAATGCCGGTCGCTTCCAGCACGAGCAGCCGCGGCTTTTGCGGCGAGGACTTCAA
Organism: uncultured Alphaproteobacteria bacterium; assembly: GCA_963753875.1. Taxonomy (GTDB): domain Bacteria; phylum Pseudomonadota; class Alphaproteobacteria; order Rhizobiales; family Xanthobacteraceae; genus Bradyrhizobium. Next base: position 5,281 of record CAVWDY010000039.1, on the reverse strand, counting down.
GGCATCCAGGATGTCGCGCCGGAAATGGTAGGCGTTGAGAAAGGACAGCGGCGCCTGAAATCCGGCGACAATTATGCCGGGCTCCCGCTCGCCGGGAAGGCTCGAACTCGACGGCCACCAGATGGAGGTCCCCGGCACACGTTCGAAGACCAGCACGCGGGCGCGTGTCGTGCTCCATATGCCGTGCAGCAGCGACAGCGCAATACCGAGGCCCACACCCTGTTCGATCGGCAGAACGATAATGGCCGCTGCGGTCAGGAGGATGAGCAGGAATTCGCCAAACGACTGCCGGTAGATCGCCCCGATCTGCTTGACGCGAATGATTCTGAGGGCGACGAACAGCAGAACGCCCCCTAGCGCGGCGTTGGGGATCTGATGCAGGAGCGAGGCGCCGAATGCCAGCAGCAGGATCACGATCGCCGCAGCGGCGAGGCCGGCGATTTGGGATCGTCCGCCGGTTTCGGAAACCACAGCCGTGCGCGGCGGGCTGGCATTGACAGGAAACGCGCCGATCAAGCCCGACACGACACTGCCGACGCCGACGCCGAGGAAATCGCGATCGACGTCCGGCGGCTCCCTGGGATTAGACGGAAAGGATCGTGTGGTCGCCGCCGTCTGCACCATAATGATAATTGAAATGATGAGACTGAGCGACACCAGGCTCGCCAGCTGCCCGGCCGAAATGACCGGGACCGCGAGCGCCGGCATCTCAGCCGATACCGTGCCGAGAACGCTGACGCCCCGGCTTTCAAGCCGGAGCAGCACCACGGCCGCGCTCGCCAGCGCAAGGCCGATCAACGCGCCTGGAATCCGCGCATCGATCTGTTCGGACAAGGCGATGATCGCCAAAACTCCGAGGCCAATGACAAGCGTGAATGTGTTTGCTTGGCCGAGATGCCCGGCGAGGATCGCAACGCGCGGCAGCATGGGGCCTTCCGGCGCGGGCAGCCCGAGTATCACCGGAAGTTGCGAAATCAGGATGTGGACCGAAATCCCGGCGAGAAAGCCGATCGTGACGGGAATCGAGAGCAGGTCTGCGATCCAGCCCAGACGGAAAATTCCGGCGGCGAAAAGGAAAAGTCCGACCATGAGCGCCAGCGCGGTGGCCAGCATCAGATAATCCGGCGAACCGGACACGGCCAGCGCGGCAAGGCCTCCGGCAAAAATCGGCGTGATTGTCGAATCCGCGCCGCACGACAGAAAGCGGTTGCTGCCGAACGCCGCGAAGGCCAGCGAGCCTGCCAGAAAGGCGAAAAAGCCGATCTGCGGGGTGAACCCTCCGAGCCGCGCCGTCGCCATCTGCTCAGGGATAGCGATCGCAGCCAGCGTAAGGCCGGCAAACAGATCGTGGCTGAGGAATTGAAGCCGATACCCGCTCAGCGAGCGAAACACAGGCCAGGCCCTGCTCGCGCCGGCAGAACTCGCAGAGCCGGAAGTGTCCGCCATCACCCGTTGCCCCCTGATGGACGCCCGCTTGAGCTATCCCTCTTCGCGTCGCTTCGAACCATATCGGGTTCGCTCACCCTTGGCCGCGGCCCCGAAACCTCAATTCCACGCGTGAACTGAATGACGCTATCATGACGGCTCCGAGCCGGAAATAAAGGCTGAAAATGGTCGCCCAAGGGCCGCTGACGATTCATCGAAAACCGTGCGCATCTGCAACAGAAAGCGGACCTTGATCAAGCGGGGATACGATCCCGTTGGCGACATTCAGGGTCACGCCGACCGTTTGCGTCGGTTGTTGCGGCAGCTCGGCTATGCCGACGTCGGGATCCATCAATTAAGCCTTCGGTAACCGGATTCCCTAACGGGTACGCCATCAATGCATCGTATGCATACCCCCCGGAGGAGTCCGGGTATGCGGAAATTGGCTTCCAGCATCTGGAGCGGGTTTAGCAAGCTTTCAACCGCGCCGGCAGGATCGCATCGCACTGCCGCATCGTTTCTGCGGGGGCCGGTGCTATGGCTTATTCTCGGCGGAGGCTTCCTGATCGCGGCGATTATCATCGGCACTGTAGTCACAGTCGGTGAATTTCGTGAGCGCGCCATCAGCAACAGCGAGCGCGAGCTGGAAAATACGGTGCTGCTGCTCACCCGCCACTTCGATCAGCAGTTCGAGGACTATAATATCATCGCAAACGACCTGATCTCGAAAATGCAATTTTCCGGGATCGCTTCGCCCGAGACGTTCAAGAACCAGATGTCGACTCTCGACGCGCACCTGACGCTGAAATCCAAGGCCAGCATTTTGTCCTATATCGGCGACGTCAACATCTTCGACTCAGACGGACACCTGATCAACTCATCAGGCGACTGGCCGCTGCCGGTGGCCAACATTGCCGATCGGGCCTATTTCAAGGCCTTCAAATCGGACCCTGAATCGAAAGTCGCTTTGGCCGAACCGGTTCGCAGCTTTTTCACCGGCAGGTGGACCACGGTGATCGCCCATCGGCTGAATGGACCGAACGGGATTTTTCTCGGCGTGGTGGCGAGGCGAATCGACCCTGTTCATTTTGAGAATTTCTTCGCATCTGTCGCGCTCAGCGAAGGTGCCACGATTTCCATGGTCCACCGCGACGGAACAATGCTGGCGCGTCACCCCCACGCCGATTCGATGATCGGGAAAAATTTCAAAACGGCTCCGCTGTTTAATAAAGTCCTGACCGAGGGCCGTCATCAGACCCTGCGCCTGCGAAGTCCCATCGATGGCCTGGACCGGCTCGGTTCGGCGGCCGAGCTAAGCCATGTTCCGATCGTGATTGTCGCGACCACGACGGTTGCGGCCGTGCTGGCCGATTGGCATGCGCAAACCAGAATCCTGATCGTTGCCGCCACCCTGTCCACGCTGGCGATCGCCGCCCTTCTATTCCTGATCGTCAGGCGGATGACCCGGCAACATCGGGAATCGCAGCAGCGACTGGAGCAGGAAAAGCTCCGGCTCGACACCGCCCTGAACAACATGACGCAGGGCCTCGTGCTGTATGACGCATCGGCGCGCATCGTCATCTGCAACCAGCGCTATCTCGACATGTTTGGATTATCGACGGCGGTCGTAAAGCCGGGTTGCCATTTTTACGACCTTATCAACCATCGCAAGGAAACCGGATCCTTCAACGGGGACGTCAACGAGTTTTGTTCAAACGTCATGCGTAACGTCGCGCAGGGCAACATCACCCACAGTGTCATACAATCCGCGGACGGACGTTCGGTTCAGATCGTCAACAAGCCGCTGGTGCAGGGCGGATGGGTCGCCACGATCGAAGACATAACGGAGCGCCGAAACCTCGAACAGGAACGCGACCGGAATTATGCATTCCTGCGTCAGATCATCGACCACATACCATCACAGATCACCGTGAAAGATGCGCGCGATCGCCGTTATGTGCTGGTCAACCGGGTGGCCGAGATTCATGTCGGCTTGTCGAACGATGCCATCGTCGGCAAGACCGCCCTCGATGTATTCCCGAGAGCACTTGCCGAGATAATCGCAAGGGATGACGACGAGTCGCTGCGATCCGTCGACGGCCTGTCGTTGGACGAGCACAGCTGGGAAAGCAAGGTGGCGGGCAGCCGCTTCATCACCTCGAAGCGCATCGGCATCCGGGATGAGGCCGGCGAGCCCCGCTATATCATCAACGTTGTGGAAGACGTCACCGAGCGCCGGCGCGCCGACGAGAAGATCGCGCACCTCGCGCATTATGATGCGTTGACCGATCTGCCGAACCGGGTGCTGTTCCGGGCACAGGTCGAACGCGAGCTGCGGCGAACCAGCCGGGGCGAGCAGTTCGCGCTGCTTTATATCGACATCGACGAGTTCAAGGGCATCAACGATTCGCTCGGGCATCATGTCGGCGATGAACTGCTGAAGGTCGTGGCTGCTCGCCTCAGGAGCTGCATCAGGGAGACCGATCTTGTCGCGCGGCTTGGTGGCGACGAGTTTGCGGTCATTCAAACAAGTGTCGGAGACGTCGCCGATGTCGTCGAATTCGTTACACGGATTCATGAAACGATCAGGCAGCCTTGCCAATGCCTCGGCCATCAACTCTCGACCGATGCCAGCATCGGCATCGCGCTGGCTCCGCGCGACGGCACCGATCTGGAACAGCTCATCAAGAATGCCGATCTGGCGATGTATGGCGCCAAGGCCGACGGGCGCCGGACCCATCGCTTCTTCGAGCCGGCCATGGATGCCAGCGCCAAAGCCCGGCTCAAAATGCAGCAGGATCTGCGTCAGGCACTGGTGGACGGCGGCTTCGAGATTCACTATCAGCCGGTCGTCGATCTTCGCGCCGACGAGGTAGTCGGCTGCGAAGCTCTGCTGCGCTGGCGCCATCCCGAACGCGGCATGATCTCTCCGGCGGAATTCATCCCGGTAGCGGAAGACACCGGCCTGATCGTCGAGCTTGGCGAATGGGTGCTGAGAACTGCCTGCGCCGAGGCGGCGAGGTGGCCGGATCACGTCCGATTGGCCGTCAATGTCTCGCCTGTTCAGTTGAAATGCCAGACCCTGGCGCTGAAGATCGCAGGCGCGCTCGCGGCCTCGGGTCTTCGGGCAAGCCGCCTGGAAATCGAAATCACCGAGGCGGTCCTGATCCGCGACGACGAGGCGGCGCTCGCCATCCTGCATCAGCTCCGCGCCATCGGGGTTCGTATCGCGCTCGACGATTTCGGCACCGGCTATTCCTCCCTGAGCTATCTGAAGCGTTTCCCGTTCGACAAAATCAAGATCGATCGCTGCTTTGTCAGCGACATCGCCGAAATCGACGGCTCTTCGGCGATCGTGCAGGCGGTGGTGAATATCGCCGCCGCGCGCAACATGACGACAACCGCGGAAGGCGTCGAAACGCTCGAGCAGAAGGAACGGCTGCGCACGCTCGGCTGCACCGAGATGCAGGGCTACCTGTTCAGCGCCGCAAAGCCGGGTCCGGAAGTGAGGCAATTGTTCGACCCGCGCCGCGCGCGGGCGGTGGACGTAGCCTAGGAACAGGAAGTTTCGTGGGGGTATCCAGGGATTTTGGCCGGGAAATCCGGTCCCCGACCTTCCGCTTTAGCTCCCGCAGGGCCGTTGCCGAGGCCTGGCCAATCGGCTAAATGAACCTCCACGCACCCGTAGCTCAGCTGGATAGAGCGTTGCCCTCCGAAGGCAAAGGTCACACGTTCGAATCGCCACTTCGGTATATGCCACTGTCGCCGAATACCGCCGATATACCGATGCAAGCCGTCAGGCTGACCCCGGAAACCGCGCGTCTCACAATCGCGGTGATTGTGATGACACCACGCG
>CAVWDY010000038.1:0-252112 GCA_963753875.1 uncultured Alphaproteobacteria bacterium | reverse complement strand
TAAATCAATTTCACCGTCATTCCGGGATGGTCCGAAGGACCAGACCTGGAATCTCGAGATTCTCAGATGTGCAATTGCACATCGTAGTTCGCTCGTTTCACTCTCGCCCCGGAATGACGGACAATATTTAGATCGGTAGACCCATGATCATCGTCGGCCGCGTCGTCTTCCTTTCGCCTCTCCCCGCTTGCGGGGAGAGGCCGGCGCGCATCGTCAGATGCGCGACGGGTGAGGGGCTCTCTCCGCGAATCCGCGTGTGTGGAGACAGCCCCTCACCCCGACCCTCTCCCCGTGAAGAACGGGGAGAGGGAGAAGATAGCAGGACAATATGACCATCACCGGCAGCACCGGCACTCCCAAAGCCAGGATCGACTGGACCAAACCGGTTCTGTGGTTGTTCGCGGCGTTTATGATCGCACTGATCGTGCTGCCGATGTCGTGGCTTGCGATCTACAGCGTCACCGACAAGACCAGCCATCTGACGCTGCAAAATTTCGTCACGCTGTTCACCGACCCCGATTTCCTCGACCCGCTGCTGACCACGGCGATCATTGCGACCGCATCCGCCATCATCTGCTGCGCCGTCGCGGCGCCGATGGGATGGCTGGTATCGCGCACCGACATGCCGGGGCGGCAGTTCATCCGCGCGCTGGTGACGGCCTCGTTCGTGACGCCGCCGTTCCTCGGCGCGGTTGCCTGGGAATTGCTGGCGGCACCCAACAGCGGATTGCTCAACCAGCTATATCGCGTCGTGACCGGTGCGGAGGCCGACGAGCATCTGTTCAACATCTATTCGCTCGGCGGAATCATTTTCGTCATTTCCTGCTACACGTTCCCCTTTGTGTTCGTGCTGGTCGCCAACGCGCTCGATAACATGCCCGGCGAACTCGAGGATGCGTCCGCCATTCTCGGCGGCAAGGCCTGGACCACGGCGCGGCGCGTGACGATCCCGCTCGCGCTGCCTGCCCTCGTCGCCGGTGCGTTGATCGCGTTTCTGCAGGCCATGACTCTGTTCGGCTCGCCCGCGATTCTCGCGCTGCCGGCCGGCTTTCACACCATGACCACGAAGATCTGGAGCCTGTTCCAGTATCCGCCCAAACTCGAACTCGCCGCCGCCGCCGCGGTGCCGCTTTTGATACTGACGATTCTGCTGCTGCAGGCGCAGAAGTTCATTCTCGGCCGCCGCGGCTATTCGGTTTTAGGCGGCAAATATGGCGCGCCGCGCCGCATTGAAATGAAGAGATGGCGCTGGGCGGCGCTGGCATTCTGCCTGCTGATGCTGCTCAATCCGGTCTTCCTGCCCTATTTCGCACTGTTCAACGCGGCGTTCTCGCCGAACGCAACGACGCTGGTGACGCCGTCGACATTCACGCTGCACAATATCGTGTTCGTGTTCACCGAACTGTCGTCGACCCAGCTCGCGCTGAAAAACACCGTCATTCTGGGCACCGCGACCGCGACCATCGGCACCCTGCTTGCGCTGGTCATCGCCTATGTCACGGCCCGCCGCGTGATCGCGGGACATCGCGTGCTCGGCTTTCTCGCTACCGCCCCGGTCGCCGTTCCCGGCATTGTGCTCGGCGTCGGCCTGTTCCTGAGTTACACGAGGCCGCCCTTCGTGCTGTATGGCACGCTGTGGATCCTGCTGATCGCGTTCCTGACCATCAATTTGCCGTCGGCCTATCAGCAATTGCAGGCGGCGTTCGCCACCATCCATCCCGAACTCGAGGATGCCAGCCGTATTCTCGGCGCGACCCGGCTGCAGTCGCTGCGCCAGATCACCGCGCCGCTGTTGCGCACCGGTGTGATCGCGACCTGGTGCTTCATCTTCATCGGCGTGATGCGCGAGCTCTCCGCGGCCATCGTGCTGTTCACCTCGCAGACCAAGGTGATCAGCGTCCTGATCTACGATCTCAACGAAAGCGGCGATCTCGCCGCCATCTCCGTGCTCGGCATCGCGATGCTGGTCATCACCTTCGCGGTGGTGCTCGCCGTCAACCGGATTCCGATGTTCGGGGCCAACGCCGGCACGCGGCTGCGGAATTAGTGCCGTAGCCCGTCATTGCTCCTCGCAATGACGGAATTCAGCTACGGCTCGAGGCGCGGCCGGCGACATCTTGGCCCTCCACCAACCGGGGCTCTGGCGCAAGCGCGGCATATCTGGCAATCCGCTTGCGAGAACCGATATGACAGGGGCGGCGGCGCCGCCAAGCGCTTATGACAAGAACCGAGTGACAAAACCGATGGACAAAAAGAGTTCCCCGACGCCGCCGATCGCGCCGCGCCGTCCGCATACATTCACCACCCACGGCATCGCCATCGTCGACGACTACGCGTGGCTGAAGGACGAGAAATGGCAGGAAGTGCTGCGCGATCCCTCCATCCTGGCGCGGACATCCGCAAATACCTGGAAGCGGAAAACAATTACACCGAAAGCCTGCTCGGCCATACCGCTCCCTTGCAGAAGACATTGGTCAAGGAAATGCGCGGGCGCATCAAGGAAGATGATTCCAGCGTCCCCTCGCCGGACGGTCCTTACGCCTATATGCGAAAATTCCGCGAGGGCGGCCAGCACGAGATGTTCGGACGCTGCCCGCGCGACGGCGGCGACAGCGAAATCATACTCGACGGCGACCAGCTCGCCGCCAGGCAAGACTACTTCAGGTTCGGCGGCGCCAGGCATTCGCCGGATCACCGGCTCGAGGCCTGGAGCGCCGACATCAAGGGCTCGGAATATTTTACCATTCGCGTGCGCGATTGGGCGACCAAGACCGACCTCGACGATCTCGTCGAGGAAACCGACGGCGCGGTGGTGTGGAGCATCGACGCCGTGCCTTCTTCTACGTAAAACTCGACGACAACCACCGCCCGATGCAGATCTGGCGTCATCGGCTGGGGACGAGACAGGCCGACGATCTTCTTGTCTACGAGGAAGGGGATTCAGGCTGGTTCACGCATATCCATGAAAGCTCGAGCGGCCGTTTCTGCGTGATCGCCGGCGGCGACCACGAGACCTCCGAGCAGCGCCTGATCGATCTTGCCGATCCCGACGCGCCGCCGCGCCTGGTCGCGGCCCGCGAGAAGGGCGTGCAATATTCGGTCGCCGACCGCGGCGACGAGCTGTTCATCCTCACCAATGCCGATGACGCCATCGACTTCAAGGTCGTCACCGCGCCCTTGAAATCGCCGGAGCGGGCGAACTGGCGTGACCTTATTGCGTATCGCGAAGGCATCTACGTTCTCGATGTCGAGCTCTATTCCGGCCATATGGTGCGGCTGGAACGCGCCAATGCGCTGCCCGCCATCATCATCCGCGATCTCGCAACCGGCGAGGAGCATGCGATTGCCTTCGACGAGACCGCCTATTCGCTCGATACGATGGGCGGCTACGAGTTCGAGACGACCAATCTGCGTTTCTCCTATTCGTCGATGACGACGCCCTCGGAAGTCTACGATTACGACATGGCGCGCCGGACGCGAACTTTGCGCAAGCGCCAGGAAATCCCTTCCGGCCACAACCCCGCCGACTACGTCACCACCCGCATCATGGCGACCTCGCATGACGGCGCGCAGGTGCCGGTGTCGATCCTGCATCGCCATGACCTCAAACGCGATGGGACCGCGCCGCTGCTGTTGTACGGCTACGGCTCCTATGGCATGGCGATGCCGGCGTCGTTTTCCGCCAACCGGCTGTCGCTGGTCGATCGCGGCTTTGTCTATGCGATCGCGCATATCAGGGGCGGCGCCGACAAGGGCTGGGGCTGGTATCTCGACGGCAAGCGCGAGAAAAAGACCAACAGCTTTGACGATTTCGCGGCCTCCGCACGCGCGCTGATCGCGGCCAACTATACCGGCCAAAAGCGAATCGTCGGCCATGGCGGCAGCGCCGGCGGCATGCTGATGGGGGCTGTCGCCAACCGCGCCGGCGAGTTGTTCGCCGGCATCGTCGCCGAAGTGCCGTTCGTCGACGTCCTCAACACCATGCTCGACGACACGCTACCGCTGACGCCGCCGGAATGGCCGGAATGGGGCAACCCGATCGAGAGCGAAGCCGCCTTCAAGACCATCCTGTCCTATTCGCCCTACGACAACGTCGCGGCGAAGCCATATCCCGCGATTCTCGCGATGGGCGGCCTGACTGATCCGCGCGTCACCTATTGGGAGCCGGCGAAATGGATCGCGCGGCTGCGCGCGACCATGACGGGCGGCGGCCCGGTCTTGTTGCGCACCAATATGGGCGCGGGCCATGGCGGCGCATCCGGCCGCTTCAACCGGCTCGACGAGGTCGCGATCGCCTATGCGTTCGCGCTGTGGGCGGTGGGGATGGCGGACAAGGGCGAGGTGTGATGAGCGTCGGGATCCTTGCCGCGCTTGCGGTCTGCCCCCTCGCCCCGCTCTTCGCGGGGAGAGGGTTGGGGTGAGGGGCTGTGTCCACGAAATCGAGTCGCGGAGAGTCCCCCTCACCCGATCACTTCGTGATCGACATCTCCCCGCAAGCGGGGCGAGGTTAACAAGTCACCGCCCCTTTTCCTTCCGCCACGCGGCGAAATCGACCAGCGTCTGCTCGTCGGTGGCGGGATAAAGCCCGAGGATCGAGCGCCCCTTGCGGACCTGCTCGGTGACAAAATCCTCGAACACCGTCATCTCGAAGGCTTCATTGGCGACTTCGTCGGCAAGATGCGCGGGGATCACGATCACCCCGTCGCTGTCGCCCAGGATGACATCGCCGGGAAACACCGGCGCGTCGCCGCAGCCGATCGGCACGTTGATTTCGATCGCCTGGTGCAGCGTGAGATTGGTCGGCGCGCTCGGCCGGTGGTGAAAGGCGGGAAAGCCGAGTTTTGCGATTTCGGCCGCATCGCGGAATCCGCCGTCGGTGACCACGCCGGCGACGCCGCGCTGCATCAGCCGCGTCACCAGTATCGCGCCGGCCGAGGCGGCGCGGGCATCCTTGCGGCTGTCCATGACCAGCACGGCGCCGGGCGGACAATCTTCCACCGCCTTGCGCTGCGGATGGGAGCGATCGCGAAACACTTCGATCTTGTTGAGATCCTCGCGCGCCGGCATATAGCGCAAGGTGAAGGCTTCGCCGACCAGCACCGGCTGATCCGCAGCCAGCGGATGCACGTCCTGAATCATCTGGATTCGAAAGCCGCGCTTGAACAGTGCGGTGGCCACGGTGGCGGTGGAGACGGTTTTGAGCTTGTTGCGGGTGGCGTCGCTCAGCTTTGACATGGATCCGTTCCCGGCTTGCTGTCATTCCGGGGCGCGCACAGCGCGAACCCGGAATCTCGAGATTCTCCGATGTGCAATTGCACATCGTAGTTCGATGCTGTGCATCGCCCCGGAATGACGTTGGACCTAATAAATCGAGGGCTCGCCGACCGGCGCGCCGAACGAGGTTTCGAGGAAATCGAAGTCGCAGCCCTCGTTGGCCTGCTTGATGTGGCGCGTGAACATCCAGCCATAGCCGCGCTCGAATCGGGTCTCCGGCTGCTTCCATTCGGCGCGGCGTCTTGCGAGCTCGGCCTCGGGGACATCGAGATTGATGGTGCGGGCCGCGACATCCAGAGTGATCCTGTCGCCGTTCTTCACCAGCGCCAGCGGCCCGCCGATATAGGATTCCGGCGACACGTGCAGGATGCAGGCGCCATAGCTGGTGCCGCTCATGCGCGCATCCGACAGCCGCACCATGTCACGCACGCCCTGCTTCACCAGTTTTGTGGGGATCGGCAGCATGCCCCATTCCGGCATCCCCGGTCCGCCCTGCGGACCGGCATTGCGCAAGATCAGCACGTCATCGGCCGTGACGTCGAGATCGGGATCGTCGACCGCCTTCTTCATCGAGGGGTAATCGTCGAACACCAAAGCCCGCCCGGTGTGCTTGAGGAAACGCGGCTCGCAGGCGCTAGGCTTGATGACGCAGCCGTCGGGAGCAAGATTGCCTTTCAGCACGGCGAGCGCGCCCTCGGCATAGATCGGATCTTCGACCGTGCGAATCACATCGTCATTATAGACTTCGGCGCCGGCGATATTTTCGCCGAGCGTCCTGCCCGTGACGGTCACAGCGTCAAGGTGCAGATGATCCCTGATCCGGCCCATCAGGCCGGGCAATCCTCCGGCGTAATAAAAATCCTCCATCAAATATTTGTCGCCACTCGGGCGCACATTGGCGATCACCGGTACCTTGCGGCTGGCTTTCTCGAAATCGTCGAGCCCGATGTCCGCCCCGGCGCGGCGGGCCTGCGCGATCAGATGGATGATCGCATTGGTCGAGCAGCCCATCGCCATCGCCACCGTAATGGCGTTCTCGAAGGCTTTCCGAGTCTGGATTTTCCGCGGCGTCAAATCCTCCCAGACCATCTCGACGATGCGGCGCCCGCATTCGGAAGCCATGCGGATGTGGCCGGCATCCGCGGCCGGAATCGAGGAGGCGCCCGGCAGCGTCATGCCGATGGATTCGGCGATCGCCGTCATGGTCGAGGCGGTGCCCATGGTCATGCAGGTGCCGTAGCTGCGGGCGATGCCGGCCTCGACATCGACCCAGTCCTTGTCGGAAATTTTTCCGGCGCGCCGCTCGTCCCAGTATTTCCAGGCGTCGGAGCCCGAGCCCAGCGTCTTGCCTTTCCAGTTGCCGCGCAGCATCGGCCCGGCGGGAAGATAGATCGCGGGCAAATTCGCGCTGGTGGCACCCAACAGCAGCGCCGGCGTGGTTTTGTCGCAGCCGCCCATCAGCACCACGCCGTCGACGGGATGTCCGCGCAGGAGTTCCTCGGCATCCATCGCCAAGAGATTGCGGTAGAGCATGGTGGTCGGCTTCAAGAAGGATTCCGACAGCGAGAGCGCAGGCAGCTCCATCGGCAAGCCGCCGGCCATCAGGATGCCGCGCTTGACGTCGTCGACGCGGGCTTTGAAATGCATGTGGCAGGGCTGCGCCTCCGACCAGGTATTGAGGATCGCGATCACCGGACGGCCTTTCCACTCCTCCGGCGCATAACCCATCTGCATGGCGCGGGAGCGATGGCCGAAGGCGCGGAGATCGTCGGGCGCGAACCAGCGCGCGCTGCGGAGCGTTTCCGCGCCTTTCTTGTTGTTTTCCGTCATGGTGACACCTGTTCGAGACCAAGCTCAGGTCATCTCACAGGCGATCCATCCGGAGCAAGCCCTGCGCGGATCGATCGCAGGATTTTTGCAATGGCCCGTCTCGCCATCGCGAGCCACCGAACCTCAGGAGGCCATGGAATTCGCCGTCAGGGCCTCTCTCAGCCGCTCCGCCAGCTCCGCCTTTCGATAGGGCTTGATCAGAACAATGGATTTCGCCGAGGCGCGACCCTGTTGCGCCAGCATATCCAAGGCGTAGCCTGAGCTAAACACGACGGGCAAGCCCGGCCGGATTTCATGCGTCTGTTGATCGATCGTCCCCATCGACAACATTGCGGGCCGATTTCCTCAGTAAGTCCTTGCGCCACAACCGTAACGGCTTCACAACCTCACATTGATTTGGCGGAAGTCCGGTCGTGGCGAGAATCCTGATCATCGATGATGACGGCGGCGTACAGGCGACCATCCGGCTTCTGCTGGAACGGGCCGGTCACAGTGTCGTCGTCGCCAGCGATGGCCGTAAGGGGCTTGCGGTATTTGATTCCGGAAATTTCGATCTGCTGTTTCTCGATATCTTCATGCCGGGCATGGACGGCTTCGAAACCATGCGGCTGGTTCACCAGCAGCAGCCGCTCATCCCGGTCGTCGTGATCTCGGGCAATCCCATCCTTTCAGGTTCGGGCCCGGACTTCCTGACCATGGCGACCAAGCTTGGCGCGGTCTCCAGCCTGCAAAAGCCGTTCAACCCGGCCGAATTGCTGGCGGCGGTTGCGGGTTGTCTTGAAGCCGCAAAGAGTCCATCGTCATCGTCCGTCACTGCCGGTGAGATTGCCCTTGGGCCTTGATGCGAGGGTGCGTCGCCGGCGCCGCCAATTCGCATACGGGGGCGTTACGAACATGGCGCGAACGCGACGATGACGCTGACAACCAGGTTGGCCATCGCGATGAGTTTGCTGGTTGCGATCGCGGTGTCCGCCGTCGGATGGCTGAGCTATCGCAACCTGGAGCAGGTTCTGCTGCCGCGCGTCCTCGATCGGATCGAGACGCATGCGCGGCTGGTCGCTTTCGATCTGCGATCCTACGTGGGCAGCGCGCGCGGCGATATTGCCAGCTTTCGATCTGCGACAGCCTTGATCGGGTTGATCCGCGCGCATTCGGCGGCCGGAGGCATCGATCCCGTCGACGGCCTTTCCGAAAAGACATGGCGAGAGCGGGTCGCCGAGCGTCTGCTCGCCGAACTCGAAGCCAAGCCCAGATACGCGCAGTTTCGCATCATCGGCATCGAGGATGGCGGCCGCGAAATCGTTCGTGCCGACCGTTCCGGGCCGGGCGAAGCCGTTCGGTTGGTTCCAGACGCGGAATTGCAGCGAAAGGGCGACCGGCCCTATTTCAGGGAGACAATCGGCCTGCGCGCGAACGAAATATACGTTTCGGCACTGGATCTCAATCAGGAGAACGGCGTCATCGAAACACCCCATGCGCCGACCATACGCATTGCCACTCCGCTGCCGGGCTCTGACGGCAAGCCATTCGGCATCCTCATCATCAATGTCGACATGCGGCCCGCGCTCGACCGCATCCGGTCATCGCCACGGCTAGGCGGAGAGGTCTATGCGGTCGACGGAGAGGGCAATTATCTCGTTCACCCCGATCCTGCGCGCGAATTCGGTTCGCAGCTCGGGGCGCCGACCAATTGGCGGACCGACTTCCCGGACCTGGTATCGGCGACCGGAGCAACGCAAAGCATTGGACATATCGTGGCCGATCGAACCGGACTGCCGGGCGGAGTAGTGCTCGCACCCGCCCTCCTGGCCGACAAGGAATGGGTGGGGGTCATCGAAACAGCTCCCAATGCCGCCTTCATGGCGGCGGCGGCGACCATCCGGCAATCCGCCATGCTGGTCGGCTTGATCGCCGTATTGTCCGCGACCGCGTTGGCGGTATTTGTCGCGCGGTCGCTGACCGGACCGATCCGCCGATTGACGGCGGCGGTTGAAGGAGCAGGCAGCAGCACTCCGATCGCGGTACCGGTTGACGCGCGCAGCGAAACCGGCGTGCTGGCGCGGGCGTTCGCACGCGTGATGAGCGAGGCGAATGCAAAGACCGCCGAGCTTGAGCGCGAGGTCGTGGAACATCGCCGCACCGAAGCCGCGCGCGACCATTACGCAGCGCGCGAGCGACTTTTCAGCGCCGCGGTGGAATCGTCCAACGACGCCATCGTCACCCAATCCCTCGACGGCATCATATCCGGCTGGAATCCGGCGGCGGAGCGTCTGTTCGGATATTCCGCGGTGGAAGCGGCGGGCCAAAATATCGATCTCATCGCGCCCCCCGATCGGTCGGACGAATCGCGTGACACCCTGCGCCGGATAGCCCGGGGCGAGACCATCGCGCAATTTGAAACGGTGTGCAGGCGCAAGGATGGCGGCTCTGTCCAGGTCTTGCTCAGTATCTCTCCGATCAAGTCCCCGTCGGGCGCGATCATTGGAGCATCCAAGACGGTCCGCGACATCACTGAAAGCAGAAGGACCCAGAACGCGTTGACCCAGCAGATCGAGGAGCGCCGCCGCATCTTCGAAACTTCCCAGGATCTGATCATGGTCACCGATCCCAGGGGCGTCCTGGTTCAAGTAAGCCCAAGCTCGCAAATGATCCTTGGATACGCGCCCGAGAAGATGATCGGCCACAGCGCGATCGACTTCATCCTTGGCGAGGATCTCGACAATACCCGCGAGGAAATGCGCGCGGCACGGCGCGGCCAAAATACCAGGAACTTCGATTCGCGCTTCGTCCACAAAGATGGACGAATCGTGACGCTGTCATGGATGGGGACATGGTCGGAGCCGGTCATGCGGCATTTCTTCATCGGCCGCGATATGACCGAAAGCCGGCAGGCGCAGGAAGCATTGCGTGAAAGCGAGCAAATGGCGCGCCGCATCATCGATACCGCGATCGACGCATTTCTCCAGAGCGACGAGCGCGGCAGCATCCTCAACTGGAATTGGCAGGCCGAGGCGATCTTCGGCTGGGCGCGCCAGGAAGCGCTCGGGAGGAACTTGTTCGAATTGACTCTCGGCAGTGCGGACCGCGATGACCTCAAGGCAGCCATGGAACGCTTCCTGCGCTCCGGGCAAGACGAAATTCCCGGAGGCCGCCGCGAAGTCATGGCCCGGCGACGCGACGGAAAGGAATTCAGGGCCGAGTTGAGCGTCACCGCGCTGAAAACGCGGGAGGGCTTTGTCTTCAACACTTTCGTCCGGGACCTCACGGACAAGATCGCGGCAGAGGACCGCATCCGGCAGGCCGAAAAAATGGAAGCGGTCGGCCAGCTCACCGGCGGCATCGCCCATGACTTCAACAATATCCTGACGGTCATCACCGGAACGATCGAGATCCTGGCCGAAGCGGTCGAAAATGAGCCGCAGCTCTCGGCCATCACCAAGATGATCGACGAGGCCGCCTCACGCGGCGCGGACCTTACCCAGCATCTCCTGGCATTTGCCCGCAAACAGCCGCTCCAGCCGCGGGAGACCGACATCAACACGCTGATTATCGACACTGCCAAGTTGCTGCGGCCGACGCTCGGGGAGCAGATCGAAATCGAATTGGTGTTTGAAAGCGAAACCTGCGTCGCCACCGTCGATCCCAACCAGCTCGCAACCGCAATCCTTAATCTTGCGCTCAACGCCCGCGACGCCATGCCGACCGGCGGCAAGCTTATCCTGGAGACCGGCCCGGCTTACCTCGATGAAAATTACGCGAGCCAGCACGGCGACGTGCGCCCCGGCCTCTATACCTTGATCGCCGTCAGCGACACCGGAACCGGCATTCCCGCCGGTATCATCGACAAGGTCTTCAACCCGTTCTTTACGTCGAAGGGCCCCGGCAAGGGCACCGGCCTCGGCCTCAGCATGGTCTACGGCTTCGTCAAGCAATCGGCAGGGCACATCAAGATCTATAGCGAGGAAGGCCACGGAACGACGATCCGGATGTACCTGCCGCCAGGCACCAGTGATTCAATTACCGCCTCCGACATCGATGTGTCTGCGGCAATTGAGGGCGGCCACGAAACAATCCTGGTCGTGGAAGACGACAAGCTGGTGAGAGACTACGTGCTGGCACAACTGCGCTCGCTGGGATACGTGACGCTGGATGCGGCGAACGGGGCGGAAGCGATGGCGCTCGTCGAGGCAGGTCATGAATTCGATCTGCTTTTTACCGACGTGATCATGCCCGGCGCGATGAATGGCCGGCAGCTTGCCGACGAGATTGCAAAATTCCGGCCCGGACTGAAGGTGCTCTACACGTCGGGCTACACCGAAAATGCGATCATTCACCATGGCCGGCTCGACTCCGGCATCTTGCTGCTCGCCAAGCCGTACCGCAAATCGGAAATGGCCGGAATGATCCGGGCCGCGCTCTCGGGTTAGACCATTATCCGATTAGATTAAATCGGATAATGATCTCGTCTCTTTGTTCGAGCATGATCTCCGGGCAAACGCTTCGGGTTTGTCCCGAGGGAAAACCGGTTCCCATTTTTCCGATCACGCTCCAAACGCCGCGATGAGCTGCCGGCTCAGGAAGCGCGTGAGGTGGTCATCACAATCCGAACCAGGTCAGCCGCATTCCTTGCGCCGAGCTTTTTCATGATGTTCGCGCGGTGGTCTTCGATCGTGCGCGGGCTGATTCCCAGATGCCGGCCGGCCTCCTTGTTGGAAGCGCCGGATGTGAATTGCTCCAGCACTTCGCGCTCGCGCCGCGTCAGGGGTTCGCGCCCGGGAAAATGCAGCGATGCTATTCTTGCCGCAGGATCGTTCGCCTGCCGGCGCGCATAGGCCTCGATCGCCTCGTCCAGCCGTGCGACGATTTCGCTTCCCCGGAACGGCTTTTCGATGAAGTCCAGCGCGCCATTCTTGATCGCGCTGACCGCCATGGCGATGTCACCCTGCCCGGAGATCATGAAGATCGGCGCCGGATAGTCCTCGCCGTGCAGCTCCCTCAGAACATCGAGGCCCGATTTGCCGGGGATGTGCGCATCGAGCAGGATGCACGCGGGAGTACGGCTTCGCGCGACCGCCAGCAATGCCGCGCCGTCGGCAAAGCAGATGACCTGATAGCCCCCGGCCGACAAGACCATGGAAAGAGTTTCACGGATCGCGGGATCGTCGTCGACGACGAATATCTCACCGCGGGTGAGCGGTTTTTCGGTCATCTGCCATCGTCCCTGAACAGTGAAAAATGACGCGCACGCGCCGAAGGTTCCCACGAGCGTACAGAATCTTGCCGCCCCGTATTTGTACGGGACGATGACTTAACGCACAAGTAGCATCCGGGTGAAGGCGTGCGCGGCATTGGATATCTGCGGGCGGCGAGATCGATCGGCTGGGGCGAACTCTCGAGTTCCATGCCCGGCGGCCCGGCGTGTCACCGCGCCGCACTGCGACGAGCGGCATTCATTCCACTGATGATAATCACGGAACCGGCAAACCCGGCGTCGGCCATTGCCCCGAGTACCTCGGCTCCGTCGCCGTCCGGCAGGATGAGTTTCCGGGTTACGCGGTCGGACCGCCCGCTCCGACTTCAGCCATTCAGCCGGTCAGGTATCAGGCGCGGATGAATGATCATTTTTTGGCGGGCCGCCCGACTTCCTTTTCCGGCTCTTTGCCGTCAGAAACTGGATGTCCATTTCTGTACCGTTGACGCGAACAAGTTCGCACCGGCGATAGGCAAGGCCCGTGGAGGATAACAGCAGAAAGAATTCCTTGAGATTGAGGCCCTGGATGGAGCCCTCCACGGTGAGCACCGCTTCGGTGTCCGATATCGCGTTGAGGAGACAGTCGCGGCGCCACGTCCCGTCAATGCCCATGATGCAGACGCCATATCCGTGGCTGAACGTTACGCGATCGGATCCCTTGTTTTCATCTGTCATTTTCGCAGG
This sequence comes from uncultured Alphaproteobacteria bacterium, assembly GCA_963753875.1. Lineage (GTDB taxonomy): Bacteria > Pseudomonadota > Alphaproteobacteria > Rhizobiales > Xanthobacteraceae > Bradyrhizobium. The sequence continues at coordinate 239,073 of CAVWDY010000038.1, read as the reverse complement.
CCAGCCCTTGCAAAGGTCTTCGGCGCGATCGCTCTCCCTGCAACCGATAGCCCTTCGGGTTCACCTTCCCGTTAATTTCAGCTCCCGTGCAAACACGGGTGAAGCGTCGCCCGCCTGCCTTGAGACCCCGCGTCGATCGATCGGAAGACGGCGGCCGCCGGCATATGCTTAACCATGACTTAATCCGGGCAGCGAAGATCAGCCGCGGCCGGAGAAGCCCACCGCGAGGTCGATGTCCATCAGCGTGCGGATTTCCTTGAGCCCCTTGTAAAGAGAGCCGCCCGAAACATGATCGTTGACGGAGTTGATCGGATCACAGGATTCTGGAATGGCCTCACGCAAGTCTTCGACGAGGCCAAGATACGAATCCCGATATCTCGGATTGTCGCTCTTCAGATACGTCATCTGGACACAGAAATAGAGGCGCCTGAGCGGCGTGTTGGCGGTCTCCGCGGTTACGGTGTCCTTCTCGCGCGGAATAGGCGCGTCGCCGTCGACCAGGAACGAGACGCGGGTACTTGAATTGATGAGGACGATTTCGCCGATGGTGATGCGCTCGAACGGCTTGAGCTCGACTCTCAACGGCATGGGCGGCGCGTCTTTTCAGGGGATGGCGGCGCGGAGCGTGGTCATCTCCGGCCTTCGAAAACGTCGCCCGGGCCAATGCGCGGCAAGCAAGCCGCCAGACCGCTTTTAGAATCTTTGGATTGAAGGCGGCGGGGGTTTCCCCGCCGCCCTCGATGATTTGTCTCGCGAGAAGCGATCAGCGCAGGAGCTGAAGCACGCTCTGCTGGGACTGGTTGGCGAGCGCCAGCGCGGAGACCGCGATCGACTGACGGGTCGACAGCGCCTGGCTGTTGGCCGCTTCCTGGTTGGTGTCGGCCAGGGTCAGGTTGGACGAGCCGGTCTGCAGCACGTTGATCAGGTTCTTGTTGAAGTCCTGGCGGATCTGCACGATCGACAGGTTCGAACCGAGGCTCGAAGCTTCCCCGCGCAGCGTGGTGCTGGCGCTGGTCAGCGTGGTCAACACGGTGTTGGCCGAATTGCTGTCCAGGAAGTCGGTGCCCACGGTGAGGGTCGAGAGGCTGAGGCCGGCAGTGTTGAAGGTGACGCCGGTGATGCTCAGCGTCGACTTGCCGGTTTCGTTGAACGTCAGCTTCAGGGTGTCGCCGTTCAAAAGGTTGATGCCATTGAAGGACGAGTCCTGGGCGGTGGTGTTGATCTGTTGCAGCACGTTGTTGTACTGGGCGACCAGGCTGGCGCGTGTGGACTGCGAGGTCGGATCGGAGGTGGGGGCCGCCGCCGTACCGGCGAATGCCGTAGCCGTGCCGCCGATCGTGCCGATCGTCGACGAAGCCGCATTGTTCGAGGTCACGATGTTGACCGCCCCGGCCGTGCTGATGCTGGCCTGCAGGTTATTCGCCGCCAGCGCGGTGTTGAGGTCGTTGAGTGTCGAGATTTGCCCGGCGCCGGTTCCGAAGGTGATGTTGGTCGCCGTACCGCCGCCGGTGGCGCCGATCGTGAGCGTTTCGCCCTGGAGCGTCGGAGGGGTGAGCGCCGTCGTACCGGCGGAAAGACCGAACTTCGTCAGTGTGCCCGCGAGACCACCGATCACCAGAGGCGTCGTGGTGCCGGTGCTCAGGGTAAGCTTGGTGCCGGCTAGCGTCGAGGCGACGGTTGCGCCGGTGATGGTGTCGATGGCCGAAAGCAGGTTGCCGACGGTCGCGGTGGTCAGATCGAGCGCTCCGCCGTTCGAGGTAACCGTGTTGCCGCCGGAGCTGGTGAACGTGATCGTCTTGCCGTTGATCACGAGGTTGTCCGTGCCGGCAACGGGGGCCGAGGTAGTCGCCGAAAGCAAGGTGCCCGTCGTAGCCGCGCCCGTAACGACCGTACCGGTAACGAGGGTGTTGGTCGCCGGACCGAGCAGGTTGTTCGCCGTGGCGCCGGTGATGGCAGTCGAGGTCACGTTGGACTTGGTCGAGTAGCCGACCGGGCTCTGCAGCACCTGGTTGGCAATCGACTGGGCGCTCGCGACCAGGCCCTGCAGCGAGGTGATGCCGGTGTTGGCGGCCTGCAGCACCTGCACGCCGTTGCCGATGCCGTCGAGCAGGTTGCCGATGTCACTGGCGCGGTTGTTGAGGCCCTGGGCGGTGAAGAAGTTGGTGGGGTTGTCGAGGGCCGAGTTGACCTTGTTGCCGGTGGCGAGGTCGTTCTGGGTGGTCGCAAGCAGCGAAGCTGTCGACTGCAAGGAGAGGAGGTTTTGGCGGACTGATGCCGAGAGAACAATGCCGGACATTTTGATTACCCTTCTGGATTGGACACGATTGACGCGACGCCGCACGTTTCAGTCGGCGTCGCATCACACTGTTCTCTCCCTGCTACCTGTTCGTTAAATTGCGTCTCAGTATAACTACCGAGAGAGCGAGCACGCCAAAACGACGCTGCGCAAGGCTCCGAACGCGAGCAATGGCTGATTGCGCAAGCGTAAAGACCATAAACTATGGCGCTGAGTCATGATTGATGGCTCGATTGATCGTCGATGACGCGATCGGTTGCTCGCGAATTTCGTTCGTCGCATTATCCTCGCGTTAATCACGATTTGAGTTGTGGCAGGCCGCCAGCGCCGCGCGGATCATCTTTGCCAGATCGGCCTTGCGATAAGGCTTCGCCAGTATCAACGCATCGGCATCAAGGCGCCCATCGTGGATAAGCGCGCTTTTCCGCATAGCCGGACGTGTACAACACCTTGAGTAACGGACGGCGGCTTCTTGCCTCGATGGCGAGCCGCCGTCCATTAATCGAACCAGGCATGACGATGTCGGTGAACAAGAGATCTACGCTTGCGCCAGAATCGAAGATCGCCAACGCTTCACCGGCATTGCTTGCGGCGAGCGTGCGGTAGCCGATCTGTCCGGCAGCGACAGGTTTGTCCTGACCCAGCAATCGATCGCGCAGATGATCGGTGCGCGCCGCAACAGCGTCTCTCTGGTCGCCCAGACGCTGCAACAAGCCAATTTCATCCACTACAGCCGGGGCCACATCGAGATCGCCGATCCGGATGGCCTCAGCAAGACCGCCTGCGAGTGCTACGCGGCGGTAAAAGCCCGGTACGACAGATTGCTCCGCCCTTGCCGCATGCTGTGAACATTTCAGCGCGCCCGGCAGATGAGGGATTTACGTTTGGAGCGCGCTTGCGCACCAACCCCACCCAATGCCCAGCGGGGTTCCCGCAATCCCCGCCGTACTTTTACGGTTTCGAATTTTCATACACAGCTAACATTCGGCGGCGATAGTTGCGGCAGCAACGGAGGATTGCATGTTCACGTTCGAGACGGCCGACCAGAAAGAAGTCCGGCGTTTTCGTATCGCGCAATTCAACGGCCGGGTGGTATCCGTGAGGTCGGGCGGGTCGACGATCGCCGGCCACGTTCGATCGGTGCTCGAAGCCGAGTCAAGCGTTCCGGCGCGCTGGACCATCACCATCGTGCAAAGCGAACCGAAGATCAAACCCCATGTCCTGCGGCCTGCGCCCCGCGTTCGCGCCTTCGAGGACTTCTACTGAGCAAATCGGATCGCCGGGCCTCGCCGGCCGTTGCATCCGCTGGATGCGACCTTGCGACTTCCGAAAAATCGGGTTTTCCCGAAAAGCCCGCTAGGCCGAACCCGGGTGCTTGAGTGCCGCACGGACAAGCTCCGCCGTGTTGCGCGCTCCAAGCTTTCGCATCGCTTCGGCGCGATGGCTCTCGAAGGTCCTTGGACTGATATGCATCTGCAAGGCCCCCTGCTTGTTGGAATATCCCTCGCTTATCAGGTTTAGAACCTCATACTCGCGCTTCGTTAGAGGCTTCTGGCCGACTTCCGATGAAAACACGACGCCCGCCGCGCCCGTCTCATCCCTGGCGGGGCCGGCCAATGGCTTGTCGACCTTGCGGCGCGGCGCAGCCGCGGATTCCGCGTCAAAGTTTTCGATCTGCTTCAACAAAGCGCAGATGCGTTCGGTTTGTTGAAGCGCGTTTTCCACCACCTGTTGCAGGTAGATTCGATCGCCCTGAGCCTGCGAAAGCTCACGGCCATGCTGCTTGATTTCGCCCATATAGAGCAACAGCGCGGTCAACGGCCCATTGAGCTGCCGGGCGATTGCTGCCCCGGCTTCAGCCACAGCCTGCACCTGCGCGGCCGTGAGCGCGGCAGGTTCAAGATCGTCGGCTGGCGAAGGGCCCAAGCCGCTGGCACGTTCCCGCTGGGACATTAATCCTTTTTAACGGGCCCGTCCTCTCACAGGGTTAATTATCGACCCCGTATTACTACGGGGAATTTCGAAGACAAAATGTCGCTCTTTGAGTGACCTGGCATGAATTGGCTATTTGTGCCCCGGGTTGTCTAAAATATGAACGGACCTGCCCAGGGTGAGACGGGCCTATCTTACAACCTTTTTTACGACTTAATTTACGGCGGCCTGATTTTATCGATTCCGCGCGCGGTGCCTGCCGGCAACGGGCGTGTCGTTAGTTTTTCGTTAATCGAAAATCCAGGCGCAATGGTGCAGCCCGACCGACTCCAGGAGTATCTGCAGCGATTGTCGCCGCCGACGCGCAGCAATCTGTTGACCGAGCTTGAGCGGCTGGAACTCTGCGGCGCCGAAATACCGGGCTCCGCTTTCATCACGGAAAAACTGCGCGCCGAATTTCGTACCAACGGACAAACCCAGAAGCGCACCAGCAGTCCGGCGCGTTATTTCTTTCTGCCCCTGGAACCGATGCTCGTCGATGGCGCTCCCGAGCATGCCAATTCGGGCAGGATACAGCGCGGTTCGCTGGCTGCGATCTGGGAATGGATCAGCCGAGATTTGCTGCCGACGATGGCGCGGGATTTTACCAGCCAGATGACCGATCTGATCGCCGCCGACAAGCAGCGGGAAGCCCGGCAGGCCGCTTCGACGTTTCAGACCAAGGTCGTCAAGAGTCTCGAAAACATAATCGGCTCGCCGGATAGCGTCGCTCAGATCCGCAACCGACTGGCAACCTACACAGCCTCCAAAACAGCCTATGACGACCTGACCAAGATGCTCGGTGTGCTGCGCGCACGAGAGGCGCTTGCAAAGTTCAACGATGCACTGCCGGCCAAGATCAATAAATTCGAGGACGCCCAGGTCGCCAAGGTCACGCAGTTACTGGAGGGGTTCGCAAAGGATCATCCCGAACAAATTCCCTTCGCGCTGACGCTGGTGGCTGGACGGCTGAAGACCAATTGGCAATTGATCCGCCTCGCCACCAAGGCTGCGCCGAGCAAGAATGCCGCCGACATCGCCGCCACGCCTTATGCCGCCGCCGTCTCGATGGTGCTGGACCGGTTGGAGGACCAACGCGCGACGTTGCGCTTCGCCCTCAAGAACGAGCGAATTCTGGTCGCCAGGGAAATTCTGGCCTTCGTCTACGACACCGAATACGCGCTGCGGGTCCGCATTGACCTGCTCGATCAATCCGATTGGGGCCGGCGGCTCGATGAGCTGATGGCTGCGATCGCAGCTCTGGTGGACGCCGAGGTCAGCAGATTTCCCGAAAAAGTCGGCCATATTCTTGGATCGCGCCGCCTGCGCAGCCATCAATCCTTCGCCGGACGCATGACCTATTGGACGTGGAAAGGCCGCGACGCGGTGAACGACGGATTGGCCTTTTGCAGGAAGATGGTCAGCGGGCCGGAGAAATCTCGCGCCTGAACGGGTGGCCCGCGATCGTCATGCGGTGAAGCTGTTCCATCGCCGGGTGCTCCGGCGACAACGGCGTCATGAGCGCCTTGCGCGACGCAAGTTGAAAAATTTCTCGAGAAATCGTCCCGAGACGACGAACCTGAACCACCAATATGCCATCCGCCGTGTTTTCATCGACCCGTCCTCATGCTGGCGTGGCCCGACCGCATCCTGGATAGCCCCAAAGCCGGTGGACGGATGTGACATGGTTCACATCCGGCAAGACAAACGCAGCCTCGACAAACGCAGCCTTGACAAATGCAACCTTGCCGACCTGCGCGGGGTAGCGGGGATCCGGCCGATCTCCGAGCGCCGCGGCTTCCGGCCACCCGGCTTCGCGAGGTCAATCGCATCTTCGAAACCACGGCCTTGGGCAGTTACCGCACCGAATTCTATCCGACCTATGATTACAAGGCGGTCGGGATTGCGAACCACGACAAGACGCAAGCGAAATGGAGTTGCGCATTGTCAAACGAAAAAAGCCCGACGGGGTTAGCCGGCGGGCCTGATCGTGTTGTCGTCATTCCGAGCAAGCGACGCGCTGTCGATCCAGAGATCCCGGTACATCCGCGGTAATCTCTCGATCGATGGGCGTTACATGGCGCGAAGATTTTCCGCGCTGGTCTTGCCACGCTGGCTGTCGAGCTTCGATTCGAATGAAAGCTTCTGGCCTTCATTGAGCGAGCCCATGCCAGCACGCTCGACGGCGCTGATATGCACGAACACATCGTTGCCGCCGTCATCCGGCTGAATGAAACCGAAGCCCTTTGTCGCGTTGAACCATTTAACTGTTCCGGTAGCCATTTTACGTCTCCAAGATGCGCAAAAGCGCGCTGTGCCCGCACGACCTTTCGCGCAGGCTTGATCCGATTTCAGCGATGTCTTGGGGAGGGGAGCCGGTTCGGCGCAATCGACAAGGCAAACGATTATTCGAATAGGCGGCATTTACGCTCATCCATCCAAAATAGCAAGCAAAAAGAAATCCCGACTTTTCAGGCGAGAATTTTGCGAAAGTTTTATTCTTGCTGCGCGATTTAACGTTACTCGAATAATTCAATTCTGCCTGCTGAAGATCTCCATATTTGAAACCACACGCACCGCTAGGACACCACCCGCACAAGGGAGGAGATTAGCGATGACCAATCAGATGTTCGGCGACAATCTGGCAAGATGTGCGACCTTCGGCCTTCGAAAGGTTACGCCTCGTGCCTGCGTTGCAGACGGCAAGCCACACCTTCGCGCATTCCTCACCGACGTGCTCGAAGACCTCGGCTTCGTAACGAGCGAATGCGCCAAGGCCGACGAGCTGGGGGCGATCCTCGAAACCCAACTTCCGGACCTTGTCGTTCTCGGAGTATCGGTCGATGGAATCGAGGTCGCCAAAATTCTTGAAACCCTTTTGCGCCAAAAGTTCGAAGGCAAGGTTCTCGCTCTCGGCGCCCGCGAATCGATCATCGTCAAGGCGGTATGGCAGGTTGGTGGGGAATACGGCCTTGCAATGCTGCCACCGCTCACCACGCCGTTCGATGCGGGAACGTTGCGCGAGCGAGTGGCCATGCTTCTGCCTGAGGAACCAAAACCTAGCCCGGCCGTCCACGTGCCGGAGGCATTGCATGCCGGCTGGCTCGAATTATGGTACCAGCAGAAGGTCGATGCCCGCACACTCGTTCGCTGCGGTGCCGAGGCACTGGTGCGGATGCGGCATCCGGCCTGGGGCGTCGTCCCGCCGGGCTATTTTATCCCGGAAGACGACGATCCATGTTTCCTGCGCTTGTCGGAGTTCGTGATCGAGCGCGCCACGGAGGATTGGCGCTACCTGTTCGAACAGCAAAGTTCGACCGATATCTCGATCAACCTGCCGGTCTCGTTTCTCAAAAATCGTCACGCGGTGCGCAGTCTCTGCCAGCGGATACCGGCGCATCCGGCATTCGGGGGGTTACTCATCGAGATCGACAGCGCCGAGGTCATTTCCAATCTGGATCTGCTGATCGATGTCGCGAAAGAGGTGCGCTTTAACAATGTTGCGATCTCGATCGACAATCTTGGCGCCGACTGGCCGGCGCTGATGGGGCTCGATATCTTCCCCTTCGTCGAACTCAAGGTCGACAGACAATTCGTCACCGGCTGCGCCAACGACCGGCTGAAACGGACGCTATGCCGTCACATCATCGAATTCGGCAAAGGGTGCGGCGCCCGGATTGTTGCGGAGGGAGTCGAGACCCGTGCCGATTTTGTCGCGGCGAACGAGCTGGGTTTCGACCTGGTCCAGGGCTATCTGTTCGGCAAGCCCATGGGGCTCAAGAAATTCGCCCATTCTGCGTTGGCTCAGCCGGTGCTTGTGTCGAAATAACACGGCACCAGCCGCAGGATCAACCCAGCCGGCTGATCTGCTCCTCGGTCACCACGCGCTCGACGTTTTCGGTTTTGCTCCTGATACGGTAGCGCGGACGTCCATCCGCCTCGATCGGCAGGCAGGTAACGATGGTATAGACGCTGCGCTCTTTGACGTCGGCGCGGCCCTGCGGCCCCTGAAGCTGGTGATGGACGTCGTCGTTGATCGCAAAATTGTGGGCCATCGCCGGTGCTCCCGTTGAAGAAGGGCTTTTAGGCGCAAAGGCCCTGCGTGGCAACGGATCGTTGGCCCGCGCCATACCCCTTGGAAGCGGCGGGGTTTGGCCGTCCGTACCCACAATGGCGGGCAAATGCCGTGAACCGGCCCCCTGTTTTGGCATGATTATCGGCTGCGGCCGAGCTATCGTTCGATTCGGGCCGATTCTGTTCGACACCGCGCCGAATTCGGCAGTCGATACGATCGGCGGCGTTATTGTTATGGCTTCAACTTTTCCAGACTGCGGCGGCAACTTTTAACGCCGCGATGCGTGTTCGGATTTGAGACAAGCCCTCTCCGGGTGCCGCTTCTCTCCGCATCCGTCTAGTGCCCCGTTTCCGAAGTTCGTGATCCATCGCGGGGCCACCTGACACGGACTTCGGAAACGAAGGGGCATTAGCAAGTATATATTTCCAGTACCGCTTTTCAATTTGAGGTTCCTAACGCGAACTCGCGGCAACCACTGTAGGAACTTCAAATCGGCGGTGCTAGGGTGAAAGCAGGAACATGACGGCCGATCAGAGCAATAGCGAGGCTCCTGAACTTCTTCTTCAACTCCTGAAGAGCGCGGCCGCTCATCATTCCAGCGGAGATCTTGAGAAAGCAGAAGAGGGCTATCTGCGACTCCTGGACCATGGCTATCGCAAGGCCGACATTCTTCTGCTGCTCGCCCGGGTCGTCGCAAAAAGCGGTAACCTCGAAAGGGCGATCGGCCATCTGGACAAGATGCTCGAACTCGCTCCACACCATCTGGATGCCCTGGTTGAAAAGGGCGCGTTGCTTCACCGTGCCGGAAGAGCAGATGACGCCCTCAGGTGTTTTGCGATCGCCAGGTCGATCGCGCCGGAGAATGCGCTGGTGCTGTCGAACCTTGCGGTCGCGCTCGCGGATTCGGAACGGCGCGACGAGGCGTTGATCGAATTCCGCTCGCTGCTGGAACTGCAACCGGACAACGTCTATGTCCGGCACCAGATGCGGCGACTGACGTCGGTCATGGTGCCGTTCTGGCATATCCCGATGCTGAACGACACGAGGAGAAACGACGCCTTTGAACTTGCGATCCGCAAGGCCGTCGAGAAGGAAGGACCGGATGCCCGCATTCTCGATATCGGCGCCGGCAGCGGCCTGTTGTCGATGATGGCCGCGCGCGCCGGGGCAACAAATATCGTCACCTGCGAAAAAGTCCCCGTCATCGCCGAAGCCGCGGAGCGCATCATAACGTTAAACGGCTATGAAAGGCAGATCCGCGTCGTCAACAAGAGCTCGGGCCAGATAGTTGTCGGCAAGGACATCGAGGCGCGCGCGGACATCCTGATTTCGGAAATACTGTCGAGCGACCTTCTGGCCGAGAACGTGCTGAGCACATTCGAGGATGCACATGCGCGGCTTTTGCGCGAGGGGGCGACGATCGTTCCGCGTGCGGCGACCGCCGTGGGATGCCTGGTGGAGAGCGACGCTCTTTCCGAATATGCCTTCGTCGGACACGTATCGGGATTTGACGTCTCGCCGTTTGGCGCATTGGCGGCGCAACGTCTTCCGGTGCACGGGACCATGACGTCGTGGCGCAGGCTTTCGGGGGATATCGATCTTCTCAGGATTGATCTGTCGGCCAGGGAACATCCCGCCGAAATTCGCGAGATCCCGATTGCAGTGCTCAAGGACGGGGTCGCGGTCGGCATCGTCCAGTGGATGAAGGTTGACCTTGCGGACGAAGTCACCTTTTCCAATCACCCGGACGACCAATCCGATGGCGGGTGGCTACAGGTCCTGCACACCTTTCCGCAGCCGATAAGGGTTAGCGCAGGCGAACAACTCGACGTCATGGTGGGTCACGATCGCACCAGTCTCATCGTGATGCCGGCGCCGCGCGCGCCGCGACAACAGGAACGGGCTTCCATGGAGGCCGTCGTCCTGCCGCCCGAGGCGATCCCGACGAGGAACCCGAACGGCGCCAGCGCCACCCCTGGCCGTGACGAGCCGGGAAAGGCCGAGCAATAGCCATCCGGTGGCGTCGGCAACCGATTGAACCCAGCGCGCCTCATCCAGGCTTTGTCCGGCCGGCCAGTTGGTCTGGACGTAGACGGATTGCACGATATGGCTGCTTGCGACGTCGGATCCAAACTCCTCGATCGTGTAATCCCGGCAGATCGGCTCGTAGGGGCCAAAGATCCGCGGGACCTGCAGGCCCGACAGCCAGTTGAGATCGCGCAGCCGCCATATATGATGATGCCCGCCGATGGTGGGTATGGCCTTCATCGGCTGCTCCAGATTTCAGATCGTGCCGCGGATGGCCCATCAGGTGCGATGCTTGGTCGACCAGAATGCTGGAAGCTCGGTGCAGTCCTTGCCGCCCCACCCTTCCCCGCTCGCCTGGTCAAACACGCCAAGGGTCTGCTGCGCCAGCGGCAACGCAAACCCCAGGGTCTTGCCCTCCGCGATCATCGTGCGCAGGTCCTTACGGATCGAGTCACAGTCGAAGGTCGCCGATCCCGGATCCTTGGACTGCAACGCTTTGGCGACCGCTCCGCCGCGGGCCCGGAGCACGTTCGGGCCACCCGACGTCTCCGCGAACAGCTCTACGACCCAGGCGGGATCGAGACCGAGATGGCGGACCAGCGCATAGGCTTCGCCAAAACTCTGCCAGAACACCGCCAGCGGCAGATTGATGGCGAGCTTCATGCTGGATCCGGCGCCGACCGGACCAAGCAGTTCGACGCGGCGGCAGAGCTGGTCGAGCACCGGCTTCGCGCGGGCGAAATCCTCCCGCGTACCGCCCGCAAATCCGAGCAGCTTTCCGCTCAGGGCCGGGCCGACCGTGCCGCCGACGGGGCATTCCAGCAACGACGCCTGCCGCGCACGCACCTTGTCGGCCAGCAACCGCTCGGTGTCGGGCTGCACCGTGCTCATCTCGACGAAGAGCTTGCCGGCGACGTCGGCAGCCAGCAGGCCGGAGGCGTCGCCGTAGACGGCGTCGATAGCGGCGGCATCGGTCAGAATCGTAATCGTCAAGTCGGCGCGGTCGGCGAGCTCCCGCGGCGACGCCGCGACGGCGGCGCCGTGGTCGGCCAACAGCCTCACTTTCTCCGCATCGCGATTCCACACCACCACGTCGTGTCCGACGTCGATCAGCCTTTTGGCGATGGCGCCGCCCATGCGCCCAAGTCCCGCAACTCCGATCTTCACGATGCGTCCTCTTCTTTCTTTTGTCTGTCATTGTCCGTGCCCGCGATGCGGATGACCGCGGCAACCTACATCAGATGATCCAGTATCTCTGGATCCTTCAGGAGGTCAGCGGCACGGTTGTGGTGGCGCACCGCGCCGCTCGCCAGGATGTAGATCCGGTCCGCGACGCTGCAGGTCAGTTTCGCGTTCTGCTCGAACAACGCCACCGTCAGTCCGTGCGAGCCGAGCCAGCGCAGAGCCTTGCCTATCTCGCCGATCACAATGGGAGCGAGCCCGAGCGACGGCTCGTCCAGCACGAGCAGGCGCGGATCGGACATCAGCCCCATCGACACCGCGACCATCTGCTGCTGCCCACCTGACAGGGTGCCGGCAGGCTGCCACCGCCGCTCCTTCAGGATCGGAAACATCTCGTAGCAGCGTTCGATATTGCGGCTGCTTTTTGCGCGGTCCTCCAGCGGGTCGCCCGCGATGACGAGATTCTCATCGACCGACATGCGCGGAAACAGGCCGCGCCCCTCCGGCACGATCGAAATCCCAAGTTCGACCCGCTTATGGGTCGGCAGGGACTGCAGATCGGTGCCGTCGAACGTCAGCCGCCCGGACTTCGGCTGCACGAGGCCGCCGATCGCCTTGACGATCGACGATTTGCCGGCACCGTTGGGCCCGACGATGCCGACGATCTCGCCGGCACCGACGCTGATCGCGAGGTGGTCGACCGCCAGAAACGGGCCGTAGCGGATCGTGAGGTCGGTGATTTCAAGCATCGGCTGTTCCAAGGTAGCGGTCGATCACACGCTGATCGGCGAGGATGTCGGCGGGCGGGCCTTCCGCCAACTTCTCGCCGGCCATCAGCACGACGACCTTGTCGGCGAGTTCGCGGATCACTTTCATGGTGTGCTCGATTATGAAGATCGTGCAGCGCGACTTGAGCTCCGACAACAGCCCGATCATGGTTCGGACCTCGCTCGACGACAGGCCTCCCACCGGCTCGTCGAGCATCATCAATTTGGGCCGCTGGACCAGCCGCATCAGCAGTTCCAGTTGCCGCTGCTCCATCAGCGTCAGGCCGCCGGCGCGCACGCCGTAACGGTGGGCGATCCGCAGCCAGTCCGCGATTTCGTCAACGGTCTCAGGGCCGGCGGGATCGCGCGCATCCACCAGCGCGGTTTCGACGTTTTCGCGCACCGTGAGTTCGCCGAACACCCGAACGGCCTGGTAGGTCCGGGTCAGGCCCGCCTTGGCGATCTGGAACGGATTGCGGCCAGCGAGCGGGACGCCATCGAACGAGATCACACCGCCATTGGGCCTGGTGTGGCCCGTGATCACATTCACGAACGTGGTCTTGCCTGATCCGTTCGGTCCGATCATGCCCAGCGTCTCGCCGCGATACTGTACGAGACCGATGTTCTTCAGGGCATCGACACCGCCGTAGCGTTTGGAGACAGCCCGGGCTTCGAGAAGGACGTAGCTCATTTCGGGCTCCGGCGCTGGGCACGCATGTCGACTTCCGGCGTGGGTACCCGAGGCGCCCTTCCGAAGCCGCCCGCGATGCCCGCCGGCATCAGCACGATGACGGCGACGATCAGCGCTCCATAAAGCACGTCCTTGACCGTGTAGTACTCCTGCAGCAGGAACGACAGCGGCGCGAGCAGCGCGGCGCCAATCACCGGGCCCCAGATCGTACCGCGGCCGCCGAACGCCACCATCAGCCAGATGTTCAAGCTGATCAGCACGTCGAACGAGCGCGGCGAGATGAAGCCGATATAGGGCGCGTAAAGCGCGCCGCCGATTCCTGCGAACAACGATCCGATGAAGAACGCGATCATCTTGTAGCCGGTGACGTTGATGCCGAGCATGGCGGCCAGTTCGTCGTCCTCGCGGATGGCGATCAGCCGCCGCCCCAGCGTCGAGCGCACGATCGCGATCAGGACGACGACGCCGAACACCGCGGCGGCAGACAGCACGAGATCGTAGCTGAGCCCGGACAGCGGCTTGCCATGCCACGCCGATGGCAGCGGGATCTGCGAGATGCCGGTGTCGCCGTTGGTGAGGCCGGAGAAATAGACGAACCCCAGGGTGATCACCGTCTGGATCACGAGCGAGCACAGCGTGAAGTAAAATCCCTTGAGCCGCAACGACGGCAATCCCAGGATCGTGCCGGCGACCGAAGCCGCCAGCGCGCCCAAGGGCAGCGCCAGCCAGAACGACCACCCGGCTGCGGTGAGACCCACCACAGAATAGGCGCTGATCCCCGCGATTCCGGCGAACATCAGCGGCATCAGCCCCGTGTATCCGTAGAGCAGATTCATGCCGCAGGCCCACAATACGTGGATCAGCGTCACGCCGGCGACGAAGGCAAGATAGCGGTTCCCGGACAGCACCAACGGCAAGGCGAACGCGACGGCGACGAAGCCCGCCAGCGGCAAGAGACCGGCAAGCTGGTTCCGACGGGAGACCTCAATCTTGAAGGTCTTCATCATCGTGCGAACAGCCCGGACGGTTTGAAGAGCAGGATCAACAGCATCGCCCCGAGATATGAGAACGCCGCGATGGTCGGGCTGGCCACGGTGCTGACCGCAGCCTGGGTGAAGCCGAACACCATCCCAACGATCAGTGCCCCCAGCACCGAGCCCGGCCCACCGATGATCATGATCGCAAAGGCGGTGATCGACATGGTCCAGGCTACCGTCAGGTCGAAACTGTAGGCCAACGCGAACAGAATTCCGCCAGCGAAGATCACGGCGTTGCCGAGCACGAAGGACAGGCTGTAGCTGGCCTTGACGTTGACGCCCCGCAGCGCCGCGGCGTCGCGGTTCTGGAACACCGCGCGGATGGCGCGGCCGTAGCGATGAAATCGCAGCAGCGCGAAAAGCGCGGCGAGGATGGCGAGTGCCAGCACCAGCACCAGCAACCGGTTGTTGGCCACCGGTAGCGGCCCGACGAAGGTGATGCCTCCGATCAGCGGTGGCAACTGGAACTGGTCGCTCCATCGCCCATACGTGAAGGCGAAGATGCCTGCGAGAATCTGCGTGATACCGAGGCTCAGGACGAAATACGAGATGTTGCGGTTGGGTACGTCGTAGAAACGCCGGATCAGGACGAACTCGAGGGCGTAGGACAGTGGTACGCTCAGCCCTATGACGAGCACCGCTGCGATCGCCGGATGAATGCCCCAGCTCACCGTCATGGTCCAGCCAAACAGCGCCGCCAGCACGAAAAACTGGCCGTTGGCAGCATTCGGCATCCAGATGCTGCCGTAGACGATGGTCACGCCCACCGCCACCAGCGAGAAGATCGCGCCAAGGATCAGACCGGTCGAGATGGTGGACAGCAGAATGATGAGATTTGCGTCGGACAAGCACGTCGCTCCTGGAACCACGCAGCCCGCCGCGGAATGCGGCGGCGGGCTCCGTCGATTACTTAACCAGCGTGTAGACGGGAATGACCTCCGGATCCCACTCGGTGTAGAATGTCTGCTTGGCCTTGTAAGATTTCGCCGCGACGTCGGTGATCTGCATGATGTAGATGTATTCCTTACGCGCGCCGTTCTTGTCGAACTCGATCGGAATGTTTGACGTCGTCTCCTTGGTCTTCAACGCCGACATAGCGTCGCGGAATTTCTCCCGATCATCGGCGGCTTCCGGATTTTTGTCGATCACCTCGCGGATCACATTGGCAGTGACGTAACAAAAGTTTTCGCCGTATGCTGGCGGGCGGTCGTATTGAGCGACGAATTGTTCGACGAAGCTCTTTCCCTCAGCCGTCAAAGCATCGAGGTTGGAATCGAAGAACGTGCCGTAATAAGAACCGACACTTCGTTTACCCCAGTTTATGACCTGAGTTGTAAGGCCAAACGGATGAATCACTTGCTCGGGCTTTATACCGAGGTCCAGCAACTGATTGTTGATCGTGTTATCGAACCCGCCAGCACCGATGACAACGACGAAATCGGGTTGGGCCGCCAAAATCTGGGCCGCCTGAACTGTGGCATCGCTCGAGCCTTGCGGAAACGCCACGTCGGCAACAATTTTTAGACCGGAAAGCGGCGCCTGGAATTTGAGTCCTGCCGTAATCGCGCGCATCAAGGCGTAGTCAGAATAGATCATCGCGATTTTGCCGCCGGGCTTCTGCTTTTCAACGAACTTGGCGATCGCATAGCCCCAACCGACTGCGTCCGGCTCGAGACGGAATGTATAATGACTACCTGGCTTGGTGAGCTGCGGAAACGCAGCAACGGGTACTACGAAAGGTACCTTGTTTTGCTCGGCATAGCCATAAACCGCAAGGGCGATATCAGAGCTGGTTGGGCCACTGAGCGCGAGGACCTTGTCCTGCACGTCAAGACTGCGCGACGCTGCGACCGCCTGTGCCGGGTTCGTCTGATTGTCCGAAATGACGAATTCGATCCTGCGCTTGCCCGGTGGGTTGAGCTGCTTTTCCGCGAATTTGAGACCGGCGACGCAACTGGTGCCGAAGAAGCTCCACGCTCCCGTCAATTCGGTGACGAACCCGATCTTGACCGGAGGTTTCTCCTGCGCATTGCCGATGCCCGTGGACAACAGCAACGCGGTCCCCGACGTCAGCAAGGCATAAACCTGAGACCTGATACTCGTCATTCCAGTTTCCTCTCCCAATGATTATTCGTCATTTAAATTTTCTATCGTGCCGCCCGCTCGACCGTCGTCGGTTCGCGCCGGTTTATGTCAGGTCACGTCAGGCCGCCTCCAGCCGCTTTCCGGACGCATCGAGCAGGCCTGCCGCCACCAGCGCCTCTCGAATGCGCGCGATCTCCGGATCCCTAATCTTGACCAGCGGCGGCCGTACGGCGGCCCGCGGCAGGCGGCCGAGAAGAACGAGCGCCTCCTTCATTCGATTGTGCATGTCGACGAACGGATCGGCATAGAACACGCTAGCCACCGGATGGATCCGATCGTTCAGCCGGCGCGCCTCGGCGAGGTCGTTGGCGGCGACCGCGCGGAACAGGCGGGCTTGCAGATCGGCAATCACGCTGCCGCTTCCCGACAGCAACCCGTTACAGCCAAGCACGAGCGAACTCAGCAGCCAGGCACTGTTGGTTGACAGCACGTTGACCGGCCGGCTGCGCGACTGCAGCGCCCTCACCTGCGCCTCGTGCTGCGGAACGCTCGGCGTCCAGTCCTTGACGGCGCGGATGGTGGGGATTTCGTCGAGCAGGCGGGTCAGCGTCGCCGCCGGGTACCCCTGCCCGGTCGCAAGCGGATACTGGAAGACGATCAGCGGCAGATCGGAGGCCGACGCGATCGCCTTGAAGTGCGCGATCGCCATGTCCGCGCTCTGGCCGAGCGTGAAGGGCGCTGGCGGAAACACCAGAAGCGCCGAAGATCCGCCCGCCTGCGCCCGCTTCGCGATCCGTGCCGCCTCGAGGCTGCCGTCCGCCCAGATCCCGTGGATCAGCGGCAGCCGGTCTCCGACTTCCTCGCCTGCGATCTCCAGCACGCGGCTCTGCTCATCGGCCGTGCACGAGGCCACCTCGGTCGAATGTGCATTAATCGTAAGCGCCGACAGGCCCTCGACCGCCTCGACGTCCCGCAAATGACTGCGGAAGCTCGGCCCGTCGATCGACAGATCGTCGTGGAACGGCAGCAGCACCGCGGGGATCACCCCGTGGGGAACAAAGTCTTTAAAGCGAGCCATAGCGATCTCCCATTACATCTGTCGTTAATCAGGCTGGTCTTTGCAGCCTCATGGGCGCGCGCTCGTCGAGCGGCCACATGAGGGCAAGGCGGGAAGCAACCTCGGCGGCGAGCGGCCCGCAGGCATCGATATCCGCGCGGGTCATGCGGTTGGTGGGGGCTGCGACAGAAACGACGCCGACGCATTCGGTTCCGCCGGACAACCGCGGCGCCATGATCGGCGCGGCGACCGCGCCGACGCCGATCTCGTTTTCCTCGTAAGTTAGCGCAAAGCCGCGACGGCTCGCGGCATCGAGCTCCTTGCGCAACGACTTTACGTCAACGTTGGTGTGCGGCGTCAGCGCCGCCATTCCTTCGCGCCTTAACAGCTCCATGGCACGCTCGGGCGTGAGCATCATCAGCCAGGCTTTGCCGGTCGCATGGCTGTGCAGGCTGACTTCAAAGTTGAAATTCGGATCGATCCGCAGGGTGCGGCGCGTACCGACCACCGCGTAGACCCAGGTGATCTTTTCGCCGCGCTCTACCACGGAGAGGCGGACGAGCTCGCCGGTACGCTCCGCGAGGTCTTCCAGCAGGCTGGTGCACTGTCCGAGCAAGCCGGATTGCTGCAACTGCCGCAGTCCCAGATTGCTGACCCGATAGGTCAGGTGATAGCGCTGCGCGGTGTCGTCGCGCCAGACATAGCCGGCATGCTCCAGCGTCTCGAGCAGACGCGAAGCGATCGCCTTGTTGATGATGAGTTCGCGGGAGATCTCCGCCAGGCTGAGGCCGTCGGCCGCCCCGGAGAGCAGCTCAATCGTTTCGAGGGCTCGTTCCACCGCCAGCACGGTGGTCTCCATCGGCCTTGCGGGAGGACGTCGGGAGCCGCTGCGGGTCTCCACCATTGAAACAATCTCCATCTTAACAACACCGCCAAGGGCTCATGCCGCTGGCCACCGCCTCGATAGCCATCGCGCGTCCATCCGGATGCGGCTGGAGCAGTTTAGTGCAATACGGGCATCCGCCCCAACCGGAATGATCCTCTGTGGAGAACGGACGGTCCTTCGGCAGGCCGTGCCGGCGCATGTCCGCCCGCCGCATCGCGGTTGCTTCCCTGTCAATGCGGCCCTGCGAATCGAACGCCGCGCCGTAGAACTCGCGCGCTGCATTCTTCGAGACATAGCCCTGGCGCACGTCGTTCTCGAGATCACCGAGCTTGCGGTCGAGCGGGCTACCGTAGCCGCCGCCGCCGCCCGAACAGACCGTATATGCGTCGCCCGCCTCGATCTTCTGGGAAAGCACCTTTCCTGTCGGGAATCGCTCTATCTCACCGCCCCGCTCAAGCCGGACCTCGTTGCCGAGCGCGCTCAACCCTCCGAAAAGACCCCAAGGCCGGCAGTCGACCCGTTCGATCTGGGCATTGAACATGATGGGGTGTCGCGCCCGCACCACTTGTTCTGTCCCCAGGCCACCGCGGAACTTGCCAGCCCCGCCGGAATCCTCGCGCAGCGCGTAACGCTCGACAATCAGGGGGAATTTCGCCTCCACGTGCTCGCTTGGACCGTTGTGGGTGTCGCCGTCGTTGATGGCGACAGTCGCGCTCATGCCGTCCTCGCCATGCTTAGCACCCCAGCCGCCGCCGATCAGCCCGCCAAGATAGAGATAGAGCTTGTTGTCGCGCGGCTGCCGGCCGTTGATCGAGGCAATCACCAGATCGGCATGGTGCGCGGCGATCACCCGCGTCGGTACCGCCGGCGCCAGCGCCTTGAAGATCGTGTCCACGATTGTCATGGGATAGGTCATCCACCACCGCATTGGCGCCGGCCGCTCGGCGCTCACTACGGTTCCGGACGGCAGCACGATCTTCAGATTGCGGAACGCCCCGTCGTTCACAGGCAGTTCAAGCCCGGCGGTCAGGCACTTGAACGCGACCTGTGCCGCGGAGAGCCCCGCCGTCTCGCCGGAATTGTAGAAGCCCTTGACCTGGGCGCTAACCTCGGTGAGGTCGATCGTCATCTCATCGCCCGCGACGACGACCTTCACGCGGATCGGAATGCGCCGGCCGGTCTCCACGCCGTCGTCGTCCATGAACGATTCCGCCTCGTAGGTCCCGTCGGGAATCTGCGCGACGCTGTCGCGCGAGACGGCTTCGGCGTGATCGAAGATGGCTTCAATCGCCCCTTCGAGCGCATCCTTGCCGTACTTGCGGACCAATTCCAGAAAACGTTTCTCGCCGGTTCGAACCGCGGCGACCTGGGCCTTGAGGTCTCCCATCGCACGCTCGGGAAGTCGTACGTTCATGCGGATGACGGAGAGGATATCCTCGTTGGGAACACCTGCCCGCCAGGCCTTGACGATCGGCAGTTGCAGGCCTTCGGAGTAGATGTCCGTGGTCATGCCGTCGAGCGTGCCGCCGATATCCTGCCAGTGCGCCATGCACGCGGAGAAGCCGATCAGATCTGCGCCGTCGAAGATAGGCACGGAAAATGTCATATGATTGAGATGGCTGCCGGTGGTGTAGGCGTCGTTGGTGAGCAGCACGTCGCCGGGATCGATGCCCTCGGGGCCGAAATGGCGGAGCTTCGCCTTGATCGTTTCGCTCATGCCGCGGATGAACATCGGCAGCCCGAGCCCGATCGACACGGTGTTGCCGTGCCGATCGAACAGCCCGACCGTGAAGTCGAGCGCCTCGTAAATGATCATGTTGTACGCCGTCCGCATCAGGTTGGTCTTCATCTCCTCGGTGGCGGCGATGAATCCGTTGCGGATAATTTCCGTGGTGACGGGATCTTGCGCGAGGCGGCTTGCGGTCATGGACGGACCTCGATCGTGATGTCCAGATTGCCCATGCGATCCACGACGAGTGTATCGCCGGGCAGCAGGACGGTGGTGGAGGCGTATTCCTGGATCAGCGCGGGACCCACTACGCGGTGACCGCGGAGGAGCCGCGCGCGGTCGTAGAGCGGCGTCTCCAGCCGTCCGCCCATGACGCCGAATTCGACGGCCCGCACGCCGATCAGCGCGTCGTCCGCCGGCGCGTTTGTCGCGGCCGCGAGCGGCGCGTGGCTCGGCTTGGCGATGACGCCGATGACGGACAGCCGGAGGTTCACGATCTCCGCGGATTCGTCGCTTGACGCGTAGCCGTAGCGCTGGCTGTGCACGGCGTCGAACGCAGCCTTGATTGCATCGACGTCCCGCTCCGCGAACGCCCCGTGGTCGACCTCGACTGTCACGGCGTGCTCTTGGCCGATGTAGCGCATATCGACCGCGTGCTTCACGATGATGTCGAGCCGTTCCGGCGCAGCGCTGTCGATGTCGCCGCGGCCACGCTCCTCCATCTCGCGGAAGACGGCGTTGAAGCTGTCAAAGGGAGCGTCAGCCAGGCGCGCGAACAAGGTGCGCACGTAATCGCGCCTGAGGTCACTGACCAGCATGCCGTAGGCCGAGAAATGGCCCGGCGCGTTGGGAACAATAACGCGAGCAATCTGCAATTCGCGCGCCACCAGCACGGCGTGTAGCGGTCCTGCGCCGCCATAGGCGACCATGGCGAAATCGCGGGCATCGAGGCCGCGCGCCGTGGTCACACGCTTCACCACATTCGCCATCTGGGTCACGGCGATGCGGATGATGCCGTCCGCCGCCTCCGCGACCGACAGTCCGAGCGGTTCGCCGATCTGAGCGGTCATGGCGAGGGTCGCGCCGTCGACGTCGAGCTTCATCTCACCGCCGAGAAACAGGTCGGGGGCGAGCCGCCCGAGCAGCAGATTTGCATCGGTCACGGTGGGCTCGGTGCCGCCGTTGCCGTAGCACACCGGCCCCGGCACGGCGCCCGCGCTCTCCGGGCCGACGCGCAGTGACTTGCCTTGAGCGAGACGGGCGATTGAGCCGCCGCCGGTGCCGACTTCCTCGATGTCGATCATCGGGATCTGAATCGGAAGGCCCTCGGCGTAGCCACCAACCATAACCTGGTTCGCCGTCAACTCGACGCCATCGAGGATGACGCCGGCTTTCGCCGTGGTGCCACCCATGTCGAAGGCAATGGCGTCGCGCAGACCGATGGCGGCGCAGAGTTCGCGCGTCCCGATCACACCGGCCGCAGGACCCGACTCCAGCATGCGGATGCACTCCCGGCTGGCTTGCGCCGCGTCATAGAGGCCGCCGGTGGATTGCACGATCAAGAACTTGCCGCCGAACCTGACGTCGTCGAGCACGCGGTCGGCCTCGGAGAGGTACTGCGTGACGCGCGGTCCGATATAGGCGTTCGCCGCGACCGTAGATGAGCGCTCGAACTCGCGATACTCCTGGCTGAGTTCGTGCGAGGCCGTCACGAAGGCGTTCGGCATCATCCTGCCGAGAATGTCCCGGGCGCGGATTTCATGGTCCGGATTGCGGTAGGAATGCAGAAAGAGAATGGCCACGGCCTCGACGCCCTCCTCCTCGAGCCGGCGCGCGACGGCTTCCACCTCCGTGTCGATCAGCGGGCGCAGCACCTCGCCGGCGGCATCCATGCGCTCATCGACCTCAACGCGGAGCGCGCGCTCGACCAGCGGACGATGCTTGCGAAAGAACAGGTTGTAGGCCTCCGGGCGGTTGATGCGGCCGATTTCGTAGATGTCGCGAAAGCCCTTGGTCGTTACCAGCGCCGTCTTCGCGCCCTTGCGTTCGAGCAGCGCGTTGATCGCGACCGTGGTGCCGTGCAGGAACAGGCGGGCGTCGGCAAAATCCGCGCCGGCCTTGCCGACCCCGTGGTTCATCCCCTCGATCAGGCTGCTCGGCGTCGTGAGGGTCTTGCCCAGTCGGATTCCGCCGGCGGCTTCGTCGAAGACGGCGACGTCGGTAAATGTGCCGCCTACGTCGGCGGCGATGCGCAGCTGAAGGGCCATCGTGCTCACGCCGCTGGCTCGTCGATAATCGGGTTTCTCAGGAGGCCGATGCCCTCGACCTCGATTTCGCAGACGTCGCCGTGCTTCATGAACAATGGCGGCTTGCGTGCGAACCCGACGCCGGCCGGGGTTCCCGTCACGAGGATGTCGCCCGGCTTGAGCGTCATCGCCTCAGAGACTCGGGCGATCAATTCCGGGACCTGAAACAACAGATCATTGGTGTTGGCGTCCTGCACCACTTTGCCGTTTAGGCGCGTGGTGATCCGCAGGCCGAGGCCGCCGTCAGGCACTTCATCGGCGGAGACCAGAAACGGCCCGAACGGTCCTGTGTCGTCGAAATTCTTGCCGAGCGTCCATTGCGGACCCTTGAACTGCCAGTCTCGGATGGAACCGTCGTTAAAGACGGAATAGGCGACAACGTGATCGAACGCGCGCTCCATCGGGATGCGACGGCCACCCTTGCCGATCACGGCCACCATCTCACCTTCGAAGTCGAGCTGCTCGGAGACCTGCGGACGAACGATCGAAGCGCCGTGGCCGATCACTCCCTCCTGTGTGCGGAGAAAGAACACCGGAAACTTCGGCTTGTCGTAGGGGCTTTCCGCGGCATGGTCCGCGTAGTTGAGGCCGACGCAAATGATCTTTCCGATCGTCGCCATGGGCGGCAAAAAGCGGAGCGCCGCCGGATCGATGGCACCTGCCTTGGCAATGGCGGCCTCCGCCGCGCGGCGCAACGACGGATCCAGCAGGATGGCCAGCGGATCGTTAGGCAGCGAGGCGCCGGCCAGCGACACGACTTCTTGCTTACGCTGCGCGATCAAAATCGAACGACCGACAGCCTCAGCCAGCCCAAGCCGCATCACTTCCTCCCGATTTATCGTTATCTTCCTAGTGTAACGGCGTTACGTTATGCAGCAGTTAGGAGTTCTGTCAACCAATCGCCTTGCCGGTCGGTGCGTCAGTGGCCGGTGTCAAGATTGGTCTTTGCGCGTCTCATGCGGGACGCGATCGAGAACACGTGGGAGCCGTTCCTTCAAAATCTGACCCGCGCCGCATAGGCGCGGGTTTCTTATGCGTGGACTGAAGGAAACAGACCTGCTCACTGACGATCCGGAATCTCTTGAACGACTGGTCTACGAGAATCCGGCAGGTGGTGTTCAGCCGGACTTTTGGGTTTTGACCTTGGGCACTTTCGGCCCCGTCATTCGGCAAGTGAAATGGGTGCCGTCTTTGGTGACCCCGCTTGCGACATTTCCTTGCCTCGTCACCGGGTAATCATTGCCGGTACTGTACCCGGTAAGGTGAATGTAGGCGCTGCCTCCGCCGCCGTAACTTCCGGACACAATGCCCGGGGCGGAGCAAGCCCAGCTTTCCGCCGAGCTCGGAACAGTGGAGCTTGAAAGCAGTGTAATTGCCGAGAGAAAGAGCAGAAAGTTCTGGCGCATAGATACCTCCTAGCGAATCTCGGATTAATCAGTTGAACCGAGTTACTTGCAGCCGCTGGCCGGATACGCCTTCCTAGAAGCCCAGCCGTACCATGTGCTCGTGTTCGTCTTTCGATCACATGCCGCCTGGCAATCCTTGAATGCGGCGCTACACTCGATTGACGCCAAAGGATAATGCGCTTTGCATGCAGCAAAATGGCCGCTGCATGAGGTTGCTTGTGCATTTCCTACGATTAAGAAAAATACAGCGACTGCTGCGCAAGCAGCGAAACTAACTTTCAGCAGCTGCATTATTGTTCCCCCATATTGCTTACTGATCATCCAACGCAGAAGGCGTCGGATGTATTGCATCGCGCGATGATCGAATGCATCTTCGGCTGGGGCAAACAGCACGGGACAATGCGCAAGACCAAGCATCGCGACATCGGTCGGGGCGCCGCCGACTTCCTGTTCAATCGCCTATAATCTGATTCGCATTCCCAAATTGGCTGCAGCTTAAGCTCGGCCTGCCACAGCACGCAGACACGCGACACAGCTAACAAGCCACCACCTTCACCGTCACCTCCCCAAGACTTCGTAAAATGCAAATAAGACACCGATTTCTTATACCTTGCGTCATGATATTAGTCCTAGTACGGCATTGGCGGCGAGTGCATCCACGTCGAACGTGATGCCGGGTAGGAGTCTCTCTCCGAGTTTTGGCAATCGGAGCCGAGCCTGCTAGTGCGACGGGAACGGCCGGGAAGCGGAAGCGGAGGCCAAGACCTTGCCGCTGGCATCAAGCGCCTGAACGGTAAAGCGATAGATATGCTGACCCGAGGGAGGGCATGGCCCCGTATACGAGAAGCTGCCTGCCTGGATCTTGTTATTGCCCCGATAGGCGACGCTCCCACCGCCGTGTTGGTAGGTTGGAACGTTGAGATCGACCATATTGAAATCGAGCCGGGCGGTGCCGTGAGGCACTCCCGAGAGCGCGAAGGCGGGCGGGCTCGAACCGCACGACGTTACGCCGGCCCATGAGAAGTTCAGGCCCATCGCCAAGGCAGTGGACGGTAGTCCTCCCATAGACACCAGCGCCACACCAACTGCGGCAAGGAATTGGCTTCGCATGAGTTCCCCCTTGGTTGTATTGCAGTTATGGTACCAACTAATGGCCGTCAATTCAAGTTGACGCCGACGTTGACGTACGCCGGGTTTTGATCCGCCCACTACGGCCGCGTGTACCAGTAAAGTGTCCCGATCGACGTGATTTCGGACATTGCGCAGAGTCCGAAATGTGCCCATGTGCGGAAGTAATCAGCCGCAAAGCATTCCTAACAACCCGGTGCGAAGGTCATAAAGCCATGCTCGTCGGGGCACTACCAACCCCAATCTCCGCACGCCTGACTGAGGCCATCCACTTTCCGCCGTCACATCACGACGACCAGATTGGTGGCGTCAACCGGCCAGGCAGCCGACAACTCTCTTACATCTTGCTCGATCCAAGTTTCGCGGTGATGTATGCGACTGCCCCATCGAGTGTGACAAGCTTCGGATAGTCGAGCTCGGGAATATCGACGCCGAGGCGATGGTGGATGGCGGTGACGAAGTTCAGGAAATCCATGGAGTTGATGTCGAAAGTCTCGCGTAAGTCCCCGGCAGGGTCGACGGCCGCCAAATCAATTTCGGGTGCGATATTGTTGAGCTCTTCCTGCACCACCTTGCGAATGTCGAGGTCATTCATAGCTTGTCTGGCTCCCGCAGCAGCCTGCCGATCTCGGCCAGGAACAGCGCGCCCGCGTGTCCGTCACTGACCCGATGGTCGGCAGACAGCGTGATGGTGACCACCGAGCGTGGTCCGATGGCGCCGTCAACAACCCATGGCCGCGTCACGATCTTGCCGAAACCGACAATCGCCACCTGCGGCGGATAGATGATACCGTACAGTGTTTCGACACCGCGTTCCCCAAGACTCGTAACGGTGATTGTCGGATCGGAGAGCTCCGAACTGCGAATGCGACCGACCCGGGTGCGTTGAACGAGGTCGCGCATACCCGCCATCAGCTCGTCGACCGGGATTTGATCGGCTTCATGCAGCGCCGGCGCCGCTAACCCGCCGCCGCGAATGGCGATTGCAACACCGGCATGCACTGCGCTCGCCGGTTCGAATTTGCCATCGCGGTAAAAGCCGTTGAAGGCGGGGAAGCGGCGTGCGGCCAAAGCGGCCGCCTTGATGGCGAGCGCTCCGATCAGCAATCGGTTGTCGGGCGGCCGGGTCGCGTTCTTCTGCGTCAACCATTGCTCGCAGGCCGTGACGTCGACCTGGTGCTCGAGATAGTAATGCGGAATTTCTCGCTTCGATCTTGCCATTGCGGCTGCGATGGCCGTTCGCATTGCGTCAAGATCAAGCCACGGCGCTCGCTTCTTTTCCGGCGGAGCGACGGCCTCGCCGAGACGGCGCTCGACATCGGCATAAGTGATCGCCCCCGCAGGGCCGCTTCCGGTCACCGTCGAGAGATCGATCCCGCGCATCTCGGCGAGCCGCCGCGCGGCTGGCGATACCCGCGCGCGCGCCGCGGCGCCCGGCGCGACGGGTGGTGGCGATGGCGGCGCGACGGGTGCCCGCACCAAAGGCGGCGCCGCGAGCGGGATGGCCGGCGCTGCCGGCGGCGGAGCGGCTGTGACAGCGCCAGGTGGTCCTTCGAGCTCGGTTCGAATTCGCGCCAGCGGGGTCCCGACCGGCACCTTGGCGTTCAGACCGACCAGAATCTGCTCGATCTTGCCCGCCTCGAAGACTTCGATCTCGATCGCGCCTTTCTGTGTCTCGACCACGGCGACGACGTCGCCGCGTTTGACCCGATCGCCGGGCTTGACCAGCCACTCCACCAGCGTGCCTGCTTCCATATCTGCGCCGAGGGAGGGCATGCGGAAATCGACCACGGCGTCCCCCTCTAACTTCGCCCAAGTGCAGCCTTGGCGGCCGCGACGATCCTGGGCACCTGCGGGATCGCCGCGTTCTCGAGGTGGCGGGGATACGGAATCGGCACCTCCGCGCTGCACACGCGGCCGATCGGGGCGTCGAGTTCAAAGAATGCCTGCTCAACGATACGCATGCCGATTTCCGCCGACAGGCTGCCGCTCCGCCAGCCCTCGTCGATGATGACCGCGCGGCGCGTCCTGGCGACCGACGTCATAATGGTCGCATCGTCGAGCGGCCGCAGGCTGCGCAAATCGATCACTTCGGCGTCAATATTCTCGCCAGCCAGGACCGTGGCGGCTTCGAGCGTCTTCCACAGGGAGCCGCCATAGGTGATGAGCGAAATATCGCGCCCGGGACGCCGAACTGCGGCCTTGTCGATATCGACCGGGCCAGCGTTAGCCGCCAGCTCGCCCGTCATGTTGTAGAGCATGACGTTTTCGAAGATCAGCACCGGATCGGGCTCTTCCAAAGCCGTCCACAACATGCCGCGCGCATCCTCTACGGTTGCCGGTGCCAGCACCTTGATGCCGGGGATATGCGCATACCAGCCTTCGAGGCTGTGCGAATGCTGGGCGGCAACCTGGCGGCCAGCCCCGGTCGCCATGCGGATGACGAGCGGCACGCCGAACTGATTTCCCGACATGTGGCGCACCGTGGCCGCGCTGTTGAGAATTTGGTCGAGCGCGAGAAGGCTGAAATTCACCGTCATCAACTCAACGATTGGACGCATGCCGGCCATCGCCGCGCCGATGCCGGCGCCAGTGAAGCCGGATTCCGACAGGGGCGTATCGCGGATCCGCTCGGGGCCGAACTCGGCCAGCAAGCCTTTGCTCACCGCGTAGCAGCCGCCGTACCGTCCGACGTCCTCGCCCATGAGGAACACGCTTTTGTCGCGGCCTAGCGCATCGCGGATCGCCTCGCGCATCGCGTCGCGGTAGGTGATCTCGGTCGCCGCGGGCTGCGTCGTCACTTGTGCCATAATGCCTCGCCGACCGGCTCGCGCGCTCTATCTGCGTAAGTGAAGCGGGTGAGTTGCTCGACCGGCTCCCACGTTCCGGCCTCGGCGAATGCGACCGCCTCGGCGATCTCCGCCGCCACCTCGACCTCGATACGCGCCAAATCGTCCGGATGAACCAAATGATTGGCCTCCAGCCATGCCTGATAACGCAAGATCGGGTCCTTGTGCCGCCAAGCCTCGACTTCAGCCTTGTCGCGATAGAGTTGAGCATCGAACATCGAATGCGCGCGCAGCCGATAAGTCCGGCATTCCAGGAAATAGGGCTTTCGGCTCTCGCGCACCGCGTGCACCGCCCGACGAGCGGCAGCCTCGACGGCGATGACATCCATGCCGTCAACGGCCTCGGAAGCGATCCGGTAGCACGCCGCTTTGCGCTGGATGTCGATTTCCGATTCCGAAAGCGCCAAGGCTGTTCCCATGGCGTAAAGATTGTTTTCGCACACGAACAGCACCGGCAGCCCCCACAATGCAGCCAGGTTCATGCTTTCGTGAAACTCACCTTCGGCAACAGCGCCGTCCCCGAAGAAACAGGCCGTCACGATGTCGCTGCCCCGCATGCGATCGGCGAGCGCGAGCCCAACCGATAGCGGCAGACCGCCACCCACGATGGCGTTGCCGCCATAAAAATTTGTCGCCCGATCGAACAGGTGCATGGAGCCACCCCGTCCGTGGCTGCAGCCTTCCTGTTTTCCGTACATCTCCGCAAGCGCCGTGGTCATCGGCACGCCACGCACCAGCGCCTGCCCATGCTCGCGGTAGGTCGCTACGATCCGATCACGCTTCTCCAGCACCGGGATGACGCCGACCGCAACCGCTTCCTCGCCGTCATAGAGGTGCAGAAACCCCCTGATCTTTTCTTGGGTGTAGAGTTCGGCGCACTTATCCTCGAAGCGACGAATACGGATCATGTGCTTCAACAAACCCAGCATGTGTTCGCGCGACAGACGCGGCTTGTCGGTTAGCGCGGTCATCGCTCCTCGCTTTCGAGCGTCGAAATGTCGCCCTCTGGCAGGCCAAGCTCACGGGCCTTGAGCAAACGGCGCATGATCTTGCCGCTGCGCGTCTTCGGCAAATTCTGGCGGAACGCGATATCCTTTGGCGCCACGGCCGGGCCGAGACGCTGGCGTGCATGGCCGAGCAATTCCTTACGCAGCGCCTCGCTTGGCTTGACGCCGTCCTTGAGCGCAACATAGGCCTTGACCATCTCGCCGACGGTCGGGTCGGGAATGCCGATCACACCTGCCTCGGCAACGGCCGGATGCTCCATCAGCGCGCTTTCCACTTCGAACGGGCCGATGAGATGGCCGGCGCTCTTGATGACGTCGTCCGCCCGGCCCACAAACCAATAGTAACCCTCTTCGTCGCGCATCGCGAGGTCGCCGGTCAAATACCAGCCGCCCACGAAGCACTTCCGGTAGCGTTCCTCTTCGTTGAGATAGGCGCGCATCATCGACGGCCAGCCCGGGCGCAGCGCGAGTTCGCCCATCGCCATCGGTTTTGTGATTTCGCGCAAGGTGCCACCTTCAAGGCGCTCCATGATGCCAGCTGTGACGCCAGGCAATGGGCGGCCCATCGAGCCCGGCTTCACGTCCATCGAGGGGTAGTTGGAGATCATAATTCCGCCGGTCTCGGTCTGCCACCAGTTGTCGTGGAATGGTTTGCCGAAGGCCTCGACGCCCCAGACCACGGCCTCCGGGTTGAGCGGCTCACCGACGCTTGCCATCAAACGCAGCTTGGACAAGTCATGCCGCTTGGCGATATCGGCACCCACCTTCATCAACATGCGGATCGCCGTCGGCGCCGTGTACCAAACAGTGACCTTCTGCTCTTGCAGGATGCGATACCAGCGTTCCGCGTCGAATTCGGCCTGGTCGACGATCATGGTCGCGCCGTTGCTGAGCGGCGAGATGATGCCATAGGAGGTCCCGGTCACCCATCCCGGGTCGGCAGTGCACCAAAAGATGTCATCCGAATGCAGATCGAGCGCGAGCTGGCCGGTGATATGATGAGCGACGACGGCTTCATGGACATGCACGACACCCTTTGGCCGTCCGGTCGTCCCGCTGGTGAAGTGAAGCAAGGCCATGTCTTCGGGGCTCGTCCATACGGTCTCGAACGAATCTGGCGCTTGCGCCAACGCCGCGGCCAGATCGATCGTGCCCGTTGGAAGGCTGCCTGAACATTCAGTCAGAAAGACATGCTCCAGGCTCGCGAGCTCTTTTCGCCACGGCTCGATCTTCCGCCGGTAAAATGCCTCAGAGGTGATAAGCACCTTGGCATTGCCGATCGTCATGCGAGCCTTGATCGGCTCCGGGCCGAAGGCCGAAAACAGCGGCGAGAACACGCTGCCGTTCTTGAGTGTGCCGAAAGCGGCGATGTAGAGTTCGGGCACGCGGCCGAGCAACGAAAAGACGCGATCCCCTTTCGCCACCCCACGCTGCACCAGGATGTTCGCAAACCGGTTCGCTGCGGCGCCAAGTGCGGAATAGCTGTAGTCGCGAATTTGGTCGTCGCGACCGATCCAGCGCAGCGCCAATTTCTTGCCACGACCGGCCAGCACATGTCGGTCGATCGCCTCATGCGCGATATTGAGCCCGCCACCCGGCAGGCCGTCGAGAAGCGCCCGCGCCTGCGACCAGGCAAATCGCTTGGCGTACTCTTCGTAATCTTGAAGGTTGGCGCCGACGAAGTCCTCGGGACGCTTCCGGATACGCTGCCATTCCACGGCTGACCTCGAGGCAATTTTTCGCCAACAAGATACATTGTCGGTATCGGGCGACTTTGACGTGGGTCAAGCTCAAGAGCCAACGGCCGGCCAGCGTCGAGCCTTAGGCCTCCGCGATCGGTGCGGCCCCGACAGGTGGTCGGGCGCCTTGCGTGCGGGCCTGTGCCACGCCGTGATCAAACTCGTTTTCGGACTTGGTTCGGCTGGCCCGCGCTTTCAACGGTGGGCTTCGCCCCGTCGGCCGCGAAGATGGCGTCGCACAAACGCTGGAGCATCGCCACGCCGCGGACTTCGGTCTCAAACAGCGGCACGATGGCGCGGACGCTGTCGTCGAACTCCCGCCAGATCGTCTTCATGTGCTCCTGCTGCATGGCGACGCGGGTCTTCACGAACTCGGCGGTGTCCGGGCCGACAGACGCAGGGTCGATGACCATGTTGACGAGAACGCCGCCTACGGGAATCCCGAAGTCCTTGAACCACTGGATGAAGCGCGTGACCACCGCGATGGGCAGCGCCTCCGGCAGCGTCACGAAGAAGAACGTCGTGAGCGCTGGGTCTGTGAGGAGCACGCGGGCGTGCTCCATGCGGTCGCGGAAGGAGACAAGATAGGTCATCAGCGGATCCGCCTCCTTCTTCTTCGTGAAGGAGAGCAGCTCCCGCAAGGTTCGAGCCTCCTCGCGGCTCTTGAGCATCTTGTTGACCCACAGGGCGTAGACCTTGGACATGCCGAGCAGGCGCCGCGCGTTGGCGGTGGGGGCGGTGTCGAAGACGTAGACGTCATACTCGTTCTTGAACATGAGGTCGATCATGTTCTCGAACATCGCCAACTCTTCGAACGCAGGGTTCATCGTCGCCGACTCGACGAAGTCGTCAGCCTTGGTGGTGATGTCCGCGAACTTGAGGAACCAGCGGATCTTCTCGCGGATCTCCTGTTTGCTGCGCTCGATGCTCTGCCGGGTATCGATCTCGTAGGACCAGAGGTTGGGCACGCCTTCGATGGCGACATGCTTGCCGAGCATATCCTGGCCGAACAGGCTCGTCAGGCTGTGCACGGGATTGGTAGACACCAGCAGCGTCCGGCGTCCCTGCCGGGCGAGCCCGATGGCGGCTGCGGCGGCGAAGACCGTCTTGCCCACACCGCCCTTGCCGCCGAAGAAGAAGTACTTCAGCGTGGGATGCTCCCGGAGGTACCGGCCCATCGGCATTGTGATCTCTGCCATGGCAAGCCCTCCGCTAGGCGAACATGATGGTGGCGAGCTTCTCGATCATCGCCAGCCCCGTGACGTCGCGCTCCATCTCCGGCACCAGCGCCAGCACCTGGTCGTCGAACGTGGTCCGGATGTCCTTCAGATGGCGGTCCTGCATCTCGATCCGGCGCCGCAGGTACTCGGGGATGTTCTGGTTCAGCAGCTCGTGCGGGATGACCCGATTCACCACGTACCCGGCCACCGGCACGTTGAACTGCGCAAACATCCGGGCCGCCTTCTGCGTGTCGTTGATGATCCCGGCCTCCGGAATCACCACAAAGAAAAAGGCCGTCTTCGTCTTGTCGGTGAGGATCCCGGCTGACGTGTTGATGCGGTTCTTTATGTAAAGCAACTCCTGCAAGATCTGGTCCTGCTCGCTCTCCTTCTCGCGCCGGAGCCGGCTCACCATCTCCTCGTATTCGCGCATCTCCTCCCGCAGCTTGGTGACCTTGTTGATCCACTCGTCGTAGACCTTGGCCATCGACAAGTAATAGAGCGCGTGACCGAGGGGGACGAGATCGTAAATGTAGTAGTCGTAATCGCCCTTCATGACGACGTCTACGACGGCGTCGAACATTGCGCTCTCCTCCATCGCAGGCTCGGCGCTCGCCGCCTGGATGTAGTGCTCGATCTCCTCGGGCACAGCGGCCATCCCGTACATGTCCAGGATTTTCTGGCGGATTTCCTGCTGGTATTTGCGGATGTGGCTGTCCGCGTCGATCTCCTGGGCCCAGAGGTTGTCCATGATCTGCACGGGGCCCTTGCCGAAAATGTCGCGCTTGAAGATGTCGGTGAGCGACGCCTGCGGGTCCACGGAGAACACGAGCACCTTCTTGCCCTGGCTCGCGAGCCAGTACGCCGCCGCTGCGGAAAAGGTGGTCTTGCCGACCCCGCCGCCGCCGCCGAACATGATGTACCGGCGCTCGGGATGCTGCAAGAACATGTCCTTGAACCCCATCATCGCCCCCTAGAACATCGCGTCCGCGACGTCCTTCTCGCGCAACATGCGCCGCTTCCAGGTGGCGATTTGCGGCACAACGTAAGGCAGCAGCCGCAAGCTGTAATACGGCGGCAGGATCGGGACCCCCAGCAAATCGCCCATGGTGATCAGGATGAAGAGGTGCTCCATCGACGCCCGCGTGCGCAGCGCGGCGCGGCTCATGTCGTGGGCGGCCATGCCGTAGATGGTCTCGCGGATGGCCTGCAACCAACTCTTCTCGGCCTCGGCCTTCTCTCGCTCGGTCATGGCCGTCTCCTTTCAAAGTCCATGCAGATGATGTTCGTGGTCGCTGCCCAACTCGCGCTCGCGCAGGGTCCGGCGCTTCCACGTCTCGATTTGCGGCACAACCCAGGGCAATAGGCGGAGCCCGTAGTAGGGCGGCACGACCGGCACGCCGAGCATGTCCCCGAACACGGAAAGAATGAACAGCGTCTCCATCGAGGCGCGGATCTCCAGCGCCTGCTGGGCGATCTCGTAGCCGGACATCCCGTACAGGAATTCGCGCAGCACCTGGCTCCACTTGCGAACGATGGGCATGCTATCATCCCCGCCATGACGGAATTCATCGCTATCGCCGCAGTCGCGGTCGTCGCCTGGTTCGCCGCCGGCACGATCTGGAACGTCAGCAAAGGACGCGCGCTCATGCGCTGGATGCAGGCCGGCCTGCCGGCGCTCGGCGAGCGCACCACCGTACGCTGGCTGGGCTCGACCGCGGTCGAGATGGTGATCCGCGACGGCAAAGCCCCGTTCGCCAGCGTGACGGTGATCATTTTCCTCGAGGCACGCGATACGCCCTGGACGTGGGCGATCGGCCGCGCCCGCGGACGTCGCGATACACTCATCATCCGCGGCAAGCTGCGCAAAGCCCCCGCGGTCGAATTCGAAGCACTCGATCCCGCAAGCTGGTCCGGTCGCGACGCGCTGCCACGCGTGCCGCCAAAGTGGCCGGTGCGCCAGCCCGTATCCCCCGGTGGCATCGTCATCCATTATGAAAGCGCTGCGGAACTCACGCAGGCCGACACACTGATGGCTCTGGCTCAACAGGCCGGGCTGGTGGTGCGGCGACTGTCGGTGCGCCGGACCGAGCCAAACTTCCAGTTTCATGTCCCCTTGCCCGATTGCCGGCAACCCGCGCGCGACTTCTTCGAAGCCGTGCATACCCTGGCCGATCACGCGCTCGCCTGACACCATCCGATCCACCTATTCCGCCGGATGCAGGGCCCGCGCCGCATGGTGCGCGCGGTAGCGGAGGTAGGCCTTGTACCCGTCCCATCCGATGACAAGGGCCGCAACGAACAAGAGCGCCGACACCACGATCATGGCCCAGGCGCCCGCGACGGGCAGCCCCGACATTTTCGGATTCGCCGCGATCGTCACGTAGAGGTTCCTCGCCGTGACGACGGTAGCCGCCAGCGTAGTCACATACATGAAGATCATCGGCAGCAGAGCGTAGGTCGGATTTCGGTTCTCCGACTTGAGCCACACTGACACCACGAGCAGGCTCAGGGCCGCCATCAGCTGGTTGGACGCACCGAACATCTGCCAGAGGTAGACCCACGTGCCGGTGAGTACGAGAGCGGCGGTGAGCACCATCGAGATGATGCTCGAAACGTGCATGTTCCGCACCAGCGGGATGGTATCGCCGATCCACTCGGTGAGCGTCACGCGCATCACACGGAAAACCAGGACCGTTACCGTGAGCACGATAATCACAAACGTGCCGAACCCGAGCGCGGTGCCGAAGATTTCGGGGATAAGCCCGAAGCTTCCGGCATACACGAGCTTGCCGACGCCCAGCGCGAACCGGCCGCCGCCGCCGCCGACACCAGCGATGGAGACGGCGGTGAGCGACAACAGCGCCAGCGCATTTTCACCGAACATCGAGCCGGCACCGACCGGCAGGCCATCCGTCTCGTATTCGAGCTGTCGGGCTGTCCCGATCGAGCCGACGAGCGAATGCCAGCCTGAGATGGCCCCGCAAGCGATGGTCACGAAAAGCATGGGCCACAGTGGTTGCCATGCCTTGTCCGCCTCGATTGCGAAGCCGAAGTCCTTGAAGGCAGGCAATGCGAATGCACCGATGAGGTTGCCGGCCGCGTCCTTCGTCCCAAGCAGCGGCGCGACGACCATGCCCGCCGCGCTCAGGAGGATGGTGATCAGCATGATCCAGAAGCCGATATAGGCCACGGGCTGCGCGTACCGCCAGATCGGCAGGTTCGCCCCCAGGTAGCTGAAGGCGAACAGGAACACCATCCAGAACAGGTAATTCGGCAGCGTCTTGAGCGCGCCGGTGACCGCGTCATACGCGGGCGTGGTTGGGCGTGTGCCGTCCACGCGCGGCGCCGGAATCCGCGGATCCGCCAGCGTCGGGTCCACGACCGTGAACACCGGCTGGTGGCCGGTGACGCTGTCCACCTTGTCGTTCACCCATGTCACCGCGGCCGCCACCGGGCCTTGCATCAGCGCGCCGGCCGCGTCCCGGTGCTGTCCCATCGGTCCGATCGCCATGGCGCCCAGCGTCACGGCGACGACGAGGACAGTGACGGCGGTAATGCCCATCTTCCACCGGTACATCATCTGGCCGGCGAGGAGTCCCATCAGGCCGAGCATCACGATGCC
Source organism: uncultured Alphaproteobacteria bacterium (assembly GCA_963753875.1). Taxonomy (GTDB): domain Bacteria; phylum Pseudomonadota; class Alphaproteobacteria; order Rhizobiales; family Xanthobacteraceae; genus Bradyrhizobium. The sequence goes on along the minus strand of CAVWDY010000038.1, from coordinate 203,989 downwards.
GAACGGAACGTCCGGACGCGCCGACAGGATGGCCGCCAGAATCCCGACGAACGCGCCGGCCAGCAGCATCAGATAGAAAAAGATGAATACGAACAGGATCGTGCGCGTGCGGGGGGCGATGAGCCGATGCGCGATCGCCGACAGGCTGTTTCCGTCGTTCCGCACCGCGACCATGATCGCGGAGTAGTCGCTCGCCCAGCCGATGAAACTGACGCCCAGGATCAGCCAAGCCAGCGAGGGCGCCCACCCCCACAGATTTGCGGCGGTGATCGGTCCAACGATGGGACCGGCGGCCGCGATCGCCTTGAAATGATAGCCGAAGAGCACGTTCCGGCTGGTCGGCATGAAGTCGACGCCGTCCATGTACATCCGGGCCGGCGTTGCCCGTTTGGCGTCAGGCTGGATGACGTTCCGGTCGATGCGCTTGGCGTACAGATTGTAGGCTAAATACGTGGTCACCACGCTAAGGACGACAATCCAGAAGCTGTTCATGGCATGCTCCTTCGGTCGATTTGGCCATGACCGAAGTGCGAAACCGAACTCACGGCCGCGACCGTGAAATGATTAATATTATTCTTCGCCGAATGTATTGATCTGCGTCAAAATCAACGGCATCGCTCGCTTCTCTTTTCGACAGCGATAATCAAAGCTGACGTCCAACCGAACAGCTTCGGCGAAGATGACGACGAACGCGGCCGTTAACGCTTGCCGCCGACAACAGCGGCGGCGCGCCGCTCAACGGCATCATGAGTTAATCGCTCGGCAACTCGATTCTTGTTGGAGGCGCTTGCGGGCCTTTGCTGCTCGATGAGCGTGTGTCGCTGCTCCTTGGCGTCAAATACGGTCACATGAAGCTTTGGATATTGCCTTTTGATTGTCAGCGCCGCCTTCTCGGCCGCTTCGTACGTCTCGTATCCAGACTTCAATTGCCGGTCGACCGCGACGTAAAATGGCTCGGTCAGGGGAATGCTGAGTTTGCGAACCGAGGCTGCGGGCTCATTGCCGATCGGCGTCCTCGTCTGCCTTCGGTTTGAGGACTGCGTACTCTTTGAAGACCTCACTTGTTTACGCTTGGCCATTTGTCTGGTCTCCTTCCGAGGAAATATATTGCAGCGCAGCCGCGTTCCTCAGGGTCTTTCTCTCTTGCCGTGGGCGCCGGCTAAGCAGTTTCAGTGAACCGCGCATGCCGGGCATCCGCCAGAAGCTGCTGAAACGTACTGCCGCTGATATGAACCAGACTGGCATGATCGCCGCCCTCCAGATAAATCTCCGGCTCGTTCGCCAAGCTGTCGTCGACGATGACCTTGAGCCCGTATGCGGCACCGAGCGCAGGCACGGCGCCTGGTTCGCAGTCGACAAAGAGCGTTTCAATCTGCTCCTCACTGGCCATATCTACATCGGCGCCGAGCTGCTTGCGGAGTTGGCCGAACTGGATGTGACTGGAGGCCGGCAATACCGCGAGAATGAAACCGTCTTCTCCCTTGAGCACCACAGCCTTGGCCAAACGATTAAGCGATATATGGCTCGTCTTGGCACTCTCCAAAGCCGTCACCGCATGCGGATGTTCCACCACGTCGTACCTGACACCTCTTTCGGCGAGGTATTGCGCAAGAGTAATTGCAATGCCCATGATCCGCCTCCTGTTCAACTGAACTTGAAACCCTCAGACCCGTCGATGAAAAGCATGTTCCTGAAGATCGAACGAAAACTAAACACGCGCCGTGCCTGACAGCATTGATGTGCATCAACGCAGGCGGCATGGGGCGAGACGCCAAAGCCCCGTACGACCGTCGAGCCGAGGGCGGCACGGTGCCCAGGAAACCAGGGTTTGATTGGCAAACCGGTCAATGCCTGGAGTTATTGAGCCGCGGCAAAACCCGGCGCGGATTGCGCAGCAAGATCGGCACAGTATCAAGCGCCTAAAGGACAGAAAGGAGTAAGTGAATGAATTGCGTGATTATAGATGCACCCAATAGCGCCAGTATGGCATCAAATACTACGTCCCAGACGGTCTCGTCTTTTTTCAGAACGATCCATTTCTGTGTCATCCCACGCATCGCAGCCTCCCTAAACTACCGATCTGGATCGCAGCGAGGCAGGTCTCCAACCCGTTGGTCCAAAACATCCGTCAGGTCAATGATGCCAGCGGCGCGAAGAATCCCCGGTGCGGCGCGCGAACGACGAGAACCGGGATGGCGCTGTGTGTCAGCACCTTGACGGTTTCACTCCCGAGCACGACCGCGGAAATTCCGCGCCGGCCATGCGACGCCATGACAATCAGATCGCACGATTTTTGCGCCGCCGTCTCTATGATAGCCAGATATGGCTGATCGTGCTCGAGGTGCATCGTCTCGCAGATCACACCGGCTGCCATTGCGGCCTCCTTCGCCGCGTTGAGATATTTTGCAGCGAGGGTCACCGTGCGCTTCCGGTATTCTTCCGGCGTACCGGTGATCATGCCTGACTCAACCGCAAACGTCTGGAAGGGCGCCGACACGGTTAGTACCGTGACCTTGGCATTGACTGCCTTCGCTAAGGCCATGCCATATTCGATTGCATTCTGCGACAGCTCCGAGCCGTCAGTCGGGATCAGAATATGTCGATGCATCGCGATATCTCGGGATTTCCAGTTTGCCTGTGGCATAAACTGTCTCCGTCGAGCTGCTTCGATCTTGACACAGATCAATAAGTGCCGGACTGCGCCCGCGATGATATCGTTTCTCGCGGAGTAACCTTGAGGAGGACGACATGAAAGTCAAAGACGTCATGCACAAAGGTACAACCTGCGTCGAATCCGGCACGTCGGTGAAGGAAATCGCGAAGCGCATGCGTGACAGCGACGTCGGCGCGATCCCCGTCAATGCAGACGGTCGGTTGGTAGGAATAGTCACCGATCGCGACATTACCTGCCGCGCGCTCGCAGGCAGCGGCAACCTGACGACAATGACCGCCAAGGACGTCATGACGAAGGATGTGCTATGCTGTTCACCGGATGATGACATCAAGGTTGCGATCGAGACCATGGAAGCGAAACAAATCCGCCGCTTGCCGGTGACGGACAGCCACAAGACCGTGATCGGCATGCTGAGCCTCGGCGACATTTCGCACAGGGTCAGCAAAGAGCTTTCGGGTGAAGCGTTGCGGGCGGTCTCAGGGCATCACGCGTAACCGGCGACGGCTTGATCAGAGCTGCGATTATCTGACGATCCTGATCGATTCGCACCGCTGAGGCGCAACAATCAGCGCTTCGCCTTCCGCTGTGGAAATCGCGGTCGACGTTAACAGATCCCGATCATAGACGATCGATTTCGAAGTCCTGGCAGGAATATCCAAGCATCGAAAGGCCCTCCTCCAGGTAGTCGCCGACAAGGGGCGTGCCGAGAAGGTAAGCGGCTGTCCGTTGATTATGCGCCCGCGCTGCCTCTTCGCGCACCGCCGGCCAGTCGCTGGCGGAATTATCATCCCGCCCGAGCCATGCCAATGCCACAAGATCGATCTGCTCGTCTTCGGACAGAGAGTTGATGAACGAGGTAAGCTCCTCCACGACGGGGTCATCTTCGTGGTCCTCGAGCACCGAGACATCCTTGTCGTCGGAAGGATTTGATCCAGGGTCAACCTCCGTCACTTCATCCTTGGCATCATATTCCTTGGCCTTGATGATGACGAAGCAGACCTTTTCTGGAGATATCGTCATAATCTGCGCATCGTCATCCGCTGGATTTTCGGTCGGTACCGATTTTGCCTGCATGTGCCGCCTCCATCATCTGGACAATCGTCAAATTAAGCGCGGATTTGGGCGGGATCTCGTTGAGACAGGTCAATCCGCTCCGAATAGATTTGTCGGGTGGCCCCCGCGGTCAACCCTGGTCAGCACCGATGGGAGCTGCCGGCGGATTTGACCCAGATCAGAAACGAAAAAGGCAATCTGCTCGACAATGTCAATATTTACGGAGACCCGAAGAAAGCCGGCCTGAAGCATACTCGATGCCATTCCACCGGTCAGAGGTCCCAGATGAACGAACCTATGGCCGATATTTCCCGCCATGTCTGGGAGACCAAGTATCGGTACGCGCACGAGCGCTCGATCGCGGATAGCCGGCGTCGGATTGCGCGTGCGCTCGCGGCTGTCGAGCCCAACGATCGCGTCGGTTGGGAGGCGCGATTTCTCCGCATCCTGGAAGACTTCAAGTTCTTGCCAGGCGGCCGCATTCAGGCCGGCGCCGGAACGGCACGAAACGTCACACTTTTCAATTGCTTCGTGATGGGGCCGATCGAAGACTCGATCCCCGGCATTTTCAAAGCCTTGCAGGAAGGCGCGGTCACGATGCAGCAGGGTGGCGGCATCGGGCTGGATTTCTCGACCCTGCGGCCTCGTGGCACCCTGGCGAAGAGCACCGGAACCGTTGCGTCCGGGCCGGTATCTTTTATGCAGATCTGGGAAGCGATGTGCGGGACCATCCTGTCGACTGGCGCCCGGCGCGGCGCCATGATGGCGACGTTACGTTGCGATCATCCCGACATTGAAGAGTTCATCACGGCCAAGCAGCAACCGGGACAATTGCGCCGGTTCAACCTGTCGATCCAGGTGACGGATGCTTTCGTGGCAGCGGTGCGCAGCGATGCCGAATGGCCATTGGTATATCCTGCCGCAGTATTCGACGGAGATGGCGAGACGGTCTTGCGAGAATGGCCGGGCGAAGCTCGGGCGGTGCCCTGCCGCGTCATTCGGCGTGTCCGTGCGCGACAGCTCTGGGATCGCATTCTGCAGGCTACGTACGATTACTCCGAGCCCGGCGTGCTCTACATCGACCGCATCAATCAGCTCAACAACCTCTGGTACCGCGAGCGGATCACTGCCACGAATCCCTGCGGTGAAATCCCGCTGCCCCCGTACGGGGCCTGCGATCTCGGCTCGCTGAATCTGACATGCTTTGTGCGGTCGCCGTTCACGCCAGAAGCCCGCATCGATTTTGAAAGCCTTGCCGACACCGCGCAGATCGCCGTGCGGCTGCTCGACGACGTCATCGACGCATCGCGATTTCCGCTTCCCGAACAGGCCGACAATGCGCATCGCTCCCGGCGCATCGGCCTCGGCATCACCGGGCTCGCCGATGTCCTCGTCATGCTTGGCCTCACTTACGGCAGCGATCGCTCGATCTCTCTGGCTGCCGAAATCATGCGCTGCGTCTGCCATTCCGCTTACCGCGCATCGATCGCGCTTGCGAAAGAAAAAACGGGATTCCCCTATTTCGAACGCGACAAGTATTTACAAAGCCCCTTCATTCGCAGCCTGCCACAGGACATCCAGGAAGGGATCTCTGCGTACGGCATCCGCAATAGTCATTTGATCGCGGTTGCCCCGACCGGCACGATCAGCCTGCTCGCCGGCAATGTGTCCAGCGGACTGGAGCCGATCTTCGCCGCCTCCTACAATCGCAAGGTGCTCGTCGAGAACGGAACGGCAAAGGACTTCGTGCTCACCGACTATGCACTTGGCCGGTGGCGCGAGAGAAACCGCCGGGCCAACGGGCTGCCTGGCGGCTTCGTCACCGCCTCGGAACTTCCTGTTCGCGCCCACATCGCCATGCAGGCCGCGTTACAGCCATTCGTCGACAACTCGATTTCGAAGACCATCAACGTACCGTCAAACTGTCATTTCAATGAGTTCAGGCAGATCTATGATCTCGCCTACGACCAGGGCCTGAAGGGCTGCACGACCTTTCGTCCCAACCTGATTACAGGAACGGTGTTGAGTGAGGGAGCGGCTGGCGTCGATGCTCCGCACTGTTGCGTTCTCGAACGGGAAGCAGATTGATGGAATGGAGCAAATGTCGGAAACACTGAGTAGTTCAGATTCGTCCGTCAAAGCTACCGAGCGCGACGCACACGAACGCGATTTGATCATGGTCGTTACCGCTCTCGTGCGCGAGTTGCATCCTCAGCGCTCCAGATTCATCGACGTCGGTCCGTCAAGCCGCATTGAGCGCGATCTGGGCATCGATAGTCTGGGTCGAACCGAGCTCATCCTGCGAATAGAGCGTGCATTTCGCGTGCGGCTACCTGCCCAGACTATCGGCGAGGCCGAAACCGTTCAGGATCTTGTAGCGGCGCTGGAACAGGCCCGTCCCGCACGAGAGCGATTTGCTCTCGAACCGCGGCAGGCTCCAACTCTTCCGTCTGTGCCGGAAGCAAGCGAAGCACGGACCCTGGTCGAGGTTCTGGATTGGCATGCGGCCCGCCATCCCGACCGTCTGCATCTGACCGTATTGCAGGATGAGGCGACGATTCTCGGCACGCTGACATACGGCGAACTCGCCACAAGAGCACGCAACCTGGCTCGCGGCTTGATCGCCCAAGATATTGTCCCTGGCGATCGCGTCGCCCTGATGCTGCCGACCAGCAGCGATTTTTTCATTGCTTTCTTCGGCATCCTTTACGCCGGTGCCGTTCCGGTGCCGATCTACCCTCCGATGCGGCTTTCGCAGATCGAGGACCATCTGCGCCGCCAGACCGGCATCTTGCGCAACGCCGGTGCCCGGCTCCTGATCACGATGCCCGAAGGCCGGCGGCTCGCCGGACTGCTGCGCGCGCAGGTGGAGACGCTGAATGCCGCCGAGAGCGTCGAGAATCTGGAACGCTCCATGGCGGTCACCGGGCTGCCGCGGGTCACGGACCCCGGTTCGATCGCCCTCATCCAGTACACATCCGGCAGTACCGGGGATCCGAAAGGGGTGGTGCTCAGCCATGCGAACTTGCTCGCGAACATCCGGGCGATGGGTGGGATCATGGAAGCCAGTTCGGCTGATATATTTGTAAGCTGGCTGCCACTCTATCACGACATGGGTTTGATCGGCGCATGGCTCGGATGCCTGTACTTTGGTGCCGCGCTCTATGCCATGTCACCATTGAGCTTCCTTGTGCGGCCGCAAAGCTGGCTGTGGGCGATCCACCGCTTTCGCGCCACCTTTTCTGCATCACCGAATTTCGGATTTGAGCTGTCCCTCAACAAGATAGCCGATGCAGACCTTGAAGGATTGGATCTCAGCTCGTTGCGCATGGTTGCCAATGGTGCAGAGCCCGTCAGCGTGCAGACCTTACGCCGATTCATCGACCGATTTGGGCATTATGGTTTTCCCACAGGAGCCATGGCGCCGGTCTATGGTCTTGCGGAGAGCTCGGTCGGGCTCGCCTTCCCACCGCTCGGCCGGCCGCCGGTGATCGATCGCGTCGATCGCGATCAGCTCAGCATGCATGGACGGGCTGAGCCGGCAAAGCCGGACGACCCGAAACCGCTCGAGATCGTGGCCTGCGGCCAGCCACTACCGGCTCACGAAATTCGCATCGTCGATGAGGCCGGCCGCGAACTCGGCGAGCGGCAGGAAGGAAGGCTCGAGTTTCGCGGACCTTCCACGACACGCGGCTATTTCCACAACGAGGCCAAGACCCGCGAGCTCATTCACGACGGCTGGATCGACAGCGCCGACCGCGCGTACATGGCCGGAGGCGACGTTTACGTCACCGGCCGTATCAAGGACATCATCATTCGCGCCGGCCGTCATCTATATCCCCAGGAGATCGAAGAGGCCGTGGCCGGCATCCCCGGAATCCGCAAAGGTGGCGTCGCGGTCTTCGGCGTGGCCGATCGCGCCTCCGGCACCGAGCGCGTTGTTGTTCTCGCCGAAACACGCGAGACCGACCCGGCAAAGCGCCAAGCATTGCAGGCACGCGCGCAGGAGGTCACGACGGACATCGCCGGAACGCCACCGGACGAGGTCGTGCTCGCACCGCCGAGCACCGTTCCGAAGACATCGAGCGGCAAAATCCGCCGCAGCGCCGCGAAAGAACTCTACGCAAGCGGTCACGTCGGCCCGACGCGACGTTCCCTGTGGTGGCAGCTTGTGCGTTTGGCGCTTTCCGGGATCGGTCCGCAGATCAGGCGGTCGGGGCGATTGGCGCGCGAAATGCTGTACGCGGCTTGGTGGTGGTTGGTTCTTGCCGGCGCAATTTTGTTGGGATCGCTTGCGCTGCTCGTTCTACCGCGGTTGCCCTGGCGGTGGTCTGCCCTCAGGCGGATTAGTCGCGGCACGCTCGCGGCGATGGGGGTTTCGGTTTCAATCATCGGTATCGAACGCATTCCCGGTCGAAGAGCGATGCTCGCGTTCAATCACTCGAGCTATATGGACGCGCTCGTATTGGCGGCGGTGCTCCCCGGTGAACCTGCAGTCGTAGCCAAGAAGGAATTATCCGAACAGCTCATAACAGGCTCGCTGCTGCGGCGTCTGGGCATACCGTTTGTCGAGCGCTATGACGTGTCCAGCAGCCTCGCAGACGCGGAAGCGCTGATTGCGTTGGCGCGCCAAGGCCGCATTCTGGTCTTCTTCCCGGAAGGCACATTCACCCGCCGAGCAGGCCTGTCCGGATTTTATCTAGGTGCATTCAAGGTGGCGGCCGAGGCAAACCTTCCCGTCCTGCCGGGCGCCATTCGAGGGACGCGATCCCTGCTGCGCAGCGACCAATGGTTTCCCAGGCGCAGCGCTGTCACGATAGAAATCGACGAGCCGGTGATGCCATCGGGCACGGATTTCAGCTCGGTGGTGCGACTACGGGATGAGGTACGCAAGCGCGTATTGTCCTGTTGCGGCGAGCCCGACTTGGGAGAGTTGGTGAAGCCGGCCGCTACAGCGCCATGACTCTGAAGCTTTCGCCAAAAGCCGTCCTGCGATCTGCCCCGCGTCATGGGTCCTTTTTCATCGGTGGTGCCCGGCAACGACCGCTATGACCTCATAACAATCACCTGGCTTCGCGCGGCGAAAGGCGCCGCCGATCCGATGTTTCTCGTAAGGACTTTGCGGCGTCGGCGAAAACCCTGATCTGCGCAGAATGTCATCGTGTTCGCCGACAGTCAGAATCTCCTGCGGCAATCGCCATCGCGAGTTTGCTTTCGACGTGAAGTGAGCTGCCATTTCGATTTGAGCACCGAATTTCTTGATCAAGATCAATGAATCCCGCTGCCGCAAGCATAGTTTATTTTTGTTTCACAACATCGAAGGAGTATCTGTCATGGCGGAAGCTGCGACAAAGTTACCCATCAAGACTGAAACAACTCCAGCCGCGCCGGCAACTAAAGCCGCGGACTGGCAACCGTTCGACGTTCTGCGAGATCAGGTCGACCGGCTCTTTCATGATTTCCAGACCGGATTTATCCAGAATCCATTCTTTCGTCCGCTGCCGGACATAGAGGCGTTCTGGCGCCGCGACCTTGGCTTCAATGTCACGCCGGCGATGGACATCGTCGAGAAGGACAAGGCTTTCGAGGTCACGGCCGAACTGCCAGGCCTCGATGCCAAGAACATCGACCTTCAGCTTTCCGATGGGATGCTGACGATCAAGGGTGAAAAGCAGGAAGAAAAGGAAGAGAAGACCAAGGACCGCTATGTCTCCGAGCGTCGCTATGGCTCGTTCCGCCGCTCGCTGCAGATTCCGGGCAGCGTCGACACAAACAAGATCGAAGCCAATTTCAAGAGCGGTGTTCTGACGGTCACCCTGCCGAAATCTGCCGACGCGGAGAAGAAGCAGAAGACGATTCCCGTAAACGTGAAATGAGAAGTGCACGGCCTCGCCGCATCAGGATTTTGATCGACGAGGTCACGCAAGCTATGGCGATGATTTGAGTCCACGGAGAAGCAGCGAATGGCCCATAAGCAAATCCTGTTTCATTCCGCCGCCCGCGAAAAGGTATTGCGGGGCGCAACGCTTCTTGCCGACGCCGTGCGCGTCACGCTAGGCCCGAAGTCGAAATCAGTTCTGATTCAAAAGGGCTGGGGCGCGCCGATCGTTTGCAACGACGGCGTCACCATCGCCAAAGAATTCGACCTGAAGGACGCCGAGGAGAACCTCGGCGCCCAGGTGCTTCGCCAGGCCGCGGAAAAAACCGGAGATGTCGTCGGCGACGGCACCAGTACCTCGACCATCCTCGCTCATGCCGTTCTCGCCGATGGCGTACGCAACGTCGTGGCGGGAGCCAGCGCCGTCGATCTCAAGCGCGGCCTGGATCGGGCGGCACGCGTTGCGATCGAGGCGCTGCACGCCATGTCGCGGCCGGTGAAGACCAAGGCCGAAAAGGCCCAGGTCGCAACCATTTCGGCTCACAATGATCCCGCGATCGGCGCCCTCGTTGCCGACGCCATCGAGAAAGTTGGCGGCGATGGCGTGATCTCGGTCGAGGAATCCAAGACCACGGAAACCACGCTGGACGTCGTCGAGGGCATGAAATTCGACCGTGGCTTCATATCCCCCTACTTCGTCACCGACGCGGAGCGCATGGAGGCCGTGCTGGAAGATCCATTCGTGCTGCTTTGCGACCACAAGATCGGGGCGCTACGCGACCTTATTCCGCTGCTCGAGCAGGTCGCCAAGTCGGGCCGGCCATTGCTGATCGTGGCCGAGGATATCGAAGGCGAGGCGCTTGCTACCCTGATCGTCAACCAGCTTCGCGGGGTTCTCAAGGGCTGCGCGGTCAAGGCGCCCGGGTTCGGCGATCGGCGCAAGGCGATGCTGGAAGATATTGCGATTTTGACCGGTGCACAGGTCATCTCCGAAGATCTGGGTTTGAAGCTTGAGACCGTTACGCTGCAACAGCTCGGTCGCGCAGCACGGGTCGTCGCGGACAAGGAAAATACGACGCTGATCGGTAGCGGTGGCGACCGTGCGCGGATCGATGGCCGGATTGCGCAGATCCGCCGGGAAATCGAAAAAACGACCAGCGACTACGACCGGGAAAAGCTCGAGGAACGGCTCGCAAAACTATCTGGCGGCGTCGCGGTGATTCGCGTCGGCGCCCCGACCGAAGCCGAAATGAAGGCGAAGAAGGAAGCGCTCGACGACGCGATCAGCTCCACCAAAGCCGCGGTGGCCGAGGGAATCGTGCCCGGCGGCGGACTGGCGCTGCTGAAATGCATTGAAGCGGTCGGCCGGGAAGAAGCCACCTGCGAAGGCGACGAACGGACCGGAGTTCAGATATTGAAGCGGGCGCTCGAAGCGCCGGCGCGCCAGATCGCAGAGAATTCGGCCGTCGACGGCGGCGTCGTTGTTGCGCGGATGATGGGTGGCCAGGGCAATTTCGGTTTCGATGCCGCGCGCAAGGAATATGTCGACCTGGTCGAGGCCGGCATCGTCGACCCTGCGAAGGTGGTTCGTACCGCCTTGGAAAACGCGGTCTCGGTCGCCAGCGTGCTGCTGCTCACCGAAGCGACGATGACGGAAATTCCGGAGACGAAGAGAGAACGGCCGGCTGAGTCAGAGATGGCCATGTGATCCGCGGCGAATCCTCATAGACGGCTTTGCTAGAGCATGATCCGGAAAAGTGGGAACCGGTTTTCCGAAAAGATCATGCTCAAACAAAGAGATGAGATCATGATCCGATTCAACCTAATCGGATCATGATCTAAGGTTCCTTTCCTTGAAGGAAGCGCACGCGGCGCCCAGTGCACCGGACTATCCACGATAACGCCCTCGACCGTCGCGGCGGGCCGCAGCCCAACAGGGAGGCCCGGTCATTCTCATCACGGCATGGCTGCGCATCGGCGATCGACTTCCTCCGCGAGAGCTATCAGTCCGGGCGCTATGGTGACCGGGAATGTTGTCCCGTCACTCAGGCGGCGCAACGACTCCGGCAACTGGGCAAGGCCTTGCGCCGCCCTCCTTCGGGCATCGGCTAGTACCGGAGGCGCAGCGAGGCGCTGGCCATGGCGCATGACCGGTATGATCAGCGGTTCGCCCGCCTGGTAAACATCCTGGAGAGCGAGCACATCGCCGGTCATGCGGCCGTCGGCTCCAAAGCTGCGCCAGACTTGCTTGCGGCCGGGCCATGTGGCCTTTCCGACAGATCGTTTGCGTCGCGCTATGCCGGCATATTCCTGAAGCTTGTAGGCACAATCGAGCGCGGGCGCGTCGGAGGATGTAGTCAGGCTGGTGCCGATGCCGAAACCATCGATCGGAGCATTTGCATCCATCATCCTCGCAAGTTCGCCTTCATCCAGCCCCCCGCTCGCAAAAATTGTCACATCCTGCAGATTTCCCTCGTCCAGAATGTGCCGAACACTTCTCGACAACGCGATCATGTCGCCACTGTCGAGACGGACCCCGCGCACGGTGAGTCCTGCCTCCTTAAGGCGGGGCGCTAGTTTGACGACTTTCCGGGCGGCGGCTTCGGTATCGTAGGTGTCGATGAGCAAGACGAGGTTGTCGGGTCGCGAGCGCGCAAATGCAAAAAAGGCCGCGGTTTCATCGTCATGTGCCTGGATGAAGGAGTGAGCCATCGTTCCGAAGACCGGAATTCCGAAATCTCTCCGTGCAAGGACTGTCGCCGTTCCCGCAAATCCCGCCAGATAACTTGCTCGAGCGGCCATCAGCCCGGCCTCCGCTCCATGCGCTCGCCGCAGCCCGAAATCGATCAGCTGCTTGCCCGGTGCGGCAAGGACCATTCGCGCCGCTTTGGAGGCGACCACCGATTGAAAGTGGAGGATATTGATAAGGCGCGTTTCGACCAGTTGCGCCTCCGGGAGCGGCGCGGTCACCCGGATGATCGGTTCGTTGGCGAAGAAGATAGTGCCTTCCGGCATGGCATCGACGTCGCCGGTAAAGCGCAGACGCCCGAGGTAATCGAGGAATTGATCCGTAAACCGATAGTTTTGCCGAAGCCAATTGATCTCTTCGTTCGAGAATTGCAGGTTCTCCAGAAAGTCGAGGGCCTGCTCCAGTCCTGCCGCCATGAGGAAGCCTCTGCGAGCTGGAAGCCTGCGCACGAAGAACTCGAATACAGCGGTATCCGTTTGACCGTGGTCCAGATACGCCTGAAGCATGTTCAGTTGATATAAATCGGTCAGCAAGGGACTTGTTGCTGGGTACATGTGGCCAGTTCCATGTGAGGTGGCGTCTGACGCCGGGTTACCGACCTTGTCCTTGCGCGAGGCCAATATGAGCGTTCTTGCCGGCCCCCTGAAGTAGACATTACCGCATCGCCAAATTGCTGATCACTTGATCTCGCTCAACTTCCGACTTCTTCCGGGCGATCATAAAGGCATATCTTTTGCGTTCTCGTGAGGCGTGCGATGGCCGAACTCCCAGCCCTGTCGATTTCCCCGGAAAAAGCGTACTTCATCGTTGCTAAAGCTCGCCAATTCGACGTCAAGGACGGCGTCACCGACCCGGAATCCGGCTCCAATGCGAGCGATGACGGCATGCGCTCCGTGCTGGAGGACCGTGCCGACGATCCGGTTCGCACTGAACTCGTGAGCTTTATCCACGACTTGAACGACGACGAGCAGATCGATCTTGTTGCCCTCGCCTGGCTCGGGCGCGGCGACGGAGATATCGAAAATTGGGACGAACTTCGCACCGAAGCCGCCCGTGCGCATAATAAGCGAACGGCTGCGTACCTGTTGGGAATGCCGATGCTGGCCGATCATCTGGAAGAAGCGCTTTCGAAATTCGGCCACTCATCGGAAGAAGTCGAGTCAGATATTCTCTGACAGGCAAACCTTCGTCGCAGGGGAAACCCATGCCGTACCGCACGAATATCGATCTTCCTGCATCGGTCCGCGATCACCTTCCGTCGCATGCGCAGGACATCTATCGCGCCGCGTTCAACCATGCCTTTGCGGCCCATGCAGGGGACATTCGGCAGGAAGAGATCGCTCACCGCACCGCGTGGGCGGCTGTCAAGCGGTCCTACGTCAAGGATGGCGATCGCTGGGTCCCGATAGGATAAGAATGCATTGCGGCCGTTCACCCGGATTCAGGGGATCGTTGCTCGCTTGACTGGAAAGCGCTTCAGAATGGCCACGACTTCCTGATCGCTAACCTGCCGAAAGTCACGATAGAAATAGCCGATGGCCCCGAATAATTCCGGCGTCTCCAGGCAAATCAAGGCGTCGACCTCCGGGCGTAATTTCGCGATCGTGTCAGGTGGGGCGACGGGAACGGCGAGTACCAGTTCTTTCGGCTTGCGGTTTCGGATCGCCTGCAATGCGGCTCGTGTCGTCGCACCGGTCGCGATGCCGTCATCGATGACGATCACCACCTGGCCCGCGATTTCCGCCCGGGCGCGTTCCCCGATGTAGAGCTGACGTCGGCGTTCGATCTCCGCAAGTTCCCTGGCGCACTCCGCGTCGAACTCGTCCGCCGTTGTGCCTGAAAGCTCAATCACCTCCTCATTGCGAACGACGATCGGAACGGCGCCATCCACCACCGCTCCCATCGCAAGTTCCGGCTGGGTCGGTACACCGATCTTGCGCACAAGGATCAGGTCGAGGGGGGCATCAAGCGCCGCGGCGACCTCGGCAGCGACGGGGACGCCGCCGCGCGGCAGCGCCAGAACGACAGCATTGCGGCCTTTGTATTCAGAAAGTGCTTTGGCCAACCCGCGGCCCGCATCCGATCTATCCCGGAACGTCATCATCGCGCGGCATCCCGATTGGCCCTTGCAGGGCGTTCTACCAGATGGCGTTCGAACCATGCTGCGGCGAACTCAATGACAGCCTCAAGCGCGCCGGGCTCCGGAAAGAGATGAGTTGCGCCCGGCACGATTTCGATACTCTTTTCTCCTCCGAGCCGCTCTAAAGCCCATTGGTTGAGTTCGATCACACCGAAATCCGCACCTCCTACAATCAGAAGTGTTGGCGCCTTGACTTGGGGCAGTACGCCCCCGGCAAGATCTGGGCGACCACCGCGGGAAACCACCGCGCCGATGCGGTCACCGAGCGAACTCGCTGCGACAAGCGCAGCAGCCGCGCCCGTGCTCGCTCCGAACAATCCGACCGGTAACATGCCCACGTCTGGTTCCTCGACGATCCAGCGCACCGCATGAACCAAACGCCGGCCGAGAAGCTCGATGTCGAAAACATTCCTCCGGTCGTCCTCTTCTTCGGGCAACAGAAGGTCGAACAACAACGTTGCGATCCCTCGACGATTAAGCGCTTGCGCGACCTGGACGTTGCGCGGACTGAAACGGCTCGAGCCGCTACCATGCGCGAAGATAACCAGGGCTCGGGCTCCGGCCGGATGCCTCAGGGAGCCTGCCAGACCAAGCGGTGGGATCCGCACCTCTCGCGAAAAAGCGCTCGATTGAGCCTCGCTCTTTGCACCACGGCTGAAACTGGAGACTGGCAGCATGACCCGTTTACTCCATTTGGAAGGCAAAATTACCCCTAAGGCGAGGAATTTACCTTGATCGGCATCAAAGGACGTCTGACGCGCAAGCCTAGTATTTCCTTCGATGTTAAAGCCTTCCCAAATGCCGTCGCGGCTCGGCGGATCCCTTGGTGGCCAGAATACGCCCGCTCTCGACGATAAAGTCCGGTTTCTCAGCCGGCCGGAGACCTATCAAGGCAACGTTGAGCGAGTCACTGCACGCGAGACCCACATGTCCTGGGTCTTCATGGCCGGCGAACGGGTTTACAAACTCAAGAAACCTGTGCGCTTTGCCTATCTCGATTTTTCAACTCTGGATCGGCGAGCGGTCGCCTGCCGCGCCGAATATCTGCTGAACCGGCGGCTCGCTCCGGACGTCTATTTGGGCGTTGTTCCGCTCACGCTTTCGACCTCCGGTCTCGCGATCTCCGGCGAAGGGCCTGTCGTGGACTGGCTGGTGGTGATGCGCCGGCTCGAGGAGAATGAGACGCTCGAAGCGGCTTTGCACGGAGGCTGGTTGAAGTCCTCCCAGGTAGACCGCGTCGCGGCCACGCTTGGCGCTTTTTACGCGCATGCGCCTCGCGTTCAGCTTGAGCCGGAACACTATCTCATAACATGGCAGAAGGCGCTTAGCGACAATTGCCGCGTCCTGTTCGATGCCCGGCTCGGCCTTCCCCAAGGTGCTGTGGAGCGGATCGCGCAGGTCCAGCGCCGATTTTCCATGAAATGCTCCGCCCTGTTACGCGAAAGGATTCGCGCGAGGCGGTTCGTTGACGCACACGGAGACCTGCGCCCTGAACATATTTGGCTGCGCGAACCAGTTACGATCATCGACTGCCTGGAATTCGACGCAAAACTGCGGGCGCTCGACCCGCTCGATGAAATTTCTTTCCTTCATCTGGAATGCGAACGCATCGGCGGTTTGTGGGCCGCCGAACGGATCAGGCGACGTCTGGCGCACGCCCTGGATGACGACGCCTCCAGCGGGCTCTTTCTGTTCTATCGCAGTCATCGGGCGATGCTGCGCGCCCGCTTGTCGATCGCGCACCTGTTCGACGCGCATCCCCGCACCCCGGAGAAATGGCCCCGCCTCGCCCGCATATACCTAAGGCTCGCCGCAACCGATGCCGCGCGTCTTGACCGCATTCTCGGTAGCCGTCGGAAGGTGCAGCCAAACGGCTAGGTCACGTGGTGTCTTCAAAGGGCTTTCAGAATACCAGGAGATCGGTGAGCGGCTTATCCTCGTGAAGCCGACGGATGGCCTCCGCCAGCAATGGAGCGGCCGGCACAATATCGAGCTTGTCGCGCACCGGGCCCGCCGGCAAGCGAAAGGCTGGCACGGAGTCAGTGGCGATAATGCGGTCGATGGCCGGATCGGCAAGCGCCGTTTCGGCCCCCGGCATGAACAGTCCATGGGCAACGCAAGCCAGGACCCGTCGGGCGCCACGGGCGCGCGCGGCGCGCGCCGCCCGCACCAGGGTGCCACCCGTGCTGACGAGATCATCGACGATGATGCAGGTGGCGCCGGCGACGTCGCCCACGAACAGGTCGCCCGAAACAACCCCGGCGCTGCGGTGCTTTTCTGCGAAAGCCTTGCCGATCTGCCGGCCCATCACCGTCTCCAACGCTTCCCGCAGCAGGTCGGCGCGCTTTCCGCCTCCCAGGTCTGGCGAGATGACGCAAAGAGGTTCGTTGCCGACGACTGTCTTGATCGCATCAATCAGCAACGGAGCCGCCGTCAGCGCCACGGCGCGGCAGCGAAACGCATTTTCGAAGGCGGCCTCGTTATGCACCTCGAGGGTGATGACGGCATCGCAGCCGACCGCCTCAAACATTGCCGCGACATAACGCGTCGTCACGGGATCGTTCGCCTTGGTACGGCGATCTTTTCGCGCATAGCAGAGGTAAGGCACGACGGCGGTCACGCGCCTGGCTCCGGCGTCTTTCAGCGCGCCGATGAAAAACAGCAGTCGACAGAGCTTGTCGTTGGCGCTTTGGTCAGGGCCCCCGTGAAGGCTATGGATCACATAGATGTCGGCGCCGCCAACGGGATCGAGTGGTCGTGCCTTGTGCTCGCCATCCTCGAAATCTCGCTCTTCATGCGCACTGAGAGAATGCGCCAGCAGTTTGCTGACATCTCGCCCGAGATCGTCCGTTCCCTTCAAGGCGAATAACCTGAGATCTCGACCTGCAATCGGTTCGACAGCGGAAGGCGACCAAATCTGATTTTCCATCGCGGCACGCCTCAATCTTCGAACAACGGCGAAGGGGGCCGACCGTGGGGCTCGGTACGCTCTATCGGTGAATTGTCCTCGGCGGGGAGTTCACGCTCCACTTCCACCGGCTCGTCTTCCAACTGTTTCGGGGCCTCATCGGTCTGTTCCGCATAAGAACTCCGCTTGCGCCGCGCCCGAGGCGGTTCACGGTTTGGGGAAGCGTCGTTTGACTGACGCATGGCGACATCCCTTCGCATTCATCTATAGACGAGAACTGGTATCTTGGAATGGGTTAGCACCTTCAATGTCTCGCTTCCCAGGACGATAGCGGCAACGCCGCGTCGGCCGTGCGACGCCATCGCGATCAAGTCACACCCACTTTTATCGGCTGCGTTGATGATCGCATCGTACGGGGTATCGCTCTCGAGCTGCACCACATCGCAGGGAATGCCGCGCGCGCTCGCCTTGAGTTGTGCGTCCGTCAGGATTTCCGCTGCGTGCGTTCGCGCCCGCCGTTCGTAGTCAGCGCGCGTATCCGTGAGCTCGCCGGCATCTGCGGAAAACACATGGAACGGGCTCATGACCGTAAGCACGGTCACCTTGGCGCCGGCATCCCTCGCGAAATCCATGCTGTGTTCGACTGCAACCGTCGACAATGGCGACCCGTCGGTGGGAATGAGTATGTGATGATACATAGTTCCTCTCCTCACGTGCCTTTTGTAAGGATTGGGCGCAATCAACGCTTGATTTGGGTCAAAATCATCTTGTTCGGAGACCGCCCTTCTTTTCGCAGCTTTTCGAACGCACGGCACAGGCTTGATTCCGATCAATTGATCCGGCGCGCGATCTCCTATGGATACTGGTGCTAACTTGGGCTCCCGGGTTCCATGGGTAGCGAGCATTGAGATACCCGGACACGTCCCGTTCAAAAGCGGCAAGAGGCCTTACCTTCGCACCAACCCTTGCAAGAATGTGCGGATTTGATCATTCCCAGGAATCTCGTGTGACGGGAGAGATGAATGTCGACCAAAGATCCCATCAACTGGATGCTGTCCAATGCCATCGAGGCACTTGCCCGCGCCGAGCGTTTGCACCAGCAATTCCTGACTCTGCAGCCATGGTCCGGAACGCGCGAACCGAGCTGGGAACCGCCTATCGATGTGCTGGAGACTGACCGTGAGGTTTTGATCCTCATTGCTTTGCCGGGCGTCGATCCTAATGAGGTCGAAGCCGTGATCGACAAGGGCACACTCGTGGTCAGCGGACACCGCGTTCTGCCTACGGAACTCCGCAACGCCCGAATCCTGCGCCTCGAACTGCCACAGGGGCGGTTCGAACGCCGCATTCCCCTGCCATTGGGCCGCTACACGATCACCCGCTTCGCCGCGAACGGCTGCGTCGGCTTGCGCCTTGTCAAGTCCAATTGAGGAGATGCAGCATGTCGTCGGCCAATGAAGCAACCACGTCAGCCCCACTGTCACTTCGTCCCCTGATCAATCGGCTCCAATTCCGGGAGACGCTCTCATCATTGTGCCGGTGCGCAACACTGTTCTGTTTCCCGGCGTCGTCATCCCGATCACGATAGGACGGCCGAAATCGATCGCAGCCGCGCAGCAGGCCGTGCGTGAACAGCGGCCGATCGGGATTCTGCTCCAGCGCAATGCGGAGTTGAGCGAACCGGGGCCTGATGACCTATATCGCGTCGGTACCATGGCCAATATCGTGCGGTACATTACCGCGCCCGATGACAGTCATCACCTCGTCTGCCAGGGCGTGCAGCGCATCCGAGTGCTTGACTACCTTCCGGGTACCCCGTTTCTGGCGGCCCGGGTTCTTCACATACCGGAACCCACGACGAGTTCGCCGGAAATCGAGGCCCGCTTTCTGAATTTGCAGCGACAGGCGATCGAAGCTGCAGAACTGCTCCCGCAGGCTCCGCCGGAATTGATTGCCGTCCTGCAAGGCACCACCTCGCCTGCGACACTGGCCGACCTTACGACGTCCTACATGGATATCAAGCCGCAGGAGAAGCAGGAAATCCTTGAGACGGTCGACCTCGCGCTTCGCATGGAAAAGGTTTCACGACATCTGGCCGAGCGCATCGAGGTGCTTCGGCTGAGCAAGGAGATCGGACAGCAGACAAAGGCGACTTTCGACGAGCGTCAGCGAGAGGCAATCCTTCGCGAGCAGATGGCGACCATTCAACGCCAACTTGGGGAAGGCGACGGAAAGACGCAGGAGGTCGCCGAACTGAACGAGGCTATCGCAAAGGCCAAAATGTCGGCTGAGGCGGAAAGCCAGGCGCGAAAGGAAGTTCGCCGTTATGAGCGCATGCCCGAGGGCGCTGCCGAAGCCGGCATGGTTCGGAGCTACCTCGACTGGCTGATCGAGCTGCCATGGAGCCTGCCGGAACAGAAACCGATCGACATCGCCGGGGCAAGGCGGATTCTCGACGAGGATCATTACGGTCTGGAGAAGATCAAGAGCCGGATCATCGAATACCTCGCGGTCCGCAAACTGGCACCGGAGGGCAAGGCGCCAATTCTCTGCTTCGTCGGTCCACCCGGCGTCGGCAAGACCTCATTGGGGCAATCCATCGCGCGCGCCATGGCGCGGCCGTTCGTTCGGGTCAGTCTGGGCGGCGTTCATGACGAGGCGGAAATCCGCGGCCACAGGCGCACCTATATCGGCGCGCTGCCCGGCAATATCATACAGGCGATCAAGAAAGCAGGAGCACGCAATTGCGTCATGATGCTCGACGAGATCGACAAGATGGGGCGCGGAATTCATGGCGACCCTTCGGCCGCGATGCTTGAAGTGCTCGATCCCGAGCAGAATGCGACCTTCCGCGACAACTACCTCGGGGTACCCTTCGATCTCTCGCGGGTCGTGTTCCTGGCCACTGCCAATATGCTCGACACCATTCCGGGCCCACTGATGGACCGAATGGAGATCATTAGTCTGGCCGGCTACACGGAGGACGAGAAGCTGGAGATCGCGCGGCGCTATCTGGTCCGCCGCCAGCTCGAGGCCAACGGACTGAAAGCGGAACAGGCTGAGATCGATCCCGACGCGCTGCGGCTGATCATCAAAGGATATACTCGCGAGGCAGGCGTTCGCAATTTGGAGCGAGAGATCGGCAAGGCCTTGCGCAACGTCGCCGTCCAGATCGCGGAAGGCAGCGTAAGCCGGGCTCTTCTGACCACAAAGGATATCACGGCCGTCCTCGGCCAGCCGCGGTTCGAAAGCGAGATCGCCATGCGCACCAGTGTTCCCGGCGTTGCAACAGGGCTCGCCTGGACACCGGTCGGCGGCGACATTCTCTTTATCGAAGCCTCCCGTACTCCCGGCAAAGGCGCCCTCATTCTGACCGGCCAGCTCGGCGAGGTGATGCGCGAAAGCGCGCAGGCCGCCCTGACGCTGGTGAAGAGCCGCGCCTCCCAGCTCGGGATCGACCCCTCGGTATTCGAAAAGAGCGACATCCACGTTCACGTACCCGCGGGCGCCACGCCAAAGGACGGACCGAGTGCGGGCGTCGCGATGTTTACCGCCCTCGCCTCCCTGCTCACGGATCGCACGGTCAGAAGCGATACCGCCATGACCGGCGAAATCTCGCTACGGGGCCTGGTGCTCCCGGTTGGGGGCATCAAGGAAAAAGTTGTCGCTGCCGCCGCCGCGGGCCTGACCCGCGTCATGTTGCCGGCGCGGAACAAACGCGACTTCGAGGAGATTCCTCTGGGCGCCCGCGATAGACTGGAGTTCATCTGGCTCGAGCGGGTCGATGAAGCAATCGCCGAGACCCTGGAGAAAAGCAGCACGCAAACCGCTGTAGCCGCGCAATAACAATGGGACAGGTTACCGCTTCAGCAGCTTGCGCAATTCGGCAAGCGGCCGGGTATTCAGCACATCGTTTGCCGTGAGCCAGGCGCGCCGCGCCTGGTCGATCCCGAACCGCATGCACTGGAATGCGTCGATGGAATGTGCATCCGTCGAGACCGCCAGCTTGACGCCGGCGAGCTTCGCTGCGTGGGCATGAAGATCGTTCAAATCGAGGCGGTCCGGTTGCGCATTGATCTCGAGATGGCAACCGGTCTCGCGCGCGGCCGAGATCACGCGATCCATATCGATGTCATAAGGCTCGCGCTCGCCGATCAATCGTCCGGTCGGATGCGCCAGAATGGACATATGACGGTTCTCCAGGGCGCGTACGACGCGATCGGTTTGCGCCTTTCTCGGCAGATCGAAATGCGAATGCACCGCGGCCACAACGATATCCAGCTTCGCCAGGCTTGAATCCGGAAGATCGAGACTACCGTCCTTGAGGATATCCACCTCGATACCCCTGAGGATCGTGAAGTTCTTGAGTTTTTCATTCAGCCGGTCGATTTCGTGGATCTGGCGCGCCAGGCGCGCAGGATCGAGGCCGTGCGTCATGGCGACACGACGGCTGTGGTCGGTCAGCGCGATGTATTCGTAGCCGCGCGCTTGCGCCGCGGCCGCCATTTCATGGATCGTGACCGTGCCATCGGTCCAGTCAGAATGCACGTGAAGGTCGCCTCGGATATCGGAAAGCTTCACCAGCCTGGGCAGCTTGCCGGCCTTGGACGCCGGGATCTCGCCACGATCCTCCCGCATTTCCGGCTCGATGAAAGGGAGTCCGAGCTTTTTGTAAACCTCTTCCTCTGTGGCGCCAGCGATCCGCCGTTTGCCGGAGAACAATCCATATTCGTTCAGCTTCCAGCCGTGTTGATTGGCAAGCCCGCGCAGCGCAATGTTGTGGGCTTTCGAACCGGTGAAATACAGCAGCGCGGCGCCATAGCTTTCGTCGGGCACCGCGCGGACGTCAACCTGCAAGCCGGAGCGCAGCATCACCGTGGTGCGCGTCGGCCCGTGAGCGACGACCTGCGCGACGTTTTCGTACTCTACCAGTCTGTTCCCCACCGCTACGCCGTGCTTTGCGGTCACCAGCACGTCAAGATCGCCGACCGTGTCGCGGCGCCGGCGATAGCTGCCGGCGACAACCACGCGCCCGCGATCGCGGAGAAAGGCAACCAGCGCGTCGGCCTCGGCCTCCGCTACCGAGATCTTAAATCGCTTTGCGGGCTGCGGCTTTTCGAGCGCACCAAGCAATTTCTCTTCGATCACGGGGCCGAATCCGCGAAGTTCGCGCAGCCGCCCGGTTTTGATGGCCCCGCGGAGGTCCTTGAGGGTGCGTACCTTCAATTTGTCATAGAGCAGCTTGATGCGCTTCGGCCCGAGTCCGGGAAGAGCGGCCATGTCGCCCAGTTCGCCGGGAAGTTTCCTTTTCAACGTGTCGAGCAGGCCGAAACGTCCGGTCTTGACGATGTCGGCGATTTTGCCCGCCAGGTCCTTGCCGATCCCCGGCAGCTCCGACAGATCCTGTCCGGACTTCAGCAAACCGCCAACCGCCTTCGGCAGCCCCTCGACGACGCGCGCGGCACGCCGGTAGGCACGCACGCGAAACTGGTTCTCTCCCGCAATTTCTAGAAGCTCGGCGGCTTGGTCGAACATCGCGGCGATTTCCGCATTCTGCACGGGCATGGCTGGAAACCTGGAAAGCCGGAATTTGCGATTGGAAATATCGCATACCTCGGCAGGGTTGAATTGACCCAGATCAGGGTCAGCCTGTCTTGATGTCACCAATATTGAATCCGAAACCACCCGGAGCAGCCGGAGGCGCACAGATGGGCGCTCAAATGATCGTCAGCGACACCGACGTGTTGATCGTGATCGACGTCCAGAATGATTTTTGTCCGGGCGGCCGCCTTGCCGTGCCGGGCGGAAACGATGTGGTGCCTTTGATAAATCGGCTGGTCCCGCGCTTTGCCAATATAGTACTCACCCAGGACTGGCATCCGCCCGACCATTTTTCATTTGCCTCGATGCACCCGGGAAAGCGGCCAAACGACGTCATCGCCGCCCCTTATGGTCCGCAAATGCTCTGGCCTGACCACTGCGTGCAGGGAACATCCGGGGCGCGATTTCACGAGTCGCTGTGCGTTCCGCAGGCCGGGATGATCCTGCGCAAGGGGTTTCATCGCACGATCAATTCATATTCGGCATTTTACGAGAACGATCGTCGGACGCCGACCGGTCTTACCGGGTATTTGCGGGAGCGTTCGCTGCCGCGCATTTTTCTCGCTGGACTGGCATTCGATTTCTGCGTCCGCTACTCAGCCGAGGATGCGCGCCGCGCCGGTTTTTCCGTGCTTGTGATCGAGGATGCTTGCCGCAGTATCGATGTGGACGGATCGGCGGAAGCCGCGCGAGCCGCTCTCCGCGGTCTTGAGGTTCGATCGATTTCGTCCGGCGACTTCGCATAAGCCTCGATACGGATCACCGGCGCCCGCGCGTCGGCGAAGTTCTCACTTGAGAAATTCGCCATGCATGTCCTCGGTGTCATGGGTGCACCAACCATCACCCGAAAAGGACTCAGAGCCGTAGCGCGTGTTTTCCGAGAAGCTTCACCGTAGTGGCCTGTGGACCTTTTTCACCGATCTCGTGGGAAAACACCACCCGCGAGCCAATATCCAGTTCGGAAAGCTTGGTGCCAAGAATGCTGTTACGGTGGAAATAAATCTCCTCACCGTCGCTTGATCGGAGAAACCCGAATTCACCGGCGGGATCAAGTCGCACCACGGTTCCGATGGGTTGACCTTCGTGGCTTTTGATCATTCCCTCCATTTGCCGCGCGTTATCCTGAAGTCGCCGGCGTGCCCGCTTGAACGCGTCATTGATGGCGAACGACAGTTCGGCATGTCGTTCGTCTGCCTTCGGTGTTCGCCCGATATTGACTTCGCGGCCATCCGGCAGCGCCATGCGTATGTTAACGTCGTAAAGCCCGCCGGTTTGGTGACGATTTCCGGGACCTTTCACAACGATCCTGCATGCCGTGATGCGGCCGTAGCGTTGTTCGAGCTTCTTTACCTGGCCTGTGATCACTTCCTGAATCGCGGGACTGGCAGCCATTTCCTGAAATTCTACTTCAACCGGCGTTTGCATTACTCCCTCCACTGAATAATAGGCGTAACAACTCTCCGCGAAACATGCATATCGCGAGCGTATTAGCGGGAGGCGATGCCACCCGTGAGATACCTCTCGATTTCAAAGATCGGATGCTTGGTCAAATCCTTGTTTATCTCCGCAACGATGCAGGATTTCACGTCCGGGTGAAATGCGAGCCGCAATTCTGCGAGGGTTCGCGGCGGAGCCACGACAATCAGCTCCTTCACCTTGCTGGCCCGGATAAGCTGTTCCATGGCCGCGGCGACCATGCGAACGAAGTGATGCTCCTCGAGTTCGTGCCAATCGGTTGGCTCCACGGCGCTTCTGCCGCCTGTCCGCGATCCCTTGCTGATACGCCCTGGCCGCTCAGTGCCCTGCTCATGGCTGGGCGGATTTTCGTCGGCGAAGACCCTCTCGGTCCTCAGATTCGGGAATTTCGCATCGCCGTCGTTTCGCAAAAACAGAGCCCTTCGGCCGTCGCCGACAAACACCAACGCATCATGCGGAATTTTGAGATCCATTAAGTCCTCCGGGGTCTGTGATAGGCGGGGCGCCTGTCCCGCGACGCATAAATCATCGCTCGGATTTTTTCTAAACTGATGCACTTCGTTTCATGAATGATGCCGAGGTCGAGGCCGTCGCTAGGATGCTATTGTCAGCCGGTCCCGGACATTCTTCACTCCTGGGGCGGACCAAGCCGCGTTCTCGACCGCAACTTTCTCGTCCCAACTCTGGACCTTGCCCTCGAGCAGAACTTCGCTGTCATCTCGCACGGTGACACGTATGTCCTTGGCTTCCACTTCGGCGTGCCGCTTCAGGGCCGCCTCGATCTTGCTTCTTACATTCTCGGCTTTCGCATGTGCCTCGATTTCGATATTGTTGATTAGACCACGTACCCCTGACAGCTTCCGGATGTCGCGCTCGGCACTACTCTTTTGATATTGCCAATTGACTTTACCGGTCAACGTCACCAATCCGTCGTGCACAGTGACCTGGATAGCGTCATTGGGAACGACGCTGTCCCAAACCAGCATATCGATCGCGCGTTTGGCGATCTCCTCGTCGGATGTCTTTTCATCTGGAGAGTAGCGAACATCAATCTCGTCCGCGATTCCGTGAACGCCCTTTACCCGGCGCACCGCGGATATAGCTGCAAGTTTCTGCGCATAGCTGCTGACATGCCCGGTGAGCGTCACAACGTTCTGGTCGACGGCGACGCCGATATGAGCGGCATCAACAATAGGTTCATAAGCGAGTTCCTCCAGGACATCGTCACGCAGTCTCAATTCATTCATGACTTGCCTCCTGAGCGCTGAACATTTTGGTATTATTTGCCCCCGACGGTCAGGGGTCGTTGATGCAGATCAAGGCTGCGGTCTCTGGCTAGATGCCACTCTTCAACCTGTTCCATAGCCCAGCGGCGGCGCACCCGGCCACGAAGTCAGAGCAAGGTTTCGACCTGCTTGGTGTGGGTCGATCCTTATCCGAGAGGAATGTTTCTCGTTTTTCTCAACATGGATCAATCAGCATGGCGACCGTAAGCGCTGGCATTTTGATGTACCGCCACAGCAAGGCTGATATTCTTGTCCTCCTCGTCCATCCAGGCGGGCCTTTTTGGCGCAGCCGCGATCTTGGTGCTTGGTCGATCCCGAAAGGGGAACTGGACGACGGAGAGGATGCCGAAGCCGCCGCCCGGCGGGAATTCAAAGAAGAACTCGGCATAAGCGCCCCCGGCCCGCTCCGATCGCTTGGTTATGTGCGCCAACGTGCCGGCAAAATAGTTCACGCCTTTGCGCTGGAAGGTACTCTTGATGTCAGCACCGTGCGCAGCAACGAGGTCGAGATCGAGTGGCCTGCGCGAAGTGGCCGCACCATACGCGTTCCCGAGATCGACCGCGCAGCATGGTTCACCCTGTCCTTCGCGCGGAAGAGGATCCTAGCCGGCCAGCAACCGTTTCTCGACCGCCTAGAATCGCTCTGTAACGGCACATCGCCATCGAGTGGTTGAATAGAATATCAGCCGTCCTTGAGTAGATCCTCCACGTCGCTTCCTACGGATGAATTGCGCCGTCACCTTTCGAAGAAGAGAAGAACCTGCCAATTAATGTGGTCAATGGCCGAATACCGCTGCAACAACTCAGGCTATTCGCTTTTCAATACGACGGCTCACCTTCTTGCCCCGCAGGTGGGCCTCGCCTTCTGGAATATAGTTGCGGGTGTTTGGCACCACCCCTTGCGTTTTCGTCATCTGAATCTGGAAAACCATCATCCCCTCTTCGCGAAATGCCATTTCGGACGAAACGAGATATAATTCCCACATACGACAAAATCGCTCGTCGTAGAGATACGACACCTCACCCCGCTTCGCCGAAAAGCGCTCGCGCCACTCCTTAAGGGTATCGGCATAGTGCAGGCGCAAGATCTCTATGTCGGTTACCAGGAACCCCGCGCGTTCAATGGCTGGCAGCACCTCGGAGAGAGCTGGAATATAGCCGCCTGGAAAGATGTATTTGGCAAGCCACGGATTGGTAATCCCTGGCCCGTCAGAACGGCCGCACGAATGTAACACGAAGACACCGTCATCAGAGAGCAGCTCGTAGCATTTTTGAAAGAATTCGTTGTAAAATCCCCTACCGACGTGCTCGAACATGCCTACCGACACAATGCGGTCGTAGACTTGATGGAGGTCGCGATAATCCTTGAGAAGAAACCGGATCTTGCCAGCATATCCAGCATCGCGAGCGCGAACGCACGAATATTCAAACTGCTCAACGGACAAGGTCACGCCATCGACCTGCGCACCGCAACTCCCGGCGAGATAGCAGCCGAGCCCACCCCATCCTGAACCGATATCGAGGACCCGCCGCCCCGGACCTAGTAACAATTTGGCAGCCAGATGCCGCAGCTTGGCGAGCTGCGCCTCTTCGAGCGTTTGATCGGGGTTTTCGAAGTAGGCACAGCTATATTGGCGGCTCGCGTCGAGGAAGATCGAGTAGAGCTTTCCATTCAGATCGTAATGATGAGCAACATTCGCTTTTGCCCTGTCGCGGGAATTGAATTGCTTCAGTCGCCGCCCAATATACCGCATCAGCCATTGAGGCTTCGCCCATCGCGTGGGATTTGCAGTGCGGTCCTGCGAGAGCAGCATTGCCAGCAAGCCGGCAAGCGATCCCTGTTCGAGGACGATATCGCCGTCCACGTATAACTCGGCGAACCTGAGGTCCGGATCAAGGAGGACGGCCAGTTCTGCGGATGCCGACATAAATCGGATGGCCAGGGGCTTTCCAGTCCCATCGCCGACGCGGAAGTTCCCGCCGTCGGCGGTCGATACGCTGAAATCACCGGTATGAACGAACGATCGAAACGCGACCTGTAGAAAGTGGGCGATCATTCGATCCCATATCTTGGATATCGAAACAGGTAACCCTGCGCTAAAGAGGTTTCGTTTCAAAGGAACCCCAGCCTCTTTGTGTATCATCTCGCCATGAGGGTGGTTCGATGCAGGTTAATTTCTGTTTCGTCTCTTCCTCAACAGGTGATCATGCCCGCCTTCATTCTGTTTGATGCATATCAAGCCGTTGCGAGACTGTCGGGCGTATTGAGTTCAATGGCCTTTGAGTGTCGCTTCGTTGATGATCGCAACGCTGGCTCTCACAACATCCCCACAGCGGCGTCCATCGCGACACACACTTTCTCTTGCGCCATGAGAGGGGGAACGGACAGAGGCAAATCTAACCGATCTTTGCCCATTCCTCATCTTCGGGCGACCTGAAGGAAAGCCCCGACATGGCATCGAACAGATAGATGTGGTCGTGGACTAATCTCACCCCAGAAACGTTCTCGGCCGCCACAATTATCGCCTTCCGGAAACGCTCATCGGTAATGGCGCCGCTGAGATGTGCGACCCCATCGCGTACGATAACGCTGAGTCGCAGCGGCTGCCATTCACTCTTTTCGATTGCGGCGATCACGCGTTCTCTGATGTGATCGTCGTCGGCCGTCGGTTCCGGAACATCTCGGGCGAGACTTGCGACAGCCCGAAGAAAATCAGAACGCGTCACGATCCCGACGAGTGCATCTCCGCGCACAACGGGCAAACGCTTGACACTCCGACGTTCCATTAGTTGAACAGCATCCTCAAGCAACATATCCTCTGTAGCCGTGCAGAGATCCACCGCCGGTGTCATGATCTCTCCAACCCTGCGACCCTGTTCATGCACAAACTCGGACGCGGACAGGTCCGGGCCCAAGAGGATTTTAAGCCACCGTCCTCGCTTTCTTTGCGTCCCGATTTCGCTACGGCGAATAAAATCGCCTTCCGAAACAATGCCGATCAGCTTGCCGGTATCCCCGACCACGGGGATACCGCTAATGTGCTGATACAGCATCAGGTTCGCAGCTTCGAGAATGGGTGTGTCGGCTTTCACCGTGGCCACCTTGCGGGTCATGATTTGATGCACGCGCATTTGAAGCCTCCAACGCCGCTATGCGATGGGAATTGCAACGAAACTGATCGTATCACCCCGCTTTATGCGCATCAGAATCGCATGTTTCGACTGAACGCGGGCTTCTTCCACGATCTTGCTAACGTCGGCAGGCGTCTTCACCGCATGGCGACCGACGTCCAAGACAATGTCACCGGTTTGCAGCCCGCTTTCTGCCGCGCGGCTAGTCGGATCGATTTCAACGACTACGACGCCCTCATCGCCAGCGCCCGCTATGGCGCTCGCGGGAGCGAGCGTGAGGCCAAGAATTGGTGGCTGGCTTGGAACCTTCTTCTCCCCTGTCTTGGCCTGCGCGGACGAACGCGGCAGTTCGCCCAGCGTCACCGTGACGGTCTTTTCTTGTCCGTTGCGGAAAATGCCGACCTTGACCGAGGTCCCCGGCGCAATCGCGCCAATTCTCCTGGCCAGATCGCGCGGGTCCTTTATCGCCTGCTCGTTCACGAAAGCGATGACGTCGCCGGCTTCGATCCCGCTCTTGGCAGCGGGGCTGTTGGACTCGGCAAGCGCGACGAGAGCGCCCTCAGGCATTTTTAGACCCACGGCATCGGCGATCGCCGGCGTGACCGGCTGGGTCTGCACCCCGATCCAGCCGCGCGTGACATGGCCTTTGTCTTTGAGCTGCTGGACAACGAGCTTCACGGTCTCCGCCGGGATGTCGAAGGCAACGCCGACGGAACCGCCAGATGGGGAATAGATTGCTGTGTTGACCCCAATCACCTCGCCCTTCACGTTGAAAGTCGGTCCTCCTGAGTTGCCTTTATTCACCGGCGCGTCGATCTGAATGAAATCGTCGTACGGGCCCGCGCCGATATCACGTCCGTGCGCCGAAACGATGCCAGTTGTAACGGTGCCGCCGAGGCCAAACGGGTTACCCACTACAATAACCCAATCTCCGATGCGCGGTTCATTCGCCGCGAATTTCACGTATGGAAAGTCGGTGGGCGCGCTGATCTTGATGAGGGCAACGTCTGTCTGGGGGTCCGTACCGATGACCTTGGCCTGGTAGGTTTTACCGTCATCAGTCGTCACCTCGATGCTCTTGCCTCCTGCCACCACATGATTGTTGGTCACGACGTAGCCGTCTCCGGAGACGAAAAATCCAGAGCCTACCGAGGTTCCTGACTTCGCAGCAGGAGCGTCGGGGATCGGAACCCCGAACTGGCGGAAGAAGCGATCCAACGGCGACCCGGGAGGAAAAGGAAGTTCCTGTTGCGTGTCGCCCGATGAGATCGCCCCCTCGACCCTCACGCGGACGCCGACGACCGCGGGCTTAATGCGTTCGATGATATCTGCGAAGCCAACCGGGGAAGGGGCGTTGGCCGCATCTACCGCAGCCGCAACGGCACGGGAGCCCGGCACCCACCCGGCGCCGGCGATTACCAGCCACGCGCCAAGGGTCAAGGCAGCCATGCGACGCAAAGCCCGAAGGAAGGAGCCGCGCGATATTCGGCCCGGCGCCTGCGCAAGAGAGCCAGCATCGCCTGTCATTGAAGTCCCTCTCCTCGCGATATCCCGGGAACGAAGCACCGTCGACAGCGCCCTAGAGCGCGCGCAGGGCTGACGGACCTATCGCCGGATTCACCGCCGCGAAGTCCTTGCCGCAGCTACCTGCATTTCCGACATACGTATCAACGCCGAGAGCGACAGAAACGTCGGAATGGATAGAAACGCCACTATCATAATGGTGGATGTCATGCCGATCTCCTCATCCAGAACAAAAAATAGAATAATTCGCCATACCAATCGGACCTTGCGTTAGGTCAAATTGATTGCGGAAGTTCAAAAGGTCTCGTCATCAGGGTAGTGTAGCGTTGTGCGTAACGGGCCGGCAGGCATCAAAAGACGCGGCCTTGATCCGGATCAATCAGACTGGCTCACGATTGAGACAATCTTGTTTGTCTGGAGGTGGCTAATGCAGTTGAGTTCAAGTGCCTTTTCTAGCGCCTCAGCGATCCCGCGCCGTTTCACTTGCGATGGAGACGACCTCTCCCCGCCCCTGGATTGGCGGGCCGTACCGCCGGCGACTCGAAGTCTCGTGCTTCTCTGTGACGATCCCGATGCGCCCGCGGGCAAATGGCACCATTGGGCCGCTTACGACATTGCTACCGACCAAACGGGAGTTGCCGAAGGCGCCGGCCGTGACGGCGGCGCGGCGCGCTTCAGGCAGGCCATCAATGACTTTCATCGGGCTGGCTACGGCGGTCCCTGCCCGCCCCGCGGTCATGGGCGTCACCGTTATCACTTTCGTTTGCTGGCTCTTTCGGTCGATCGCCTGTCGCTCGGCGCCAAGCCCACCTGCAGCGAGGTCGAGCGAGAAGCACGCAGGCATGTTATCGCCGAAGCGACCCTCGTCGGGATCTATCAGCGGTGACCTTTCGCATTCGAGAGGTTTCTAACCAGAATCATCCCCGGCGACGGTCGCATCGGCAACGATAGAGTCATTGTAAAGCAACAGTCAGGCAGGTGATCTTATGCGGCACGTTATGGTAGCGACCGATGGCTCCAAGGGGGCGAACCGCGCGGTTGACGTGGCGGCGGAGCTTGCGAAAGCGTTAGCGGGCGATCTGTTGATCGCGACCGTCGCAGATACCCTATTGGGAGAGGAGGCGCGACAGCTGGCGCGCGCCGAGGGAAGCATTGGCGATGCGATGGAAGCGTTGATGGCACAGACGCTAAAGACCGCCGAAGTCCGCGCTCGCCACCTGGGCGTATCCCAGGTCGAACTTCGGACGGGCTCAGGTGATGTTGCGCAATCATTGATCAATATCGCCGCGAGCAGTTCGGTCGAGATGGTCGTACTGGGCAGACGCGGCCGCGGCCAATTGGCCGGCCTGTTGCTCGGCAGCGTCTCCCAGAAGCTCGTCAGCCTCGCCCCTTGTGCCGTCGTCGTCGTTCCCTAAAATGCATGATCCGCGCGTGAGGCAACTATGTTCATCGGCGTTCCCAAGGAAATCAAAACCGACGAATACCGCGTTGGCCTCACTCCCGCATCTGTCAAGGAATTGACAGCGCGGGGGCATCGCGTCGCGGTCGAGACGGCGGCGGGTGCGGGCGCCGGCATTGCCGACCAGGAGTACATTGCCGCTGGCGCCGAAATCATGGCAAGTGCGGAACAGATATTTCAGCGCGCCGAACTGATCGTGAAGGTGAAGGAGCCGCTTGCATCCGAGCGCAAGCAATTGCGCCCAGGACAGATCATCTTCACCTATCTACACCTGGCTCCCGACCCCGAGCAGACCCACGATCTCATGGCATCCGGTGTAACGGCCATCGCCTACGAAACCGTCACCGATGCGGCAGGAAAGCTGCCCCTGCTTGCACCGATGTCGAAAGTCGCCGGCCGCATGGCGCCGCAAGTCGCCGCCCATTTCCTGCAACGTCCTCAAGGCGGCCGCGGCATCTTGCTCGGTCGTATCGAAGGCGCGCCATCCGCCGAAGTTGTGATTCTCGGCGGTGGAGTTGTGGGAACCAGTGCGGCGGAAATGGCGATCGGCATGGGCGCCAATGTCACCGTCGCCGCACGCAGCCTCGCGACACAGCGTCAACTGTCGCAGCTCTTTGGCGAACGCGTCCGTTTCGTTACGGCTCATGCCGACGCAATCGAAGCACTCTGCATCTCCGCCGACCTGGTCGTCGGAGCCGCCCTGGTGGCCGGTGATGCCGCACCCAAACTCATTTCGGCACGGACTGTTGCGGTCATGAAGCCGGGCTCCGTCATCGTCGATGTCTCGATCGATCAAGGTGGCTGCGCCGAAACCTCTCGCCCGACGACACATTCACAGCCGACCTTTGTGGTCGACGGCGTGGTGCATTACTGCGTAGCAAACATGCCCGGAGCCGTACCGCGAACGTCGACATTTGCCCTGGACAATGCAACGCGTCCATTCGTTTTGGCGCTCGCGGACAAAGGCTTCCCTCGGGCATTGATCGACGATCTGCATTTGCAAAACGGGCTCAATGTGCACGGGGGAAAAGTCACCTGCCGCGCCGTAGCCGATGCCCTCCGGCTGCCCTTTACCCCGCCGGGAAAGATTTTAGGACAATAATCGATCTTCCGATGCAATCGCTGCTGACAATGCGTGCTCCACGGGACGCCCGGAATTCATCGTTAGAAATGGCTGAATGAGGGGCGGGCGAAACGGAGCAACTTGTGTTTCCGATCAAAAAAGCGGGCGGCTCCCTCGCCCGCGACTACCTTGCCGATTTCGGTCACCGCGACATGCGCCGCCGACGCGGCTCGGCGGAATGCTTCAACCTCGCCAGCGGGTAGCGTCGCAATGACCTCGTAATCGTCGCCCCCGGTGAGGATGGTCTCAACCAAAGCTGGCTCGTTGGCACAAGCTGCGCGGGCTGCTTCCGATAGGGGCACACTCTCGACGTTGATCTCCGCCGCAACCCCGGAGGCTCGGCAGAGTTTAGCAAGATCGCCGACAAGACCGTCGGAGACATCCATCGCCGCGGTTGCATGTGCGTGCAGAGCCTCGATGATCGCGTTACGCGGCTGGGGAATCAGATAGCGGCCTTTCAAGTATTCCTCATGGGCGCCAGTGAGGTTTAACCGTTTGGCCGTCGTTTGATCGCGCCGCACCAGAAGGCCGAGCGCGGCATCCCCAATCGTCCCGGTCACAACCACCCGATCTCCCGGCCTGGCGCCGCTGCGCCGGATCATCCTGCCGTGTAAGACTGCGCCGAGCGCGGCAATCGAGATCGTGATTGGGCCGGGCGTTCGGTCAGTGTCGCCCCCAAGCAGGGGGAATTCAAAAAACTCGGCGTCCTCGCCAAGGCCGCGCGCGAACGGCTCAAGCCACGTCGGTCCAATCTCTTGCGGCAGCGCGAGCGCAAGCAGAAATCCGATCGGGCGGGCTCCCTTGGCAGCGAGATCCGAAAGGTTCACGCGCAATGCTTTCTTCGCCACGGTATCCGCAGGGTCGTCCGGGAGAAAATGCACGCCGCCGATGAGGCCATCGGTTTTGAGCACGAGATCACAGCCCACAGGCGGCTCTATCGCGGCGGCATCATCGACAAGTCCAAAGGCTCCGGGATGCTTCGCCAATGGACGGAAATAGCGCGCAATCAGGCGTTCCTCGCCCGACAAATCTGCTGCTGGCGGCGCTTTACTCATCGCGACCGTCCTCACTCCCGGCAAAATCGTCGATATGGCTGTTGCTGCAGATCGCTCGTGCCGTTTCGGCAACGGCAAAATATGACCTCTGGATGATCCGGGCGGCTTGACCCACATCAAGCCGCGCCCTCCGCCATGGGTAGATTATGGCCGCGTCAAAAACTTCTCTCTTTTGAACGGAGAACGTCATGAGCACATCGGGCCTCGCCGTCCTCGATCACACCGTTCAGGAGACTAATGTCTGGCTCAAGGCCGTCGGCGAGCAGCTTCAACTTGATCGTCACGATTCCTACATCGCATTGCGAGCCGTATTGCATGCGTTACGCGACCGGTTGCCTCCGGAGGTCGCAGTTCATCTCGGCGCTCAGCTTCCAATGCTTATACGCGGCCTCTATTACGAAGGCTGGCATATGGCAGGGAAGCCGACGAAAGATCGAAGCGTCCAGGAATTTTCAGAGCACGTTTTGAAAGAGTTGCGACCACAATTTCCGATGGATGCGCTGACCGTGAGCCGCGGCGTGTTCGAGGCCCTCTGGCAGAAACTCGATCCGGGCGAGTTTGCAAAACTCATGGACCACCTGCCGGCTTCTCTCAGAACTTTGCGGTCCTAGATTGCGCAACCAAGCTGACCAGGCCATTTCAGCGCAGCACAGGCAATCCCCACCTGCCACCGCCGTTGAAATGGCGAGTTGACAGCGCGAGATCTCCGTTTCAGAGTTCTTTCTCAAAAATCGCCATCTGCTCGGCTTTGATACCCCCGCCAAGGCACTGGTCACTGCGGTCAAGGAAGCCGTGGACAACGCGCTCGATGCCTGCGAGGAAGCGGGGATACTTCCCGATATCGGCGTCCAGGTGAGCGATCGCTACGGGAAGTCGCGGATCGTTGTGGAGGATAACGGCCCGGGAATTGTCGAGAGCCAGATCTCACGCATTTTCGGTAAGCTGCTTTATGGCTCGAAATTCCACAAGCTCAGCCAATCACGCGGCCAGCAGGGGATGGGGATCTCGGCCGCAGGAATGTACGGGCAGCTCACCGTCGGCAAGCCGTTGCATATCATCAGCCGCATCAAGGGCGACAAGCTTGCCTCGGAAATGTATGTGTCGGTTGACACGGCCAAGAACCAGCCGGACATCCACAGGAAGAAGCGGTTGAAGTGGGACCGTCCTCACGGGACGCGAGTCGAGATGGAGATGGAGGGCCACTATCAGAAGGGACCGCACTCGGTTGAAGTTTATCTGAAGCAGACGGCCATCGCCAATCCGCACCTCTCTATCGCCTACAAGGACCCGCAAGGCGTAGAGGTCCGTTTCGCCCGCAGCACCAGGAAACTCCCGGCTCGTCCGATAGAAATCAAGCCTCATCCGTACGGCATCGAACTCGGCCGGCTTATTCAGATGTTGAATAACACCGCAAGCCGCACGTTGCTGCGGTTCCTTGTGGACGAGTTTTCTTGCGTGGGGAGAAAGACAGCGCTCAACATCATCGAGCTCGCCGGCAAGCTGTCAGACAGGAAGCTAAGCGATCGCTCTCATCCGAAGCACATAGCGCACGTGCAGGCGACTGCGCTGCACAAGGCACTTCAAAAGACACGCATCCTGGCGCCGCGAACGGACTGTATCGTCCCGATCGGCGAGAAGCAGCTGCTGGACGGGCTGCACAAGGAGCTGGAGGCGGATTTCTTTACCGTCACCACCCGGCCAGCCGCCGCTTACCGGGGCAACCCGTTCCAGGTGGAAGTTGCTATCGCCTATGGCCGCCACGGCGGGGCCGGCGTTGAAGTCGACGAAAGCGGCCACATGCGCAAGAAGGCAACAGAGGAAACACGCGCCGCCGAAAACCTGATAGCACAGAAGGACGAGCCCGCTCGTCTGCTCCGTTTTGCGAACCGGGTACCGCTCCTTTACCAGCAGTCCAGCTGCGCGATCACCAAGGCCGTCATCCAAACGAACTGGCGGGGCTATGGTCTTCACCAGCCGAAAGGTGGATTGCCGGTCGCACCGATGGCGATCCTGGTCCATGTCGCGTCCGTTTGGGTGCCCTACACCTCCGAGTCCAAGGAGGCCATCGAGCCCTATCCGGAAATCCTCAAGGAGATCAAATTGGGGCTGCAGGAATGCGCACGCAAGCTCGCGCATTACCTGCGCCACGAAACGCAACTTCACGAAGAATATGACAGGCGGTCCTATATCGAGAAATATTTGCCGCACATTGGCGTCGCCCTGCAGGACATCCTCGCTCTCAGTAATGCTGAACGCGACTCCACCGTGAGGAAGCTCGACGACGTGCTCCACAAGAGCCGCACGACGCAAAGGCCCGGGCCATGAAAAAGACCAGCTCCGACGCCACGCGCAGCGATCTGGACAACAAGACCATCACCCTGATCGAGTCGATTGCCGGTCAGGTTCGCGCAAACATCGAGGGCGGAAAGCTGCCGGATATCAAGCTCCCGGTCCGTAGCCTTGACAATGTCACCTATGATGAAGCGAAGGGCTATTTCGAGTTGGGCGATGCACGCAAGGTGCGCTCGCTGACGGTGGCCACCGCGCGGTCGTTCGCGCAGACCCTGCGTTTGATGGCGACCTCCCGGACGATGGTCGAGCATGACGACTTCGCCACCAAGCGCGAGGTCTATTACATCAGCAAGAACTGGGGAGATTGCCGCTTCGACGAACAGGCCGAATCGGACGCCATCATGGACGACATCGAGGCCATGGCATCGATGCAAGGGCTGTCGCGGGAGCAGCTTCGCTTCTACCCGGAATCCCATGGCGGCTCGGTCGCGGGTCGGCTCACCGTGGTCGACAGAAATCCGGCGACGGGGGAGGCCATCGAAATAGATTGCGCCAATTTGGGGAGCGGCGCTTACAGCATCCCGCGCTCGGCCGAACATCTGGCTTTCCGCACCGATGCACAGTTCGTGCTCGCGATTGAAACGGGCGGCATGTTTCAGCGCCTCAACAATCACCGCTTTTGGGAAACCGCGCGATGCATCATCGTCGAGATGGGCGGGGTCCCGACCCGCGCCACACGGCGCTTCATCCGCTTGCTTTCCGACAAACAGAATTTACCGGTCTACTGTTTTGTCGATTGTGATCCTTACGGGTTTACCAACATATACCGCACGCTCAAGGTAGGCTCCGGCAATGCGGCTCACATCAACCGCTTCCTGTGTGTGCCGCGGGCGCGCTTCCTGGGCGTCACGCCACAGGATATTGTCGACTTCGGGCTTGAGGATGCGACTCATCCCCTGTCGACAACCGACATCAAGCGCGCTCAAGACGCAATGCAGCACGATCCATTCATTATGGCCAATCCCGAGTGGATCGCTGCAATCAAGCAACTGCTTCGAATGGGCGTTCGCGCCGAGCAGCAGGCGCTGGCCAAATGGGGCCTTAATTACGTTATCGACGACTATCTGCCAAAGAAGCTCGCCAGCGTGAGCGGTTTCCTGCCGTAGGGCTGCGGATAATCGAAGGCCGATGCAGACCTCGCGCGGCACTGGATTTCCGCCAGAAGCGAAGGGCAACACAAAGCCAGGGCGCATAATCTTCTTCGCATGACCGAACGTCCGCGTTGCGCCGCCACGAGCGGACGCTCCCGAGGAGCCCAATTTTGACCACCGACACGATCCAGTTGGCGAGATTGCGATCCGATAGGAACGCCGCAGACACGTCACGAGCTTACGCCATAGTGCTATGAGGTATCTTGGAAGCGCTATTGTTTTCTTCGTATCCCGTCCATTCCCGATCACACTTACCTACGCGAGGGCACGTGGTTTATTGGAACGGAATGGCGGAACTCGACCGCCGAAAAGCTGTGCCTGATCCTGAGTCCGCACCCCGGAGGAAGGCCGCCACGGATACCTGATTTCAGGGTAATCAGTGGGAGCGTTCGGCCGACAAACGCTTGGCCGACCCGGCCGCCCAGATACAGACATCGAAACTCCACGGCCAAACGCCTACTTCGGACAATAGGCAAGCGTATCGCACTCTGGCGTAGTTTGGCGGAGAGGGATGGATTGCCGCGCCGCTCACAGAAACCCAATAAAATCAGGCATTTCTTGCAAGCCCGATGGCGTCGTGTGTACCAGTCCTGTGTCCCGAAGTCGACGGGATTTCGCTCCACCCACCGCAACAAAATGCATCCAGATTCGGTGGGACGATCTGCTGCCCCCTCGCGATATCAGTTTGAGGCAGTTTGGCCTGCACTTGGTTCGATTGACTCCCGCTTAAGCTAATCTGGCCTGTCTTTCGTACTCCATAGGGCTCAAATATCCGATCATCGAGTGTCTGCGTTTCAGCCACGGCAAAAACGTGTCTCCACCTTTACCTTGGTCCGGCGCGGGCCTAACCCGCGGCTCTCCCACGACCGGATTGGCCGAACACGCTGCTCTAAATTATTGCAACGCAAGATGACCTCAAAAAAGAACAAATCGACAAATTCAAATATTTGAATACACTGATTTAGGCGCGTTCAAAGCACCTAAAATACCTGAAGGTAAGGGAGGCTGTAATGGCGGAAATCGTTGTTATGGGAGCCGGCTTGGGCGGCGTCATCATGGCCTATGAAATGAAGGATCAGATGCGGCCGGAAGACACGCTCACGGTCGTCACCAAGGATCCGATCTATCATTTCGTGCCATCAAATCCATGGGTTGCCGTCAACTGGCGAACGCGGGAATTGGTCGAAGTCGACCTGGCGCCGACCTTCGCTCGGCGCGGGATCAGCTTCAAGGCCGTCCCGGTCAGCAAGTTGATGCCGGACGAGAACCGCCTTCAGCTCGAAGACGGCTCCATGTTGCGTTATGACTACCTGATTATCGCGACAGGGCCGGAACTTGCCTTCGACGAAGTTCAGGGACTCGGCCCGAACGGCTTCACCAGTTCGATCTGTCATATCGATCACGCCGAGAAGGCGTTGGTGAGCTTCGAGGATTTCTGCAAGAAGCCCGGACCCATCGTCACCGGCGCTGTTCAGGGCGCGTCGTGCTTCGGCCCGGCCTACGAATTCACGTTTATACTCGACACAGAATTGCGTCGCCGAAAGATTCGCGATCGCGTCCCGATGACGTTCGTGACCGCCGAGCCCTATATCGGCCATCTCGGTCTTGACGGGGTGGGTGACACCAAGGGGATCCTCGAGAGTGAGATGCGCGAGCACCACATCAAGTGGCTGACGAGTTCTCGCGTCAAGATGGTCGAAGATTGCAAGATAACCGTCGAGGAGGTGGCCGTCGACGGATCCGTTGCGAAAACCCATGAGCTGCCGTTCGGCTTCTCGATGATGCTGCCTGCCTTCCGGGGGATCGCGCCGTTACGTGGCATCGACGGCCTGGTCAACCCGCGCGGGTTTGTGATTGTCGACAAGCATCAGCGAAACCCGAAGTTCACCAACGTCTTTTCGGTCGGCGTCTGCGTCGCGATTCCGCCCGTCGGTCCCACGCCCGTCCCCTGCGGCGTTCCCAAGACCGGGTTCATGATCGAATCCATGGTCACCGCCACGGCCCTCAACATCGGCCAGCTCCTTCGCGGCAAGGCGCCGACCCACCAGCCGACGTGGAATGCCGTCTGCCTCGCGGATTTCGGTGATTCCGGAATTGCCTTCGTTGCGCAACCCCAGATTCCGCCGCGCAATGTCAACTGGTCATCCGACGGCAAATGGGTTCATGCTGCCAAGGTCGGCTTTGAGAAATATTTCTTGCGCAAGATGCGGCGGGGGGAAAGCGAACCATTCTACGAGACGGCCGCACTCAAGATGCTTGGCATCTCCAAGTTGAAAGCCGTGACAACAGATTGAAGCCGCGGCAGCTGAGACGTGAGGGACTTACGCCGCTTGTATCGGTCCCTCATTGCCATCGCTCTTTCTGTGGCCTCTGGCAGCGTGCCGCTACAAGCGATCCGCCACTGCAACGCCGGCGTCTCCGCTACGATGTTCGCTTGATCAGGAATTCGAACAGCTTGCCCTCCGCCTTCGACTCCAGCAGATCGTTGCCGGTGGCGCGGCAAAACGCCTCAAAATCCTTCACCGCCCCGGGGTCGGTCGCCAGCACCTGAAGGGTGCCCCCGATCGGCACGTCCTTCAGCGCCTTCTTGGCGCGCAGGATCGGTAGCGGACAATTCAGTCCTTTGGCATCGAGAACTTGGTCGGCCATGTCGTCTCCTCGGTAGGTACTGGCGCTTGGAACTCGCTCAGATGAAAAGATTGATGTCGCTCTTGGTCGCCGTTTCGATATAGGTCGCGGCCCCCCCGAGGACCGGACCCTCGATCATGTCGTCCTTGGTGTACTCGAACAGGTCCATGGTCATCTGGCAGGCGATCATCTTGACGTCCGCCTCGATCGCCATGGCGCGGAGTTCCTCGATCGAGGCCACGCCCTTCTTCTTGATCAGGTTCTTCATCATCGTCGTCGCTGCCGCGTCGACGCCGGGAATAGCAGACACGAGATTGGGCATGCCGATATGCATGCCGAACATCGGCATCTCCATCGCCGGATTACCGAGCGTGGAGATCTTCAGGTCGAGCTTCTTCTTCAATAGCGTGAGACCATAGAAGGTGAAGAACATCGTCACCTCGAGACCCATGGCCGCTGCCGTCGTCGCCAGGATAAAGGGCGGATAGGCCCAGTCGAGTGAACCCTTGGTGACGATCATTGACATGCGCTTGGTATTGGCTTCGTTAGTCATGATTCACGCCCTTTCCTAAAAAAATATAGCCTCAGCCGTTGCTTTGCTTTGTTTAGACCTTCCACACCACGACTACCAGAACCAGGATCGCGAGAAACACCGTCTCGGCCACGATCAGGGCAATCGCGCGTCCGCCGACATCCGCCATCGCCTTGAGCGACGTCTTCATTCCGAGCGCTGCGATCGCCGTTACCAGGCACCAGCGCGAAACGTTCTTGATGACCGCAAGCACAGACTCGGGAATGATGCCAATGCTGTTGAGCACCACCAGGGCGGCGAAGACGACGAGAAAGCCAGGCAATTGGCGGCCGGCCTTGCCGACATTGTGGGCGCGGAACACGTAGGACAGCGTCACCAC
The DNA here is from genome assembly GCA_963753875.1 of uncultured Alphaproteobacteria bacterium. Classification (GTDB taxonomy): domain Bacteria; phylum Pseudomonadota; class Alphaproteobacteria; order Rhizobiales; family Xanthobacteraceae; genus Bradyrhizobium. The sequence continues at coordinate 162,889 of CAVWDY010000038.1, read as the reverse complement.
AACGGGCAACAGCATCGCCACCCGCAAGCAGCTTGGTGAAGGTCGCGACGTTGCCAGTCTCATCAGACACGCTGAAGCCAGCGCCGACCACCTGCGCCACGTCGTGGATGGTGCCGCCGAGGAACACGCCCACCGCCGCATGATCGAGATGGAACAACGCGATGATCAACGGATAGACGATCATGGCGATCGTGCTCAACGCCGTGACGCCAATCACGGTGAAGACGGTGTCGCGCTCGTGGTTCTCTCCCTTCGGCAGTACCGACGAGATCGCCAGCGCCGCGGAGGCGCCGCAGATCGCCACGGCTCCGGCGGTCAAAATTCCGAACGGCCGGCTCAGGCCCATGATGCGGGCCGCCAGCACGCCGAACAGGATGGTGAGGATCACCGCGCCGATCACGGTGACAACGGGCGCCGCGCCGAGCTTCATGATCTCGGCGATCGTGATCTGCGCCCCGAGCAGTCCGACGGCGACGCGCAGGATGCTCTTGGAGGCGAATCCGATGCCGGCGATGCAGCGCCCCTCCTGCGACAAGAAATAGAACGCCATGCCGAGCAGCAGGGCAAACAGCATCACCGGCCCGCCGTAATGTTCGGACAGAAACGTCGCGGCGATCGCGACGATCAGGCTCGCCAGCACACCCGGAAAGTAATTCCGCACGGCCGCGACCGCACCGAGGCCGCGGCTCCCGATCGACACCTTGGGTTCGGCGATTTCATTCACGGGCGATCCATTCTCTTGGGCTTCACGCGCATCCGGCAAAATTATCGGCGATCATCTTCGCTTCATAGGGTGCAGCGACCGCGGTGCCGGGAACGAGGCTCGGCTTGGCGGCGGCCCAGTCCTTCGGACGCACCTTGACCATCCATCCCTCACCATAGGGATCGGCATTGGCGAGCTTAGGCGCCCCGGTCAGCGCGTCGTTAACCTCGGCCACTTCCGCGTCGAATGCGATTTTCGCAGGCCCCACCCACTTGCCGGATTCGACGGTGGCGCAAGACTTGCCTGCGTCCACCGAGCGGCCAGCCTTCTTTGCCGTGAAGGCGACGAGTTGGCCGGCCATCGCCGCGGCAACGGCTGTCATGCCGAGCGTCACGGTGCCGTCGGCGTTCTCGCGATACCATATGTTGTTCGCGACATCGTAGAGAAGGTCGTCGGGAAGGTTGCAGCCACGGACGCTCGGCATGGATTCTCCTTTATCAAACGGTTTCGGCGGGCTGCGCCGATGTTTCGCGCTGACGCAACGGCCGCGATGCGCAGCAGAACTCGCCGAGCCCCGCCACTTCGAGCTTGCCTCCGATGAAAAGCATCAGATGCCGCGCCACCATGGCGCCGAGCCGCAACCTGTGCGCAACGTCGGCATGGGCAGGCTCGAGGCGCACGAGATTGTGGTGGTAGACGAGTTCGCGGCAGGTCTCGCGGCAGGCGTTGAAGCTCGCGTCGCCGCGCGCGCCCTGGCGATGCAGCGCCAGCACGCGGAAACCTTCGACGGCGCACGTCGTCGGCGTCTCGCCGCGCGCTGCGAGCCAGACTTCGAGGATCGTCTCGCCGAGCGCCAGCAATTCGTCCGCGAGGTCCGGCGTCGCCGCCGCGAGCGCGGCATCGGGCATTGCGACCATCCCGTCGAGCCGCGCCGCGACGTCGTCGAGGCTCATGGTCCGGACGTCGGCCATCACCCTAGCCCTCGCGCGTGCAGCAGATCGGAGGAATCGGAGAAGTTTTCGTGCACGCCGACTTTGCGCGCCGACAGGCCGAGCGCCATGCCGAGAAGCTGGGTAAAATAGAGAATCTTCACAGTGGTCTTGCGGCCAAATATCTTTTCCGCGCGCACTTGATGCATTTCCAGGCCGGTGTGGCAGGTCGGGCATTCGGTGGCGATCACCTCGGCGCCGCAGGCTTCGGCGGTAGTGAGCAAATTGAGCACGAGCTTGGTCGAGGTGTCGCTGTCCGACAGCGTATGGGCGCCGCCGCAGCAGGCGGTCTTGAGCGGATACTCGACGTTCTCGGCGCCGGCCGCGGCCAGCAAGTCGTCCATGAAATGCGGCTTCCAGGTCGATTCCGAGCCCGGCCCCTGATCCTTTTCAGGGAAGATGTGACGCGGGCGCGTGTACATGCAGCCGTAGTAGTTGGCGATCTTGAGGCCCTTGAGCGAGTTCCTCACCCGCGCCTTCAGGCCGTCCTCGCCGATCGCCTGCTTGATCCAGTCGAGCGCGTGAATCGTCTCGACCTTGCCGGCCTCATAAGTCTTGTGCCCGGCTTTGCGCGAGAGATTCTCGGTAACCTCGCGCGAGGCGGGATCGTTGGCGAGGTCGTATTCGGCCTTCTTGAGATTGTGATAGCAGCCGTTGCACGGCGCCATCACGGTGTCGAAACCCATGCCTTCGGCGATCGACAGGTTGCGTGCCGACAGATAGGTTTGCAGCTTGGGGTCGATGTTCTTGACCTCCATGGCGCCGCAGCAGTTCCAGTTCTTGAGCTCGACGATGTCGAGGCCGAGCGCCTTGCCGAGCTCCTTGGTGGAGCGGTTGTAGGCATGTCCAGTGCCTTCGAGCGCGCAGCCCGGATAATAGGCGACCTGCTTGTACTTGCCGCTCATCACTCGGCTCCCTGCACGTCTAACCGAAGCGCCTTGCGGGCGACCGCCTCGCACTCACTGACGTATTCCTCGATCGCAGCGCTGGCCGTATCCCAGCCGCGCGTGCGCGGCCGGAACAGGGTGGCGAGGCCGAGCTTCATCAGCAGGCCGACCGGCAGCCGGCTGGCCAGGCCACGCACCAGCGCGACGAGCCAGTCCTGCAACAGCGGCTGCTTGGTGCGCGCGAAGAACTCCTGCAGCACCCGGCCATCCTCGATCTTGCCGGTGGCGAAGACCTGCTCGGAGAAGACCTCGTCGAAGACCGTGGACGGCTTCTTCTCGGTGTGGCCCTTGAGCTCGAGCCAATGCGCCGTCGCCTTCATCACGCCTTCCGGATTGACGTCGCGCGGACAGGCGTAAGTGCATTTGTTGCACGAGACGCACTGCCAGATGATGTCCTTGTCCCGCAGCAACTCATCTTCGAACCCCATGCGGATCAGGTAGATCCAGTAGCGCGGGTTGAAGTCGGGATTGATGGCGTTGACGGTGCAAGCATTGGTGCACGAGCCGCATTGCCAGCAACGGTGGATGAACTCGCCGCCCGGCAGCGCGGCGATCTCCTCCTCCATCTGCTCGTTGTAGTCGGTGACGGCACGCGAGGTGATGAATGTGCTCCAGTGCCCGGAGACGTCGACGCCGTCGATCTCCAAGTGCTCGTGCGTGACGAGATTCTCGGGACGGATCAGCGATTTTTCGTGAATCGGCATCGTCGCTCCTTCACGAGCTCAGTTGGCGCGGTTCGCCGAGCACATAGGCTTCGCCGTCGATCAGCTTGAGACGGGTGCGGCCGGACTCGGTATCGACGGCGTCGAGCCCGAGCATCCGGCGCGTGTGCGCCATCGCGTCGGCCTTGGCACCGCCGCAGAAATCCGCGTGCAGATATTGGCCGCCCCTGTCGTTGATGTAGCCGGCATAGACGTGGGCGCAGAGCAGGTCGGTGTAGAATATAAGGTCGCGGAACACGCCGTTCGCCTGCAGAAAGCCTTCCAGTTCCTCGCGCAGCATTGCGAAGGTGGCAAAGCCATCGCCGACCTCGATGGTGCCCGGCACGACATTGCTATCGCTGTACCAGATTTCGCGCAGCACGCCGGTATTGACCTTGGCGTCCCACATCCAGCGCGTCATCAGCGGATAGCGCTCGGGCGCGGTGAAGTGCAGCACCTCGGCGGCGAGATCACGTGACCAGCGATGCTCGCGATCGGCGGGAAAGCTCGCCACAAACGCGCCGATACGTTGATCGGCGGTACCGATATCGGACCAGCCGTCGAGCAACGCGACCAGGCGGGAACGCATCGCAGCGAAACCATTGCGGCCGAGCCAGGCGCCGATGCGCCGGCGAACCGGCGTCGTAAAGGCGGCGAGATCGTAGAACTCGGGCTCGGTCAGTTCGCTGACCTGACCTTTGCCGAGCACCTCCTCGAACAGCGAGGCTTTGAGCGCCAGCGCGCCGACGTAACGCTCGACGCCGCCGGTGTCGTCGGCGGCGTCGACCAGATTCTCGAACGCCCGCCGTAGCTTGGGGCCGGACAGATCGAGCACCGGTCGCGCCGGCGCGGGCGCCACCTTGGCTTTATGGCTGCCGATCGCCCACATCACTCGGCCGCCTCCAGCACGGCACTTCGAACCAGCATCAGCGCCGCCATCGCCGCAGATTGTCCTTGCGCGATGGAGTCGTCGATGGTCTCGGGTCCCGTCGCGGCGCCGGCGACGAACACGCCGGGCCGCGAGGTCGCCGACATGTTGGAATAGGTCGAGGCCTTCTGGATGTGGCCGTGCTTCTCCAGCTTCACGTCGAACACCGCAGATAGCGTCATGTTGTCGACGTTGGGATCCATGCCGATGGCGTGCACGACCATGTCGAAGGGAATGGAGATCGGGCGCTTCACCAATGTGTCCTCGCCCTTCACGATCAGCCGCTTGCCGTCGGATGTCACCTCGGCGATGCGCGCCTTGATGTACTTGACCTTGTGCTTTTCCTGGCTCTCCCAGTAGTAGAGGCCCTCGTACAGTCCGAATGTGCGGATATCCATGTAGTAGATGTAGACGCTGCACTTCGGCAACGCCTCGCGGATCTCCATCGCCAGGTTGGACGACACCGTGCAGCATATTTTCGAACACCATTCGCGGCCGATTTGGCGGTCGCGCGAGCCGACGCACAACAGAATGGCGACCCGCTCGGGCTCGCGCCCGTCGGACGGACAGCGCACGCCCTTGCCTGATGAGAACATCTGCTCGACCTGCGTGGTCGTCACCACATCGGGATAGGTCCCAAAACCCCATTCCGGCTTGTTGACGGAATTGAAATGGGTGAACCCGGTGCACAGGATCGTGGCGCCCGCCTCCACCTGCGTGCCGTCGGACAGCGTCGCGCGAAAATCGCCCGGACCGCCGGCGAAGGCTTTGACGGTCGCGTTCTTCCTAACCTCGATGAGCTTGTTGCTCTCGACCCGTTGCACCATACCGCCGATGGCGTCCCTGGCCCACTCGCCCGACGGCACCAATTTGGCATAGCCCGACAGGATCGGCGCACCGCCGAGCCGCTCGGACTTGTCGACGAGGACGACGCGCTGGCCGGCCATGGCCAACGCATGGGCAGCCGAAAGCCCCGAGGGACCGCCGCCGACGATGAGAACCGGACAATTCATTCCGCAGCTCCTGGAAGCGCGGCGACGGGCTCGGGCTTGACGTAACCCGGACCCGAGGTGATCGCGCGTTTGGGGTCATAGAGTGTCTCGATGCGGCCGGCCTTGACTTCCTCGAGGTAGGCCTCGAACTCGATCTTGGCTTTCTGCCAGTCGATGCCGAGCTTCTCCAGCAGCCCCTCGAACGGCGAGGCGTGCCAGTGCAACTGCGCCAGCTTGTAGGGATGCGCGCCCAGTGCGAGTGCGGCGAACTGGCAGTCGGCCAGGATCGGCAGCGCATAGACCTTGTCGACCGCTTTGCCGATCCACTGATTCTTATCGAGCGTGGTGATGCAGCCGGTATCGTGCCCGACCATCACGTCGGCCTTCGCCTCCTCCACCGCGACCTTGATCTTGCGATCAATGGCGAAGGAGCGGGTGAACTCACGCTCGCCGATGATGTGGCGGAAGCCGAAACCGCAGCAATCGTACCAGGTGGAATAGTCGATCACCTGCGCACCGAGCGTCTGCATCAGGCCGGTGGAGACGGCGACGCGGTTGCCGTCCATTACGGTGTCATCATAGATCACGTCCTCAGGCACCATCTTGTAGACGTGGCAGGCCGGATGAATGGTGGCTCGAATGCCGCTGACGTCGACGACCTGGTGCTGCTTGATGCGGTCGCGCATCACATGCAGCCATTCCGAATAATGCACGACTTCTTCGGGGATCAGCAGCTTGCCGTCGACAAGGCGGCCGAGCTTGCCGAGAATCTTCTTCACCTGCTCGCGCAACTCGGCCGATTGCATCAGGAAGGTGCGCATCTCCTTGTAATTGCCGAAGGAGGTGCCGCAATGCACGAGCGGGTAGTAGGTGCCGATAGGCAGCCCATGCGCCTTGGCCGACACGTAAGCCTGGTGGAAGTTGCGCAGGAACACGGCCGCGAGGCTGACCACGTTGCCGATACCGGAGCCGTGGTAGTTCCACGCGGTGCAGGAAGTCTGGTCGGTCTCGTCGATGTAGCGGACTCCCAGCTTGTTCATCAGCCACAATACCGTGGTCGGATAGCCGGGAATGTTGCCGCACTGGCCGCACGACTTGTGGTGCCAGAGATTGGTGGTGGGGATGCGCTTCTCCCACCCATAGAGAGTGCGCGCGATCACCGGCTCATGCCGTTCGTCGATCCGGTGGACGAGAATTTCGCCCTCCTTCTCAAGTTGCCACATGGCATCGCGGATGTCGTGCACACGATCCTTGTTGGTCAGCATCGAGCGGCGGTCGATCTTGGCCTCTACCCAAGAGGTGGCGGCACGCGCCTCGCTCGGCGTCAAACTGGACGGACGCCATTCGGCGCCGAAACCCGTGAACGCCGGCTGACCGTCGTTACGCTTATCGTCCATCGTTTCCTCCATAGCTCCACGGCATTGATCGTCGGCCGCGATTATTTCTTGTTAACTATCCGCGTCCGAATCTTCTTTCTGCTCCTCGAGCCACTCGTTGTACTCGTCGCGCTTCTCGTCCATCACATCGTTGACGACGTCGAACAGATTCTCGTCGATGGTCTCAAGCTGATCGAGCACGCCAGTCGCTTCCCAGATCGTGTAGAGCTCGACCGACGTCTTCAGATTGACTTCCCACGCCGTGTCCATGGTGTGCATGGTCGGCACCGGGATCGCCTTGCGCAAAATGTTGAGCGGTGCATCGACCTTGGTCACATTCGGCCCCCAATCCGGGAAGGCGTCGCGCGTAATCATGTTGGGCGCGAGCTGATTGCCGGTGGAGATCACCTTGAGCAGCACGCGCGAGAACGGCCGCAGCACATCCTTCGCCGACTGCATGCCATGCTTGATCGCGACCTCGCGCATGATCATGACCAGCCCGCCGGGGGAATTCTCGAACGGGCAACGGGCGGCGCAGGTATAGCACTGGGCGCAGGACCAGATCTTTTCCTGCATCGCGTCATAGATGCCTTCGAGATTTTCCGTCCAAAGGAGCTGGACGATCTCGCGCGGCGAATAATCGTAGTAGTGCGCCGACGGACAGGTCGCGGTGCAGATGCCGCAGTTGAGACAGCCGTGCAGCTCGTGCTCGTAGAGCATGTGCGAGCGGATGTCCTCGAACACCTCTTCAAGCTTCTCGTACGGGACGACCGGCGCGCCCGATACCGGGTCGCCAATGGCCGTCCGCTCCGCCGCCAGACCGCTTGTCATCTGTGCGTCACCCTCAATAAGTCAGGACACGCGCGTCGTCGTTTTCCATCACTTCCTCGATGACCTTGGCACCACCGACGATGCCTTCGCATTCGGGAATGAGGTCCTCCTCGGTCATGTCGAACAGATCGAGATTGGGGGAGCAGCAATAGAACTTCACCCCGGCGCCGTGCGCATCCTTGATGAAATCGTAGACCGTCTTGGGCGATCCGGGTTTCACCACGAGCTTCTCGGCCACACCCTTCTTCATCAACTGGCCCGCCGTCGCCGTGCAGATGACCTCGACCTCGTAGTCCATCGCCGCGGCGACGGTCGCCTGGAAGAACGGTGCGCCCAACTCCTCGCCGTTGCGAGGGTCGGTATTGACCATGATGATGATGAGCTTCTTCGCCATTGCGCCTCTCGACACGAAGAAAACAAAAACCCGACCTGCCCCGGGGGGCCGCTTTGCAAAAGCTCGACCCAAGGCTAAAATTTCAATATTCCATTTTTTGAATAATGGCTATAAGAAACTTCCGCACCTGGCGGTAGCAAGAAGCCAGTCAACAGGATGGCTGCATCCAATGCGTCAGCTTGACCAGACCCACCATGATCTCGGTCAGCGCCGCAGCCATCTCACCTTGCACCGCACGCAGATCGCCGAGCGTTTCCGCCGTCCGATCAGGCACGTCGTCCGATTGCATGATCACGTCTTCAATCATTCCGGACTTGGCTCCCGGATGTCCGACGAAGCCGACGCAATTGTCACGTATCTGGAATACCAGAGGCTCTCCCGCCTCGCCGACGGCCAGCACCCGAGAATCGGATGGCAGGACCGGACGGTCACGCATGTAGACGGCTGCCGGGAACGTCTGCGGCAAATGACCGGCCAGCACGTCCGGGGCCGACCGCCTGGCCTGTTGCACAACAAAACGCAGCGGCGCTTCGTCGGCGCCGCCGCCGGCTGCGGCGGTCAGGATGCAGGCACCAACCCCGATACCGACCACCGGCAATCGGCGGACGAGAAAGTCGGCGGTCAGGCGCAGCTCCGGCCCGAGACTGGGGATGAGGTGGCCGCTGACGATGCCGTACTGTCCGGCACCAAGGAGAACGAGGCCATCGAACCCTTCAGCCGCCGGTGGAACGATGCCGCCCGGCGCGAACGGCCGAACGTAGTGGAAGCGGATGTTGCGGCTCTCCAAATGATCCTCCATCAAGCCGAGGTACTCGGCTTCGACGTGCTGAAGGACGCAGAGCGTTTTCATGCGGGGATACGACGCAAGGCTGGAGTCGGTGGAGCGAGGCGCACATTAGTGACAGCCTCGCGCAAAACACGCCAGTATCCTTTAGCAGGTCAGAGGAGCGCGCAAGCAAATGAGCTGGTTTGACACGCTGCGTGAGATCGAACCGTTCGACGACCTACCCTTCGACCCGACGCTCGTCGGCGCGCTGGAAGCGGCGGCGCGCGAACGCACGCTGGGGCCGCTGCGGTTCTACACGCCCACGTTCCGCGCCTATGCCAGCGACGAGCTGAAAGGCTGCGGCAAGGCGAGCTTTCCCGCCTTCTCCATCACGGGCGGCGCCTGTGCACTGAATTGCGACCACTGCCAGGCGAAAATCCTCGAGCCGATGATTCCGGCGACCAGTCCGGCGGAACTCGACCGCAAGGTGCGCGACCTTGTCCTGGTCAAGGACCTGCGCGGGTTTCTCCTCTCAGGAGGATCCAACCGGCGCAACGAGGTGCCGTACGATCGCTACTATCCCACCATCGAGAAGCTCAAGCGCGACTTCCCCCAGTTGCGCATCGCCGTTCATTCCGCGCTACTCGACGAGCGGCGCGCCAAACGCATGGAGGACGCAGGCGTCGACGTCGCGATGATGGATGTGATCGGCGCGCAGGAGACGATCCGCGACGTCTATCACCTCGACCGTCCGGTCGCGGATTTTGAAGCAACCCTCGCCGCACTATCGGCAACCACGATGGATGTCGTGCCGCACATCGTCATCGGCCTGCACTATGGCCGCCTGCTCGGCGAGGAGAATGCGCTTGAAATCATCTCGCGCTACAAGGTAGCGGCGTTGATCCTCGTCGTGGTGACGCCGATCTATGCGCCCGCGCACCGCCCCTTCGCCACCATATCCACCGACGACGTGGCCAAAGTCCTGGTCGCCGCCCGGCAACGGATCGACCATGCGCCGGTTCAGCTCGGCTGTGTGCGGCCCGCGGGCCGCCACAAGCTGGTCACCGATGCCTATGCGGTGATGGCGGGCTTTGACGGTATCGCCTATCCGGCCGAAGGCATCGTGGCGCTTGCCCGCGCCATCGGCCGGCCGGTTGAACAGGAGCATGCCTGCTGCTCGATGGCGCTCGACGGCCTCGCCGGGCGTCGGGCTTGCGCCGCGTGAGGATCGGGATGAAAATCGAGACGCCGGACGTCCTCGTCGTCGGCCTCGGCCCGGCCGGCGGGCGCGCCGCCGCAGTGGCGGCAGCGGCAAACCTCGACGTCGTCGCCATCGAGCGACGGTCGCAGGCGGGCAGCCCGATCCAATGCGCCGAGTTCGTGCCGACGATGATCGAGCGTGACGTGCCGAAAGTAAGGTGCGTGACCCAGCAGATGGTCGCGCGCATGCTCACCTTCGTCGAGGATGAAAAGCCCGAAGAGACTCCCGATTTCCGCGGCTACATGATCGACCGCGCCGCCTTCGACCGTATGCTGGCGGAAGAAGCCGCGCTCGCGGGGGCGTGTTGCCGCTACGGCATATCGGTGCTGCGCATCGACAAGGACGGAACTGTCCACACCTCCGATGGCGGCGCGCTGCGTCCGCGCATTCTGATAGGAGCCGACGGCCCGCGCTCGCGCGTCGGTGCCGCGATCGGGCAGGTCAACCGGGCCCTCGTCGACACGCGTCAGGTCACGGCACCGCTGGTCCTGCCGCACGATGCGACCGACATTTTCCTCAACGCCGATTACCGCGGGGGCTACGGCTGGCTGTTCCCGAAGGGGGCCGTCGCCAACATAGGCGTCGGCGTCGAGATCGGCTTGCGCCATCGGCTCAAGCCGATGCTCGCCGCCCTGTTCGACCGGCTCGCCTCTTCGCGTCGAATTGGAGCCACGGCGTACGGCCTGACCGGCGGCGCCATTCCCGTCGGCGGCCGCCTGCGCGCCGTCGGGGCGCTGGGTGAGAGCGCTGTGCTGCTCGCGGGCGACGCCGCCGGTCTCACCAATCCGGTCACCGGCGCCGGCATCGCATCGGCCGTGCAGTCGGGCGCGCTCGCCGGCCGCGCGGCGGCGGACCGGCTGGGCGGGCGAACGCGCGCACTCGACGAGTATGAAGAAGAGCTCGGCGACATCTTCGACGCCGCGCTCGGCCGCGCGGCGCGGCGGCGGCAGGAAGTGCTCGCAAGCTACGAGGGCGGCGGCCGGCCCGATGTGCGGGCGCTGAGCGACGGCTGGATCGGCTCGCCCCACTACTGGGCGGCATAACGGCGCAAATCCAAGAGAGGAAGTCATGAGCTGTATCGAGATGCCAAGACAACCGATCCCGGACTTCCTCGGCGAGGACAAGCGCCAGTTCAACAACGCCGACACGATGCAGCCGCGCGCGCCCGACGCCGTCCCGGCCGATGCCCGCAACGGCGCGCGCGTCAAAACGCAGGACGTCCGGCCGGAGGGCGTCTATTTGCCGAATTACAATTTCCTTACACCCATTATGCGCTCGCCCGAATACGTCCAGATGTCGACGGCCGCGGCGATCACATTGGGGGTGATGAACGGCTACATGCACCGCACCAGTTGTACGCGCTGCCTCAATCTCCTCCTCACCTATCCGGAAGGCTGCCGCGCCAATTGCGCCTATTGCGGCCTCGCGCGCCACCGCGAGGCGGAACGCAACTACGCCGACCGCAACTTCATCCGCGTCGACTGGCCGGCGGTGCCCTACGACAAGGTGATCGACATCGTCGCCTCGGGCGGCGACGGCGGGCGCTTCCATCGCATGTGCATCAGTATGATCACCCACCCCCGATCCGACGAAGACACGCGGGCGGTGCTCAAAAAATGGGTCGACCGCATCAAGCACGTGCCGGTGTCGATCCTCTCCAATCCCACCACGATGACGCGCCTGGACGTTCAGGAGCTGCACGACCTCGGCGCCAATATTTTCACCGTAGCACTTGACGCCGCAAATCCGCAGATATTCGACCGCACGCGCGGGCATGGCGTGCAGTCGCCGCATAGCTGGGACAAATACTGGGAAATTCTCCTCGCCGCCGCCGAGATTTTCGGCCCCGAACGCTTCGGTGCGCATCTCATCGTCGGCATGGGTGAGAGCGACCATGACCTGCTGACCCAGGTGCAGAGGATCCGCGACCTCGGTGGCCATAGCCACATGTTCGCGTTCTTCCCCGAGCGCGGCTCGCTCATGGACCACCTGCCAGCGGCGCCACGCCCGCAATGGCGGCGCGTCCAGCTCGCGCGCTATCTTATCGATTATCGCGGCCACCGGATCGAGCGCATGCGTTTCGATGAGAATGGCATGCTCGTCGACTTCGGCCTACCGCGGGACGAGATCGACGAAGTGATCAACGCGGGCGTCGCCTTCCGCACCTCGGGCTGCCCGGGCAAGGAGGCGGACGACGTCTCCGCCTGCGACCGGCCGTATGGCGATTCCCCTCCGCGCGATATCGCCTCTTATCCATTCAAGCTCGACCGCCAGGACATCCGCAAGGTCCGCCGCCAGCTCGAAAAGGGGCTGCCCGGCGGGTGCTGCGGAACCGACGCGCCGACATAAGGGGAGGATAGGCCATGGCCAACGAAGCGAGCGTCAAGCCGTTCCGCGTCATCGAGACGGGCCTGCGCGGTGGCCGCGCCAACATCGCGTTCGACCAGGCGCTGATCGATGCGCGCAGGGAGGGCGCGATCCCGGATACCGTCCGCTTCCTGCGCTTCCGCCCCTGCGCCCTGATCGGGATCCACCAGATACTCAGCCACGAGGTGAAGGTAGATTATTGCAGGAGCCACGGTATCGAGATCGTGCGCCGCATCACCGGCGGCGGCGGCCTCTATTTCGACGAAGGACAGATCGGCTGGGAGTTGGTTTTCGATCGCACCGCGCTCGGCGTGACCGAACTCGCCGACGTGACGCGTCGCATTTGCGAAGCCGCGGCGCTCGGGCTCAATAAGCTCGGCGTGCCGGCCCGCTACCGACCGCGCAACGATATTGAGGTTGAAGGCCGCAAGATCAGCGGCACCGGCGGATTTTTCGACGGCAATCTCATCTTCTATCAAGGCACACTACTGATCGACTTCGACCCCGCCAAGATCGTCGCCTGCCTCAAGGTGCCGGCGGAAAAGCTCGCCAAGCGCGACCTCGACTCGGCGGCCCAGCGCGTGATCACCATGCGCGAGGTCCTCGGCGACAAAGTCCCCGATCTCAGGACAATCTACGACGCGCTCCTCGCCGGCTTCGCCGAAGGCCTCGGCATCGCGCCGCGCTGGGACGAGATCACGCCCTATGAGGAAGGGCTCGCCGACCGCATCTTCCGCGAGGAAATCGGCACTGACGACTACGTCGAGATGCTGGACGCGCCGGAGCCGGACGACACCCTGGTGACCGCGTCTTTTACGGGCCGGGGCGGCACGGTGCGGGCGGACATCCGCCTGGAAGGCCCGGACCGCAACCTCGTCCGCGAAGCCCTCATCACCGGCGACTTCTTCGTGACGCCGCCGCGCATGATCTTCGATCTGGAGGCTGCCTTGCGCGGCATCGACGTGGCCGATGTGGGCAAGGCGGTGGAAAGCTTCTTCGCCCGTACGCCGGCTGGCTTTCTCAGCCTCGGACCGGGCGACTTCCGGCAGGTGATCGAGATGGCGCTGTCCCGCCGCGGGGTCCAAGCCTTGGCCGGATAGCTACGCCCGGACAGAACTCTCGGCGCGTCAGCGGCAGAACGCGCTATAGAGCGCCGACATGATCTCGACCACCTCGGGCCGCGCGACCGAATAGCGAACGCTGTTTCCGTTGCGCCGCGCTTCCACCAAGTTGTCGGCGCGCAAACGGGCGAGCTGCTGCGACACCGCCGCCTGGCGCAGATCCAGCAATTCCTCGAGCTCGCGGACGGTCTTGTCCCCTTCGATCAGCAGACACAGGATGACGAGCCGGTTCTCGTGCGACAGCGCCTTGAGGAAGTCGCTCGCCTTGCGCGCGCTCTTCAGCATGGCATCGGTGTCGAGGGCTGGCTTCGCGGGGCTGCGCTTGATCGATTTGACGGTCGCTTGAATTCGCATTCGGAGATACCAATACGTCATTTTTACATATAAATCATAGGCCTAGCTGGCCCCGCTGTCCACAGCGGGGGGCCCAAACATTTACTAAAGCTAGCGGGAATGTGACCAATGCTGTGTTAATCTTGTGACTGACAAAATGAGCAAGGTTCGCGTCCCATGATCACTGAAATCGTCCTGTTCGACCTGCCCAAGGGGATCACGCGCGAGGCGATGATCGCCCAATTCCGTGAGTCGATCCCGCGCTGGCAGCAGAACCCGGATATGATCCGGAAGCACATGATTTTCGATCTCGCCTCCGGCAAAGGCGGCGGCATCTACTTGTGGAAGTGCGTCGAGGACGCCCAACGCTGGCACGACGAGAGCTTCCGCCAGCGCGTTCTTTCCGCGTTCGGGTCGGAGCCGAGCTATCAATATTTCGACACCCCGGTCATCGTCGACAATGCCGCGCGCGACATCATGATCGAAGCCGCCTAATCCCTTCCCGTTGAGCGGACTCTCGCATGTCGTCCATCATTTTTGGCGCGCGCGCGGGAGCATTCAGCGCCAACGCCGCGTCTGCATGGCCGCGCGCACTCGGCGCTCGGCCAGCGCGACGGCTGCAGCGCGCGGTAGCAGCGAAACAATAGTAAGCCTTGCGTCGACCGATAGTGCCGCATCACTGCTCCAGAGATGGTCCTGCACACAAAACGTCGCCGGCTGGGTTAGTGCGCCGCATCGACCGGCGCGAATGCTATATTTTGCGGGCCACCCAGTTGGCCGCGCGTTTTTCGGCGAACGAGGCAAGACCTTCCGAAGCTTCGAAAGTCTGGCGCTTGGCCGCATGCATCCGGACGAGCCGCGTGTAGGCATCATCTTCCACGCTCATTCCGCCAAACGAGCTTTCCATGGCCAGCGCCTTGGTTTCGGCCAGCGCCTCAGGGCCGTTGGCCAGCAATTGCTCCACGATTTTCGCGCCGGCAATTTCAAGATCGGCCAGCGGCACCACTTCGTGCACGAGACCGATGCGGCGCGCGTCATGCGCGCCAAAACGCTCGCCGGTCAGCGCGTAGCGGCGGACCTGCCGGACGCCGATGGCGTCACACAGTTGTGGGATGATGATCGCGGCGGTCAGCCCCCATCGAACTTCGGTGATCGAGAAAATCGCGTTGTCGGCCGCGACGACCACGTCGCAGGCGGAAATCACGCCGGTGCCGCCACCGAAGCAGCCGCCCTGAACCAGCGCCACCGTCGGGACCGGCAGCCGGTTCAGCCGCTGCACGGCTTCGAACGTGGCCTGAGACACCGCCTCGTTCTCGGCAGGCGATTGCGGCCTCACGGCATTGATCCATTTCAGGTCGGCGCCGGCCTGGAAGTGCTTGCCATTGCCTTTCAGGACAACGACGCGAAGCAAAGGCTTCCTGCCCAATTCATCCATCGCTGACAGCACGCCATCAATGAGGCCGGCATCATAAGCATTGTTGACCTCCGGGCGGTTCAGCGTGACCGTCGCGACCCCGCGTTGATCGAGGCTCCACAAAACCGGATTGGCAGGCATGGACAATTCCTTCGTTCGATGTTGCGATTATCGGGTTGGACTACCGGGTCCGCTGCGTGAACCATGTTTGCCGCGCCGCTATCTGTCACTCCGCCTCGGTGCCTGCGATGCGGCTAAGTGAGCCACGTAGGCATTGCCTGGGTGGCCGTGGCCGCGGTTGGAATTGGAATGTTTGCGGCCGCGGGCCCGCCACCACCGGCTAACATTTAGTGCGCCTTTCCACGGAATTCTGGAAGAAGTTCGAGCTTTTCAAGTGGCACCGCTGGCTTTGGCACATCGTATTTGACTTCGCGGTTGACTGGAATTGCCGCCAACGGCTGCGCATTGATTTTGACGTTGCCGACCCATTGCTCGAACGACCTCCACTTCACATGCGTATTTGCCAAGGCAACTTCGTAGACACTCCACCATTCCGTATGCAGCCCGCCGAGATAGGCATGCGACACGAGAATAAGGTCGGAAAGTCCACTCGCCATTACCTTATCAACCACAGCAGCAAACTCGTTGCCAGTCGAGCCGCGCGCCCAGAGGCTGTAATCACAGAACGAACCCGTGCCCATTTCGGCGAAAGGCACGTTGGAGACTGAAATGACCTTGGCCTTATATTCACGCGGCGCATAGATGGCGGCCAACGCTCCGGCGGTGCCGCGACCGAGCACATATTCGATACCGAGCGCGTCGGCGACGCGCAGGGTGTTTTCGTCGTAAGCGAAATACCGGCTGCCAAACACGCGCATTGGCTTATGCGTGATGCGTTCCACCGATTCCTTCACCGCGCGCACGCGGGCGAACTGCTCGTCGTAGGCGACATCCCAGAATGGCTTCTCGGCATCGATCCCGGAGATTGTATATCCTTTGGCGGCAAGACGGGTGAAGTCGTCAGGATATTCCTTCAAAACATTATTCTGCGCCTGGACAAGAGCGGTCAGCCCGCGCTGGTCGAGTTCGCGCTCCCAATGGCGAATGCCGTCGATCTTCTCGAACTCGATCAGCATGATTAGACCATTGGTCGGCGTTTGCGCGCGGACCGGAGGAATGAAGCCCACCCCCGTCAGAGCGATAGCGATAGCGGTGCAGAACGCCTGCAATCTTATTGCGCGCGTCGTCCATGTCATGGGCAGGCTCCCTGAAGAAGAGATAACCTGTTACCTAATTGCGGGTTATGTATTGATTTGGCTCAAATAAGCGTGCAGCACTTCTGTATCCGCCTTGATTGGCGGCGACTTCGGCTTTGCTTAATTATGATCCGGCTCTGCCGCTGCAAGCTCGTCAATGGACCTTGAAACAACCGGAAGATGAGTACTTTCAACTGATCGACGACGAGCAGATATACAACTACCACAATCGGCAGCCAGGTGATCAGTACCGAGCTCACTGTAGATGCTCCCGACCGTAAAGTTTTTAAGATAAAAGGAGGGCGGCGGGTTCTGCATATTCATGGCAAAAAATACTTTACGCTCAGTATGCAAATGACAAGCGCAAGCCGGCCGGCCGATGTAGACCTCGCGATTGTTGCTGCAGCTAGCTGGACTCTTCATGTTCACACATATCGAACGACCAACTGAGAGACGGCCGGATCTTTGGCAGATTTTCTCGGATTTCGGTTTCCTATACGCATCCAATGGTTTTGTCAGCTGGCTGTTTGCCGTGAGCGCACCAGTAGCGATCATTCTCGCGGTGGGCTCGAACGGTGGACTCTCCGAGAGGGAAATCGCGTCATGGCTTTTTGGTGGCTTTTTCATCAATGGCCTGATCACGATCCTGTTCTGCTGGCTGTACCGGCAACCGCTGATCATGTTGTGGACAATTCCGGGCGCGGTTCTGGTCGGGCAGTCATTGAATCATCTGACATTCCCTGAGGTTGTCGGTGCCTATTACGGAACCAGCGCGTTGATGCTGGTGCTCGGCGCAACGGGCTGGGTGAAACGCGCCATGCTGTTGGTCCCGCTGCCGATCGTCATGGGCATGGTCGCGGGCGTTTTTCTGCGCTTTGGCCTTGAACTTGTCCATGCGGTGTTTGCCGACACCACCATCGCTGGACCAATGGTCGCCATCTGGCTGCTCCTGACATCGCTGCCACAACTGGGGCGACGTTGTCCGCCCATCATCGGAACACTGTTTGTCGGCGCACTGGCGACGATCATGCTGGGAAGGTTTGATTCCTCCGCGCCGATGCATATCGAGTTCATCGAACCGGTGATTCAGGTACCGGCATGGTCAGTCGCAGCCATGATCGAATTGGTCGTCCCGCTTGCAATTACCGTCCTCGCGGTACAGAACGGCCAGGGCATTGCGGTTCTCAAAGCAGCCGGTTACGAGCCGCCAATTGATGCGGTAACGATTGCCTGTGGCATCGGCTCGGCGGCCAGCGCCTTTGTCGGCGGTGTCAGCACCTGCCTGACAGGGCCGGCCAATGCTATCATTGTCGCAAGCGGCGAGCGTAAACGCCAATATACTTCCGGTATGTTTGTCGGATTGCTGGCAATATTGTTTGGTCTGCTTGCGCCAACTTTCACCCGGCTGCTTCTCATTGCCCCCAAGTCCTTGGTGACGACTTTGGCAGGCCTGGCGATGTTGCGCGTCTTGCAAACAGCCTTCGTCACCGCGTTCAAGGAGCGCTTCTCTCTTGGCGCGCTGGTCGCCTTCCTTGTCACCGTCGCCGATGCGCCGTTGTTGAACGTCGGCGCTGCTTTTTGGGGCCTTGTCTCCGGCCTCGCCATTTCCTGGTGGTTGGAGCGGGCAGACTTTGGTGATCAACCTCAAAACCGCTAACGCGCTTGGCTTGACCATCCTACCAGGCGTGCTTGCGATCGCCGACGAGGTGATCGAATGATGGCGCTTATTGTGCCCTGATCTCTCTAGCGGTGACTGGCGTGTTGAGGTTCGAAACGCATAGATGCATCACCTTCGCGTCCGGCCGAATGTAGAGGCCGATGGCGTCGCCGCTCGGCGAACGCTTTTGATGACAAGCGCCGTTGCGGTCGTTTTCCGTCAGCAGCCGGCGGCCAAGGGCGACGGTCTCGTCCTCACTCGCGTAAGCCGTGCCGGCTGTTGCCATCAGGGCAAAAGCATTGCGCTACGGAACCACATGACCGAACCCCCAGAATTTTTTCTGATCGAGCAACCGGTCGGTGAGCACGGCGCCGATCCACATGGACCACAGCACGATCCAGGCCGTGACTGCGAAGACGGAGGCGCCGGAAACGCCGGCACCGACCGCGCAGCCGCCCGCCAGCATGCCGCCAAAACCCATCAGGCAGCCGCCTGCAATATAGCGTCGCATGCTTTCGCCGTCATGGAATCCTTCGATCTTCAGATCGCCGACAGCAGCCGCCGCGAGGAACGAGCCGATGAAGACGCCGGGGATCAAGGCGAGGTCGAAACTTAGTGGCGTTCCCGGCGGCGAGAGTACATACATCAGCACATCGGCTGAGGGCGAGGTGAAACTCAGCGAATGGACCGGTGTCGCCTCGAAGGAACTGATCGACATGGCGTAATTGAAGGCCCAGGCGGCGGCGACCATCAGGCCTACCCCAGCGGCGGCCAGCCAAATCCGGGGCCGCAGCTTGCGCCGCGCCGCGATAAGGACGCCAAGCGCCAGCCAAAAGGCGCTGAACAGGAGCGCGCCGACATTGCCCATGTGGAACATTGCAATCATGTCCCGCGATGAAGCGTCGATCGTCCACCAATCGTTGATCGCCGTGCGCAGTGGCGACAGCGCGCCAGAGTGCGACATTTGCGCTACCACGGCGAAAACCAGGCCCGATAAAAGAGCACGCAGATTGCCTGTGGCCGCGAGCACGAGCATGCGGCTGCCGCAGGCGCGAGTGAGCGTCATTCCGCAGCCGAACATCAAGCCGCCGATGATCGAGCCGGAGAGACTCCCGCGATTGTTGAGTTGGCGCACGGTTCCGGCGTCGAAGAGACCGAGCAGGATCAGCGCCTGGGTGGCGATCAGCGCGGTAGAGAACACGAAAAGCCAGATCGCCAGTCTCTCGCCGACGGCGCCATGCGCGACCTCAAGCGTCGCGGCCCGGAGGCAGAAGCGCGACCTTTGCGCCAGCGCGCCGAACAACAGGCCTATGATGGCTCCGCCCAGAGCCAGTGCATCGCGGTCGCCGACGAGGTCGATGAGTTGGTCAATCATCAGGGCTTGATATAGGCGTAATGCTCCCGGAATTGTAGTTCAGCGATGCGGACGACGCCAGAAGGTGTGAAATCCGCCTCCATCACGAATCTAGCCTTGGACAAGTTGCGGCGCTTCATCGTGATCTGGCAAACCTCGAACCTTACGCCCTGAGCCTTGAGCGCGGAAATCAGCGCCCCATATTCGATATTGGATTTGGGATCGCGCGCGCCGTCAAACAGGAAATCGACGCCGTCACCATGGGTCACAACGACTATTTTCGTTTTCGGCGCGACATCCAAATGGTTGCGCATGTTGCGCAGCGCCTTGAGCGCCTGCGCCGCCGCGTCGTCGATGTGATAGACCACGTTGACCGGTGCGGACTGATCCTGTTCGACGGCCAGCGCCGTTTTGTCTTGGGCAAAA
Organism: uncultured Alphaproteobacteria bacterium; assembly: GCA_963753875.1. Classification (GTDB taxonomy): domain Bacteria; phylum Pseudomonadota; class Alphaproteobacteria; order Rhizobiales; family Xanthobacteraceae; genus Bradyrhizobium. The sequence goes on along the minus strand of CAVWDY010000038.1, from coordinate 143,073 downwards.
GCCGGGGCCGCGCAGAACAGCACCGCCAGTAAAGCCAATATCCTGCGCATGCGCGCCTCCTTCACGAAAACAGCGACCGTCAGCCAGCGATACCGATATTGCCATCGACGTTCTTGAGACGCGGCAGGTTGAGTTTGGGCGCCGCAATGGTCTTCTTCGTCCGCAGATGGCGCGCGACCAGCTCCCATATAGGCTCGCCGCCAGCATCGCGCGCGGCTTCGGAAACGGGTGCCCAACCCGCCACTTTGTAGGTCTTGTCGGCCTCGATCGGATTGCCCTTGAGGGTCATATCGCCGATGCGATTGCCGATAGTCGCCGTCGGATCGCAGGAATAGCTCATACCTCCCACGCGCACCATGTCGCCACCCTGCTGGTGATAGGGGTCCTCATTGAAGAGATTGTCGCAGACGTCTTCGAGGATCTGCTTGATTTGCGAGCCGTTCATTTGCGTGACCGTCACGTAAGGATAGGTGATGGCGGTCTGGTCGAGCATGTTCTCCATGGTGATGGGCTCGCCGGGCAAGATCGTCGTGCCCCATCGGAAACCGGGCGAGAAGGATATCTCGGCGTCCTTTTCCGCCATGAGCGCGTCGAGGATGATCTGATCGAAACTGCCGTTGAAATTGCCGCGGCGGTAAAGCAGACCCTCGCTGACGGCCAGCTTCTCGCCAAGCTTGCTCTCGTAGGGCGCACGCGTCTTGGCGATGAGCGCCTCCATTTCGACATCCGCCGGGAGCAGGTTGGCAAAGACCGGAAGAAGCCGATAGCGGTAATCAGCAACGCGGCCGCCCTTCACGTCGAGATCAAGTACGCCGATGAATTTGCCGGCGCTACCGCCGTTCATCACGATGGTCTTGCCGCCGGCATTCTCGACGATGCTGGGAGTCGGCACGCCGTCATGGGTATGGCCGCCAAGTATGGCGTCGATCCCGCTGACGCGCGAGGCCATCTTCAAATCGACATCCATGCCGTTGTGCGACAGGAGAACGACGGCCTGGGCGCCTTCGGCCCGCGCCGCATCGACCGTCTTTTGCATGTTGTCCTCCTGGATGCCGAAGGTCCAGTCGGGAACGAAGTAGCGTGGATGGGCTATCGGCGTATAGGGCATGGCCTGGCCGATGATGGCGACCTTCACGCCGTTCACGGCGCGCATGACGTAGGGTTTGAAAACCGGATCGCCGAAATCGGCGGTCTTGATGTTCTGCGCAATGATCTCGATGCGGCCCGCGAAATCCTTCTCGGCGACCTCCTTCACGCGATCTGCGCCGAAGGTGCTTTCCCAATGCAGCGTCATGAGGTCGACGCCGAGCAGCTTCGCGGCCTCCACCATGTCTTGCCCCTTCGACCACAAGGCCGACCCCGAGCCTTGCCACATGTCGCCGCCGTCGAGCAGCAGCGCGCCGGGCCGCGTGGCGCGAAGCCGCTTGATCAGTGTCGCGATATGGGCGAAGCCGCCGACCTTGCCGTAGATCGGGGCATAGCGTTGGAAATCGAGATAAGTGAAGGCGTGAGAAAGCCGTGTATTTGGCGCAATCCCGAACTGTTTGAGAAACGCCTCGCCGACAACGTGCGGGGGGCGCCCTGCCATGCTGCCGACGCCGAGATTGACGTTGGGCTCGCGGAAATAGATCGGCCGCAGTTGCGCGTGACTGTCGGTGATGTGCAGAAGAGAAACGTTGCCGAAGGCCGGCGCGTCGTAAAGCTCCTCGGCCGCTTGTTCGGCACGAGCCGCGGACAAGGGCAGCGGCATGCCTGCCACGCTCGCCATGCCGAGAAGGTGCAGAAATTCCCGACGATCCATAGAGCAGCTCCCAACTTTGGCTTATTGATTGACAAGTGAATTGGAATCGGAAGGCAGAGTCATCAGATCGCGGAGCTGAGCCTCGGCGAGGAGGCCCGTGTGCCCGCTGCGTGGCATGTCGGAGCAGGCGTTGGACGCCTTGGAATCGTGAATCCTGCCCCAGGTGTCGCGCACGGTTTCCGCGTACTTCTACTTGAAGACTTCGGCCGCGCGTGGCCGCCGCCGCAATCCGTGCTCAGCTTACGGTCGCCTCGTCCGTGCGGGCGTCGCCCGAGCTGTCCGTCCACGAGACGGTCACCTTGTCGCCCGACTTGCCGCCCTTGACCTTGAAGGCCACGTACGGGTTCCTCGCCACCGCCTGGCTCCATTGCGCCTGCATCACCACCTTGTCGTTGAGCTTGGCGGTGACCTCGGTGATGAACAGGGCGGGAACGATCTCGCCGGAAGGGTCCTTGCGCAACCCGGTCTCCATCACATGGTTCATCAACACTTTCACTTCGGTCACGCCGTCCTTGCTGGTGGCGCGGATTTTCATTGGAAGGCCCATGAGATTTCTCCTCTGATTTCGAATTCGAGCGAACGGGCGCGGGGGGCTCGACGAACTAGCGCCAATGCTTCCGTGAAGTCAGCCGCCACAGCCGCCGAGCGTTACCTTGATTTCCTTGGTTGCCGTGTAGAATTTTCCATCGGCCTTCACCAGTGCGATAACATTGGACGTCTGGGCCATTTTCACGCGAGTGCTGACCTCGGGAAGCATATCCGGTCCGAGGTCGAACTGGGCGGTGAGCGTGGTCGGATTCTTTTCCACCAGAAAGGAAATCTGGGTGGTGTTGGGAATCTTGCTGATCGCCTCGACTGGCACCACGGCGCCGTTTTCGGCGATATCCGAGGCAATAATCTGAACGTCGCCGCTGGCAACCGGCGACTGGACGCCAAGCGCCTTATAGGCGTCGGCGAGCGTCTTTGTTTCGAAGGCGGCCTTGTTCCAGGCCGCGAGCGCCAGGCGTGGCGCAAGCGCTAAGGCCGAGGCCGCAAGGCCGAGCAGCCCGGTCAGGCGTAGAAATCCGCGACGGCTGGCTTGGTGTCTGTGATTCATGAGTTTCTCCTTGGAGCGATGGTCAAAGCGGAAAGCTCGTGTCGGCGAACGGCCCGATGCAGAGAGCAGCGGTCGCCGAGAGTAGGAATTAGCGACAACGCGCCGCCACGACGGAGGTGGCGACACTTAATGGAAGATGGCATTGCGCCAGACCGTCTTCTGCTCGTTGGCCTGTTCGATCGAAAGCTTAGCCAGCGTCGCCGCTTCGTCGGCGGCCGCTTTTGCTTCGTCCCATTTCGAGGCGGCGAGCGCCTTCCTGGCTTTGGTCAAATTGGCCTCAGTCGTGGTCCAGGCCGCCTTGGCGGCGATCGCCCCCGATTCGACCGCCTCAGCGGCGGCGACCGCCGCTTCGGCTTCCGCTTGTGTGGCCGCCAGAGCGGGCAGGCTCAGCACCACGAGCCCCGCTGCAAGAAAGATTGAACGCATCATGGACGAGCCCCCGGACCGGCAATCGGAATACCGTTGCTCATGTAAGAGAGGAAATATTCAAGATCGCGATACTCCTCGTCGTCCGGCTCCAGCGGCAAAGCGCGGGTCTGCGACGAGCAGGTGGAAATGCGACGAATGGAGGTGCCCATACTGCCCCAATCGGAGCGGTAGATCGGCATGGCCGCCAATATGCCGACCGCCGGGGCCAGAATGTCGCCGCGCAAACGTTGACCCGCCGACGACATATGGCACGACGCACAGGAGACGCCGAGCTGGCCTTTGCGCGAATAGAAAAATTCCTTGCCCCGCTCATAGGCGGCCAGCGCGCGTGAATCGTCCGGAATGGTGATCGCGAACGGCTTGCCACGCGAGGACTCGGACATTACCGCTGACACAGCCGCCATCGTATCGGCCATCGGATCAAGCGGCTTTTCGCCATTCTCGACACGGCAGCGATTGATCGCGCCCTCGATCGTCTCGACCTGACCGGTTTCGGCGATGAAGCGCGGATAAGTCTGGCGGATGCCCTCGCCCTTGTTTTCAAAACAATCGGCATAATGCTTGCCGTTGGCGAAGGGCGTCTCCCACTCGGCGCGGCCTTCATCGAGCGCAATTTCGTAGGGAGGAAATTGCATGATTTCCATCCATTGCTTGCGCATTTCTTCGTTGACCGCATAGGGGCCATCGGCGAAATCCTCCTTCGCCACTTTGGGGAATTTGGCGAAGAAGTACGCCTGCATGGCTTTGCGATCCGCTTCCGGATCAGTCTTATCGGCAGCCTTCGCCGGCGCCACCGCCAGCAGCAGCAGAGCGCAAACAACCTTCAGGGCGACTGCAGATCGGTGACGCAGGCTGGCCTTGATCATGCGATTTTCACCGTCACATCGTTGGTCTTGCCGAGGTTGCCGATCTTCGCCACTTCCGGCTGGCGGGGAAGGATCTACGCGAACAGCTCCATGACCAAGCCAAGCATGGCCTGAAGCTGAGGCTCGGTCCGATGGGTTGCGGACCTTGAGGCGGAATTCCGTGTCTGCGTTGCGATAATCCATGTCGGTCACAGCGTGTAGAGGAAGTCGATAATCTTCTCGATCTCAGCCGGAGTCAGAACACGGTTGCGGCCCAAAGACGGCATAGGCGCAATCGGATTACGCAGCGACTCGTCGGTCAGGATTTCCACCAGATCGGCGCGATTGGGGAAGCGACGCTTCATGTCGACCAATTCACGACCGACGTTGCTCGGCGCGTCGCCGCCTTTGAGCGTGTGGCAGGCAAGGCAATTGCCCTTGGCGCGATCAAGCGCCAGTTCCTGCCCCGCCTTGACGTCATCGGCGCGGGCCGACAGCGGCTTCGCGTCTTCCGGTATATGATCGAACGGCTTCTGGGCGATTACGCCACGCATGGCGGCAACATTATTCGCAGAGACCGGCGATCCTTTGTTGCCCCAGCTGGCGCGGATGAAGGTGAGTATGTCGGCCACAGTGCGGTCGTCCAGCTTGGCCAGCTCAGGCATGGAAGGACGCATTTTATCCGCCGGGGTTCCGGCCATCGCGCCGCCAGCGAGCGTGATCTGGATCAGCGAACTCGGATTGTCCGTCTCCACGACCGAATTGCCCGCCAGAGCGGGGAATAGCCGTGGAGTGCCCTTACCGTTCATGCGATGGCAAGGCGCGCACTGCGCGACATAGCCGAGCGCTCCGGGGCTATGGTCTGCGCCTTCGTAAAGCTTCGCAGTGGTGGCGTCCTCCGCCTTGGGCGCGGATGCGGCATGGCCGGGCCGGGCCAAGCGGCTTACCAGATAGGCGGCAATCGCCGATGTGTCGGCGTCGCTCAGATGTTGCGCGCTGTGCTGAATGACTTCGGCCATGCTGCCGAATGCCGCCGTGCGGGCGTTGCGACCCGTCTTGAGGAAATCAGCTATCTCCTGCTGGGACCAGCTTGCCAACCCGGTGTCCTCGTGACGCAGGCTCTTGGCATACCATCCCTCCAATTCCGCGCCGGAGAGGAAAACGCCACCCGGTCCATCCTTGAGGGCCTTCTCCTGGAAGGCCACGCCGCGCGGCGTGTGGCAGGCGCCGCAATGCCCCGCCCCCTCGACGAGATACGCGCCACGCGCCACCTCCGGCGTCGCGCCCTCTGGCGAGGTGAAGCTGCGATGACCACCGAACAGCACCTGCCACCAGGCAAGCGGCCAACGCATATTGGTCGGCCACGGGATAGTTGAGGCTTGGTTGTGCTGCGCGACCGGTTGAACTGCGGAAACGAAATAGGCGTAGAGCGCCTGCACATCCTCATCTGTCAGCACGGAATAGGAAACGTAGGGCATCGCCGGATAGAGCGGGGAGCCATCCTTGCGGATGCCATGACGGACCGCCCGTTCGAAATCGGCAAAGTCGTATCGGCCGATGCCGGTGTCCTTGTCCGGTGTGATATTCGTCGAATAGATCGTGCCGATCGGCGTCTGCATCGCCAGACCGCCAGTGAACGCCTTGCCCCCTTTGGCGGTATGACACGCCACGCAATCCGACGCTTGCGCGATATACCGCCCCCGTTCGACCAGGGCCGGATCGGCAGAATTCACATGAAAATTCTGCCGAGGCGCGAACAAGACTGGCGCCAGGTAGCTGCCGCCAATGGCAACCACCAGTCCAATCGCCGCTGCGGAGACACCGAGCTTGAGAAATTTCATGATCGATATTCTCCCCATGCGCCGGATCAGCGAATGTAGGCCTGGCCTTCGGTGATCTTGTAGGTCCAGGGCAGGTTGGCGTTCTTCCAGCCGTTAACGTCGCGGCGCCCTGCGGGGCTCATGTCGCCCTCGAATCCGTCCACCACCGAATAAACCTTGGTATAGCCAGCTTCCTGCAACAGATCGGCGGCGCGTGAGGAGCGGTCGCCGGAGCGACAAATCAGAATGATCGGATCGCTCTTGCCGCGATTCATGTGGGTCGCGAGCGTAGAGACGGCGCCGACAAAATCCGAATTGGGCAACATGGTATAGCGGTTGTTTTTCTTGTCCCAACTCGCCGGATCGTCGATCTCCATATAGGGGATGTTCTGGTCGATGACAGTGGGTGTGCCAAGGAACAGAAACTCGCCCTTGGTGCGAATGTCGACGAACAGCACCTTGGCACCACCCTCCGACTTCATTTTATAGGCCTCGGGCGCCGAGAGATACAGGCCGAGCTTGGTCTGCTTGACCTCAGGCAGTTTGGTGACATCGACGGGCTGGTAATCCCCGGCGAAAGCCGGGGTCAGGAGCAGGGCCAGAGCCAGCCCGAGAATAGCGGTCCTCACGTGTTCCTCCTAGTGCTTTTCTTAGCAGTAGTGCCGCGCTCACGCGACGACTGCTCGTTCTTTGGTGCGAGCCGACACGACAAGGCCTCGCCGCCTTACGACGTCCGCTTGATCAGGAATTCGAACTGCTTGCCCTCCGCCCTGGATTCGAGCAGGTCGTTTCCGGTGGTGCGGCAGAACGCTTCAAAATCCTTCACCGGGCGCCTTTCCTGCCCGGACGCTGTTTTTTGTTTCGCAAATCTTGACGGCGGCGAGGCCGCGCGCCTATCCGGGACGGCACCGGGGGCGCATGGGGGTTTTCACCCAGGCTCCGCCCCGTTGGCCTCCGTCGCCCAGGCGATCAGCTGCGCCACCGAGGCCACGCCAGCCTTGGTCATGATGTTGTGGCGGTGATTTTCCACCGTCTTGACCGAAATATGCAGAGCCGACGCAACGGCCTTGCTTGTCTTGCCGCCGATCACCAGACGCAGCACGTCGCGCTCGCGTTCAGTCAGACCGCCGAGCCGCCGATCGAGGCTGGCGCGGCTGGCGCGACGGCGCAATTCTTCGGCGCTGGCCGCGAGCGCCTCGCCGATGCGGTCGAGCAGCATCTGATCGTCGAAGGGTTTTTCCAGAAAATCCACGGCGCCATTGCGGATCGCGCGCACCGCCTTGGGAATGTCGGCGTGGCCGGAGACGAAGACGATCCGCGCCGGTGAATCGCGCGCCATCAATTCGCGCTGCAGCTCCAGCCCGCTCAGGCCCGGCAGGCGCACGTCGAGCACGAGGCACGCGGGACGGCTCTCGTCGATTTGCCGCAACAGTTCGGCCGCCGATTCACAGGTACAGGCGGCATAGCCGACCGAACCGACGAGAAAGCTAATGGCGTCGCGCAAGGCCGGATCGTCATCGACAATATAGACCACGCCTTCGGCTTCAGACACGGGCAGCCTCCCCGATGATGGGCAGATAGAAACGGAAGGTCGCGCCCGAGGGCGCGTGCTCGTCGACGCTCAGTCGGCCGCCATGCGCCTCGACGATCGAGCGGCTCAGCGAAAGGCCGAGCCCCAGCCCGCCGGGCTTGGTAGTGAAAAAGGCCTCGAACAGCTTTTCGCGCGCTTCCGGCGTCAGGCCGGGACCATTGTCGTTGACCGAAGCGACGATGATCGCGCCCTCGTGCGCCACTGCAAGACGCACCTTTTTCTCGCTCTGGCCATCCACCGCCTCTAGCGCGTTCTGCAACAGGTTCAGCGTCACTTCCTCCAGTTGCACGCGGTCGGCGTGCACCGGCGGCAAATGGTCGGGCAGATCAGCCTCGACGGTCAGATTGTGCGCCGAAGCCGAAGGCTCGAACAGGGCGAGGGCGTTGCGGAACACCGAAGCCGGCTCCAGCGGCACCTGCCGCGCCGGATTTTTCCGCACGAATTTGCGCATGCGGCGCACAATGTCGCCGGCGCGCTCGGCCTGCGCGGCGATGCGGTCGATCACCTCGCGTAGGGCGGCGTTGTCCTCGCCGCGCGCGAGCTGACGCTCGCAGCCGCGCGCATAGGTGAGAATGGCGGCGAGCGGCTGGTTGATCTCATGGGCGAGCGAGGAGGCCATTTCGCCCATCAGCGACAGGCGCATGGCGTGCTCCATTTTCGCATCCTTGAGGCGGGCGAGTTCATGCGCCTCCTTCAGTTCGCGGGTGCGGCGGCGCACCAGTTGCGACACGCGTATGACATGGACGATCCACCACAGGGCCGCAATGCCGATCAAAGCCAGCGTATAGCGCTGCCGCCAGGCAAGATCGGCAAGGCCAAGCCGGGTGAAGGGCGCATAGGGACCGACCTGCAGTGTGCGGTAAAGCTCCTCGACGGGGCTGTAATCCTCTGGCGGGTTCCATACCTTGTCGCCGGCGCCTGGTTGCAGGGCGAGCAGCGCGCGCGCCACTTCGTCTGCCAGTGGCGCCGGAATCTGCGCGACGCGGGCGAAGGCCCAGCCGGGGTAGAGCCGCGTTGAGGTCGCGCAGGGCGTGGGCGGATCGCTCCTGCGGCCCAGAACCCTAAACTCATTCGCCGCCGTCTTGCCCTCCTTGATCCATTTCTCCAGCACGCACGTGCGCACGATTCCGGCATCCGCGCGGCCCGCGCGCAGCAAATCGAACAAGCCATCAGCCGGAAAGCCGGAGAATACCGGAGTAAAGGCACCGGGCTCGATCCCGCGCTCCAGCAACTCGCGCTCGGCAGCACGAAAGCCGAAGGCGTCTGACGCCACGGCGGCGATTCTCGACCCCCGCAGATCGACGAGCCTTTGCAGATCACCGCGCTGGTCTAGGACAACCACGGCGGCGCCGACCGCTTCAGCGGAGGAATAGCCATCGAGGCTTTGTTCGCTCGCCAGCGCCGCGACCGAATAATCGATCTTGAGCTCAAGATAATGGCCGGGATTGGTGATGATGAAGTCGAGCCGGTGGGCAGCCACTGCCGCCGTGAGAAACGCTTTCGTGCCGGTGACGAGGGTGAAGCGATAAGCAGGCAGCGCCTTGGTCAACTGGGCCAGCGTGACCGCCCAAGCGCTTTCTGCCTCCTCGGCGCCAAGAAAGGCCAAGGCGCCGACCCGGATTTCGACAGGCTCTGTTGCGCGCGTCGAGCTTGTGGCGGATATGAGTGCCGAGAGAACCAGAGCGAGGCGCGTGCAGCGTTTCATTGCGCCGTACTCGGACAGGCCAGGCCGCCGCACCGCTTGAGCGCCTGAACGAAGCCCTGAACTAGCTCGGATCCCGGCCAGCCGATGAAGGCGTAATTGCCCAGCACGAAGGCCGGCGTCTGGCGCAGTCCCAGCGTGAGGGCGCGGTTGGCGTGCGCGTCGAGAATGGCCTGCGTTTCGCCGCTCCCGGCCTGCGCTGTCAGTCGCGCGGGGTCGAGCGATAGCGACTCGGCTATTGCCCGCGCCTTGTCGGCGCCCATCCGGCCGGGCGCCTCGAACAGTCGGACATGGAGCCGCAGCGCCGCCTCGTCGCCGTACAGCTTTTGCGCGGCGAGCACAAACAGCGCCGCTTCGGCCGAGCGTGGGCCGAGTACGGGATGATGCAACAGGCCGAGTCTCATACCCGATTCAGGTCCGAGCAGCAGGTCCAGCTCCTGCGAGGCCAGCCGACAATAGGGACAGGAATAGTCGAAAAATTCGTACAGAACTGGCGCGCCTTCCGCCGCGCCAGTGACGATAACGCCGGGCAGGTCGGCGGGCGCCAGAACCGGCGAGATGGCGAAATTGCGAATCGCCGCGCCATCCGGCGTCTCCAGAGGGAAGGCGAACGCGCTCTCCGCCCATCCGCACGGAGCGTCGAACATGGCGCCCGCCACTACGGCCAGTGCGGCCCTGCGGGTCACGCGACGCGACACGATCCCCTCCTCGCGCGGTTGCGCGGATCAGCGAATGTAGGCCTGGCCTTCGGTGATCTTGTAGGTCCAGGGCAGGTTGGCATTCTTCCAGCCGTTGACGTCGCGGCGCCCTGCGGGGCTCATGTCGCCCTCGAATCCGTCCACCACCGAATAAACCTTGGTATAGCCAGCTTCCTGCAACAGATCGGCGGCGCGTGAGGAGCGGTCGCCGGAGCGGCAAATCAGGATGATCGGATCGCTCTTGCCACGGTTCATGCGGGCCGCGAGCGCAGAGAGGGCGCCGACAAAATCGGAATTGGGCAACATGGTGTAACGGTTGTTCTTCTTGTCCCAACTCGCCGGATCGTCGATCTCCATATAGGGGATGTTCTGGTCGATGACAGTGGGTGTGCCAAGGAACAGAAATTCGCCCTTGGTGCGAATGTCGATGAACAGCACCTTGGCGCCACCTTCCGACTTCATTTTATAGGCCTCAGGCGCCGAGAGGTACAGGCCGAGCTTGGTCTGCTTGACCTCAGGCAGTTTGGTGACATCGACGGGCTGGTAATCGCCGGCGAAGGCCGGGGTCAGGAGCAGGGCCAGAGCCAGCCCGAGAATAGCAGTCCTCACGTATTCCTCCCAGATGCGGCGGCGCCGCCGGATTCTCTTTTCGCGCGGCTTGTTCCAGCACGGGGCCGCGGCCTTTGGCTCGCGGGCCGGATGGCGCCAACGGGCGGCGCGATCATACCCGAGACGCTCTAATTAGCAATATTGTCAAGCGGCGTCCGAAATTGACCAGCGGCCAAGCCAATTCTCCTTCCATTGATCGCAGGGAAACCGTGCCTGCTTTCGGAAGATCGCCAAAAGGCATTGGCCGCGTGGGCCGCAATGTCAGTGACATGCGCCGAATACTTCCATCCCGCCCGTGCGGCGATCTCCGTAACGGATCGCCGCTGGCTTTACCTTCACAAAACCGCCCCGAAAAATATGAGGATTTGGATCGGCGACTTTGCTCGCCAAGACTGGCCCGCCCATTGGGCGCATAGTTCACTCCGCATCACCGAACATGAAGGAGTACATGGTTGGACCGTCCATCCAGACGGTACGCCCAGAACCAACACGCAAACCACTACGTTTGTCGTCGGTCGCCTTTTTATTCATGCCTACTCGTGTCCGTTTCCGGAGATTTTGAATGCCTCGAAGGTCACCGACGCGGTCGACCGACGACTGATCCAAATCTGGCCGGTTCGCCAGCGGCATCTCTTGGTTCAATGGCCGCCGACCGCGCCGCTTACCGACCGTGAGGCTGACGACCTCATGGGGCATATCTTCAGCTGTCTTGATACGGCGGGGTCGGCGTTTCGCCGTTAGAGACTTACCGGACGCGCTTCGGCCGATAGGGCCGATATGGGTCTTTTACTATCGTATCGTGTGGTATCAACCACCATGAACAGAACGCAAACAAAACGTCCTACAATCGTCCTACATGTGCGCAATCTGCGATAACTAACCTAGTGTCAAGCTAGTGGCGGAGAGGGAGGGATTCGAACCCCCGATAGGCTTGCACCTATGCCGCATTTCGAGTGCGGTGCATTCGACCACTCTGCCACCTCTCCAGGCGCCATCAGGGGGCTAAGGTCGGGGCGAGTTCTAGGCGAGGACGGCTGACCAGACAAGGCGCGGGATACGAAATTCCCGCGCTTGGGGGTTGCGCCACGGCCAAAATGGGTGGGACCGCCAGACGCGAAAATAACCGGCGGTCCCGTGTCGCCTCATTGAAATTGCGGACCGGGAAGTGCGGCTTCGCTGGCCAGCCGGAGCGACGCTTTGACGGTAGCGATCCCCTCACGCGCGGCAACGCAATCCCTATTTTAACCTAACCTTTCAAGGTTACCCCGTCCCGCGATCAGCCAGACCATGCCCTCGGAGTTGATCCGAGGGCGGCATCCGGCTTTGCGGCCGGTCGCGTTCCAAAAGCGAACAGCGGCGCCCCTCATCCTCGCTCTTTTTCTCTTTCTTCTCGTCCTTGTCCTTCTTGTCGTCCTTGTCTTTCCGGCGGTTGGAAAAGCGCGCATTGCCCAATCCCGTGCCTATGGTCAGGACGCCCCAGCGGTCCACGTCCTGCGTGAACGGAACTTCGGAAAGTCCCTGCGCCACACGCGGGCAAAGTGGCGACCTTCCCTATTTGCTATTCGCCGCTCCCAATTCGCCTTTTGGTCCAAAACCCCTCATATTTGGCCGGTTTTTGGCCCACTTTGCCTTGACTCGGGGCCGACAGCGGCTATAAGTCCCGCACCCGGCGCGGGATCTTTCTCGCGCTGTTTGTTTTTGCGCGGATCTTGAGGGTTTTTACCCGACCGCGCGGAAATTGAACCCATAACGACTGAAGAAAAAGCCGGCCCGGACCTGTCCGAGGCCGGGATCGAACACGAAGGAATAAAACGATGTTCGCAGTCATCAAAACCGGCGGCCGGCAATACCGCGTCGTTCCGGATGATGTGCTCGAGATAGGCAAGATCGCCGGCGATGTCGGAACGATCGTGCAGCTGGGCGAAGTGCTCCTGGTCGGCGGCGAATTGCCGGTGCTTGGCACGCCCAAGGTTCCCGGCGCCTCGGTTGCCGCCGAAGTGCTGCAGCACAAGCGTGGCCCGAAGGTCATCGCGTTCAAGAAGCGCCGCCGCAAGAATTCGCGCCGCAAGCGCGGTTATCGCGACGAGATCACGGTGCTGCGTATCACCGAGATCCTGACCAACGACAACAAGCCGACCATCGGACCGCGCCCGAAGCGCGAGAAGGTGATCGCGGCAGCCCCAGTGGATGGCGACGATGAGGCGCCGAAGGCCGCGACAAAACCGCGCGCCAAGAGTGAAGCGAAAAAGGCCCCGGCCAGGAAAGCCGCTGCGAAGGGCAAAAACGATAAGAAGTGAAGCGCTTCAGTTTAACGTGACATAAAGTGAAATGATTCCGTCAAGGAATTGATCTAGAGATTAGATAGAAGTTGGAGACGGGCCATGGCTCACAAAAAAGCAGGCGGATCATCACGTAACGGCCGTGATTCAGCGGGCAAGCGCCTTGGCATCAAGGCCTATGGCGGCGAGCATGTGATTCCCGGCAACATCATTGCGCGTCAGCGCGGCACCACCTGGCATCCCGGCCTTAATGTCGGCATGGGCACAGACCATACTCTGTTTGCCAAGGTCGAGGGCCATGTCGAGTTTCGTGCAAAAGCCAACGGCCGCACCTTCGTATCGGTGGTTCCGATGACGGAAGCCGCGGCCGAGTAAACGGTGGACACAATGAGTTCGCCGGATCCTGTTGAACCGGCGGAGCTCGTAGAGGCTCCAAGGGGGAGGCGGGAAACCGGCCTCCTTTTTTGTTGCGCGTGTTCCGGTCGGACCACGCGCGATAGTCCAAGAGCCTAAGTCCCAGGAGCCTGACATGCTGCAGGATATCCCGACCCCGACATTGCGCGAGGCGAGAAGCTGCGTTCTCGAGACCGAACGGCTGACGCTGCGCAGGCCGACGCTGGCGGACGTAAGAGTAATCGCACGTCTCGCCAATGATCGCCGCATCGCGGAGAATGCCCGCCGCCTGCCGCATCCCTATTCGCAGGACCACGCCGTGGAGTTCGTGCGCGGAATCGCGACCGAAAAAAGCGAAACCGTGTTCCTGATCGAGAACAATCACGCGCCGATCGGGATGGTCGGCATTGACTGGCGCGAGCCCGAGATGCCGGAACTCGGCTACTGGCTCGGCGTGGAGTATTGGGGCCAGGGCTTTGCCACCGAAGCCGCGCGCGCGGTGATCGACTTCACCTTCGAGGAATTCGATGCCGAGCAGCTGATCTCGGGTGCGCGCGTCGCCAACCCGGCCTCGCGCAACATTCTGGAGAAGTGCGGATTCCAGTGGAGCGGCGTCCAGCTGCATCGCTTCGAGGCGCTCGGATCGTCCACGCCGGTGGATTGTTTCCGCCTCTCCCGTGGCGTCTGGGCATCGCTGAAGAACTGGGGCAATTCGATCCGGCGCGAGCGCTGAGCTTCCTTATATCCCTCCCCCTTGTGGGGAGGGATAAGCGCTACCCCGGCGGACTGACCGCGGCCTCCCCGCGCCCGAGTTCCCGCTCGCGCAGGAAAATATAGAGTCCGGCGCCGATGATGATGGCGGCGCCCAGCGCCGTCGCCAAATGTGGCACATCGCCGAACACGGCGTAGCCGAACATCACGGCCCACAGGATCAATGAATATTGATACGGCGCGACCGTGCTCGCGGGCGCGAGCTTGAGCGAGCGGTTGACGCAAAGCAACGCGCAGACCGAGATCGCGCCGGCGGCGAAGAAGAAGCCGAGATGGCCCCAGGTCGGCGTGACCCAGCCCAACGGCGCCACCACGATGCCAAACAGCAGCGTCCCCAAGAACTGCGCCGAGGCCAGCACGATGTCGGGCGTCGCGCGCAACGAACGGGTGATCAGCATCAGCCCGGAAAAGGCCATGCTGCCGGCAAGCGCAATCATCGCCGGCCAAGTCACGGTCTGCACCGAGGGATTAAGCGCGATCAGCACGCCGCCGAAACCGATCAGAATGGCGCTCCAGCGCCGCCAGCCGACCTGCTCGCGCAGCACCATGGCCGACAGCGCGGTGACGAAGATCGGCGTCGCGAGGTAATAGGTGACGACATCGGCGAGCGGCAGATACACGGTCGCGAGAAAGAACGCCGCGATCTCCAGCGTCGAGAGCACGACCCGCAGAAGCTGCAACCAGGGCCGCGTCAGCCTTCGGAATTCGGCGCGCCGCCGCCACATCGACGGCGCCAGCAGCACCAGCGCCGCGCAGGCGCGGAGCAGCATCAACTGCCCGACCGAATAGGTCGCGACGATGAATTTGCCCAGCGCATCGCCGAACGAGAACATGCAGACGCCGACCAGCATCAGGGCGATGCCGGCAAGCCGCGCCGAGCGATCATCGGAAGTGGTGGAGATATTTGCGAAGATGCCCATAAAGCTATTGGTAAAGAAGTAAGCGTCGGCGTTCACCTATCAGGTTGCCGAAAACCTCTCCAGCGTCATTCCGGGATGGTCCGAAGGACCAGACCTCAGATGCGCAATTGCGCATCGGGGAATCTCGAGATTCCCCGATGTGCCATTGCACATCTGGGAATGACAGGACCGTGTTGCCGCCACAACGCCTCTGCGATACCGATGAATTGACCAAACAGGAAATCAGGCATGACCGATTTCGATCCCACCGGGCATCGCATGGTGCCGGAGCAACGCTGGTTCGAGGATTTTGCGCTCGGCGAGCGCTTTGTCATTCCCAGCCGCACCATGACGTCGGCGGTTTTCGCGGCCTTTCAGACCGCGAGCGGCGATACCCATCCCGTGCACTATGATGTCGAATATTGCCGCGCCCGCGGAATGCCGAACCTTTTGGCGCATGGCTTCCAGACCCTGATCCACACCGCACCAGGGGCCGGATTGTTTCCCTTTTTGGTAGAGGAATCGCTGGTCGGATTCCTCGAACAATCGAGCCGATTCCTAAAACCCGTGTTCGCCGACGACACCATCTATCCCGCGCTCGAAGTGACGGAATTGACGCCGGGCCGCTCGACCGGTGTGGTCAACTTGCGCAGCACCGTGTTTAATCAGCGCCGCGAGCTGGTGCTGGAAGGATTGCAGAAGTTTCTGATTCGCCGGCGGCCGGCACCAGCCGTGATTGAGGCGGATAGTGCGGGTCCTTGAATGGAACGCAGTCTCATTCGACCACATCGTCGGCGATCAGCAACAGCTTCTGCGGCACAGCAAGGCCAAGTGCCTTCGCTGTTTTCAGATTGATGACGAGTTCGAATTTGGCGGCCTGCTGGACCGGAAGGTCGGCGGGCTTTTCGCCCCTGAGAACCCGGGCGGCGTAGCCACCAGCCAATTCCATCAAATTCATCCAGTCCGCACCGTAATTTAGTAATCCGCCGGCTTCGACATAGGCACGATCGTCAAAAATGGCAGACACCGCGTGGCGCACCGCCAGGGCGGCGATCTGCGTGCGTCGCGTGTAGAAAAACGCGTCAGGGCAAAAGACCATCACGTTGCCGGGGCCTTGGGGGAGAGACGCAAACCCAGCCTCGATTTCTGCATCGTTGCTGGCGCGGAGAATCTCGAGATGAATTCCAAGACTCGCCGCGCCGGACTCCAGTTCCTTGATAAAGGGTTCAGCCAGCTGCGAGGTTGGATTGGCCAGTGCGAAATAGCGTTCGGCCTGCGGCATCAACTCGCGCAATAGTCCGAGCCGCTTCGCCCCGATCTCTGCATTCATCGAGGTGATCCCGGTAGCGTTGCCGCCGGGGCGGCTGAGGCTCCTAGTCAGACCAAGCGCGACCGGGTCGGCGCCGATCGCAAAAACGATCGGAATGGTCGCGGTCGCAGCCTTGGCGACAACAGCCGCCGGCGTGCTGGCAGGCGTCGCCATCATCGTCACCTTCCGGCTTACCAATTCGGCCGCCATTGCCGGCAATGCCTCGTTCTTGCCTGCGGCCCACCGGTATTCGATCGCGACGTTCTGGCCCTCGACGAAGCCCGCATCGCTGAGCCCCTTGAGGAAGGCGGCCAGGCGTTTGCCGTTTTCCTCCCGCGAACCCGAGTGCAGGAATCCGATCACCGGCATCGCCGCCTGCTGCGCGCGCGTCGCAAGCGGCCACGACGCGGCAACCCCGCTCAGTATCGACATGAATTCACGCCGTCTCATTCGATCACCTCATCCGAGCTTCCGAGCAGCGTGGCTGGAATATTCAGGTTCAGCGCCTTCGCCGTCTTGAGATTGATAAGCAGTTCGAACCGGGTTTGCTGATAAAAAGGCAGTTCTGAGGGGCTGACACCCCTGAGGATCTTGTCGACATGATCCGCGGCATGGCGGAACGCATCAGGAAGGTCGACCGCATAGGCCATGAGGCCGCCGAGTTCGACATACTCGCGGTACGGATAAATTGCCGGCAGGCCGGCGCTCCGTGCGAGCTCGACGATGATCTTCCGGTTTGTGAAATTCTCCGCCTGGTCATGCACCACAATTCCGTCCAGGCGGTCCCGCTGGATCGCATCGAAGACGCGGCGATAGCCGGCTTCCTGCAACGCCCCTTCCTGAACACATCCGGACACCGAAACTCCCAATTTCGGGGCCGCCGCTCGCAAAGCCTCGCCGGCCTTTCCGGGGTTTTCCCAATACGCGCGCGAGCAGAGAAGGCCAACACGCGATGCAGACGGAAGCAATTCCTTCAGGAGCGCGAGGCGCTTGCTCCAGATCTCGATCCCCGCATCAACCGCCGCGCCGGTAACGTTGCCGCCGGGATGCGCCAGATTGGTTATGAAACCGTCGGCAACCGGATCGGTCAGGACCGCAACGATCGGGATGGTCGTCGTGGCGGCCTTCAGGTGCCGGGCGATTTCAGAGCCGCTGGTGAAGACAACATCCGGCCGGCTCTGCACGACATTTCGAACCAGCTCTTCGTAATGGTCCTGCCGTCCGCCGCCGGAATATCGCTCGACGATCAGATTTGCGCCCTCGACGCGACCCAATTTGCGAAGCTGTTCCAGAAAAGCACGATAGGCTCGAACGCTCCCGTTTTCCTGCAGGTCGGCCAGCAGGGCCGACGGATGGATCCAAGCGAGACGCGGACGCGTTCCGGCCTGCTGCGCGCGTGCCGCAAGCGGCCACACCGCTGCAACCCCGGTCAGCATCGATATGAATTCGCGCCGTCTCATTCGATCACCTCGTCCGCTCGCAATATCAGCGTCGGCGGCAGGTCGAGGCCCAACGCCTTGGCGGCTTTCAAATTGACGATGAGCAGGAATTTCGTGGGCTGAAAGTAGGGAATGTCGCCCGGTTTGGCACCGCCCAGGATTTGATGCACATCATTGGCCATCCGCTGGGCTAGTTCGCCGAGATCCGGCGCATAGGTCATCAGTCCGCCGAGATCGACATAGTCGCGGTAGGGATAAATCACGGGCAGACGATATTTCTCCGCCAGCTCGGCCAACAAGGCGCGGTGTGCGAGGAAGCTGCCACCTTCGTCGACAAGCGCAGCGTCGATTTGCTGCTGCGCCATCTCGGCAAAGGCACGATGAAGCTCCGCATCATTGATTTCGGAAATGAAATTCCCGGTCAGCGCGATCCCCATCTGCTTTGCAGCCTCGCGATATGACGATTCCGTGCGGTCGTCCCACGCGTTCGACAAGAGATAGGCGGCCTTGGCGGCGCGAGGCATCGCCTCCTTAAGAATTTGCATGCGCTTGGCGACAATAGCAACGCCGGCATCGACGCTGACGCCCGTCAGATTGCCTCCGGGATGCGCCAGGCTCCTGATCAAGCCTGCCGCGACCGGATCTTGCGTGATCGCGACGATCGGTATCGTGGCGGTAGCCGTCATGAAGGTTTTGGTGAGATCATTGAGGTTGACGACGATGACCTCCGGGTTGCGGCCAACAACCTCGGCCGCGAGAGCGGCAAAACGCTCGGTACGGCCCTCCGCCGAGTAGCGCTCGACGGCGAGATTGCCGCCTTCGATATCGCCGAGCCCGCGCAGCGTTTCGTAGAACCGCCGCACCCAGAACGGCCCGGCGGCTTCGGTGAGCTGATCAGCGCGGATGCCGGAATGAACGAACGCAATGCGGCGCGGCTTGCGAAGTGATTGAGCTTGCACGGTCGGCGGCCAAAGGAACGAGGCCGTAGCCGCGCCGCCCATGAGACAGATTAGTTCCCGGCGCCTCATTGGTGTCTCTCGACCTCGCGATCTTTCGGCTGGTTCATGCTGTAGCACACCGGCGGGGCAGGGATATCGCGTAAAGTCTCAAAAAGGCCGATAAATTAAGGCTTTTCGCCGATTTTACCGCATCTAGCGGTTGCCGCGGCGACGCCTGTGCCTTACCTATCGGTCATGAAATTCCTTGATGAGGCAAAAGTCTATATCCGCTCCGGCGACGGCGGCAACGGCTGCGTGGCGTTTCGCCGCGAGAAGTATATCGAGTTCGGCGGCCCTTCCGGCGGCAATGGCGGCCGCGGCGGCGATGTCATCGTCGAGGCGGTCGATGGCCTGAACACCCTGATCGACTATCGCTATCAGCAGCACTTCAAGGCGCAGAAGGGCACCAACGGCATGGGCAAGGACCGCCATGGCGCCAACGGCAAGTCCATCGTGCTCAAGGTGCCGGTCGGCACGCAGATCTTCGACGAGGACCGCACGACGCTGATCCACGACTTCACCACGCTCGGCGAGAAATTCGTGCTCGCGGAGGGCGGCAATGGCGGCTTCGGCAACGCGCATTTCAAATCCTCCACCAACCGCGCGCCGCGCAACGCCAATCCCGGCGAGGTCGGCGAGGAGCGCTGGATCTGGTTACGGCTGAAACTGATCGCGGACGCAGGCCTGGTCGGCTTGCCCAACGCCGGCAAATCGACGTTCCTGTCCAAGGTCAGCGCCGCCAAGCCGAAGATCGCGGATTACCCGTTCACCACGCTGCATCCGCAGCTTGGCGTCGTGAATGCCGATGGCCGCGAATTCGTGCTGGCCGATATTCCCGGCCTGATCGAGGGCGCCCATGAGGGCGCAGGCCTGGGCGATCGCTTTCTCGGCCATGTCGAGCGCTGCCGCGTCTTGTTGCACCTGGTGGATGCGACCAGCGAGCACGCGGGCAAGGCCTACAAGACGGTGCGCAACGAGCTTGAGGCCTATGAGGGACATCTCACTGAGAAGATCGAGATCGTCGCGCTGAACAAGATCGACGCGGTGACGCCGGACGAATTGAAGAAGCAGAAGGATCGCCTGAAACGTGCCGCCAGGAAGGCGCCGCTGTTGATTTCAGGCGCCACCGGCAAGGGCGTCAAGCAGGCGCTGCGGCGGCTTGCCGAGGTGATCGGCGAAGCCCCGGTGTCGGGCAAGGCCAAGGGCGGCGCGCAGACTGAGCCGTGGGCGACGCAAACGACCTGACGAGTAGTAGACGGGTTGCAACCGAAGGATGCCGCAGGTTCAGTCTCACCTCTCCCATAGGGAGAGGTCGGATCGGATCGGCGATGCGAAGCATCGTCGGTGCGGTCCGGGTGAGGGGTTAGGCCTTATCGATAGATGGTACCCCCTCACCCCAACCTTCTCCCATCGAAGTCGGATATATCCGACTTCGACAATTTGATATGTCCAACTCGGGTAAACCCGAGTTGGATGGGAGAGGGAGCGATTCCCGCTGCCTGCGAATTGCTAGTATTACACTGTTCTTATCCGCAAAGCCCTGCTGCAAAGTCTCATCCATGGCCCGCCCCGCGCTGAAAAACTTCCGCCGCATTGTCGTCAAGGTCGGCTCGTCGCTGCTGATCGATTCCGCCGCCGGCGAGGTGCGCACCGCGTGGCTGGCGGCGCTGGCCGCCGACCTGGCAAAACTGCACGCTGAGGGGCGCGAACTCCTGATCGTCTCGTCCGGCGCGATCGCCCTTGGGCGCAGCCGCCTGAAACTGCCGCGCGGCCCGCTGAAGCTCGAGGAGAGCCAGGGTGCGGCCGCGGTGGGACAGATCGCGCTGGCGCGGATCTGGTCGGAGGTGCTCGGGGCTCACGGCATCGGCGCCGGACAAATCCTGGTGACCCTGCAGGACACCGAGGAGCGCCGCCGCTATCTCAACGCGCGCTCGACCATCGCCAAGCTCCTGGAGTGGCGCGCGGTGCCGGTCATCAACGAGAACGACACGGTTGCCACCAATGAAATCCGCTACGGCGACAACGATCGCCTCGCCGCCCGCGTCGCCACCATGGCGAGCGCCGATCTGCTGATCCTGCTCTCGGATATCGACGGCCTCTACGATGCACCTCCCGGCGCCAATCCAAACGCCAAACTGATTCCGATCGTGGAGTCGGTCACGTCGGAAATCGAAGCCATGGCGGGGGCAGCCGAATCCGAACTGTCGCGCGGCGGCATGCGCACCAAGATCGAGGCGGCGAAGATCGCGACCACCGCCGGCACGCATATGCTGATCGCCTCGGGCAAGATCGAGCATCCGCTGCAAGCCATCGCCAATGGCGGACGCTGCACCTGGTTCCTGACGCCGGCCAACCCGGTCACCGCCCGCAAGCGATGGATCGCGGGCTCGTTGGAGCCAAAGGGAACCCTGACCATCGATGCCGGCGCGGTGAGCGCGCTGCGCGCGGGCAAGAGCCTGTTGCCGGCCGGCGTGATCCGGGTCGACGGGCAATTCGCCCGCGGCGATGCCGTGGTGGTGCGCGGCCCCGACACCCACGAGGTCGGCCGCGGCCTTGTCGCCTATGACGCCGACGATGCCGAGAAGATCAGGGGCCGCTCGTCACCGGATGTGATGGCGATCCTCGGCATCTCGGGGCGCGCGGAAATGATCCACCGCGACGACCTCGTGATCGGCCCGCGCGCAGCATTTTCGGCGAACTAGGCCATTGGCCTAGCGGCAAAGGCCGGTCCCAGGCCCCGGCCATGCCTTGCCGCCCTTCGCAAAACGTCGATTTCCATGCTAGGACATGGTCTTAACTGACGCTGGAACCGACATGACCGCGCCGCTGAAGGCGATCGAGGCAAACGCCGATTTGCCTGAACTGATGACCGATCTCGCCGCCCGCGCGCGCACCGCCGCGCGGGTGCTGGCGCTCGCCACGCCTGAGCGGAAGAACCGCGCGCTGGAAGCGATCGAGCGCGCCATCCGCGCCAATGCGACCGCCATTCTCGCGGCCAATGCCGAGGACGTCGCTGAGGTTCGCGCCGGCGGCGCCAGTTCGGCCTTCATCGACCGGCTGACGCTGACGCAAGGCCGCATCGATGCCATGGCCGACGGTGTCGCGACCGTACGGGCGATCACGGATCCCGTGGGCGTGGTGACCGAGAGCTGGCAGCGCCCCAACGGCATGACCATCGAACGCG
Organism: uncultured Alphaproteobacteria bacterium; assembly: GCA_963753875.1. Lineage (GTDB taxonomy): Bacteria > Pseudomonadota > Alphaproteobacteria > Rhizobiales > Xanthobacteraceae > Bradyrhizobium. Next base: position 121,210 of record CAVWDY010000038.1, on the reverse strand, counting down.
TTCGCGTCCCGCTCGGCGTCGTCGCCGTGATCTTCGAAAGCCGCCCCAACGTCGCAGCCGATGCCGGCGTGCTGTGCCTGAAATCCGGCAACGCCGTTATCTTGCGCGGCGGCTCGGACAGTTTCCGCTCATGCCGCGCGATCCATGACTGCCTGGTGCAGGGATTGCGCGAAGCCGGTCTGCCGGAGGCCGCGATCACGCTGGTGCCGACCCGCGATCGCGCCGCGGTTGGTTTGTTGCTGACGGGACTGAACGGTGCCATCGACGTGATCGTTCCGCGCGGCGGCAAGAGCCTCGTCGCGCGCGTCGAGGCGGAAGCGCGCGTGCCGGTGTTCGCGCATCTTGAAGGCGTCAATCACATTTACGTCGACCACGCCGCCAATCTGGAAATGGCGAAATCGATCGTCCTGAACGCCAAGATGCGCCGCCCCGGCGTCTGCGGCGCGGTCGAAACCTTGCTGATCGATCGCAAGGCTGCATCGACCAGTCTCAAGCCGCTGGTCGAGATGCTGATCGATGCGGGTTGCGAAGTGCGCGGCGACGACGCCGTGCAACGAACTGACCCCAGGGTGAAGCCGGCTTCCGAGGAAGACTGGGACACCGAATACGAGGACGCCATCATTGCGGCGAGAGTTGTCGACGGCGTCGACGAGGCGATCGCCCACATCCACAATCACGGCTCGCATCACACCGATGCGATCGTGACCGAAGACGAAGAAACCGCCCGCAAATTTCTCGACGAAGTCGATTCGGCGATTGTGCTGCACAACGCATCGACCCAGTTCGCCGACGGGGGCGAATTCGGCTTCGGTGCCGAAATCGGCATCGCCACCGGTAAATTCCATGCCCGCGGCCCGGTCGGCGCGGAACAACTGACCAGCTTCAAATACCGCGTTCATGGCACCGGGCAGACCCGGCCGTGAGCGGCCATCGCGTTTTCGAGCGAAGCATGCCCTCGGACTTGATCCGTGGGTGGGAACCGGTTCGCGTGAAGAAAACGCGTCAAATAGAGTGTTGCGCGTACGGTGGCGCCGTTGAATAAAGCTTCAGTCGCGTCGCGATCGGCTGCGTCAGCCATTCCGCTTTATACCAACGGCATGCGCATCGGCCTGCTCGGCGGTTCCTTCAATCCGCCACATGTCGCGCATCGCGCCATCAGCCTGTTCGCAATCAAGCGACTGAAGCTCGACCGCGTGTGGTGGCTGGTGACGCCGGGCAATCCGCTCAAGGATGATGGGGCGCTGCACGATCTCGACGAACGCGCCGAGGCCGCACGCCGGATGGCCGGCGATCCGCGCATCGACGTCAGCTGTCTCGAATCCGTCATCGGAACGCGATATACGGCAGACACTGTGAGATATCTGCGCCGCCGCGCTTCCGGCCTGCGCTTTGTCTGGATCATGGGCGCTGACAATCTTGCGCAATTTCACCGCTGGCAAAACTGGCGGCGCATCGCATCCGAGGTTCCGATCGCCGTGATCGACCGTCCGCCGCAAAGTTTTCGCGCACTGGCTTCGCCCGCGGCACAGGCACTTGCGCGCTACCGACTGCCCGAAAATCAGGCCGCCAGGCTCGCCGACCAGCCTGCACCGGCCTGGGTCTTTCTGACCGGCGTGAAATTGAGCCTGTCTTCAACCGGTCTGCGGAACCTGGACGGCAGCTGGAGGACAAAGTGACGGGGCGGTATCACTGGAATATTGAAACCGTTAACCCCACATGCATAGTATGGTCTGCGGTCGCCGAGGATTCGGCGTTCGCGATACAGTGAAAGGAATGGTCCTGGCCACATCTGTATTGTCCAAGTCTGTTTTACCCAACGCAACCAAAACCGCGCGTAAAACATCGACACAAACTGCGGCCTTGAAGGCGCGACCCGACGCCGACAAGACGCTGAATATGATCCTCTCCCGCCTCGACGATATGAAGGCGGAAGAAACGGTCACCATCGACCTTCGCGGCAAATCTGCATTCTCGGACTACATGATCGTCACCTCGGGCCGGGCTAACCGGCACGTCGGCGCGATCGCGGAAAATGTCGCCAAAGGTCTCAAGGAAACCGGAATCAAAAACATCCACATCGAGGGCTTGCCCAACTGCGATTGGGTGTTGATCGATTCCGGCGACGTGATCGTACACATCTTCAGACCCGAGGTGCGCGAGTTCTACAATCTGGAGAGATTGTGGACACAGGGCCCGACGGCGGCGAAGGCGATCTAACGAGCCGATGTGAATCGGCCGGGCGCATGCCGGGGCGCAGTGCGCGTGCCGCAAAGGCGGATTTTCGCTCTTGCGCAGAGAATGCGTGCAATCGATTGATTTAGGGAACTTTATGCGGCAAACGGATTCCGCCTTCGGATCGATGCCGACGGCTTGCCCTGGCGGAACATGCACCCATGCGCCTCGTCGTCATTGCCATCGGGCGGCTGAAGCAGGGCCCGGAGCGGGAACTCGCTGAGCGCTACCGCGAACGATTCGACGACATCGGCCGCAAACTCGGATTTCGCGGCCTTGAGGTTCATGAAATACCGGAAAGCCGCGCACGCGACGCCGCCTCCCGGATTGCCGAGGAGGCCGCGGCGATTTCGGCGGCAATCCCCGCAAAATCCCTGCTGGTCGCGCTCGACGAGCGCGGCGAAAATGTCGACAGCAGCGCTTTTGCCCGGCATCTTGGCCGCTGGCGGGATGATCAGGTCGCCAATACTATTTTCATAATCGGTGGCGCGGACGGACTTTCGCCCGAATTGCGGCGCATGGCAAAGTTGAGGATGGCGTTCGGCTCCGCGACCTGGCCGCACCAGATGGTTCGCGTCATGCTTCTGGAACAGGTTTACCGGGCCGCGACCATCCTGGCGGGGCACCCCTATCATCGCGCCTGAGGCGCGTAACCCAAGTGCAGTAGCACTGATTTGGAATCGATGCTGGCAGCGCGGAACATTCCCTCCTACCCTGACACCGCCCGCAGCGGTCCTCTCACCTCGGCGCGTATTTCGCTTTCGATCGCGCTGTTATCCGCGGGCTTTGCCGGGCTGAGCCCGACAACCACGGCTGCCCAGGTCGCCGAATTGACACCGCAGACGGCAGCCCCCTCGCCCGATGCCATCAAGCAGCGGGAGCAGGAACTCGAAGCTGCCCGCGCGCAGCAAAAAAGCGCGGCCGAACTGCAGCAGAAGCTCAAGGCCGATATCGCGGCGATCGGTCAGGACCGCAGCAAGCTCAATGCGCAGCTGATCGACATCGCCGCCCAGGTCCGCGGTATCGAGACCAGGATCGGCGACGCCGAAGCGCGGCTGCGTCCGCTCGATACGCGCGAGCAGCAGATAAAGGGCTCGCTCGATTCGCGCCGCGCCGAAATTGTCGAAGTGCTGGCTGCGTTACAGCGCGCCGGACGGCGGGCGCCTCCGGCTTTACTCGTAAGACCCGAAGACGCGTTGCAATCGCTTCGGACCGCGATGCTGCTCGGATCCGTCGTACCCGAGTTGCGCGCGCGTGCGGAAAAGCTGGCCAGCGACCTCTCCGAATTGATTGCGCTTCGCAAGACCATTGCCTCGGAGCGCGACCACCTAGCGACTGACCGCGATAAACTGAAGGAAGACCAGACCCGGCTCGCCGCCCTCGTCGACGAGCGCCAGCGAAAGCAGAGCGCGACCGAAAAGGATATGGAGGCGGAAGGCGCGCGCGCCGTTACGCTGTCCAGGCAGGTCGACAGCCTCCAGGGCCTGATCAGCAAAATGGAACTGGATCTGAAGAGCGCCGCGAAAGCGGCTGCCACCGCCAGCCTGCAGGGGGCGCCTGCCACCCCCAACGGCAAGCCGAACCTGGGCGGGCTGAAGGATCCCGCCCGGTTGAGCCCGGCCATCGCGTTTGCCTCCGCCAAGGGTTTATTCGCCCTGCCGGTTAACGGCGTCAAAATACGCGAATTTGGCGGTTCCGATGGCGCAGGTGGCGTAGAAAAAGGCATTTCCTTGGCAACCAGGCCCGGATCGCAGGTCACGACCCCGTGTGATGGATGGGTTGTTTACGCAGGTCCTTTCCGCAGCTACGGACAACTCTTGATCCTCAATGCCGGGGGCGGGTATCATGTACTGATCGCCGGGATGGAGCGCATTTCGGTTAACATCGGCCAGTTTGTACTTACGGGGGAGCCGGTCGCGACCATGGGGACGAAGTCCCAGGTCGCTTCAATACTCGCGACCAACGCGAGCCAGCCCGTGCTCTATATAGAGTTCCGTAAGGACGGCACTCCCATTGATCCAGGCCCATGGTGGGCCGCAAATGAAGGCGAAAAGGTTCGCGGATGATGCGCAAGACTTCTGTAATTCTCCTCAGCGCCGCCACCGGCGCAGCATTGACGCTCTTCGTGACCCAGCCGCGCGCGGTGATGATGGGATCGAGCGCACGTGCTTCGACCTCGGACACCTATCGCCAGCTGAATCTGTTCGGCGATGTGTTCGAGCGGGTCCGCAGCGACTACGTCGAGAAGCCCGACGACAGCAAGCTCGTCGAGTTTGCGATCAGCGGCATGCTGAGCGGCCTCGACCCGCATTCCAGTTACATGGACGCCAAGAGCTTCCGCGACATGCAGGTGCAGACCCGCGGTGAGTTCGGCGGCCTCGGCATCGAAGTCACCATGGAAGATGGACTGATCAAGGTGGTGTCGCCGATCGACGACACGCCGGCATCCAAGGCCGGCATCATGGCCAACGACATCATCACCAATCTCGACGACGAACAGGTTCAGGGCCTCACCCTCAACCAGGCCGTCGAAAAAATGCGCGGCCCCGTCAACACGAAGATTCGGCTGAAGATCATCCGCAAGGGGCAGGACAACCCGATCGACGTCACGCTGGTCCGCGACAACATCCGTGTCCGCTCGGTGCGCGCGCATCCGGAAGGCGACGATATCGGCTATATCCGCATCACCACATTCAACGAGCAGACCACCGAAGGCCTCAAGCGCGAAATCAACAATCTGAACAGCCAGCTTGGTGACAAGCTGAAAGGCTTCATCATCGACCTGCGCAACAATCCCGGCGGTCTTCTGGAAGAAGCGGTAACCGTTTCGGATGCTTTCCTGGAGCGCGGCGAGATTGTCTCGACCCGCGGACGTAACGCCGAGGAAACCCAGCGCCGCTCCGCGCATCCCGGCGATCTGACCAAGGGCAAACCGTTGATCGTTCTCATCAACGGCGGATCCGCATCGGCATCCGAAATCGTCGCCGGCGCGCTGCAGGACCACAAGCGCGCAACCCTGGTCGGCACGCGCTCGTTCGGCAAAGGCTCGGTGCAGACCATCATACCGCTTGGCTCCGGCAACGGCGCGCTGCGGCTCACCACGGCGCGCTATTACACGCCGTCCGGCAAGTCGATCCAGGCCAAGGGCATCGTCCCCGACATCGAGGTGTTGCAGGACGTGCCGGACGAGTTGAAATCCCGGACCGACACCAAGGGTGAAGCCTCTCTGCGCGGCCACCTGAAGAACGATGGCGACGAGAAGACCGGATCGCAATCCTACGTCCCGCCGGACGCCAAGGACGACAAGGCCCTGAAGATGGCGGACGACCTGCTTCGTGGCGTGAAGGTCAACGCCAGCGCGCCGGCCACCGGCGACAAGGCTGCGATCGACAAGCCTTCCAACAAGGAAGCCAACTGATCCGGTTCCACTCGCTTTTCTCAAAAAAGGCGGCCTTGGGGCCGCCTTTTTATTTGAGTTTTCGTGAGCGGCACGACTTTGGACCTGAGCCGCGGGCGGATGCCCTTCGCGCCAAGAAAACGCGTCAAAACAAAAGATTAGAGCCTCCGTTCAGTTGCGGCCGGAAGCGATCCGGCGCCAGGGGACGCGAATTGATCGCCTTCGGCCTGCAGAGCACGTCTTTGCCCGCGGCCAAAGTGCCGCATCTGCCGTGGTCTTGTCCTGCCGTGGTATCGTCGGCCCGGTTGATTCGGGGAGTTCGATGGCAGAGACGGCCGATGATCTGAGCGCTCCGCTTGGACAGGAAACGGAGCGCCGAAAGCGCCGGTTCCGGCTGCCGTTTACCGGAATGCAGGCGCTCGCCGTCCTGCTGGGGCTGTTTCTGGCCGGCTTCGCAGGCTTCGCCCTCTTCAACGACGATCCGCTGGGCGGCGAACCGATGACGCGCATCGCGATCCGGCCGCTCAACCCGGCCGACGAAAAACCTGCCGTGGCGCCCGCCGGCGGCGGCTCCGAGGCGGGCGCGAAATCCGCGACCAAACAAACAGGGTCGTCCGAGCCAAAGACGGTCACCATTATCGACGGGTCCAGCGGCGCGCGGCACGACGTGACGATATCCGGCGAGGCTCCGGATAAGACCGCGACTGAGGCCGCCCCCATCATGATGGCCGGGATTAATCAGCGCCTCCTCGAAAAATCACGCTACGGCATGATCCCGGTGATATCGGACGGATTGAAACCGTTCACCGCCTACGCTGCCGAGGCCGACCGGGCCAAGGCGGCGAAAATGCCGGTTGTTGCGATCGTCGTAGGTGGACTTGGCATCGGCGCCGCCAAGACCACCGACGCCATCATGAAGCTGCCCGCCGCGGTGACGCTGGCGTTTACGCCCTATGGTTCGGACCCCACCAAACTGGCCGAACGGGCGCGCGCGCAATGCCACGAGATCCTGCTGCAGATCCCGATGGAGCCGTTCGACTATCCCGACAACGATCCGGGGCCGCAGACGCTGCTGACGTCGCTTGCGGCCGAACAGAATCTCGACCGGTTGTACTGGCACCTCAGCCGGTTTCAGGGTTACGCCGGAATAGCCAACTTCATGGGCGCGCGCTTTGTCGTCACCGACGCGGTGATGCAGCCCATCGTCCGCGAGGCCGCCAAACGCGGGCTCGGCTATTTCGACGACGGAGCGGCGCCGCGCAGCGTCGCGCCCTCGTTGACGGCGGCCCAGATGGTGCCTTTCGCCAAGGCCGATATCTCCATCGATGCGGTGCCGACAGCGGTGGAAATCGACCGTGCGCTCTCCAGGCTTGAAGCGCTGGCGAGGGAACGCGGAATGGCCGTCGGTGTCGCCTCGGCATTGCCGATTTCGATTGAGCGGATTAGCGTCTGGACCAGGGCGCTCGAGAGCCATGGCATCATGCTCGTGCCATTGACAACTGCGATGCTGAAATCAAAATCGGGCTAAGGCATTTCCGGACGGTGCGACTTCGCAGGAGGCTTTGACGGAATGGCGCGTTACGAAGATCTGCCCTATCGAACATGCGTCGGCATGATGCTGATCAACGCAGCGGGGCTGGTCTTCATCGGCCGCCGCGCCGGCGGCGTCGAGCACGTCGACGATTCCCACGTTTGGCAGATGCCGCAAGGCGGCGTCGATCCCGGCGAAGATACCTGGGCGGCCGCCAAGCGCGAACTCTATGAGGAAACCAGCGTCCGCTCGGTGGAGAAGCTCGGCGAGGTCGCCGACTGGTTGATCTACGATATTCCACGCACCATCGCCGGCCGGGCCTGGAAGGGCCGCTATCGCGGCCAGCGGCAGAAATGGTACGCGGTTCGCTTTACCGGCCAAGACAGCGAGATCAATGTCGCCAGCCCCGGCGGCGGCCACAAGGCAGAGTTCATCAACTGGCGTTGGGAGCCGATGAAAAATCTCCCTGACCTGATCGTTCCGTTCAAGCGCCCGGTCTACGAACGCGTGGTCAAGGAATTTTCCAGGCTTGCGGGCGCTTAGGAGACTCGCAGGAATAAGGGCGTCGCTTCCTTCGTAATGGGCTGTAAATCTGCCAGACAAAACGAGGTCGCACGATTCACTTATCGTTGCAGGTCTCCTTAGTTGAGGGACGTCATAATTAGTGCAAAGCCGTCGTACTGATTTCGCTCTGGATGCTCTTGAAATGGTCGAGCCGTTCGACCGCATGGTCGAGCTCGGAGCCTTCCTTTTCCGAAAGCTTGGCTTGCATGCCGGCGATCGTATCGGCGAACTCCGTTCGATCCAGTTCCTCCAGCGAAGTGGCGACATCGGCCAATACCGTAAGGCCCCTGTCGGACACCTCCGCAAGACCGCCGAGCACGATGATCTTCTGCTTGGTGCTGCCCGTGGTGACCGTCAGGATACCCGGTCGAATCGCAGCCACCACCGGCGCATGTCCGGCCAGCACGCCGAAATCGCCCTCGACACCGGGAATATCAACCTGATCGACATCTCCCGAGAAGGCGAGCTTTTCGGGGGAAACGAGATCGAAGTGAAAGGTGGCCATCAGAGAATCCGTTTTCCGCTAGCAACAAAGGCAGTCGTCATCCTGAGGTGGCCGCTCTTGCGGCCCTCGAAGGATGACGGGAAGTCGCCCTTCGAGGCTCGCTGCGCTCGCACCTCAGGGTGACGGCGCAGCCTGGTTAAGCGTTAGGCCGCCTCGGCCGCGAGCTTCTTGCCCTTCTCGACAGCTTCTTCGATGGTGCCGACCATGTAGAAGGCCGCTTCCGGCAAATGGTCGTACTTGCCTTCGCAGATACCGCGGAAGCCCTTGATGGTGTCGGCGAGGTCGACGAACTTGCCGGGCGATCCGGTGAAGACTTCGGCGACGAAGAACGGCTGCGACAGGAAGCGCTCGATCTTGCGGGCGCGCGCCACCGCGATCTTGTCCTCTTCCGACAATTCGTCCATGCCGAGAATGGCGATGATGTCCTGCAGCGATTTATATTTCTGCAACACCTGCTGGACCATGCGCGCGGTCTGGTAATGCTCTTCGCCGACGACGAGCGGCGACAGCATGCGCGAGGTCGAGTCGAGCGGATCCACCGCCGGATAGATGCCTTTTTCCGAAATCGCGCGGTTCAGCACCGTGGTGGCGTCCAGATGCGCGAACGAGGTCGCCGGCGCGGGGTCGGTCAAGTCGTCGGCCGGCACGTAGATCGCCTGCACCGAGGTGATCGAGCCCTTGTGCGTGGTGGTGATGCGCTCCTGCAGCGCGCCCATGTCGGTGGCAAGCGTCGGCTGATAGCCCACCGCCGAGGGAATCCGGCCGAGCAGCGCCGACACTTCGGAGCCCGCTTGCGTGAAGCGGAAGATGTTGTCGACGAAGAACAACACGTCCTGGCCCTGGTCGCGGAAGTGCTCGGCGACCGTCAGACCGGTGAGGCCGACGCGGGCGCGCGCGCCCGGAGGCTCGTTCATCTGGCCGTAGACCAGCGCGCATTTCGAGCCCTCGCCGCCGCCCTTCTTGTTGACGCCGGATTCGATGAACTCGTGATAGAGGTCGTTGCCTTCGCGGGTACGCTCGCCGACGCCGGCGAACACCGAATAGCCGCCGTGGGCGCGCGCGACGTTGTTGATCAGTTCCTGAATCAGCACGGTCTTGCCGACGCCGGCGCCGCCGAACAGGCCGATCTTGCCGCCCTTGGCGTAAGGCGCGAGCAGGTCGACGACCTTGATGCCGGTGACCAGAATTTCAGCTTCGGTGGACTGGTCGGTGTAGCTCGGCGCTTCCTGGTGGATCGCGCGCATGTCTTCGGCCTTGACCGGACCCTCTTCGTCAACCGGCTCGCCGATCACGTTGATGATGCGGCCGAGCGTGCCGGCGCCGACGGGAACGCGGATCGGGAAGCCGGTGTCGGTGACTTCCTGGCCGCGGACCAGACCCTCGGTGGTGTCCATGGCGATGGTGCGCACCGTGGATTCGCCGAGATGCTGCGCCACTTCGAGCACCAGGCGGTTGCCGGCATTCCTGGTCTCGATCGCGTTCAGAATGGCCGGCAGATGGCCTTCGAACTGCACGTCGACGACGGCGCCGATGACTTGCGTGATGCGTCCGGTCTGATTGGCGGGTGTAGCCATAAAACTCTCTCCTTCGAATTCTTAAATCTCAAACGACCGTTCTCGGCTGTCAGATCGCCTCGGCGCCGGAGATGATCTCGATCAGCTCCTTGGTAATCATCGCCTGACGGGTCCGGTTGTAGATCAGCGTCTGCTTGCGGATCATGTCGCCGGCATTGCGGGTGGCGTTGTCCATCGCGCTCATCTGGGCGCCATAGAACGAGGCGTTGTTTTCGAGAAGCGCGCGGAACACCTGCACCGCGAGGTTGCGCGGCAACAGCCGGGGCAGAATCTCGTCTTCTTCCGGCTCATATTCGTAAGCTACCGTCGGCCCGGCATTGGCCGCCGGCGTTTCCACGACAAGCGGAATGATCTGCTGCGCGGTCGGGATCTGGGCGATGACCGACTTGAAGCGCGAATAGAACAGCGCGCAGACGTCGAATTCGCCGGCATTGAACCGCGCGATGACTTTCTTGGCGATGTCCTCGGCGTTGACGAAGCCGAGCTGACGGACCGAACGCAACTCGACGCTTTCCACGATCTGCTTTTCGAAAGTGCGGCGCAGCTGCTCAAATCCCTTGCGGCCGACGCAGAAGAACTTGACCTCTTTGCCCTGGTTGATCAGCGCCAGCGCGTGCTCGCGGGCAAGCCGGACGATCGACGAATTGAACGCACCCGAAAGGCCGCGTTCGCCGGTGCAGACCAGGAGCAGATGCACCTGGTCCTTGCCGGTGCCGGCCAGCAGCGCCGGCGCACCGGGTGAGCCCGCGGCGGCGGCGGCAATACTGGCGATCACCGCATCCATTTTTTCCGCGTAGGGCCGCGCGGCTTCGGCGGCGGTCTGCGCGCGGCGCAGCTTCGACGCCGCGACCATCTGCATCGCCTTGGTGATCTTCTGCGTCGCCTTGGTGGAGGCGATGCGGACCCGCATGTCTTTAAGTGAAGCCATTCCAGTCTAACTCACTGCACCTCGGTTGCGACCCCCTCCCCCGCCTGCGTGGGAGGGTGGGGTGGGGGGCTTCTGCGCGTATGAGATCAGCCCCCACCCGACCGGCTTCGCCGGTCGACCTCCCCCGCAAGCGGGAGAGGTGAAGAAATTATGCAAACGTCTTGGCGAAACCCTCGACCGCGCTCTTCAGCTTGGCGGCGGTATCGTCGCTGAGATCGCGGGTATCGCGGATGGTGTTGAGAATGTCGACATTCTTGCCGCGCAGGAGCGACAGCAGACCGTCCTCGAAGGCGCGCACCTTGTTGAGCGGAAGCGCGTCCAGATAGCCGTTGGTGCCGGCCCAGATCACCACGACCTGCTCTTCCATCTTCAGCGGCGAGAATTGCGGCTGCTTCAACAATTCGGTCAGGCGCGAACCGCGGTTGAGCAGGCGCTGCGTCGAGGCATCGAGGTCGGAGCCGAACTGCGCGAATGCCGCCATTTCGCGATACTGCGCCAGCTCGCCCTTGATCTTGCCGGCGACCTTCTTCATCGCCTTGGTCTGCGCCGACGATCCGACGCGCGACACCGACAGACCGACGTTCACCGCGGGGCGGATGCCCTGGAAGAACAGATCGGTCTCGAGGAAGATCTGGCCGTCGGTAATCGAAATCACGTTGGTCGGAATATAGGCCGACACGTCGTTGGCCTGGGTTTCGATCACCGGCAGCGCCGTCAACGAACCCGAACCCTGGCTGTCGTTCAGCTTGGCGGCGCGTTCGAGCAAACGCGAATGCAGATAGAACACGTCGCCGGGATAGGCCTCGCGGCCCGGCGGACGGCGCAGCAATAGCGACATCTGGCGATAGGCGACCGCCTGTTTCGACAAGTCGTCATAGATGATGACCGCATGCATGCCGTTGTCGCGGAAGTATTCGCCCATGGTGCAGCCGGTGAACGGCGCGATGTACTGCATCGGCGCCGGATCGGACGCGGTGGCGGCGACGATGATCGAATATTCCAGCGCGCCCTGCTCTTCGAGCACCTTGACGAACTGCGCCACGGTCGAGCGCTTCTGGCCGATCGCGACATAGACGCAATACAGCTTGATCTTCTCGTCCTTCTGCGCGTTGAGCGGCTTCTGGTTGAGAATGGTGTCGAGCGCGATCGCGGTCTTGCCGGTCTGACGGTCGCCGATGATCAGTTCGCGCTGGCCGCGGCCGATCGGGATCAGCGCGTCGATCGCCTTGAGGCCGGTCGCCATCGGCTCGTTGACCGACTTGCGCGGAATGATGCCGGGCGCCTTGACGTCGACGCGCTTGCGTTCGGCGGCCTGGATCGGGCCCTTGCCGTCGATCGGATTGCCGAGCGCATCGACTACGCGTCCGAGCAGGCCCTTGCCCACCGGCGTATCGACGATGGCGCGGGTGCGCTTGACGGTCTGGCCTTCCTTGATCTCGCGGTCGGCGCCGAAGATCACGATACCGACGTTGTCGGTCTCGAGGTTCAGCGCCATGCCGCGGGTGCCGTTCTCGAACTCGACCATCTCGCCGGCCTGGACGTTGTCGAGGCCATAGACGCGGGCAATGCCGTCGCCGACGGACAACACCTGTCCAACTTCGGAAACTTCAGCTTCCTGGCCGAAATTCTTGATCTGGTCCTTGAGGATCGCGGAAATCTCCGCGGCGCGGATGTCCATCAGCCTGCCTCTTTCATCGCGTGCTTGATCGAATTGAGTTTGGTGCGAAGCGAACTATCCACCATGCGGCTGCCGAGTTTGACCACGAGGCCACCGATGATCGAGGGATCGACTTTCACATTGAGCGCAACGTCCTTGCCCGTCACCGACTTCAGCGCGGTCTTGAGGGCGTCGAGATTCTTGTCGCTGAGCGTTTCGGCCACCGTAACGTCGGCGGTCGCCTCGCCCTTGAACTTCGCCACCAGCGCGCGGAACGCGCGGATCACGTCGCCGACCGCGAACAGCCGGCGGTTGGCGGTGAGAACTTTCAGGAATTTCGCGGAAATGCCGGAAATACCGGCCTTGTCGAGTACCGCGGCCAGCGCTTTCGATTGCGCCTCGGCGGAAAAAACCGGGCTGCGGACGAGGCGCTTCAGGTCGGCGCTGTCCGCCAGCATGGCGTCGAATTGGTCGAGATCGGCCTTGACCGCGTCGATGGATCTTTCATCGCGCGCCAGTTCAAACAAGGCCGTTGCATAACGACCGGACACTCCCGAGACGGACGGATCTTCAGCAGCCACAAGCGCGCTCTTTTTGCTGTCAAACTCGCAAGGGAAAAACCATCGCCACAATGCGGCGCCTAGCGATCCAAGCCCTTGGAATTCAAGCGGGACTTCGATTTTCGACCGGCACGGGCTGTGCCGGGACCGTTAAAATCGCGGCTTTGCTAACATAGCAAGAGCGCAGGTGCAACATGACGGCAGTTGCTGGCGATGCCTTGTCGCATGTCGCTCGCCGGCAGTGATTGCAGGCCTTTTTCCGGGGGATGCCTGGCGAATTCACTCCCCTGCTGCGAACGCGACCGAGCGTCGCGGGCGCCGGCAGCGGCAATCGTTCCGCGCCCTGCTGCATGGGCCGTATGTCCTATCGGGAACGGCCGGTCGCCAAAAGCCATTCCGCTGCCGCATTACTTGCCAAGACCACGGCACTGCCGACGATAACTTCAGTCATCGGTATTCACAAGTAATATATTGGTTAATAATTAGTTGATCCGTAATAATACGAAGCTTACATCGATTATCTGTACTCGATAACAAGATGTTTCAGTGGGAGATAAAACGATCTACTGCCCCTTTTATGCCTCATTAGGCAACCAAACGGCAAGGACTTAAATCGGAGCGGGGGTTCCACTTGCCACATATGTGGCATTACTAATTTAAGGGACATTATATATGCTGAAACTCAAGAAGCAGTCGCTGGGAAATGTAACCCAGTCGCGCACAGCGCTAGTTCTTTTTGCCGCAACTGTTCTGGCCGGTGGGAGTGCTACCGAGGCCTCGGCCAGGTCCTATAGGCACCATCATCATGGTCATCACCACTTCCACCACGTATCGGGCGGCTCGTCAGCCTGGCGCGATGCCAGCGCCGCGATCGCCCCGGCGTCGGGTTCGGGGCGGAGCTTCTCGGGCATCGCCTCCTATTACGGCAACGAATCCGGCAGCAGGACTGCCTCGGGTCAGCGCTTCAACCAGAACGCCATGACCGCGGCGCACCGTACCCTGCCGTTCGGCACCAAGCTCAAGGTCACCCATGGCGACCGCAGCGTCGTTGTCACGATCAACGACCGCGGCCCGTTCATCCGCGGCCGGGTGCTGGACCTGTCCACGGGCGCTGCCCGCGCGATCGGCCTGACCGGCGCTGGCGTCGGCCGCGTCGTCGCTGAGGTCATGTAACCTCTTCACGGCGTTTCGAACGCCTCTTGCGCCCAAGAGACGTTCTGCAAGCGTTGCGTCTGTTACGGCCGCAGAACTTGCTGCACGCCGAAGCAGCCTGCCGTCGCCAATGACGGCAGGCTTTTTTCTTGCCAAACCCACATCCATCTTTCCGGGATGCGCCGACCGAACTGGGGTTTACCCGAGTTCGGCAATATCATTGTCCAGGTCGGCTACAGCCGACCTGGATGCGCAGACCTCAGATGTGCAATTGCACATCGGGGAATCTCGAGATTCCGGATTCGCGCTTACGCGCGCTCCGGAATGACAACCCATTTTGAAACTACAAAAAGCTCTGCGGATCGACGTCGACCTCGAGCTTGAGATTGCCTTTGGTCTTGGGGCCGGCGGCGAGCCATTCGCGCAAATATTCCGACAGGTCGACATTGCGCAGCGATTTCACCAACAGGCGGAAACGGTAGCGGCCCTTGATCACGGCGAGCGGGGCCTCGGCGGGGCCCAGCACCTGGATCCGCTCATCGAGCGGCGCGGTCGCGGCGAGCTTGCGCACAAAACTCTCCGCCGTGGGCCGGTCGCCCGCGGAAACGATCAGGCTTGCGAGGCGTCCGAACGGCGGATAATGGGCGCGCTCGCGGGCTTCGATTTCGCTGGCATAAAAAGCCTCGCGGTCGCACGCCACCAGCGCCTTCATCACGGGATGTTCGGGCTGATGGGTCTGCAAGTACCCGACACCCCTGCCTTGGTCGCGCCCGGCGCGCCCGATCACCTGGTTGAGCAGCTGATACGTCCGTTCCGCGGCACGCGGGTCGCCATTGCTCAAGCCCAGATCGGCGTCGACCACGCCGACCAGATTGAGCCGCGGAAAATGATGACCCTTGGCCACCAGTTGCGTGCCGATGATGATATCGACGCGGCCTTCCGCGATCTCGTTCAACTCGCTGCGCATGGTCTCGATCGAGGTGATCAAGTCGCTCGACAGCACCATGGTGCGCGCATCCGGAAAAAGGCCGGCCGCCTCCTCCTGCAGCCGCTCGACGCCGGGACCAACCGCGACCAGCGATTCTTCCGCCGCGCAATTCGGGCAGACATGCGGACGCGGCATCGAGAAGCCGCAATGATGGCAGACGAGGCGCTGGCGAAACCGATGATCGACCAGCCAGGCGTCGCAGATGGTGCAGGCAAAGCGATGCCCGCAGGCCCGGCACAATGTCAGCGGCGCATAGCCGCGGCGGTTGAGAAACAACAGCGCCTGCTCGCGCCGCTCGACCGCGAAGCGGATTTGTTCGGCGAGCCGCGGCGAGATGAAGCGGCCGCGCGGCGGGGCTTCGCGCCGCAGATCGATCGCCTCGATATGCGGCATATGCTGGCCGCCGAATCGCGACGGCAACACGATGCGCTGATAGCGGCCCTTGCGCACATTCACCTCGCTCTCGACCGACGGCGTGGCGGAGGCCAGCACGATCGGGATCTTCGCGATATGCGCGCGCACCACCGCCATGTCGCGGGCATGGTAATGCGCGCCTTCATCCTGCTTGTAGGCCTGGTCGTGCTCCTCATCGACGACGATCAGCCCGAGATCGGCATAAGGCAGAAACAGCGCCGAGCGCGCCCCGACCACCACCGGCACCTCGCCCGCCGATATCGCCGCCCAGTTGCGCTGCCTCGTGCGCGGGGTCAGTTCGGAATGCCATTCCAGTGGCCGCACGCCGAAGCGCCGCGCGAAGCGGTCGAGAAACTGGCCGGTGAGCGCGATCTCCGGCATCAGGATCAGCGACTGCTTGCCGCGGCGGACCACCTCCGCGATCGCCTCGAAATAGACTTCGGTTTTGCCCGAACCGGTGACGCCATCGAGCAGGGCGACGTGAAAGCTGCCATTGGCCGCGAGCGCCCGCATCGCGTCGACGGCGGTGCGCTGCTGACGGGAAAATTCGGGCATGGCGAATGACGGATCGGGCGCGGGCGGCGCCAGCGCGCGCGGCATGGCTTCCGTCGCAAGCGTGCCTTCGTCGACGAGGCCATCGACGACGCCAACGCTGACGCCGGCTTCCTTCGCGGCGTCCGACTTGCCGTGCAACAGGCCGTCAGACAACAGTTCGATCAATCGCCGCCGCGCCGGCGTCATGCGCTGCGGCGGCTTGCCGACCAGCCGCACGCCCAGCCGCACCCGCTCGGGGCCGAGATGTTCGCCCATCCGCAACGTCATCCGCAGCACCATGCCGCGCGCCGACAGCGTGTAATTCGCCACCCAATCGACGAGCGCGCGCAGCTCCGCTTTCAGCGGCGGCACGTCGAGCTTTTCGCCGACGTCCTTGAGGCGATTGTGCAGCCGCGGATCGGGATTGTTGTTTTCGGCCCACACCACGGCGACCACCTCACGCGGCCCGAGCGGCACGCACACGACATCCCCCGGCGCAAGCTCCATGCCGCGCGGCACGCGGTAGGAATAGTTCTGATTGAGCGCGACCGGCACCAGCACATCGACGACACGCGTCGACGATGCGGATGATGGTGAGGCACGCGTGGAATGGTCCATCGGAGAATCAGATGAGAGGGGTTTGAGCCAATCTAGGGTTACAAGCTCTACCGAGCCAGCCGCCCGGCCTGGTATCGAGGGTGAATATCCGAACCCGTCGCCGCGGTTCACCAAAGGTAAACGACCCGGATGTGATAGTATTGGTTATTCGGTCGAGAAACCCAAAGACAGTAGATGGCCAAGCCAACCCCCGCCGTTCAACCGATCGAACTCGCCTGCGCCGCCGACGATTTGACGCTGGAGATGACGCGCTGGCTTTCGCATCTGCGCGCCGAGCGCAGACTGTCGCCGAAGACATCGGAGGCCTATGCCCGCGATGTCCGCCAGTTCCTGGAATTCCTTGGTGAACACTGGGGCAGGCGGGTGACGCTGGCCGGTTTTTCAGCACTTGAGGCCAGCGATGTCAGGGCGTTCATGGCGATGCGGCGTGCCTCCGAGATCGGCAGCCGTTCCCTGATGCGCGCGCTGGCGGGTCTGCGCTCGTTCGGACGCTTCCTCGAACGGGAAGGCAAAGGCAAGGTCGGCGCGCTGTCTGCGATACGCGCGCCCAAGGTCGGCAAAAGCCTGCCGAAGCCTATACAGGTGGCAGCGGCCAAGCGTTTCGCTGACGCCGACGAACGCGCCGGCGAAACCCGCGATCCCTGGATTTGGGCGCGCGACGCCGCCGTCATGGCGCTGCTTTACGGATCGGGCCTGCGCATCTCCGAGGCGCTGGGCTTGAAGCGCCGCGACGTGCCCTTGCCCGGCGCGGGCGATGTTCTGGTTGTCACCGGCAAGGGCAACAAGACCCGCATGGTGCCGGTGCTGCAAAATGTGCTGGCGCTGGTTCAGGATTATGTGGCGATGTGTCCGCATCCATTGCCCGCCGAGGGCCCGATCTTTGTCGGTGCCCGCGGCGGCCCGCTGAGCCCCCGCATCATTCAACTCACCATGGAACGGCTGCGCGGCGCGCTTGGCCTGCCCGACAGCGCGACCCCGCACGCGCTGCGGCATTCTTTCGCAACCCACCTTCTGTCCCGCGGCGGCGATCTGCGCGCGATCCAGGAATTGCTCGGCCACGCTTCGCTCTCGACCACGCAGATCTATACCGGGATCGACAGTGAACGGCTGCTGGAAGTGTACCGCACCGCGCATCCCCGCGCCTGAAATTTGACGCATTTCCCTCACGCGAACCGCTCTCCACTTCGCTCGAAAACGCTCTGACGAACTCCGGCCATACCGCTTGGCACTTGCGCTCGTCATATTGTTCGGTCCATCGTTGAGTTACCGGGCAGGGAGAGAATCATGAGCGCACATGAAAGCATGGAGCACGCCGAGCACGCCGAACATGCGTCCGGCGAAAACAAGAAGATTGCGCTATTGATCGCCGTGATCGCGCTGTTCCTCGCGCTGTCGGAGACGCTGGGCAAGGGCGCCCAGACCGAATCGATCAGCAAGAATGTCGAGGCGTCGAACCTGTGGGCGTTCTTCCAGGCCAAGAGCATCCGGCGCACGGTGGTTCAGACGGCGGCCGACCAAGGCAAGCTCGGCCTGGGCGCTGCCGGCGACGCCGCCAAGGCGGCGCTGCAAAAGCAGATCGACGAATGGCAGAAGACCGCCGCGCGCTACCGCTCGGAGCCTGAAACCGGCGAAGGCACCGAGCAGCTGGCCGAGCGCGCCAAGCATGCCGAGGAGGAGCGCGATCATGCCACCGCGAAATATCATCACTTCGAACTCGCCTCCGCCGCCTTTCAGATCGGCATCGTGCTGGCTTCGGCAACCATCATCACCGGCATGATCGCACTGGCCTGGATCTCCGGTCTGCTGGCACTGGCCGGCCTCGCTTTTACTGCGCTCGGGATTTTCGCGCCGCACGCGCTGCATTTGGCTTTGTGAGCGGCCTGCCGGTTTTGAGCACGGTTCTTACGAGAACCGTGTCCACTGCGTCGAAAAACGCTTTAACGCGCTTCGCGCACGCTCTTGCGGAAGCGCAGGATCAGCCGCAGCATCCGCGATGACCAGCCGCCGCCGTCGCCGCGCAAGATCTCCAGGATTCGCCGCTTGAACGGCTCAACCAGCGCAGCCGCCTTGGCCCGCAACCCCATGACGAATTCATAGAGCGTTTCGAACCATCCCATTTCCAGCAATTTCGACCGCGTCACGTCGAAGACGAAGGCTGTGACGCCGACACCGAGGAATTTGGCGAACAGGATGGTGAAAACAGCGCTCATCCAATATTCATGGGTGAGCAACCAGAATCCGACCAGCTTCAGCGGGAACAGCGGAATCAACGGCACGACAAAAACGACCAACGTCATCGCCGGCGACAGCGTATCGACGCGCTCGGCCAGCCAATGCTTGAAGGCGCGCAGCGGAATCCTCGCCACCACCCACGCCACGATCGGCTCGAGGTGATCCCACAGCCAAGCCTCGATCAGGAAGATGACCGCAAGCAGGATCCAGATCGGTTGAAGGAGGCGGCGCAGCATCAGGTCATCCCGGCCCGGCTTCTGCCGGGCACTAATCACATATGGATCGCGCGCTTGCCAACCGCAAGCGCGGCTTCCTTGACCGCTTCCGAGCGGGTCGGGTGGGCGTGGCAGGTCCGCGCCAGATCCTCGGCGGAACCGCCAAACTCCATCAAAACAGCGGCTTCGTGGATCATTTCGCCGGCCTCGCGGCCGACAATATGCACGCCGAGCACCCGGTCGGTCTTCGCGTCTGCGAGAATTTTCACAAATCCGTCAGTGGTTTGGTTGACCTTGGAGCGGCCGTTGGCGGTGAACGGGAATTTGCCGGAGGTATAGGCCACGCCGGCTTGCTTCAGTTCTTCCTCGGTCTTGCCGACCGAAGACACTTCCGGCGTGGTGTACACGACACCCGGGATGACGTCGTAGTTCACATGCCCGGCCTGGCCAGCAAGGATTTCCGCAACCGCGACGCCTTCGTCCTCGGCCTTGTGCGCGAGCATCGGACCCGCGACGACATCGCCGATCGCCGAGATGCCCTTCACGCTGGTTGCAAAATGTTGATCGATCTGCACGCGGCCGCGATTGTCGAGCGCGACGCCGGCTTCCTTCAAGCCGAGGCCCTCGGTGTAGGGGACACGGCCGATCGCGACCAGCACGACATCGGCTTCCAGTTTTTCCGAAGGCCCGCCCGCGGCCGGTTCGATCTGCGCGACAAGCGTCTTGCCCGACGTATCGACGCCGGTGACCTTGGCGCCGAGCTTGAACGCAAAGCCCTGCTTCTCAAGGATGCGCTGAAATTGTTTTGCCACTTCGCCGTCCATGCCCGGCAAAATGCGGTCGAGAAATTCTACAACCGTGACCTGCGCACCGAGCCGGTGCCACACCGAGCCGAGTTCAAGCCCGATCACGCCGGCGCCGACGATCAACAGCCTCCCCGGCACCTTGTCGAGTGAAAGCGCGCCGGTCGACGATACGATGCGCTTCTCGTCGATCTCGATGCCCTTCAGCCGGGCGACATCCGAGCCGGTGGCGATAACAATGTTTTTGGTCTCGACGACTTGCGTCTTGCCGTCATTGCCCGACACCTCGACCTTCCCGGCGCCGAGTATCTTTCCCCTGCCGCCGATGACGTCGATCTTGTTCTTCTTCATCAGGAACTCGACGCCCTTGACGTTGCCGTCGATGCCCTGCTGCTTGAAATTCATCATCGCGGGCAGATCGAGTTTCGGCGCGGGAACGCTGACGCCCATCTTCGCAAAGGAGTGCGCCGCCTCCTCGAACATTTCGGACGCATGCAGCAGCGCCTTCGACGGCATGCACCCGATATTCAGGCAAGTGCCGCCGAGCGTGGCGTTCTTCTCGACCACGGCGACCTTCATGCCGAGCTGCGCCGCGCGGATCGCACACACATACCCGCCAGGCCCGGTGCCGATAACAACAAGATCGTAAGTGGCCATGATTGAAGTCCTGTAGCTGAACGGTGTGACGGGTCTTAGCGTCCGCCCGACACGTCAAGAATGGCGCTGGTCACATAGGAGGCGTCATCCGACATCAACCAGATGATGGCGTTGGCGATTTCATGTGCGGTGCCGGCGCGCTTCATGGGCACCATGTGACTGAGCCGGTGCGCGCGATCGGGCTCGCCGCCCGAGGCGTGAATTTCGGTATCGATCAGTCCGGGCCGGATCGCCGCGACGCGAATGCCCTCGCCGGCGACCTCATGTCCGAGTCCGACGGTGAAGGAATCGATGGCGCCCTTGGACGCCGCGTAATCGACATAGGTATTCGGCGAACCGAGTTTCGCCGCGACCGACGACAGGTTGACGATGACGCCGCCCTTGCCGCCGTGGCGCGTCGACATCCGCTTCACCGCCTCGCGGGCGCAGAGGATGCTGCCCGTGACATTGACGGCCATCATGCGCTGGATCCGCTCGGCGGACATCTCGTCGACCCGCGATGTCGGCCCGACGATACCGGCATTGTTGACGAGCGCCCCTAACGGGCCGAACGCATCGGCAGCCTTGAACAAAGCGAGGATATCCTTCTCGCTGCCGACGTCGCATTTTACCGCGATGGCCTTGCCGTTCTTCGCCTCGATGGCGGAGACCACGCTCTGCGCCGCGGCTTCATTGCTGGCATAGCCGACGCAGACGCGATAGCCGCGGGCAGCGGTGGCGAGCGCGGTGGCGCGGCCGATGCCGCGGCTTCCGCCGGTGATGATCACAACCTTGTCGGTCAAAACAACCCCCCAACGATCCGGATGCAGTTACGGGAAGAGCCGCACTGGCGCTGCGGCGAGTGCGAATTTCAAGATACGCGATCCGTCACAGGTCCAGCACCAGCCGCGCCGGATCCTCCAGGTTTTCCTTGACGCGCACCAGGAAGGTCACCGCTTCCTTGCCGTCGATGACGCGGTGATCGTAGGACAGCGCCAGATACATCATCGGGCGGATCTCGATCTTGCCGCCGATCGCCATCGGCCGTTCCTGGATCTTGTGCATGCCGAGAATGCCGGATTGCGGCGCGTTCAGGATCGGCGTCGACATCAGCGAGCCGTAGATGCCGCCATTGGTGATGGTGAAGGTGCCGCCCTGCATCTCGTCGATCTTGAGCTGGCCGTCGCGGGCGCGCCGGCCGAAATCGGCGATGCTCTTTTCGATCTCGGCGATCGACTTGTGGTCGCAGTCGCGCACGACAGGCACGACGAGGCCCTTGTCGGTGCCGACGGCGACGCCGATGTGGTAATAATTCTTGTAGATCAGGTCGGTGCCATCGATCTCGGCATTAGCGGCCGGAATGTCCTTTAGTGCCTGCACGCAGGCCTTGGCGAAGAAGCCCATAAACCCAAGTTTACTTCCGTGCTTCTTCTCGAACACGTCCTTGTACTGCGCCCGCATCGCCATGATGTGGCTCATGTCGACCTCGTTGAAGGTCGTCAGCATCGCGGCGGTGTTCTGGACGTCCTTGAGGCGGCGCGCGATGGTCTGACGCAGCCGCGTCATCTTCACGCGCTCTTCGCGCGCCGCATCGTCGGCGGGCGAGGGCGCGCGGACCTGCACCGCCGCGGCGGGCTGGTCGACCGGTGTCGGCGCCGACGCCGCCTTCTCGATCGCGGCCAGCATGTCGCCCTTGGTGACGCGGCCATCCTTGCCCGAACCGGGGACGGTCGCGGCGTCGATGCCGCTCTCGGCGGAAATCTTGCGCACCGACGGCGCCAGCGGGGCGTCGGCGGGCGGCGCCTTCGCGGCGGGCGCGGGCGCAGCGGCGGGTGGAGGCGCCGCCTTGGCGGGCGCCGCGGCCGGCTTGGCGGTGGCTCCCGCCGCGCCCTCATTGATCTGCCCGAGCAGCGCGCCGACCGCGACGGTTTCGCCGTCCTTGGCGATGATGTCGCCTAGCGTGCCCGCGGAAGGGGCCGGGACTTCGATGGTGACCTTGTCGGTCTCGAGCTCGACCAGGGGTTCATCGACCGCGACCGCGTCGCCGGCCTTTTTGAACCAACGGCCGATGGTGGCCTCGGTCACGGATTCGCCGAGCGTCGGCACGCGAATTTCTGTCATGGTTTTTTCCTCAAATGCCCTATGCGGTCATCCGCGAAGGCGGACGATCCAGTAATCCGGGACGGTCGTGATTTCAAAAGGAGCGCGCGGGTTACTGGATGCCCCGCTTTCGCGGGGCATGACGAGTTATGGATTCCTAGTTCAGCGCATCATCCAGCAGCGCTTTAAGCTGTGCCAGATGCTTCGACATCAAACCAGTGGCGGTTGCCGCCGACGCCGCGCGGCCGGCATAACGCGGACGCTTGTGCGGTGCGTTGACCTGGTTCAGCACCCATTCGAGATAGGGCTCGATGAAGTGCCACGATCCCATGTTGCGCGGCTCTTCCTGGCACCAGACCAGTTCGGCGTTCTTGAAGCGGCCGAGCTCCGCCACCAGCGCCTTCAACGGCACCGGATAAAGCTGCTCGACGCGCATCAGGTAGACGTCATCGATGCCGCGCTTCTCGCGCTCCTCGTAGAGGTCGTAATAGACCTTGCCCGAGCACAGCACGATACGGCGGATCTTGTCATCGCCCACCAGCTTGATCTTCTCGTCCGGCAGCATCTGCGCGTCATCATAGAGGATGCGGTGGAACGTGGTGTCCCTGCCCAGTTCGTCGAGCCGCGAGACCGCGCGCTTGTGCCGCAGCAGCGACTTCGGCGTCATCAAAATCAGGGGTTTCCGGATTTCGCGATGCAATTGACGCCGCAACACGTGGAAGTAATTGGCGGGCGTGGTGGGATAGACCACCTGCATGTTGTCTTCGGCGCACATCTGCAGATACCGCTCGAGCCGCGCTGAGGAGTGCTCCGGTCCCTGCCCCTCATAGCCATGCGGCAACAGGCAGACGAGCCCGGACATGCGCAGCCATTTGCGTTCGCCCGAGGAGATGAACTGGTCGAACAAGACCTGCGCGCCGTTGGCGAAGTCGCCGAACTGCGCTTCCCACATCGCCAGCGCATTCGGTTCCGCCAGCGAATAGCCATACTCGAAGCCGAGCACCGCCTCTTCGGACAGAAGCGAGTTGATGACCTCGTAATGACCCTGATCGCCGCCGAGATGATTGAACGGCGTGTAGCGGCTCTCGTCTTCCTGATCGATCAGCACCGAATGGCGTTGCGAGAACGTGCCGCGCTCGGAGTCCTGTCCGGACAGCCGCACGTGATGGCCCTCCTGCAGCAGGGCGCAGAACGCCAGAGCCTCGCCGGTCGCCCAGTCGATGCCGCTGCCGCTGTCGATCGCCTTTGCCCGGTTATCGAGGAACCGCTGGATGGTGCGATGAACCCGGAAGCCGTCCGGCACCTTGGTGATCTTGCGGCCGATATCCTTCAGGACCGCGGCATCGACGCCGGTGACGCCGCGGCGCGCGTCTTCTTCCTGATCGGCCGACTTGAAGCCCGCCCATTTGCCGTCGAGCCAGTCGGCCTTGTTGGGCTTGTAGCCGGTGCCCGCCTCGAATTCGGCGTCAAGCCGAGCGCGCCAGTCGGCCTTGGCCTTATTCACCTCGCCTTCGGTCATCGCGCCTTCGGCAATCAGCCGCTTGGCATAAATCTCCAGCGTTGACGGATGCGAGGCGATCTTCTTGTACATCACCGGCTGGGTGAACGCCGGCTCGTCGCCCTCGTTGTGGCCGTGGCGGCGATAGCAGAACATGTCGATGACGACGGGCTTGTGGAATTTCTGCCGGAACTCGGTCGCGACCTTGGCCGCGAACACCACAGCTTCCGGATCGTCGCCATTGACGTGGAAGATCGGCGCGTCGATCATCTTCGCCACGTCGGACGGATAGGGCGAGGAGCGCGAATAGCGCGGATAGGTGGTGAAGCCGATCTGGTTGTTGACGATGAAGTGCAGCGAACCGCCGGTGCGATAACCCTTCAGGTCGGATAGCCCGAAGCATTCCGCCACCACGCCCTGGCCCGCGAACGCGGCGTCGCCATGCATCAGGAGCGGCAGCACCGAAATGCGCATATCCGGCGGATCGCCGTGCTGGTCCTGCTTGGCGCGCACTTTGCCGAGCACCACGGGATCGACGATCTCCAGGTGCGACGGGTTGGCGGTCAGCGACAGATGGATCTTGTTGTTGTCGAATTCGCGGTCCGACGACGCGCCCAGATGGTATTTGACGTCGCCGGAGCCCTCGACCGCGTCGGGATTGGCCGAGCCGCCCTTGAACTCGTGAAACAGCGCGCGATGCGGCTTGCCCATCACCTGCGTCAGCACGTTGAGGCGGCCGCGATGCGGCATGCCAACGACGATTTCCTTCACGCCGAGATTGCCGCCGCGCTTGATGATCTGTTCCAGCGCCGGGATCAGCGATTCAGCGCCGTCGAGGCCGAAGCGCTTGGTGCCGGTGAATTTGGTATCGCAGAATTTCTCGAAGCCTTCGGCTTCAACCAGCTTGTTGAGGATCGCGCGGCGGCCCTCGCGGGTGAAGCTGATTTCCTTGTCCGGCCCCTCGATGCGCTCCTGGATCCAGGCCTTCTGCGCGGCGTTGGTGATGTGCATGAACTCGACGCCGAGCGTCTGGCAGTAGGTGCGCTCGCAGATCGCGACGATTTCGCGCAAAGTCCCGTACTCGAGGCCAAGCACATGATCGAGGAAGATTTTCCGATCGAAATCGGCCTCTGTAAAACCGTAAGAGCGCGGGTCGAGTTCTTCGCGGTCCCGCTGCGCCTCGATACCGAGCGGGTCGAGGTTGGCGTGAAAGTGTCCGCGCATGCGGTAGGCGCGAATCAACATCAGGGCGCGCACGGAATCGCGTGTGGCCTGATGGATATCGGCCGCCGTCAGTTCGGCGCCCTTGGCCTGCGCCTTGGCCGCAAGCTTGGTGCCGACCGATTTCTCAACTTCGGCCCAATTGCCATCGAGCGCGGAGGTGAGTTCGTCGCGCGGCGTCAGTGGCCAATTGTCCCGCCCCCATGACGGTCCTTCGGCGTTTTTACGGACGTCAGCCGGCGTGTCCTTCAAGCTTTTGAAGAAATCCCGCCACTCGGCATCGACCGAGGAGGGGTCTTTCTCGAACCGGGCGTAGATTTCATCGATGTAGGTGGCGTTTGTGCCCTGCAAAAAAGAGGAGAGGGCAAAGGCGGCGTTCGCATCCTGGCGAGACATGGGGCATCCTGGTGATTTTCGGTTCGCGCATGGAAGACGGCGCGGCGGCTGGTCCGGCAAGCGGACCAGCAGGGTAAAGAAGCTTTACCCTATTTAGGACGAATATTCCCGCCGAAAAGAACGAAAGAATGAATTAACACTTCAATTTTTCGACAAGGGTCTTTCCGAGCCTTGCCGGCGACGGAGACACGGTAATTCCGGCCGATTCCATCGCCGCGGTCTTGGAGCCAGCGTCGCCCTTGCCGCCCGAAATGATTGCGCCGGCATGGCCCATGCGGCGTCCGGGAGGCGCCGTGACCCCGGCAATGAAGCCGACCATCGGCTTCTTGCGGCCGCGCTTGGCCTCGTCTTTCAGGAATTGGGCGGCGTCCTCCTCGGCCGATCCGCCGATTTCGCCGATCATGACGATCGAGGTCGTCTTGGGGTCGGCCAGAAACATCTCCAGCACATCGATGAATTCGGTGCCCTTGACCGGATCGCCGCCGATGCCGACCGCGGTGGTCTGGCCGAGGCCCTCCTGGGAGGTCTGGAAAACCGCCTCATAGGTCAGCGTGCCCGAACGCGACACGATGCCGACATTGCCGGGCTTGAAGATATTCGCGGGCATGATGCCGATCTTGCATTCGCCCGCCGTCATGACACCCGGGCAATTCGGCCCGATCAGGCGCGATTTCGATCCCGAGAGCGAACGTTTCACCCGCACCATGTCGAGCACCGGGATGCCTTCAGTGATGCAGACGATCAGCGGGATTTCGGCGTCGATCGCCTCGCAGATCGCATCGGCTGCACCCGGCGGCGGCACATAGATCACGGATGCATCGGCGCCGGTCTTCTCGCGCGCTTCCGCCACAGTGTCGAACACCGGCAGGCCGAGATGCGACGAGCCGCCTTTGCCCGGCGAAGTGCCGCCGACCATCTTGGTGCCGTAAGCAATCGCGGCTTCCGAATGGAACGTACCGTTCTTGCCGGTAAAGCCCTGGCAGATGACTTTTGTATTCTTGTCGATCAGGATGGACATGATTGAAATTGCTTTCGCGAGACGATCGGTAAGGGGTCAGTGAATCCGCCGGTAGACGCCGGTGAGCACGTCGGCCCACCCTTCCGCGTCAGGCGAAAACTGGATTTTCATGGAGTAGCTGTTGTCGTCGATGACTTCGTAGACGTGGCGCGCATTGCCGCGCAGCGAGCCGCGCACCAGGATCAGCGACTTGCCGGTCCAGCCGCCGGAAGCCGGCGACGGCGGATAGTAGCCGAGCGAATCGTGCCAGAATAATTTGTAGAGCCGGTCTTCGCGGTCATAGGTGAACACGCCATGGGTGGCGAAGGTTTCCTTGCCGTCACGCATCTGACGCGTATCCTGAATCAGGTAAAAGCCGTTGAGATCGATGCGGGCCGTGACGTGCGAGGTGGCGGGTCCGCCCTCGGTCCAGCGCGAGGGATGCACCATCTCATCGCCGGCCCACGCGCCCGCGAACACCGCGAGCTTGCGATGCTCCGCGAGCGCCGTCGGTGCGGCGAGATGGTCCCCGGGCATCGGCTTACCCTCCCTTGACGGCCTTGACGATCTTCTGCGCGGCGTCGTCGAGATCATCCGCCGACAGCACGTTGAGGCCACTTTCCCGGATGATCTTCTTGCCGGCCTCGACATTGGTGCCTTCCAACCGCACCACCAGCGGCACTTTGAGTCCGACTTCCTTCACCGCGGCCACCACGCCCTCGGCGATGATGTCGCATTTCATGATGCCGCCGAAGATATTGACCAGAATACCCTTCACGTTGGGATCGGCGGTAATGATCTTGAAGGCAGCCGCGACCTTTTCCTTGTTGGCGCCGCCGCCGACGTCGAGGAAGTTCGCCGGCTCCATGCCGTAGAGCTTGATGATGTCCATGGTCGCCATGGCGAGGCCGGCGCCGTTGACCATGCAGCCGATGGTGCCGTCGAGGGCTACGTAGTTGAGATCGTATTTGGAGGCCTCGATCTCCTTGGCGTCCTCCTCGGTCTCGTCGCGCAATGCCGCAACGTCGGGGTGACGAAACATCGCGTTGTCGTCGAACGATACCTTGGCATCGAGAACCCGCAGCTGTCCCTGCGTGGTGACGACCAACGGGTTGATTTCCAGCATCGCCATGTCCTTGGCGGTGAAGGCCGCATAGAGCTGCGCCACCAGTTTTTCCGCCTGCTTGGCGAGATCGCCGGACAACTTCAACGCCTTGGCGACGGTACGGCCGTGGTGGCCCATGATGCCGGTCGCCGGGTCGACCGAGAAGCTGACGATCTTTTCAGGGTTGTTGTGCGCGACGTCCTCGATGTTGACGCCGCCCTCGGTGGAAACCACGAAGGACACTTCGGAGGTTTCGCGGTTGACCAGGATCGAGAGATAAAACTCCTTGTCGATGTCGGAGCCTTCCTCGATGTAGAGCCGGTTGACCTGCTTGCCATGCGGCCCGGTCTGCACCGTGACCAGCGTCGCCCCCAGCATCTGCTTGGCGAATTCATTGACCTCGGCGACCGATTTGGCGATGCGGACGCCGCCCTTGTCGCCGGCGCTGGCCTCCTTGAACTTGCCCTTGCCGCGGCCGCCGGCGTGGATCTGGCTTTTCACCACCCATACCGGCCCCGGAAGCGTCTTCGCGGCCGCGTCGGAATCGGACGCCCGCAGGACCGGCACACCCTTCGAGATTGCCACCCCGAATTCGTGCAGCAATGCCTTGGCCTGGTATTCATGGATGTTCATGTGGACGCCCCTCGAACCCTCGTGCGCGAAATCAGCAAACGAACCGCGCTTTGGTGTTGGTATACCATATGCCACGCTAAGCGCAAATTCGAAATCCTCTGGAATTCCATTGTCTTAGTGGCACCTCGATTCCAGGTTCGCCGCGAATGGCGGCGAACTCGGATATTGGGGGGTTGAAGATCGATTGGCTCAATTCATCAGCCGGTAGCTCTCGACGCGATCAGCGGCCGAGCAGATCGGGCGCGATCTTCTTGCAGGCATCGACCAGACCCTGCACCGCGCCGACCGACTTGTCGAAGGCTTCCCGGTCCTTGCCGGCGAGTTCGATCTCGACAATCCGCTCGACACCCTTCGACCCGATGACGACGGGCACGCCGACATACATGTCTCTGACGCCGTATTCGCCGTTGAGGTAGGCGGCGCAGGGCAGCACGCGCTTCTTGTCCTTGAGGTAGCTCTCGGCCATCGCGATGGCGGAGGCCGCCGGCGCATAGAACGCCGAGCCGGTCTTCAAGAGGTTGACGATCTCGGCGCCGCCGTTACGGGTGCGATCGACGATCTCGTCGATCCGCGCCTGCGAGGTCCAGCCCATCTTGACGAGATCGGGCAGCGGAATGCCGGCCACCGTGGAATACCTCACCAGCGGCACCATGGTGTCGCCATGGCCGCCCAGCACGAAGGCGGTGACGTCCTCGACCGAGACGTTGAATTCGTCGGCGAGAAAATAGCGGAAGCGCGAGGAATCCAGCACGCCCGCCATGCCCACCACCTTCTTGTGCGGCATGCCGGAGGCCTTCTGCAGCGCCCACACCATGGCGTCGAGCGGGTTGGTGATGCAGATGACGAAAGCGTCGGGGGCGTATTTCTTGATGCCGGCGCCGACCTGCTCCATCACCTTGAGATTGATGCTCAAGAGATCGTCGCGGCTCATGCCGGGCTTGCGCGGCACGCCGGCGGTGACGATGCAGACCTTGGCGTTGTCGAGCGCCTCATAGGAGTTGGCGCCGGTGAAATGCGCGTCGAACCCGTCGACGGGCGAAGACTGCGCGATATCGAGCGATTTACCCTGCGGCACGCCCTCGGCGATGTCGAACATCACGACGTCGCCCAATTCCTTCAGGCCGATGAGGTGGGCCAGCGTTCCGCCGATCTGACCGGAGCCAATCAAAGCAATTTTGTCGCGCGCCATGGGAAATCTGTCCTTTGAACGTACGGAGGTGGATGGAAGGAAGTTTGACTGGCTGGTTATCCCTTTCGACCGACCCGTTCAAGCCGGGGTATGCTCAATTGTCCGTGCCTCGATTTCGATCAGTGGGCGCGCGTCATTCCGGGATGGTCCCAACGGGTCGGCGCTTGCGCCGCCCGATGACAGGCTCCGGACCAGACCTCAGATGCGCGATTGCGCATCGGGGAATCTCGAGATTCCGGACTCGCTCGCTTCGCTCGCGCCCCGGAATGACGAGGGCGAGTTTTACGTTTCCACGAGCCCTGTGCTGCTACCGCTGGCCTCGGAATCCTTGTGTCCGTGCGGCAGCGCCAGATAGGTCTCCGAGCTCATCTCGATCAGCCGCGACGAGGTGCGCTTGAATTCGTTCGCCTCATTGCCCTCGCTCGCGACATATAACGACAGCGGATCAGCTTCGGCCGAAGCCATCAGCTTCACGCCGTTGTCATACAGCGTGTCGATCAGAATGATGAACCGCTTGGCGGCGTTGCGCTCGGCATAGTCCATCACGGGAATGCGATCGATCATGATGGTGTGGTAGTCGTGCGCGAGCCGAAGGTAGTCGGATGCGGCGAGCGGCTTCTCGCAGATATCCGCGAAGGAAAATCGCGCGACGCCATGCGCCGAACACGGCACATGCAGGAGGCGGCCCTTGATCGAAATATCGTGCGGCTTGCAGGGCGCGTTGCCGGTCATGCTGACCCAGGCCTTGTCGAGCGCGGCGGCGGCGGCTGCTGCTGCCGGCACCAGCCACATCTTCACGCCGACAAGTTTTTCCAGCCGGAAATCGGTGCGCGCATCGAGCCGCAGCACCTCCATATGTTCCGATATCTGGGCGATGAAAGGCAGAAACAGCGCCCGGTTCAGACCCCCTTTGTAGAGATCCTCGGGTGCGACGTTGGATGTCACGACCACCACGGTGCCGAGTTCGAACAGTTTGGCGAACAGCCGCCCCAGGATCATCGCATCGGCGATGTCGGTGACATGGAACTCGTCGAAACATAGCAGCCATGCCTGGTCGAAAATCGAGGCGGCCGTGAGCGCGATCACATCGCCATCGGCAATCTCGCCACGCACAATGTTCTGGCGAAAGCCGTAGATCCGCTCATGCACCTCGGCCATGAATTCGTGGAAGTGGGCACGGCGCTTGTGCTCGACCGGGCTCTGCTGAAAGAACATATCCATCAGCATGGTCTTGCCACGCCCGACCTCCCCGTGAACATAGAGGCCGCGCGGCGGCGCGTCGTCCTTGTCGGCAAACAGCCGGCCGAGCAGCCCCTGCTTGCGCAGCGGCTTGTAGCGTGAAAACCGCTGCTCGAGATCGGCAAGGGCTTCCGCGACCTCTTCCTGCGCGGCGTCGGGCTCGATCGCGCCGGAGGAGACGAGGGCCTGATAATGGGCGCGGAACGAGGCGGACGGGGGAGACAGCATGGCCCCTCTTACGGCCCTAATGTCGCGAAAATTGCAAGGCGAGAATTGGTGCAGGGGCTATGCGGCTTGCTGCTCCCTCGCCCCGTTCGTACGGGGCGAGGTGAGAAGTCACGCGCTCAGCGCATAGGAATCCTCGACCACGTAGGGCCCGCCGCCGGTCGAGGCGCGCGAGGAAAACAGCACGAAACGCGACGCCGTGAACACCCGGGTCGGGAAATAGCCGCGCACCGACAGATAGTCCGCAACGTCCTGGGTGGAGGCGTCGCGCAACCGCGCCAGCGTCACATGGGGGGTGAATTTGCGCCCCTCCGGATCGAGACCGATCCGCTGCATCAGCCGCTCCAGTTCCGCCTGAAGCTCGATCAGCGGCCGGCTCGGGGCGATGTTTGCGACCACCGCGCGCGGCTTTTTTCCACCGAAACTGGAGAGGCCTTGCACGGCGACCTCGAACGGCTTGCGGTTGACCCGAAACAGCATCGAGGCAATTTCGTTGGCCGCTATGCCATCGATGTCGCCGATGAAGCGCAAGGTGACGTGATAATTTTCGGGGTCGATCCAGCGCGCGCCCGGCAGGCCGCCGCGCAAGCTGGAAAGTGTCTGGCCAATCTCGGCCGGAATTTCCAGTCCAGTAAACAAACGCGGCATCGCAAGACTCCCGATGCTGAGGCATGACCCCGAAAAACCCTGTCCCGGACTTGATCCGGGATGGGCGCCGGTTTTCCCGGACAAACGACTTCGTTTATCCTGAGATCACACCCTGTAACAAAGCCCGGCAACGAATCACCGATACTGATTTCTACCGTAGTTATGTGACTCTGCGAAGCATGCGGCGTTAACAGATCGGAAACCTGCCGCAAATCCATCGCGTTAGGGTTATCGCTGCCCGTTTTTCAACTGCGTTGCCCGGATATCTTGCCGAGAAATGCCTGCACGGTAGGCAGGATCTTCCTGACGATCACGTCGACGCCCTCCGCCGTCGGATGCAAGCCGTCCGCCTGATTGAGCCTGGCGTCGGCCGCGACGCCCTCGAGGAAGAACGGATACAACGGCACCCCGGAGGATTTGGCGAGGTCCGGATAGATCGTATTGAAACGGGCCGAATATTCACTGCCGTAATTCGGCGGCGCGAGCATCCCGCACAACAGGACCGCAATTCCGCGCGCCTTCAGCCGCGTCACAATGTCCGTCAATGCCGCGCGGGTGACCGCGGGATCGGTGCCGCGCAAGGCATCGTTGGCGCCGAGTTCGACGATCACGGCCTGTGTCCCCTCCGGCACCGACCAGTCGAGCCGGTCGCGGCCACCGGAAGAGGTGTCGCCGGAGACCCCGGCATTGATCATTTCAACCTCTATCCCGTTGGCTTTCAATGCCTTTTGTAACTTTGCCGGAAACGCGTCGGTGCCAGCAAGTCCATGCCCGGCGCTGAGCGAATCACCGAGCACGACCATCTTGACCGGCCTTGCCTCGATCGCCGCCGGTGTCTGGGCAAAGACTGGTTCCCCTGCCATCAGCGCCAGGCCCAACACGAGCATTTGCACGAACATCGCTGCCCGCCTCTCGACCGCACCGCCGAAAGTACCATATGACCGAGCCATGGACAGTCTCATCGAACCCTCTTCGCTGACCGGCATCAAGCCGGACACCATTGCCATCTCCAACGTCGATCTCTCGCTCGGCACAGGCGCGGCGCGCGTCCACATTCTCAAGGACATCAGCCTGCGCGTCGGATCGGGCGAGGCGATCGGCCTGATCGGACCGTCAGGCTCGGGGAAATCCACTCTGCTGATGGTGATGGCGGGATTGGAACGTCCTGACAGCGGAGAGGTGGTGGTCAACGGCACCCCTTTCAATGCCCTCGACGAGGATGCGCTGGCGCGCTTTCGCGGTCGCCAGGTCGGCATCGTATTCCAGTCATTTCATCTGATTCCGACCATGACGGCGCTGGAAAACGTCGCGGTTCCGCTGGAGCTGGCAGGCGATGGCGATGCATCGCGGCGCGCGGCGCAGGAATTGATATCGGTCGGTCTTGGCGACCGCTTGCATCATTATCCCTCGCAGTTATCGGGCGGCGAACAGCAGCGCGTTGCGCTAGCCCGCGCGCTGGCGCCCGATCCCGCCATCCTGGTGGCCGACGAGCCCACCGGCAATCTCGATGAAGCCACCGGCAGGCAGATCGTCGATCTGCTTTTCACCAAACACGCCGAGCGCGGCATGACGCTGGTGCTGGTGACCCACGACACCTCGCTGGCGCAGCGCTGCGACCGCGTGGTGCGGCTGCGCTCGGGCCGGATCGATGGGCAGGTTGCGGAACGCGAAGCCGCTTCATGACGATTGCGCCCGAACCCATCTCCGGCGGTCGCCCAGCTTCGCTTCCGCTACGCTACGCGCTGCGCGAATTGCGCGGCGGCTTGCGCGGCTTTTACGTCTTCATCGCCTGCATCGGGCTCGGCGTCATGGCGATTGCCGGCGTCGGCTCGGTCTCGGCGAGCCTCGGCGAGGGACTGGCGCGCGAGGGCCGCACGCTGCTCGGCGGCGACGTGGCCTTTTCCCTGTTCCAGCGCGAAGCCAAACCGGATGAGGTCACCTTTCTCCGTTCTCGCGGCGACGTCTCCGTCATAGCGACGCTGCGCGGCATGGCGCGTGCAAGCGACGGCCGGCTTGCACTGGTCGAGATCAAGGCCGTGGACGGCACCTACCCGATGCTGGGTGAACTCGCGCTCGACCCAAATCTGCCGATGGCGGAATTGCTGGCCGAGCGCGAGGGCGCCTTCGGCGCGGCGGTCGATTCGACCTTGCTGGCCCGGCTTGACCTGAAGCTCGGCGACCGCGTCAGCATCGGCGGCGCGACGTTTCAGATCCGCAGCGTCGTCAGCGCCGAGCCGGACAAGCTCGCCGGCGGGCTCGGCTTCGGTCCCAGATTCCTGACCAGCGAAGCCGGACTTCGCGCCACTCGGCTATTGCAGCCCGGCAGCCTGGTGCGCTGGACCTATCGGGTAAGGCTGCCGGACAACGCCGGCGGCGATCGCACCGCGACCCGGCTTGCCGACGCTGCGAGAAACGCGCTGCCAGAAGCCGGCTGGGAAATCCGCACCCGCGACAGCGCCTCGCCGCAACTCGAGCGCACCATCAGCCGCTTCACCCAGTTTCTCACCCTGGTTGGCCTTGCCGCGCTGCTGGTCGGCGGCGTTGGCGTCGCCAACGCCGTCAAGAGCCATCTCGATCGCCGCCGCGACGTCATCGCCACGTTCAAGGCCTTGGGCGCCACCGGCCGCGACGTCTTTGCGATCTATCTTACGCAAGTCACCGTACTTGCCGTGATCGGTTCGGCGATCGGTCTTGCCGCCGGTGCGGCGCTCCCGTTCCTCATCGTCAGTGTGTTCGGTGCGCTATTGCCGCTGCCGGTGGTGCCGGCGCTGCATGTCGATGAACTCGTGCTGTCGCTTGTCTACGGTCTTTTGACCGCGCTTGCGTTTGGGCTGTGGCCGCTGGGTCGCGTGCATGACGTCCCGGTGGCGGCGCTGTTTCGCGAAGCGGTGACGAGCCCCTGGCATCGCCCGCGCTGGCGCTACCTCGCCTTGATGGCCGCGGTGATCGCGCTTCTGATCGGGGTGGTCATCGGACTTGCCTATGACAAGCGCGTCGCAACCGTGTTCGTGGTGTCCTCGATCGCCGTATTCGCGCTGTTGCGCGGCATCGCCGCTGGCCTGATGGCGCTGGCGCGCCGCCTGCCCCGGACGCGGATCACCATGCTGCGGCTTGCGATCGCCAATATCTACCGGCCGGGCGCGTTGACGCCTTCGGTCGTGATGTCGCTCGGTCTTGGTTTGGCCGTGCTGGTGACGATTACGCAGATCGACGGTAATCTGCGGCGGCAATTCCTGGCGGCGCTGCCGGACCGCGCGCCATCGTTCTATTTCATCGATATTCCCGCCACCGAAGCCGACCGCTTCAGCGCCTTCCTGAAACAGGCCGCGCCGCAATCGACGGTCGAAGAGGTGCCGATGCTGCGTGGGCGCATCGTCGCCGCGCGCGGCGTCAGGGCGGAGGACCTTAAACCCTCGACCGACAGCGAATGGGTGCTGCAGAGCGACCGCGGCCTGACCGCGACCGGCGAAATCCCCAAAGGCTCGAAGATCGTCGAAGGCAAATGGTGGGGCGCGGGCTATGACGGGCCGCCGCTGATCTCGATCGAGAAGAAGATCGCCGACGGGCTTAGGCTCAAGCTCGGCGATGAGATCGTCGTCAACGTGCTGGGCCGGGACATTCCGGCGAAGATCGGCAATATGCGCACCATCGACTGGCAGGGCCTCGGCATCAATTTCGTGCTGGTGTTCTCGCCCAACGCCTTCAAGGGCGCGCCGCACACCCATATCGCGACGCTGACCGAGACCCACCCGGATTCCGCTGGCGACGCGGCGATCATCAAATCGGTGGCCGACGCGTTCCCGATGGTCACGAGCGTGCGGGTCCGCGAGGCGCTGGAAACCATCGGCACGGTCGTCACCAATCTGGTGCTGGCGATCCGCGGCGCCAGCGCGGTCACACTGATCTCGGCTGTTCTGGTGCTGGGCGGGGCGCTCGCCGCCGGCCATCGCCATCGCGTCTACGACGCGGTCATCCTCAAGACTCTCGGCGCTACCCGGGCGCGGCTGCTCGGGGCCTACGCTTTGGAATACCTGATGATCGGTTTTGCGACAGCTGTGTTCGGCGTGATCGCCGGCTCGGTTGCAGCCTGGCTGATCGTCACCCGGCTGATGACCCTGAGCTTCGTCTGGCAGGCCGGCAGCGCCGCCGGGGTGGTGGCGGCAGCGCTGGTTGTTACGGTAGGGCTGGGGCTCGCTGGAACTTTGCTGGCCCTGAATCAGAAGCCGGCCGCGGTGCTGCGAAATTTATAATATAAATTTTATACAACCTGCGCGGCATGGCCAACCGCGCCCCCGGCTGATCCTTGCGGGCGTAGCGACATTCGGCCGCGCATGGACGCTTGCAGTGAATGTGATAGTTTCCCAAATAACAGCGTGGGCCAGACGTCGTTTGATGACAGAAAATTAATGTCAGCAAACGGCGGTATCTGGGATAATTTTTTAGCTGGCGCCGCAAAGCCCTTGCGCTCCGCCGGACAACCAACAGGAATTCGACCATGTCGGACCTAGACCGCAACTATGCCTCTCCTTTTGGCCGGGCCGCCGGGCGCGTTGACGCCGCGACCGTCGACGCCGGTCTGCGCGCCTACATGCTGCGCATCTACAATTACATGAGCATCGGCCTGGCCATCACCGGCCTTGCCGCGCTCGGCGTCTATATGGCGGCCGTGACCAGCGATCCGTCAGGCGCCGCCGCCAAGATCGGCAGCGCGTTTCTGACGCCGTTCGGCTACGCGATGTTCGTGAGCCCGCTGAAATGGCTGTTCATCCTGGCGCCGCTCGCCATGGTGTTCGTGATCTCGGCCGGCATCAACCGTCTCGCTCCTGCGACCGCCCAGATGCTGTTCTGGGTGTTCTCGGCGCTGATGGGCATTTCGCTGTCCTCGATCTTCCTGGTGTATACGCACACCTCGATCGTACGGGTGTTCTTCATCACGGCGGCCACGTTCGGTGCCCTGAGCCTTTATGGCTACACCACCAAGCGTGACATGACCGGGATGGGATCGTTCCTGATCATGGGCCTGTTCGGCATCATCATCGCGAGCCTGGTTAATCTGTTCCTCGCCAGTTCGATGCTGCAGTTCATGGTCTCGGTGATCGGCGTGCTCATCTTCGCGGGCCTCACCGCCTACGATACCCAGCGGCTGAAGAACGACTACATCTACGGCTATGCCCGGCAGGGCGGCGATGTGGCGGAACGCGCGGCGATCACCGGCGCATTGTCGCTCTATTTGAACTTCATCAACCTGTTCACGCTGCTGCTGCAACTGCTCGGCCAGCGCGACTGACGGCCAGCCTTTGAGCTGCGAAATCCGAGCCCCGGCCTCGCGGCCGGGGCTTTTCTTTTGCGGCGGGCAAAAATAGTCTTCGCGCCATGTCCTCGCTTGAAATCAGACCCACGGCCGCCGCCGACCTGCCCTCCATTACCGAGATCTACGAACACGCCGTCCGCTTCGGAACCGCGACGTTCGAGCTCATCCCGCCGGATCTCGCCGAGATGACGGGGCGCTTTGGCACGCTGATGGACGGCGGCTTTCCCTATCTCGTCGCAGCCCTCGAGGGCCGCGTGGTCGGATACGCCTACGCAGGCGCATACCGGCCACGCCCGGCCTACCGCTTCACGGTGGAGAATTCGGTCTATTTGCAGCCCGCCATCCACCGGCGCGGCATCGGCCTGCAATTGCTGCAACGGTTGATCGCCGAATGCGAGGCGCGCGGCTTTCGCCAGATGATCGCGGTGATCGGCGATTCCGCCAACACCGGCTCGATCGGCGTTCATTCAAGGTGTGGATTCCAGATGATCGGGACCCATCCGAATGTCGGCTTCAAATTCGGCCGCTGGCTCGACACCGTGATGATGCAACGCGCCCTCGGCGAGGGTGCGACGACGGTGCCGGTGGAGGATCCGGGCTAACGGCTCGCCTCAGGATGAGGAGACTTTGCGCGGCTAAACCACCGCCAGCTTGCGGTCGATCACCAACAGCACACGATCGAGTTCATGGCCGCGGCGCAGGATCAATCCGCTCGCCGAGATCACGCTATAAATTCCCTGCTTGCGAGCGAGCCGCGGATCCTTTTCGATCCGGTAGATTGGAACTTCCGAAGCGCGGCGGAATACCGAGAACACCGCGCGGTCGCGCAGGAAATCGATGGCATAGTCGCGCCATTCGCCATCGGCGACCATGCGCCCGTACAGATTCAAGATGCGGTTGAGTTCGAGACGATTGAACGTTACCCGGTTTGGCAAAGCGCCCGCAGCGGCATGGCGCGCCGCTGCGCGGACCTCGCTTGGATCGGCTTCCTCCGTAATCGAACTCATAGCGCATCTCCTGTCATCTCAGCGACATGATTGCGCCGACTGATCTCCGCCGCAAGGGGGCCGTGGCGGGAGCGCCTGAATTCACCCGTGACCGACGGTTCCCGTTTGCACGAGAAACCCTATGTGCAATTGCACATCCAGGGCGTCACAGGATCGTTAGCGGAATCATAATACCGCCCCACTTCCGCCCATCGACCGCCCTTCTGGATTGCGAAGAAGAAGGCTCTGCGTTGGCCCGGTCCTTTCGATACCGGATTCCTCAGCCCCCAGCCCCCCGGGGTCGTCGGGATCGGGCCTATTCGCAGAATAGTTTATGCCCATACTGGGCCAACGCGAGTTGGTCCTTTTTCTTTTTGGAGGGCGCGTTATCGCAGCGCCGCAACCAGTCTGCTGCAGGCCTGCAGTCCACCCTCGTATCCCAAACATAGCCGTACCCTGTTGAAATCGGGCCAGCCTGCGGATAGTCCCGCGCCAGGATCGCGCTTTTGAAAATGGGTGATATCGTGGACGTGGAGAAATCGTCCGTCCCCCAATTGCCTATCGATGGGCCTTGCAAAACAGGGGTCGAAGATGCTGAGATTCATGGCGGTTCTAACTTGCCTTCTCTTGCCATCTTTCGCCGGTCTCGGCTTCGCCAAGGCTGGCGCTGACGATCTTGCGGGACGCTGGACCGTAACCTGGTCAAACACTTCGAAGAACGCCATGTCGCTCGCAAACAAGAACGGACGCTTTTCCGGCGCTTACGCAAATGACGACAAGGACTCCTGCTCGGTCACCGGCAATTTCCTCGCTTCAAATCAGCATGTGGCACTCCAAATCGTGTGCCCTAAATGGGATATTCGAATGCAGGGGACGGCCTCAAAAGACAGCAAGACCATCCGCGGCAGCTATCAGGCCAATGTGGACGGCGTCGGCAAATTCGTGATGACGAGGCAATAGCTCCGCTCGCCAGGCTGACCCGGAGCGGACGGCGTTCGCGCCAAGACATCGCGCAGAGATAAATTCTTAGTGAAGCGACGTATAGGCCGCGCCGAGCATCGGGCCCGGCCTGTCGCGGCTGCCGTCCTGGACAAAGACCGCGGCGGCATCGATTCCTTCGCGGGAAATATTTTCAAGCGGCACGGTCCAGCTTCCGGCATTGCCGTTCCAGTCGCCGACCTTCAGCACGTTGCGCACCACATTGTAGTAGGTGAGTTCGCGACCGCGATTCTCCCCGCGCCCGATCGATATCGGCACCGCTTTCGAGATCGAACAAATCCATATTTCGCCGTACGTCGCGGCCGGACCCTTGGTCGAGGCCGCCACCGACACCGTAATCTGCTTGCCTGCAAGCGTCATGGAAACCGGTACCGACATCACGCCATCGGTTTTCCTGGTAGCACCGATCGCGCTTTCGATCCCGGCGCGGTCGCTGCCGATCACATGGACGGCGCCGTTGACAATCACCTGCGGCGTATAGACATCGCGATCGCCGCGCATCAGCGAATAGGCTTTCTGACGGGCGCTGAAGCGCGAATCCGCCAGCGTGTCCTTCCAGCCGAGATAATCCCAGTAATCGATCGGCATGCTCAGCGCGATCACCGAAGGATCCTTGGCGAGTTCGCCGATGACCCTGTCGGCGGGTGGACATGACGAGCATCCTTGCGATGTGAAAAGTTCGACCACCGCGCGAGGTTCGGCAAGGGCCGGACGGATAATTGCCACAATCGCGCAGACGCCAAGCGCGCCCGACCACCGCGAAATACAATTATAGGCCATCATTGCTGTCATACCGGAAACCGAAAATATCCACGTAGCCGCCCTTAACACCTCTCGTCGTTAACCCTTTACGGCCCATGAGCCGCCAGCGTTCGAACAAAGAAGGCGACCTTTCTTAGGCCGCCTTCAACCCCCTCGCCACTCACTTCGCAGTGAGCCATCGATCCCAATCACGCAGCAAGCTTGCGTAGCACGTAGTGCAGGATGCCACCGTTTCGATAGTAGTCGAGTTCGTCAAGCGTATCGATCCTGCACAGCAGCGAAATGCGCTGCAATGAGCCGTCGCCCGACACGATTTCCGCGGTAAGCTTTTGGCGCGGTTTCAGGTCGCCCTGCAGCCCCCGTATTGTTACGGTCTCATCGCCCTTCAGCCCGATAGACTGCCACGACGCTCCATCTTCGAAGGTGAGCGGAAGCACACCCATGCCGACGAGATTGGAGCGATGGATGCGCTCGAAGCTCTGGCAAATCACGGCGCGAACGCCGAGCAGCCGGGTACCCTTCGCGGCCCAGTCCCGCGATGAGCCGTTGCCGTATTCCGCGCCGGCGAAGACCACCAGCGGAACGTTCTCGGCCTGATACTTCATCGCGGCGTCGTAGATCGACATCTGCTCGCCGTCGGGCCAGTGCTTGGTCAGGCCGCCTTCGGGAATGTTGCCGTCGGCGCCTTTCAGCATGAAGTTCTTGATGCGGATATTGGCGAAGGTGCCGCGCATCATGATGTCATGATTGCCGCGCCGCGTGCCGTATTGGTTGAAATCGGCCGGGCGCACCTGATGCTCGCTGAGGAATTTTCCGGCAGGCGAGGTGAGCTTGATCGAACCCGCCGGCGAGATGTGGTCGGTGGTGATCTTGTCACCGAACATCGCCAGAATCCGCGCGTCGACGACATCGACGATCGGCTCCGGCTCCTTCTTCATGCCTTCGAAATAGGGCGGGTTCTGCACATAGGTCGAGCTCATATTCCAGCGATAAGTCTCGCTCTCCACGGTCTTGATCTTGCGCCAGTTGGTGTCGCCCTTGAACACGTCCGCGTAGCGCTTCTTGAAGATCGTCGCGGTCACGAATTTCTTCATGAGCGCGTTGATCTCTTTGGTGGCCGGCCAGATATCCTTCAGATACACGGGCTTGCCGTCCTTGCCGTTGCCGATCGGCTCGGCCGCCAGATCCTTCGTGACCGTTCCGGCCAGCGCGTAAGCGACGACCAAAGGCGGTGAGGCGAGGTAGTTGGCCTGCACGTCCGGGCTGACGCGGCCTTCGAAATTGCGGTTACCCGACAGCACGGCGGCGGCGACGATGCCGTTGTCGTTGATCGACTTCGAGATCTCTTCCGGCAGCGGGCCGGAATTGCCGATGCAGGTGGTGCAGCCGAAGCCGACCAGATTGAAGCCGACCTTGTCGAGATCGCTCTGCAGTCCGGAATTGGCCAGATATTCAGCGACCACCTGACTACCCGGCGCCAGCGAAGTCTTGACCCAGGGCTTCGCCTTCAGGCCCTTGGCGGCGGCATTGCGCGCCAATAGCCCCGCGCCGATCAAGACGCTCGGATTGGAGGTGTTGGTGCAGGAGGTGATCGCCGCGATCACCACGTCGCCATGGCCGAGATCGAAATTGCGATTTTCCACCGCATAGCGCTTCGAGGCGTCAGCGGCCTTCTTGTACTCGTTCGCCATCGCCACTGAAAAACCCTCGGCCACGGCAGGCAGCGCGACGCGGCCTTCGGGACGCTTCGGTCCGGCCATCGACGGCACGACGTCGCCGAGATCGAGCGTTAGCGTTGTCGTGAATACCGGGTCCGGCGAC
This sequence comes from uncultured Alphaproteobacteria bacterium, assembly GCA_963753875.1. Taxonomy (GTDB): domain Bacteria; phylum Pseudomonadota; class Alphaproteobacteria; order Rhizobiales; family Xanthobacteraceae; genus Bradyrhizobium. Next base: position 79,540 of record CAVWDY010000038.1, on the reverse strand, counting down.
TTCGCGGTGCGGAACAGGCCCTGCGCCTTGGCGTAGGCCGATACCAGCGCGACGCGGTCGGCCTTGCGGCCCGAGGTCTTGAGATAATCGATGGTCGCGGCATCGACCGGGAAGAAGCCGCAGGTCGCGCCATATTCCGGCGCCATGTTGCCGATGGTCGCCTTGTCCGCGACCGAGAGGTGATCGAGACCGGGACCGAAAAATTCCACGAATTTTCCGACCACGCCCTGCTTGCGCAATATCTGCGTCACCGTCAGCACCAGGTCCGTCGCGGTAACGCCTTCCTTGAGCTGACCCTTGAGTTTGAAGCCGACCACCTCCGGCAGCAGCATAGACAGCGGCTGGCCCAGCATGCAGGCTTCCGCCTCGATGCCGCCGACGCCCCAGCCGAGCACGGCAAGGCCGTTGACCATGGTGGTGTGCGAGTCGGTGCCAACAAGCGAATCCGGATAAGCGACCTCGAAGGTGCCGGTCTTCTTGCCGACCGTCATCTTTTCCTTCCTGGTCCACACCGTTTGCGCGAGGTATTCGAGATTGACCTGATGGCAGATGCCGGTGCCGGGCGGCACCACCGAGAAATTCGAAAACGCCTTCTGGCCCCATTTCAGGAATTCGTACCGCTCCTGATTCTGCTTGTATTCCTCGACCACATTCTTGCCGAACGCCTTGTTGTCCCCGAAGAAGTTCACGATCACCGAGTGGTCGATGACGAGATCGACCGGGACCAGCGGGTTGATCTTCTCGGCGTCGCCGCCGAGCGCCTGCATCGCGTTGCGCATCGCCGCGAGATCGACCACCGCCGGCACGCCGGTGAAATCCTGCATCAGCACCCGCGCCGGGCGGAACGCGATTTCATGTTCGAGCGCGCGCTTCTTCAGCCACTTCGAGACCGCGACGATGTCGTCCTTCTTGACGGTGCGGCCGTCTTCATTGCGCAGCAGGTTTTCCAGCAGCACCTTCATGGAATAAGGAAGTTTGGAGATTCCCTTCAGACCGTTTTTCTCGGCGGCGGGCAGGCTGTAATAGACATAGGTCTTGCCGCCAACCTTGAGGGTTTTTTGGCATTTGAAGCTGTCGAGCGAGGTCATGTGAGGCAATCCCAAATTGTCAGTTATACCCGGTAAGGGTATTTGAACACCGGCGGAGAGGTTTGGCCGATAGGCTTGCAGCGGCGGATTGTGTGCTGCATCAAGTTCCGGCTTATAGAATCTTTCCAGAAGCACCGCCACACTGACGATCGTGCCGCAGCATTGCGCCACCCGCAAATTCCGATGCGGTTACCCATAGTTTCTGGAGGGCTGTGAAAGGTCAAAATGCGGCTCTCGGGACGCGATATCAGCTGTGTGCGGGGCGGCCGGGAGATTTTTTCCGGTCTCGATTTCGAAGCCGCCTCGGGTGAGGCGCTGGCTGTTGCTGGCCCCAATGGATCCGGCAAGACCTCGCTGCTGCGCCTGATTGCGGGCTTGCTGACCCCATCCGGCGGATCGATCGATCTGGTGGGCGGCGAGACGGAGCTGACCTTGCCCGAGCAGTCGCATTATCTCGGCCACCGCGACGCGATCAAACCGGCGTTGAGCGTGTTGGAAAATCTCTGGTTCTGGCGGGATTTTCTGGGCGGCGAGGCGTTCGATCCGGTGGAAATCCTCAAGCTCGTAGGGCTCGATCACGCCGCGGGGTTGCCGGCCGCTTATCTGTCGGCCGGACAGCGGCGGAGGCTCTCGATCGCCCGGTTGCTGGCCGTGCGGCGGCCGGTCTGGCTATTGGACGAGCCGACCAACGCCCTCGACGCTGCCGGGCAGGCCCTGTTCGCCACGCTGATGGGGGATCACCTGTCGCGCGGCGGCCTGATCGTCGCCGCGACCCATACGCCCCTAGGCCTTGCCGCGCGCGAACTGCGAATTGGGGGCGCATCGTGACCGCCCTTGCCGCGCTGATTCGCAGAGACATCAAAATCGCGCTTCGCGTCGGCGGCGGCGCGCTGATCGGTGTGCTGTTTTTTCTCACCGTCGTGGTGCTGATGCCGTTCGCGCTCGGGCCCGATCTCGCGCTTCTGACGCGGCTGGGTCCGGCGATCCTCTGGCTCGGCGCGCTGCTCGCAAGCCTGCTCACCCTCGACCGCCTGTTCATGGCCGACCACGAAGACGGTTCGCTCGATCTGATCGTGATGAGCCGGACGCCGCTGGAATTGGCGTGCGCGGCGAAAGCGCTGGCGCACTGGTTGGCGGCGGGATTGCCGCTTGTGATCGCGACCCCGGCGCTGGGGCTATTGCTGAATCTCGACGCCACCGCGACATCGGCCGTCGCGCTGACGCTGTTGGCCGGCACGCCGGCGCTGACATTTACCGGCATGATCGGCGCGTCGCTCGCCGTGACATTGCATCGCGGCGGACTGCTGCTTGCGGTGCTGGTGCTGCCGCTGTCGATTCCGGTACTGATTTTTGGTGTGGCCGCCTCGGAAGCCGCGATTATGGAGCCCTTGTCATTCGGCGCGCCGTTTTCGATCCTGTGCGCTTTGTCGCTGGTTAGCTTTGTCATTGGACCGTTCGCCGCCGCCGCCAGCCTGCGGTACGGATTGGACTGACCGGGCATGATCCCGACCCGCGGGCCCGCGTTAGCGCAAAATAGATTCCGGTTTTCGGACACGATCATGCCCAACTTGATGCCGATCAACTCAACTCGCGCTAAAAACCTTCATGTTGATTGCCTGTGGCGATCGCTACCATTAACAGGGTGTCATGACGCTGATTGATCTTGCCAACCCCACCCGGTTCCTGACCTTGGCTACGCGTCTGTTGCCGTGGCTTGCAGCGGCGACGGCGATCCTGCTCGCGATCGGCCTCTACCAATCGGCCGTGGCGCCCGACGACTATCAGCAGGGCGCCACCGTGAAGATCATGTTCATTCACGTGCCCAATGCCTGGCTGTCGATGTTCGTCTGGGGCGTGATGAGCCTGGCCGCGCTGGGCACGCTGGTGTGGCGGCATCCGCTGGCGGACGTCGCGGCCAAGGCCGCGGCCCCGATCGGCGCGGCGTTTACATTTCTCGCGCTGGTGACGGGCTCGCTGTGGGGGCGGCCAATGTGGGGCACCTATTGGGAATGGGACGCGCGGCTGACCTCGGTGCTGATCCTGTTTCTGATGTATCTCGGCCTGATCGCGCTGTGGCGCTCGGTCGAGGATCCGTCGCGGGCCGCGCGCGCCGCCGCGATCTTGACCCTGGTCGGCGCCATCAACCTGCCGATCATCAAATTCTCGGTGGACTGGTGGAATACGCTGCATCAGCCGGCGTCGGTGATGCGAACTCGGTGGGACGTCGCTTGACCGCGCTTTTTTGATCCCGCTTCTGGTGATGGCGGTGGCGTTTTCGCTATTGTTCCTCACCCTGCATCTGGCGGCGATGCGCAACGAGATCCTGCGCCGCCGGGTGCGCGCGTTGCAATTGATCCAAGTGGCGCAAGCCAGCCAGCGTTCGGCGTGAACGCGATGTCGCTTGGCCCCTATGCCACCTTCATTTTGACATCCTATTTGCTGGTGATGGCGGTTGTGCTGATTTTGATTGCCTGGATCGGAATCGACTATCACCGCCAGAAGCGGCATCTGCGCGAGCTCGAAGCCGGGGGCGCCGTGAGACGCTCCGGGCGCAGCGCGACGGACATGAAATGAGCGAACCATCGACAACAGGTACAAGCCAACGAACCTCGCGCTGGCTGATGGCGTTGCCACTCCTCGCCTTCGCGGCGCTGGCCGCGATCTTCTGGTTCCGGCTCGGCAGCGGCGATCCATCGCGCATTCCATCCGCGCTGATCGGCCATCCAGCGCCGCAAACCGCCCTGCCCGCACTCGCGGGTCTCGCCAACAACGGCGCGCAGGTGCCCGGACTCGATCCTTCGGTGTTCAAGGGCAAGGTCAGCCTCGTCAACGTCTGGGCGTCGTGGTGCGTGCCGTGCCACGACGAGGCGCCGCTCTTGACCGAACTCGGCCGCGACAGCCGGCTGCAGATCGTCGGCATCAACTACAAGGACGCCCCCGACAATGCCCGGCGCTTTCTCGGCCGCTACGGCAATCCGTTCGGCATTGTCGGCGTCGACGCCAATGGCCGCGCCTCGATCGAGTGGGGGGTCTATGGCGTGCCGGAAACCTTCATTGTCGGACGTGAAGGCACCATCGTTTACAAGATGGTCGGCCCGGTAACCCCCGACAATATCAATACCGTGCTGAGGGCCGAGATCGACAAGGCGCTGAAGGCGGGGTCGTGATCCTCTTCACCTCTCCCGCTTGCGGGGGAGGTCGACGCGCTCGCCAGCGCAATTGCGCACCTGAGCGCGGCGGGTGGGGGAAATTTTATCCATTCGACGGACGAGCGCGTTGTGTGGCAGCACCCCCACCCTAGCCCTCCCCCGCAAGCGGGAGAGGGAATAAAATACCTATAACGCAAGCCACGGGCATCAAATTCGCACCAGGCTCACCCCTTGCTCACATCCCCCTCCGTCGCCTCGCTTGCCTGCAGCGACACCGGCTCCAGATGATAGCGTTTGATCAGCGGCATCTGCGTGACCGCGAAAGCCATCGTCAGCGGGATCACGCCGAACGCCTTGAACCCAACCCAGAAATCGGTGGTCTGAGTGCGCCAGACGGCTTCGTTCAGGATCGCCATCGCGAAAAAGAACAGGGCCCAGCGCAGGGTGAGGATGCGCCAGCCTTGCGGCGTGAGATTGAACATCTGATCGAACATGATGGCGATAAAGGAGCGGCCGAACAGCAGGCCGCCGCCGAGTATGGCGGCGAACAGGCCGTAGATGATGGTGGGCTTGACCTTGATGAAGGTCTCATCGTGCAAAACCAGGGTCAGCGTGCCGAAGACGATGACGATGACGCCGGTGACCAGCGCCATCAGCGGCACATGCCGCGTCACCACATAAGAGGCGATCATCGCTGCCACGATGGCCACCATGAAGGCCCCGGTGGCGACGAACAGATGGAACTTGGCGTTCGCGACGAAGAACACCAGCAGCGGACCGAGTTCGGTCGCGAGCTTGAACAGCGGGTGCGGCTGGGTCTTGTCCATCAATCTATCCCTGCGATCGCTTGCGCAAAATCCCGTGCTGTGAACGGCGCGAGATCGTCGATGCCCTCGCCGACGCCGATGAAGTGCACCGGCAGTTTGTGTTTCTCCGCCAGGGCCACCAGGATGCCGCCGCGCGCGGTGCCATCGAGTTTAGTCATCACAAGGCCGGTGACACCAGCGGTACGGTAAAACGCCTCGACCTGCGACAGCGCATTCTGTCCCACCGTGGCGTCAAGCACCAGCAGCACCGCATGCGGCGCCGAGGCATCGACCTTCTTGATGACGCGAACCACTTTTTCCAGTTCGCTCATCAATTCGGCCTTGTTCTGCAGGCGGCCCGCGGTATCGACCAGGAGCACGTCGAGCTTTCCCTCGCGCGCCGCCGACAGCGCGTTGAAGGCAAGGCTCGCCGAATCCGAACCCTGTGCGCCCGCGATGACCGGCGATTTGGTACGTTCGCCCCAGACCTTCAACTGCTCGATCGCGGCAGCGCGAAAGGTGTCGCCGGCGGCCAGCATCACCTTGCGGCCTTCGGCGGAAAGTTTCGCCGCCAGCTTGCCGATGGTGGTGGTCTTGCCGGAACCGTTGACGCCGACCACAAGGATGACGAACGGCTTTTTCGTCTCGTCGATGACGAGGGGCTTCGCCACGGGAGCGAGAACCTTTTCGACTTCGGCCGCGACCACCGATTTCACGTCATCCGCCGTAATCGACTTCTCGTAACGCCCAACACCCACGGCCGTGGCGATGCGCGCCGCGACCTCGGTTCCGAGATCGGCGCGCAGCAGCACGTCCTCGATATCCTCGAGCATGGCGCGGTCGAGCTTGCGCTTGGTGACGAGGTCGGCCACCGCCGCCCCGAGCGAGTTCGACGTGCGTTTCAGGCCGCTGGAAAGCCGGCGCCACCAGCTCAGTTTTGTCTCTTCCGGAGTGTCGTTCATATCTAGTGTCCCGGCTCTAACATTCGCATCCCGTTGAAGCCAGCACTGTTGCGAATGTTAGGGCCGAAGGGACACTAGCAAATATCGATTCTCGTGCGGATCTTGAATTTGACATTCGCTTGCCGGTCTGCGGAAACTACTGAGCGAATGTCAAATCCATCGCACGAGATGTGTGTTAGCGGTTTCGGGCCATGAGCGAAAGTCTTGACCGAGCAATCGAAGTTCCCGAGTTGACCGCGGATGAAATCCAGGCCCGCGTGCTCCATCGCGACGGGCTGATGCTGGTGATCGACAAGCCCGCGGGCCTGCCGGTGCATCGCGGCCCCAAAGGCGGGGCCAACCTGGAATCCTCGTTCGCCGCGCTGCGATTCGGCCTGCCGCGTCCGCCGGTCCTTGCCCATCGGCTCGACCGCGATACGTCCGGCTGCCTCGTGCTCGGACGCCATCGCAAGGCGACCGCCTCGCTCGGTCTCTTGTTCAAGCATGGCAGGATTTCGAAAACCTATTGGGCGGTGGTCGAAGGCGGCCCGGCCGAGGACGAAGGCACCATCGACATGCCGCTCGGCCGCCTCAACGCCGAGCGCGGCTGGTGGCAGAAGCCCGATCCGGAAGGACAGTCGGCAATCACCAACTGGAAAGTGCTGGGACGCTCTTACTTCTCCCCACCCCCTTGCGGGGAGGGGTCGGGGGTGGGGGTGAGCCACAACAGCACCGCCCTTGTGGACCCCCCTCCCCCAACCCTCCCCCACAAGGGGGGAGGGAGCAGACAGTGCAAGTGGCGCGATTCAATTCACCTGGCTCGCGCTCGAGCCCGTCACCGGCCGCACCCATCAATTGCGCGTGCATTCGGCCGCGATGGGCTGGCCGATCGTCGGCGACGATATTTACGGCACGCAGGCAAGTTTACGCCGCCTGCGCAACGAAAAATTTGTCCCGCGTTTCGGCGAACCGCGCCTGCACCTGCATTCCCGCGAGATCGTGATTCCGATCTCGAAAAATAAGGATCCGGTGCGCGTGACGGCGCCGGCGCCCGCACATTTGCGGGAGCGGCTCAGGGCGTGCGGCTGGAACGGGGAGTGACGGTTTACGGGCGTCATCATCCGCGAAAGCGGATGATCCGGTATTCCAGAGAAGCCGGTAATCGAACGAAACGCCGCGGCGTACTGGATCGCCCGGTCAAGCCGGGCGATGACCCTCCGGGATCAGCCGCGCACCATCATCTCCCGCGATCGTAACCGCCCGCACCGCGCCGGGCGTCTCCCCGCTGATCGCTACCGGCAAGAAATGTTCGGTGCGGCCTTGCGTGCCGCTTTCGATCAGAACCTGGCGCGTCGCGCCGATTTCCGATTGGAACCGCCGCTGCAACGCGGCCTCGCCCGCTGCCCGCAAGCGACCGGCACGATCGCGAATGTCTCGGCCCGAGACCTGCGGCATTCGTGCGGCCGGCGTGCCGGGCCGCGGCGAATAGGGAAACACATGCAGGAATGTCAGGCCGCACTCGCCGACCAAATCCTGCGAGCGCGCGAACATCTCCTCGGTCTTCGGTCGGAAAGCCCGCGATGATGTCGGCGCCGAGCGCGATGTCCGGGCCGCAGGCGCCGCACCTGGGCGCAGAAATCGATGGCATCTTTCCGCGAATGCCGCCGTTTCATCCGCTTCAGAATCAGGTCGTCGCCCGACTGCAGCGAAAGGTGCAGATGAGGCATCAGGCGTTCATTCTCGGCAATGACATCGAGCAGGTCGCGGTCGACCTCGATCGAATCGACCGATGAAATCCGCAACCGCTTCAATTCCGGCACGTGCCGCAGGATCTGCTTGGTCAGTTGGCCGAGTTTCGGTGTGCCCGGCAGATCGGCGCCATAGCTGGTCAAATCAACGCCGGTCAGCACGATCTCGGCGTGGCCGCGCTCGACCAGCGCGCGGACCTGGGCGACCGCCGCGCCCATCGGCACCGAGCGCGAATTGCCGCGGCCATAGGGAATAATGCAGAAGGTGCAGCGGTGATCGCAGCCGTTCTGCACCTGCACGAACACCCGCGGCAGGCCCTTTTGAAATCCCTCCAAGAGATGCGGCGCCATCTCGCTGACCGCCATGATATCGCCGACCGCGATCTTTTCGCTTGCGGCGATGCCGAACTTCGCGGGCGCGTCGAGCGCCGCACGCGCCGTGCGCCAGGTTTCACCCCGCATCTTGTCGTCATTGCCGACCACCCGATCGACCTCGGCCATGCGAGCGAACATTTCGGCTTGCGTCTGCGCTGCGCAACCGGTGACGACGATCCGGGCCGAGGGCCGCTCGCGCTTCAGCCGGCGGATCGATTGCCGCGCCTGCGCGACAGCCTCGTTGGTGACCGCGCAGCTATTGATGACGATGGTCTCGGTGAGCCCGGCGCGCGCGGCCTCGACGCGAACCACCTCGGATTCAAAAGCGTTGAGGCGGCAGCCAAAGGTGACGATTTCGACGCTCATAGCCTCAAGCGACCGATGCAAACAATGCGGGATCGAAGCGGCCTTCATATTCGAACGTCGCCGTGCCCGTCATCAGCACGTGGTCGTCACCCTGCCGCCACTCGATCGACAACTCGCCGCCGGGCAGCGTGATCTGCACCTTGCGATTGGCGCGCTTCAGCCGCGCCGCAGCGACCGCCGTGGCGCAGGCCGCCGAGCCGCAGGCTTTCGTCAATCCCGCACCACGCTCCCAGGTGCGGATCGTGATGTGGTCGCGATCGACGATGTGGGCCAGCGTGATATTGGCGCGCTCCGGAAAGATCGGATGATTTTCCAGGAGCGGCCCGAAGCGAGCGAGATCGTAGGCGTTGACGTCGTCGACCCAGAAGATCGCATGCGGATTGCCCATGCTGACCACCGATGGCGTGTGCAGCACCGGCGCATCGATCGGGCCGATCTGCAGCTCGATGGATCGCGTGTCACGAAACTCCTCGGCGAGCGGAATATCCTTCCAGCCGAATTTCGGCGGGCCCATGTCCACGGTGTAGAGATCGCCGGACGGTCCCTGCCAGCAATTCAGGAGGCCGGCCCTGGTCTCGAAAGTGGCCTGGGTTTGGCCGGTGGCCTCGAACAGCCGGCGCGCCACACAGCGCATGCCGTTGCCGCAGGCGGCCGCTTCCGAACCGTCATTGTTGTAGATGCGGATGAAAGCCTCGGTGCCGGCAAGGCGCGGCGGCTGCAGCACCATCAGCTGGTCATAATGCACGCCCGCGGGTTGGTCCACCGCACGGGCTTCCTCTGAAGTGACGGTCGCGGGCGCGTCACGCAGATCGACCACGACGATTTCGTTGCCGATCCCGTTCATCTTGGCAAACGCGTGGTTGGCGAGCGCGCTCATGGAATTTCCTGATTTGTGCCTGTCTTATATGGCGAATGACGGCGGATTGGCCAGTACCGCCGATCTGAAGTCCCTGCACCGCAAGCGGTGAATTCGTATCAGGGATTTCATCGATAAGCGGTACTGGAACGATCAACTTGCTGGTGCCCCTTTTGCTTTCCGATGTTCGCGCAAAGGTGTCGCAGCGGGGACCGGCGAACATCGGAAAGCGGGGCACCAGTGTGGTGAATCTGTGTCGGGGACCGTTACCGGGGCGGGCAGGCCTATGAAATATCTGCTATGGGACGAAAGACGAGCCGGCGTGTTAGCATGTCAATAATTTGCCACGTGCATTGCCGACGTGACCCGGGACACTCAGGGCGAGGCGAGCGTGCCGAACGAGGCTATGGAGATTACCTGATGCGTTGCCCCCGCCCATTCCGCCTTGCCATGGTCGCATTGGTCCCGGTGGCCGCGATTTCATTAGGCTTCGGCGCCGCGCTGGCCCAGACAGCGACGCCGGCTCCTCCCGCCGCCAGTACGCCGGCGCCACCTGCAACACCCGCCCCGGCTCCGTCAGCCAACCCAACGGCTGCTCCACCGGCAGCCGCGGCGACCCCCGCGACGCCGCCGCCATCGCCCGCGCCGGTCCAGAAGGCGGATCCGTTCGGCGAGGAAATTACGCTGACGCCGAAAACGGTGCTCGTCATCAAGGGCACCGCCAACTGGGATTTGGCGTTCGACACACTGATCGAGTCGTTCAAGTCGCTGTCGGCGTTGCTCGACAAGCAGGGCATCAAGCCATCCGGCAATTCCATGATCGTCTATACGTCCACCGACGATACCGGATTCACGTATCTGGCGGAGATCCCGGTCGAACAGGATCCGAAGAATCTGACAAAGGCCATGAGCATGGGCAAGTCGCCCGAGGGCAAGGCCCTGAAGTTTGTCCACCGCGGATCCTACGACAACATGGACAACACCTATGAGGCCATCACCAATCACCTCGACGACAAGAAACTCGAAGCGAAGGACACCTTCATCGAGGAATACATCACCGACCCCCTGAAAACGGCGGAGGACAAGCTGGTGATCAATGTCTACGTGCCGCTGAAGTGAGACCTATGAAGCACCGCCTTTGTCTCGCGGCAACGCTCGCCACGGCCGTCGCGGCGGCCACGCTGCTCGCCGCGCCCGCGCGGGCGCAGACGGAGCCGCCGGCCGCAATTTCCGTCACCGGCGAAGCCAAGATCTCGGCGCCGCCCGATCTGGCGCAGATCGACGGCGGCGTGACCTCGGAAGCCAAGACCGCGCGCGAGGCGTCGGACGCCAACAACGCGGCGATGGGCAAGGTCCTGCTGGCGCTCAAGGGCGCCGGCATCGAGGAGAAGGATTACCAGACCTCGCGGCTGTCGTTGCAGCCGCAAAGCTCCTCGAGCAAGGCCAGCGGGCCACCGACCATCGTCGGCTACCGCGCCAGCAACCGGGTGACGATCCGGCTGCGCGACGTCACCAAGCTGGCGAACGTGATCGATACGCTGGTGGGCGCAGGCGCGAACGACATCGGCGGCATCAATTTCATGGTGTCGCAGGCGTCGAAACTTCTCGACGAGGCCCGCGAAAAGGCGATTGCCGATGCCCGTCGCAAGGCGGAAATCTACGCCAAGGCCGCCGGCGTCACGCTTGGCGCACCGCTCAGCATCTCCGAAGGTGGCGCGCCCGCGCCGATCGCGTTTCGCAGAATGGCGGCCGGGGTTCCCGAATCCGCGCCGGTGGCGCCGGGCGAAGAGACGTTGCAGGTGACGGTGAGCGTGTCCTGGGCGATCAAGCCGGCACCGCAGTAATCGGTCTACTCCCTCGCCCCGCTCTTGCGGGGTCGAGACGAGCGAAGCTCGCTCTTAGAGGGTTGGGGTGAGGGGCCGCTACGGCAAATTCTGAAGACCAATTTGTGCGGTGAGTCCCCCTCACCCGGCGCTATGCGATAGCCGAAGCTTCGTTTCGGCGTTCTTTTCTAAAGATGGCCGCCGAGGGCGGCCTATGCTCTCCCCGCAAGCGGGGCGAGGTTAGAACTCGAATACCTGGCCCGGCTTGAGCGCAACAAAACGCCCGCGCGGGATGTTCGCCTGATCGAGCGCCGCATGTAACGCCTCGACCGGCGCGTCGATCGCCTCATCGGTCAGTTGAAACGTGCCGTGGTGATGCGCCAGCGCCTGCTCGGCGCCGCAATCGTCGAGCGCCTTCACCGCGTCGGAGGGACTCATGTGCTGATCGCGCATGAACCAGCGCGGCTCATAGGCGCCGATCGGCAGGATCGCGAGCCGCAACGGACCATGCACCTCGCCGACGCGGCGGAAATGCTTGCCCTCGCCGTAACCGGAATCGCAGACGATGTAGATTTTGCCCGCCGGCGTCTCCAGCACAAAGCTTGCCCATAACGCCGTGTTGCGGTCGAACAGTCCACGCGCCGACCAGTGCCGGGTCGGCACCAGCGTCACCGCGAGGCGGCTGCCGAGTTCGACGCGTCGATGCCAGTCGAACGCCTCCGCGCGAACGGCATTGTCGGCGCGGCGCATGGCCACATCGTTGCCGAGCGGCGTGATCACGCGCGGGGAGAATCTCGCCGCGAGTTTCGACAGCGTCGCAATGTCGAGATGATCGTAGTGGCCGTGCGACACCAGCGCGACGTCGATCGGCGGCAGTGCGTCGAAGGCGATGCCGGGGTCGTTGCGGCGCTTTGGTCCGGCCCAGCGGACGGGCGAGGCCCGCTCCGACCATACGGGGTCGATCAGGATATTGAGGCCAGCGGTCTGGATCAGCCAGCTGACGTGACCGACAAACGACAGCCGCACCTTGTCGCCGTCGACGCGCGGCGGCGGGGTGTCGGCGTGCGGGCTCGGCGCCCATTCGGGCCAGGCCTGCCGCTGCCGGCCCCGGCCAAACTGCCAGCGCAACACCTCGCGGAGCGATTTCGGCGGCACGCCATCGGGATCGAAAAACTGCCTGCCGTCGAAATGATCGGACGGCGGGCCGGCATAGGTCTTCCCAGAGGCGCTCATGGCGCGGATTGGCAACAAAAACGTCTGTTCCTGCAAGGGGGTAGCTAACCGCCGAGGTTCACGAAAACGCCATTTGACCGCGACTTTCCTTGACTTTTGAGGCTTGCGGGAGTTTAACGCCCGCAATCCTCGAAAAGACGTTCTTTTCGACCCGCCGCCCGGTCCCTGAGGCCGGAGGTCAACGCCCGACAGCGCGATGCGCCCTCGGGCGCATACGTGTTTGGTTACCCGTCATCATCTGAACCGATGGCGGCTTCTTCTCCCTCGCCCCGCACTTCGCGGGGAGAGGGTCGGGGTGAGGGGCTCTTGCTTGGGTCCGGCACCCCCTCACCCGGCTGCTATGCAGATAGCCAATGCGTAGCACTGGCGTTCTATTAGAAGGACGGCGGCCATAGGCCGCCTATGCTCTCCCCGCAAGCGGGGCGAGGTTTAAAAGGACAACGGACGTGTTCGACAATCTGTCGGAAAAGCTTGGTGGCATTCTCGACCGGCTGACGCGGCGCGGGGCGCTGACGGAAGCCGACGTCGATGCCGCGATGCGCGAGGTGCGCCGCGCGCTGCTCGAGGCCGACGTCTCGCTCGACGTGGTCCGAAGCTTCACCGAAAAGGTCCGCGAGCAGGCGATCGGCGCCACCGTGGTCAAGTCGGTCACTCCCGGCCAGATGGTGGTGAAGATCGTCCATGACGAGCTGATCGCCACGCTCGGTTCCGACGGCCAGAGCATCGATCTCAACGCGGTGCCGCCGGTCGCGATCATGATGGTCGGCCTGCAGGGCTCCGGCAAAACCACCACGACCGCGAAACTGGCCCGCCGCCTGACCCAGCGCGACAAGCGCAAGGTGCTGATGGCCTCGCTCGACATCTATCGCCCGGCGGCGATGGAGCAGCTCGCAGTGCTGGGGCGCGATCTCGAGATCCAGACCCTGCCGATCGTCGCCGGCCAAAAGCCCGCACAGATTGCCAGGCGTGCGCTCGAAGCCGGAAAGCTTGGCGGCTACGACGTGGTGCTGCTCGACACCGCCGGCCGCACCACGCTCGACGAAGAGATGATGACGGAAGCGGCCGAGATCAAAACGGCGGCCAATCCGCACGAAGTGCTGCTGGTCGCGGATTCGCTCACCGGCCAGGACGCGGTCAACCTCGCGCGCGCGTTCGACGAACGCGTGGGACTGACCGGGATCGTGCTGACGCGGGTCGACGGCGATGGGCGCGGCGGCGCCGCGCTGTCGATGCGCGCGGTCACCGGCAAGCCGATCAAGCTGATCGGCACCGGCGAAAAGACCGACGCGCTGGAGGATTTCCACCCGAGCCGGATCGCGGGCCGCATTCTCGGCATGGGCGACGTGGTGTCGCTGGTGGAAAAGGCCGCCGCCAATATCGATGCCGAAAAGGCCGCGCGCACCGCCGAGCGGATGCGCAAGGGCCAGTTCGACCTTTCCGACATGCGCGAGCAATTGCTGCAGATGGCGAATATGGGCGGCATCTCGGGATTGATGGGCATGATGCCCGGCATCGCCAAAATGAAGAACCAGATTGCGAATGCGGGGATCGACGACAAGATCATCAAGCGCCAGGTCGCGTTGATCGATTCGATGACGCGGCAGGAGCGGAAAAATCCCGACATCCTCAAAGCCAGCCGCAAGAAGCGCATCGCCGCGGGCGCCGGCGGCAAGGTCGAGGACCTCAACAAGCTGCTCAAGATGCACCGGAACATGGCCGACATGATGAAGGCCATGGGATCGGGCAAGCGCGGCCCGCTGGCCGGCATCGCGCAGGCGATGGGCTTTGGCGGCGGGATGCCGTCGCCCGAACAGATGAAGGCGCTGGCTGAAAAAATCCCTGGAGGCGCGGGGCCGGGCGGCATGCCCGCGCTGCCAAAGGATCTTCCCGCCGGCCTGCGTACGGGCCTGCCTAACCTGCCGGGACTTACGGGCCTGAGCGGCAAACCGACCTTGCCGGGGCTCGGCGGCTTTCCCGGGCTGGGGAAGAAGAAATGACCTCTTTCGTCATTGCGAGCGAAGCGAAGCAATCCAAGTCGCCACGGCTCAACAAGCTGGATCTTCGTCGCGGAGCCTGTCATCGGGCGCGCATTCGCGCGACCCGTTGGCTCCTCGCAATGACGGGCTAATTCATCCGAATTCCACTCACGCTACTTTCGACCTCAAAGGAGAACTAGATGTCAGTCGTTATCCGCCTTGCTCGCGCAGGCACCAAGAAGCGTCCGGTCTATCACGTCGTCGTCGCCGACTCGCGCTTTCCGCGCGACGGCCGCTTCATCGAGCGTCTTGGCCATTTCAATCCGCTGCTGCCCAAGGACAACACCGAACGGCTGAAGCTCGACATGGACAAGGTCAAGGCCTGGCTCGCCAAGGGCGCGCAGCCGTCGGACCGCGTGACGCGCTTCCTCGACGCCGCCGGCGTCGTCAAGCGCACCGCGCGCAACAATCCGGAAAAGGCCGTGCCGCGCAAGGAGCGCAAGGCGCAAGCCGAAGCCGCCGCCAAGACGGCGTAAAGCGTAACGGCGCGCGACGGTGGCCGCACCGATTTGCGTCGCCCGGATCGGCGCCGCGCATGGCGTGCGCGGCGCGGTGAAGCTGTGGACTTTTACGGACGACCCGCTGGCCGTGAAGCGCTACGGGCGGCTTGCGACCAGGGACGGTGCGCGCCATTTCGAAGTGGCGAGCGCGCGCGAGGCCAAGGGCCATCTGGTCGCGACGCTGAAGGGCGTCACGACGCGCGAGGAGGCCGAACGTCTCAACGGCCTCGAACTCTACGTCGCCCGCGACAAATTGCCGGCCACCGACGAAGATGAATATTACCGCGCCGACTTGATCGGGCTCGCCGCGGTCAATGCCGCCGGCGAGCCGCTCGGCCGCGTCGTCGCGATCCATAATTTCGGCGCCGGCGACATCATCGAAATCGCGCCGCCGCAGGGCGCGACCATGTTGCTGCCGTTTTCCAACGCGGTGGTGCCGACGGTCGATCTTGCGGGCGGGCGCGTCGTGATCGAATTGCCCGGCGAAATTGAAGGCGACGAACCCTCCAGCGCGGGCGCTTGAGCATGGCTGCCGAGACAAAAGCTTCTGAAGCCAGGATTTGGCGCGCGACCGTGCTGACCCTGTTTCCAGAGATGTTCCCGGGCCCGCTGGGCGTCAGCCTTGCGGGCAAGGCGCTGGCCTCGGGACTGTGGATCCTGGAGGCGCGCGATATCAGGGATTCGGCCACCGACCGCCACCGCAGCGTCGACGATACCCCGGCCGGCGGCGGCCCCGGCATGGTGCTGCGCGCCGATGTGCTGGCGGCCGCCATCGATGCGGCCGATAGCGGCCCCGACCGGCCAAAGGACCGACCAAGGAACCGACCGAGGCTCCTGATGAGCCCGCGGGGTCGGCCATTGACCCAGTCGCAAGTCGTGGAACTCGCTGCCGGGCCGGGCCCGCTGATCGTCTGCGGCCGGTTCGAGGGGGTCGACCAGCGGGTCATTGCAGCCCGCGGGCTCGAGGAGGTCTCGATCGGCGATTACGTGCTGTCGGGCGGTGAACTCGCCGCCATGGCCCTGATCGACGCCTGCGTCCGGCTGCTGCCGGGGGTGATGGGAAAGCCCGGTTCCGGCATTGAGGAGAGCTTTTCGGACGGGTTATTGGAATACCCGCAATATACCCGCCCGCAGGAGTTCGAAGGCCAAGCCATCCCGGATGTCCTTGTTTCGGGCGACCACGCCAAGGTCGCGGCCTGGCGGCTGGCCGAGGCCGAGGCCCTGACCAGGGCGCGGCGGCCTGACCTCTGGGCAGCCAAAAACAGCGGCCAAAAACCGCCGAAAAACACGACGAAAGGGTGACAACGCCCCGCCTTTGCCGTATACGGGCGCCAAATCCGCGCAGGATAAACGAAACACTCGCGCAGCCCGCGCGCTTTTCGCGGCTGGGGCGCGCCGCCGATGGAGATTTTACGATGAACCTCATTCAACAGCTCGAAAAAGAGCAATTCGAAAAATTGTCTGCCGGCAAGGAGATTCCGGAATTCGGACCCGGCGACACCGTGATCGTCAACGTCAAGGTGGTCGAAGGCGATCGCTCGCGCGTGCAGGCCTATGAAGGCGTCTGCATCGGCCGCTCCGGCGGCGGGCTCAACGAGAGCTTCACGGTGCGCAAGATTTCCTACGGCGAAGGCGTCGAGCGCGTATTCCCCGTGATGTCGCCGATGATCAACTCGATCAAGGTGGTGCGCCGCGGCAAGGTGCGCCGCGCCAAGCTGTATTACCTGCGCAATCTGCGCGGCAAGTCGGCCCGCATCGTCGAGAAGTCCGAGCGCGCCGCCGCCGTCGGCGAGTAATCCCGCCCGCAGCGAGTTTGATGAAAAGCGCGGGGTAAGCCCCGCGCTTTTTTGTTGCGGCTGTCGTCTTTGCGAGGAGCACTTGCGACGAAGATTCCAGCCTTAGCTGCTGCAGAAGAATGGATTGCTTCGCTTCGCTCGCAATGACGGTGGCGGCAAACGCATATCGCGCTTGAGTACCTCATGTGCTATAAGGTCGGAATGTTTCCAGATCGCCAACCAATCGCTTCTCGCGTCGTCCTCGACGACCGTAGTCGTTTGCCATGGCGCTTCTTTGGTCGGTTGACGACGGCTGCGCTTACGGCCTGACGCCCGGCACGCCGCATTTCGCGTGCGATTGCACTTTCGGATTCAATTTCAATCCCGATTCAAGGCCTGACACCATGTCTGATATGAAACCGACCACGCTATACGACAAGATCTGGAACGATCATCTGGTTCACGAAGCCGATGACGGCACCTGCCTGCTCTATATCGACCGCCATCTGGTCCATGAGGTGACTTCGCCGCAGGCCTTCGAAGGCCTGCGCGCAACGGGACGAAAAGTTCACGCGCCGCAAAAGACGCTGGCCGTGGTCGATCACAACGTCCCGACCTCCGACCGCTCCAAACCCAATCCAGATCCGGAAAGCGCCGAGCAGATACGGGTGATGGCCGAGAACGCCAAGGAATTCGGCATCGAATATTACAACGAGTTCGACAAGCGTCAGGGCATCGTGCACGTCATCGGCCCCGAGCAGGGCTTTACGCTGCCGGGCACCACTATCGTCTGCGGCGACAGCCACACCTCCACCCACGGCGCGTTCGGCGCGCTGGCGCACGGCATCGGCACCTCCGAGGTCGAGCATGTGCTGGCGACGCAAACGCTGATCCAGAAGAAGGCCAAGAACATGCGCGCGGTGGTCGACGGCAAATTGCCCGACGGCGTCACCGGCAAGGACATCATCCTGGCGATCATCGGCGAGATCGGCACCGCCGGCGGCACCGGCTATGTGCTGGAATATGCCGGCGACGCGATCCGCGCGCTGTCGATGGAAGGCCGCATGACGGTCTGCAACATGTCGATCGAAGGCGGCGCCCGCGCCGGCCTGGTCGCGCCGGACGAGAAGGCTTTTGAATTCCTGAAGGGCCGCCCGAAATCGCCGAAGGGCGATAATTGGGACGCCGCGATGCGCTACTGGGAAAGCTTGCGAAGCGACGAGGGCGCGCATTTCGACCACGAGATCAGGCTGGACGCGGCCAAACTGCCGCCGATCGTGACCTGGGGCACCTCGCCGGAGGACGTCGTGTCGATCACGGGCATGGTGCCCGATCCCGACAAGATTGCCGACGAGGCAAAACGGCTGTCGAAACATCGCGCGCTGAATTACATGGGCCTGAAGCCGGGGACCAAGATCACCGACATCAAGCTCGACCGTGTCTTCATCGGCTCCTGCACCAATGGCCGGATCGAGGACTTGCGCGCCGCGGCGAAGATCGCCGAGGGCAAGACCGTCAACGCCAGCGTCAACGCGATGATCGTGCCGGGCTCGGGGCTCGTGAAGGAGCAGGCGGAGGCCGAAGGCCTCGACAAGATTTTCATCAAGGCCGGATTCGACTGGCGCGAGCCGGGCTGCTCGATGTGCCTGGCGATGAATCCCGACAAGCTGAAGCCGGAGGAGCGCTGCGCCTCGACCTCGAACCGGAATTTCGAGGGCCGCCAGGGTTTTAAGGGCCGCACCCATCTGGTGTCGCCGGCAATGGCGGCGGCAGCGGCGATCGCCGGGCATTTTGTCGATATCAGGGAGTGGCGGTAGTCCTTTATTTTGCGGCGTCGCTCCCTTCCCTCAACATCGAGGCATCGGCGAAGGAACTCGTTAAGCAGTTGGGAGCAGACTTGTCGGGTCAAGAAGACGTGGCGTTTCGCGAGGAGCCAGTCATGGCCGACAAGGCTGAATTCGTCGATATGATCAGCGAGGCGACGCAGCAAAAGCGGCGCCGGGTCATGCCACGCGCCGTCAAGAAAGTCGTCCAGGAGACGTCGCGTCTCGGTCACTGGCCGCCGGACCGTTGGGAGCAGTGGCGGTTGGAAAATCTCACGCCATGGAAGCTCAAATCCTGGAAATTCAAAAATTGGGATTAGAGCGTTAGCGAAGCATGCCCTCGGACCTGATCCGTGGGTAGGTACCGGTTCGCGTCAAGAACCAGGACGGCAACAGTCCCCCGCGCAAATAAGGCACTTCGATAAAAATCAGGCGCCCTCGCGGGCGCCTGATTCATCTCGCCTGCCGTCTCGAACCTCAGCGGTAGACGCGATGATGCCGGCGATGATGATGGCGCCGGTAGTGGTGATGGCGCCAGGGCCGATAGTTGCAGATGCGACGCGGACCATAGTCGGTCATGACGATGCGGCAGCCGGGGACCGCGTCATAAGCGGGGTAATCGTAGTACGGGTAATCATAGTACGGGTAATCGTAGTAGATGCCTCCGACGAAGAACCGCCTGAAGTGGTGCCGGTGGGCGAACGGATGGCCGCCATGTCGAAATCCGCCGTAGCGGACGCCGCCGCCATGGACCATCGGGCCGGTGCGGAACCCGCTGCCGTGAAAGGCCGCGGCGCCACTGTGGAAGCTGCCTCCACCAAAGCCATGCCCACCAAAGCCGTGCCCACCACCGCCGCCATGTCCGCCACCGCCATGCCCACCGCCGTGGACTTCAATCGTCAGTCCGTCGGCGGCGACGTTGGCTGTGGCCGCGGCACCCGGATTGATCAGCGACAGCGCTTGCGCGCGCTCGCTGGTGGCCGACAGGGTCAATAACGCCGCAGCCGCAAGGCCCATCAAGCGTAACGAGGGGTGCGACGAGCAACGGACAACACCGCGCCCGAGATCTGGAATTCTCAACATGCGTGAAGTCCCCCTGGGTTGCAGGCAACGGCAAGCAAAGCCGCGCAGCGGCCTGCCTTGTCACCTTCAATGCGCGATCGCTCCCGACACTGACTTTAAGGATGACAAACTGAACGTGCCATGAATGCGCGTGCCGCAATCTCAAACGAACGCAAGCTGCGCGATTGCTCGGCGCAAGATATCGGACCGCGCCGCCATATGATCGCCATCATATGCGACCTTTCGAGGTGTTCGGAAAACTCGGCGCATGATCCTGTCGCGAACCGCTCACACTTTGGCGGATCATGCGTGGTGATGACAGTCAGCCGCTACCACCACCATGGTCCAAAGCCGAAACCGAACACGAACGGGAACGGGGCCGGCGCGTAATACGGAGCGACGTAGTACGGATAAGGCCGATAGTAATACGGGCGCGCGTAATAATACGGCCGGTAGCGATAACCGTAATGATAGTAATGCCGGTGGTGGTAATGCCGGTAGTAGCGGCGCGCGCTGATGTCGGTTGACGTTGCCGGCTTCTGTGCAGCCACCTGCACGGGCGCCGCAGCCGCTGATTTGATCGCAGTCGGACCGCCGAACGTCAGGGCGACCGCCAGCAATGCTGGGCTGAACCATCTGATCATAATAGCCTCCTCCGTTGTTTAGCCGATCAACTTTAAGCCCGCATGCCGCTTTCGAAACTCCGCGGATCTTGCGCGAATTTTTCAAATCTTTCGCTGCAAGCTGCATTGACCTGCGTCAAGCGAACGGACGATCTCGAGCGGAGAGGGGATCTGCACGCGGCAATTTCGAAACCGGCATGGGCTGCCGTCCGTATCCTCGGCAGATCGTCGCGGGAGATCATCATGGCCTTCCCTCGAAAATGGCATCGGATATCGCGCTTCGCTTTTGCTTTCGCGCCGTCGCCCGCGGCTTTGCTCTCCGCCAACTTGGCGCTCGCCTCCCAGGGCCCCGGTGGAGGCCCCGGCACCGCGAGCCACTTCACGCAGCTGGTCATGGCGATCGTCGTTTGCGGCGCCTCGGCATCGATAGTGGGCGCCGGACTGATCGGCGCCGCGCGAAGGCGTTGAGGACGAAGGCGTTGGGAGCGGCCTGGACGCTTAGCCGCGGCGCCAGGAGCAACTCATGCGGGGCACGATCACCGTGCCGCTTGGCCGGAATTCCTGCACATAGGTCGCGTTGCACACCCGCACGGCGTTGGGGCCGGGGAAATACCGGGGGTAAACGCCGCCGGGTTCCGCCTGGTAACGCGGATAGATGGGAAGCCGCTTCGGCGGCCGTCGAACGGGGGGCTGCGTGGATGGTTCGTCGGCCGGGGGCGCCTGCGCGGTCCGCGTCCCCAGCGGCGCGGTCTGCGCCTCGGCGCCGGCCGCGAGCAGCGAAAAAACGCCTGCAAAAGCCACCGATATTGCCAAAATCCCGAAACGCATCCTGGCGCCCACCCAAACCGTTATCGGCCCTACGGTCTCCGATTGCCGCGGCAACGTCAACTGCTGGCTGGACCCATTTCCGCCAGGCACGGCCGCGGGACCCGCTGGATCTCGCTGCGTGCGCATGATCTGCGTCGGAAAACCGGTTCCCACTTTTCCGGATCATGCTCTAAAGAAGCGCGATGTGGACCTCAGCAAAATCGCCATCCCTGGCCGAGATGGAAGCCATGGCGCACGAAATCTTCGCGCGCCTGCCAAAAACCTTCCGTGACCTGTGCGAGGGCTTGATCATACGCGTCGACGATTTTCCGACCGACGAAGTTCTCGACGAAATGGGCGCGCAAAGCGAATTCGACCTGCTCGGCCTGTTCCATGGGGTGGGCCTGCCGCATCAAAGCCATGAGGATATTGCGCGGCTGCCCAACATGATCTGGCTCTACCGCCGGCCGATCCTGGATTATTGGGCCGAACATGACGAGGCGCTGGGGCGGATCGTCCGCCATGTGCTGATTCACGAGATCGGCCATCATTTCGGTCTCTCCGACGACGATATGGCCGCGATCGAGGCGGCGGCCGATTAAGGTTTTTTGTCCTTTTATGCCGGCGGCATTCGCGATAAACCAACGCCCGTAAAACGCCTCTCCTCAATTCCAACCAAGAAGTGCGATCGATGGACAAATTCACCACGCTGGAAGGCGTCGCGGCGCCGCTGAAGATGATCAATGTCGATACCGACATGATGATCCCCAAGCAGTATCTCAAGACCATCAAGCGCACCGGCCTTGGCAAGGGGCTGTTCTCGGAACAGCGCTACAAGGACGACGGCAGCGAGAACCCGGATTTCATCCTCAACAAGCCGGCCTATCGCAGCGCCAAAATCCTGGTTGCCGGCGAGAATTTCGGCTGCGGCTCCAGCCGCGAACACGCGCCATGGGCGCTGCTCGATTTCGGCATCCGCTGCGTGATCTCGACCTCGTTCGGCGATATCTTCTACAATAACTGTTTCAAGAACGGCATTCTGCCGATCCGCGTCACCCAGGACGACCTCGACAAATTGTTCGACGATGCCGAGCGCGGCGCCAATGCGACGCTGACCATCGATCTCGCCAATCAGGAAATCCGCGGACCTGACGGCGGCACGGTGAAATTCGAGATCGATCCGTTCCGCAAGCACTGCCTGATGAACGGGCTGGACGATATCGGCCTCACCATGGAGAAGAAGACCTCGATCGATGCCTACGAGGCAAAGGCGAAGACCGCGCGCGCCTGGGCTTGAACTCTTGCTTGACGTGTTTTCTTCACGCGAACCGGTTCCCACTTCGCTTGAAAACACTATGTGGTGACGCTTGCGCCCCGAAATCGTCACCTTCTGGCATGGCCCGCTCGATGCGCTCAGACGGCTGTGCCTGAGGTCGCAGGTCGCAGCCGGCCATAAGGTCACCGTCTACAGTTTTGAACCGCTCGCGCAATTGCCCAACGGCGTCGGCAACGCCGAGGCCGAAGCGATCCTGTCGCATAGCTTCGCCGAACGACTGCGCCCGACAGGCCCCGATGGCGTATGGCGCGACTGGACCACGCTGCAGTTCTCTGATTTTTTCCGGATGCGGCTGATGGCCGCGAATGCGGGTCTCTGGCTCGACGCCGACGTGCTGCTGCTCAAGCCAGTCGAGGTCGATCCGGCAAAACCCTATTTCGCCTGGGAGCGGCCGCGCCAGCTCGGCAATTCCGTGCTCTATCTGCCCCCGAACGATCCGATCGTCGCGGCCTTCGTTGCCCTGATGCAGCAGGACGAGTTGACGCCGGACTGGCTGGCGCTGCGACACCGCCTGACATTCGCGCTTCGCAAATTTCGCGGCTCCAGGCGGCTCTCGGATGTTCGCGTCGCGATCTATGGTCCCGCGGCGCTGACCGCGCTCGCCCGCCGCGCCGGCGAACTGGGCCATGCCCTGCCGAAGAAGTCGTTCTATGCGGTACATGCCGAACCGAAGCTGTTCTTCGAACCCCAGGACATTTCAGCGCTGATCGGCGATCCCGACATTATCGGATTTCACATTTCGCCGAAGGGCCGCGGTAACACGGCTCCCGTCCCGGGCAGCCTCTACGCATGGGCGGCGGAGCGGTTTGGTTCGCGAACCACCTAGTCACCGTCATTCCCGATTTGTTTGATCTACCGCAACGATAACCCTCCCCGTTCATGCACTATTATAAATAATCAGAGGTATCCCATGACTGCCCAAGACAACTTGAGAGACAAGCCGCATTCCGTCGTCGAACGATTGACCCATACGTTTGGCGACTGGCTCAAGCACAGGCAGGAGCTGAACGAGATGCGCCAGCTCAACACGTCGGAGTTTGACCGTATCGCAAACGATTTGCGGGTTTCCCCCGCCGACCTGAATGAATTGGTCCGACACGGTCCGCATGCCGCGGATGAATTGCCGAAACTGCTGAAGGCGCTCGGCATCGACGAAAACGATTTGGCGCGCATTGAGCCCCTGGTGTTGCACGACATGGAGCGCGTCTGCGCCTTATGCCAGCACAAGCGCGAATGCGACCGCGATCTCGCCGCCGGCACTTCCGCCGAGCACTATCAGGGATATTGCCTCAACGCGCCGACGATCAAACAGCTGAGCCGAGCGGGGGACAAATGAAGATCTCGCGTTCCGCCTGGATACACTTTTCGCTGGCTATACTGATCGCCGTCGCGGCGCTGTTCCTGATCCGCTTGCACAACGCGGGCGGAATTGCGCCCCTTTTCATGTTCACGATCCGGTAGACCGGATCGCGGTCGGGGGCGGGACTAACCCATCTATTGCCGGGCCAACGCCGCGATCGAGTCCGCGATCGCTATCGTGCGCCTTGCCATATCGGCATGCAGCCGCTCCACCATCTGACCGTCGAGCGAGATCGCGCCGCGTGAGGCGTTCTCCGGAAGCTCGAATGCCGCGATGATCTTGCGGGCCTGGGCGACCTCCTCCGCGGGCGGCGTGAAGATGGCGTTGCAGGCCTCGATCTGGCCCGGATGGATCAGCGTCTTGCCGTCGAAGCCCAGATCGCGCGCTTGCGCGCACTCCTGCCCAAAGCCGTTGAAATTGCTGAAATCGCTGTAGGGCCCGTCGAGGATCTCGAGGCCGTAAGAGCGGGTGGCGAGAATGCAATGCGTGATCAGCGGCAGCATCGTCGCGCGACCCGGCTGCATTCTTATCCGCGTCTCGCGCGAGATGTCGTTCGGCCCGAATACAAAGCCGGCCAGCCGCGTGTCGACATCGCGTGAGGCGGCAGCGAGTTCCTCGGCGTGCAGCACCGCCCGCGCGGTCTCGATCATCGTCCAGACCCGGATCGACGGATCGGCGTCAACATCGAGCAGACAACGGCCGATGGTCTTGAGATCCTCCACGCTGGAAACCTTTGGAACCAGAATGCCGTCGGGCCGGGCCTTGGCGGCCATCGTCACGTCATCCATCCACCACGCCGAATCCAGTGCATTGGTGCGGATCAGGAGCTCGCGCTTGCCGAAGCCGCCTGCCGCGATCGCCTGCGCGATCTGGTCGCGCGCCAGCGCCTTGGCCTCCGGAGCCACGGAATCCTCGAGGTCGAAAATGAGGCCATCCGCGTGGAGATTGCGTCCCTTTTCCAGCGCCCGCGCGTTCGATCCAGGCATGAACAGAAGGCTGCGGCGCGGTCGGACCATGATCTTGTTCCCTTTGAATTGCGAGCCTGTGCTGAAGCCGGTTCGACATCGCCGAAGCCGATTTGGCGGCAGCTTATTGTTTGAGCATGATCTTCGGGCAACCGTCTAACGATTGTCCCGAGGGAAAAACGGTGTCCACTTTTCCGATTCATGCTTTAACATTTCAGGCCTTCGTCCGAAAGCCTTGTTCCAGCTGGCAGCCCGTGGTTAGCAACTCGCATGTCACCTTTCCCGCAACATCTGCTTGACGGCTACCGAACCTTCACCTCGCAGCGGCTTCCGACCGAGCAATCGCGCTACCGCGAATTGTCCGAGCGCGGCCAGGCCCCGGAAGTGATGGTGATCGGCTGCTGCAATTCGCGGGTGTCGCCGGAGGTGATCTTCGATGCCGGCCCGGGCGAATTGTTCGTGGTGCGCAACGTCGCCAATCTGGTGCCGGTCTATGCGCCCGACGGCGGCGCGCACGGCGTCTCGGCGGCGCTCGAATATGCGGTCCGTGCGCTGCGCGTCAAACACATCGTGGTGCTCGGCCATGCGCAATGCGGCGGCATCCGCGCCTTCATCGACAATACCGAGCCGCTGTCGCCCGGCGACTTCATCGGCCGGTGGATGTCGATGTTCATCAAGCCGGGCGAGAAAGTCGGACAACGCGACCATGAGACGATGGCTGAGTTCACCGTCCGGATCGAGAAAGCGGCCGTGTTCCGCAGCCTGGAAAACCTGACGACGTTTCCGTTCGTGCAGTCTTTGGTCGCGCGCGGCGAGCTAAATCTGCACGGCGCCTATTTCGGCGTGGCCGAGGGCTCGCTGTTCGTGCTCGACCGGGAGGCGAAGGAATTTCGCAGCGTGACGAAGGAGCTGCGGGCCGGCGGATAACTATTCGCCGCCGTGGTCGCCGCCGCTCCAGCGGTCCGACAGCGCCAGCATGAACGCCGAGACCACGAACACCAGGTGCACGCCGACCAGCCAGGCAAGCCTGCTGGGATCGAAGGCGGCGTCGAGGTTCATGAACGCCTTCAATACCTGGATCGCCGAAATCGCGACGATCGAGGCAAGCAGCTTCTGCTTCAAGCCTCCGAAACCGACCTTGGTGATCCACTCCGGCCAGTCCGGGTGACCGCCGGGATCGATCTTCGAGACGAAGTTCTCGTAGCCGGAAAACACCACGATCAGGATCAGGTTGCCGGTCAACGACACGTCGATCAGGCTGAGCACGCCAAGGATGATGTCCAACTCCTTGGAGCCCGGCGCGTGGACGATGAACTCCCACAGTATCATGCAGAATTTGAGCAACAACACTGCGAGGCTGATGACGAGGCCGAGATAAAACGGCGCCATCAGCCAGCGGCTGTTGAAGATCACGCTCTCGAATGCCGTCTCGACGCGCTTGAGCTTCGGATTAGGCCTGTAGGGAGCCGGTTGTTCGGTCATCGCACGTCCGGCTCCCGTTGCAGAGTTACGCCGCCTTTTTCTTGGCGCTGATCAGCTTGCGGTTGACCAGGCATTCGGCGATCTGGATCGCGTTCAGCGCCGCGCCCTTGCGCAGATTATCCGACACGCACCACAGCACGAGGCCGTTGTCGACCGTGGGGTCCGCGCGGATGCGGCTGATGTAGGTGGCGTCCTCGCCCGCCGCCTCATAGGGCGTGACGTAGCCGCCCGGTTCGTGCTTGTCGATCACGAGGCAGCCCGGCGCATGGCGCAGGATGTCGCGTGCCTCGTCCGGCGAAATCGGATTTTCGAATTCGATGGTGACGGCTTCGGAATGGCCGACGAACACCGGCACCCGCACGCAAGTCGCGGTCAGCTTGATTTTGGGATCAAGAATTTCTTGGTCTCCATCATCATCTTCCACTCTTCCTTGGTGTAGCCGTCCTCCATGAACACGTCGATCTCGGGGATGACGTTGAAGGCGATACGCTTCGGGAATTTCTTGTTGACCAGTTCGCTGTTGGTGTAGACGGCCTTGGTCTGCGAAAACAGCTCGTCCATGGCATCCTTGCCGGCGCCCGAGACCGATTGATAGGTCGAGACCACGACGCGCTTGATCACCGCCTTGTCATGCAGCGGCTTGAGCGCGACCACGAGCTGGGCGGTCGAGCAGTTCGGATTGGCGATGATGTTCTTGTTGACGAAGCCCTTGACCGCGTCCGCGTTGACTTCGGGCACGATCAGCGGCACGTCCGGATCCATCCGCCACGCCGACGAATTATCGATCACCACCGCGCCGGCTGCGCCGATCTTCGGCGACCACTCCTTCGACACCGCGCCGCCCGCCGACATCAGGCAGATATCGACATCGCTGAAGTCGTAGTGTTCGAGCGCTTTGACTTTCAGGGTACGGTCGCCATACGAGACTTCGACGCCCGTGCTGCGGCGCGACGCCAGCGCCACCACCTCGTCAGCCGGGAATTTACGTTCGTCAAGAATGCTGAGCATTTCACGCCCGACATTGCCGGTCGCTCCGACCAGCGCGACTTTGTAACCCATCGTTCACTCTCCGAAGAAAAATGCCTCGCCCCCACCCGCGGTGGAAAGGGAAGAGGCAGCGCTTCTATGCGAGAAACGCCGTTAAGACAACGTTAGAGCATGATCCGGAAAAGTGGGAACCGGTTTTCCGAAAAGATCATGCTCAAACAAAGAGATCAGACCTGAGCACCGCCCTCCGGCGCTCAGTGCGCCTGGGCACCTGATGCGATCGTCTCCCGCCACCTCTGCCAATCCAGAATATCACAGCAGAATTCATCCGGCGCTGACCAGCTTTGCGGACGAATGCTGCGCCACGCTGGCGCGCCTTATTGCCTATGTAGGGGCGCTGGCCTTGCTTGGCATGGTCGGACGGCATCTATGGGACGAATTGCCGGCAGCCGCGGCTGTGGAGCCTGCCGGTAAACCTGGCTGGAGCGTGGCGTCGCGCTCGCGCCCGGCCTTCGCCGTGAGCGCGCTTGATCCGGCCGAAAAATCAGAGACTTACGAGATCCTTCGACACCCCGAGGGCGGCCGCAAGGACATCTTCCATTGGGGCCCACTCGGCGAAAAGCCGGTTGCGGAACTTGAGCTCTATCGTCCCGGCGGCGAATTTCTCCCATCGGAAGCCTTCTCGTCAGAAGCCATCTCCTTGGAAACCTTGGAGGCCGAAATCGCCGCCCGAATGAACCCGGAAGGCGCACGCGAGGTTGAAGCCGCCGGCGTAGTCGACAGCAAGTTCGGCACGGTGACGCTGCTGCGCCTCACAGCCAATCCGAACCCGGCGAAAGCCTGCCTTGGCTTTATCAAGCGTCTTGGCGATCCTGCCCTGCAAATATCCGGCTGGTCGTGCCAGGGCAGCGGATTGCCGGCCCGGCGGGCCGCGATCGGCTGCATGTTGAACCGGCTGACCCTGCTTGCATCCGGAAATGAGCCGAAACTGGCTGAGTTATTTGCCCGCGCCGAGCTCAAGCGTGGCAGCTGCACCACTGCGGCAACGTCGGCCGTGTCGGCGGATTGGGTGATGGGCGCTGAAAACCCCCGTTTGCGCGGCCCTCTCTGAACTGGCGCAGCAGCCAAGACGCTGGTTTTCATGCGACTTTTTAGCCGCTCGGGCATTATTCTGACCCAGTGTGGCCCTATTGACCTTGTGACGGCATGCCCGGCAGCTAGAATGGCCGCTGAAACGGATATGGCGGCCTGCCCGCCCGATGAGGACCTGATGACCCCCAATCTTCCTGCTGCGAACAAACTTGCGGTGTTGCTCGCCGCTATCGCCGTTGTCGCGACCGGCTTCGACACGACGCGGGCCAGTGCGCAGACGCAGACGCCAACCACGGCGAAGAAGCAGACCGCAGCGCAGAAGCAGGCCAAGCGCCAATATGACGACCGCGGCCGGCCCTATTACGGGCCGAATGGACCCAACGTGTCCTATCAGCAGGGGCCGCACACCCGCATTTACGTCACCAAGCGCTCCTGGCTCGACGCCGGCGTCGAGGTCTTGCCGGGCGACCGCAAATTCACCGATTACGCGTTTCCGCCGGAGCTCGGCTACCCATCATTCGCGCGCGAGAACAACAATCGCCCGATCGACCGCCAGCCGATGAATCCGCCGTCGGACATGGGCGGCTATCCGCAGAGCTTCCCGCTCCCGCAGTAGTGAGCGGGGAATAGGCGCAACATTAACTTGGGTGACGGCCTGTGGTTACGGGTCCCGGTGCAAGGCCGGGACGGTGGCGGCGTACGAAGCTAGACGTGCAGCTTCTGCAATTCTTTTAAAATCGCCTCGCCCATCTGCGCGGTCGATACCGCAATGGTGCCCTCGGACTTGATGTCGGCGGTGCGCAGGCCGCCTGCGAGCACCGCGGCGATCGCAGCATCGACCTTGTCGGCCAGCGCGCCCATATCGAAGGAATAGCGCAGCGCCATTCCAAACGAGGCGATCATCGCGATCGGATTGGCGAGACCCTTGCCTGCGATATCGGGCGCCGAGCCGTGCACCGGCTCAAACAGGGCCTTTCGCTTTTTGGTTTTGGCATCGACCTCGCCGAGCGAGGCCGACGGCAGCATGCCGAGCGAGCCCGTCAGCATCGCCGCGATATCCGAGAGCATGTCGCCGAACAGATTGTCGGTCACGATGACGTCGAACTGCTTCGGCCATTTCACCAGATTCATGCCACCGGAGTCGGCGAGCTGGTGTTCGAGCTGCACGTCCTTGTATTCGCGCGCGTGCACCTGGGTGACGACCTCGTTCCAGAGCACGCCGGATTTCATCACGTTGCGCTTTTCCATCGAGGTCACCTTGTTGCGGCGCTTGCGCGCCAGGTCGAACGCGACGCGGGCGATGCGCTCGATCTCGTAGGTGTCATAGACTTGCGTGTCGATGGCGCGCTTCTGGCCGTTGCCGAGATCGGTGATGGTCTTGGGTTCGCCGAAATACACTCCGCCGGTGAGTTCGCGCACGATCATGATGTCGAGGCCCTCGACCACCTCGCGCTTCAGGCTCGAAGCGTCCGCAAGCGCGGGATAGCAGACTGCGGGACGCAAATTCGCGAACAGGCCGAGGTCCTTGCGCAGGCGCAATAGCCCGGCTTCCGGGCGCGCCTCATAGGGGACGCTGTCCCATTTGGGGCCGCCAACCGCACCGAAGATCACGGCATCGGCCGCTGCCGCCTGGGCCATGGTCGCATCGGTGATGCTCTCTCGGCTCGCGTCATAGGCGGCGCCGCCGACCAGACCCTGCTCGGTCGCAAAATGCGCGATGCCTTGCGCGTTGAGCCAGTCGATCAGGCGCTTCACCTCCGCCATCACTTCGGGGCCGATGCCGTCGCCGGGGAGAAGCAGCAGTTTATGGGTCGCCATGGGAAGGTCCTTGTTGTGTATTCTCGACTCGTCATTCCGGACGCCGAGCATAGCGAGGCGATCCGGAATCCCGCGGTGAGATGGTTTCCGGGTTCGCGCTGGCGCGCGCCCCGGAATGACGGCGGAAGCGGAGTGCTAAAGCGGTGTTGCACTGATGGCAAGACACCATTGCCGCAGCGTGCCTGTGCAATCGCGGCAGTCCCTGCCAGAATGCGCCTCCTGCCGGAGAATCCCGTGAAAACCCCCGACATTTCCCAGCCATCCGCGCATCCCGCGCGGCTGATCCTCATTCTCTCGCTTGCCCCCACGGTCGGTCTCGGCCTCGGCCGCTTCGCCTATTCGCTGGTGCTGCCGGACATGCGCGACACGCTGGGCTGGTCCTATTCCGCCGCCGGCTTCATGAACACCATCAACGCCGCAGGCTATCTCGCCGGGGCCTTGCTGGCGTCCAAACTGATCAAGCGGTTCGGATTGTCCGCCTCGGTGCGCTGGGGAACCCTGGCTTCTCTGCTGTCGCTGGCGCTTTGCGCGCTGTCGGGCAATTTTTTCATTTTGAGCTTTGCGCGGTTGCTCGCGGGCTTCGGCGCGGCGGCCGCCTTCGTCGCCGGGGCGGCGCTGGCGGCCACGATCGCGCAAGCGCAACCCGCGCGGGCGAATTTTCTGCTCAGCCTGTTCTACGCCGGACCCGGGCTCGGCATCCTGTCTTCCGGGCTGATCGCACCTTTTGTGCTGCAGGCCTTCGGTCCGGGATCGTGGTGGATCGTCTGGTGGGCGCTGACCCTGCTCGCCATCGCCCTGACCATCCCGCTGCTGCTGGCGCCGCTCGACACCAAGGCCGGCATCGCCAGCGCGGCGCCAGCGGAATTCGCGCTCCGGCCGGTGCTGATCTATCTCGCCGGCTATTTTCTGTTTGGCGCGGGATACATCGCCTACATGACCTTCATGATTGCCTATGTGCGCGACGCCGGTGGCGGCGCGGTGGCGCAGAGCGCGTTCTGGTGCCTGCTCGGCGTGAGCGCGTTCGCAACGCCCTGGCTGTGGCGAGGCGTGCTGGCGCGCAACAGCGGCGGCCTCTCCACCGCGATCATCCTCGGCGTCAACGCGTTGGGCGCGGCGCTGCCGCTGTTCGGGCATTCCGCGCTGTTGCTCACGGTGTCGGCGCTGGTGTTCGGGGTCTCGTTCTTTGCGATCGTTGGATCGACCACCGCCTTCGTGCGTTTCAACTATCCGCCGGCGGCATGGCCCAAGGGAATTGCGGCGATGACCATCGCATTTGGAATAGGCCAGACACTGGGACCGACCGCGGTCGGCGCCATCACCGACGCGTTGGGCAGCCTGTCCTATGCCTTGAATGCGTCGGCGGCGATGCTGGCGCTGGGCGCGATCGCCGCGGCGTTTCAAAGACGGCTCGTGCAAACATCATAGATTGTGCCGGACGCGCCTTTGCGCGCCCACAATGTGCTTTGGCAAAATGGCTTGATGGCGGTTTGGCGCTGGCGGGGCAATCAGGTCAAATTACCGGCTCGCTATCGCTGCTTGATCTGGATATTGCATTTCGCCGACCCTAAAGTAGCGTAATGCTGAACTCCGACCACCCGCACTTCTCGAACGGCCGCATTCTTTCCGGTCTGCTCGGTGCGCCGATCGCGCAGTCGGCCGCGCCGGCGATGCATGAACGGGCGGCCGAGGCGCTCGGCCTGCGTTGCCACTATCAGCTCATCGAGGTCGCCGGCGCCGGACGCGAAGAATTGATGGTACTGCTCGGGGGCGTTCGGCGGCTGGGCTTCGCCGGGATCAACGTCACCTTTCCCTACAAGGAAGCTGTGGTCGACCTGCTCGATGACTTGTCGCCGGATGCGACACGGATCGGCGCGGTCAATACCGTCGTCGTGCGTGATGGCCGGTTGATCGGCTGCAACACCGATACGACCGGATTCGCGCGGGCTGTCACCCAACTTGTCACCGCATCCGCGCATGGCGCGGTCGCTTTGATTGGCGCTGGCGGCGCCGGCAAGGCGATCGCGTTTGCACTCGCCGGGCTTGGCGTCGCCGATCTGCGGATCTTCGATTGCGAGCATGCCAAGGCCGTGCATCTGACGGCGCGGCTCGAGGGCCGCGTAAGAGCCCGCGCGGCTCACAGCATCGAGGATGCGCTGCACGGCGTTGTCGGGATGGTCAACGCTTCCCCAGTTGGGATGCTGCCCAGCCTTGGCACACCGGTTCCGGATGCCCTGCTGCATGCCGGGCTGTGGGTAGCGGACACGGTCTATTCGCCGCTATGGACGCCGCTTCTGACGGCCGCCAGGACAAGGGGCGCCACGGTCATGACCGGTCGCGAGCTTGCCATCTATCAGGCCGCCGACGCGTTTGAATTATTCACGGGAGTTGCACCGTCCATTGTCGAAATGGGAATTGCTTTCGACGGTGTGATGGCAAAGAGATACGTCGCTTCACACGCGGCGTAACAACACGGCCCGGAACGAGGCCGCAACCAAAATGGCGGGACCACAGGGGGAAACCGAATGAAGTCAGGAATTTTGGCAGGCGTCGTGCTCGCGACAATCTTGACCGGGGCGGCGTTCGCGCAATCCGGCGCTACAATCAAATTGGCTGACGTCGCCGAATTGTCCGGCGGCGGCGCGACCGTCGGCACCAACTGGAAAAACGGCATTGATCTGGCGATCGAAGAAATCAATGCGAAGGGCGGCATTCTCGGCAACAGGATCGAGGTCACCCATGCGGATTCGCAATCCAACCCCGGCGTGGCGCGCGCGCAAGTCCAGAAGGCACTCGATAACGAGCCCTACGTCCTGCTCGGTCCCGGCTATTCCGGTTCGGTCAAGGTTACGGCGCCGCTCGCGGCGGAAGCCGGCATCACGCAGATCGTGGGCGGCGAAGCTGCCGAACTGACGCAGGCCGGCAACAAGTTCTTGTTCCGCACCTCCTTCGGTCAGCAATCGTCGATGCCGAAGGTCGCCAAATATATCAACGACGAACTCAAGGCCAAATCGGTGGCTATCGTCTGGGTCAACAACGATTTCGGCAAAGGCGGACGCGATGTCATAACGAAGGAATTTGCACGCTATGGCATCAAGGTCGCAGCCGATCTGTCCACCGAAGCCGGTCAGGCCGATTTCGCCGCCGACGTCAGCAAGATCAAGGCCGCCGCTCCCGACGCGGTTTTCATCTACCTCAACGAGGAAGAAAGCGCGCGCATCCTCAAGGAACTCAAGCGCCAGGGCGTGACGGCGCCGCTGATCGGCGAGACGACGCTAGTCGGCCAAAAGGTCGTCGAGCTCGCGGGCGAGGCCGCCAATGGCGCACGCGGCCATGTCGGACTTACCACTGACGCGCCGGTCGATCTGGTCAAGGCGTTCCGTGAAAAGTTCGTCAAGAAGTACAATTACATTCCAGACCACAACGGCATCAAAGGCTATCTTGCGATCTATATGATCAAGGCGGCAACCGAAAAGATGGGCAAGCTCGACGCCAAGGCGCTCGCCGCCAATCTGCACGGCCTCACCATCAAGGCAGCGAACGAGCCGGGCATCCTGATGGATGTGACCTTCGATCAGAACGGCGACATTGATCGCCAGGGTTTTCTGGTGGAGATCGTCGAGGGCAAGCAGATCATCAAACAGGTGCTGCCGAAGTTGAATTGAGCCGCGGATTTTCGCGCGTCGTCGCGAACCGGCCGGCCGTATCCCCGCCGGCTCGCCAATTGAGACCAGGGAAGCATGTCCAATTTGCTCGATCTTCTTGTGGCCGGTCTGGCGACCGGAGCAATCTACGCGATTGTCGCGGTAGGTTTCACGCTGCTGTGGCAGACCTCGCAAACCATCAATTTCGCGCAAGGCGAATTCGTCATGCTGCCGGCATTCCTGATGCTGGCAGCGATGCACGCCGGTGCGCCTTTCTGGCTTGCGATCCTGATTGGCATTCTCCTGTCGCTGCTGTTGCTCGGGCTTGGCTTCAAGATGCTGCTGGTCGATCCCATGCTTCGCCATGGCGTGTTACCGCTGGCGATCGCGACCATGGCGCTCGCCATCGGCATCAAGGAGGCCGTGAAGCAGTTCTTCAGCGCGGAGGCGTCACCGTTTCCGTCGCTGGTGCCCGCCGGCGACATCGCCATCCTTGGCCGCATGGTGTCGCTGCAAAGTCTCGGCGTGCTCGCGCTGGCGATCCTGGCCGTGATCGGCCTGACCGCGCTTTTGAACCGCACCTCGATCGGCCACCAGATGCAGGCGACCGCGCAGAACCCGACCGTGGCGCGCATCATCGGCGTGCCGGTCGAGCGCATGATCCTGCTGACCTTCCTGATCAACGCCTTTCTGGTGGCGCTGGCTTCGCTGCTGATCACGCCGATCTATCTTGCGAAATTCTCCAGCGGCGAAGTGCTGGGGCAGGCGGCCTTCATCGCCGCAATCGTCGGCGGCTTCAATCAGGTGCGCGGCGCGATTGCCGGCGGCCTCTTGATCGGCGTGGTCGACAATCTCGCCGCAGCCTATGTTTCGACCCAGTATCGCGCCGCGGTACCACTGATCCTTTTGATCATCATCATTCTGTTCCGTCCGCAAGGCATCCTCGGTCGCGCGGAAGAACGCACGGTATGAACGGGCCTCGGAAATATTTGCGCATCGCGCTCGGCATCATGGTGATCGCGGGGCTGATTGTCGTGCCGATGAATTTCAATCGCTACGGGCTCTTCATCCTGAGCCAATGGGCGGTCATGACCATCGCGGCCATGGGTCTCAATCTGACGCTCGGCTATGCCGGGCAGGTTTCACTGGCGCAAGGGGCCTTCGTCGGCATCGGCGCCTATGCCGCCGCAATCATGACCACGCAGGGCGCACCGTTGATTGCCGCGCTCGGGGTCGCGGTCGTGCTGTGTTTTGCCGTCGGCTGGCTACTCGGCTATCCCGCGCTAAGGGTACAGCATCATTATCTTGCCTTCGTCACGCTGGCATTCTCGACGCTGGCCTTCCTGGTGTTTCGCAACGAGGATTGGCTCACCAAGGGCATTTACGGCATCAGCAATATTCCGCGGCCGACCATCTTCGGTTTTGCGACCAATCGGCCGCTGCCGTTCTATTACGTCTGCCTCGGCTCACTTGGCATCGTCTCGGTGATGCTGTGGTGGCTGATCCGCTCGCCCTGGGGCCGCGCTTTCATTGCTTTGCGCGAAAATCCGATCCGGGCCCTGTCGCTCGGCATCGATACGCGCCGCTATACATTGATGGCGTTCGCGATCGGTTCGGCGCTCGGCGGCGTTGCCGGCACGCTGTACGCGCCGCTGACACAGTACATCGATCCGGTGCCGTTCAATCTGTCGCTCTCGCTCGATCTCCTGATGATGGTGATCGTCGGCGGCGCCGGGTTCTTCTTCGGGCCGTTTCTCGGCGCGATGATCGCGGTGCTGCTTCCCGAATGGCTGCGTTTCACCGAAGGCTATTACCTGATGCTCTATGCCAGCGCCGTGATCGGGCTCCTGATCTATTCGCCGACCGGCATTCTCGGCATCCTCGACCGCATGCTGGCAGAGCGCCGCACCAAGGCGGCGTCCGCGCTGCGCGCGGTCGCGAAATCCGGATTGGAGGCCGCTCCATGACGGCGGTCCTCGAAGTCACCGACATCCGGAAGAGCTTCGGCGGCATCACGGCGGTCGATGGCGTGAGCTTTGACGTTCGCGAGGGCGAAATTCTCGGATTGATCGGACCGAACGGCTGCGGCAAGTCGACCCTGTTCAACTGCATTCTCGGCCAGCTCATCCCGACTGGCGGCGAAGTGAAGGTCGACGGCAGGGTCGTCACCGGATTGCGTCCCTCCGAGCTGAACCGCCTTGGCGTCAGCCGGACTTTCCAGTTGCTGCAGGTGTTCCCTAAATTATCGGTACGGGAAAATCTGATCCTCGCCGGACAGGAGCACCAGGGCAGCATGGTGTCCCGCCTGTTCGGTCCATCCGACGCGGGACTGACCGAGGCCGCCGATCGGATGATCGGCTTTTTCGAGCTCGATCATCTCGCCAGCGAGACCGCGGGCAGCCTGTCCTACGGACAGCAGAAGCTGCTCGATGCGGCGATGGCTTTCATGGGCGGGCCGCGGCTGGTGCTGCTCGACGAGCCCGCCGGCGGCGTCAATCTTTCCATGCTCGCCGACCTCAGGGAACGGCTGGCCGCAATCAATCGCGAGAAGCGCGCGACCTTTGTGGTGATCGAACATAATATGGAATTCGTGATGTCGTTGTGCTCGCGCGTCATGGTGATGGCCGAAGGCAGGGTGCTGGCGATGGGTACGCCTGACGAAGTTCGCGACAATCCCGCCGTGATCGAAGCTTACCTCGGCCACTGAGGACCATGCCATGCGCGACGCTATTCTCGATGTTGAAGGCCTCGTCGGCGGCTACGGCAAGATGACGATCCTCAACGGCACCAGCTTCTCGGTGCCGGCGGGCTCGATCACCACGGTGATCGGGCCGAACGGCGCCGGCAAATCCACGGTGTTCAAGGCAATTTTCGGCCTGCTGAAGCTGCGCGAAGGGCGCGTGATCTTCAGGGGGCGCGATGTAACCGGCATGGGCCCGCGCGAATTATTGACCGCGGGCATCTGTTACGTCCCGCAGGGACGCAACATCTTTCCTGAGCTGTCGGTTCGCCACAACATCGAGCTCGGCGCCTGCGCTGCCGGGCGTGACATCACCGATCTGCCGGCGCGGATCGAAGCTGCGCTCGACCGGTTTCCGGCCTTGCGCAACAGGGCAGCGCGGCAGGCTTCCACCCTGTCGGGCGGCGAGCAGAAGCAGCTCGAAATCGTGCGCGGCTTGTTGCTGAACCCACAGCTGGTGCTGATCGACGAACCGTCGATCGGTCTTTCGCCGCTGATGGTGCAGCAGACGTTTGACATGTTAAGGGAGCTGCGCGACCGCGGCGTATCGATCTTGATGATCGAGCAGAACGCACGCTCGGCGCTCGAGATCTCCGACTTCGGCATCGTGCTGGAACTCGGCCAGACACGCCTTGTCGATCGGGCGGAGCGGGTTCTCAACGATCCCCGCATTGGGCAACTGTTCCTCGGCGGCGCCATGAAGGATAGCGCAGCGTGAGATCAGACGCGGGCGCGGCGTCACCGCGCCGCTATCGCTCGACGGGCTCAGCTCCCGCTGAATGAATTATACCCCTGGTCTTCCCAGTAGCCGCCTTTGTAGTCGTTGGTGACTTCCATCGACGTCACGTATTTCGGATTTTTGAAACCGAGCTTGGTCGGCACCCTGATCTTCATCGGGAAGCCATAGGCCCTGGGGAGAATTTCATCGCCGAATTTGAACGTCATCTGGGTCTGCGGATGCAACGCGGTGCGCATATCGAGCGGCGAGTTGTAGCCCTCCTTGTCCGCGCACTGGAACCAGCAATATTTCGCGCGTGTATCGGCGCCAACGAGCTTGAGGAAATCGCGTAACGGCGTTCCGGTCCAGCTCCCGATCGCGCTCCAGCCCTCGACGCAGATATGGCGCGTCACCTGTTTGACCTGCGGCAGCTTGTAGAGCTCTTCCAGCGTCCAGGATTTGTTGTTGTCGACCAGACCCCGCACCTCGAACTTCCAGTCCTTGCCATCGATCTCGGGGGCGTCGTCGAGTTCGTAATAGGCGTTGAACGGGAACGGCTTTGTGATCGCGCTTTCCGGGAAGGTCGGCGCCAGCGCATCGGGATTGAAGATGAAGGCCTGCACGGCGTCGTTGAACTTCGAGACCTTCTTCAGCATCTCCTCGGCGGAAGAGCTGTCCAATACGTCGCAGCCGGTCAGAAGCGTCAACGCGCCGAAGCTTGCGCCGCCGGCGATAAAGCGCCGGCGCACCGGATTCGGCATCACTTTCGTGGCGTCCCGGACCAGCAATTGCTTGTCAACGCCTGGGATCAGAAGCTTGCGAAGTCTGCCCATGATTTGTCTCCTGCAAATTCTCTCTGGTTGAGCATGAGCTTTTCGGAAAACCGGTTTCCACTTTGCGCTAACGCGGCCCTCCGGGTCCGGCTCATGTTCTAGCGGCCGATGATCATCGCGCGCAGGCTTTTCGGCACCAGTACGGCCAGCGCAACGTGAACCACCAGGAATGCGACGATCGCCGACATGCCGATGAAGTGGACGTAACGTGCGGCGTCGTAGCCGCCGAACAGCGCCGTCAGCCACT
Source organism: uncultured Alphaproteobacteria bacterium (assembly GCA_963753875.1). Lineage (GTDB taxonomy): Bacteria > Pseudomonadota > Alphaproteobacteria > Rhizobiales > Xanthobacteraceae > Bradyrhizobium. The sequence continues at coordinate 41,310 of CAVWDY010000038.1, read as the reverse complement.
GCAACTGCACCGGTTTCCAGATCGACAGTCCGGACAGCACGATGAGGATGCCGACGACGATGATGCCGGCATAGAGCAGCTTCTGCACCTGATTGTATTTGGTCAGGTCGTCATGCGACAGCTTGCCGGTCAGCGCCGCCCTGGTGTCCGAGATCACGCCGCCAGGGGTGATCGGCAGCAGCTTCCTCTTGAAGCGCCCGGTTGCAAAGCCCATGATCAGATAGACGAGGCCGTTGACCATCAACAGCCACATCGCCGCGAAATGCCAGAGCAGCGCGCCGCCAAGCCAGCCGCCCAGCGTGATCGAGCGGGAAAATGTGAAGCTGAACAGCGGCGAGGCATTGTATATCTGCCATCCCGACATGATCATCAGGATGATCGCCACCGCATTGATCCAATGCATGGTCCGGACCCAGGCCGGTTGAATGACCTTGGTCGTGGCGGTTTCCGTGCGTGCGTCGGTGGCTGCAAGGCTGGACATGGCGATCCCATCGCTGAAAGCAGATACCCCCCTTATACGCCCAAAAGCGCAACTTCGTTACTACCAGGCCGCCGACGGATTGATACAGGCCGGGCATGGCGGTCACAAAAAGGCGAGCCGGGGTTCCCCGGCTCGCTTCTCGCGCGTCCCGATGGGGATGAGATCAGGACACGCGTGGGGTTACGACGCCGGCATCAGGACGGTGTCGACCACGTGGATCACGCCGTTCGACTGGTTGACGTTCGAGATCGTGACGGTCGAAGTACCACCCTTGGCATCCACGATCGTCACCTTGCCGTCCGCCTTCTTCACGGTTCCCGCTGCCGCCCCCGGTCACCCAGGCCACACGTTTCCTTTTATTTTGACATGCAAACTGTCTCCGTTGCCTTGTGAAGGGTGTCTTTGCTATTGAACCCCAGAGATTGTGAGATTATGCGGGCGGATTGGACCGCGCCCGCCCACCGGAATGATGCATGAATGCGCCCCACAAAACCATCATGAGCGCCAACCTGTTTTCCCGCCTGTTCGATGGCGTGGACGATCCGAACCGCCTTGCGATCGAGATGACCGACGGAGCGCGCATCAGCTATGGCGATCTGATTTCACGCGCCGGACAGATGGCGAATGTGCTGGTCGATCGCGGCGTCAAGCCCGGCGATCGCGTCGCAGCCCAGACCGAAAAATCGGTGCCTGGCCTGGTACTCTATCTCGCGACGGTGCGCGCAGGCGCCGTCTATCTGCCGCTCAACACCGCCTATACGCTGAACGAGCTGGAATACTTCATCGCCGACGCCGAGCCCTCGGTGGTGGTGTGCGACCCGTCGAAGGCGGAAGGCATCGGCGCGATCGCGGCGAAGGTTGGCGCCAAGGTGGAAACGCTCGGGCCCGACGGCAAGGGATCGTTGACCGATGCCGCAGCCCACGCGCCGTCGGAATTTGCAACCGTGGCACGCGCGGCCGACGACCTCGCGGCGATTCTCTACACCTCCGGCACCACGGGACGTTCCAAGGGCGCGATGCTGACGCACGATAACCTGGCGTCGAATTCGCTGACGCTGGTCGACTATTGGCGCTTCACCGACAAGGACGTCCTGATCCACGCGCTGCCGATCTATCATACCCACGGCCTGTTCGTGGCCAGCAACGTCACGCTGTTCGCCCGCGCCTCGATGATCTTCCTGCCGAAATTCGACCCCGAAGCGATCATCAAGCTGATGGCGCGCGCCACCGTGTTGATGGGCGTGCCGACATTCTACACGCGGCTCCTGCAAAGCCCGGCCCTGAACAAGGAATCCACCAGGCATATGCGGCTGTTCGTTTCCGGCTCCGCGCCGCTGCTCGCCGATACCCATCGCGAATGGTTTGCCCGCACCGGTCACGCCGTGCTCGAGCGCTACGGCATGACCGAGACCAATATGAACACCTCCAATCCGTATGACGGCGAGCGCGTCGCCGGCGCGGTCGGCCATCCGCTGCCCGGCGTCTCGGTGCGCGTTACCGATCCGGAAACCGGCCAGGAACTTGCGCGCGAGGCGATCGGCATGATCGAGGTCAAGGGCCCCAACGTCTTCAAGGGCTACTGGCGGATGCCCGAGAAGACGAGGTCCGAATTCCGCGACGACGGCTTCTTCATCACCGGCGATCTCGGCAAGATCGACGCCAAGGGCTACGTGTACATTCTCGGCCGCGGCAAGGATCTCGTGATCTCCGGCGGCTTCAACGTGTACCCCAAGGAAATCGAGAGCGAGATCGACGCCATGCCGGGCGTGATCGAATCCGCCGTGATCGGCGTGCCGCATGCCGATTTCGGCGAGGGCGTCACCGCCGTCCTGGTCTGCGACAAGGGCGCCAGGGTCGATGAGGCTTCCGTGCTGAAAGCGCTGGACGGAAGATTGGCAAAGTTCAAGATGCCGAAGCGGGTGATCGTCGTCGATGAACTGCCGCGCAACACCATGGGCAAGGTGCAGAAGAATATTTTGCGCGATACCTATGCGGACATTTACGCCAAGGCGAAGTGACGAGGCGCATTACCGCGTCGAATCGCAGATGTCCCGCCGGAATGTCCACGACAACGGGGCGAAGCAATGGACAGGATGCAAGCGGCGGAAATTCAAAGGCACTTGCAGGATGCTGCCGGCGCACTCAACCGCACCTATGAGAGGCGCTTTCCCGCCGCCGCGATGGCATGAGCTTCTTCACTCGATCACCTCGTCGGCGCGGAGCAGGAAAGATTCCGGCGCGACGAGGCCGATCGCCTTCGCGGCTTTGAGGTTGATCGCGATGTGAACGGCGGTCCGGTACCGCAGCTCGGTCTGCTACTGTCCATACAACAAACTGATCACAAACCGGGCGCCGACGATGAAGAGATAGCTGCCATAGGCACGTTCAAGCGCGCTCTTCGACATCGCATGGGCCACTCTCACGCCGAACGGCGCGGTGAGCAGGCTGGTCGGCATCACCAGCACCGCGCCGATCAACGAGACGTAACCGATCGCAAACGGCGATTGCAGCGCCAGCACATCGGGATAATGCGCCGCCACCGGCCAGCCGGCATAGACATAGCCGAGCGCGCCGGGAATCGAGACCAGTACCGCCAGCGCCGACGAGGTTGCGACCCCCTGATGAATTGGCCGGCCGTAGAACGTCATCAGCAAATTCGCGAACAGCCCGCCGCCGACACCCATCAGCGTGGCCAGCAGCCCGACAAAGAAGCCGTAAACTCTCATCAACGGTCCCCGCGGGAGATCGCCGCCGAACTTCCAGGTGTCACGCGCCAGCAACAGCCGCGTCGCGGCGGACCAGGCCACCATCACGAACACGATCTTGAACAACCGCTCCGGCGCGTAGCGCGCGGTCACGCTACCGGCGATGACCCCGACCAGCACCGGCAGCCACCACGCGTGCACGACCTCCATATCCACCGCGCCGCGGGCGCGATGGGCGCGGTAGGAACGGATCGAGGTCGGAATGATGATGGCGAGCGACGTGCCGACGCATAGCGGCATCCGCACATCCAGCGGCACGCCGGCGAGCCGAAAGCATTCATAAAACACCGGGACCAGAATTGCGCCGCCGCCGATTCCGAACACGCCAGCGAGAAATCCCGACACCGCGCCAACCGCCACCAGCAGAAGCGCCAGTTGGAGAAGCGCGGAGGCATCAAGCCCAGCGATTGCCATCTCGATTTTCCTTCTCGCGCCGCTTGAACACCGCGTTCATGAATCGTGCTTCAGGTATACCAGCCACCAGCGCGCCAGGACCTTGTCAATCCCCGGCAATGCAGGCCTCATATGAAGCTATGAACCTTCGTTCGCTGGCGGCGGATTTCGTCATTGCGCTGACTGGTTCGACTTCGTAAATAGAATTCGTCTACCGCGATCCCCGAAGGGCCCATGCGGCCCATAAACCGTCAAAGCCACCAATGACCGCCAGGATCGAAAGACCGCTTTCACCACACCTGCAGACCTATCGCTGGACCCTGACGATGGCGCTGTCCATCGTCCACCGCTTAACCGGGGTCGGCCTGTATTTTGGAACCTTGCTGCTGGCGTGGTGGCTGATCGCCGCCGCATCCGGACCGACCGCCTATTCCCATGTGCAGGCCTTTACCGGCAGCTTCCTCGGCCGTCTGATCGTTTTCGGCTATACTTGGGCGCTGCTGCACCATCTGTTCAGCGGCATCAGACATTTGGTCTGGGACCTTGGGTACGGCTTCAAGGCCAGCGAGCGCGAAACGCTCACCTGGGGCGCACTGATCGGCGGCATTTCGCTCACGGTGCTGCTCTGGATCGCCGCCTACGCGATGGGGGGCGGACGATGAGTGCGCCAAATAACCCGGCGACGAAGTCGATGCGCACGCCGCTTGCCCGCGTCCGCAATCTCGGCGCCTCGCATTCGGGCACCTCGGATTTCTGGCGCCAGCGCGTCACCGCGGTCGCCATGGTGCTGCTGATGGTGCCCGTCATTGTGGTGGTGATGATGCTGCTCGGCCGCAATCAGGCCGGCGCCGCGCAAATTCTCGGCTCGCCGCTGGTCGCCATCATCATGCTGCTGTTCATCGTCGCCAGCGCCTGGCACATGAAGATCGGCATGCAGGTGGTGATCGAGGATTATGTGCAGCAAGAGACGCTGAAGCTTGTCGCCATCATGGCCAATAATTTCTTCTCGATTGCGGTGGCGCTGGCCTCGATCTACGCCATTCTCAAACTGTCATCCGGAGTGTAACCCATGGCCGCAGGCGGAAATGGCAACGCCGCGAACGGCAGTGGTGGCCCCGCCACCAACGGCCACGCCTATCCGATTGAAGACCACACCTACGATGTCGTCGTCGTCGGCGCCGGCGGCGCCGGCCTGCGCGCGGTGGTCGGCTGCGGCGAAGCCGGACTGCGCACCGCCTGCATCACCAAGGTATTTCCGACCCGTTCGCATACGGTGGCGGCGCAGGGCGGAATCTCCGCGTCGCTCGGCAACATGCATCCGGACGACTGGCGCTGGCATATGTACGACACCGTCAAGGGGTCGGACTGGCTGGGGGACCAGGATTCGATCGAATACATGGTACGGCAGGCGCCGGAAGCCGTTTACGAGCTCGAGCACTGGGGCGTTCCGTTCTCGCGCACCGAGGACGGCAGGATCTATCAGCGGCCGTTTGGCGGCATGACGGTGGATTACGGCAAGGGCCAGGCGCTGCGCACCTGCGCCGCCGCCGACCGCACCGGCCACGCCATGCTGCATACCATGTACGGCCAGGCGCTGCGCCATGCCGCGGAATTCTATATCGAATACTTCGCCATCGACCTGATCATGGACGATCAGGGCACCTGCCGCGGCGTGATCGCGCTGAAACTCGACGACGGCACGCTGCACCGCTTCCGCGCGCAAACCACCATTCTTGCGACCGGCGGCTACGGGCGCATCTATCATTCCTGCACCGGCGCCCACACCCAGACCGGCGATGGCAGCGCGATGGCGCTACGCGCCGGCCTGCCGCTGCAGGACATGGAATTCGTGCAATTCCACCCGACCGGAATTTACGGCGCGGGCTGTCTCGTCACCGAAGGCGCGCGCGGCGAGGGCGGCTATCTCGTCAATTCCGAGGGCGAGCGCTTCATGGAGCGCTATGCACCCTCCGCCAAGGATCTGGCGTCCCGCGACGTGGTTTCGCGCGCGATGACAATCGAGATCCGCGAAGGCCGCGGCGTCGGCAAGAAGAAAGACCATATCTTCCTGCACCTCGATCATCTCGACCCGAAGGTGCTGCACGAGCGGCTGCCGGGCATTTCCGAATCGGTGAAGATATTTGCCAATGTCGACGTGACGCGCGAGCCGATCCCGATCGTGCCGACCGCGCATTACAACATGGGCGGGATTCCGACCAACTTCCACGGCGAAGCGCTGACCAAGAAGAACGGCGACGACAACTTCGTGGTGCCGGGCCTGATGGCGGTGGGCGAAGCGGCCTGCGTTTCGGTGCATGGCGCCAACCGTCTCGGCTCCAATTCGCTGATCGATCTCGTGGTGTTCGGCCGCGCCGCCGCTTTGCGTTGCGCCGAAAAACTGACACCGAACGGCAAGCAACCCGACCTCCCGGCGGATTCGGCCGACAAGGCGCTCGGCCGGCTCGATCGTTACCGCTATGCCTCCGGTGGCACGTCGACCGCGAAGCTGCGCGACAGCATGCAACTTGTAATGCAGAACAATTGCGCGGTGTTCCGCACCGGCGAGGTGCTGAACGAAGGGCACAATCTGATTCACAAGGTGCATGGTGGCATCAGCGACGTCTCGGTGGCCGACCGCTCGCTGACCTGGAATTCCGATCTGGTCGAGACGCTGGAGTTCGACAACCTGATCGTGCAGGCGGTGGTGACGATGGACTCGGCGGTGAACCGCACCGAGAGCCGCGGCGCGCACGCCCGCGAGGATTTCCCGGACCGCAACGACAAGAACTGGATGAAGCACACGCTGGCGTGGATCGACGATGCCGGCAACACGTCCGTCGATTATCGGCCGGTACATGACTACACCATGACCAATGACGTTCAATACATCCCGCCGAAGGCGCGGGTGTATTAAAGCATGATCCGGACCCGGAGGGCCGCGTTCGCGCAAAGTGGGAACCGGTTTTCCGAAAAGATCATGCTCAAAACAATCTAAAGAGACGACAGCGAAGGCGTGACCCGATGGTTGAATTTTCACTGCCCAAGAATTCGAAGATCTCCGGCGGCAAGTCCTGGCCGAAGCCGGCGGGCGCCACCGAGACGCGCGAATTCAAGGTCTACCGCTGGAATCCGGACGACGGCAAAAATCCCGGCGTCGATACCTATTTCGTCGACACCCACGATTGCGGTCCGATGGTGCTCGACGGCCTGATCTGGATCAAGAACCACATCGACCCGACACTGACATTCCGCCGCTCCTGCCGCGAAGGCGTCTGCGGCTCCTGTGCCATGAACATCGACGGCCAGAACACGCTGGCCTGCACCAAATCGATGCACGACGTGAAAGATGGCACGGTGAAGATCAATCCGCTGCCGCATCAGCCGGTCATCAAGGACCTGGTGCCCGACCTGACCAACTTCTACGCGCAATATGCCTCGATCGAGCCGTGGCTGAAGACGATTACGCCGACGCCGCAGAAGGAATGGCGGCAGAGCCATGAGGAGCGCGAAAAACTCGACGGCCTTTACGAGTGCATTCTCTGCGCCTGCTGCTCGACCTCGTGCCCGAGCTACTGGTGGAACAGCGACCGCTATCTCGGCCCGGCCGCATTGTTGCAGGCGAACCGATGGGTCACCGACAGCCGCGATGAGGCCACCGGCGAGCGGCTCGACAATCTCGAGGACCCGTTCCGGCTGTATCGCTGCCACACCATCATGAACTGCGCCAAGGCCTGCCCGAAGGGCCTCAATCCCGCCGAGGCGATCGCGGAACTGAAGCTGAAGATGGTCGAGCGACAGATCTGAGACGGGAACTCCCGAGGCCGGCCGCGCGAGGCGCCGCGCAGCAATGCCCCAAATTTCCCTTGCTCCCGCCTTCTGGTTGAGAAACTATCCGGCCGTCTAGGGACAATCAAAATGCGAATTCTGGGAATCGTCGCGCTATGCGCCGCGTTGGGCGGCTGCGCTTCGCCGCTGCAAGAGGTGGCGTCGACATCGCGGTTTGGCGATCAATTCGTCGGGAAAAATGTGAGTTCTCTCGTCCCTCAGTTTGGGAAGCCCGTCAGCCGCAAAAAAATGGACAACGATCAGACCTCGTATGTCTGGGAACTTGAGGCCGCGACGGATGTGGCCGATGATCGAAGGTTCGATACAGGTGACGCAGGTCTCTACGGAGACGGGCACACCCCCGGTTACATGTCCGATGACCTGCGGTTTTGCAAGATGAGCGTCACAGCGTCGCGAGAGGGGATCATCACCCAAGTTATCACCGAGGACCAGAACGGTACCGGCTCCCCGTCGGTGATGCTCGGCTTCAATGGGAGCGTCTGCGCTCAACGTCTCAGGGCGAAATCTCACACATAGCGAACGCCGGCCACGGCTGTTGGCGAAATCCCAATCATCGTGCCTGTCGATGGAGCCGCCGGCAAAAGTCGGCTAAACAGGCGCGGCATTCTTCGGCGAGAACATCCGTGACGTCATCAGCCTTTCCCCTTGGCATTGCGCCCGCCAACGATCCGGCGTCGCCGCCTTTCGGCACGTTCGCACCGACGCGCGCGCAGGCGGCGATCATCGCGCTCGCGCATCGCTCGCGATTGAAGCGCGGCGCATTCCGCCCGATGCTGTCGCGGCTGATCAACCGGCTGCGCGCGGGTCCGGTGGACGTGCACTATCAGGGCGCGTCGTTTCGGTTCTACCACCAGGCCAGCGCGACGGAGCGCGGCGCCCTGTTCAATCCTGACTACAATCTCGAAGAGCTGGATTTTCTGAGGGCGCGCACGCCCATCGGCGGCGTGTTCGTCGATGTCGGCGCTAACGTCGGCACCTACGCCATGGTTCTGGCGCGGCATGTCGGCGCGTCCGGGAAGGTGATCGCGATCGAGCCGCATCCCGTCACGCATGCCCGGCTGGCGTTCAACCGCGCCGCTTCCAGCTTCACGCAAGTTCATCTCGTGGCCGCCGCCGCCGGCGCTTCCGACGGCGAGCTGATGATCGAGACCGACGGCGACAATCTCGGCGCCAGCCACATCGTGTCGGGTGACCGCCCGGGCAATGCCCTCAAGGTGCCTTCGTTGCGGCTGCAACGCATTCTCGGCGAGGCCGGCGCGGACCGCGTCGATGCCCTGAAGATCGACGTCGAGGGATTTGAGGACCGCGTTCTGACCGGCTTCTTCAAGGATGCGCCGCAAAGCTTGTGGCCGCGCGCGGTGGTGATCGAACATCTGTCGCGGAACGAATGGCTGGAGGATTGCATTGCCGACATGCGCGCGCGCGGTTATGCCGAAACCGGCAGAACCCGCAGCAATACGATGCTGGTGCGTGCACCGCGGGGACCGAGCACACCCTCACCCGCGACCGACACGGGAAATATCGACTTGAAATATTGACTTGAAACATTGACTTGGCGGCATCGGGCATCCGAGCCGGACTCCGGTCCAGGGTGCCGCGAATGGCCGCACGGGGAAAAATGCAACATTGCAATTTGAAATGATCGTGTGAATGCGCAATGAACAAAGCCGTATTCGGAACTCGCGATGTCGGAAATAAATGCAAGTTCTCGTTTGAAGGATGCCACAATCCGGCCTAACGCTTGGTCGTTGATCGCCAGAGTTTGTTGACAGGCCTTGTTGCCAAACCTTGTTGCCAAGGATTTTGCGGGGACTCAAACCACCATGACAAGACTTCGACTCCTGCTGCTTGCCACGACGGCTCTCACGGCGCTGCAACTGGTCGCTGCCCCATCGCACGCGCAGACCGCGCCGCTGGTCGTGGCACAGGCCAAGGAGGAGCTTGGTCCCGATGGAAAGCCCAAGCAGCCCCCCAAGGAACCGCCGAAGGGGGCGCCACCGGCCGCCCCAGCGCGACCCGCGCCCCCTCCACCACCACCTGCCGCAGCCCCGCCGCCGCGACCGATGCCGCCGCCTCCTGCGGCTGCGCCACCGCATGTTCCGCCGCCTGCCGCAGCCCCACCGCATGTTCCGCCACCGCCGCCTCCTGCTGTGGCGCCGACACCGCATGTTCCGCCGCCTGCGGCAGCACCGCCGCCCCGTCCCACTCCGCCTCTTCCTCCGGCGGCAGCGCCGCCGCCTGCTCCACCGAAGGCCCCGGCTGCGCCTGCCATTCAGCAGGAGCGGGAAAGGGAAATGGAGAGGGAGAGAGAGCGGCAAAAAATGACGCCGCCTCCGCCGCCGCCACGCACCGGGCCGCTGCCGGCTGCCCCTGCGCCGGGCGCAGCTCCCGCCGCTCCTTCACCGGGCGCAGGAACACCGCCGCCACCACCACCACCGCGCACCGGGCCGACCCCGGCTACCCCTGCGCCGGGCGCAACTCCCACCGCTCCTTCACCGGGCGCAGGAACACCGCCGCCACCACCGCCACCGCGCACCGGGCCGACTCCGGCTACCCCTGCGCCGGGTGCAACTCCCACCGCTCCTTCACCGGGCGGAGGACAGACCGCGCTGCCGCCTGGAGGCGCGCCGTTGGTGCGTCACGCGCCGCCAACGGTCACCGCGCCAATTCCAGCACCACCACCGCCGGCGCAGGCGATGACCCCGATCGCGCCGGGTGCGGCGCCGCAGGGACCGCGCCGCATGGAGGATTTCCGTGGCGCCCGGCAGGAAAGCGATCAGGGCGGCCGCAAGGTCTTCACCGAACCCGGCCGGGTCATCGTGGTCGATCCCGGCGGTCAGTCGTTCATTCGCCACAACGAAGAGGACCGGTTCCGTTTCGGCGCACGCGATATCCAGACCCAGCAGGTCGGCGGCGAAACCCGAACCATCGTGATTCGTCCCGATGGTTCGCAGGTGATCACCGTCGTCGGCGGCGACGGTCAGTTGCTGCGCCGGATTCGCCGGGATCGGGAAGGCCGCGAGATCATCATCATCGACAACAGCTACCGCGATCCGCGTTACGGCGTCGGTTTCTATGTCGACCTACCTCCGCCGGTGATCCGGATTCCCTACAACCGGTACATCGTGGAAGCCGACGAGGCGCCGCCCGACCTGATCTACGACACGATGGAGGCGCCGCCGGTGGACCGGATCGAGCGGCGGTATTCGCTCGACGAAATCCGCTACAGCCCGTCGGTGCGGCAGCTGATGCCGAGCATCGATCTCAACACCATCACCTTCGAAACCGGATCGTGGGAGATTCCGCCCGATCAGGCGGCGCGGCTGCAGGTGATCGCGGAAGGACTCAATCGGGCGATCGCGCGCAACCCGCGCGAGGTGTTCCTGATCGAGGGCCACACCGACGCGGTGGGCAACCCCGTCGACAATCTCTCGCTGTCGGACCGGCGCGCCGAATCCGCGGCCGAGCTGCTGACCCAGCAGTTCGGGGTGCCCGCGGAAAACCTGACCTCACAAGGTTACGGCTCGCAATATCTGAAAGAGCAGACCGACGGGCCAAGCCGCATCAACCGGCGCGTCACCATCCGCCGCATCACGCCGCTGCTCAATGGCGGCGTGGCGTCGCTGCCGCCTCCACCCCCGGGCATCGCCCCGCCGCGGTAGAGCCAGGCATTCGCCAAATGAAATGGCCGGAAAATCCCGGCCATTTTTGTTTCAATACCTATCAATGAGTTGTCCCCGCGAACTCAGCCTCTTACCTCTCTCTCTCCCCGCGCGCGGGGAGAGGTCGCCGCGCCTTCGCGGCGGGTGAGGGGCAAGGCACTCTCCCCACTACAAGCGGGGCGCAAGCAAGACGGCTCTATATTTCCGAGAAGCCTGCACCGAAATTGAGGAGGCAAAGAGCCCCTCACCCCAACCCTCTCCCCGCAAGAGCGGGGCGAGGGAGCGCACCGGATGCGCGGCGCGGCTACAGCCCGAGCTTCCTCTTGCGCTGGCCGAGCGTGCGCAGCCGCAGCGCGTTGAGCTTGATGAAGCCCGCCGCGTCACGGTGGTCGTAGGCGACGGCGCCTTCCTCGAAGGTGACGAGATCCTGGTCGTAAAGCGAGTATTTGCTCTCGCGGCCGACCACGATGACATTGCCCTTGTAGAGTTTCAGCCGCACCCGGCCGGTGACGTATTGCTGGCTGTGATCGATCGCGGCCTGCAACATCTCGCGTTCCGGCGCGAACCAGAAGCCGTTATAGACGAGCTCGGCATATTTCGGCATCAGCTCGTCCTTGAGATGCGCCGCACCGCGGTCGAGCGTGATCGATTCGATGCCGCGATGGGCGGCGAGCAGAATGGTGCCGCCCGGCGTCTCGTACATGCCGCGCGACTTCATGCCGACAAAGCGGTTCTCGACCAGATCGAGCCGTCCGATGCCGTTGGCGCGGCCGAGCGCATTGAGTTGCGTCAGCAGGGTCGCGGGCGACAATTTCCTGCCGTCGATCGCAACCGCATCGCCCTTCTCGAAATCGACCGTGATGTAGGTCGGCTTGTCCGGCGCTTTCTCGGGATCGATGGTGCGCGAGTAGACATAATCGGGCACTTCCTGCGCGGGATCTTCCAGCACCTTCCCCTCGCTTGAGGCGTGCAGCAGATTGGCGTCGACCGAGAACGGCGCTTCGCCGCGCTTGTCCTTGGCGATCGGAATCTGATGCGTTTCGGCAAACGCGATCATCTGCTCGCGCGAGCGGAAGTCCCATTCGCGCCATGGCGCAATGATGGTGATGTCGGGCTTCAGCGCATAATAGCCAAGCTCGAAGCGAACCTGATCGTTGCCCTTGCCGGTAGCGCCATGAGAGACCGCGTCGGCGCCTACTCGCTCTGCGAGTTCGATCTGCTTCTTGGCGATCAACGGCCGCGCGATCGACGTGCCGAGCAGATACTGCCCCTCATAGACCGCATTGGCGCGGAACATCGGAAACACGTAGTCGCGGACGAATTCCTCGCGCACATCCTCGATGATGATGTTCTCCGGCTTGATGCCGAGCAGCAGCGCCTTCTGGCGCGCGGGCTCGAGTTCCTCGCCCTGGCCGAGATCGGCGGTGAAGGTCACGACCTCGCAGCCGTAAGTGGTCTGCAGCCACTTCAAGATGATCGAGGTGTCCAGCCCGCCCGAATAGGCGAGCACTACCTTCTTGACGTCTTTGCTCATGCAAATCCTATGGAAATGATCGGGCGTTCAGCGTGCGCCCACCTCGAATTTCGCGCGACTATAGGCAGAACGGCCTGTCGCGCAAGCGCTCACACCGACGGTTTGGGGCCCACATCGCGGCCGCGCCATTTTTGCAAGGCACGATAGCCCGGCCAGGCTGCCTTCGTCAGCGCGGCATCGACGCCCGCATCGGTGAGCCGGGTCGACGGCCAGCGGTAGATGTAGCCGTGGGCCAGCCAGACCACCAGAAACGTCACCAGCCCGGCGGCGGCGACGTCGGTGAAGAAGTGCCCGCCGAACGCCATCCTGAGCAGGCTGGTCATGACGCCGAACGCCGTCGCGGCGGCATAGGCCAAAGGCCGCCACGCCGGCGGCGTCAGCGCCGCGGGCGCATAGGTCCAGAATGCGGTTGCGCCTTCGCCGGAGAAGAATGAGCAATTGCGTCCGCAGCTTCCGCGCGGGTCCCACCACGCCACGAATGGCTGATCGCCATTGAATTGCGTCACCGTCACGGGACGCGGCCGGCCCCAATAGCTCTTGAAGGTGAGGTTGGTGAGAACGCCGGCGGAAAGGATGAGCGTGAGCAGCAGGAAGACGATCGCACGCCCCGACATCAACAGCGGCCGGTCCGGCCGCGCCAGCTTCACGAACAGCGCGACGATGGCCGGCAGCGCCAGGCCCCATGCGATCCACATCGCGCCGTCGCGCGCGATCGCGGCCAGCGCGTTGAGCTTGAGCGGAAAGGTCCGGCTTGGCGCGTCGTAGAACCATGCGGCAAGCCTAAGATCGAACTCGGGATAGATCCCGAACAGCAATCCGACAGCGAGCGCCAGGGAGAGCGCGACGATCAATCCGGTCCGGTTCATGGCGCGGGGTTTAGCCGAGCAGGTTCGGGATGAAAAGGCTTGCTTCTCACCCTCCCCTGGAGGGGGAGGGTCGGCTTACATTGAGCGCAGCGAAATGTGAGACGGGGTGGGGGTGATCTCTCAAGTCGGGCACCGTTCGAAACGAGAGACCGTCACCCCACCCCGCCGCTCCTTTCAGTCGCGTCGACCCTCCCCCTCCAGGGAAGGGTGAAGGTTGCGCGCGTTCAACGTCGTCACGCCGGCGGCGAAGGCGATTGCGACGGCAGCGGCGGCATCAGCGGGGGCGGCGGCTCGCGCCAGGCACCGGCGTTGCGGCCGGCAATCATCCAGTAGACCACGCCGGCGACGATGCCGGCGCCGGTCATGATTTCGAGATGACGCCGCACGATGCCCTCGAAACGCAGCGTCTCGGGATCGAAGGGGACGAGGCCAAGATAGCACGCCAGGCCGACGATGCCGCCACCGACCGCGTAGGTCAGCGCGCCCCGGATATAGAAAGCTTCCGTGATCGCGACCACGACCATCGCCGGCAGAAGCGCAAAGCCGCTGACGAAGATGAAGCCGAAACCGAGCAGGATGTTCAGCGCGCCGGGATCGACCGGGCCGGCGCCGAGATCGCTGAATTCGGGAAACATGATCGCGCCAACCACGATCATTCCTGCCACCAGGCAGGCGGCGAGGAATCCGAAGAGAATGACGAAGAGGCGACCGATCAATGCCATGTCTAAACCGCAGCCACGGTCATTCCGGGGCGATGCCAAGCATCGAACCCGGAATCTCGAGATTCCGGGTCTGGTGCTAAAGCACCATCCCGGAATGACCGAGTTGAGATTGCCTCATCGCTTGCACTCCTCGCAACGGCAACCTGGGAAGCGAGGCACATCATCTCGCTAATCCGTCATCGCCATGGCGCGTAGCGCCTGCCGCTCGCGCGCCGACAATTTCTCGGTCTCCGATTTCAACTGCCCGCAGGCGGCCAGGATGTCGCGGCCGCGCGGCGTGCGCACCGGCGAGGAGTAACCGGCGTTGAAAATATATTCGGAGAATTTTTCGATCTGCTCCCAGTCCGAGCATTCGTAAGCCGTGCCCGGCCATGGATTGAACGGAATGAGATTGATCTTGGCCGGTATCCCCTTCAAGAGCTTCACCAGCAGTTTGGCATCATCGAGCGAATCATTGACGCCTTTCAGCATCACATATTCGAAGGTGATGCGCCGCGCATTGGAGGAGCCGGGATAATCGCGGCAGGCCTGCAGCAGTTCCTGAATAGGATATTTGCGGTTCAGCGGCACCAGCTCGTTGCGCAATTCGTCGCGCACCGCGTGCAGCGAGATCGCCAGCATGACGCCGATCTCTGCGCCGGTCCGGATGATGTTCGGCACCACGCCCGAGGTCGACAGCGTGATGCGGCGGCGCGAAATGCCGATGCCTTCATTATCCGACGCGATCAAGAGCGCATCGCGCACCGCGTCGAAATTATACAAGGGCTCGCCCATGCCCATCATCACCACATTGGTGACGAGGCGGCCGCCGCTCGGCGTATCGCGATCGGCCCAGTCATTGAGGCGGTCGCGCGCCACCATGATCTGGCCGACGATTTCGCCCGCGGTGAGGTTGCGCACCAGCCGCTGCGTGCCGGTGTGGCAGAACGAGCAGTTCAGCGTGCAACCAACCTGCGATGAAACGCACAGCGTGCCGCGATCGGTTTCCGGAATATAGACGCACTCGACTTCGTGCGCCTTCTCGAGCTTGTCGCCGCTTCCCAGGCGCAACAGCCATTTGCGGGTGCCGTCGCTGGAAATCTGCTCGGCGACCACTTCGGGGCGCGCGACCGTGAAATGCCGTTCGAGTTGACCGCGCATTTCCTTGGAAATGCTCGTCATCTCGTCGAAGCGTTGCGCGCCGCGGACATAGATCCAGTGCCATAGCTGCTGAACGCGCATCTTGCGCTGCGCGGGCGCCACGCCGATGGCCCCTAACCGCTCGGCAATTTCGGCGCGCGACAGACCGACCAGCGAGGGCTTTGACGGCGGCACGTAGGATTCCAGCGCGACCTTTTCCAGAGGCGCGCCAGCTTCCCTTGAGGTGCAGATCATTGTCTCATTCATGGCACATCAGATAGGCCTTCCCGGGCCGGCTGGAAAGGCTTCAAATACAGCGATCCTGGGGGTGAAATCCGCCTACCGCCGGCAATCCTGCGCCAGCCTGTCGAGCGCCTGGGAAAGTCCCTTCAGCGAGAACACATCGATGGTCTCGGTACCCTTCGCCGACATGCCCTTGACCGTGGCATCGGCGGCCTTGCGCATGGCATCCACCATCCGCTCTTCCTCGGCGGCGTTCTTGATCCAGAGGCCATCGCCCTGCGTATACATCGCGTAGGAAGCTCCTCCGACCTCGATCGTCGATTCCGAGCCCGGCTTCAGCGCATAGCCGATCATGATCGAGACTTCATTGACAACCTTTTCAGCCGGACGCGTGGAGACAAACGCGTAGGCCGGGTCGCGCGGACGGTTCGGCGGGTTGGTTTTCGACGATGAAGGTTTCGCCAGCGCGAAGCATACCTTCCTTCCGTTCGGCGTCGCGGTGTAGGCGCCCCAGGTGCCGAACTGGCCAATCAATGTCGGCTCGGCGCCGCCCGCGGCAGCGGGCTCCGGCTTGGCCGCTGCTTGCTTGGCCGCGCCTTTCGGCGAAACGCTCTGCGCCTGCGCAAGGTCTGCAACCCCGCACACCAGCGCAATCGCCATCAGAGCTGTCAGCATTCGCCGCACGAACATCGCCAAATCTGGTCCCTCATCATTGTGACTGGAAGATGGCCCGACATCGCATCGTCACGGGGCCGATGGATAGCCGGGAAATGTCTGATTGGGAAGTTGGTTACGGTCCCCCCGAACAGGTGCGTCCAGACCCGGCTCCGGTGCGCCATTCACGCCCGGTCTTTCGAGCGCGCCATCCGCTGCTGCTCCCACTGCGCGTCGGTCCATTGCAGCAGATCCTCGGTACCGGAACCGCGCAAATGCGCGCCGCCGTCCTGCACCACCATCTCGCCATTGATGTAGCCCGCGGAATCAGAAACCAGGAAGCTCGCCAAATCAGAAAGCTCGCGATATCCGCCGACGCGGCCGAGTGGAATTCGCGATGCCCAGTTCGGGTCGCGGCCGTCGGGCCGAAGCTGACCCGTTGCGCCCGCGGTCGGAAACGCGCCGGGCGCGATCGCCACCGTGCGGATGCCCTTGGGTCCCCACTCCACCGCGAGGCTCTTGGTCATCGCGAGGACGGCTGATTTCGCCATCGCTGACGGCACCGTGAAGGCTCGGCCGGTGATGGTCGAGGTCGAGAGGATACTCAGCACCACGCCCTTGTGCCCTGCTTCGATCCAGCGCCTGCCGGCAGCGAGCGTGCAGTACATCGCGCCATGCAGCGTTGGCGCGAGAATGGCATCGGCTGCGCGAAACGACAATTGCTCGGTCTGCGCGATGAACGTCGCGGCGGCATTGTTGACGAGAATGTCGAGCGGCGCATCGCGCCAGATCGCGGCCATCATGGCATCGACGCCGGCGCCATCGCGAATGTCGCACCTGATCGCCTCGACCTTGCCGCCGAGATCACCGCGCATCTGGATCGCCGTCGCCTCGAGCACATCGGGCCGTCGGCCGCAGATGATCAGTTCGGCGCCAAGCTCGACGAAGCGGCGCCCCATCGCGGCGCCGAGCCCGGAGCCGCCGCCGGTGACCAATATCCGCTTTCCCGCCAGCAGGCCTTTTTCGAACATGGTTTTATCCCCTCGAACCTCATGACGGACTTGGCGACATTAACGATGCCAACGCATCCGAATCCAATTGTAGCCCGGCTGCAAATCCGGCATGAAGCGTACCGCGTTACTTGCGCCTCCGAAACTCAGGTCTGCCCATGAAAGCCATTCTCTGCTCGCAATATTGCGGTCCCGACGATCTCGTGCTGACGGAAGTGCCCGATCCCGTGGCCGGACCCGGCGAGGCCGTGATCGCGATCAAATCCGCCGCGCTGAATTTCTTCGACCTCCTGATGATCCAGGGCAAATACCAGATCAAGCCGCCGTTCCCGTTTTCGCCGGCCGCCGAAGTCGCGGGCGTGATCGAAAGCGTCGGCGTAGGGGTGAGCGATCTCAGGGCTGGCGACCGCGTCGTGGCCTCGTGCGGCCACAACGGCGCGCGCGAGAAGATCGCGCTGCCGGCGAATTCCATCGTCAAGATTCCCGACAATCTGGATTTCGACCGCGCCGCCGGAATCATCATCATCTACGGCACCGCGCTGCACGCGCTCGAAGATCGCGCCAGCTTCAAACCCGGCCAAACCATGGCGGTGCTCGGCGCTGCCGGCGGAACCGGTCTGGCGGCATGCGAGCTTGGCAAGCTTTTGGGATTGAAGGTGATCGCCTGCGCATCGTCGGATGAAAAGCTCGAATTCGCCAAAGCCCACGGCGCCGAACTCGGCCTGAACTACGCCAAGGAGGATCTCAAGGAAGGCTTGCGCCGGCTCACCGGCGGCAAAGGGGTCGATATTATTTTTGACCCCGTCGGCGGCAGCTATGCCGAGGCCGCACTGCGTTCGATCGCATGGGAAGGCCGCTTTTTGGTGATTGGATTTGCCGCCGGCGACATTCCGAAAATGCCGCTTAATCTGGCGCTGCTGAAGGGCTGCGATATTCGCGGCGTGTTCTGGGGCGCGTGGGCACGGATCAATCCGGACAAGAACCGCGCCAACCTGGAAAAGCTCGTGAAGTGGACCGCGGAGGGCAAGATCTCCTCCCATGTCGACCGCACTTTCCCGCTCGCCCAAACCGCCGATGCCCTGAAAGTACTCGCGGGCCGCAAAGCGATGGGCAAGGTGATCCTGCATCCCTGACGCGGATCATCCTGCACAAGGAATAGGCGCTGAGGCGTGCAGCCACGCTCTCGCCGCATTGCCGTCGATTTTCCGCGCCACCTGAGCCGACGGCCCGCCTGGTCGCGCCTCAATGAAATCAAAATATCTCCCAAATCGTGCCGGCGATTGTCGCTTTTTGGACGGATTCCAAATGCGAGTTACGGGTTCCAGTAGCGGGCGGGCTTGGCCAACAAGAATATTAAAAACCAAAGCCGGGATGCCCGAAGTTGCGTAGTAGCCGGAGGCATCACCATGGCGCAGGAAACGAGGTTCACCTCAAGCGGCGAACAATTTGACAGACCATATGACGGACCGATTGACTTGGACGAGTTCGGTTCGCAGCTCAGGCCTTACCGCAACCCTCAATCGGTCGCGACGAGGGAAGATCACTATCCGGACGATCCCGCCCCTCTCTTTCTATCTGACGCTGGCGATTATCCCACGCCGGCGTTTGGAAAAGCGCGGAACCGAGGGGTCATCTCGCGGCGTCCAATCAGGACCAGCATCGCGCTGATCGCGGCAGCGGTGACCTGTTACGCGGTCCTGTCGGTAAAGAATCCATTCCCTGTATTTGCGAACGCGACGGCCACGCTGATCGGTATGTCGGACGTGCGATCAACTCCCGTTCCGTCCGCGCCGGCCGTTCAACCAGCCACCGTCGCTGCCGTTCAACCGGCCCCGAGCGTTCAGGCCCCGACGCCGGCGCCTAGGGAAATGCCAACGCGCGACGAAATTGCACTGGCCATCAGATCCGCCCATCAGAGTCTGGCGCCGGCGGAAATCCGCCAGCCCGTCGCCGTTGCTCCCCCAGAAAGCGTTGCTCCGCCTGCACCTCCGCCGCCGGCAAGAAAGATCAGTGCCGACGAACTCGCCACGCTGATGACACGGGCGAAGGGCTTGCTTGCGGCCGGTGATATTCCGCCCGCCCGCCTGTTGCTGGAACGGGCGGCGGACGCGCTGGAGCCGAGTGCCGCGCTGATGCTGGCGCAGACCTACGATCCCGCGGTGTTGGGTACGCGGGATACCCGCAACATCAATACCGATCCGGCGCTGGCGCGCACCTGGTACCAGCGGGCTGCGCAGCTCGGCTCGGCCGATGCACAGCGGCGCCTCAGCCAATTGCAATAACTTTTTCAAGTGGGGATAGGAAAAATGCGACGTTTAGTTGGATTGGCACTTGTTGCCATGATGATGGCTTGCGGCTCAGCAGCGCGGGCTGAGGACAGCGTGGACCCGGCCAAGGTCAGCGACAGTCTCAAGGCTATCTTTCAATTCGGCTCGGCCGCCACCAAGCAGGCGCTGAACGCCAACACGGTGACGCTGATCTCCGGCACCATCGGCGGCACCTATGTGCAGTTCGGTGCGGATCTCGCTTCCGTGCTCGACGACGGAAACAAGTTGCGCGTACTTCCGATCGTCGGGCGCGGCTCTGTACAGAGCGTCGCCGACATCCTGTTCCTGCAAGGCGTGGATTTGGGAATCGTGCGGTCCGACACGCTCGACTATCTCGAGAGAAAAGGCTTCGCCAAGGACATCAAGAAGCAATTCACCTATGTGACGAAGCTCTACAACGAAGAGATGCAGATCATCGCACCGAAATCGGTGCAGAGCCTGAGGGACCTCGAAGGCAAGACTGTCAGCGTCGACCTGCCCAACGGCAGCACCTTCGTCACCGTGCTGACGGTTGCCGATCGGCTCGGGATGAAGGCGAACTGGGTCTATATCGAGCAACGCATTGCGATGGAGAAACTGAAGGCGGGCGAGATCGACGCCGTCGTCGTGGTGGGGGGCAAGCCGTACAAATCGGTCTCCAGCTTCGGCAATGACGGCCGTTTCCACCTCGTGAAGGTCGACTACGAAAAGCCGCTACAGGGTGACTACCTGCCGGCAACGCTCACCGCGAAGGATTATCCGAACCTGATCGCAGAAGGCGAGAAGGTGGATACCATCGCGGTGCCGGCGCTGCTCGCGGCCTATAACTGGGCGCCCAATACCGATCGCTATCGCAAGCTCACGCAGTTCGTGGATGCGTTCTTCACGAAATTCCCGACCTTCCAGAATCCGCCCTTCCATCCGAAATGGAAGGAAGTTTCGTTGTCGGCGCCTCTGGCGGGCTGGAACCGCTTCCCCTACGCGCAGCAATGGCTCGACAGCCACGGGATCGAGCCTGTAACGCGAAGCCGCTTCGACGAATTTCTGAAGCAGGGTGCGGCGGCGGGGAAACTGCCCGCGGATACGGACAAGGAAGCGCTATTCAGGCAATTCAAAGCCTGGGAAGCTGAACAAGCCCGGGCCCAGGTTCAGTCGCAAAGACAGCGCTAGACCTCCCGACCTTGAGCCGGGGTGATCCGCAACCCCGGCTCTCGCTTTTCGGAAACACGGCGGAAACACGGCAGAGCCGGCGTTTAACTCTCCGAACTCGATGCCTCGCTTCAGCGCGGCGCGGGCAGCGTCGCGATGCTCCGGCGTGATGTGGGCGGCGACCATGCGGATCGCGGTGGCGAGCACGGCGGCATCGTCGGTGAAGCCGAGCACCGGCAGCATGTCCGGAATGAAGTCGAACGGCAGGATGAAATAGGCGATGGCCCCTAACAGCGCAGCCTGGACATGGCGCGGTGTCTGCTTGTCGAAGGCGCAGTAATAGGCGGTCAGCAAATCCTCGGCAAAAGGGAGCCTTGCCAAGACCCGCTTCAGCTTGATCCAGAAGCGCCGGCGCACGCTTTCGCGGTCTTTCGCCAGCTCGTCGGCCGGCTCAAAACCCACGGTATGTTCTGACATCATCGTCCGGGCTCCCTGAAACTGCGCGGCTGATCGCCGCAGCGGACCCGCTTCAATGGTTTGCGTGGATTCTACCGCAGATTAAGTCTACGCCATCTGCGTAAACTTGATTGGCGAAGCAAAACCGGTATCCGCTTTTGCGGAATACGCCATAAGCTGGGGATGTCATGACAGCCGTGCAAGACTGGCGGGAACCGGATCAGGCTATCCCGAGCTGCGCCGCGATCGCGTTCATGGCCTTTGCAAGTTCGATGTCCCGCGCGGTGACACCGCCGGCGTCATGGGTTGCCAGAACCACCTCCACCGTCTTGTAGACGTTGCGCCATTCCGGGTGATGGTCGTTCTTTTCGGCCACCAGCGCCGCGCGACACATGAACCCGAACGCCTCGTTGAAATCCCTGAAGATGAAGGTTCGTGCGATCGCCTCCCGGCCGGCCACCTCGGTCCACCCCGGCAGGCCCCCCAGGGCTGATTTCCGCGCCTCCGCCGCCAGCCGTTCCGCCATAAACCGCCTCCCGTTTGACCCGAAACTTACCTTAACATCGAACGATACCTGTTTGATCCGAAATGGCCGTTTTGGAGCCGGCCAGTAACCATGACGCCGATGTAACTGCGCGCGGGCTCGAAATTTGCTATAAATCAATCCAACTGCCCCGGCAGATGAACCTAGACCTCAAACGATTGTTTGCCAGATCGATGACCAGCGGCATTGAATTCACCGGGCCGCCGAAGCCGCCATCGCCGCGCTCGGCGAAGCGGAGCATGATGTTCATCGTGCTGGCCGCCGTACTTGCCATCGCCGGCACGCTTGCGGGCGGCTATTATTTTGCGGTGCGTCCGGTGACCCTGCGGATCGCGGTCGGTCCCGCCAACAGCGATGACCTCAGGGTCGTTCAGGCGCTGACCCAGGCCTTTGCCCAGGCACACAGCCATATCCGTTTGCGGCCGATTCAGACCGATGGCGCCGCCACGAGCGCCCAGACGCTTGCCGAGGGCAAGGCCGATCTCGCCATCATCCGCGGCGATCTCAACGTGCCGAAAAATGCGCAGGCCGTGGCGACGCTTCGCAAGAATGTCGCCGTGCTGTGGGTGCCTCCGGCCATGAAGGGCAAGAAGGCCGGCCCGAAGATCACCAAGATTGCGCAACTCGCCGGACGCCGCGTCGGAGTCATCGGCCGCACCCAAGCCAATGTCGACCTGCTCAAGGTGATCCTGCAGCAATATGGCGTGGATGCGGGGAAGGTCGAGATCGTTCAATTTCCGACCAATGAGGCCGCGGACGCCATCCGCAGCCAGAAGGCGGATGCCTATCTCGCCGCGGGTCCCGTCAACAGCAAGATTACTGCCGAGGCGATCGCCGCCTCGACGCGCGATGGCCGCACGCCGACCTTTCTCGCGATCGATTCGGCGGAGGCGATTGCGCAAAATCACCCGATGTACGAGGCCTCCGAAATTCCCGCCGGCGCCTTCGGCGGTGCACCTGACCGGCCGGAAGAAGAGGTGAAGACGATCAGCTTCTCGCACCACATTGTCGCCCGCAAGGATATCTCGGAAACCACGATCGCCGCCTTCACGCGGCAATTATTCGCCATTCGCCAGACGGTGATGGCGGAATTCCCGCTGGCTGCGAAAATCGAAACGCCGGATACCGACAAGGATGCCGCGATCCCGGTTCATCCGGGCGCCGCGGCCTTTGTCGATGGCGAGGAAAAGACCTTCCTCGATCGCTACAGCGATTTCATCTGGTGGGGGCTAATGGCGCTGTCCGCCATGGGCTCGGCCGGCGCCTGGTTTGCGGGCTACCTGAAGAAGGACGAGCGCAGCAACAACTCGTCGCTTCGCGAGCGGCTGCTGAACATGATCGCGACCGCGCGCCGCAGCAATTCCATCGAAGAGCTCGACCAGATGCAGGCGGAGGCGGACGATATATTGCGCGATACGCTGCACTGCTTCGAAAACGGCGCCATCGAGGAAGGGGCGTTGACCTCCTTCAATATCGCGCTCGAGCAATTCCACCACGCGGTGGCCGACCGCAAGGCGCTGCTGGCGAACCTGCCGCAGAATCTGCAAAGGGCGGGCGCACAGTTCCGGGCGGCCGGAACCCTGTAAGCGGTCATCGCGGCAAACCATCGTCCCCCTGCAATCGGGCCGTCACATTTTGCTCCTAAAGCATGATCCGAAACAGGGGCAGCGGGCCTGCCTCTGCAACGAAACCGTCAAAAACCACTTCGAGGAAGTGCTGCGCGGGTATATCCCACGGGCGAGACCGATAACGGCTGATGCGGGGCTGGTATGGCGCGAAAATCAGCTAACCAATCCGCAAACAACGCATTGTTTTTCCGCGATTTCTGACTATATTGCGCCGCAACGAGTAGGGTGTGCCCGGTCCTTTTGGCCGGGCTTCCTTTTTGGGCGCCTTGCGCCCTTTCAAACTCCTAGGCTTTTGAGCGTGATCCGGAAAAGTGGGTCCCGGTTTTCCGGTGAGATCGCGCTCCCACCCTTGTCTGACGCAGATAGAGCCAACATGAAGCTTCGCAACGTCGCCATTATCGCCCACGTCGACCACGGCAAGACCACGCTGGTCGATCGCCTGCTGCAGCAGTCCGGCACCTACCGTGAGAACCAGCGCGTGGTCGAACGCGCGATGGATTCCAACGACCTGGAGCGCGAGCGCGGCATCACCATTCTGGCCAAGGCCGCCTCGGTGCAGTGGAAGGACACCCGCATCAACATCGTCGACACGCCGGGCCACGCCGATTTCGGCGGCGAGGTGGAGCGCATCCTGAACATGGTGGACGGCGCGCTGGTGCTGGTGGATGCGGCCGAAGGCCCGCTGCCGCAAACCAAATTCGTGGTGTCGAAGGCGCTCAAGGTCGGGTTGAAGCCGATCGTCGTCATCAACAAGGTCGACCGCCCGGACGCGCGGCCGACCGAGGTGATCAACGAGGTGTTCGATCTGTTCGCCGCGCTCGACGCCAGCGAGGAGCAGCTCGATTTTCCGATTCTCTACGGATCGGCCAAGCAGGGCTGGATGGCGGAAAGCCCCGATGGCCCGAAGGACGCCGGCATGCAGCCGCTGTTCGACCTGATCCTGCGTCACGTCGCGCCGCCGACCGTCGAAGAAGGGCCGTTCCGCATGATCGGCACCATTCTCGAGGCCAACCCCTATCTCGGCCGCATCATCACCGGCCGCATCACCTCCGGAACCATCAAGCCCAACCAGGCCGTCAAGGTGCTGGGCGGCGACGGCAAGCTGATCGAGACCGGGCGGATCACCAAGATCATCGCGTTCCGCGGCATCGAGCGCACGCCGCTTGAGGAAGCCGAAGCCGGCGACATCGTCGCCATTGCCGGCCTCACCAAGGGTACCGTGGCCGATACTTTCTGCGATCCATCCGTCGACACGCCCTTGAAGGCGCAGCCGATCGATCCGCCGACGGTGTCGATGTCGTTCATCGTCAACAACTCGCCGCTCGCCGGCACCGAAGGCGACAAGGTGACCAGCCGCATGATCCGCGACCGCCTGCTGCGCGAGGCCGAAGGCAACGTCGCGCTGCGCGTCACCGAAGCCGCCGACAAGGATTCCATGGAAGTCTCGGGCCGCGGCGAATTGCAGCTTGCGATCCTGATCGAGACCATGCGCCGCGAGGGCTTTGAGCTCTCGGTGTCGCGGCCGCGCGTCGTTCTGAAGAAAGACGAGGCCACCGGCGAGTGGCAGGAACCGATCGAAGAGGTCGTGATCGACGTCGACGAGGAGCATTCCGGCGTCGTCGTGCAAAAGATGAGCGAACGCAAGGCCGAGATGATCGAGATGCGCCCGTCCGGCGGCCATCGTTTGCGGCTGGTGTTCTACGCGCCGACCCGCGGCCTGATCGGCTATCAGGGTGAACTGCTCACCGACACCCGCGGCACCGCGATCATGAACCGCCTGTTCCACGGCTATGCGTCCTACAAGGGCGACATCCAGGGCCGGCGCAACGGCGTCTTGATCTCCAACGATCAGGGCGAGGCCGTGGCCTACGCGATGTTCAAGCTCGAAGACCGCGGCCCGATGATGATCGAGCCCGGCTGCAAGGTCTACAAGGGCATGATCGTCGGCGAGCACACCCGCGACAACGACCTCGAGATCAACGTGCTGAAGGGCAAGCAGCTCACCAACATCCGCACCACCTCGAAGGACGAAGCGGTGCGCCTGACGCCCCCGATCAAGATGACGCTGGAAAAGGCGCTCGCCTATATCGAGGACGACGAACTGGTCGAGGTGACCCCGAAGTCGATCCGGCTGCGCAAGAAGTTCCTCGACGCCAACGACCGCAAGCGCGCCGAAAAGGCCAAGCAGGCGGTGGCGTAAGCCGAAGGGGCGAATAGCGAATTGAAAGAGGCGAATGGCGAGTAGCGAATAGCGAATAGAAAGCGCTTCCCTACCACCGTGTTTGCTATACCTTATTCGCTACTCGCCACTCACTACTCGCCCGCTTATGTCCCTCCCCTCCGAAGTCGATATCGCCATTATCGGTGCGGGCGCCGCGGGCCTTGGCGCGGCGCGGGCGCTCGAAAATTCCGGCCTTTCACTGATCGTGCTGGAGGCACGCGACCGCGTCGGCGGCCGTGGCCACACCATCATGGCGGCGCCCGACATCCTCTTCGACGTCGGCTGCGGCTGGCTGCATTCGGCGGACCAGAATTCCTTCGTTCAGATAGCCAAACAATTGAATTTCGAGATCGACAAGACCCGCCCGCCGTGGCGCGAGCAGGGTTTTGATGCGGTGTTTCCGCCCAAGGAACGCCTCGACTTCATCCAGGCGCTCGATGATTTCTACGACCGCGCCGAGGAAGCCGCGAAAAGCGGCCGCGACAGCGCCGCGAGCGCCTGTCTCGAACCCGGCAACCGCTGGAATCCGATGATCGACGCGATCTCGACTTACGTCAACGGCTGCGAGCTCGATCAGGTCTCGATATCAGACATGGAGGCCTATCAAGACAGCGAGATCAACTGGCGCATCAGGCGCGGCTATGGCGCGCTGATGGCGGCCTATGGCGCACCCTGCCCGCTGGCGCTCAACACGCAGGTCACGCTGATCGATCATTCCGGACCGCGCGTGCGAATCGAAACCTCGCGCGGCACGCTTTCCGCCGCCAAGGTGATCGTCACGGTGCCGACCAACCTGATCGCCGACGAATCAATCCGCTTTTATCCCGCACTGCCGGCGAAGGTCGACGCCGCGCGCGGCCTGCCGCTCGGGCTGGCCGACAAGGTGACGCTGGCGCTGGATCAGCCGGACGCGCTGCCCAGGGATGGCAATCTGCGCGGCGCCACCATGCGCACGGCGATGGGTGGCTATCATCTGCGCCCGTTCGGCCAGGCCTGCATCGAAGGCTTTTTCGGCGGACACTTCGCGCAAGAGCTGGAGAACGCCGGCGATGGCGCGCTCGCGGCGCAGGCGATCGACGAGATCGTGGCGCTGCTCGGCTCGGATTACCGGCGTCGGTTAAAGCCGCTGGCAGAATCGCGCTGGGCGCACGACCCGTTCGCGCGCGGCTCCTATTCGCACGCGCTGCCCGGCCACGCCGGCGCCCGAGCCGTGCTCGCCGCGCCCGTCGACGGCCGCTTGTTTTTTGCAGGAGAGGCGACCTCGCCGAATTTCTTCTCCACCGCGCACGGCGCGCGGGATTCGGGGGAGAGGGCGGCGCGGGAGGTGGTGGCGGAGATTGCAACGAGATGACCCTTACATTTCGTTCTTTCGTCATTGCCCGGCTTGACCCGGCAATCTATTTTTGGGCGAGGAATGGTGCGCACGGAGAGTCCTATGGAAGTTTCCACGAAAAACGGTTCATATCGCGATTGGCGCGAGGCCGTTGATAGACACCTCCATCGAAATTACTGCATCACGATAGAGGATGCGGGCATGGACGAAGATTATATAGTCCGCCATTGGCAATCGAACGAAACGCCCTCGGAATTTATCGAATGGGTCGGAAACAAATACGACCTTACGTCTGCGTGCGAAGTCGGGTTGAGAAATACCCGCTAGCCTTTGAAAACTTGATCACGGTGAAATTTCAAATAGTACGCATTTGGATGAAGGGTTTGGTCTTTGGGTAGATTAATCAAACCGCTTTGGTTCAAGAGGCGAACTGCATCGTCGGGAACGTGGTTCTTGGCAACCAAGATTTTGTAATCATCGCCAATCGAAATCAGCCCTCGATCAAACATCCAATGCACGGTTCCGGATAGAGCAAGCCCATTGCGAACCGAATCCGGGCCCTTCGATGCTACCGGCTGGATATGTGCCGCCTGAACTTCGGGACGTCCCCCTCCATTAATCAAGCGTAGCCCTGTGATCGCGCACCGATTTGAATAGGCGGCGCGCACATTGTGCATGAAGGAACGCTCACGAAATGGCCGGGAAACCATCATGTCAACAATGGGCCGTTCAAACGGCGCAGGTGGTTCATAGAAGCCCGGCAGTGCCGATTCCTGAGATGCTCGATTCTCACCAAGAACAGGCGCGAAACCAGCTTTTAATATTCGATCAAACTCGTCATCCGGGATAAGACGCACTGCCCGACCAAATGCACCTTTGTTGGTGCTGCCGTCGTCCTTCTTGAGTGCGCTCTCGTAATACTCGTCATGTTCAAAGAAAGGGACAGCAGTGTCGAAATCCAGATAGGTCGAGCCATCAATGATTGCAAAAAAGTGATCTGGTAGGGTGTGATCTTCGATCACCGAGTCAACGCGAGCAACGGCGAAATACGCTTGACGACCGCCGCGACTTGAGAGTTCTGCGCTAGACCTGCGCGGCTCATAGTAGACAATGTAATCACCAACTGCCTGTTGGACATAGTTCAGATAGGTGCGAGGAAAATGGTATAGCCGCTCGGGCAGGTCTTTATAGCTCGGCGTAACCTTCGTGGTGAAAACTGCTTTGGTCATGAATTAAAGTCCGCAGCGGCGCACTATCTCAGCCAATCTCAACTTAGAGCAGCTTTAATCGTTTAGATAGTCGGCACGCCTTAACCCGCCTCCCTTACTCCACCACCCTGTCCCTGAACTCCGCATCCGGCACAAAGCATTCCTGATACTTCCCGAATATCCGGTAGCGGTTGCGCGCGACGAGATTGTAGACGGCGTCGCGGAGCGGTTTTGGAAAGAACCGCAAGACACGCACCCAACCCCAGCCCGGCAGATGGCTCAGCACCGTCAGCGCGGCGTCGGATTTGAAATGGGCGACGCCGCCGTGGATGGCGGCGTTGGTGTCGGGGTCTTCCGGGTCGATGCCGAACGCCTGCGCGAGACGCGTGCCGTAGCTGGACTGGATCGCGGTGAAACGAAAGCGCCTGGCCTTGTCGCGTGCCGCGATGAAGCGCACCCAGCGCGAGCAGAACACGCAGACGCCGTCGTAGAGGATCACATTGTCGTCGGGCCATGGACTCATCGCGTCATCGCTTCTTGGCCGCTACCGCCGCGCCCGCCTTCAGCGCGCGATCCAGTTCCGGCCCTGCGATTTTGACGCCGGCCTCGCTCTCCGCCAGCCAATGACCTTCGCTGCCGGATGCCGCCAGCACATGAAAGTCCACTCGTCCGCCGTCGCGGCGGAACGCGTCGGCCAGTTTCCGCGACAGATCCGGCGGGAAATAGCTGTCGTTGGCCGCGACCAGCCAGGTCACCGGCACGCGCGCGTCATGGCCGAATTCGGCCGCCGAGGAAACAAGCGTGTGCGGCGCGCAGACCTGGTTGGGAAAGTCGTTGGCGTGACCGCCGCGGCCGGCGGCGAATACGACAATGGCCGAGACCAGCGCC
This sequence comes from uncultured Alphaproteobacteria bacterium, assembly GCA_963753875.1. Lineage (GTDB taxonomy): Bacteria > Pseudomonadota > Alphaproteobacteria > Rhizobiales > Xanthobacteraceae > Bradyrhizobium. The sequence goes on along the minus strand of CAVWDY010000038.1, from coordinate 12,282 downwards.
GGATCGGCGCCAGCGAGCGCCAGCGCGCCCCAGCCGCCAGCCGAGTGCCCGAGAACGACCGCGCCGTCCGGCCGGACGAAGGGTTGGCCGCGCAGGTAGTTCAGCGCGGCCGATATTTCCTCGGCGGTGGCCCGCCCGGCATGGGAATAGTCGGCCTCGTCACACCCCCGCTGGTCCTCGAGGTATTTTCCGCCGGTCGCGCCATGGCCCGGACGCTCCGGCACCAGCACCGTAAAACCCTTAGCGACCAGCCATGACGCCAGCGGGCGGTATTCGGGCTGCGGCATTTGAGAGCGACGCAGAAAGTTTTGGGGTCGAAGCATGTGCAATCAACGCCAGGCGAAACGGTCCGCCGCCGGGCGGGCGAAACAAAACGGCATGCGCCGCGGTGTCCGGATCGGGTGACGGCACCAGCCATTGCTGCTCGCGATTTGGGTCGGCTTCCGCACCTTGCGGACCTATCCGGCCTTGCGCGGCCGCGGTCTGCGTCCAGACCGCACCCAGCACGACCTGCGAAAAGCGCCTTGAAGGATGGCATGAATTACCCGGCACGACGGGAGGTGAGGATTTCTGGATCGGCGAACAGCGTAGCCACGGCGAATCAAATCCTGAGCATTTTTCGGTGAAGGCGGCCTCCGCAAAAGCCTCGTTCGGGCCGGCCCATGCAAGCCAAATCCTGCCAACGGCCTGACCAAACGCTCCTTAAGGCACCAGTCTGTCCATTTTCGGCACAGCCGGGGAAGAAAACTGATGCAGAAAATCCACAGCTTAACCGATAATTAACGATAGACCTTGAAGCCGACGCGCCGACTTGCTTTGATTGGGCCATGAGCACAACCCTGATCGAGGTTCGACCGGCCAAAGCTGCGGACGCGGACGCGGTGGCTTCCACCCATGACGAAGCCTGGCGTTCGGCCTATCAGGGCATCATTCCCGGCGCCGAGCTGGAGAAGCTGATCAACCGCCGCGGCCCGCAATGGTGGGACAGCGCCATCCGCAAGGGCAGCCGCGTCAGCGTGCTGGTGTTCGGCGACAAGGTCGCGGGCTATGCCAATTACGGCCGGAACCGCGCGCGCAGCCTGCACTTCGAAGGCGAGATCTACGAGCTCTACCTGCGGCCCGAATTTCAGGGTCTCGGCTTCGGCCGCCGGCTGTTTACCGCGGCCAGGCGCGACCTGTTGCAGAGCGGCCTGAAAAGCATGGTGATCTGGGCGCTCTCCGATAACGATCCGGCGACGGAGTTTTACCGCGCGCTGGGCGGCCGCATGGTGGCGCGCTCCTCGGAGAAATTCGGGCCCAAGTCGCTCGACAAGGTCGCCTTTGCCTGGACCAACTGAGCTTCGCCATTCGAGGCACGCCTGATTCGGGCGGACGCCTTTCGAGCGAAGCGAATGCCGGCTCGCGCCAATCAGCGCCTTTATCCGGGACTTAAACCCAAAGCCCTTTAACCCCAGAGCTTGCGGAGCCGTCCATGCGCGTTGATGCCATATCGATCGGGATCGATCCGCCGCGCGAGGTCAACGTCGTCATCGAAGTGCCCGTTGGTGGCGAGCCGATCAAATACGAATTGAACAAGGAGGCCGGCACGCTCGTCGTCGACCGGTTTCTCTATACCGCGATGCGTTACCCCGGCAATTACGGGTTCATTCCGCACACGCTGTCGAATGACGGCGACCCCTGCGACGTGCTGGTCGCCAATACCCGCGCCATCGTCCCGGGCGCCGTGATGAGCGTGCGGCCGGTCGGCGTGCTCCTGATGGAAGACGAGGCCGGCGGCGACGAGAAGATCATCGCGGTGCCGTCGTCGAAGCTGACGCAGCGCTACGACAAGGTGAGGACCTACAGCGATCTGCCCGAGATCACGCTGCAGCAGATCCAGCATTTCTTCGAGCACTACAAGGATCTCGAACCCGGAAAATGGGTGAAGGTGTTGCGCTGGGGCGGCGCGGAGGACGCGCACCAACTGATCGCGGAAGGCATCGCGCGGGCGAAGGGGAAGTGACGACGCAGTCACCGCGCGCTTCTTCTCCCTCGCCCCGCGCCGACTGAGAAGATCGAATCAGAGGTGTGCGTCATACCAACGGTCGCGGCCATTGACTCACTGCGTCATCCTGAGGTGCGAGCGAAGCGAGCCTCGAAGGATGGCAACATGCACGGACTCGCGACCATCCTTCGAGGCCCGCGCTAGAGCGCGGGCACCTCAGGATGACGGTCATTGTCTGGTGCCGTTGGTATTAGATAGCCGCGCTTGCGGGGAGAAGTTGGGATGGAGGGCGGCGCGGGGCAAGGGAGAAGCTACACCGCAGGCCTCGGCAAGCCGTGAATCGCGCACGCCGCGCGCAGCGTGTTGACCAGGAGACAGGCCACCGTCATTTGGCCGACGCCGCCGGGCACCGGCGTGATCGCGCCCGCGACTTGCGAGACCTCGGCGAAGGCGACATCGCCGACCAGGCGGGTTTTACCGTCGGCACCCGGCAGCCGGTTGATGCCGACATCGATCACGGTGGCGCCCGGTTTGATCCAGTCGCCGCGCACCATTTCCGGTCGGCCGACGGCGGCATAGACCAGATCGGCGCGGGCGCATAATTGCTTAAGTTCGCGCGAGCGCGAATGCGCGATCGTCACGGTGGCGTTTTCGTTGAGCAAGAGTTGCACGAGGGGACGGCCGACCAGATTGGAACGGCCGATCACGATCGCATCCATGCCTTCGAGCGAGGGATGCACGCTCCTGGTCAGGATGATGCAGCCGAGCGGCGTGCACGGCGACAGCGCGGCAAATCCGCCGGCGAGACGCCCGGCGTTATGCGGATGCAGCCCATCGACGTCCTTGGCGGGATCGATGGCGTTGATGACGGCTTCGGTGTCAATTGATTTGGGCAACGGCAGTTGCACCAGGATGCCGTGCACGAGCGGATCGCGGTTAAGCCGCCCGATCAGCGCCAGCAAGTCAGCCTGCGCGACGTCGGCCGGCAACACATGCTCGAACGACGCCATGCCGGCTTCCTGGGTCTGCTTGTGCTTGGAGCGGACATAGACCTGGCTGGCGGGATCGCTGCCGACCAATACCACCGCGAGGCCGGGCGTGAGCCCATGCTCACGCTGCACCCGCGCGACCTCGTCGGCTACGCGCGCGCGAAGCTCGGCGGCGATGTGTTTTCCATCGATGATCCGGGCCGTCATTTGGTTCCCTGGTCCTTGAGTTAGTCCGACTTTTTTGCGGTCACGCGTCGCAAGACGTCGCCGAGTGCGGCTGGATCGCCGTCGACGGCAACTTGCTTGAGGCGCGATGTCGTGCCGGACAGAATGCGCACCCTGGCCTTGGGCACGCCAAGCGCCTTTGCCAATAGCTCCGTCACCGCGCGATTGGCTGCGCCGCCGTCGGCGATGGCGCGGACGCGCACCTTGACCACGGCACGGCCATCGGCAAGCGTCTCAATGCCATCGATGTCGTCGCGGCCGCCGCGCGGCGTCACCCGCAGCGCGACACTGATGCCCTGGGTGGAAGTGCGCCAAGGATCGGCCATAAAGGATCAGCCATCCCGCACGCGATCAGAAGACGCTCGGGTAGATGTAGTAGGTGATCACCCGCTGGATGAACATGATGATCAGGATCAGGATGATCGGCGAGATATCGAGCCCGCCCAGATTCGGCAGGAAGGAGCGGATCGGCGCCAGCAGCGGCTCGGTGATCCGGTACAGGAATTCCGCCACCGCCGACACAAACTGGTTGCGCGTGTTCACGACATTGAAGGCGATCAGCCAGGACAGGATGGCCGAGGCGATCAGCAGCCAGACATAAAGATCCAGAACGATGAGAACGATGTCGAGAACGGCACGCATGACAGGGCTTGCTCGCTAGGTGGGTCGCGGATTCGACCTCCTGCTAAATATCGGTTCCCCCCCTCGCAAACAAGGGAAGTTCCTGGCAAAAGCCTCGGAAAACTGCGATTTCGCCGTTCTTGACTTGGCCTTGGCGCGGATTGTAAATGGCGCCGGTTGTTGGCTGTCCCCTCACTTCGAGGCGGCCGCGATGGGGCCATAGCTCAGCTGGGAGAGCGCGTCGTTCGCAATGACGAGGTCGGCGGTTCGATCCCGCCTGGCTCCACCAGCCTTCGCAGGCTACGCCTGCTTCGGCTCGGCAAGCCTTATCGCAGCGAAGGCTGCCGCGCAGCCCGTGAGGGCGAAGACGGGCCAAGGACGCAAGACAGGCTACTTACTTAATCTCCGGCAACACTATCTATTTTCACTCTTGGCGCGCTCCCCCCTTGGCCGTGCCAGATAGTCCTGCGTTTCCGGCCGCTCGTTCAGCCATCCGGTCCAACGCCGGAACACTTTTGCCATGCGCTCGGGCTCGACACCGAGCTGCACCATCGCCACGCCGCCGTTGACCAACTCGCGGTATTCGGCGATCAGGCCATCGCGCAGGACGAACCGGCTGATGCCGTCGATCACGACACGGCGGCCTTCGAACCGCGGGATTTTCGAGGTGAAGCTCGACAGCGACCACGCATAGCCTTTTTCGCCATCGCAGACGGGATCGAACATCTCCCATCGATAGTCGGCGGCATCGCGATGAAACAGACCCTGCAACATATGCGCGATGTCGGCGCGGCCCCGATGGGCGCCGTAGATGTAGTCGTAGTAAATTGCGTCCTCGGTGAAGTGGCGGGCGAAGCGCGCGCCGTCGCCGGATTCCGCTGAGCGCGTGAGGTCGTTCAATAACTGCGCGAACTCTTCGCCGGTCATGCCGCCATCCCCTAACGCAAACCTGTCTGGCCGACGCTATACTCCGTTCACGTCACAACCCGAAAATCGCTGGGGTTGACGATACGGAAATTGTCGGTGACCGAATCACAGATGTCCGCCCAATTCCGAGGAACTTTTTCACGCAGGAAACCGAGCGTGGCATCGGCGAATTGGGCGCAAGTCGGGTAGGATTTATTGTGCGTGACATGCTTGTGCATCACGCCCCATAGCCGCTCGATCGGGTTCAGATGCGGGCAATAGGGCGGGATGAAGTGCAGCTTTATTCGCCGCCCCGGCTGAGCGAGCCATTCCCGCACCATCTTCGCGTGATGATAGCGTGCGTTGTCGAGAAAGACATGGATGAGGACCAGCATCGGATAGAACGCCTCGATCGATTCCAGAAGCCTGATCGTCGAGGCGGCGTCGACGGTTTCGACCTCGATCATTCGGGTTTGACCGGTCTCGAGATCGACCGCGCCATGGATATTGATGCGCTGGCGCCCACTCGTCTGCTCGATCGCGAGAGTCTCCTGGCTCGGCGCCCAGCAACCGGCGGGCCGCGCGGCATGGGTCGGATGCACCGCGTCGGCGAACAGCACGGCCTCGTCGTCGGGCAGCGAGTTCAAGACTTTTTCATAGCTCGCGATGAAAGTCTTCTGCTTTTCCTCGTCGAGCTTGCGCGGGATGACTTTCGGCTTGTGATATTCGAGCCCCAGGCGATGCAATAGCGCGATCAGTCCCGAGCGGCCCGCATAGACGTGGCCGAATTCCTGCTCGATCCAGGCGCCGATCTGGCGCGTCGAGCGCGGCAACGCCGCTGCGACCCAGGCCTTCAGGTTTTCCTGTTGCTCGCCGTTCATCTGGCAGGCGCTGCCACCGGCCTCGAAACGCGTCAGCCCTTCGAGGCCATTCGCGATGAACAAGCCGTGCCACCGGCGGATCGTGTCGTCGTCCAGCAGCAAGGCCCCGGCGACCTTTTCGCAACTCCAGCCGGAATCCAAAAGCACCAGCGCATTGGCGCGCCGCGCCAATCGATGCGCCGCCGATCCATCCCGCGCCAGGGCGGTCAGGTCGGCGCGATCAACGGGAGACAAAAAGCCGGCGCAAATCATCCCCTAACTCGAATCCCAAAATCGCCCCATGGCAAGCGGTTTTTCGGATTATCGATGAATCGGGGTATAACGTTTATTTGCATGTGTTTTCCCTCGATACATGATGCAATTTTGATAATATTTGCGCGGGTAGCGCGGACATTCTGCGGACATCACTTCAGCGCCCTGGCTGCGCTTTGAAGGAAGTCCGGGTGGTGGTGACCGTAAACTCGTTCGAGGGTCCCCCGACTCATTCCGAGGAATCCGGCAGCATCCCAGATTGGTACCCCGCGCTGCATTAGCCACGTCGCGCAAGTATGGCGCAGCGTGTGAGGCGTAACGCCCACGAGACCGGCGCGATGGCAGGCGGACGAGAAGCCGCGCTTGATATCCTTTAAACGTTTGCCGTTTTCGTGAACCACGAAACCCAACTCGACGCCGCGCTGCCGTGCGCGGTGCAATCGGCGTAGCAAGGTTGGAGGAATCGGAAGATGGGCTCTTCGCTTGTTCGATCTCCTCGTATCTGGAGCGTTGAAGTTGATTAGACCGGCGTTGAGATCGACTTGAACCCATCGCAGGGATAAGATCGCCTCCTTCCGCTGTCCGGTATAAAGGCCCAGCAGAATAAAGAGCGGCAGATGTAGACGAACCCTCGGCTCGCTCATTGAAGCGCGGTATAAGGCAAGCGCTTCGGTTTCCGTTAACCAGCGGTCGCGCGCTTGAGGTTTTTCGGGAAGTCTTACGGAAACGGTCCTTGTTATGCGCCCTTCGCGATGCGCATGATTGATGGCCGCGCGTAAGACACCTAGTTCTCGCCGAACGGTGCCCGCTGACCGGTTGCGGTCCTTTTCGTATCGGCGGCAGGTCTCGCGCGTAACGTCTGCTACGTATCGTCCTTGCCAAAATTCCACGAGACTCTTTACTGCGGAGGCGATGCGCCATGGAGCAGCGGTCTCGGGTCCATGCTCCCGCGCGTAGATGTCCAATATATCGGTTATGAGGATTTGAGACGGATCACGCGGCCCGGCATGTCGCTGGTGGTTTTGGATGAACTCTGCGAGCGCATACTCAGCTTGTTGGCGGTCTGAAGTGCCCGTGCTGCGCTCGCGGCTGCGACCGCTGTCAGTCCAGACGATATAGAAGCATCCCCGCTTTTCGAGAAAACGGAGCTTGGCACCTGAGTTTCGTCGGGGCATTGTTTCTCCGTACTATTATCGAGAAAATATTGAAGCCTATCTCGCCGAACCATAGGTCGCTTGCCGATCCGCACGAATTCAATTTTTCGCAAACGAATAAGCGTTCTGACGCTGCCTTCGCTAACGCCGAGAAATTTAGCGGTTTGCTTTGTTGTGAGAAGCGCTGCGGCTTCGCCATCCATTTCCACCATTGACGTTCGTCCAAGGTGGGGAGCTATCCAGCGCAGAAGTTTCCCACCGCATGCATCAACTGCGCTGGTGATGAACGTTACGACATATTGCGTTATGATGCAAGATAGCCCTGCGGCGCAGACGTTACTTGAGATTTAGTTTGCAGGTTTCCTGCAAGCCCCCGTGTCCATGAGTATTTGAGGGCGCGTTGTGCGAGGCCAACGATTGCAGGCTCCTGCAAGCGCGAATGTCTTACAGAGCGGTGTTATGCTGTGGTCTTACAGCAGATGGCGCGGGTCTTGTATTTTGATAGGAAAATCGGTGTGCGTTACCCGCGATTAGCAGAATCGAGTCGTTTCCGAGTTTCGTGCGGCGCAAGTCCGTGACGGGATTCTGTCTTACACGTAAGACCGTGTTGCACTAAATGACTCGTCGCAAAGTGGACGTGCCTCATACACTCGGCGTTCTTATCTCGGGTCGATTGAAGTTTTGAAGTTTTAAAATTTTTATAGGGATTTTCGCACTATTACATAGGGGCAGCGGGTGTCTACATCTCCCCGGTTTTGCTTCCGATTGATGTCCGCTGTCAGCGCCGATGATGCCGGCCCACGTTCGGGAAGCCATAGAGGCGAGGCTGGGAGTGGGTGAAAGTCTGGGCGGTCCTGAGATAACGCCTTCGGCTCCCAACAAACTCGATCGCATCGCGTTGCCTAACGTCGCGGCACAACCACCACTGATGGCGACGACGCCGCCGCTATCCAAGCCGCGCTCGCGGATGATTCCTGAGCACCGACGGACCGATTAGCGAGATTACGCCGTTGTTCTTCTGCAACGATCGTGGAATGCATCTCAGTAAACTGTGCCTCATACTGAAGTTGGGTTATTTTTCCCGTCTGCCATTGTTCAGCGAGCGCGTTTCTATCGGCTTTTTCTTTGTCATAAAGGTCTGGATAGGTGAGGAGTGGACGCAGGGCGTCCGTTGCGGCCCCAATGCATTGCGCCCTCACTACGGCCGTATTTTGAACCTTCGGGTAGGTGTCATTGCATATCTGAACGCCGGCTTGAACCTGCGCCAAGGCTTTTTGGTAGGCTTCACGTTGTTGGGCTTGCGCGACCAGCCCGCAACCGCCGAGCGTCGCGGCCAGCGCGATCACGCCGATCGATCGCAATTCAAATGCTATTCTAGAACTCATTACGTCCCCCATGATAGGAATCGAGTGTTCTTCAACCCTGACGCGAAGGCAAGGGCAGTTAGCGTAAATCTTCTCGGACGGAATTGAATGGCCTATTCGGGTAGCCTCGGACTTGTTGTCGCGAGCCGCGATAGTACGCGCTTTACCTGGCCAGCGCGCCAGACACCGCCACGAGGCGCGGTTATCCCTCTTTGGTTAAGTCCAGAGGCCACGGCGCAGAGCGATTGCGGACCGCTATTCTGGATTTCGAGGATCGTAGCGCGTAAATCGGACGCCCGCCGAACGGCTTTATCGGTTCTTGTTGCCCGAGCGCGCGCGAGATCGTTGCAGGTTCCTGCACGCCCTCTCCATCCGCCGAGTTTGACCCCGCGAGCTTTCGCGGCTGTTAGGGCCACGCGGGTGCGGTCTGATATCATTCTAGCTTCGTGCTCTGCGACGGCGCTGAGAATGTGAATAGTAAGCCGATTGGCTTGAGGAAAATCGACGGCTTCAAATTCGATACCCGCCTCCATTAGGTTCGAAACGAAAGCGACATTACGGGCGAGCCGGTCCAGTTTGGCAATGATCAGGGTAGCCCGATGGAGGCGGCAAGCGGAAAGAGCTTCCGAGAGCTTTGGCCGGTCATTTCGGCCACCGCTTTCCACCTCCGTGTATTCGGAGATCAGTTCGCCGCAGCCGGATAGGCGGTCCTTTACGGCCTTCCGCTGGGCCTCTAAGCCGAGCCCCGATTTACCCTGGCGCGGCGTACTGACTCGATAATAGGCGATATATCGGTTCGATTTCATCGGAGCGCCCCGTAACATTTCGTGCAACGTCGGTAGGACGTAATGTTACAGATGCGACTCTCGCCTGCAATTCTAGTTTAATCGCAGCGGCGGTATTCGACCTTGGTGCTTCCGATGCTTTTCTTTCCGCCCGTGGCGGTGTTGTCGATGAAGTCATGAGTTGTAATCCGGTCACGAGCCGAACCGAGTTGCCACCAGACCTCAGTGACCTGAGGCTGGCATGTCGAAGTTACTTTCCAGTCTTTTCCTTCAGAAAAAAACGGAGCTAGGCTGAGAACGCAGTGAGACGTGGCGGCATTCGGAAAAGATCGGTCCCATGAGCCATCCGTTTTTAGCACGAACGGGCCGCTATCATTAGGTGATGTTGGCTTGCATTTGCCAATGTCTTTGGGAACGAGGTCGCCCGATTGAGGAAGCCATTCTCCCACCAGCTCCCACGGGACGCTTGATGGGCCGGAGTGCTTTTGATCCGCGGCTGCTTGGGCAACGCGCTTTTCTCTCACATCGTCCACACCGATTTTTGCAAGTTCGCGATAGCGACCATGGTTGATCTGTGAGAAGTCCTTCAAGACCGCTCGATATTGTTCATCCGCCATGTTCAAGCAGTTCGACTTCAGGGCAGTGTCTGCAATTGAGAGGCGATATTCTATATAGCTATCAAGCGAAGGGGCCATTCTGTTGGCTTGTGAAATTATCCTATTATCCGTTTCGAGGACCGTGAGGGCCGCAACGACTTGTTTGTATTCCACCATAACGGTTTCGTCCGGGTCAGTTCCGTCCCAGCAATACCTTTTGTGATGTCTCAACAGGATGAAAAGAAGATCACCGTTTTCCTTGACGATCTTCTGCATCGTTTTCAAAAAGTTTGCTGGATCATTCTGAGCTGCGGCTGCCAATTGGTTAGGCTGGAGTACAGCACACCACAGCACACCGAAGATACCTCGGAGAAAAGTTCGGTAAAACATAAATACTCCCAGTTACGCAATTGTCCGCGATATTGTGATTGCAACCATCCCTATAGCGGGAACATTACTTGCCCGGCTCGACCGCCCTATCTTCGATAGGCACGCGAGCAGCATCTAGTTTTGCGCTTTCAAGGATTGTTCGAATAATTTGAGGGAGGTAGTTTTTATCATTGATCGCCATGAAGGCTTCGGCGAATTGATCGAGATATTTTTGTCCGTATGGGGCCAACGCATCCGCAACGCGCTTGATATCAGCGTCATACTGAAGAAGCGCGTTCCATTTCTTTAAATCGTACCCTGCTGGATCGAGTTGGCTGGAAAAGCGTGACCCATAACTAGCCTGTTGGGTTATTTCCGCGCCGGATACTTGACCTGACCTCGTGATCGCGATGATGCTGCCCAGTAGAACGACTATAAATCCCGCGCTATTGAGAAACGGTGTCATCAGAAAAAATGGCGGCTGTTCGTGAACCGCAGGCCCGGGATCAACTCCCGTTGTTATGCGCGCAATTACCCTCTTGCCATCTTCCGCAAAGTTAACGAGGGAGTCTGCTCGGGCGGTTGTACACGATGCTTTGTCTGCATTCCAGAGAGGATTGAGAAAGTCAGGCTTGATCTCGGAAGTCACGCGATAGGACGAAGCCCAGAGACAATGGTAGTAGCCCTCTTTGAGCCAAGCTTCCTCGGGCATTCGTGCGCCCCAGCTAAACGCTCCGGCCAGCACAAGCATGGCACCCAACCAAATCAGCAATATTGAAAGACGTTTCAAATCCATATTCTTTCCCAGAGATAAGGTCGCTGAGCCACCGACTACACCGCGTTTCCGAATATATACTAAAATATATGGCCCGCAATTCGACCCTGCCTTCGCATGTCTGGCATGGACGTGCGGCGAATCGTTGGTCTGAACATCAGGAAGCACCGGATTGCGTCGGCGCTCTCGCAGGAGGAGCTTGCGAGCCGGATGGGTGTTGAGCAATTCTATATCAGCGGCCTAGAGGCTGGCCGCCGCAATCCTACACTGGTCACACTCTGGCGCGCGGCGGACGCGTTAGGCATTACTCCTACCAAACTGTTAGATGAGCGCGGACAGCGCGTCGAACTTCCGGCCAAGAAGCGAGCTAAGAAGAAAGCTCCCTCTCGCTGAACCAAAATAGTTGCAGGTTCCTGCAACGCTTATCATCCCTGAAAGTGGGGCACGGGGTTGGTTTTTAACCGATCTTCGATCTCAGGCTATGTTGGATAGGCCCGGTCAATTTAACTCACCGGCGCGGCTGGGAGGGCCGCGGTGGCGGGTCTGCCGAGACTCCCACTAAGGAACGCGGCTAGTCCGATGGTTTGTTTTCAGTTCAAGGATTCGCTCATCGGTCAAAGTGCCGCGACTCTGGCTTCGGCAAAGCTGCGTCAACTTCCACTCCTCAAGGCTTGAGAGGATGTCCATACCCTCTGCTCCAAGACGCGCGATGATTTCCGCTTCATACTTGCCGCGCTCGGCCCAAGGTTTAGCGGTCCGTTCTGGTGACAGCTGATCGACCCTCGGAGAGGGTCGAAATTCTTCCCTTGGTGAGCCCTTCGAACCCTCACCGGGGTTATGCTTGGGGGATTTAGGGGGAAGTATTTTTTGGCTCTCAGTATTTATTCTTTTGGCCGCTTTCTGATTTTCCGGAAGCGGCATCTCAGTCATCGGCTTGCGTTCGCTGGATAGTCCGGCAACTCGCTCGTCGTACACTAGATACTCCACCGGCCCAAATTTTCCGCTGGATTCGTCGCGATCCTGCCTTCTCTCGATGTAGCCATGGTCAGCGAGTGCATTTAGACAATTGTACGTCTTATCACGTCCCCAGCGCATTCGAGCGGCTAACGGTTGGACCTTAACTTGCCAATTGTCGGGGCGAGACAGCAAATAGGTTATCATGCCCAAAAGCTCGCCGGAGAGGCTGCGGTCTGCGAAACAATCATTGATAATTACAGAATAGTTTCGCTTTGCTTCGCGGCGGATAATCGTCATCGCCGGCCACCGCGATTTCGCACCGGCTGACTTGCCCGCGAACGTGAGGCGAACAGGTTACGCGGACATTGTGCGGACACACCTGAATTGGAGCGCCGCGAAACGCGTGCTAAGTTGTTGTAGAGAT